>NZ_JBEPKK010000001.1:0-715560 GCF_040544675.1 Variovorax boronicumulans
TGCCCTTTCGTTGGGAGGACTGATGTCGCGTCGGACGTTCGCGGGGCTCCACGCGAAGCCCTGAGACCACTATTCGCTGGCTAGCGTGACTGGTGAGCCCCTTTGTGCTGGCCGCGCGTAAGGCTACAGTCGGCCACGACCGGTCATTCAAACAGGGCGTTTGTCGGCCCTAAAACGTATAGACAACGCCTCTATGAGCGATTTCAACCTTCTGACCATTTCCGCAGTTCAAGCCCACATTGGGCCCGTGATTGCTACATATCTCGGTGCAGATCGTTTCGCCGAGGTGAAGCCACTTCACTGGGTCGACAGCAAAGATGCCCCTGTTCGCCGTGTCTTCGCCTACGCACAACTTAAAGGCGGAGTTATTGCCCCGCGTTGGGGGTATTCGTTCGATTTCGTGCCGCACATCGTCGCGGGAAAAATGCAGTGGCATCGCACCGAAAAATCGGCGATCTTCGATGCGTTCATCGACGGACAATCCACAGAACTCAACCTCTCGTACATGTGGGGTGAGCAGGGTCTGCTCGAAGGCATGACGCCTCGGCTCGCAAACGCCGTGCGACAAGCGCAGGACTTCTGGCAGTTGGGTGGGCAAGCGATTTCGGTGTACGACCAAGTGGTTGCGCTGAGTGACCAGCCCGGGGCAGGCATGCACGCACAGTTGCCGGTGGCGGCCGCGTTTTGCCATGCGCTCTCTGGGCGCGAAGAAGATGCGCGTCGTGCGATGGCGGCTTATATTGACCGGGGAAAACCACGCGAAGACACGGTGCTGAAGCTATGGGCAGCTCTCGACGGTGCGCTCGAATCTGGGCTTCGACCCCAGACAGTCTGAACCCGGCGAATGCTATCCGGCGCTTTCAAGGACCGCTCCGTGTCCATTGCGCCAGCCCTATGCCCGGCTACAGTTGGCCACAACCCGACGTTTGATGGAGACGGTCGATAGCCTATGCCTGCCAACCAAGAGACAACCACAATTTGGCCCGAGTTCATGAGTGCTCTGGAGCCGGAAGCATCAGAGAGCAAAGTTGCTGCTGCCGCGCCAGCAGACGTCGCGGTACAGAAGCCGTCGAGCGGTCTGCCGGTATCAATCTCAGCGTGGTCGGGGGAGTGGTTCGGATGGGCCGGTCAAGGCCGGAGCTGCGACATCAAGCTGATAGTCGAAAAGCTCTCCCTGCACTCAGCCACGGTCGTTTGTGCGCGTGCGGCCGAGAGCCAGGGCGTCTTTAGCGAACGTGTGCTCGCTCAGATTCATGGAAACGAACTTCGATGTCGGCTGGCAACTGGCGCAGACCTCCGATTTCGAATGAGAAATCCGGCCGTTGTTGAACTCTTGTGGCACGAGCTCGACGGTCGTTGGATAGCTGGCGTCCTATCGCAAGCGAGTACTGGAGGACGCCGCATGACCGAACGCGTGCCCACCGGCGCGTTCGACAATGGTGAGCAGATCACGCTCGAAATGGTTACGTTCAAACCCGATGGGCCGGGTCCTTTCCCGACGCTTATGTTCAATCATGGTTCGACAGGTGTTGGCAATGATCCGTCGGTGTTTACCAGCACAGTGACCAGTCCGGCATTGGCGAAGCACTTCAATGATCGCGGCTGGATGGTCGTGTTCCCCCAGCGACGCGGACGCGGGAAGTCGGGAGGACTCTACGATGAGGGGTTCGAACCAGATCGATCGCAGTATTCTGACGATCCCCAATACGCTCTCCCGGGGTTCGAGCATGCGCTGGTAGATGTGGGGTGGGTCGTCGAGCACTTGCTCGCGAGGGATGACGTGGATCGTGAGCACCTGCTGATTGGGGGGCATTCTCGCGGCGGCTTCCTTGCGTTGGCATTTGCCGCGTCGCATCCCAATCTTTTTCGTGGTGTCCTAAATTTTGTGGGCGGCTGGGTTGATGAACATGGGCCCGCCTCCGAGATGGTTAACCCAGTTATCGCCAGGAGAGGAGCAAATTTTCAAGGGCCTAGCGTGTGGCTCTATGCGCAGAACGATCCCTTTTATAGCGTTGCTCACAGCCGTAAGAACTTCAACGCGTTCATAGTCGCTGGCGGTAAGGGTCTGTTCCATGTGCTCGATACACCTCCGGGTCAAGACGGCCATCACATCCTTTCCTTGACGGGCCTGTGGGGACCGGTCGTCGAGGACTTGCTGGAACGCGTCGGCAAGTAAGCAACTCGTACTTCGAACTGCTCGGAGAGCGCATCACATTGGATGACCGCTTTCGAGCAAATGAAAAGTCGGCTTTGGGCCCGAAGCAGCCGGTCGCGAAATCCGAAAGCGGACATTCGATTAAAGTCGTTTGCCCGCCAGCATCAGCGAACTGCCATGCCAAAGACATTGCCCCAAACCATATGCCTCGAGACCTCGGGCATGGGTATCGTTTTTCATTCTCCGTGGGCGACGTCGAACATCGCGCAAGGCGAGGACTTTCTCAGCAGCAGTTTCAGCAACCCGGCGGATGTTGCCGAGTTGGTCAATTCATCGAGAATCGCTGCGTTTTGCACGGGTTCACCAGGTGCATGGCGCTTGCATCTGCGTGCTGATCCGCCTGACGAAACCGCGCTAGTTCAGGCCGACTTCAAGGTTCGACTGGGCGTCGAGGTACGTGATGGCATCTTGCAGATTCGAGACCTCTATGAACTGATGTCCTGGGACCCCACCTGTAATGATGAGCAGGTGATTCACTTGACGGATGGGTTCTACCGGATCACCGCGTACACGTCGCCTCCCGAGAGCGGAATTCTGGGTGATGACCAAGACATCCATCTGCACCTAGAGGCGGTCCCGGAGCCCGCGCGGTTAGTACATCACGGCGTACCGCAACTCTGCGACTGAGCCCTTAAGTCGAACTCATGAAGGGCCGGTTGTGGCCGGGTTCGGAAGTCTAGCCTCGACCAACGACAGGCCGCTTCCGCTGGCAAAGCAGACGCTCGCATTGTCTGCTCAGCGTGTCACGCGAGGCCACACTCGCTTCCGCACAAGACATAAACATCCAGTCTCGGCACGCGTCCGGGGCTGCGCGCGCCCGCGACTTCAGTGGTGCGAAATTGAAGAACCCGAAAGTCCGATGACGCGGCGGACGCTGCGGCGTCGTCGGCGCGCGATCGTGCGAGGCGCAACGCGACCGTCGTTCCACAGCTGCGCTGAGCGCTCACGCCGATGGGGTGCCTTGCGCAGCGAAATAAAGGGGGAGCGAAGCGGAGGACATTCGCGGAGCAAGGCACCCCGTCGGCGTGAGCGCCGCCCTGAATGACCCCGACCCAGACCCCGATCCCAACCCCGATCGTTAAGGCATCCCCCGCGCCAACAAATGATCGACCAGGCGACGCTGCGGAAAACTCAAGGCCTCCTGCCGCGTGCAGAGGTACATGCGGCGCGACGCCCAGGCGTCCGACAGGTTCAAGAAGCGCAGGCCCATCTCCTTGCGGTAGGTGGCCGCCGCGCCCTCGGGCAGAATGCCCACGCCCATGCCGGCCTCGATCATCCGGCACACCGCCTCGAAGCTCTTGACCTTCACGCGCAGGCGCAGCACCTTGCGCGCGGCCACTGCCGCGTCTTCGATGGTGCGGGCGATGGCCGAATCGCTCTCAAGGCCCACGAAATCGAAATCGAGCAGCTCCGCAAAAGACACCTCGCGGTTGCGGTACGGATGCTTGTTGTGAACGATGGCCACCAGCCTGTCGGTGCGGTAGGGAATGAAGTTGAGCGTGGTGTCCACGGTCTCGCCGGTGATCACGCCGACATCGGCCAGCCGGTCGCGAATGGCCTGCACGATCCACACGCTGCGGTGCTCTTCGACATCGACGCGGATCTCTGGGTAGCTGCGGCGAAAGCTGGCGACGTCGTCGGGCAGAAACTGCCCCATGGCCGATGCATTGGCCTGCAGCCGCACGCGGCCCGTGGCGCCCTGTGCGTAGTCCGACAGGTCGGCCCGCATGCGGTCGACATCGCGCAGGATGAGCCGCGCATGCACCGCCAGCGACTCGCCCGCGCCGGTCACCGTCACGCCCTTGGAGGTGCGCTGGAACAGCGGCACGCCGAACTCGGTCTCCAGCATGCGGATGCGGCGGCTCGCGGCCGACAGCACGAGGTGATGTTCTTCGGCCGCCTTCGACAGGCTGCCGGATTCGAGAGCGCTCAGGAAGAGCGCGAGGGAGTCGAGGTCAGGCCGCATCATCGAATCAGTCTACCCGCGGCTTGCGCGCGGTCACACCCATGTCACGCTGCGCGTGGCACGCTCCTGCGCTTGAAACCACAACGTCTTTTCATCCGGCGGGTCGGCGTCGTCGCGATGCTTTGCACGTGCCTGATCGCACTGCTTGTTGCCTGGCGTTTCGCCTCGCCCGAACCGCCCGCCGCAAGCACGGCGCTGGAGATCCGCTGGCACGGCAACGGCATCGTCCTGCAGGGCAAGGTGAAGGATGCCGCCACGCAGCACGCGCTGGCCGACGGCGCGGCCGCACGGCTCGGCGGCGAGGCCGACCAGGTGGTGGACTGGCTGGACATCGAGCCCACCGCGCTGCCGGTGGCGGACGCCGCCGCGCTCGCCGAACTGATCCGCCTCGGCGATGAAGGCTGGCACCTGCAACGGCGGCCTGGCGACGCACGGCTGGCGTTGCAGTCCACGTCCGACGCGCGCAGCGCGCGTGCCCATACCCTGCTGCAGCGCGCGTTCGGCCCCGGCGTTGCCGTCGAACTCGTGCCCTTGCACTGGGAAGCTGTGAACGAATCCATCGCGTCCGAGTAACGCCCGAGCAAGGCCCGAGTCATGCCCGCGTCACGCACGGCGCCCAGCATGCGCTGCATTCCCAACACGGAGGAGAAGATCCATGCGCGCATCGTTCAAACATCTGGCCCTCGCAGGCGCAGTTCTCGCCGCGCTGACCGCTTGCGGCGGCAGCAACAACAACAACAATTCGGGCGGCTTCTTTCCGATTCTTCCGCCGGCACCGGCGCCCGCGCCCGCACCCGCGCCGGCCCCCACCGCGCCCGGCAGCATCGATGTGAAGCTCATCGCCTTCAACGACCTGCACGGCAACCTGGAGCCGCCCAAGCTGTCGATCACCGCGCCTGCCAAGGGCGGCGGCACCGTGCCGGTGCCTGCGGGCGGCGCGGCCTACCTGGCCTCGGCCGTCGCATCGCTCAAGGCGAAGAACGAGAACAACGCGGTGGTCTCGGCCGGCGACATGATCGGCGCCTCGCCGCTGGTGTCGGCTCTGTTCCTGGACGAATCGACCATCGAAGCGGTGAACGCGATGAAGATCGACTTCAACGCGGTCGGCAACCATGAGTTCGACAAGGGCCAGACCGAGCTGCTGCGCATGAAGAACGGCGGCTGCGCGAAGAACACTTCGCTGGAGCCCTGCCGCGTCAACAAGGCGTTTCCGGGCGCGAACTTCGGCTTCCTTGCGGCCAACACGGTGAAGACCGACGGCAACACGCTGTTCCCCGCCACGGGCATGAAGAGCTTCACCAAGGACGGCGCCAAGGTGAAGGTGGCGTTCATCGGCATGACGCTCAAGGGCACGCCCAACATCGTGACGCCCGCCGGCGTCGCGGGCCTGAGCTTCAAGGACGAAGCGGACACGGCCAACGCGCTGATCCCGCAGCTGAAGGCGCAGGGCGCCGACGCCATCGTGGTGGTGATCCATGAAGGCGGCACCACCACCGTCGGCTACAACGACAAGAGCTGCGCGGGCCTGAGCGGCGACATCCTGCCGATCCTGAACAAGCTCGATACGGCAGTCGACGTGGTGATCTCGGGCCACACGCACCGCTCGTACGTGTGCGACTACGGCAAGACCAATCCGGCCAAACCTTTCCTGCTGACCAGCGCGGGCCAATACGGCACGCTGCTGACCGACATCGACCTGCGCATCGACACCCGCACTCGCAAGGTCACGGCCAAGACGGCCGACAACGTGATCGTGCAGGGCGAGGCCTTCACCAGCGGCGCCAACACCGTCGCCGTGACCGACCAGTACCCTGTGTTCGGCAAGAACCAGGAAGTGGCCGCGCTCATCAGCCAGTACCTGGCCATCGCCGGGCCGCTGGTGCAGCGCGTGGTGGGCTCGCTCACAGCCACGGCCACGCGCACGCAGACGGCGTCCAGGGAAAGCGTGCTCGGCAACCTGATCGCCGATGCGCAGCTGGCCGCGACCAGCCCGGCCGACAAGGGCGCCGCGCAGATCGCCTTCATGAACCCGGGTGGCGTGCGCGCCGATCTGGCGCCGGCCAACGACGGCAGCGTGACCTACGGCCAGATCTTTTCGGTGCAGCCCTTCGGCAACAGCCTGGTCGTCAAGACGATGACGGGCGCGCAGATCAAGGCGGTGCTGGAGCAGCAGTTCGACAGCGGCGCCAACACGGTGGCCGCGCCGAAGGTGCTGCTGCCTTCGCGCGGCCTGACCTACACCTACACGCTGTCGGCGGCCACCGGCTCGCGCATCAGCGGCCTGGCGCTCAACGGCACACCCATCGCGCCGGCGACGACCTACCGCGTGACGATGAACAGCTTTCTGGCCACCGGCGGCGACAACTTCACCGTGTTCAACCAGGGCACGGACGCGCTGGGCGGCGACCAGGATGTGGACGCGCTGGAGGCCTACATCAAGGCCAACAGCCCGCTCGCGCCGCCGGCCACCAACCGCATCACGGCCTTGCCCTGAAGAGATCGACAGCGCCGGCGCGGCCTGCGCCGCCCGGCCTTTCCTGTCTCTGGTTCAGACCGCCAGGCCTTGCTCCACGTCCAGCGTCTTGCGGCGCGCCATGGCGAGGTTCGACTTGGCCTTGTCGAGCACCAGGTACACGAAGAGGCCTTCCTTCTTCTGCATCGGGCGAATGATGTGGTATTGCTTGCCGAGCGTGATCAGCATGTCTTCGATGACGTCGTTCAGGCCCAGGTCGCGCATGGTGCGCAGCTTGGCGCGAACCACCTCGGTGTTGCCCGCCGCCGCAACTTCGAGATCGACGCCCGAGCCGATCTGGCCCAGGATCATGCCGCTGCTCGAATCGACCAGCGCCGCGCACAGGGCGCCGTCGCAGGTCATCAGGTCGTCCATGGATTGCTTGATATTTGCCATCGAAATCTTTCCTAGTCCCTCGCCCCTGAAATACGGCGGCCACCCGGGCGAAGAGGTGGGCGGCAGCCGGTGTTGACTCGATGACGGGATGCGGCGCCGTGCTCTCAGGCGTGCTGCAGCAGCAGCGTCGCCTGCTTCGCGAAGTAGAGGACTTGGCCGATGATGGCGTCCTTGCCGGTGACCACGCTCACGATGAGCGTCATCTCTTCGTGGCGGGCCTGCAGCATGAGGATGTGGCCGTGCGTGGCCTCGATCGTCACGTTGTCGCAGCGGCCCAGATTGCTTTCCTCGCAGGCCACCGCGCCCAGTGCCGCGAGCGAACTGGCAATGGCCGACAGGCGGGCGACCTGTGCGGTGTTTTCCACGCGCGAGGCCAGCTCGAAGCCGTCTTCGGTGGAGATCACCACCGCCTTCACGCCCTTGATTTCTCGCATCAGCGTTTCGATGGCGGACTCGGCAGCGAGCTTGATTCTTGGCGCGATGTTCATGGCTGCGTTGAAGTAGGGGAGGAGTTCAGGACTCGAGCTGGAGCAGCAGCAGTTCCAGCAGGCCGACGACCTGCTGGGTGTCGGTGACGTTGGCCGGCAGCACCGGGCACAGCACGCCCTTGGCCTGCATGCGCGTGGCGAAGGCGTCGATGCGCGGCTCGGGATGCGATTCCATGCGGCCGACGGCCACCACGCAGGCGGTCTGGGCGATGAGTTCGGCGAATCCGTCCAGGTACACGTCCAGATCGGCCAGCGGGTCGGCGCGGCTGTTGTCCACCAGGATCACCACGCCGAGCGCGCCGCGCGCCAGGATGCGCCACATGAAGTCGAAGCGCATCTGCCCGGGCGTGCCGTAGAGGCGCAGTTTTTCACCGTTGTCCAGCGTGAGCTCGCCGTAGTCGAGCCCGACGGTGGTGGTGGCCTTGGCGACCGAGTTGTCGGTGTTGCGCACATCGGTGCTCACCGGCGCGATTTCGCTCACGGCCGCAATGGCGGTGGTCTTGCCGGCGCCCATGGTGCCGGTGAAGAGGATCTTGTGTTCGACGGTCATCTGGACCCCGACGACAGCAGGCCGAGCCGGCTGCGTATGCGGGCCAGCAGGCCGGGCTGCACGGACGGTTGGACGGAATGGCGTTCCGACGCGTGCGAAGAGGCCTCGGCGGCGTTGGCGTGGGCTGTTTGCGCGTTCGGCGGCGTCATTCCGGTGACTGCGATTTCAATGAGACCCGCTTCCTTGAGTTCCGCGAGAAAGTCGGCGCAGTCCTTGGCCGTGGCGGCCGAGCGCTGTTGCAGGGCGGCGAGCGACGCGGGCCTGCCGGTCAGCAGCGTCGCCATCTTCAGGCGCGCGGGCGTCTCCAGCAGGGCGGAGGGCGGCCATTGCGAGAGACGGAATTCTTCGCCGTCCGCGGCGGGCGCCTCCGGCGAAGCGATCCCCAGCCCCCAGGCGTGGAGCACCAGCGCACCCAGGCGGTTGAGCGCGTTTTCCAGCGCATCGGTGTGCAGCGGCAGTGCAAGGAAGTGACCGTGCTGCGGATCGACGTGCCCGACGATCAGTACCGGGACGTGCCGGGCGGTGGCGTCGTCCGCCGCGGGGGCCTGCTCGCCGACCACGCGCAGGTCGGCTTGTTCCGCCTTCCACGACCACTGCTGGTGGGTCCGGTGATCGAGCAGCCGCACCAGGGACTTGAGCAGGATGACTTCGCGCGCCGGCAAGCCTTCGGTGCTGAAGCTCAGCTGTGCGCGGTGGCCCTTGGCGGTGGAACCGGGCGTTGTCATGCGCGGCGCCCGGTTTGGACCGTTTGCACCAACTCAGTGCGAGACTGCCGATCAGGGCGCAAGATGAGGGCCTTCTGAAGCTGTTATGTAGTGATCGACCGAAAAATCCAACAGACTTTGAGAACTAAAGGTTTTGTTCTGAAACTCCGCCTGGAAAATATAACAGAGCTGTTGCAAATAAAAACACAAGATTACAAGGCGAGCTGAAAAAAGAAGATCCATGCGCGCGCCCCCCGCCCGCGTCGGCACTTCCCGAAAGGCGTGTCTTCACGTCAGCCGCGTTCCACAGCCCCATTTGCACCGTTCTGGCGCGCCTAGCATGTGGCCATCTGCTCTTTCAGGCAGAGATCGGTCCGCCGGTCCATCGATCCATTCATTGCAAAGGAAACCGCCATGAACACGCTCAATCTCCGCTCCCTCGCGCTCACCTCCCTCGTCGCCGCATGCAGCCTGGCTTTCGTCGGCTGCACCACCACGCGCCCGCAGGACCAGTCCAGCAGCGTGTCGTCGCGCACCTCCATCGACGCGCAGGTCGATGCCTCGCTGTCCAAGCTGTATGAATCGGTGAAGGGGTCGCGCGAACTCGTCGCCAGGTCCAGCGGCGTGCTGGTGTTCCCGGCCGTGGTCGGGGCCAGCATGGGCGTGGGCGCGGAATACGGCCGCGGCGCGTTGCGCGTCAACGGCCGCACGCAGTCGTACTACAGCACCACTGCGGGCTCGGTGGGCTTCCAGGCCGGCGCGCAGTCCAAGGCTGTGATCTACCTGTTCACCACCCAGGCCGCGCTGGACAAGTTCCGCGGCAGCAAGGGCTGGACGGCCGGCGCGGACGCCACGGTGGCGGTCGCAACCATCGGCGCGAACGGCAGCATCGACACCAACACCATCCGCCAGCCGGTGGTGGGCTTCGTGATGACCAACGTGGGCCTGGAAGCCGGCGTGTCGCTGTCGGGCGCGAAGATCACCGAGATCCAGCTGTAATCGTCCGGCCCGCGCGGGCCGGGTAGTTACTGGCCGAGCTGCGCTTGCAACTGCGCCACTTGCCGGCGCAGGGCTTCGTTCTCGGCCGTGAGTTCGGCCACCCGCTGCTCCAGCAGTTGGGTGGCATCGGGCCTGGATTGCGATTCACCGGCGTCCGATTCGGCGCTTTCCTCGCGCGGCTTTTTCTTCGAGTCGCGCACGCGCTTGGCGGCCTGCTTGAGCTCGTCCTTGCCTGCATTCGCGGCGCTCACCTGTTCTTCGGCCGGAAGGCTGGCCACCGCCGCGGCGGTATTGATGGAGATCACGCCCGACTTCACCGCCGCCACCAGTTCAGGCGCGGCCTGCTTCTGGATTTTTTCGATCATGCCGACCTGGTTGCTGCTCAGGCGCGCGGCTCTGGCGATGGCTTCGCGCGTGTTCAGCGGCGCGACCGGCGGCATGGGTGCGTCGGACGACGCGGTGTCCGAAGGCGTGTCCACATCGAATGGCGCATCGGACGATGACTCCGGCGAGGCGGTCGCGGCGGATGCACGGGCGCGCCGCTCGTCGACGATGTCCTTCTTGCGAAGCGCCAGCACGCCGCGCAGGAAATCCGAAATGCTGCGCCGGCCCAGGTGCTGGTCGATCATCCAGAGATGCACGTCGTCGAGGGTCTTGAAGCGCGTGTTCTGCACCGTCTGGAAGGGCAGGCCGTGTTTCTGGCAGATGCTGTAGCGGTTGTGGCCGTCGACCAGCACGTCGCCCCACAGCACCAGCGCATCGCGGCAGCCTTCGGTGAGGATGCTTCGTTCGAGCGCTTCGTGTTCCTCCGGGCTCAGTGGATCGATATAGGCTTTGAGTTCTTCGTTGACGACGATGTTCATGGGGACGGGATCGGGGAGAGGGGCGGAATTCTAGTGGCGCCCGCTTGCGCGTATCGTGCGCACCTCCATCGGCGTGTCCCATTGCAGCGGCATGGCCTCGCGGCACACGATGCGCGCGGGCGCTGAATCGCCGGGCGCGGCGCACACGGCCACCAGGTGTTCGGGCGTGGGCTGCAGCTGCCAGAAATGCCAGCGCTGCGCGGTGTCGTCGCGCGGATCGGCGAGCGCGAATTCGATGCCGTCGCTGCTGCCGTCCAGCGCAAAGCTGAAGCTGTCGAGCGGAATCTGCAGGCCCATGCCGCGTGCCTTGATGTAGCTCTCTTTCAGCGTCCACAGTTGAAAGAAACGCTCCGCCTGCAACGCGGGCGGCAGGGCGTTCAGCGCGGCCGATTCATGCGGCGAGAAGAAGTGATCGGCAACGTCGAGCGCCGCCTTGCGGCTCGTGTTTTCCGCATCGACACCGAGTTCGATGTTGCGTGCCAGCGCCATCACGATGAGGCCGTCGGTGTGGCTCAGGTTGAAGTCCAGGCCGCGCGTTTCGTGGACCAGGGGCGCCTCGATGCGAGGCCGGCCGAAGCGGCCTTCGGCGAAGCGCCAGGCTTGTGCAGACACCGGCGCATAGCGCGAGAGCACCGAGCGCACCAGCGCCCGCGTCAGCAGGTAGCGATGCCTGTCGCGCGCAAAGTGAAAGCGGTCGTGCTTGGACTGGTCTTGCGGTGTGAGCAGCGCGCGGCAAGCCGCGGTCGACTCCGCGCTGCCGGCCTCGCCGTGCAAACAGAACCAGAGATGGATGTCGCCCTCGGGCAGAAAGATGAGTGGGGCGGCGCCTAGCATTGAAAGATCGCAGCGTGTTGTATGCGAACTGAGTTTGTGCGAATGATTGCACGAAGCGAAGTGGTCTATCATCGCGGTCCCCCGTCGGAGCGACGCCGGGCTCCGCGTTTTCCGCGGATTCCCGGGCCACACGATTTGCTGTGCAGATGCCTCCGGGGGCTCCATCCACATGTTCGAACGTTGATCTGGAAGGGTCATCAAGGTGACTCGAAGTCTGCATATAAATAGAAATGATTCTTATTTAGATCTGTCCGTCGAAAGTAGTAATCAGACCCGCGGCCTGTTGGCCCGCTCACTGGAGGAAGAGGTGTTGAACATGCCGTTGCCCACGCCGTCGCTCATTCCATCGCTCATGCCGTCCCCTATGCCGTCCCACACGCCCGAGCCTTCGCTCGCGGAGATATTCATCGCCAACCGGGCGCAGCTCTGGCGCGTCGCCCGGAAGATCGTCAACACCTCGGACCTGGCCGACGATGTCGTGCAGGACGCCTACCTGAAGCTGGTGGACGGCCCCTGCGTGCGCCACGCCGACCGGCCCATCGGCTACTGCTGCCAGGTGGTGCGCAACATGGCGCTGGACTACTGCCGCCGCCATCGCGTCGAAGCCAGCTACCGCACCTTCGACGTCGACGTGGAACTGCTGGACCTGCCGACCACCGCCGCCACGCCCGACCGCATGATGTGCGAGCGCCAGGTGATCGGCGCGATCGACAAGGTGCTCGCCGGCCTCGCCCCGAGAACACGCCTGGTGTTCGAGCTCTACCGGCTGGAAGGCCTCACGCAGCGCGAGATCGCGGCGCGCCTGGGCTGTGCGCTCGGGCTGGTCAACGGGCTGATCGCCGAGGCTGCGACAGCCATCAAGTCATGCGGCCATCTGCTGCTCGAAAGCGAGCCGCACTGAAGAGAGCCCTCGAAGCCAGGCTCCGTTTGCCGCGAGAATGCGCGCACACGAGCCGCTTCGAGAATGACACAGGAACAAGACGATCCCCTCTGGAACACCGCCTGGAACTGGGTCCAGCGCGCGCATGACCAGGACAGCTTCGACGACGCCGCGCGCGCGCAGATGACGGCCTGGCTCGTGGCCGACGCGGCCCATCGCCGCGCCTACGACAAGGCCGCGCGGCTCTGGCTGCTCGCGGGCTTCGTTCCGCCGGCCAACGATTTCGGTGACGGCGAAGAACCGTCAGATACCGACACAGACCCCGACACCGCCGCGCCCCCGGCCGGCCAGTAACCCCCGTTTCCGCCCACGCGGTCGCGCCCATTCAGGCGCATCCGTGAAATGAACAGATTCGCCCGCCAAGCGTCCTCTTGGCAGGGGCGCCGCAATTCGATCCGGTCCACGACCGGCCATCGGCTGCCTCCTTATCTCTCTCTGTTCAATCACACAAGGATGCACCGATGTCGACGAGCTGTTTTGACCGTGAAGACGAAGCCTTCATCGTTCTGGTCAATCACGAAGACCAGTACTCCATCTGGCCCCACTGGAAAGCCGTGCCCGGCGGATGGACCGCCGTTGAAGGCGTGCAGGGCGACAAGAAAACCGTTCTTGCCTACGTAGAAAGCCACTGGACCGACATGCGTCCCAAGTCGCTGCGCGACTGGATGCAGCAGCAGGCCAGCGGCACGCCGACCACGGAAACCGCGGCGGGTTGATGAGCGCCCAGGCGCTCCATGCGCCCCAGGAGCCTCTGGCGCTGCTGTGCCTGCCGTGCGCCGGTGCGAGTGCTTCCATGTATTTGCGCTGGCGCCGCTTCCTGCCGCCATCGGCGCGCATCGTGCCGGTGGAGCTTCCCGGGCGCGGCGCACGCATGAGCGAGGCCTTCGTCGAAGATTTCGACACGCTGGTCGCCCGCATCTGCGCCGAGCAGGCCGACGCGATGCGCGGCGGCTTCGCGCTTTTCGGCCACAGCATGGGCGCGTTGCTTGCGCATGGCGTGGCCCGCCGGCTGCAGTCGTTGCGGCGGCCCCTGCCGCGCGCGCTGCTGGTGTCCGGCTGCGCGGCCCCTTCGCGGCGCGATCCCGAGCGCTTTGCCGGCGGCGAGGACGATGCCGCGCTGACCGCCGAACTGCGCAAGCAGGGCGGCACGCCCGAAGAGGTGTTCGCCAGCGACGAACTCATGCGCATCACGCTCGACACACTGCGTGCCGACCGCCGCGTCTGCCGCAGCCATGTCCATGCCGTAGCCCAGCCGCCGCTGCCGTTGCCGGTTCACGCCTTTGCCGGAAGACAGGACGACATCGAGGCGTCGGCAATGGCCGCCTGGTCCCGCGAGACCGACGGCGTCTTCACCCTCGACTGGTTCGAGGGCGGTCACTTCTTTCTGCGGCAGCACGAGACCGCTTTCCTCGCGTCGCTCGCACGGCGCCTGCCGGCCGCACATCTTCAAGCGCATCAAGGGTAGGTATGAACCAACTGCTCGCCACGGCATCCGCCGGCCTGCAACCGCGTAATTTCGTGGCGCACCTGCGCGCGTTGGCCGAGCGGCGTCCGCACGACGTCTGGCTCACCGTGGTCGACGAAGTCGACGGCGTCCACAGCGAGTTGCCCTTTACCTATGCCGTCTTCGAGCGACGCGTTCGCGCGCTCGCGGCGCGGCTACAGCAGCAGTTCGCCAAGGGCGACCGCGCGCTGGTCATGCTGGACAACGGCGACCACTATGCCGTGAGCATGCTGGCCTGCTTCTACAGCGGCGTGGTCGCGGTGCCGGTGTTCCCGCCCGAATCGACCCGGCCCCAGCACCTGGCGCGGCTCACCGGCGTGGCGGCCGATTCCGCAGCGCGCTGCGTGCTCACGTCTTCCGCGTTGAGCGCCGCGATGTCGGCGGCCGGGAACCAGTTCGGCGATGTGCAGATCGTCCCGGTAGATGCGGTGAATGCAGACGATGCCGCGCTCGCCGATGCCTGGCAACCCTTCGAGCCTGCGGACGACGACGTCGCGTTCCTGCAATACACCTCGGGCTCCACCTCGGCGCCCAAGGGCGTGATCGTCACGCACGGCAATCTCATGGCCAACGAGCATGCGATCCAGGTCGGCATGGGCATCGGCCCGGATGACAAGTTCGTCTCGTGGGCGCCGCTCTATCACGACATGGGTCTCATCGGCGGGCTGATGCAGCCGCTGTACAGCGGCATCCCGCTGGTGCTGACCTCGCCGCGCTATTTCCTGGAGCGCCCGGTGCGCTGGCTGGAGCTCATTTCGCGCCACCGCGCCACGCTCAGCGGCGGCCCGGACTTCTCGTTCCGCCTCTGTCTGGAGCGCGTGAAAGACGCGCAGGTCGCGCAGCTCGATCTGTCGAGCTGGCGCGTGGCCTACACAGGCGCCGAGCCGGTGCGTGCCGACACCGAATTCGACTTCATCCAACGCTTTGCGCCGGCCGGTTTCGATGCGGGCGCGGTCTATGCCTGCTACGGCCTTGCCGAGGCGACGCTGTTCGTCACCGGCGGCCGGCGCGGCGCGGGCATGGTCGCGCGCGGCTTCAGTGCCGAAGGCCTCGCCAGCGGCACGGGCACGCCCAGCGACGACGGCCCGCTGCTGGTCGGCTGCGGCGCGGCGGCGGCCGGACACCGTGTCGACATCGTCGATCCCGCCACGCTGTCGGTGGTGACGGAGCCCGGCCGCATCGGCGAGATCTGGGTGAGCGGCGCGAGCATCGGCGCCGGCTACTGGGGCAAGCCGAGCGAGTCGGCGCAGACCTTCGTCGAGCGCGAGGGCCGGCGCTGGTTGCGCACCGGCGACCTCGGCTTCGTCTGCGACGGCGAGCTCTACGTGACCGGCCGCATCAAGGACCTGATCATCGTTCGCGGCCACAACATCTACCCGCAGGACATCGAGCGCGTCATCGAGGCCGAGGTGGATGCGGTGCGCAAGGGCCGTGTCGCGGTCTTCGCGGCGAGCGGGCACTATGGCGAGGGCATTGGCGCGGCCGCCGAGGTGTCGCGCAGCATGCAGAAGCTGGTGCCGCCGCAGGTGCTGGTCGAGGCGCTCAGCGCCGCGGTCAGCGAGGTGTTCGGCGAGCCGCTCTCGGCCGTGCTGCTGCTCAACCCGGGCGGCATGCCCAAGACCACCAGCGGCAAGCTGCAGCGCAACGCCTGCCGCGCGGGCTGGCTGGACCGCAGCGCCGACGCCTACGCCATCTTCGAGCGCGGGGTCTTCGTCAAGGGCGGCCCCGTCGAGGCGCCGGCCGAAGAGGCCGCGCTGGACGACACCGAACGCGCCGTCGATGCGATCTGGCGCGAGGTGCTCCGGCCGGCCGATGCGAAACCCTTCGCACGCGAGGCGCACTTCTTCACCCGCGGCGGCAGTTCGCTCAGCGCCACGCAGGTTGCCGCGCGCATTGCCACCCATTGGGACATCGACTACCCGGTGCGCCTGATGTTCGAGCATCCGCGCCTGCATGAATGCGCAGCTGCCGTGCGGCAGCGCCTGGCCGAAGGGGTGCGCGCGCGGCCCGCGCCTGTGGCGGTGCTGGCGGCAGAACGTCGGCTGCATGGGTTGCCGCTGTCCCATGCGCAGGAGCGCCAGTGGTTCCTGTGGCAGCTTGACCCGGCGAGCGCGGCGTATCACATGAGCGGCGCACTGCGCCTCACCGGCCCTCTGCAGGCCGACGCATTGCGCGCGGCGCTCGACGATCTGGTGGCGCGCCACGAGTCGCTGCGCACCGTGTTCCGCGCCGGCAGCGACGGTGCCGCCGCACAGTGGATACAGCCTGCCGGCACCGTGGCGCTGGAGGTGATCGACCTGCGCGCCGTGCCCGCAGGCGAACGCGAGGCACAGTTGCAGAGCGACGCCCGCCGCCTCAAGGCCGCACCCTTCGACCTCGCTCAGGGCGGCCTGCTGCGCGCGGCGCTGTTTCGCCTGTCCGACGACACGCAGGTGCTTGCGGTGGTCATGCACCACATCGTTTCCGACGGCGCCTCGATGCAGGTGCTGATCGACGAGCTCGCGGCAGGCTATGCCGCGCGCCTGCAGGGGCGGTCCGCGGCGTTGCCCGTGCCGCGCGTGCAGTACGCCGACTACGCGGCCTGGCAGCGCGAGTGGCTGGCGGCCGGCGAGGCGCGGCGGCAGCTCGACTGGTGGCACGCACAGCTCGGCGACGAGCACCCGGTGCTCGAGTTGCGCACCGACCATCCGCGCAAGCCGCAGGCCAGCTACCGCGCCGCACGGCATGCCTTCGCGCTGCCCGCGCCGCTGCTCGCCCGGCTGCGCGGCATGGCGCAAGCGGACGGGGCCACGCTGTTCATGGTGCTGCTCGCCGGCCTGCAGGTTCTGCTGCATCGCTACACCGGACAGCGGGAGATTCGCGTCGGTGCCGCCATTGCCAACCGCAACCGCGTGGAGTTCGAGAACGTCATCGGCCTGTTCGTCAACACGCTGGTGCTGCGCAATCCCATCGATGGCCGCACCAGCCTTGCACGCGCACTGGCACAGGCCAGGGACGCGGTGCTGGGCGCACAGGCCCACCAGGACCTGCCCTTCGAGCAGCTGGTGCAGCGCCTGCAGCCCGAGCGCAGCATGAGCCACAGCCCGCTCTTCCAGGTGATGTTCAACCACCTCTTCGAAGACCACCGCGCGCTGCAGCGCCTGGACGGCATCGAGGTGCAAGACCATGCGCTGCCCGATCTGCAGACCCAGTTCGACTGGGTGCTGGAAGCACGCGAGCGGCCCGACGGGCGCCTCATGCTCGATGTGATCTACGCCCAGGACCTGTTCGAGCGCGAAACCATCGCGCGCATGGCGCAGCACTATGTGGCGGTGCTCGCGGCGCTCTGCGCCGACGCCGGCCGCGCGGTGGGCGACATCGACCTGCTCGGCGCCACCGAAAAGTCGCAGCTCGCGCAATGGAGCGTGAACCCGCGGCGCGAACCGCAGCCGCAGCCCGTGCACCACGCCATCGCCCGGCACGCGAGACAGCAGCCCGACGCCATTGCGCTGCTGTTCGACAACGAGGCGCTGAGCTTCGCCGAGCTGGACCGCCGTGCCAACCGGCTGGCGCACCGGCTCATCGCGCTGGGCGTCAAGCCCGACATGCGCGTGGGCATCGTCATGGAGCGCTCCGTGGAAATGGTGGTGGGGCTGCTGGGCATCCTCAAGGCCGGCGGCGCCTACCTGCCGCTGGACCCCGACTACCCGCTGCAGCGCCTAGCCTACATGGTGGAGGACAGCGGCATCGCGTTGCTGCTCACGCACCGCGCCACGCGCGAGCACATCGCCGAGCGCGCAGGCCTGGCCCGGCTGGACATCGACAGCACCGATCTCTCGGGCGAACCCGACACCGACCCCGGCGTCGCGCTGCACGGCGCGAACCTGGCCTACGTCATCTACACCTCCGGCTCCACCGGCAAGCCCAAGGGCGCGGCCGTGCATCATGCCGCGCTGCACAGCTGCATGGCCTGGATGCAGCACACCTGGGGCCTCACGCGCGACAGCACCGTGCTGCACAAGGCGCCGTTCGGCTTCGACGTGTCGGTGTGGGAGATGTTCTGGCCGCTCACCGCCGGCGCGCGGCTGGTGGTCGCCAACCCCGGCGATCACCGCGATCCCGCCCGGCTGGTCGCGCTGATCCAGCGCCACCAGGTCACCACGCTCAACTTCGTGCCCTCGATGCTCCAGGCCTTCCTGGCGCACAAGGACATCGAAGCCAGCACGCGGCTGCGGCACATCATCTGCGGCGGCGAGGCCATGCCCGCCGAGACGCAGAAGGAAACGCTGCAACGCCTCGGCGGCGCCACGCTGCAGAACCTCTACGGCCCGACGGAAACCACCATCCACGTCACGCGCTGGACCTGCCGCCTGGAAGGCGACGACGGCGGCCAGAAGCTGGTGCCCATCGGACAGCCGATCAGCGACACCCAGTGCCATGTGCTCGACGCAGAGCTCAACCCGGTGCCCCGCGGCGTGGCCGGCGAGCTGTACCTGGGCGGCGTGAGCCTGGCGCGCGGCTACCTCCACAAGCCGGGCCTGAGCGCCGAGCGCTTCGTGGCCAACCCCTTCGGCGATGGCGAGCGCCTCTACCGCACCGGCGACCTCGTGCGCTGGAACACCGAGGGGCAGATCGAGTATTTGGGCCGTATCGACCACCAGGTGAAGATCCGCGGCTTTCGCATCGAGCTCGGCGAGATCGAGGCGCAGATCCTTGCGCAGCCCGAGGTGCGCGAAGCCGTGGTCGTGGCCCGCGAGGGCGCGGGCGGCGCATCGCTGGTGGCGTACATCGCCGCGCATGCGGACCGGGCCGTCGACACGCAGGCGCTGCGCGAGCGGCTCGCGCTGGCACTGCCCGACTACATGGTGCCGCGCGCCGTGGTCACGCTGCCGGCATTGCCGCTCAACGCGAACGGCAAGGTCGACCGCAAGGCGCTGCCCGAACCCGAGGGCCTGGGCCGCGCGAGCACCTACGAGGCGCCAGAGGGCCATGTGGCCCGCACGCTCGCGGCCATCTGGTCCGAGGTGCTGCAGGTCGAGCGGGTCGGCCTGCATGACAACTTCTTCGACCTGGGCGGCCACTCGCTGCTGCTCATTCGCGCACACCGCCTGCTGGAAGAACGGCTGCAGGGCAGCTTTGCGCTGGTCAACCTCTTCAAGTACCCCACCGTCGAATCGCTGGCGCGCTGGATCGAGCAGGGCGGCGCGCAAGCCGCGGTTGCTTCCACCGCAGGCGGCGACGAGCGCGCGCTGCGCCAGCGGGCCGCCATGCTTCAACGCCGCAAAGCGGCAGAGAGAGTGAATTGATGTCCACCTTCAACGACGCCGCCGAACCCACCGGCCTGGAAATCGCCATCGTCGGCATGGCGGGGCGCTTTCCCGGCGCCGACGATGTGGACGCCTTCTGGCGCAACATCGAGCGCGGCGTGGAGTCGGTCGCGCGCTTCACCGACGACCAGCTGCGCGCGCGCGGCGTGCCGCAGAGCCTGCTGGACGCCCCCGACTACGTGAAGGCCGGCGTGATGTTCGAAGGCTTCGACCAGTTCGATGCCGGCTTCTTCGGCTACACGCCGCGCGAGGCCGAGAACCTCGATCCGCAGCAGCGGGTTTTTCTGGAGTGCGCCTGGGCGTCGCTGGAGCATGCGGGCTGCGACCCCGCGCGCTGGCCCGGCAAGGTGGGCGTGTATGCGGGCGAGGGCGCCAACGTCTACCTCATCCGCAACCTGCTGCCGTCTTTCGGGCTGGGCGCGCACACGGGCATTGCCGACCTGCTCGGCCTCATGAGCGGCAACTCCGGCGGCTCGCTGTGCACGCGGGTCGCCTACAAGCTCGACCTGCGCGGCCCCGCCGTGAGCGTGCAGACCGCTTGCTCCACCTCGCTCACCGCCGTGCACACCGCCTGCCAGGCGCTCCTGAGCCACGACTGCGACATGGCACTGGCCGGCGGTGTGTGGCTCAACCTGCTGCAGGAGGGCGGCTACCGCTACCAGGCCGGCGCCATCCTCTCGCCCGACGGCCATTGCCGCGCGTTCGACGCCGACGCGGCCGGCACGGTGATCGGCAGCGGTGCCGGCGTGGTCGTGCTCAAGCGGCTCGATGAAGCGCTGCGCGACGGCGACACGATCCACGCGGTCATCAAGGGCACGGCCGCCAACAACGACGGCGCGGCCAAGGTCGGCTTCACCGCGCCCAGCATCGACGGACAGGCCGAAGTCATTCGCGCCGCGCAGCTGATCGCGGGCGTCTCGGCCGACACCATCGGCTACATCGAGGCGCACGGCACCGGCACCACGCTGGGCGACCCCATCGAGATCGCGGCGCTCACGCAGGCCTTTCGCGCCGACACCGAGCGGCGCGGCTTCTGTGCCGTCGGCTCGGTCAAGACCAACATCGGCCACCTCGACGCGGCCGCCGGCGTGGCGGGGCTCATCAAGGCCGCGATGGCGCTCAGGCACGGCGTGCTGCCCCCCAGCCTGCACTTCAGCAAACCCAATCCGCGGATCGATTTCGCGAGCAGCCCGTTCCATGTGAACGCGCAGCGCCGGCCCTGGCCCGAAGGCCCCACGCCGCGGCGCGCGGGGGTGAGCTCGTTCGGCATCGGGGGGACCAATGTGCATGTGGTGCTTGAAGAAGCGCCGCGTTCGGCATCCGTGCAGGCGAAGACGTCGTCGGCACCGTCATGGCAGGTGCTGCCGCTCTCGGCGAAGGACGAAGCCGCGCTGATGGCGGGGCGCGAACGCCTGGCGGCGCACCTGCGCGAACACGGCAACGAACAACCGCTGGAGGACGTCGCCCACACGCTGCAGTCCGGGCGCAAGACCTTCGCATGGCGCAGCGCGGTGGTGGCGAACCAGACGGCGCTGGCTGCCGAGATGCTCGCGTCGTCCGCTGGTGCCACGCCCCGGCCGGTGGGCGCGGCGCCCGAGGTGGTGTTCCTGTTCCCGGGCAGCGGCACGCAGCACGCGCTCATGGGCGCGGACCTCTACCGCGACAGCGCCGTCTTCCGCGAAGAGACAGACCGCTGCCTCGCCGTGCTGCGCCGCGACTGCGGCGTCGACTTGCATCCGCTGCTGTTTCCGCCGGCCGGCCAGGAGCAGGCCGCCAACGAGCGCCTCTTGCGTGTCGAGTTCGCACAGCCCGCGCTGTTCGTCGTCGGCTATGCCATGGCGCGCTGGTGGATGCATTGCGGCGTCAAGCCGTCGCTGATGCTCGGCCACAGCCTGGGCGAATACGTCGCGGCCTGCCTGGCTGGCGTGTTCTCGCTGGAGGACGCGCTGCGCATCGTCGCCGCGCGCGGCCGCCTCATGCAGACGCTGGTGCCGGGCGCGATGACCGCCGTGTCGCTGTCCGAGAAAGAACTGGCGCCCTTCCTGGCCATGGGTTGCGACCTTGCCGCGGTGAACGGCGAGGCGCTCTGCGTGCTCGCCGGCCCGGTGGATGCGATAGAGCGCGTCGAAGAAGCGCTGCGCGCGCACCGGCACGTGCCGCGCCGCCTGCATGTGGCCATCGCCTTCCATTCGCGGCTGGTCGATCCGATCGTCGCGGAGCTGGAGCGGGTGGTCGCCGCGGTGCCCAGGCATGCGCCGGCCATCGCGTTCATCTCCAACGCCTCGGGCCTGCCCATCACGCCGCAGGAGGCCACCAGCCCCGCTTACTGGGGCCGGCACTTGCGCGGCACGGTGCGCTTCGCCGAGGGCCTGCGCGAAATCTTCGCCACGCCCGGGCGCGCGGTGCTCGAAGTCGGGCCGGGCGAGACGCTTGCGGGGCTGGCGCGCCAGCACTCCGGCAGCGCGTCGGCCGCCGGCATCTGGGCCAGCCAGGCGCATCCGCAGCAGCTTGCGCGCAATGCGCCGCAGCTGGCGAACGCGGTGGCGGGCCTGTGGACCGTGGGCGTGGACATCGACTGGCCGGCGTGCCGCGACGGCGCGATCCGGCGCCGCGTGCCGCTGCCGACCTATGCCTTCCGGCGCCAGCGTTTCTGGGTCGATCCCGCCGCGTCTGCCGAGTCCGTGCAGGCGGCCCCGCAGAGTGAGCCCGCGGGGCTCTTCTATGTACCCTCGTGGAAGCGAACGGCGCCGCTGTTGCCGTCCTCGCATGAAACGGCCCGCCCAGGCTGCGCCCTGGTCCTCGGCGATGTGAACAGCTTCACCGACCGGCTCGCGCGCACGCTGCGTGCGCAGGGCGCGCAGGTGGTCGTCGCGCTGCGCGGCAAGGCGTTTGCGCGCACCGCCCCGCAGCAGTACGAAGTGCGCGGCACGGACCGTGCCGACCACGCGCGGCTGCTGCGCGAGGCCGAAGCCGAGGCCGGCCCGGTGACGCAGGTCTTTCACCTGTGGAGCCTGGACGCCGGCCGACCCGCCGCATCGCCTGCCGAAGGCCTGGCCGCAGGCTACTTCAGCCTGCTCGCGCTGGCCCAGGCGCTGGACCCCGCCGATCGCTCGCAGCGCGCGCCGCTGGCATTGACCGTGGTCACCGACGGTATCGAAGATGTCTGCGGCACCGAGACCTTGTCGCCCGAAAAGGCAACCCTGCGCGGCCTGGCCAAGGTGCTGGGACAGGAATCGCCGTCGATCGCCTGCCGCATCTTGGACGTGGTCCTGCCCGCCCCCGAGAGCGCCGCCGAGAGCGATCTCGCGCGCTGCGTCGTCCAGGAAGCGGCGGCCTCGCATGACGAGCCCGTCGTTGCCTACCGTGGCCCGCACCGCTGGACGCGGACCTGCGAGCCGCTGGCGGCCGGCACGCCCGGCGTGCAGCGGCTGCGCAAGGGCGGCGTGTACCTCATCACCGGCGGCCTGGGCGGCGTGGGCATGGCGCTCGCCCGCCACCTCGGCAAGACATGGCAGGCCAGGCTGGTGCTGCTGGGGCGCACGCCCGTGCCCGAGCGCGGCGAGTGGGCGCGCCTTATCGAAGAAGCGCCCGAAACAGCCGAACGGCCCGCGGCACTGCGCCGCAGGCTCCGGCAACTCATCGAACTGGAGGCCGACGGCATCGAGGTGCTCACCGTGGCCGCCGACGTGACCGACCCCGCCCAACTGCGCGGCGCACTGGCGGCCGTGCATGCGCGCTTCGGCGCGGTGAACGGCGTCGTCCATGCCGTCATCGAGCCCGATCACGGCATGGTGTCGCAGCGCACGCAGGCGCAGGTCGAAGCCGCCTTTGCGCCCAAGATCGCGGGCACGCGCGCGCTGCTCGATGCGGTGGCCGCGGAGCCGCTGGACTTCGTGCTCTTCTGCTCTTCGATCGCGACCTTGCTCGGCGGCCTCGGCCTGAGCGACTACGCCGCGGCCAACGACTACCTCGATGCGCTGGCCAGCGCGCACCGGCGCACTTCGGCGCTGCCGGTGTTCTCGGTCAACTGGGACGCCTGGCGCGATGTGGGCGCCGCGGCGGGCAAGGACCTGCCCGAAGGCATGGGACTGGACGAGCGCACCGGCGTGCTGGCCTTCGAGCGCATCGTCAACGGACCGGACCTGCCGCAGACCGTGGTGTCCGCGTCGCCGCTCGCGCCGCGCCTGCGGCCGCTTCGCAGCCTGCTCGATGCGGCGGACGACGCGCCCGAAGCGTCATCGACCCCGGCACGGGCGGGCCATCCGCGCCCGGTCATGCAGACCGCGTTCGTCGCACCCGAAGGCGACCTCGAGGAAGGCCTGGCCGAACTCTGGATCGAGGCGCTGGGCATCGCCCCCGTGGGCGCGCACGACAACCTGTTCGAGCTGGGCGGCGACTCGCTGCTCGCCATCCGTTTGCTGTCGAAGGTGCGCAGGGCCTACGGCGTGGACCTCGCGCCCGCGGCTTTCTTCAAGGCCCCGACCGTCGCCGGACTGGCTTCGCTGGTCGAGCTGCGCCTGATCGAGGACATAGAGGCCGCCGGAACCGGCGACGGGGAGGACGACGGCGCCCGGCCCGGTCGCACCACTGCGGGGCTTTCATCATGAGCCAAAGCAACGACAGCAACGACATCACCGCGCGCCGCGCGAAACTGACGCCGGCGCAATTGAGCCTGCTGCAGCGCCGGTTGCGGCGCGACGGCGCGGACCAGGGCGAGGCAGGCGCCGCGCCGCCGCGTTCATCTCGCGAGGCGATCACCCGGAGCACCGACGACGGCGCCGCCGCGCCCGTCTCCTTCATGCAGCAGGGACAGTGGTTCCTGTGGCAGCTGGATGCCGGCAACACGGCCTATCACGTCGGTGGCGGCCTGGGCTTCTCCGGGCCGCTGGACGTCGCTGCGCTCCAGGAGGCCATCGAGGAGCTGGTGCTGCGGCACGACAGCTTGCGCACCGTGTTCGGCGCAGGGCCCGAAGGACTGCCGGAGCAGCGCATCGACCCGGCCGCCCGCATCGACATTCCTTTTGCCGACCTCAGCACCCTCGATGCCGCCGCCCGCGCATCGCGCCACCGCGAAGCGGTGCTGCAGGTCTGCCGCACGCCCTTCGATCTTGCGAACGGCCCGCTGCTGCGCGGCGCACTGCTGAAGATGGCGCAAGACGAGCACCAGCTGCTGCTGATGCTGCACCACATCGTCTCCGATGCCTGGACCGTCGAACTCATCCTCGACGAACTGGCGCAGCGCTACGCGCAGCGCGTGGACGGCGCCGCGGCGGCCGCAGGTCCCGCGCCCGAGATCCGCTATGTCGATTTCGTCCGCTGGCAGCACCATTGGCTCGAGAGCGAAGAGGGCGGGCGGCAACTCGCGTACTGGCGCCAACGCCTCGGCGGCAGCCAACCGGTGCTCGACCTCGCCACCGACAGGCCGCGCGCGGCCCACGCCGGCTACAGGGCCGTGCAGCACGCGCTCGACGTGCCGGCGCCGCTGGCGAGCGAACTCAAGCGGCAGGCCCGCGCGCAGGGCGGCACCCTGTTCATGGTGCTGCTCGCGGCGTTGCATGCGGTGCTCTTCCGCTACACAGGGCAGGAGGAAATACGCGTCGGCGTGCCGGTCGCGGGGCGCAGCCGCCCGGAAACCGCCGGCGTGGTGGGCGCCTTCATCAACACCGTGGTGATGGACGCGCGCATGAACCCGCGCATGCCCCTGGCCGAACTGCTCGCGCAGGTGCGGGACACCGCCTTCGAGGCGCAGGCAAACCAGGAGCTGCCCTACGAACGGCTGGTGCAGGCACTGCGCACCGACGGCGCCGACCGCAACGGTGCGGGTGCGCCGCTGTTCCAGGTCATGTTCAACCACCTCGGCGAAGGCGACCGCCCGCTGCGCGGCTGGCCGCGGCTGAGCGTGCGGCGCATCGACCTGGAGGAGCGCGCCGCGCCCTTCGAGCTGACGCTGGAGACCATCGAGCGCGCGGACGGCAGCATCCGCGCCGCGTTCCGCTATGCCGCCGAGCTGTTCGAGCCGGCCACCATCGCACGGCTCGCTGGCCATTACCACCGCGTGCTGCAGACGCTGGCGGACGATCCGCGGCAGGCGCTGGGCGCGCTCGCGCTGCTGGCCGGCGAAGAGCATGCGCAGCTCGCGGCATGGGGCGTCAACGCACGCGGCCACGGCGACGCGGAACCCGTGCACCAGGTCATCGCCCGATGGGCGGCCGCGCACCCGGACGCCGAGGCGCTGGTCTTCGGCGACCGGACACTCAGCTATGCCGAACTGGAGCGCCGCGCCAATCGGCTCGCGCACCGGCTCATCGCGCGCGGGGTGCGGCCCGAGCACCTCGTGGGTGTCGCGCTGGAGCGCAGCATCGAAATGGTGATCGCGTTGCTCGCGGTGATGAAGGCCGGCGGCGCCTACGTGCCGCTGGACCCGGAGCACCCGGCCGATCGCATCGCCTACATGGTGCAGGACAGCGGGCTCGCGCTGGTGCTCACGCAGCGCCGCCTGCAGGAGCGGCTGCCTGCGGACATCGGCGTTCCGGTGCTGCTCATCGACGCCGACGGCGCCGACGAGATCGACGGCAAGGACGCGGCCGACGACAGCGATCCGGCCGTTGCGCTGGACGCGGAGAACCTCGCCTACGTCATCTACACCTCGGGCTCGACCGGCAAGCCCAAGGGCGCGGCCAACCGGCACCGCGCGCTGCACAACCGGCTCGCATGGATGCAGGAGGCCTACGGCCTTGCGCCCGGCGACACGGTGCTGCAGAAGACGCCGTTCAGCTTCGACGTGTCGGTGTGGGAGTTCTTCTGGCCGTTGATGTACGGCGCCCGGCTCGCGGTGGCCGCGCCGGGCGATCACCGGGATCCGGCCCGCCTGGTCGAGCTGATCCAGCGTCACGGCGTGAGCACGCTGCACTTCGTGCCGTCGATGCTGCAGGCCTTCCTGACGCAGCCCGACGTGCAGGCCTGCACCAGCCTCAGGCGGATCGTCTGCAGCGGCGAGGCCCTGCCCGCCGAGGCGCGGAACGAGGTGCTCCGGCGGCTGCCGAAGGCCGGGCTCTTCAACCTCTACGGACCGACCGAAGCGGCCATCGACGTCACCCACTGGACCTGCCGCGACGACGGGCGCAATCAGGTCGCGATCGGTCGGCCCGTGTCCGGCATCCGGACCCATGTGCTGGACGCCTCGCTGAACCTCGTGCCCCCTGGCGTGGCGGGCGAGCTGTACCTGGGCGGCGTCGGGCTTGCGCGCGGCTATGCGAAGCGACCGGGGCTCACCTCCGAACGCTTCGTGGCCGACCCGCTGGATGCGAACGGCGGCCGCCTCTATCGCACCGGCGACCTCGTGCGGTGGAACAGCCAGGGCCAGCTCGACTACCTCGGGCGCCTGGACCACCAGGTGAAGATTCGCGGCTTTCGCATCGAGCTCGGCGAGATCGAGGCGCAACTGCTGGCCCATCCGCAGGTGCGCGAGGCGGTGGTGGTGACGCAGCAGGCACCCGGCGGCGCGCGGCTCGCGGCCTATGTCTCGCTGCACGCGGGGCCTGCCGTGGACGCCGCGGCGCTGCGCGAGTGGCTGGGCCGCACGCTGCCCGACTACATGCTGCCGTCTCTCCTGATGGCGCTGCCGGGCCTGCCGCTCAACGCCAACGGAAAGATCGACCGCAAGGCGCTGCCGCCGATACAGGCCGCGGACGCCGGCACCCACGAGCCGCCGAGCGGCGCGATGGAAGAGACGCTGGCGCGCGTCTGGGCCGAGTTGCTGGGCATGGGTGCGGGGGAGGTGGGGCGCCAGGCGCACTTCTTCGAGCTGGGCGGGCATTCGTTGATGGCCGCGCAGCTCGTCTCGCGCCTGCGCGCGGTTTCGGGGCTGCAGCTGCCGCTGCGCGAGGTGTTCGAGCATCCGGTGTTGCGCGACATGGCCGCGCGGCACACGCCAACCGTCGCCGGGGCCATGGGGGCGGGTACCTCCATGCCTTCGCTGGTGCCGGTGGCGCGCGGCGCCCGCATGAGTCTTTCGCCGACGCAGCATCGTCTCTGGCTCGTCGACCGCCTGGCCGATGCCGCCGGACGCACCGCCTACAACATGGCGACCGCGCTTCGTTTCGAGGGCCCGCTCGATGCGGCGGTGCTGCGGCGCGCGCTCGAGACGCTGGTGGCGCGGCACGAGGTGCTGCGCATGGCCTATCCCTTTCACGACGACGGCGATGACGGCGAGCCGGTCGCGGCCATCGCGCCGGTGGCCGCCTTCGAACTGCCGTGGACCGACCTGTCGCCGGTGGCACCCGAAGCGGAAGCCGAGCGCATCGGCGCCGCGCTGGACGCGATGGCGGCGGAGCCTTTCGACCTTGCTTCGGCCGCGCCGCTGCGTGCCGCGCTGCTGCACCTCGGACCGGGCCGCCATGCGCTGCTGCTGTGCGTGCACCACATCGCGTTCGACGGATGGTCTGGCGCGATCTTCGCGAACGAGTTCGTGGCCGCCTATGAGGCGCTGCGCGCCGACCTGCCGTCCAGGCTGCCGCCGCTGCGCGTGCAGTACGCGGACTACGCCGTGTGGCACGCCCGCATGCTCGAAGCCACCCGCGCGCGGGACGCGGCGTTCTGGCGGCGCTACCTGCACGACGCCCCCAAGGCTTCGCGCCTGCCGGCGGACGGCAAGCCCACGGCAGCCGCCGCGCACGCGGGCGACAGCCTGCGCGTGCCGCTCGAAGGCGCGCTGGTGGAGGCGCTCACCCTGCTGGCGCACGCCAAGAAGACCTCGCGCTTCACCGTGATGCTCGCGGCCTTCCTCGCGCTGGTGCACCGCGAAGCGGGCACAGCCGACCTCGTCATCGGCACCGACGTCGCCGGGCGCGACCACCCCGAGCTCGAGAAGCTCATGGGCTTCTTCGTTAACGTGGTGCCGCTGCGCTCGCGCGGCAACGCTTCGGCCCGCTTCACCGACTGGCTGGCGCAGGTGCATGCGACCACGCAATCGGCGCTGGCGCACGGCAGCGTGCCCTTCGACCGCATCCTCGACCTTGCCGGCATTCCGCGCTCGCAGGGCACGCCGGTGCGGATGCTGTTCGTCATGCAGAACACGCCGGCCGGGCACTTCGAGATCCCGGGCCTGCGCATCGACGTCGTGCCGCAGCGCGTGCGGCATTCGAAGTTCGACATTGCGGTCTTCGTGCACGAAGGCTCGTCCGATCGGGCGGCCGAGTGGACTGCCGAGTGGGTCTACGACACCGGCCTCTACCGTGCCGAGTCGATCCGGCGTTGGGCCGCCGAATGGTGCGCGCTGCTGCGGCAGCTGGTGATCACCCCCGACGCGCGCGTCGAACAACTCTTTTCAACACCTGTTCGCAAGGAATTCCCCATGAATCCGATGCCGTCGCCCCAGCTCGGAAAGCTGGACAAGCTCAAGAAGTTCGCAGCCAGGGCGCCGTCCGCCACCGTGCCTTCTGCGTCGCCGGTCAAGACCTCGTTCCTGGCCGAGGGGCGCGAGTTCCCGCTGGTCATCGAGGCCACCGGCCACGGCTTCGACGCCGTGGCCTGGGTGCGCGGGCACCGCGGCTTCGTCGACGAAGCGCTCGCACGCCATGGCGGGCTGCTGTTCCGCAACTTCGGTCTCGCGACGCCGCAGGACTTCGAGGCCTTCGCCGAGAACGTCGAGCCCGAGCTCTACGGCAGCTACGGCGACCTGCCCAAGAAGGAGGGCGGACGCCGCACCTACCGCTCCACGCCGTACCCCGAGAAGCAGATGATCCTGTATCACAACGAGAGTTCGCACATGGAGCGCTGGCCGCGCAAGCAGTGGTTCTACTGCGAGCTGCCTTCGCCTGTGGGCGGCGCGACGCCCATCGTCGATTGCCGCGAGATGCTCAGGCGCCTGCCGGCGGACATCGTCGAGGCCTTCGAGCGCAAGGCGCTGACTTATGTGCGCACCTTCACGCCGCACCTGGACGTGAGCTGGCGCGATTTCTTCAAGACCGACCGGCGCGACGAGGTCGAGGCGCGCCTGGCCGCGGGCGGCATCGAATGGCGCTGGCTCGACGAGGACACGCTGCAGACGCGCACCCACTGCCCCGCGGTGATGCGGCATCCGCTCACCGGCGAGCGGGTGTTCTTCAACCAGGTGCAGCTGCACCATCCGGCGTGCCTGGAGCCCGACGTGCGCGAGGACCTGCTCGCGCTCGTCGGCGCCGACCGCATGCCGCGCCATGTCTGCTACGGCGACGGCACGCCCATCGACGACGAGACCATGGCCGTGGTGGGCCGCACCTACGAGGCCTGCGCCGTGCGCTTCGACTGGCGCCGGGGCGACGTGGTGATGCTCGACAACATGCTCGCCGCGCACGCGCGCGATCCCTACGAAGGCCCGCGCAAGATCGTCGTGGCCATGGGCGCGATGTTCGAGCGCTCGGCGCTTCTGGCCGCCGAAACCGCGGGGAGCGAATGACCATGGAAGACCGGTTCGAGAATTTCGAGGCGGCGCTGCCGCTCAGCCCCGAGCAGCGCGCCGTGCTCGCGATGCACGGCGGCGCCGCGATGCAGCCGCTCGCGATGGCGGTGGACATCGACGGCGCGCTGGACGAGGCGCGCCTGCACGGTTTCGCGGCCGAGGTGTTGCAGGCGCACGAGTCGCTGCGCCTGGCCGTGCGCGAGGCGCCGGAGCCTTCGGGGTGGCGCCAGCAGCCCCGCGCCACGCTGCCGTCCAGCCACCAGCAGGCCGATGCGCCGATGCAGCCGGGCGACGGCGGCATGGTGCGCATGGGGCTGGCGCGCATCGATGCATCGCGCCATCGGCTGACGCTCCATGCCCACCCGCTGGCGGCCGACGCGGCCAGCCTGGCGACCTTGCTGGCCCGCATCGGCGAAAGCGTCCGGGGGGCGGCCGTGGAAGCCACCGAGCCGTTCCAGTACACGCAGTTCGCCGCATGGCGGGATTCGCTCGCGCAAGACGACGAAGAAGATGCCGTGCAGGGGCGGGCCTACTGGGCCGGCTACATGGCGGACACCGAAGCGCTGGCCGCGCCGCGCCTCGCATCGCGGCAGGCCGCGGCATCGGCGCCCTTGCCGCCAACGTCGCGGCACATCGCCACGCGCGAGCTCGATGCGCGGCTGATCGAGCGCCTCGGCGCGCTGGCCCTGTCGCACGGCGCGGAGGCCGCCGATCTGCTGCAGGCCGCGTGGTGGGCGTTGCTCGCGCGGCTGACGGGTTTCGCCCGCTTCGCCGGAGGTTGGCAGCACGACTGCCGGCGCGACTACGAGGTGATGCAGGGCGCGATCGGCGTGTACGAGAAGGTGCTGCCGGTGCGCGTGGAGATCGGCGCCGAGGAGCCGTTTGCCGACTGGTTGGCGCGATTCACTTCGCAAGCCCGTGCGCATGTGGCGTCGCAGGAGTACTGGACGCTCGATGGGGCCGCCGATGCGGCGCATCTGGCCACCGGCTTCGCGCTGCGCGCGCCCGATGCGCTGCACCCGTCGTGGCAGGTGACGCAGCGCCCGGGGCCGCTGCGCTGCTTCGAGCTCGCGCTGGAGGCCGAATGGTCGGCGCAGCGCGCGGTGCTCACGCTGCATGCCGACGAAGGCCGCCATGCGCAGCCCGCGCTGGAGCGGCTGATGCAGCAGCTGCTCTGCCTGCTGGAGGCCGTCGCCGACAACCCCGCAACGCCGATGCAGGACCTGGCGCTGATCGACGCGGACGAACGCAAGGCCCTGCTCGCGCTGAACGGCGCGCCGCTGGACGTTGGCACGCAGGGCCTTGCCGAGCGCATCGCGCACTGGGCGCGCACGACGCCCGACGCGCCCGCCATCGAAGACGGCGACCAGTGCCTGAGCTATGCAGAACTCGATGCGCGCATCAACCGAATGGCGCGCTGGATGCAGGCGCAGGGCGTGCAGCGCGGCGCGCTGGTCGCGCTCGCGCTGCCGCGTTCACTGGCCCTGCTGGTCGCGATGCTCGCCGCCTGGCGCGCTGGCGCGGGCTACCTGCCGCTCGAACCCGAATGGCCGGCGGCGCGCCGCGCCGCGGTGCTGGCCGATGCGCAGCCCGCCCTGCTGTTGCAGGCCGAACCCGTGCAGGGCGCCTCCGTGTCCGCATGGCGTGTGGACTGCATCGGCGGCATCGACCTGTCGGCCTTCGACGCCTCGGCGCCCGGCGTGCCCTCCGGTCCGCAAGACCTGGCCTATGTGCTCTACACCTCCGGCTCCACCGGCCGCCCCAAGGGCGTGGTGATTGCGCAGGCGCAGCTGCTCAATTACGTGGCCGCCGTGTCCGAGGCGATGCAGCTGCGTCGTTTCCGCCGCTGGGCGCTGACCAGCACCGTGGCGGCCGACCTGGGCAACACGGCGCTGTTCGGCGCCTTCTTCAACGGCGCATGCCTGGTGGTTGCCGGGGCCGACGCAACGAACGATGCCGCTGGATTCACCCGCTTCATGGCCGGGCGCCGCATCGATGCGCTCAAGATCGTGCCCTCGCACCTCGAGGCCCTGCTCGAAGCCGAGGCGCCGGTGCTGCCGCGCCTGCTGGTGCTCGGCGGCGAAGCGGCATCGCGCTCGCTGCTGCAACGCATCGCGCGCGTGGCGCCCGATTGCACGGTCTACAACCACTACGGGCCGACCGAGGCCACGGTCGGCGTCATGGTGCACCGGCTCGATGCCGGCGCGGCCTTCCCCGACCTGCTGCCGCTGTCGCAGGTGCTGGCCAACAACCGCGTGCGCGTGCTCGACCACGCCTTGCGGCTGGCGCCCACCGGCGCGCTGGGCGAGCTCTTCATCGGCGGCGCGCAGCTGTGCCGCGGATACCTCGGCGGCGTGGCGCCGGAGGCCTTTGTAGAGGATCCCTTCCAGCCGGGCGAGCGGCTCTACCGCACCGGTGACCTGGCGTGCGTGCTGCCCGACGGTTCGGTGCGCATCGCGGGGCGCGCGGACCATCAGCTGAAGGTGCGGGGCTTTCGCGTGGAGCCGGGCGAGATCGAAGCCGTGCTGCTGGCGCAGGAGGGCGTGCGCCAGGCGGTGGTGCTGCCCGTGGCCGTTCCCGCCGGCGGCGTGGAGCTGCTGGCTTTCGTGATCGGCGATGCGGCTGGGCTGCGGGAGCGGCTGGCCGCGCTGTTGCCCGCCCACATGGTGCCGGCGCGCTGCGTCGAAACGGCGGGTTTTCCGCGGCTGGCGAACGGCAAGGTCGACCGCCTGGCGCTGGCATCCGCAGCCGCATCGACCGTGCCTGCACCCGATGAAGCGGCCCAGGCCCCGCGCGATGCGCTGGAGCATCTCCTGGCCGCGGGCATGGCGGATCTGCTCGGGCGCAGCGCCGTCGGCGTGGACGACGACTTCTTCGAGCTCGGCGCGCATTCGCTGCTGGTGATCAAGCTGGCCGCGCGCATCCGCCGGCTGCTGCGTGTGGAGATCGCGCCGGGGCTGGTGTTCGACCACCCGAGCGTCTCGACCCTGGCGCGCGCCGTGCGCGCCGCGAGCACCGACCCCGCAGAGACGGAACAGCTCGCCGATGCCTGGCGCCTTGCCGCCGAGGCCACAACTTCTTGAACGGAAAAGCCTGATGAACGAGATGACGAAGCTGCCGAAGATGGCGGCGCAACGGGAAGCGCAAGCGGCCACTGAAGCGATTGCCGTCTGCACGCTGCCCGGCGAGGCGGTGGCGATGTCCTTCGCGCAGCAGCAACTCTGGTTCCTGCAGAACCTGGAGCCGCAGCTCACGGCCTACAACCTGCCGCGCGTGTTCCGCCTGAAGGGCCCGCTGGACGCCGACGCGCTGGAGCGCGGGTTCCAGGCGCTGGCTGCGCGCCATGCGGTGCTGCGTACCCGCTTCTTCAACCGCGACGGCGCGGCGCTGCAGATGGTGCAGGAGGAGGCCGCTTTCGGCATCGAGCGCATCGACCTGCGGGGCGAAACGCCCGCGTTGCGCGAAGAAAAACTCGACGAAGCGGTGCGCCGCACCGTCTCGCACGTGTTCGACCTGGGCACGGCGCCCGCGCTCGTGGCACGGCTGGTCCGGCTCGGGGAAGCGGAACATGTGCTCGCCATCTGCCTGCATCACATCGTCTCCGATGCGTGGTCGAACCCGATCCTGGCCAAGGACCTGGCCGACGCCTACGCCGCCGCACGGCGCGAACCCGGTCCTGTGCGCCTGCCGGCGCTGCCGCTGCAGTACGCGGACTACGCGCGCTGGCAGCGCGAGCGCGAAGCCGCCGGCGCGATGCAGCGCGACCTGGACCACTGGAACGCGCACCTGGGCGCCGAAGTGCCGGCGCTCGACCTGCCGACCGACCATGCCCGGCCCGAACAGCTGGGCTTCGACGGCGCGCTGACTCACTTCGCGCTCGACGCGCCACTCGCCGATGCGCTGCTGAAGCTCTGCCGCACCGAGCGCAGTACGCCTTTCGTGGTGCTGTTCGCCGCATGGCAGGTGCTGCTCGCGCGCTACAGCGGGCAGTACGACTTTGCGGTGGGCGTGCCGTCGGCGGGCCGGCATCGCGAGGAGCTGCACGGGCTGCTGGGCTTCTTCGTCACCACGCAGGTGTTCCGCGCGCGGCTCAGCCCGCGGATGTCGCTGCGCGAGGTCTGCCGGCAGGTGCGCACCGATGTGCTGGCCGCGCTGGACCATGCGGATCTGCCCTTCGACGTGCTGCTCGCGAGCCGCACCGACCGGCGCGAGCCGGGCCGCACGCCGCTGTTCCAGGTCATGTTCGGCCTGCAGATGGAAGACGGCGCCGCGGGGCCCGGCTTCGAGGGCCTGCAGGTCGAGCAGTTGCCCGCGCCGCACCGCAGCGCGAAGTTCGAGCTCTCGCTGGACCTCACCATCACCGGCGCGCAGGTGCGCGGCCGGCTCGAATACAACACTGCGCTGTACGACCGGGCCACTGTCGAGCGGATGACCGGCGCCTACCTGGAGGTGCTGCGGCACATGGCGGCCGATGCCGGGCGCGCCAGCGGGAGCTTTGCGCTCACCGATGCCGCCGACCGGCAGCGCCTTGCGCAATGGGAGGGCGATGCGCGCCGACGCGACCATCACCATCCTGTGGAGCCGATCCATCGGCTCTTCGAGCGGCACGCGGCAGCCCGGCCCGATGCGGCGGCGCTGGCCTCCGGCGACCAGGTACTGAGCTATGGCGAACTGAACGCGCGCGCCAACCGCCTCGCGCACCACCTGCTGGCGCGGAGCGTGAAGCCCGAGACGCTGATCGGCATCGCGGTGGAGCGCTCGGCCGATACGGTGGTCGGACTGCTCGCCATCCTGAAAGCCGGCGCGGCCTACCTGCCGCTGGACCCGGACTATCCGCGCGAGCGCCTGGCCTACATGATCGAAGACGCCGGCATCGCGCTGCTGCTCACGCAGCATGCGGTGCGCGAGAAGATTCCGGCGCCCGGCAGCATGGCGGTGCTCGAACTCGACACGATCGACCTGTCGGGCGAGCCCGCGCACGATCCGCGCGTCGAAGTGGGCCCGGAGAACCTGGCCTATGTGATCTACACCTCGGGCTCCACGGGGCGGCCCAAGGGCGCGCAGCTGTGCCACCGCAACGTGGCGCGGCTGCTCGCGGCCACCGACCCATGGTTCGGCTTCGGGCCGGACGATGTGTGGACGCTGTTCCACTCCTGCGCCTTCGACTTCTCGGTGTGGGAAATCTTCGGCGCGCTGTGCACCGGCGGCAAGCTGGTGGTGGTGCCTTACTGGGTGAGCCGGTCGCCGGAAGACTTTCTGTCGCTGCTCGCGCGCGAACGCGTGACGGTGCTGAACCAGACGCCCTCGGCCTTCGGGCAGCTCACGCGGCTGCCCGCGTTGGCGGACGAGAGCCTGGCGCTGCGCTGCGTGATCTTCGGCGGCGAGGCGCTGGAGCCCGAGACGCTGCGTTCGTGGATGGACCGCTTCGGGGACGCATCGCCGCGGCTGGTCAACATGTATGGCATCACGGAAACGACGGTCCACGTGACCTACCGGCCGATCACCCGGCGCGACCTCGGCGCCGGGCGCAGCCCCATCGGCGTGCCGATTCCCGACCTGGGCCTGCGCGTGCTGGACGGCGAGCTGAACGCGGCGCCCATCGGCGTGCCCGGCGAGCTGTATGTGGCGGGCGAAGGCCTGGCGCGCGGCTACCTGGGGCGGCCCGGCCTGAGCGCCGAGCGCTTCATCGCCGACCCGTTCGACGCCGGGGCGGGCGCGGGTGGCGGCCGGCTCTACCGCACGGGCGACCTGGCGCGATGGAACGAGGACGGCGAGCTCGAATACCTGGGCCGCATCGACCACCAGGTGAAGGTGCGGGGCTTCCGCATCGAGCTCGGCGAGATCGAGGCGCAGCTGCTCATGCAGCCCGAGGTGCGCGAAGCGGTGGTGCTCGCCAGGGACGGCCCCGGCGGCACTTGGCTGGCCGGCTACGTGTCGGCCAAGGCCGGGCAGGCGCTGGACCCGGCCCGGCTGCGCGAGCGGCTCGGCCTGCAATTGCCCGACTACATGGTGCCCGGCGTCATCGTGGCGCTCGAGGCGCTGCCGCTGAACGCCAACGGCAAGGTCGACCGCAAGGCCCTGCCCGAACCTGCGTTCGCCGCGAGCACTGCCTACGAGGCACCGCAGGGCGAGACGGAGCAAGTGCTGGCCGCCATCTGGGCGCAGGTGCTGGGCGTCGAACGCGTGGGGCGCAACGACAACTTCTTCGAGCTCGGCGGCCATTCGCTGATGGCGCTCGGCCTGCTGGAGCGTATCCGCGCGCACGGCTGGGCGGTGCAGGTGCGCACGCTGTTCCAGTGGCCGCAGCTCGCGCGTTTTGCGCAGGCGGTCGAGCAGGAGCAGTTGCAGGCGCGGCGTGAGGTGGTCGTGCCGCCGAACGGCATTCCCGAGGGCTGCACATTCCTTCGCCCCGAAATGATCACGCTCATGGCACTCGATGCGCCGCAACTGCGACGCATCGAGGCCGCGGTGCCTGGCGGGGCGGCCAACATACAGGACATCTATCCGCTGGTGCCCTTGCAGGAGGGGATGCTCTTTCACCATCTCTTGCAAACGGAGGGCGACGCGTATGTCACATCGAGCGTTCTTGGGTTTGACAGCCGCGAGCGGCTCGAGCGTTTCGTGCAGAGCTTCAACGAGGTGATCGCGAGACACGACATCCTGCGAACCGCAGTGATCTGGGAGGATCTGGCCGAACCGGTGCAGGTGGTGTTCCGGCGCGCACCGATGCAGCTGCAGTGGCTCGACGAAGGCGCGCCGCCGCCGGAAGGCTGCGCCGCGCACTGGAGCGCCGCGCAGCGCCTGGCGCACCACGCCGCCCCGGAACGCTATCGCATCGACGTGCGGCGGGCGCCGATGATTCACGCCGTTGCGGTGCACGATCCCGAGACGCAGCGATGGTTGCTGCAGCTGCTCAATCATCACCTGGTGGACGACAACACCACCTTGAAGCTGGTCGTCAAGGAGATCGCGCTCATCCAGCACGGTCGGCGCGACGAGCTGCCGGTGCCCGTGCCCTTCCGCCAGTTCGTGGCGCAGGCCAAGGGCGGCATGAGCCGGGCGGAGCACGAGGCGTTCTTCGGGAAGATGCTCGGCGATGTGATGGAAACCACGGCGCCCTTCGGCCTGCTCGACGTGCAGGGCGACGGCTCGACGGCGGAAAGCGTACGGGTGCCGCTGGAGCCGGCTCTCGCAAAAAAGGTGCGAGAGCAGGTGCAGCGGCATGGCGTGAGTGCGGCAACGTTGTTCCACCTTGCGTGGGGGCTGGTGGTGGCACGGGCCTCCGCAAGGGACGATGTCGTCTTCGGCACCGTGCTGTTTGGCCGCATGCAAGGGGGCGAGTCGGCGCTGGGCCTGTTCATCAACACCTTGCCATTGCGTCTGACGCTGGGCGCGCAGACGGTCGAAGAGTGCCTGCGTCAGACCCATGCAATGCTCAGCGGCCTGCTGCATCACGAACATGCCAGCCTCTCGCTCGCGCAGCGCTGCAGCGGCATGCCCGGCGGCGCGCCGTTGTTCACGTCGCTCCTGAACTGCCGTCATGCGGCACCACGAACGAGTGAGGCGTCCGACGAATGGGCCGGCGTCGAAATGATCGGAAGCCGCGAACGCAGCAACTATCCGCTGGCCATGTCGGTGGACGATACGGGTGAGAGTTTCGAGATCGGCGCGCAGGTGACGGCAACGATCGGCGCGCGCCGTGTCTGCGGCTTCATGCAGGAGGCCGTGCGCGCGCTGGTGACGGCGCTGGCCGCGCATCCGTCGAAGCGCATGTCCGAACTCGACACGATGACCGGCGACGAGAAAGCGCTGTTGCGCACATGGGGCGTGAACCCGCACGGCGTGGTGGAAGCGCTCGGTACGAGCGGCGAGGCGCAGACCGTCATCGGTGCCTTCGAGCTTCAGGCGCGAACCCGTCCCGATGCCACCGCGCTGCTCTTCGACGAGCAGGTGTTGAGCTACAGCGAACTGAACGAGCGGGCCAACAGGCTGTCGCACCGGCTCATCGCGCTGGGTGTGCGGCCCGAGGCCAAGGTCGGCATTGCGCTGGAGCGCTCGGTCGAGATGATGGTCGGGCTGCTCGCGATCCTGAAGGCGGGCGCCGCCTACGTGCCGCTGGATCCGGAGTACCCCGAACAGAGGCTGGCCTACATGCTCGAGGACAGCGGCGTCGCGCTCTTGCTGACGCAAGGCCGCATCCGTTCGCGCGTGCCCGGCAGCGAAGCGTTGACGGTGCTGGAGATCGATACGCTCGATGTCGGCGGCGAGCCCTGCCATGACCCGCGCGTGCCGCTGCACGGCGAGAACCTCGCCTACGTGATCTACACCTCGGGTTCGACCGGCAAGCCCAAGGGCGCGGCGGTGCGCCATGGCGCGCTGTTCAGTTGCATGCGGTGGATGCAGGACACCTACCATCTCACGCAGGCCGACACGGTGCTGCACAAGGCGCCGTTCGGCTTCGATGTGTCGGTGTGGGAGATGTTCTGGCCGCTCACCTCGGGCGTGCGACTGGTGGTGGCCCGGCCGGACGATCACCGCGATCCCGAGCGGCTGGTGCAACTGATCCAGCGCCACCAGATCACGACGCTGAATTTCGTGCCCTCGATGCTGCAGGCCTTTCTGGCGCATGACGGCATCGAAGCCAGCACCCGTCTGCGCCACATCATCTGCGGCGGCGAGGCCATGCCCGCGGCCACGCAGAAGGAGGCGCTGGAGCGCTTGCGCGGCGCGGGCCTCCAGAACCTGTACGGGCCGACCGAGACAACGATCCACGTCACGCACTGGGCCTGTCGCAACGACGGGCGGAACCAGGTGCCGATCGGGCGGCCGATCTCGCAGACGCAGACTTATGTGCTGGACGCCGGGATGAACCTGGTGCCACAAGGCGTGGCCGGCGAGCTCTACCTGGGCGGCATCAGCCTGGCGCGGGGCTACCTGAACCGCGCGGGCCTGACGGCCGAACGCTTCGTCGCCGATCCGTTCGACGCGCAGGGCGGGCGCCTCTATCGCACCGGCGACCTGGTGCGCTGGAGTGCGGAAGGGCAGATCGAGTACCTGGGCCGCATCGATCACCAGGTGAAGATCCGGGGCCTGCGGATCGAACTGGGGGAGGTCGAGGCCCAATTGCTGGCCCAGCCCGGCGTGCGCGAGACCGTGGTCGTGGCGCGCGAGGGGCAGGGCGGCACGCGGCTTGTGGGCTACGTCGGCAGCGGCGATGCCATCGACGTTGCGCAGCTCAGGGCCGCGCTGGGCCGGGTGTTGCCCGACTACATGGTGCCCGCCGCCATCGTGGTGATGGGGAAGCTGCCGTTGAACGCCAACGGCAAGATCGACCGCAAGGCGCTCCCCGAGCCCGAACTCGCAGGCACAGACGCCGCCTACGAGGCCGCGGAGGGAAGCGTTGAAGCGGCGTTGGCGCGCTGCTGGGTCGAGGTGTTGGGCGTGGCGCGCGTGGGCCGCCACGACAACTTCTTCGAGCTCGGCGGCGATTCCATTCTCAGCTTGCAGATCGTGGTGCGCATGCGCAAGGCAGGCTGGCGGATCACACCCCGGCAACTGTTCGAGCGGCAGACCGTGGCACAGCTGGCATCGGTGGCGGAACGGCTGGAGGATGCGCCGCGCCGCCCGGCCAGCCGGATCGAGGGCGATGTACCGCTGCTGCCGATCCAGGCCGACTTTCTGGGCAAGGGCCTGGCTGTGCCCAGTCACTGGAATCAGGCGATCCTGTTGCAGCCTCGCCGCAGGATCGACCTGACAGTCCTGCGCCGCGCATTGGAAGCGGTGGTCGCTCATCACGACGCCTTCAGGCTGCGCTTCACACCGGGTGTCGGTGGCGAATGGACCCAGCGTTACGAAGATGCTTCGGTGGACCAGCTTCGGGAGTTGCTGTGGGTGCGCAAGGCCAGGGATGGCGTGCAGATCGAAGCGCTGTGCGACGAGGCCCAGCGCAGCCTGGATATCGAGCGCGGAGTGCTGTTTCGCGCGCTGGCGATCGAGGTCGAGGACGGCAGCCAGCGACTGCTGCTGGCGATCAACCACCTGGCGATCGACGGCGTGTCGTGGCGAATCCTGCTCGAGGACCTCGGTGCCGCGTACGAAGCCGGCGCGCAGGGCATGGGCATTGCGCTGCCCGACAAAACCAGCAGCTACAAGGACTGGGCGCTGGCGTTGCAGGACCATGCCGAGCAACTGCTGTCCAGCGAGACGGAACTGGCGCATTGGCAATCGATGGCGGGCGTGCCGGCCGAACTGCCTTGCGACCGGCCGGACGGCGCAGCCACCGTGGCCGAGCAGGCCGAAGTCGAGTTGCGGCTGGATCGAGCCGCGACCGACGCCTTGCTGAGGGACGCGCCGGCCGCCTACCGCACCCAGGTCAACGACATTCTCCTGACGGCGCTCGGCCGTGCGCTGTGCGCATGGAGCGGGCACTCGCGCATCCTTGTCGATCTTGAAGGCCACGGGCGCGAAGACCTGTTCGAGGGCATTGACCTGACGCGCACCGTGGGCTGGTTCACCAGTGCCTATCCGGTGGCGCTGGCGCCACTGGGCGAACCGGGCGAGGCGCTCAAACGGGTGAAGGAAAGCTTGCGCGGAATTCCGGGCAGGGGACTGGGCTTCGGCCTGCTGCGCCAGCGCGATGCGTCCCGCATGGCGGCGCTGCCCAAGGCTCAGGTGGTGTTCAACTACCTGGGGCAGTTCGACGGCGAATTCGATGCACAGGCCCCATGGGCGCCCGCCGCCGAGGGCATGGGGGTGACGGTGAATGCGAGCGCACCGCTCGGGCACGAATTCCTGGTCAACGGCCAGGTGTATGCGGGCGAACTGGCCTTGCGCGTGATGTACAGCCGGGCACGCCACGACACCGCCAGCGTCCGGCAATGGGTGGAGGGCTTCAGGCAGGAACTGCTGGCGCTCGTCGCGCACTGCACCAGCGGTCTTGCAGAGGCGCAGGGCGTGACGCCGAGCGATTTTCCGCTGGTGGCGGCCATGCCCATGCCGACGTTGGACGCGCTGCTGTCGCGCCTGCCGGTGGCCGCGTCGGAGATCGAGAACATCTACCCGCTCACGCCGGGCCAGCAAGGCATGCTGGTCGAATGCACCATCGCGCCGGCCACCGAGGTCGATATCGTCCAGACGCTGGTGCAGATGCAGGACCTCGATCTGGCGAAGCTGCGCGCGGCCTGGCAGGCCACGGTGGCTCGGCACGCGGTGCTGCGGACCGGCTTCCATTGGCTGTCCGATGCGGAGCCGGTGCAGGTGGTCCTTCGCCAGGCGGAAACGGTCATCGAGTCGCTCGACTGGCGCGGCCTTCATGCCGATGAAGCTGCTCTGGAGGCTGCCTGGGAAGCCCTGTGCGAGCGCGAGCGCGGGCGCGGCTTCGACATGGCGTGCCCGCCGCTGGCACGCTGGACGGTGGTGCGGGTTGACGAGCGGGCCTATCGCCTGGCGTGGACGTGGCATCACGTCCTGTTCGACGGCTGGAGCGGCTCCCGCGTGACGGGCGAACTGTTTGCGTTCTATGCGGGCGAGCGCGTGGCATCGGCACTGCAGCCCTATGCGGATTTCGTCGGCGCCGTGCGCGCCGCCGGCCATGCAGGCCCTGCCGAGGTCGCTTATTGGCGCGGCCGCTACGAGGACATCGGCCGTGCGCCGACGCTGTTGTCCGATGTGCCGATGCAGCAATGGTCGCGCCACGGATGCAACAGCATCAAGGCAAGGATCGGCGCTGACACAGTGCGCGCATTGCGCGCAGTGGCGCAGGCCGAACAGGTGACGATGAACACGTTGATGCAGGCCGCGTGGAGTGTGCTGCTGATGCAAGGCACAGGTCGCGAGGCCGCCTGTTTCGGCGTGACCATGTCCGGCCGTTCGCTGGAGATGCGGGGCATCGACGACGTGGTGGGCCTGTGCATGAACAGCTTGCCGCTGATGCTGCGCCCCGAGCGCATGCTGGGCGTGGGCGCGTGGTTGAGACAGATCGTGTCGGCCAACCTCGAACTGCGCCAGCGTGAGCATGCGTCGCTGCCGGCCATCCAGGGATGGCTGGGCCGGCCCGGACAGCCGCTCTACGACTCGCTGATGATCTTCGAGAACTATCCGGTCGACGAAGCGGTGGCGCGCGGGGCGGGCGCCCGGCTGGGCATTCGCGCATCGTCCGACCGCGGGATTCTCGGGGTGCCTTTGCTGTTGATCATCGAGACCAAGGGCGACGAACTGCTTCTGACGCTGGAGTACGCGCGGGACGTGTTCGACGACGACGGCATGGCGGCACTCGCTGAACGGATGTGCGTCGTGCTGGATGTGCTGCACGAAGGGGTGGGCGGGACGGTGGCATCGTTGCTGGATGAGATACCGGCGGCCCGCATCGGGCTGTTGAAGTCCCTCGCGACGGGTTCCGCCAATCCAGCGGCGCCCACGGATGTACAGGCGGACGTGCTGCTGGCGTCGATGGGCGCGCTCTGGCAAGGTCTTCTCGCGGATGCTGGCGATCCCGGCCTTCCTGCGTCGATGCTGCACGACGGGAATTTCTTCGAACTGGGGGGGGATTCTCTTCTGGCGGGTCGTCTCGTTCTGCAATGGAACGCGCACGCCGGTACAAAGCAGATGCAGGTGCGCAAGATGCGCCTCGCCGACGTGTTCGAGCAGCCCGTGATGCGCGAACTGGTCGCCGCGCTGCGGGCCTGACCGGCGCCAGGGCGCTGCCAAAGAAAAAGCGCCCGTTGCCGAGATGGCAACGGGCGCTTTGCTTTGTGCGCCGACTGTGAAAAATCAGAACTGGTATCTGGCCGAGGCGACCACCGTCCGTTCGTTGCCGGGATAGTAGTTGTTGTATGCGCGCGAAGCGGTGTACTTGCGATTGGCCAGGTTGGTCGCCGAGAGCGAAAGACGCCACGGGCCGGTCGTGTAGTGCACCGTCGCGTCCAGCAGCGCGACGCCGCCTTCGGCCGAGGTGTTGGTCACGTTGTTCCAGCGTCTGCCGATGTAGCGCACGCCGCCGCCGAACCCGATGCCGTTGCTCAGGGTGTAGTCGAGCCACAGGGAAGCGGATTGCTTGGGAACCTGGATCGGCATCTTTCCGAGCTCGCTTGTGTTGGCGCTCTCGAGCACCTTCATGTTGAGCACGGTATAGGAGGCAGTGAGGTTCAGGTCGCGAGCCAGTTCGGCCTTGGCTTCGAGTTCGAGGCCACGCGAGCGGATGCGGCCGATCTGACGGGCCTCAAAGGTGTCCTGATCGTAGGTGACCACGTTCGACTTGCGCAGGTCGAAGACGGCTGCCGTGAACGACGTGCGTGAGCCTTCAGGCTGATACTTGATGCCGGCTTCGACCTGCTTGCCGCGCGTCGGCTGCAAGGGGTTGCCGCTGAGGTCGACGCCGCTGGTCGGCAGGAAGGACGTGGCATAGCTGACATACGGCGCCCAACCGTTGCCGATCAGGTAGCTCAGGCCCGCACGGCCGCTGAACTTGTTGTCGGTCTGGCCTTTGCGGGTGCTGTTGATGCGATCGGTGGTATCGGACTTCACACGATCCTGGCGTCCGCTGAACGTGAGCACCCAGCGGTCGTCGATCTTGATCTGGTCCTGCGCGTAGAAACCGAGCTGCTGGGTGATCTGGGTGTAGTTGCTCTCGGGGACGAGCGGCTCTTGTATCGGCAAGAGGTTGACGGGGTTGCGCAGGTCCAGGCTGGGTGCCGGCCCCGAGAACTCCTTGGACGTGTAGCGGATGCGGGTCGCGTCGAAGCCGAACAGCAGCGTGTGCTCGACGTTCCCGGTACGAACACGGCCCTGCAACTGTGCGTCCGAGCTCCACTGGCTGTACCACTCCGGAAAGGAGCGCGCGTTTCGCTCGAGCGTGTAGTTGTCCGGCAGCAGGGTGTCGCGCAGGATGTGCTTGTCGACGCGGGCGTTGGAGTAGCGCAGGTTGTGGCGCACCGTCCAGTTGTCGTTCACGTGGTGTTCGAACAGGTAGCCCAACGATTCCTGGCGGTTCCGGATACGGCTGAACTTGGGGTCGCCGCGGACGATGCCGGTGTTGCGGCCCGCGTTGTCCATGACATAGAAGACGTCGTCGCCGGCCTTGTTGTCGAGAAATTCGCCGAGCAACGTGAACGACGTGTCGGCCGAGGGCTGCCAGCGCAGCGACGGGGCCAGGTACGTGCGCTTGTTTGCGAACGGCGTGCCGTCTCCGTAGCGCATCTGCGAATTGGTGTCCAGACCGAGGCCGATCAGGCGGTAGCTCAGGGTGTCGCTGGCGACCCCACCCAAATCGAAGGCCAGTTGCTTGCGCTGGAAGTTGCCGTACTTCACCTCGACCTCGCGAACGGGCGTGTTGCTCGGCATCTTGCTCACGCGGTTGATGATGCCGCCGGCATCGCCCTGGCCGAAGACCACGGAGGCCGGTCCGCGCAGCACTTCGACGCGCTCCAGGCCGTAGGGCTCGGTCAGGGAATAGCCAGGCATGACGAGGCCGTCGCGGTAGCCCGCGATGCCCGATGTCGCGTCGAAGCCGCGCATCAGGATCCAGTCGATGCCCCGGGGGTCGAAGCCCCAGTTGCTGACCGCGACACCGGGTGTGTAGCGCACGGCTTCCATGATGTCCTGGACGCCGCGCGCATCCATTTCTTCGCGCCCGATGACCGAGATCGACTGCGGGACCTCGATCAGCGGCGTGTCGGTTTTCGTGCCTGTCGCGCTGCGACGCGCCACATATCCACGCACCGGACCGGTGGCGGTTTCCGGTTGTTCGCCGCTTACCGTGATCTGCGGCAGCGTGTTGGTTGGCGCGGCCGGTTCAGGTGCACGAGCGGTCTGGGCCGGGGCTGCAAGACTCAGGAGTGCGACGGCGGTCCCGAAGGCCGCCGTGAGCGAAGCGTTGAGCAGGCGTTGCCGCGGCAATGAAAGAGGACGCATGAAGAAAAGACTCCCAAAAGAGTTATCGATAATTCGCGGCTCATTTTAATGAGAATGGTTCTTATTCTCTGGAAATGAAGCAGTTCTGTTGCAGTACGACAACGAGACCGGTGCGCTCAGAGGTGAGGGGCCAGCAGGATCAAGCCTTGATGCATGGCGGGGAACAGGCTGCGGTTGAAGTTGTTCCAGCGCAATTCGAGGATCGAGTCCTCCGGGCTGATGTCGGTACCGAGCACGTCGAAGATGACTTCTCCCGAATCGATGCCGTTGTCCACGTAGTGCAGCGACGCGCCGGTCTTGACGACCGGCTTTGTCGCCACTTTGCGCATCGTCTGCCAATCGACCACCTTCTCGCCGCGGGCGCCGTGCAAGGCGTCGAGCGTTGCGTAAGCGCCGCGTCGCTGGAACGGCGATTCGAGGCGTGTGATGCCGGGGTGGATGTTGACGATCTTCCGGTGGAAACGGCTGCCGGGACGCACCAGTTCATCGAGGATGACCAGCAGGCCGTCGAGCACGACCACGTCGGCCTGGAGCGTCAACAGCTTGTCGAGCAACTGGCGCTCGAAGGCGCCTTTGCCGGCGACGCGCCCGGGATCGGCCAGCGGCAAGCGCCGGTACGACGAAGGCACGGCATGCAGCATGTCCCGCAGCAGCCGGCCTTGCGCGCGCAGGTCCTTCGGGAAGATCCATTGCCTGTCGGGGCTGCACGAAAAACCGTAGTCGGCCAGCGCGGCCTGGTCCCGGGGCAGCTGCTCGTCGTCGTCGTAGACGATGCCCTCGAGCGAGTAGGCATCGCCCAGCGAGGTCGTATCCAGGGCCTCGGCCAGATACTCGAGCGGCGACTTCATGTAGCGGGGTTGCCCCTTGTAGTCGACATGCTGGCCCGCCTTGTCGGCGGCGGCGTTGCGCAGGGAGAGGACGTAGACGAGTTTGGCCTTGTTGGACATGGGTAGTGAGGGATGGAGTGGCGTGGGAGGTTCTCCAGAGGAAGACGCGGTACCCGACGATCTGTTCACCGGTCGCCTCCTGGCGCGGGCCGCGGCGCCAGCGGGCAGGCACCGCAGTAGCCCTCGCCGGGCAGCAGATGGCGCAGGCAACATTGCCGGTGCAGCTTCAGCAGGACCGGGCGTTCGCCGTGAAGACGGACGACTTCGAGCTGCCGCCCATGGAGCGGATTGATGCGGGGCGGTGCCGACCACATGGCACTGTTCAGCAGCCAGTCGCGGTCCTGAACCACATGAGATGCGCCACCGGTCAGCTCCACGCCCTTGTCGAGCAGGTATTCGAGATGGCGTGCCACATTGCCCCAGAGAATCTTCGGGGCCAGGCGTGTCGATTCCGAAAGCGTGCCCAGGAGTGGCGCCAGGTGCTGCCACAGCAATGGCGCGTAGCGTTGCGCTGTGTCGGCACCCTGCAGCGATTCGCCCAGGGTCTGAACATGGAAACCGACGGGCACGCCGTGGTCGTCGAGGCGCACCCAGGTCTGCGCAGCCGCCACCGGAAAAACGTGTTGCAGCAGGCTGGCTGCAGCCACCACGGGCGGCAGAAGCATCCCGAGATACGCGAGGCTCCAGGTCGAAGCGATGGGCCGCAGATCGGGCCCGGCGCAGCCCCTGAACCGTGCGTACCTTCGAAGAACCTCGGCAAGGGCGGGACTGCCGGGCGGCAGCAAGTCGCACACCCGCAAGGCATCGGCAGGAATGTGCTCCGAGCATTGCAGCCCTTCGCCCAGGGGCGCCAGCTCGCCCTGGAAGATCGGTGCCAGCAACGGAATCATGGGCCGGCTCTCCAAGGAGTGGCAAGGTGCGGCCGGGGATGCATGCACAGAAGACGCCGCGGTGCTTGCGAATGTTCACGCGGGGCTGTGCGGCACGGTCCGCTCAAGCGCCCGATGAACATCGGGCGCGCCGGGCCGTCTATGAGAAGGGCGGCGTTGCGCTGCCGCAATCGCCCCGACGGGCGGAAAGACTTCTTGCATGACATCGAGCGGCCATGGCAATCGCGCGGAGGTAGCGCGCTTGCTCCAACCCTTTCTTCCCTGGATCCTGCTGTCGCTGGCGACAGGCATCTGCGCCGGTGCGGCCACGGTGTTCCTGCTGCGCACCATCAACGTCGTTCTGAATCAGCCCGGCGGTATGGCCGGCGGCCTGTTGCTGACCTTCATCGTGCTGTGCCTGGTCGCGCTGTTCGGCCGAATGGCTTCCGATATGTCGACCAACTTCGTCGGGCAGCGCCTGGTGGCACAGGTGCGCAAGAGCCTGGCCCAGAAGATTCTGTCGGCGCCCATCGATGCGCTCGAGCGCTACCGCACGCACCGCCTCATGCCCGTGCTGTCGCAAGACGTGGACATGATCAGTGACGTCGCTTTCGTGTTGTCCTCCACGCTGATCGCCGTGGCCATCGCACTTGGCTGCCTCGGGTACCTGGCCTGGTTGTCGCTGCCGCTGTTCGGGTTGCTGGTCATTGCGCTGGTTGTGGGCGGGGGTGTCCAGATCCTGGCGCAGACCCGCGCCGAAGTCGGCTTCTGGAAGGCGCGCGAGCACGAGGACCAGCTGCACAAGGCCTACCGCCAGATCAGCGAGGGCGCCAAGGAGCTGCGCATGCACCGCGAGCGCCGCACCCGCATGTTCGGCGGCCAGATCGAGCACATCGTCGACAAGATCCGCAGCGTCAACGGCCGCGCCATCAACACCTATGTGATCGCCACCGCTTTCGGCTCGGCCCTGTTCTTTCTGCTGATCGCGCTGATTCTGGGATGGGCCGCGTTCAGCACGACCGAGCCCGTGGTGCTCAGCGGTTTTGTACTGGTGATGCTGTTCCTGAAGGGGCCGATCGACCAGATCGCCGGCACGCTGCCCAGCGTGGGCCGCGCCAAGGTGGCCTTCCAGCGCATCGCCGACCTGTCGGCGCGCTTCGCCAGCCCCGAACCGCACTTGCACCTTGGGCGCGCCGGCGGCAAGGAGGCGTTGGCCGAGGGCATCGGCATGCGCGGCGTGCGCTATGCCTTCGACGCACCGGAGGGCGGCGAGCCGTTCGTGCTCGGCCCTATCGACCTGTCGCTGCGCCGCGGCGAGATGGTGTTCGTGGTGGGCGACAACGGCTCCGGCAAGACCACGCTGATCAAGCTTCTGCTCGGCCTCTACGCGCCGCAGCAGGGGGATGTGTTGCGCGACGGCGCCGTGGTGACACCCGAGGCGCGCGACGACTACCGGCAGCTCTTCACCACCGTGTTCTCGGACTTCTACCTGTTCGAGGACCTGGCCGGCGACGGCCAGGGCGAAGAGGGCGCGCACGGACTGCCGCAGACGGCGCTGCCCTACCTGCAGCGCCTGGAAATCGCCCACAAGGTCAGCATCAAGGACGGCTCGTTCAGCACCGTCGATCTCTCCACCGGACAGCGCAAGCGCCTGGCGCTGGTGCATGCCTACCTCGAAGGCCGGCCGGTGCTGGTGTTCGACGAGTGGGCTGCCGACCAGGACCCGGCCTTCCGCCACCTGTTCTACACCGAGCTGCTGCCCGAGCTGCGCGCCAAGGGGCACCTGCTCGTGGTCATCTCGCACGACGACCGCTACTTCCACGTGGCCGACCGCGTCATCACCATGAAGGCCGGACGCATTGCGGAAGACCGGGCCCGCGCCCCGGCGAGCCTGGCCGCGTGAAGGCTCGCGCCGTCTCGATCGCATCCAACACACACAGGAGTTGACATCCCATGCAGCACATCCAGGACCTGATCGGAATCGGCTTCGGCCCGTCGAACGTCGCGCTGGCCATCGCCCTTGAAGAAAAGCGCCACGGCAGCAAGCCGCTGGACGCGCTCTTCATCGAGCGCCAGCCCGGCTTTGCCTGGCATCCGCACATGCTGCTGGACCAGGCGCACATGCAGATCTCGTTCCTGAAGGACCTGGCGACGCTGCGCAACCCGACCAGCCGCTTCACTTTTGTGAACTACCTGTACGAGAAGGGGCGCCTGACGGACTTCATCAACCTCAAGAGCTTCTTCCCGAGCCGCCACGAGTTCAACGACTACCTGGGCTGGGCCGCGGGCCAGTTCGAGGATGCGTGCCGCTACGGCGAGGAAGTGTTCGAGGTGCTGCCCGAAAAGCAGGCGGGCGAGGTGTCGCTGCTGCGCGTGCGCTCGCGCACCGCCGAGGGCCGGGTGCAGGAGCGCCTTGCGCGCAACCTGGTGGTGAGCATCGGCGGCGTGCCCAACATTCCCGAAGGCTTTCGCGCCCTGCGCGACGACGCGCGCGTGTTCCATTCGAGCAGCTACCTGAAGGACATCGCGCAGCATCCCCATGCGCGCCGCGTCGCCATCGTGGGCGCGGGCCAGAGCGCGGCGGAGATCTTCATGGACCTGCAGGGCCGCGCCAGCGCGCCGCAGGTCGACCTGATCATGCGCGCGCGCTCGATCCGCCCCTCGGACGACAGTCCCTTCGTCAACGAAGTCTTCAACGCCGACTTCACCGACTACATGTACAGCCAGGACCGCGAGGTGCGCGCCGCGCTGCTGGACGAGTTCTCGCAGACCAACTACGCGGTGGCCGACCTCGACCTGATCCAGCAGATCTACAAGGTCTTCTACGACCAGAAGGTGGCGCGCGGCAACCGCCTGCGCATGCTGCGCCAGCACGAGGTGCGGGCGGTGCGCGCCGCGCAGGACGGCATCCACCTCACGCTGCTGGACCGCGACGTGCAGCGCGAGAGCACCGTGCGCTACGACGCCGTGGTGCTGGCCACCGGTTACGCGCGCGAGCAGCACAAGGACCTGCTCGCGCCGCTCGCGCCGTACATCGGCGACTACGACGTGGACCGCTGCTACCGCCTGAAAGCTACGCCCGATTTCCACCCGGGCATCTACCTGCAGGGCGCCTGCGAGAGCAGCCATGGCCTGAGCGACACGCTGCTGTCGGTGACCTCGGTGCGCACCGGCGAGATCGGCAATGCCTTGCTCGCCGCGCATCCGCGCATGCGCAGCGCGGTGCGGGACGAAGCGCAGGCGCAGCAGGCCGTCCAGATCTGACGCGTGCCCCGTCGCGGGGCTCCCCCGGGCCTCCATGAGCCTTTTCATGCGCCTCCTTCTTCCCGTCGCGAGGCGTTCCCCGGGGGCCTCGGTCGCGGGCCGCCTGAATGTACCTTGTCCCGTCGATATGCGCCGAATCGTTTCTCTCCTGCTTGTTCTTCTTCTGGCCGCTGCCGGTGCGAGCCTTCTCTGGGCGGGTCGCCCCGCCACCGCCGTCGATACCGTGGCGGTGTCGCGCGCGACCATCGAGTCCAGCGTCACTGCGCTCGGCACGCTGCAGCCGCGGCGCTATGTCGATGTAGGCGCGCAGGTGTCGGGGCAGATCCTGCGGCTGCAGGTGCAGCCCGGTGATGTGGTGGAAAAGGGGCAACTGCTGGTGGAGATCGACCCCAGCGTGCAGCGCGCCACCGTCGACGCGGGGCGTGCTTCGCTGGCCGGCTTGCGCGCGCAGCTGGCGGAGCAGCGCGCCCAGCACCGCCTGGCCGGCCAGCAGCATGCGCGGCAACACCGCATGGCGATCGACGGCGCAACGCGCGAAGAAGACGTGCAGAGCGCCGAAGCCGCGCTGGCCTCGGCCGCGGCCCGCATCGACAACCTCCAGGCCCAGATCGCGCAGACCCAGGCCACGCTGAAGGCCGACGAGGCGCGCCTGGGCTACACGCGCATCTATGCGCCGATGGCCGGCACGGTCGTGTCGGTGGAGGCGCGGGAGGGCCAGACCCTCAACGCCACCTACCAGACGCCGAACGTGCTGCGCATTGCCGACCTGTCGTCCATGACCGTGTGGTCCGAGGTGTCGGAGGCCGATGTGCGGCGCGTCAAGGCGGGCATGCCCGTGTACTTCACGACACTGGGCGCGGACCGGCGCCGCTGGCAGGGCACGGTGCGCCAGCTGCTGCCCGCGCCGCCGACGCCGGCACCCAAGGCCGGCGGCAGCGAGAGCGGCACCACGCCGGCGGCGGCGGGCAACAAGGTCGTGGTCTACACGGCGCTGTTCGACGTGGACAACGCCGACGGCGCGCTGATGCCGCAGATGACCGCGCAGGTCGCGTTCGTCGAGGCCGCCACCAGGGATGCGGCCGTGGTGCCCGCTGCGGCCCTCGTGCCGGTGGCCGGTGCCGGCGGCAGCGGCGACCGCTTCGCCGTGCGGGTGCTGCGCGGCGACGGCACCGTCGAAACCCGGCCGGTGCGCATCGGCGTGCGCAACCGGGTGAAGGCCGAGGTGCTCGACGGCGTGCAGGTCGGGGACCGTGTGGTCACCGGCAGCGCCGCCAAGCCATGACGCCGAGCACAGGCGCGCCGGCCGACCGGGTCGATCCAGCCGATCAGCCCTTGCCGTTGATCGAGCTGCAGGACATCCGCAAGGCCTACGGGCACGCCGATGAAAGCGAGGCCGCGGGCGCCGCGCCCGTGCTGGTGCTGCGCGGCATTTCGCTGCGGCTGCACGCCGGCGAATTCGTTGCCATCGTCGGCGCCTCGGGATCGGGCAAGTCCACGCTCATGCACATCCTGGGCTGCCTCGACCGGCCCACCGGCGGGCGCTACCTGTTCGAAGGCCAGGACGTCGCCACCCTCGACGCCGATGCGATGGCCCGGCTGCGGCGCGAGGCGTTCGGCTTCGTCTTCCAGGGCTATCACCTCGTGCCGACCGAATCGGCGCGCGAGAACGTCGAGATTCCGGCGCTCTACGCGGGCATGCCGGAGGCCGAGCGCCGCGTGCGCGCCACCGCGCTGCTCGAGCGACTGGCAATGGGCACGCGGCTGGACCACCGGCCCGGCCAGCTGTCCGGCGGCCAGCAGCAGCGCGTGGCGATCGCCCGCGCCCTCATGAACGGCGGCCGCATCATCCTGGCCGACGAGCCCACCGGCGCGCTCGATAGCCAGAGCGGCGCGGAGGTCATGAAGCTGCTGAACGAACTGGCGGATGCGGGGCACACGGTGATCCTGATCACGCACGACCGCCAGGTGGCCGCACAGGCACGCCGCGTCGTAGAGATCCGCGACGGCCAGATCGTGGCGGATTCGGGCGAGAGCCGGGTGCCCGTGCCCGTGCCTGATGCGCCCACCTCCGCCGCCACGGCCGCGCGCAGGTCGAACGCATCCGGCCGCCACACCCATGCCTCGCTGGCCGCGGACCTGCACGAGGCGGCGCGCGCGGCCTGGCGCGTCATGTGGAGCAACCGCTTTCGCACCGGGCTGACGCTGCTGGGCATCGTCATCGGCGTGGCCTCGGTCATCGCGATGCTGGCGGTCGGGGGCGGCTCGCAGCAGCAGGTGCTTGCGCAGTTCGAGACCTTCGGCGTGCGCACCATGTTCGCGGCCGCGCGCGAGGGCAGCGTGCGCGCGCCGGCCGCGCCGCTCACGCTGGACGATGTCGAAACCATCCGCGGCGTGCCGGAGGTCGAGGCCGTCGCGCCCTACATCGAGGACCGGGTGGTCGTGCGCCGGGGCAACGTCGATCATTCGTCCGAGGGCGGCGGTACCACGGTCGGTTTCGCCGAGGTGCTCGGGTGGAAGACCACCGAGGGCCGGATGTTCGACGAAGCCGACGAGGCGGCCGCGGCCAAGGTGGCCGTGATCGGCCAGACGGTGCGCAAGACCTTGTTCGCGGACGGCAGCGATCCGATCGGGCAGGACATCCTGGTCGACAAGGTGCCGTTCCAGGTCATCGCGGTGCTCGCGGCCAAGGGAACGGCCGATGGCACCGACCAGGATGACCGCGTCATCGTGCCGTTCTCGGCCGCCGCCGCGCGGCTCTTCGGCCACCGCAACCCGACCTGGATCGGCGTGAAGGTTCGCCACCTGGAACAGGCGCTCGCCACGGCCGAGGAAATCGAGACCCTGTTGGCCGCGCAGCGCCGCATGCGCGACGTGAAGGTGTGGAACCGCATCGAGGCGATCCGCGCGCAGTCGGCCACCGCACGCGCGATGACGCTGATGCTCGGCCTGATCGCCACCATTTCTCTGGTGGTGGGCGGCATCGGCGTGATGAACGTGATGCTGATGACGGTGCGCGAGCGCACCCGCGAGGTCGGCATCCGCATGGCGACCGGTGCGCGGCAGACCGACATCCTGCGCCAGTTCCTGACCGAGGCGGTGCTGCTGACCTCGGTGGGCGGCACCGTGGGCGTGGTCGCGGGGCTGGCGATCGTCGGGGTGCTCACGCTGGCCGGAGTGCCGGTGGTCTTCCCGCTGCTGGCCAGCGTCGGGGCCTTCGGCTGCGCCGTGCTGACCGGCCTGATCTTCGGTTTCATGCCCGCGAGGAATGCGGCCCGGCTGGACCCGGTCGTGGCGCTGGCATCGCAATAGACATCGCAGCACCATGCAGACCCCAAAACCTTGCCGCTCGCGCCTGTCGCCCCTGTCGTGGGTGTGCGCATTTTTTCTCGCCGGTTGTGCCGCGCCCGCGGCCCTGCCGCCGCATGCGGTGCAACCGCCTTCGTCATGGACAAGCGAGCGATCCGATACCGATGCCGCCGCCGCTGTCGATGTGCACTGGTGGCGCCACCTGGGCAGCAGCGAACTCGACGCATTGATCGCTCAGGCGCAGGCGCACAACCAGGACCTGGCGATGTCGCTGGCGCGCGTCGACGGCGCCAGGGCGCAGGCGCGCATTGCGGGCGCGCAACGCTCGCCCGAGCTCACGGGCCAGGTCGATGCCAGCCGCCAGGCCCGCGTCGGTGGCCATGCGTCGGTCGACGGCAATGCGCACGCCGTCGGCTTCGCGGCCCGCTACGAGCTCGACCTGTGGGGGCGACAGGCCGCGCTGCACCGCGAGGCGCGCGAGGGCCTGCGTGCCAGCGTCTTCGAACGCGATGCGGTGCAGCTGAGCGTCACTGCCGAGGTCGCGTCGTCGTGGCTGCAGCTGCAGGGCCTGCGCGAGCGCGCGGCAATTGCTGGCAGCAGCCTCGCGAACGCGCAGCGGGTCTTGCAGCTGGTGGAATCGCGCGGCCGCGCCGGGGCGGCCGCGCCGCTGGAGCTGGCCCAGCAGCGCGGCCTGGTGGCGGCGCGGGTGCGCGAACTCCCACGCCTGCGCCAGCAGGCGCGCCATGCAGAAACCGCGCTGGCCCTGCTGCTCGGCTTGCCCGCGCCTGCGCCGGCAGAGAGGGAGGGGGAGGGGGAGGGACGGCTCGACATGCTGCGCATTCCCAGCATTTCGGCGGGCCTTCCATCGCAACTGCTGGTGCGTCGCCCCGACCTCGCGCAGGCCGAGGCGCGGCTGGCCGCGGCCGATGCGAACGTGCAGGCGGCACGCGCCGCGCTGCTGCCGCGCGTCACGCTCAGCGCATCGCTGGGCCTGCAGGGGCAGGCGGCCGGCGGGCTGTTCGACAACCCGATCTACAGCCTCGCCGCCGGCCTGGCGGCGCCCATCTTCGACGGCGGGCGGCTCGCGGGCGAACGCGCCCTGGCCGAGGCGCGGCGCGAAGAGTTGCTGGCCGCCTACCGCGCCGCGATCATCGGCGCCTTTGCGGACGCCGAAACCGCGCTCCAGGCCATCGCAGGCATCGATGCACAAGCATCGGCGCAGGCCGACGAACTGTTGCAGGCCCGCCGTGCGGCGCAGCTGTCGGAGCTGCGCTACCGGGCGGGCGCCGAGACGCTGCTGGTGCTGCTCGATGCGCAGCGCGCGCTGTATGCCGCGCAGGACCTGGACATCCAGCTGCGGCAAGCCCGGCTGCAGGCGCGCGTCGCGCTGTACCGCGCGCTGGGCGGCGGATGGCAGGGCGACAGCGGCGTGCTCGCGCGGGGCGAACCTGGAAGTTGAGGCCGCCCGCATCGCGTGTCGGGTGAGCGCCAGCTTCTTCGGAAGCCTCCGGCATGAACATATGCACGGGCCCTGCGTCAATACGAGAGACGAAGCCAACCCCGGCACAGATCCAACGCAGTCGACGATGGCCAACAGAACTTCCGTTTCCTCAGAGACTGCCGTCGATACGGCCTGGGCGCTTTTCTGCAAGCTGCATGACGCACCTTCGCGCCACCATGCGGACCAGCTCGTGCACTGGCTCGCCGAAGACCCGCGGCATGTGCGCGCATTCGACGAGGCGCTCACGCTGTGGGCGCTGGCGGGCGCCGTTCTGGTCAGGCCCGCGCTGGACGACGCGCGGCGCCGCGGCGCCGACCTGCAATAGCCGGCTTTCGAACCGCTCAAGTCCAAGGAACAAATGAAATCAATCCTCAAGCCCGGTGCCCGCGCGCGGGGTCGCCGCACTGCCGCTGTCTCCTTCGCCATCGTGGCCATCGCGCTCGCGGGCGCATTCACCGGCACCGCTCCTGCATGGGCCCGCGGCGAATCGCCCACGGCTTCCATCGAAATACGCCGCACCGGCGACGGCATTCCGCATGTGCGGGCCACCACCTGGCGTGGGGTGGGCATGGGCGTGGGCCGGGCACAGGCCGAGGACGCGCTGTGCACGCTGGCCGATGCCTTCGTCACCTACCGGGGAGAACGCTCCCTGTACTTCGGCGCCGACAAGAAGCCGGCCACGCGCTCGACCTTCGGCGAACCCCTGAACCTGGACCTGGACTTTTTCTTCAGGGCCTTCGCCGGCCCCGAGGCGGTCGCGGCATTCAAGCGCGAGCAGCCGGCTGAACTCAACGAACTCATCGCGGGCTATGCAGAGGGCTACAACCGCCATGTGGCGTCAATGCGGTCAACGCGTGTGGTGCGGCATGCCTGCGGCCACGCGCCATGGGTGCGGCCCATCGAACCCGACGATGTCTACCGGCGCATGATCGCCGCCGCATTGGCGGGCGGCTACACGCACTTCGTCTCCGAAATCGTGAACGCCAGGCCGGCTGCCGCCGCACCGCCCGCGCCGGCGGACACGCTCTCGCTGTCGTCCAGGCTCGACATTCCTGTGGGCGATGCGCGCGGCATCGGCAGCAACGTGATGGCCTTCGGCCAGGCGGCCACCGGCGAGCGCGGCGGCGTGCTGTTCGGCAACCCGCATTGGTACTGGGGCGGGCCGGACCGCTTCTATCAGGCGCACCTGAGCTTGCCGGGCAAGCTGGATGTGGCGGGCGTGTCCTTTCTCGGCATTCCGGTGATCATGATCGGCTTCAACAACGACGTGGCCTGGAGCCACACGGTGTCCGCCGCGCGTCGCTTCGGGCTGTTCGAGCTGACGCTGGACCCTGCCGACGCCACGCGCTACCTGGTCGACGGCGTGTCCGAGCCCATGCGGACGCAGCCGCTGGCGGTGCAGGTGCGCCGGCCCGACGGCACCACGGAGGTGGTGCACCGCACGCTCTACAGCACGCGCTTCGGTCCGGTGGTCGATCTGGCGGCGCGCCATGAGGCGCTCGGCTGGCGCGGCGGCAAGGCACTCGCCATCCGCGATATCAACGCGGGCAACCCGCGCATCTTTCGCAACTTCCTGCGTTGGAACCGGGCGCGTTCGCTCGACGAATTCATCGCGATCCAGAAAGAGGAGGCGGGCATGCCCTGGGTCAACACGGCGGCGATCGGGCGCGGTGACGGCCGCGTCTGGTATGCCGACATCGGCGCCGTGCCCGGTGTGCCGGACGAGCTGCGCATAGCCTGCGCGACGCCGCTGTCCAAGGCCTTTGCCGCGATCGATCCGCGCACGCCGCTGCTCGACGGCAGCCGTTCGGCCTGCGAATGGCAGACCGGGGAGCCCTCGGGCCAGGCCGGCAGCATGTCTGTCGACAAGCTGCCGAGCGCGCTGCGCGAAGACTATGTCGCCAACATGAACGACAGCTACTGGCTCACCCACCCCGCGCAGCCCTTGACCGGCTTCGCGTCCATCCTCGGCGGCGAAGGCCAGTCGCTCTCGATGCGCGGACGAGAGGGGCACCGCATCGCGGGCGAACTCGCGAGCGCAGGCGAAAGCTCGGCCAAGGGCTTGGCGCAGCGGATGATGCACAAGGCGCTCGAAGCCCGCTCCTACACCGCGGACCAGTTCAAGCAACCCTTGCTCGATCGCGCGTGCATGCCGGGCGAGGCCGCGCTGGCGCCCGGGGTGCAGCAGGCCTGCGAGGTGCTTCGCCGCTGGTCGAACCGCGCCGATGCCCAGGACAAGGGTGGTGCGCTGCTGTGGGACGCCTTCTGGACTCGCCTGCAGAAGATTCCGGAGCCGGAGTTCTACTCAACGACCTTCTCGGCACAGATGCCGTTGAGGGTGCCCGGCGTCAATGCGGCAGACCCGCGCGTGGCGCTCGCGCTCGCCGGTGCGGTCGAGGACATGCGCCAGAAGGGCTGGGCGCCGGACGCGCCGCTCAGCGCGCACCGCTTCGCGCGCAGCGAAGGCCGCCGGGTTCCGCTCTTCGGAGGCTGCGACGCCGAGGGCTACTTCACCGTGGCCTGCGCCAACGAGGGCGACTACACCATGGGCGATCGTTCGCATGGCAACAGCTATCTGCAGGTGGTGTACTTCGACCGGCACGGCGTGCAGGCGCGCACGCTGCTGGCACACGGCGGGCGCGAAACCGCGGTGACGAACGGCCCGGGCCTGGCGCCGGTGGCGCGCTATGCAAGGAAGGATTGGCTGCGCTTTCCGTTCCGCGAGCAGGACATCGCGCGCGATCCCTTGCTCCGGCGCAGCACGATCAGCCCCGCTTCGGAATACCCAGCCCCTTCACGACGGCCGGCCGCGCCACGAAGGCTTCCAGCGCCCGAGCCACGTTCTTGAAGTCATCGAAGCCCACCAGCTCGCCCGCTTCGTAGAAGCCGACGAGGTTGCGGATCCACGGGAAGGTGGCGACGTCGGCGATGGTGTAGCTGTCGCCCATGATCCAGGCGCGGTCGGCCAGGCGCTTGTCGAGCACGCCCAACAGGCGCCTGGATTCGGCGACATAGCGGTCGCGCGGGCGCTTGTCTTCGTAGTCCTTGCCGGCGAACTTGTTGAAGAAGCCCAACTGGCCGAACATCGGCCCGATGCCGCCCATCTGGAACATCACCCACTGGATGGTTTCGTAGCGGCCGGCGGCGTCCTGCGGCATGAACTTGCCGGTCTTCTCGGCCAGGTAAATCAGGATCGCGCCCGATTCGAACAGCGCGAGCGGCTTGCCGCCGGGACCGTCAGGGTCGAGGATGGCCGGGATCTTGTTGTTTGGGTTGAGCGACAGGAATTCGGGCGACATCTGGTCCTGCGTCTCGAAGCTCACCAGATGCGGCTCGTAGGGCAGGCCGGTTTCCTCCAGCATGATCGACACCTTCACGCCGTTGGGCGTGGGCAGCGAATACAACTGCAGGCGCTCGGGGTGTTGTGCCGGCCATTTGCCGGTGATGGGGAAGTGCGAGAGATCGGTCATGGGAGGTCCTGAAAAAGCGCAAGCTGGGGATTCTGCCCCCGCGGTCGGGCGCCCGGGCTGCCGCCGAGCCGGGGGGCGGCTCCACCGCGCGTCAGAAACGCGTCAGAAGCGCGCCTTCAGGAACGCCGAGGGGCCTTGCAGGCGCACCTTGAGCCGCGAGTCGGCAAAGTCGCTTTCGCGGGTCAGGTCGATGTTGGTCACGCCATAGGAGACCACCACGCCCACGTTCTTCACCGGGAACCACTCGACGCCCGCCGACGCGTTGTAGATGTTGCCGTGGAAGCGGCCGCTGCTCTTCCACACACCCGAGGCATCGGCGAAGAGGCGCAGGTCGGGGGTGATGGCATGGCGCACGCCGATCTCCAGCAGCGGTGCGATCGCGTTGTCGCTCGAGCGCTCGTTCAGCGTGCCGATCTGGCCGTTGACGGCGGCGAGTGCCGACGTGCCGAGCGTCGCGCGGTAGTAGGCTGCGCCGGCGCCCAGGCCGAGCACGGTGTTGCCCGAGCCGATCCACCACTTGTACGAGAGCTTGGCGAAGTCGAGCTTGGTGTTCAGGTTCGCGTTGCCGAAAGTGCTCAGCGTGCCGAAGGGGCCGAGCGAGGTGCTGTTGCCGAACTGGCCGCCGTAGTCGCGCTTGTACTGGTAGTAGTCGAACGAAATGCCCTGGCTGTCGCCGAGCAGCAGGTCGGCGCTGACGCGGGGCATGGTCACGCGGCCTGGTTTGATGTCGCCGGTCTGCAGCGTGCCGTAGGGCGTGGCCACCGAGGCGTTGAGCTTCGGATCGGCGCTGAAGCCGCCCACCGAGAAACTGAAGCGGTCCAGCGCCGGCGAGGGGTCGGCCAGCGCGGGCATCGCCGCAAAGAGAAAACCGGAACCGGCGAGCGCGCCAAGGGCGCCGAATCTGCACGTCCGGCCGAATGGACGGGAGCGAAGCGACAGCATGCGAAAAATCCTTCGGAAGATGAAAAAAGAGGCCTCGGGCAGCTTGCGTGGCGCGTGCATCGTTCGGTTGTCCGGTCTGCACTGCGTGATGCCTCGGGCGGGCTCCCCTGAAACCGCAGAACATTAGTAAAGCGCCGCAGTGCGCCGAATGCGTCGAATGCGGCTCTTCATGTAGGAATTTCTCGACGGTCCGGGGCCCGGCGCTACAGTGCCCGCATGCGCAAACACCTCTCCACCACCACGGGCCCGCAGCGTCTTCTCTACGGCACGGTTGCCGGCGCGGCGGTCGCATTTTTTCCCTGGCACCTGAGCGGCATGGCGCGCGGGCTGGCGGGGTGGTGTGCCGGGGTGCTGGTGTACCAGGCGCTGACCTGGTGGCTGATCGAAACCTTCGATGCGCGGCGCACGCGCGAGCGCGCGCAGTCGCTGGACCAGCCCAACCTGATGATCCTGGTGTCGATGCTGGTGGTGGTGTGCGTGAGCGTGGTGGCCATCGCGATGCTGCTGCAGCAGGTCAAGCAGCTGACCGGCTGGGAGCGCGCGGGGCATGTGCTGCTGGGCGTGGTGGCGCTGGCCGGCTCCTGGCTGATGATGCACACGATCTACGCCTTTCACTACGCGCACCGCTACTACATCGACCAGAAGAGCGGCACCGCCGACGGCGGCCTGGACTTTCCGGGCAAGGACGACGCCCCGGACTACTTCGACTTTCTCTACTACTCGTACGTGATCGGCATGACCTCGCAGGTGTCCGACGTGCAGGCCACATCGCGTGAGATGCGGCGCATCACGCTGGTCCACAGCGTGCTGGCCTTTGCGTTCAACATGCTGGTGCTGGCGCTGTCGATCAACGTGGTGGCGGGCGCGATATAGGCTGCGCGCACTTCGTGTCGCTGCGCCAACCCTCTGCCGGGGGCGGCCGTGCGCGGCGGCCCCTCGCGAAGATGGGAGTCAGGCCGTCTTCGGTTTGCGCCCGAGCGTGACGATGCCCGTGGAAAGCGCCACGCCGCACACGATGACCACGGCGGAAATCAGCATCCACTGCGTGATGTTCTCGCTCAGGAACACCGCGCCGTAGAAGAGCGCGAACACCGGCACCAGGAAGGTCACGGTCAGTGCGCGCGCCGGTCCCGCCCGCTCGATCAGCCGGAAGAACAGGATGTACGCCACGCCCGTGCAGGCGATGCCCAGCGCCAGCAGCGCGAGCCAGGCGCGCAGGCTCGGCATTTGCGCCGGCCAGAGCCAGATGGCGGGCAGCGCAAGGAAGAGCGTGGCACCCAACTGGCTGCCGGTGGCTGTGGCCAACGGCGGCACACCGCCCAGAAAGCGGCGCGCGGCACTGGCCGAGATGCCGTAGCAAAGACAGGCCCCCAGGCACGCGACCACGGCCCACAGCGCGGCATGGCCGCTGGCGCCCGAGTGCAGGCCGGCGCTGCGGCTCGCAAGCATCGCCACGCCGGCAAAACCGATGACCAGGCCCACGATGCGCGAGCCGTTCGGCCGCTCGCGAAACCACGCCCACGCCACCAGTGCGCCGAACATCGGCACGGTGGCGTTGATGACGGCGGCCAGGCCGGTGTTGATGGTCAGGAGCGCAAAGCAGAAGAGCGCGAACGGCATGCCCGAGTTGAAGACGCCGACGCCGAAGGTGGCCTTCCAGTGCGTTGCAAGTGCCGGCCCCTGCCCGCGCAGCAGCGCGATCGGCAGCAGGAACAGCGCGGCGATGCCCACCCGCACCGCAGCCGTCGGCAGTGCGCCGAACTCGGCCGCACCGATGCGCATGAAAAGAAAGGAGGCGCCCCACAAGGCGGCGAGCAGGACGAGGTCGATGAGCCAGGGCTTGGCGGTGCCGGTGGCGATGTTGTTCTGTGTTGTCGTGGTCATGGTCTCTGTTGGTCCTGGGGGCGAGCCTTACCTTGCGCCTTCCAGCTCCAGGAGCGCGGTCTTGCGGTGCAGCCCGCCAGCGTAACCGGTGAGCGAACCGTTGGCGCCCAGCACGCGGTGGCAGGGCACGATCACGCTGATCGGGTTGCGCCCGACGGCCGCGCCCACCGCGCGCACGGCGGTGGGGTTGCCCACGTGGGCGCTGAGCGCGCCGTAGGTCATGGTCTTGCCCGCCGGGATCGCGAGCATGGCCTGCCACACGCTCTGCTGGAACGCGGTGCCGTGCGAGAGGTCCAGCGGCATGTCGAAGTCGCCGCGCTTGCCGGCGAAGTAGTCGTGCAGTTGCGTGCGGGCTTCGACCAGCGCGGGGTGATCGTCCCTGGTGATCCAGCCGGTGGTGTCGGGCCAGTGGCGCTGCTGGTCGAACCAGACGCCGGCCAGGCCCTGGTCGGTGGCTGCCATCGTGATGCCGCCCAGCGGCGTGTCGATGTGCGAGGTGTAGATGACTTTGCTCTTGAACTTCATGGCATGTCAGGCGGCGAGGCCTGCCGTTGCGGGTGTGGGAGGAGGCGTCTGCGTCGGCGCAGCCGTCGGCGATGGGGAGGGTGCATGCCATGCGCGCAGCACCGCATAGCCGCGCCAGGGGCGCCAGGCTTGCGATGCCTCGCTGGCCGCGCGGGCGGTGCTCACGCCCAGCGCCTTCTGCAGCGCGATGTCGCCGGCCGGGAACGCATCGGGCCAGCGCAAGGCGCGCATCGCGATGTACTGCGCGGTCCAGTCGCCGATGCCCGGGAGCGCTTGCAGCGCCGCGATGGTCGAGGGCACGTCGGCGCCCGCATGCAGCGCCAGCCGGCCGGAAGCGACCTCGTTGGCAATGGCCTGCAACGCCGCTTGCCGCTGGCGCACGATGCCCAGCTGCCCGAGCGCGTCGCCGCTGGCCGCGGCAATGGCCGCCGGCGTGGGAAACAACCGGGCCAGGCCTTCGACGGGCGTGGCGATGGTCTCGCCGAAGGCATCGACCAGCCGCGAGCCCAGCGTGCGCGCCGCGGCCACCGTGATCTGCTGCCCCAGCACCGCGCGCACCGCGAGCTCGAAGCCGTCGACCGTGCCCGGCACGCGCAGGCCGTCGCCGTGCGGGAAGGCGGCATGCAGCGCGGCGTTGATCGCCATGGGCTCGGCGTCCAGGTCGAACATGGCGCGTGCGCGGCTGATCACGATGGGCAGCACCGCCGCGAGCGAGTCGCTGACCGACAGCAGCACGTGCTCGCGTTCGAGGTCGAAGCGCAGCTGCAGCCAGCCGGCGTGCGTGTGCGCGCCTTGCTGTATGCGCAGGGTGCGCGACAGGCGCAGGTAGGTCGGCGTGCTGCCCTTGGCGGGCTCCTTGCCGTCGACGGTGGAGACCACCTCGATGCCGCGCAGCGCACGCCGTGCAAAGAAGGCGAGCATCGCGTTGGCGTCGTAAGGCGGCCTGAAGCTCAGGCGCACCTCGATGGCCTTGCCTTCGCCGCCGGCGGCACCGCCCGCGCGGCGCAGCGCGCTGGGGTTGAGCCCGTAGTGGCCCACGAAAGCCGCGTTGAAACGGCGCACGCTCGCAAAGCCGCTGGCCAGCGCCACCTGCGTCATCGGCAGGCGGGTGTCGGCGATCAGTTGCTTGGCGGCCAGCAGGCGGCGCGTTTGCAGGTACTGCAGCGGGGACACGCCGAACTGCGACTCGAAGATGCGCCGCAGGTGCCGGTCGCTCACGCCCAGGCGGGCCGCGACCTGCGCGGCGCCGGGGCCGCTGTCCTCGCCGCCGTGGGACCATGCATCGGGCTCGTCGATGAGCCGCGCCGCCTGCAGCGCGAGGATGCGCGAGGCGTCTTCGGTGGACCAGCTGGCCGCCCGCGGCGCCAGCTCGGGCCGGCAGCGCAGGCACGGGCGAAAGCCCTCGGCCTCGGCCTGCGCCGCGTGGCGAAAGAACCGGCAGTTCTCGCGCCGCGGCAGCTTGACGCGGCAGACCGGACGGCAGTAGATGCCGGTGGAGGTCACTGCTGTGAAGAACGACCCGTCGAAGCGCGCATCGTGCGTCTTCATCGCCAGGTAACAGGCGTCGCTCTCGAGCGCTTCGGAGGGGGCGGCGGGGGTGGACATGGGCAAATGATACGGTTGCGCCCCGTTTCAACTGGCCGTTTCCGGACATGTGGGTGAATGGGGCGTTGCCTACAATGCCCCGTTCCAAAAACAACAGGAAAACGCCCCCCATGCAGCTCAACGCATCGATCTTCAAGGCCTACGACATCCGCGGCGTGGTGCCCGTCACCCTCGACACCGAGGTGGCGCAGGCGCTCGGCCGGGCCTTCGGCAGCGCCGCGCGCGCCGCCGGCGAGAAGATCGTGGCCGTGGGCCGCGACGGCCGCCTGTCGGGCCCCGCGCTCGCCGAGGCGCTGATCGAAGGGCTGGTGGCCACGGGCGTCGAGGTGATCGACGTGGGCGCCGTCACCACGCCGATGCTCTATTTCGCGGCGCACACGCTGTGCACCAGCGGCATCCAGGTGACGGGCAGCCACAACCCCAAGGACTACAACGGCTTCAAGATGGTGCTGGCCGGCCGCGCGATCTACGGCGACGAGATCCAGGGCCTGCGCAAGACCATGGAAGACGGCACCGCCACCCTCGCCCCGGGCGGCAGCGTGCGCAAGGTCGATGTGACCGAGGCCTACGTGAAGCGCATCGCGGGCGACATCAAGCTGGCACGTCCGATGAAGATCGTGGTCGATTCGGGCAACGGCATCGCCGGCGCCACGGCGCCCGCCATCTTTCGCGCCATCGGCTGCGAAGTGGTGGAGCTCTTCAGCGAGGTCGACGGCGACTTCCCCAATCACCACCCCGACCCCAGCAAGCTGGAGAACCTCAAGGACCTGATGGCCGAACTGGCCAAGGGCGAAGCCGAGCTGGGCCTGGCCTTCGACGGCGACGGCGACCGGCTGGGCATCGTCACCAAGGACGGCCAGAACATCTTTCCCGACCGCCAGATGCAGCTCTTTGCAGAGGACGTGCTCTCGCGCGTGCCGGGCGGCACCATCGTGTACGACGTCAAGTGCTCGCAGCGCCTGGCACCGGCCATCGAGGCCGCGGGCGGCAAGCCGCTGATCTTCAAGACCGGCCACTCGCTCATCAAGGCCAAGATGAAGGAAATCGATTCGCCTCTGGGCGGCGAGATGAGCGGCCACATCTTCTTCAAGGAGCGCTGGTTCGGCTTCGACGACGGCACCTATGCGGGCTGCCGGCTGCTGGAAATCCTGAGCAAGAGCCCGGATGCGAGCGAGGTGCTCAATGCGCTGCCCACCAGCTTCTCGACGCCCGAACTCAACGTGGCCTGCGCCGAAGGCGAGCCGCATGCGGTGGTCGACACGCTCGTGAAGAGCGCGCGCTTCGCGGCCCCCGCCGTGGTTTCGACCATCGACGGCCTGCGCGTGGACTGGCCCGACGGTTTCGGGCTGATCCGCGCCTCCAACACCACGCCCGTGCTGGTGCTGCGCTTCGAAGGCCAGACCGACGCGGCCCTGAAGCGCATCGAGGCCGAGATGCTTGCGTTGCTGCGCACCGTCAAACCCGACGCCACGCTGGCCGAAGCTTCCCACTGACGCCTGTGCGCTCCTTGCTGCTGCGCCTGTACGGCGCCTTCACCACTGTCGTGCAACCGCTGGTCCGCCGCAAGTTGCGGCGCCGCGCCGAAGCCGAGCCCGGCTATGGCGTGGCCGTCGAGGAGCGCTTCGGCCGCTACGACGACGCCACCACCGGCCAGGGGCAGTGCTGGGTGCACGCGGTGTCGCTCGGCGAAACCCGCGCCGCCGCGATCCTCATCGCCGAGCTGCGCCGGCAGTACCCGGGCATTCCGATTCTTCTGACGCACGGCACCGCCACCGGCCGCGAGGAGGGCGCCAAGCTGCTCGAGGCGGGTGACACGCAGGTCTGGCAGCCCTGGGACACGCCGGGCGCGGTGGCGCGCTTTCTGGACAAGTTCGAGCCGCGCATCGGCGTGCTGATGGAAACCGAGGTCTGGCCCGAAATGGCCGCGGCCTGCGCCGAGCGCCGCATTCCCCTGGTGCTGGCCAATGCGCGGCTCAACGAGAAATCGCTGGCCGCGGCCGAGCGCCTGGGCTGGCTCGCACGGCCTGCGTACTCGGCGCTCACCGCGGTGTGGGCGCAGACCGAGACCGATGCGCACCGGCTGGTGTCGCTGGGCGCCAAGGTGGCCGGCATCTACGGCAACCTCAAATTCGATGCCACGCCCGACGCGCGCCAGTTGGCCACTGCGGTGTCGCTGCGCGGTCGGCTGCCCAAGCCGATGGTCGTGCTCGCGAGTTCGCGCGACGGGGAAGAGCGGATGCTGCTGGAGGTGCTCAAGCGCTTCGGCGCCACCTTGCCGGTGCCGCCCGAGCAGGGTGCGGTGCGCTCGATCGCCAAGCGGGTGCACGACGTGCAATGGATGATCGTGCCGCGCCATCCGCAACGCTTCGACGAAGTGGCGGCGCTGATCGAATCGATGGGTTTCGCGGTGGCGCGCCGCAGCGCCGCAGGCCAGCCCTCGGACGCGGAAATCTGGCTGGGCGATTCGCTGGGCGAGATGGCTCTGTACTACGGCCTGGCCGACGTGGCGCTGCTGGGCGGCAGCTTCGAGCCGCTGGGCGGGCAGAACCTGATCGAGCCGGCCGCGTGCGGCTGCCCGGTGGTGATGGGGCCGTCGACCTTCAACTTCGCCGAGGCGGCGCAGCTGTCTCTGGCGGCCGGCGCATCGTTGCGCGTCGAAGGCATGGAGCAGGCGGTGACGGCGGCGCTGAAGCTGGTCGAGAACCCCGAGCGCCGCGAGGCGATGGCCGAGGCCGCGCTGGCCTTTTCGTCGTCCAACCGCGGCGCGGCCGAGCGCACGGCGGCGGCGGTGCTGGCGATTGCGCAGGCAGCGGATCCCGTGGCGACGGAGAACGCGCCGCTGGGTGACGAACCCGAGCGCGCCGAACCCACGCTGGACTGATTCCGGTGTTGCTCCTTCCCCTCCCGGGGGAAGGCTGGGATGGGGGCAAGCGCCCAACGAGCGCTGTACAGAGGCCAAGGCCGTCGTGCCCCCACCCCGACTCTCCCCCAGCGGGGGAGCGAGAAAGAAGAAAGTCCCGACTCCCGCTCAGCGCACCGGCGGATTCACGATCACCGGCGGCACCGGTGCCGAAGGCATCGTCGGCGGCGTCGGGTTGAACGGCTGCACCGGCACCGGCGGCACCACCGGGATGCGGGGCGCCACGACCGGCGCCGAAGAACGGTCCGGCTGGGTGGGCGTGGCCGAAGGCACGGCCGGCGTGTTGCCGTTGCTTGCCAGCGTGGCGTTGATCGCGTCCATGTCCGAGGTCGTCAACGTGCCGTTGGCCTGGCGCAGCTTCAGGTTGCCCAGGAGCACGTTGTAGCGGGCCAGCGCAAGGTCGCGCTTGGTCTGGAACAACTGGCTCTGCGAGTTGAGCACGTCGATGTTGATGCGCACGCCCACCTGGTAGCCCAGCTTGTTGGCGTCGAGCGCGCTCTGGCTGGAAGCTTCGGCCGCCTCCAGCGCCTTCACCTGGCCCGCGCCCGACACCAGCCCGAGGTAGGCCGCGCGCGTGGCCTGGGCCACGCTGCGCCGGGTGCCGTCGAGCACGCTGCGCGACTGGTCTTCCAGCGCCAGCGTTTCCTTGATGCGGTTCTCGGTGGCGAAGCCTGCGAAGAGCGGCAGGTTGAAGGTCACGCCGACCGTGGCGGCATTGACGCGCGTGCCCACGGTGCTGGTGCTGGTGCCCGTGGGGTTGCGCGTGACGTTGTAGCCCAGGTTGGCATCGAGCGTGGGCTTGTGGCCGGCCTGCGCCTTCTTGACTTCGAGTGCGGCCACGTCGAGCCCCAGGCGCGCCTGCTGGATCGCGGGATGCACCTCGTCGGCCTGCGCGACCCACGCGTTGATGTCGGCAGGTTGGGCGGTCGGCAGCACCACCGGCACGGCCAGCGGCACCGGCACGCTGCCGGGGCGGCCGACGAGCTGGTCGAGCACGATCTTCTTGACCTGCAGGTCGTTCTCGGCGGCGATTTCCTGCGCGATCACCAGGTCGTAGCGGGCCTGGGCTTCGCGCGAATCGGTGATGGTGGAGGTGCCCACCTCGAAGTTGCGCTTGGCCGATGCCAGCTGTTCGGCCACGGCGATCTTTTGCGCGCGCACCAGCGCCAGGCTGTCCTGGCTGCCGAGCACGTCGAAATACGCCTGGCTCACGCGAACGATCAGGTCCTGCTCGGCGGTGGTGAACACTGCCTCCGCGATCTCGGCCTGGCGCTTGCCCTGCTCGTAGGTCGCCCAGTTGGCGGGCCGGTACAGCGGCTGCGTGGCGTTGATGCCGACGTTCTGCGTGTTGAAGTTGCGCTCGGCGGTGGCGCCGCGGCTGGTGCCGGTGAGGGTGTCGATGTCCAGGTTGCTGCGGTTCACGCCGGCCGTGAGGCCCACGGCGGGCAGGATGCCGGCCTTGGCCTGCGCGGCGCGGGCCACGTTGGCCTCGTACTGGGCCCGCGCGCCCTGGTAGGTGGCGTCGTAGCCGCGGGCGGAATCGTAGAGTTCGTTCAGTGTCTGGCCCTGTGCCGGCAGTGCGAGCAGGGTCGCGATCACGCTGGCGAGTGCGGCGGAAAGTGGCAAAAGCCGGGGCCGTGGAGGCATTGAACGTCCTTGAAGGAAAGAGTCAGTAGCGCGGAACCGAGGGGTCGTGCGACGACCAGGCGTCGATGCCGCCCGCCACATTGGCGAGCCGGTCAAAGCCGTTCTGGTTCAGGAAGGCGGCCACGCGCTGGCTGCGCGCGCCGTGGTGGCAGAGGCAGGCAATGCGCTGGCCTTCGTCCAGTTCGGCGAGGCGGCCCGGAATTTCGTTCATCGGGATCGCGACCAGCGTGAAGCCCTCGGGCACCACGCTCGCCGTTTGCAGCTCCCAGGGTTCGCGCACGTCGAGCAGCACGGGGGCGGCATCGGCGTCCTGCGCAAACCAGGCGGCGAGGTCGGCGGGGCGGACTTGATCGATCATCGGTGCGGCCCGCTCAGAACGAGAAGCGCGAGGGCTCGGGGAAGTTCAGGAGGCGCGGCGCCACGGTATCCCAGGGCTGGACGGTGTCCCACTTGCTCTCGGTCGTGCGGGTGACGAAGTGGGCGCGCATCATCGGCTCTTCGCCCACGATGGCCGCCAGACGGCCGCCGACCTTCAGCGAACCCAGCAGGTTCTGCGGAATGCGGGCCACCGAGCCGCTCAGCACGATCACGTCGAAGCTCGGGCCGCTGGGCAGAGGCACGGCGCCGTCGGCATGGCGCACTTCGACGTTGGTCACGCCGTTCTGGCGCAGGGTTTCGGCGGCGCGGGCGGCGAGCACGGGATTGATTTCGAGCGACAGCACCTGGGCGGCACGGGCGCCGAGCAGGGCGGCCATGAAGCCGGAGCCGGTACCGATCTCGAGCACGGACTCATGCTTTTGCACCTTCAGGTCGTGCAGCATGCGGGCCTCGACCTTGGGCGAGAGCATGAATTCGCCGGGCACGGAGCCGTCCAGCAGCGGCAGTTCCATGTCGAAGAACGAGAGTGTGCGGTGGGCTTCCGGCACGTAGTCTTCCCGGTGGATGGTGGCCAGCAGGTCGAGGATGTCCAGGTCCAGCACATCCCAGGGGCGGATCTGCTGTTCGATCATGTTGAAGCGCAAGCGCTCGAGGGTGGGCGTGGGGTTCATGGCGTGGCTTTCCTTGTGGGCTCAGGACAAACCTTCAATTTTAGGTCGCCCGGATGACACGAGCGGCCCGCTCGGCCATGCAAAGGACCTCATGCCTTGGTCCCGGAGCGCACGCTGAGCCCGTAGAGCACCGTTTCGGCCTGGATCGCGATGTATTTTTCGGGGTCCAGCGGCGCCAGCCCGTCGACGCAGACCATCGCCGAGTGCTTCCACAGCATGAGGAAGACCATGGGCGCGACCACCGAGTAGATCGCGTGGTCCACGTCGACGGGGGCGAATTCGCCGCTGTCGATGCCGCGCTGGAAAATGCGCCGCAGCAGGTTGTGCCCGGGCTCCACCACCTCGCGGCGGTAGAACTCGGCGAGTTCGGGAAAGTTGGCGCCCTCGCTCATCATGAGCTTGGTCAGGCCCGAGGCCTTGGTCATGCCGACGCGTTCCCACCACACGTTCATGCAGTAGCGCAGCATGTCGGCGGTGGTGCCCTCGAAAGCTTCGAATTCGGCGTTCCACTCGGTGAAGCGGCCGCCCAGGCTCTCCATCACGACCGCCTTGAAGAGCTCTTCCTTGCTCGGAAAATAGAGAAAGAGGGTGCCCTTGGAGACCCCGGCGCGCACCGCCACCTCTTCGGAACGGGTGGCGGCAAAGCCTTTTTCGACGAACAGGTCGAGCGCGGCGGCCAGCAGTTCGCCCGGGCGCGCCTCTTTCCGCCGCTCGCGCTTGGAGCGGACCGGACAGAGCTTGTCGACAAAGGAACGAGGGGTGGGCATGAGGTTAATGACTCGCGGGTTAGTAATGTAGTGACCGGCATCCATCCCGTCAAGCCGCGACAATATCGGGTTCGCCTTTCCCCACCCCCTCTTTTGTCCATCTGCGGGAGCAGCCACCATGTCTTCTTCGACGTCGCCTACTGAATCCATCGTGCTTGGCGGAGGCTGTTTCTGGTGCACCGAAGCGGTGTTCGACCGGGTCCAGGGCGTGGTGGACGTGGAGTCGGGCTATTGCAACGGCCAGGTCGTCAACCCGACCTACGAACAGGTCTGCACCGGCCGCACCGGCCATGCCGAGGTGGTGAAGCTGCAATTCGACCCCGCCCAGATCGGCCTGCGCGAGATCCTGGAGATCTTCTTCGTCGTGCACGACCCGACCACGCTCAACCGCCAGGGCAACGACACCGGCACGCAGTACCGCAGCGGCATCTACTACACGAACGACGCGCAGAAGCAGGTGGCCGAAGAGGTGATCCGCGAGATCGAGGCCAGCAAGACCTACGCCTCGCCCGTGGTCACCGAGGTGGCGCCGCTCGCCAACTACTCGACCGCCGAGGCCTATCACCAGGACTATTTCCTGAACAACCCGAACCAGGGCTACTGCGCGTTCGTCGTGGGCCCCAAGGTCGAGAAGTTCCAGAAGACCTTCGCTTCCCGCGTCAAGGCCTGATCGGCCCTGGCGCTCGTTCCCGTGCATTTCGCCGCCCGTCGATCTCCGCTCCTGCCTGCCCGCGCCATGCTCGTGGCGTTGGCGGTCGCGCTGTGGTTCGCGGGCACGCTGGGCGTGCTGCACCGTTCGTTGCATGTGCCCGGACTGCCGGCAGCCATGGCGCACGCCGCACACGCCGCACACGCAGCACACGCAGCACACGCAGCACACGCAGCACACGCGGAAGGGACCCATCAGCACGCCCATGTGCACGCGGGCCATGGTGTGCTCAGCCTGTTCGGCGAGCACACCGATGCCGAATGCCGGCTGTACGACCAGCTCGCGCACGGCTCGGTAGCGCCTGGCGTGCCGCTGGTGGTGCTGCCGATGCTGCTGCCCTCGGCCACTTTCGCTTTTCTGCAGGGCGAAGCCGTCGCCCGCTGGGTCACGCTCTTCGACGCGCGCGGCCCGCCTTCCACTCGCTGAATTCCCCCGTGTTCCGGTTGCCGCACCCGCCATGCGCGGGTGGCGGCTTGCCGTCCATTGATTCAACGAGTGCCCACCATGATTCCCAATTTCCGTCGCAACGCCATCGGCGCTGCCGTTCTTTCGCTCGCCGCTTTCGCGGGCATGTCCCATGCGCAGGCGCAGGACGCCGCCCAGGCGCCGCCGGCTGACGCCACCGCCAACGCGACCAACACCACCGGCAGCCTGCGCGAGGTCACCGTCACCGGCAACCCGCTGGGCGCCGACGAGCTGATCGCGCCGACCGCGACGCTGTCGGGCGACAAGCTCCTTTTGCGCTCCGATTCGACGCTCGGTGAAACGCTCAACAACCTGCCCGGCGTGAGCAGCAGCTACTTCGGCCCCAACGCGAGCCGGCCGATCATTCGCGGTCAGGACGGCGACCGCATCCGCATCCTGCAGAACGGCGGCGGCGCGCCCGATGCGTCCGCCCTGAGCTACGACCACGCGGTGCCGGTCGACGCGCTGGTCACCGACCGCATCGAAGTGCTGCGCGGCCCGTCGGCGCTGCAGTACGGCGGCAGCGCCGTCGGCGGCGTGGTCAACGTGATCGACAACCGCATCCCCACTGAGCCCATCGAAGGCTTCGGCGGCCGTGCCGACCTGGGCTTTGCGTCCGGCAGCAAGGAAAAAAGCGGCGGCGTGGTGCTCGAAGGCGGCAACAACCGCTTCGCGCTGCACGTCGATGCCTTCAACCGCGACTCCAAAGACGTCTCGGTGCCCATCGACCTCGATTGCAGCAAGCCCGGCTCGCCGTGGCGCGCGCGCAAGATCTGCAACTCCGCCAACGAGGCGCACGGCGGCGCGGTGGGCGGCACGCTGTTCTTCGACCAAGGCTGGATCGGCGCCTCGACCAGCACCTACCGCAGCAACTACGGCACCGTGGCCGAAGACGATGTGACCATCGGCATGAAGTCCGACCGCCAGGCGATCGAAGGCGAGTGGCGTCCGGGGGGCTTCATTTCGAGCATCCACGCCAAGGCCAGCCACACCAACTACCGCCACACCGAGTACGAAGGCGGCGAGGCCGGCACCACGTTCTCGAACATGAGCAACGACCTGCGCATCGAGGCCAGGCACCAGAAGATCGGCAACTTCGAAGGCCTGGTCGGCTTCAGCAGCGAAAGCAACCGATTCGCCGCCGACGGCGAGGAAGCCTTTGCGCCGCACAGCCGCACGCGGTCGAACGCGCTCTTTCTCTATGAGGAGTACGGCACCTCGTGGGGACGCCTGAGCTTCGGCGCGCGCACCGAGAAGGTCCGCGTCCGCTCGCTGGGCTACCCGGACGACCCGAGCGTCACCCGTTTCGCCGTGGGCGAGCGCACCTTCAATCCGCACAGCGCGGCCTTCGGTGCGCTGGTCAACCTGACGCCGCAGTGGCAGCTGACCTCCAACCTCGCCTATACCGAGCGCGCGCCCAAGGACTACGAACTGCTGGCCAACGGCCCGCACGTGGCGACCGCCGCCTGGGAGGTGGGCGACCCGAACCTGCAGAAGGAAAAGTCGACCGGCCTGGACGTGGGCGCGCAATGGAAGTCGGGCGCCAACACGGCCCGCGTGAACGCCTACGTCACCCGCTTTGGCAACTACATCGGCCTCACCGCCTCGGGCCGCACGCTCGACGAAGAAGGGCAGGTGGTCACCGACCCCGCCGCGACAGACACGCTGGCCGAGTACCTCTACAGCGGCGTGCGCGCACGCTTCACCGGCGTGGAAGCCAGCGGCAATCTGCGCCTGCTGGGCACAGACGGCTTTGCCAAGCTGGCCGATGCCTCGACGCTGGACGTCGAATGGCGCGGCGACGTGGTGCGCGCGAAGAACCTGGACACCGGCGAACCGCTGCCGCGCATTGCACCGTTCCGCGCGGGCGCGACGCTGGTCTACGGCAACGGCCCGTGGAGCGCGCGCCTGGGCTTCGACTACAACGCCGCACAGCGCCACGTGCCCAGCGTGGGCGCGCGCGAGACCGATGCGTACACGCTGTGGAACGCCGCGCTCTCTTACCGCATGAAGGTGCAGCGCGCGAACCTCACCTGGTATGCGCGCGTGGACAACATCACCAACAAGCTGGCCTACAGCCCGACGTCGATCCTGACGACGACCGTGTATCCGAACGCGCCGTTGCCGGGGCGCTCGCTGAAGGTCGGGCTGCGCGTGACGTTCTGAGTTCGGTGTTTGTGTTTCTCCCTCCCCCGCTGGGGGAGGGCAGGGGTGGGGGCAAGCGGCCTTTGATGAGGTAACGGCTTCTTCAAGCGCTGCTTGCCCCCATCCCCACCTTCCCCCGGGAGGGGAAGGAGCAAGACAGCAAGGCAGCTATCCTCGACGGGTGAACTCCTTCGTCATCTCCTCGCTGCTCCCGGTTGTCCTCCTCATCGCCGCGGGCTACCTTGCCGGGCGGCGCCGATGGATCGGCGGCAACGCGGTGAAGGACCTGTCGAACCTCATCTTCCTGCTGCTCGCGCCCGCGCTCTTGTTCCGCGCGATGAGCACGGTGCACGTGCAGGAACTCAGCCTCAAGCCGGTGGCGGCGTACTTCATCGCCTCCGGCCTGCTGTTTGCCGGCACGCTCGCGCTGCGCGGGTTCAACCGCACGGCCGCGGTGATCGCCCTGGCCAACACCTACAGCAACACCGTGATGATCGGCATCGCGCTCATCGGCCTTGCCTACGGCGAAGAGGGCATGGTGGTGCTGCTCACGTTGATCTCGCTGCATTCGCTGGTGCTCATGACCAGCGCCACGCTGGTGCTGGAGCTGGCCGTGGCACGCGAGCATGCCACCGTCAGCGGCGCGGAAAAGCGCTCGATGGCGCGCACCGTGCTGCGTGCGCTGCGCAACGCCATCATCCATCCGGTGCCGCTGCCGATCATCGCGGGCCTCCTGTTCGCGCAGACGGGGCTCGTGATGCCCGAGGTGATCGACAAGCCGATCCAGTTGCTGGGCCAGGCCTTCGGTCCGGTGGCGCTCGTCATGGTGGGCATCACGCTCGCGCTCACGCCCATCGGGCGCCACTGGCGCGGCGCGCTGGTGCAGGCGCTGGTCAAGAACCTGCTGCATCCGCTGCTGGTGGCCGGCATCGGGTGGCTGCTGGGCGTGCGCGGCATTCCGCTCACCGTGATGGTGGTGGCGGCGGCGCTGCCCATCGGCGCCAACGTGTTCCTGTTTTCGCAGCGCTATCGCACGGCCGAAGACCTGGTCACGGCCAGCGTGGCGGTGTCGACGGTGCTGGCGCTGGGCACGCTGACGCTCGTGATGACCTGGGTGCAGTGGCTGCCCTGAAAGAGGGCTGAAGAAACTCAGGGCGCGAGCCGCTCGCGCACCCAGTCCGTGCCTTCGAGCCGGTAGCGCAGCCGGTCGTGCAGCCGGCTCTTGCGGCCCTGCCAGAACTCCCAGCGATCGGGCACCAGCCGGTAACCCCCCCAGTGCGGCGGGCGCGGCGGCGAGAGCAGGTGCCTGGCGGCGGCGACGGCCGCGTTCTTCACCAGCACGTCGCGCCCGCTGATCACTTCGCTTTGCGGACTGGCCCAGGCGCCGATGCGCGAATCGAGCGGGCGGCTCGCGAAGTAGGCGTCGCTCTCGTCGGCGCCGGCCTTCTCGACGCGGCCTTCGATGCGCACCACGCGCTCCAGTTCGACCCAGTGAAACTGCAACGCCGCATACGGATTGCCCGAGAGCTCGCGGCCCTTGCGGCTTTCGTAGTTGGTGTACCAGACCACGCCGCGCGCGTCGCAGCCCTTGAGCAGCACGATGCGGCTGGAGGGCCGCAGGTCGCTGCCCACGGTGCACAGCGTCATCGCATTGGGTTCGGGCACCTGGGCGTCGATGGCTTCGGTGAGCCAGCGTTCGAATTGCCTGAACGGATCGTCCGCGCTGTGGGCTTCGCCGAGCTCGGCGCGCTCGTAGCTTTTGCGCAGCGCGGCCAGCGCATCATGGGAGAGGGGGGCAGTCATGCCGGGATTGTTGCGCACATACTCGGTCGATGACGACCAAGACAAACATGCCGGTGGTGATCGTGCTGGCTTCGGGACGGGGGGAGCGCTTCATCGCGGCCGGCGGCACCGGCTCCAAGCTGAAGGCGCTGCTCGCGGGCAGGCCGCTGCTGGAGCGCACTCTGGGCGCCGTGCGCGCCAGCGGGCTGCCCTGGCACGTGGAGGACGCGGGGCATCCGGGCATGGGCGATTCGATTGCGGCCGCCGTGCGCGCAACGCCCGATGCGGCCGGCTGGCTGATTCTTCCGGGCGATCTGCCGCTGGTGCAGGCCGCCACGCTGCAGGCGGTGGCTTCGGCGCTCAGCGGTCGGGTGAATGCCGTGCAGCCTCAGTACAAGGGGGAGCGCGGCCATCCGGTCGCCTTTGCCGCCGGGTGCCGCGCCCAGCTCGCGGCGCTGCAGGGGAATGTGGGCGCATCGTCGGTCCTGCGGTCGATGCGCGCGATCGATTCGGTCGCGGACCTCGCGGTGGACGATGCCGGCGTCGTGACCGACGTCGACACCCCCGAAGCGCTGGCGCGCGCCGAGGCGCTCTGGCTGGCGCGCGGCGGCCGCTGACGCCGGGATGCCGTAGTCGGCCGGAACTCAGCCCTTCGGGATCACCGCGCAGGCGATGCGCGGGCCCGAGTTGCCCGAGGGCTGGGTCGTGAAGTCGTCGCGGTCGCGGTGCACCACCAGCGCACGGCCCACCACGTTGTTGGCGGCGCCGTCGGTCATCGAGATCGCATGGTCTTCGACGCTGAAGCGGGCCACGCCGCTGGCGTCGGCCACCAGGCTCGGCAGCTCGCCGGCATGGCTGCCCGGGGCGGCGAACTTGCCGTGCGTGCCGCCGGCCGGGTTGAAGTGGCCGCCCGAGGCTTCGCCGTTGTTGCCGCAGTCGCCCTTTTCATGGATGTGGAAGCCGTGTTCGCTGCCCGGCACCAGGCCGCGCACCTCGCCTGCGATGCGCACGCCGTGGTCCAGGGCGGTGAGCTTGACGGTGCCGCGGGTCGGGTTCGGCGTGATCGCGCCGGTGGGCACCAGCTCGACAGACGTGCTCGGCTTTCCACCCATGCTGCCGCAGGCGGCGAGTACCGCGGAGGCGAGGACGACGGTGCCGGTGGCGATGAGACGACGATGGTTCATGGTTTTTCCTTGGGGGCTGCAAGAGGTTGGGACGAAAAATTGTCTGTAGACCCCGGAACATATACCGGAGCAGGCGGCGGGTCGCAATCGGCGGGGGCGCCGGTCTGTTGCCGCTGCTCTTGTTGTTGCGCGGCGGCCAGGGCCACCAGGCGGGCCAGCGCGGCATCGTGGATGGAGTGCCGCTGCAGCTCCAGCAGCGTCTGCAGCGCATAGTCGAGCGAGCTGCCGTAGCGGCCGACCGCATTGGCGAAGATGTGGCGGTAGCGCTCGTCGCTGAGGTCGCCGGTGAAGTTGGGGCTGCGCCGCGACAGCGTGAAGGCCAGCGCCCGCACCGGGCCTTCGGCCGTGCCGCAACGCAGCCACTTCGGGTCGTACACGCCGGTGGGCATCTCGCGCAGCCAGAGGCGGCGCAGCGTGTCCAGGCCCTCGGCCCTGGGCACGCGGAACACCACGCCGCGGCAACTGCCGCCGGACAGCAGCCCGAAGACCAGGCCCGGCGTCTGCACGCTGCCGCGGTTCACGCGGCTCCACATCTTGAGCGCCCGGTGCCAGCCGTGCACCCACGCCGCCCGCCGCTCGACAAAGCCGAACTCGGGCCGCCAGATGAGCGAGCCGTAGCCGAACAGCCAGAGATCGTCGTGCCCGCCCCAGTCGGCGATGGCGCGTTCCAGCATGGGCTGCGGGTCGCGCAGGGGGCGGGGCAGGGGGTCCAGTCCGGGCGGTCCTGGATTCGGCGCCGGGTCCGACACGGAGTTGCCGGGTGCGCAGCCTAGAATTTCCTGATCATGGTTCACCAGCCGATTATTTACCGACCCCTCGATTACGGAGCACACGCACCCATGAGCGAAGACGGCCAACAGAATTTTGTCCTGGGGTTCCTGATCGCGCTCATCGCGCTGGTGATCTTCTCGGTCGTCGGTTTTGCGATCATGTACAAGGGCGGGCCGGGCTCGGCCGCCGTGGCTGCAGCCACCGGCAGCAGCGCCCCGGCCGCCACTCGGGTCGATCCTCCTTCGGTAGTCATTTCGTCCCCAGCGCCGGGCGAGGCGCCCAGGCTGGCCGAAGTGACCGAGACGGTCACGGTCACCATCCCCGACGGCGCGAGCATTCGCGTGATCAACGGCGTGGTGAACTTCTACTTCGCGACCGGCAGCGCCGACCTCGCACCGGGCGCCGCCGAGGCGCTGGCGGCGGTCATCAAGGGCGTCGAGAGCGGCCGCAAGGCGGTGGTCTCGGGCTTCCACGACACCACCGGCGATGCGGCACTCAACGATTCGCTCGCGAAGAAGCGCGCCGAGATGGTGCGCGACGTGCTCGTGGGTCTGGGCGTGCCGGCCAACAGGATCGAACTGAAGCGGCCCGAGGTGACCACCGGTACCGGCAACGACGCGGAAGCGCGCCGGGTCGAGGCCAAGCTGGTGGACTGAGCGGTTCACGCCTTCATGTCTGAAGCAGAGCCCGGTGACGCCGGGCTTTTTCATGCCTTCTTCACGGCGGGTGCATCGTGCAATGCGCTGCGTGCCATGCCTGAGTAAATTCGTATCGTTTGCCGCCTGCATTTCATCAGGCCTCGGGCGCCCGGCTTGGTACCATGAGTCTCCCGGCCCCCAGTCGCTCCGGCGACACGCAGCAAGAGCCATCGACCCCATGAGCACACACCCCACCGTCCGCGACGTCACCGATCGCATCCGCGAGCGCAGCCTTGGCCTGCGCAGCACTTACCTCTCCAGGCTGGCCGAAATTCGCGCCCGCGACCGCGGCTCCGACCGCATGGGCTGCGCCAACGTGGCGCACGCGGTGGCCGGCATTCCGGCCAACGACAAGTTCAGGGTGGTGGCCGAGCGCGCCCCCAACATCGGCATCGTCACTGCCTACAACGACATGCTCTCGGCCCACGCGCCGTACCAGGGCTACCCGGACATCGTGAAGCAGGAGGCCCGGCGCCTCGGCGCCACGGCACAGGTGGCCGGCGGCGTGCCCGCCATGTGCGACGGCGTGACGCAGGGCACGCCCGGCATGGAGCTGAGCCTGTTCAGCCGCGACGTCATCGCCATGAGCACCGCCATCGCGCTCACCCACGACATGTTCGACGGCGCGCTGATGCTCGGCGTGTGCGACAAGATCGTGCCGGGCCTCCTGATCGGCGCGCTGCATTTCGGCCACCTGCCGACCGTGTTCGTGCCCGCGGGGCCGATGCCCTCGGGCCTCTCGAACAACGCCAAGTCCAAGGTGCGCGAGCAGGCGGCGCAGGGCCTCGTGGGCCGGCAAGGGCTGCTCGATGCCGAGATGGCGGCCTATCACACGGTGGGCACCTGCACCTTCTACGGCACCGCCAACAGCAACCAGATGCTGCTCGAAGCCATGGGCCTGCACGTGCCCGGCACCGCGTTTATCCAGCCCGGCGATGCGATGCGCGACACGCTCACGCGCGAAGCGGTGCGCACCGTGCTGGGCAAGGCGGGCGATGCCGCATTCAGCTGTCCGCCCATCGGCGAGATGGTCGATGAGCGCTGCATCGTCAATGCCATGGTCGCGCTGCTGGCCACGGGCGGCTCCACCAACCACCTGATCCACTGGGTGGCCGTGGCGCGTTCGGCCGGCATCCTGATCGACTGGGATGATTTTTCGAAGCTCTCGGACATCATTCCGCTCCTGACCCGCGTCTACCCCAACGGCAGCGCCGACGTGAACGAGTTCCAGGCCGCTGGCGGCCCCGGCTTCGTGATCGGCGAGCTGGTCGATGCGGGCCTGATGCACGGCGACGTGCTCACGGTGCGCGCCGGGGGCATCCGCGAATTCGCCAACATCCCGACGCTGGCCGAAGGCGGCGAGCAGCGCCTGACATGGACGCCCGCCGCCCCGTCGAAGAACGACGCGGTCGCACGCACGGTGTCTGAGCCGTTCAGCGCCACCGGCGGCTTGAAGCTGCTGAGCGGCAACCTGGGTCGCAGCGTGATCAAGGTGTCTTCGGTGCCCGGCGACCGGCACGTCATCGAAGCGCCCGCGCGCGTGTTCGACTCGCAGGCCTCGCTGCAGAAGGCCTTTACCGCCGGCGAACTGGAGCGCGACGTGGTCTGCGTGGTGCGCTGGCAGGGGCCGCAGGCCAACGGCATGCCCGAGTTGCACAAGCTCACGCCGCCGCTGTCGGTGCTGCAGGGCAAGGGCTTCCGGGTGGCGCTGGTCACCGACGGCCGCATGAGCGGGGCGTCGGGCAAGATTCCGGCGGCCATCCATGTCTCGCCCGAAGCGGCGGCCGGCGGGCCGTTGGCCAAGGTGCGCGACGGCGACCTCATCCGCCTCGATGCGGTGGCGGGTACGCTCGCCGTGCTGCTGCCCGACGACGAATGGGCCGCGCGCGAAACCGCGACGCAGCCCGAAGCGCAGCGCACCGCCGACGGACACGGCCTCGGCCGCGAACTGTTCGCCGGCATGCGCCGCAATGCACTCACCGCTGAAGAAGGAGCCTGCTCATGGCTGTGAATGAGCTCGCCCCCAGGCTGCGCGCACTTCGTGTCGCCTGCGCCAACCCCCTACCGGGGGCAACACCAGCGGCCCGGCAAAGCCGGTTCCGCGGTGTTTCCTGAATTGGGCTCCGCGGGTTTCAACTCGCGGGCCATGCATAACGTACTGGAGCAATGAAATGGCAGAAAAACTCACCGCCCTCGACGTGATGCGCGATGCACCGGTCGTTCCGGTCATCGTGCTCAACGACGTGAAAGACGCCGTGCCGCTGGCGCGCGCGCTGGTGGCCGGCGGCATCCGCATGCTGGAGGTCACGCTGCGCACGCCGCAGGCGCTGCAATGCATCGAAGCCATCGCCAGGGACGTGCCCGAGGCCGTGGCCGGCGCCGGCACCATCCGCAGCGCCGCCGACGCGCAGGCCTCGGCGCTGGCCGGCGCCAAATTCGGCGTGAGCCCGGGCTACACGCGCGCAGTCGGCAAGGCCTGCCGCGACCTGGGCTTGCCGCTCTTGCCCGGCGTGGCCAGCGGCAGCGAAATCATGATGGCGCAGGAAGACGGCTACACCGAGCTCAAGTTCTTTCCCGCGCTGCAGGCCGGCGGCCTGCCGATGCTCAAGGCCTGGCACGGCCCGTTCGGCGACGTCACCTTCTGCCCCACGGGCGGCATCCATGCGGGCAACGCGGCCGAGTTCCTGGCGCTCTCGAACGTGGCCTGCGTGGGCGGTTCGTGGATCGTGCCGGCCGACGCCATCCGCGACGGCGACTGGGCACGCATCGAGCAGCTGGCCCGCGCGGCGAGCCAACTGGCGCGTTGACATGCAGCCGCAGTTCGACGCGAGCGACCTGAAGGTCATCGCGTTCGACGTGTTCGGCACCGTGGTCGACTGGCACAGCGGCATCGCGGCCGAGGTCGAGCGCGCTTTGCCCGGCGTGGACGGCGCGGCATTCGCGCTGGCCTGGCGCGCGGGCTATCAGCCTGCGATGAAGGCCGTGATGGAGCGCATCGCCGCGGGCGAGGGCGGCTTCACGCTGCTCGACGAGCTGCACCTGAGCATGCTCGAACAGGTGCTGCGCGACTTCAGCCTTGCCGACCGCCTCGACACCGCCACCAGGCGCGAGTTGAGCCGTGCCTGGCACCGGCTGCCGGCCTGGCCCGATGCGGTGCCGGGGCTCACGCGGCTCAAGAAGAAGTTCACCATCTGCACGCTCTCCAACGGCAACATCGGCCTCTTGACCGAGATGGCCAAGCGCGCCGGCCTGCCCTGGGATTGCGTGCTGTCGGCCGAGGTGTTCAAGGCCTACAAGCCCGACCCGCGCACCTACCTGGGCGTGGCGGGCGTGTTCGATGCGACGCCGGGCCAGGTGATGCTGGCTGCCGCGCACCACGACGACCTGGCCGCGGCGCGCGTGTGCGGCCTGAAGACCGCGTACATCGAGCGGCCCTTCGAATTCGGCCGCGTGAAGCCCAAGGATGTGTCGCCCGTGCAGGACAACAGCCTGCATGCGCGCGACATCGACGATCTGGCCGATCTGCTGGGCTGTTGATCAGCCCGCGATCAGACGCAACGCGCTTCAGCGCAGGCCGCCGCCTTCCGCGCTCTCTGCGCGTTGGATGAGTTCGATCTTGTAGCCGTCCGGGTCCGTCACGAAGGCGATCACCGTCGTGCCGCCCTTCACCGGCCCGGCCTCGCGCGTCACGTTGCCGCCCGCGGCCTTGATCTTGTCGCAGGCCGCGTAGGCATCGGGCACGCCCAGCGCGATGTGGCCGTAGGCGGTGCCCAGCTCGTAGCTCTCGGTGCCCCAGTTGTAGGTGAGCTCGATCTCGGCCTGCTCGGGGTTGCCCTTGTCGAAGCCGAGGAAGGCGAGGCTGTACTTGTATTCGGGGTTCTCGGACGTGCGCAGCAGGTTCATGCCGAGCACCTGGGTGTAGAAGTCGATGGAGCGCTGGAGGTTGCCAACGCGCAGCATGGTGTGAAGAAATCGCATCTCGTGGTGCCGTGTAGTTGTGGAGGAAAGTGAGGCCGTCATTGTCGGCTTCCGTGCGTGGCGATCAAGCAGCCAGGGTCAGCAGGTGCGACTCGTGGCGCTTCAGAAATTCCATCAGGTGCTGCGGGTATTCGGGCACCACCGCATCGCGAACGCTGGGGCGCGCGGCCAGCGCCTTGCGCCAGGCGTCGACCTTCGGGAGCACGTCGAAGATGTGCGAATCGCTCAGCGCATCGAACACCTCGAAGTAGCGGAACACCGGCGCGAAGACCGCATCGACCAGGCTGAAGTTGTCGCCCGCGAATTAGGGGCCCGCGCCGAGCGCGGCTTCGACGCGCTCGAACTTGGCGACCAGCGCGAGGCGCTTCTGCGCGAACACGGCGGCATCCTGCGTGGTCTCGTAGCCCCAGAGGTCGGCCAGAATGGCCGAGCCGAACTCCATCCATGCGCGGTGTTCTGCACGGGTGAGCGGGTCTTCAGGGTGCAGGCGCGCGCCGGGTTGCGTTTCTTCGAGGTACTCGCAGATCACGTTGCTCTCGAACAGCACGGCCTCGGTGCCGTCGGCGCGTTGCACTTTCAGCAGCGGCACCTTGCCCAGCGGCGAGATGTCCAGGAACCACTGGGGCTTGTTCGCGAGGTCGATCACGACGCGCTCGAAGGGCACGCCTTTTTCATTCAGCGCAATGGCGGCGCGCTGCACGTAGGGACACAGCAGGTGGCTGACGAGGGTGAGGGGCTGGGACATGGGTTTTCGTTCCGCTGTTGGGTGTCTGGATCGCCGCCGATTCTTGCGATCCCGAACAACCTTTTCCCGGAAAGCCCATTCGCTGTTTGGACGCCTTGTGCTAAGGCTCCGTGTCCAGCCAGTGCGTGATGCGCCCGTTGTGCATCACGCCGATGCGGTCCGCCATGGCATGCGCCTCGGCCTCGTTGTGCGTGACCAGGATGGCCGTCTGCCCGGCCTGCTGGAGGATGCCGCGCACCTGCGCGGTCAGCCGCTCGCGCGTGCCGCCGTCGAGGTTGGAAAAGGGCTCGTCCAGCAGCAGCAGCGCGGGCGAGGGCGCCAGTGCGCGGGCCAGTGCGATGCGTTGCTGCTGCCCGCCCGAGAGCTCGTGCGGATAGCGCTCGCCGGCATCGGCCAGGCCCACGAGCGCGAGCATTTCGGCCACGCGTGCCTGCTGGGCCGCGCGGCCCAGGCGGCGCAGGCCGAAGGCCACGTTCTTCGCGGCCGACAGGTGCGGGAACAGCGCGTACTCCTGGAACATCATGCCCACGCGCCGCTGCTCGGGCGGCAGGTGCGACTGCGCTGAAGACAGCAGCACATCGGCCAGCCGGATGGTGCCGGCGCGCAGCGGCTCGAAGCCCGCAATGGCGCGCAGCACCGTGGTCTTGCCACAGCCCGAGGGGCCGAAGAGGCAGGCGATTTCGCCGGCCGCCAGCGACAGCGAAAAGCCGTCGACCACGGTGTGCAGGCCGCGCGGCGTGTCGTACGCAAGCTGGATCGAATCGAGGTGAAGTGGGGCGCTCATGCGGTGTCCGGAACAGGCACGGCCAAGGGCGTGCCCGGTTGTTGGTTGCGCGCCAGCAGCATTACCGGCAGCAGGCCGGCCAGCACGATGGCGAGCGCGGCGATCGCGCCTTCTTCATAAGTACCGCGCGCGGCCTCGGCATAGAGCCAGGTGGCCAGGGTGTCGAAGTTGGCGGGGCGCAGCAGCAGCGTGGCTGGCAACTCCTTCATCGCATCGACGAAGACCAGCAGCGCGCCCGCGGCAATGGCCGGCCGCAGCAGCGGCAGATGCACCCGGCGCAGCGTGCCCGCCGTGGTTTCGCCGAGCAGCCGCGAGGCCTGTTCGATGGCGGGCGGGATGCGCGCCAGGCCCGCCTCGATGCCGCCGACCGGCATCGCCAGAAAGCGGATCGCGCAGGCCACCACCAGCACGATGCCCGCCCCCATCAGCGGCAGGCCGGGCCATCCGAAGGCGGTGGCCAGTGCTGCATCGAAGGCCAGCGCCGGCGTCAGCAGGCCGATGGCGAGCACCGTGCCCGGCACCGCATAGCCCAGCGTGGCCGCGCGTGCCTGCCAGCGGGCGCGGTTCAGGCCCGAGCCCTGGCTGCGCGCCGCCCAGGCCACCACCAGCCCGGCGGCCACCGCAACCGCGGTGACACCCGCGGCCAATGCCAGCGTGTTGCCCAGGCTCGCGATCAGCCCCTGCGAGATGCCGCCGCCCTGCCGCAGCCGCTTGACGGTTTCCCACACAAGGTAGAGCGCCGGCGCCACGAAGCCGATCAGCACCGGCAGCGTCGTGATGGCCGTCACCGCCCAGCCGGCGCCGCCGTGCAGGCGCCGAGGCTGCACCGCACGCATGCGCTGCGCCGAGCCGAAGCGCTGGTGCTTGCGGCCGTTGGCCTCCAGCCACACCAGAGCCACCACTACGAACAGCATCGCGCAGGCGATCTGCGCCGCGCCGGCCAGATCCGAGCGCGTGATCCAGGTTGTGTAGACCGCCACCGTGAGCGTGTTGACGCCCAGGAATTCGGAGGCGCCGATGTCGTTGAGCGTTTCGAGCAGCGCAAGGCTCAGGCCCACGGCCAGGGCCGGTCGCGCAAGCGGCAGCGCCACGCGAAAGAACGCGCCGCGCCGGTTTTCGCCGAGCGTGCGCGCGGCTTCCATCAGGTGCGCCGGCTGCGTCATGAACATCGCGCGCGCCGTCATGTAGACGTAGGGGTAGAGCACGAAGCCGAGCACGAAGATCGCGCCCGGCATCGAGCGCAAATCGGGCAGGCGAAACTGGCGCGGACTGTCGAAGCCCAGCACCCAGCGGATCGCGCCCTGCACCGGGCCGATGGGGTGCAGCAGGTCGAGGTATGCGAAGGCGACGATGTAGGTCGGCATCGCGAGCGGCAGCAGCAGCGCCCAGTGCAGCACGCCGCGCCCCGGAAAGTCATGCGCCGTGACCAGCCAGGCGCAACCGGTGCCGATCACCAGCACCATCGTGCCGACGCCGGTCAGCAGCAAGGCCGTGTTGAGCGCCGCCTGCGGCAGCACATGTGCGAACAGCGGCCCCCAGTGCCCCATGCCGGAGCCGAACGCGAGCCACGCCAGCGTGAGCACCGGCGCGAGCACGCCGATGGCGATGGCGAACGAGGCAAGGCGCCAGACCGGTCCCGCGGTTTGCAGGGCTGGTGGCTGGCGCCGTGTCATTCGCATGCTTCAGGCACCGGCAAGGCGGGCCCGATCGATCCCGTCACTGGTCGAAGCCGACCTTGTCAACGAGCGCACTGGCTTGCTTTCGGTACTTGGCGATTTCGGTGAGCGGCAGCGGATCGACCTTCAGTTCGCCGATGGACTGACCTATGATCGGATCGAGCGCCACGCCCTTGCGCACCGGGTACTCGTAGTTGGCCTGGGCATAGAGCGCCTGTGCCGGCTCGGACACCAGGAACTCCAGCAACTTGACCGCGTTGGCGCGCTGCGGTGCGTTCTTGGCCACGGCAGCGCCGCTGATGTTGACGTGCGTGCCGCCGCTCTTGGCGTTGGCGAAGGTCGGGCGCACCACCTTGATGGCGTCGCCCCACTTGCGCGCGTCGGTGCCTTCCTTGGCGCTCTTCATCTGGCCCACGTAGTACGAGTTGGCGATGCCGATGTCGCAGATGCCGCCGAGGATGTCGCGCGCCACGTCGCGGTCGCCGCCGGTGGCCTTGCGTGCGAGGTTGGCCTTGACGCCGCGCAGCCACTGCTCGGCCTTGGCCTCGCCATCGTGCGCGATCAGCGCCGCGACCAGGGCCGTGTTGTAGGGGTGCTGGCCCGCGCGGATGCAGACCTTGCCCTTGTACTTGGGGTTGGCCAGGTCTTCGTAGCGGAAGCTGGTGAGCGGCTGGGCCTTGTCGGCGTAGAGCACGCGGGCGCGCAGCGACAGCGCGAACCACTGGCCGTCGGCGCCGCGCAGGTTGGCGGGCACCGCCGATTCGAGCGCGGCCGATTTGACCGGCTGCGTCACGCCGCCGTCGACCAGGTCGATGAGGTTGCCGATGTCGACCGTCATCAGCACGTCGGCCGGCGAGCGTGCGCCCTCGGCCTTGACGCGCTCCAGCAGGCCGTCTTTCACGAACACCGTGTTGACCTTGATGTTGCTCTGCGCGCTGAAGGCGGAGATCAGCGGCTGGATCAGCGCGGGCTCGCGCGTCGTGTAGAGCGTGAGCTCTTCGGCGGCGTGCGCGGGCAGGGCGGCGAGGGTGAGCCAGGCGGTGCTGACGCCGAGGAGTGCGTGCGCGGCGCGGGCGCGAAAGCGGGCAGGCGTCGGAGTGCCGGAACGTTGGGTCATGAAAGATCCTCCAGGTCGGTGATTTGTTCTTCGGGCGGTATCGGCGGCCAGCTTGCTTGCGGCTACGCCGATGCGAACAATTATCAACTCCTGGCGGGGGGGAGGAGCCGTTTGGACTTACAAGGCCGAGGTTTACTTGAAGCGGGCCGCGACCTTTGGCAGTGATTTGGATCGGCTTTGGCAGGAAACATCGCCGGGTTTGGCAGCGGCTTTAGACTCCGAATTGCCGTGTCTTTGGCAGTTGTCGCCGCCTTTGGCAGTACTCCAACTGCCGCCCGCCAACGCCTCACCCAGCGGCAGGGTGGCGAGGGTCAGCAAAGAAGTATGGAAGATGAAAGGTCTCGAAGTCAGGGGCTTCCACTTGGACTGGATTGACAAGTCCTTCGTGGTCGTTTGCTAGATATTGGCCAATATAGGCGGTCAAGCCGAGCGCCAAGCAGTCCGTAAGCCGCCCCAGCAACTCGCCGATGTCGTCGATCATCCGAGCGAGTCCTGCCATTGGATCGGTGGGGTTCACCGCGCTCAACGCGGGAAGGGATGCTGCCATTTCCGCCCAGTGGAAGTAGGTGTCGCCATATCGCTGCCCGATCAAGACATAGGCATCTTCGCAAAAGGCATCGGTGAGGAAAGGCGCCATCTGGTTTGCGTTCGGATAGTGAAATGCACCTTGATTCCGCACGACGCTCATCCAGGGCTGGTTGTCCGCCGCGTCGAGCACCTCATCCCATCGCTCGCTCAAGCCCGCAACACTGGCGAAATACTGGTCTCGGAGCGGCGTGGCGATGGTCTGCTTCCTCAAAAGCAGGATCGCTTCGTATGTTTTTCCGACCAGCGTCCTAAGCATGAACATAGCAACCCCCACACTTGAGTCCATTGCAGGCCCCTCAATATTTGGCGGAAGTCGTGATACGTGAACCAGCTTCTGCAGAAGTAGAAGCTCGTTGAACACGTGGCCGGCAGACGCGAATACAAACCTCGACTGTGCGTCAAGGCCACGGAGCTTCGCAGCGTTTAGATTCTTGCGAAAGATTTCGACTGGCATCGCGTATCTTCGTTTGTTGGGGCGACAGATGTTAAGGGCCGTGAGCACTTCCCACGGGCTGTTCTGCTTACAGCCCTTCCTGGCCGTTCTCTGGCCTCGACCTGCCCATTTGTTGCCAATAGCCGCGCCAAGCCATACTCGAGCCACATCGGCTGTAACCCCGCGTCAGCATTAGCGATTCCCAATTTTCCCCTGGTCACTGCGCGCTGCCAATACGGTCACCTCCCCACATTGGGCAGCGGCCTGAATCGAGAGGATGTCTTGGTCGTGGCCCAGACGACCAGTGCAAGCAGGCTCACGGAGGCACCCAGGATGCACACGCCAGACCATCCTGCGTGCGCGTACATCACCGTCGACGCAATGGCCCCTGCGCCGCTGCCCACGGCATAGAACAGCATGTAGCACCCGATGAGCCGGCCGTGCGATTCGGTCGGCCCTTGAAGAATCATTGCCTGGTTGGTGACATGCAGCGCCTGGCAACCCACGTCCAGCAGCAAGACACCGGCAACGAGCCACCACAGGGAGCGTTCCGTGAGGCTCAGCGGTATCCAAGCCAGGAGCAGCAGCGCCAGCGCAGCCGCGCTTGTGCGCTGGCTCCAACCCTGGTCGGCCCAACGTCCTGCCCGCCCTGCGAAGAATGCGCCGACCGCACCGAGCAAACCGAAGGCTCCGACGGCCGAATGCGACAGCGACAGGGGTGGCGCAGTGAGCGGCAACGCGACCGCGCTCCAGAAGATGCTGAAGACAGCGAACATCAGCAAGGCCAGGGTGCCTCGGGTTCTGAGCACTCGGTCCGTCAGCAAGAGGCCCAAGGTCGACCGGACGAGCCGGGTGTACGGCAGGCGCGAGGCCGTGGTCGGCTGTGAGGGCAACTGCCGCCATATGAATGCCCCGAGCGCAGCCATGACGACGGCCGAGCCGAGGTACACGCCGCGCCAACCGACCAAGTCGGCAAGGGCGCCCGACCAGACCCTTGCGAGCAAGAGTCCGACGACCACGCCGGTCTGCGCGGCTCCGACAACGCGCCCACGTTCATGAGAAGCGGCGACGCTCGCCGCATAGGCAATCATTCCCTGCGTCATGGCGGTACCCAACAGGCCGACCGCCAGCATTCCCACCATCAGGGAGACGGTGCTTCGAGCCAGAGCCACGCCGCAAAGGGCGAAGATGACACCCATCAACTGAAGGCGGGCAAGTCGCCGACGGTCATATTGATCACCCAAAGGAACGAGCAGCAGCAAGGCCAGCACCGACCCCGCCTGGGTGGCCGTGACGACACCGCCAATGGAGGCCGGCGCGATGGCGAAGTCCGTCGCCAGGCTGTCGAGCAAAGGCTGTGCGAAGTACACGTTCGCAACGCTGAGGCCGCTTGTGCAGGCAAAGAGAGCGACCAGCCTGCGCGGCATGTTCGGAGGGCTTTTCGGCTTGTCCATGGGTTTGCGATTCAGGTTTTATTTTGAAACTAGAAGGAGTATGGCTTCTTGGTTTTAAAATGCAACTGATAGGCGGCATATTCGCTGTCAGGAGGTGTCCATGGCTGAACGAAAAAGGATGAACACGGCGCGTTGTCCGGTTGCGCGTGCGCTGGACGTCATCGGCGACCGTTGGTCGCTGCTGATCGTGCGAGACGCATTCGACGGGGTCAGTCGATTCGGCGAGTTTCAAGCGAGCCTGGGCGTCGCTCGCAACATCCTGGCGAGCAGACTCAAGGCGCTTGTGGAGGAGGGTGTGCTGGAGGTTCAGCCGGCCTCGGATGGCACGACGTACCAGCAATACGTTCTGACGCCCAAGGGCCAGACGCTCTTTCCTGTCGTCGTTGGCTTGAGGCAATGGGGCGAGAGCAATCTTTTCCGCCGCGGCGAGCGCCATTCACGGCTTGTGGACAAGGAGAGCGGCAAGCCGGTGGCCTGCCTGAAGGTTTCCGGTACCGATGGGCGCGCCCTGTCGTTAAGCGACGTGGTGGTGGTCGACAAGTAGTGATCCGAGCCCGCCGCGCCGCGACGCGGTCGACCTCCGTGCGCTATCGCGCCGCCGGCACCTCGAACACCAAACAGGTCGTCGTCGCATGCGCATACAGCGTGCCGTCCGCCCCAACCAGCCGCGCCTCGGCGGTCGCCAGCTGCCGGCCGCAGTGGATCACCTTGCCTTCGGCGCGCACCCGCTGCACCTTGGGCGTGACCGCCCGCACGTAGTTCACGCTCAGCTCGGCGGTGGTGTAGGCGCGGCCGGGCGGCATCATCGTGTGGACCGAGCAACCCAGGGCCGAATCGAGCATCGTAGCGACCCAGCCGCCGTGGATGGTGCCCAGCGGGTTCAGGTGCTGCGCGAGCGGCGTGCCCTGGAACACGGCCACGCCCTTGCTCACCGAGATGATCGTGAAGTCCAGCGTCTTGGCGATGGCCGCGTAGGGAATGTCGCCGTTCAGCATGGCCTGCATGACCTCCAGGCCGGTCTTGCCCGCAACTTGCTCGGGGCGGGCGAGCCCGGGGCCAGGGCCGCCTTCGAGGCGGTCGATGATCGCGCGCTCTTCGGCGATCCATGCGTCGAGGGGGTTGGTGGTTTGCGTCATGCCTGAGTTGCTCCTGGGGGCTTTGAATGAGGTGGTGAATTGTATATGCAACAGTTGCACCTACAATCGTCGCCATGGACACCCCCACCAAGCCGCGCGGCTGCACCAGTTTCAAAGTACGACAGCTGATGCGCCGCCTCTCGGCGCACTACGACGCCGAGGTCTCGCAGAGCGGCCTGAAGACCACGCAGTACTCGCTGCTCTCGCATCTCAAGCGCCTGGGTGCGGTGCGCCCGGTCGATTTCGCGGTCGAGCTCAAGATGACCGCCTCCACCCTCAGCCGCAACCTGCAGCCGCTGATCACCGCGGGCTGGGTCGAACAGACCGCCGGTGCCGATGCGCGCAGCCGCCTGGTGGCGCTCACGCCCGAAGGCGAGACCAAGTGGCGCGAAGCGCAGCTGCACTGGAAGACCGCGCAGCAGAAGCTCAACGCGCTGCTCGGCGTGGAGCGTGTGCTGGCGCTGCACCAGCTGATCGACGACTCGCTCGAGCTGCTGGGCGCCGCCGATGACGCGGCCGAACTCCCGGACTGAGCCGCGCCAAACACACGCACTGAAAGCCGCGTTGACCGCAGCGCGCAACGGATTCCTTTTCTTTCTCCTCCTCTACACCCACGCCGACAGCAGAGGTCGCATGTTCGCAATTCCCCTCTCCGCATGGCTGCAGCGCCGCGGCATTCACTACGGATGGATCGTCGCCGCGATCACGTTCTTCACCATGCTGACGATGTCGGCCGCGCTGGGCCTGCCGGGCGCGATGCTGCAGCCGCTGGGCAAGGAGTTCGGCTGGAGCACCGAGCAGATCTCGTCGGCGCTCGCGCTGCGCTTTGCGCTCTTCGGCCTCATGGGCCCCTTCGCCGCGGTGCTGATGGAGCGCTACGGCCTGCGCGCGGTGATGTTCACCGGCCTTGCGCTGGTCGGCGTGGCGATGGCGCTGGTCACCCTGGCTTCGCAGCTGTGGCAGCTCTTTTTTCTCTGGAGCCTGATGCTGGGCCTGGGCACCGGCATGACCGCGCTGGTGCTCGGCGCGGTGGTGGCCAACCGCTGGTTCGTCGCGCGCCGGGGCCTGGTCATCGGCATGCTCACGGCCAGCTCGGCGACCGGGCAGCTGGCCTTCCTGCCGTTCGCGGCCTGGATGATCGAGAACTGGGGCTGGCGCTCGGCCATGGTGCCCATCGTCATCGGCAGCGTGGTGATCGCGGTGCTGGCGCTGTGCTTCGTGCGCAACCGGCCCTCCGACGTGGGCCTGCTGCCGTTCGGCGAAGTGCCCAGCGCTGAACCCACCGCACCGGCCGCGCCGGTGGCGATGATGAATTTCGCCACGCCGTTCCGCGTGCTGAAGGAAGTGGCAACCAACCGCACCTTCCTGATCCTGGCCGGCACCTTCTTCATCTGCGGGCTCAGCACCAATGGCCTGGTGCAGACGCACTTCATCTCGCTGTGCGGCGACAACGGCATGGGCGCGGTGCCCGCGGCTTCGGTGCTCGCGATGATGGGCGCCTTCGACTTCGTGGGCACCATCCTCTCGGGCTGGCTCTCGGACCGCTACGACAACCGCAAGCTGCTCTTCTGGTACTACGGCCTTCGCGGTCTCTCGCTGTTCTGGCTGCCGCATTCGGAGTTCACCATCTACGGGCTGGGGCTCTTCGCGATGTTCTACGGCCTGGACTGGATCGCCACCGTGCCGCCCACCGTCAAGCTCGCGGGCGCCACCTTCGGTCCCGCCAAGGTGGGCCTGGTGTTCGGCTGGATCTTTGCCGCGCACCAGCTGGGCGCCGCCACCGCCGCCTACGGCGCGGGCTTCTCGCGCACGCTGCTGCTGACCTACACGCCGGCGCTGTATGCCGCCGGCGCGGCCTGCCTGGTCGCGGCCGCGATCGTGATGCTGATCCGCCGCCCGGCAGCGAAGGCCGGCACGCCGACAACGCCCACCGTGGCGCGCGCCTGATGACACGGAGGCCACAGCCATGACCACGCCCGCCAACACCGCCAACACCGCCAACACCGACCTCGACCCGCGCACGCGCCGGCTGCTGGAGGCGCCCATCGTCCCCACGCTGCTGCGCCTGGCGGCCCCCAATGTGCTCGTGATGGTGGCGCAGGCCTCCGTCGGGCTCATCGAAACCTACTTCGTCGGCAAGCTGGGCACCGATGCGCTCGCGGGCATGGCGCTGGTGTTTCCCATCGTCATGCTGATGCAGATGACCTCCAGCGGCGCGGTGGGCGGCGGCATCGCCTCGTCGATTGCGCGCGCGCTCGGCGCACGCCGCCGGGGCGATGCCGATGCGCTGGTGTGGCATGCGGTGGTCATCGCGCTGGGCTTCGGCCTGTGCTTCTCGCTGGCGCTGCTGCTGGGCGGGCGCTGGCTCTACACCCTCATGGGCGGCACCGGGCCGTCGCTCGATGCGGCGCTCACGTACTCGAACTGGGTGTTCGCGGGCGCGGTGCTGGTGTGGCTCTTCAACTCGCTCTCCGCCATCATCCGCGGCACCGGCAACATGTCGGTGCCCGCCAACGTCACGGTGGTGGGCGTGGTGTTCCTCATCCCGGCCTCGCCGTTGCTGATTTTCGGCTGGGGGCCGATTCCCGGCATGGGCATTGCCGGCGGCGCGATCGCGCTGCTGCTGTACTACCTGCTGGGTTCCATCGCGCTCATCGTGTACCTGCGTTCGCCGCGCAGCCTGCTCAAGCCCACGCTTGCGGCGCTCAAGCTGCGCTGGCCCATGTTCCGCGACATCCTCAGCATCGGGCTGGTGGGTGCGGTGTCGACGGTGGCAACCAACCTGTCCATCGGCATCGCGACCGCGTTGTCGGGGCACTTCGGCCCCGGCGCGCTGGCCGGCTACGGCACGGCCTCGCGGCTCGAATATCTCCTGGTGCCGTTGGTGTTCGGCCTGGGCGCGCCGCTGGTTGCGATGGTGGGCACCTGCATGGGTGCCGGGCAGCGCGAACGTGCGCTGCGCGCCACCTGGGCCGGCGCGGGGCTGGCCTTTGCGCTGACCGAAACCATCGGCCTCGCGGCGGCGCTGTTTCCGCGGCCCTGGCTGCTGCTGTTCGGCAACGACCCCGCGATGCTGGAGACAGGCGCGCACTACCTGCGCGTGGTGGGGCCGCTGTATGGCTTCTTCGGCGTGGGGCTGGTGCTGTATTTCGCCTCGCAGGGCGCGGGACGCCTGATGTGGCCGGTGCTCGGCAACATCGCGCGGCTTGCGGTGGCCGGCACGGGCGGCTGGCTGGCCTTGCGCTGGGGCGGCGGGCTCACCGGCGTGTTCGCGGCGCAGGGCGTGGCGCTGGTGGTGTACGGCATCGTCATCGCTTCGGCGATTGCGGGCGGCGCCTGGTTCGGCCGCGTGGGCTGGCCGCGCACGCCCAGCGGGTTGCTGCGCCGGGTGGCACAGGCCTGATGACGCCGCGCCAAAGCGGCTTCAGATCGATTTCTTCAACGAAAGGTTTCTCATGAAAATCAAGGACTCCGTCGTCTTCATCACCGGCGCCAACCGCGGCCTCGGCCTGTCTTTTGCCAAGGCCGCGCTGGCAGCGGGCGCGCGCAAGGTGTACGGCGCCGCGCGCGACCCCCAAAGCATCACGCTCGCGGGCGTGATCCCGGTGCCGCTGGACGTGACGCAACCCGCGCAGATCGCCGCGGCGGTGGCGGCCTGCGGCGACGTCACGCTGCTGGTCAACAACGCAGGCATCTCGCGCGGATCGAACCTGCTGGGCGCAGGTGCGGTCGATGCCGCGCGGGCCGAGTTCGAAACCAACTTCTTCGGCCCCTGGGCGCTGACGCAGGCCTTCGCGCCCGTGCTGGCGGCCAACGGGGGCGGCGCGGTCGTCAACGTGCTGTCGGCGCTGAGCTGGACCACCTTTCCGAGCGTGGCGACCTACAGCACGACCAAGTCGGCCGCATGGTCGCTGAGCAACGGCCTGCGCAACGAACTGGCGGGGCAGGGCACCCAGGTCACGAGCCTGCATGTGGCGTTCATGGACACCGACATGGCGGCCCATGTGCCCGGCGCCAAGGCTTCGCCCGACGACGTGGCGCGCCAGGCGCTTGCGGGTGTGGAAGCCGGCAAGCCCGAAGTGCTGGCCGACGAAGTCTCGCGCCAGCTCAAGCAAAGCCTGTCGAGCGAAACGCCGGCTTACGCAACGCCGCCGGCAAGCGCGGCAGCCTGATCGGCGCCGGAACGAAAAACCCGGGCGCGCGGCCCGGGTCGTGGTCGGTCGGGCTGTGGCCAATCAATAGCGGTAAGGATTGTTGGGCCGGCGGTCGTAGCGGTTCGGCACGCCGTCCCGGTCGTTGTCGCGGCGGCCGCTGTAGTGGCGGCGGTCGTCCCAGCGGCGGCCATGGTCGTAGCGACGGCCATGGTCATACCGACGGCCGTCGCGGTAATGGCCGGGATGAACGTGTCGCGGCGGCGGCGGCGCGTAGTAGCGGCGCGGCGGCGGCGGTGGCACCACGTACACCTGGGCCTGGATGAAGGGCCCGCGGGGCTGGGCCTGCGCGGGTGCACTGATTGCGGCCAGCGACATGAGTGCGGCGGCGGCGATTGCGAAACTGAGCTTTTTCATGGCAACTCCCTTGGAGTGGTTGGAAGCCTCATCCTCGCCACCTAATGTGAACCTTGTGTAAGGCTGGAGCGAAATCGGATGAAGAGCTGTAAGCCCCTGCGGCAAATGGCGTCGGAGGGCATGTGCCCATCCTAAGGGCTGCGGCGCCCTCGGTGCACCGCCGCGGGTGTGCCGTTGGATGTAGGCCTGGAGGCCGTGTCGGTGTGCGTTCAGCCGCGCGGCGCGGGCAGCATCCGGCGCAGCGCCTCGAAGAACAGGTCCGATTGCTCGCGCTCGCCCTGGATCTGCGCGGCCACATGCGCGGCCAGCTTCGGATCGACCGGCACCAGCGGTCGGCCGGTCGATTGGGCGATCACCTGGTGCAGGCTCGCCCGTTCCAGGTAGTACAGGTCGTCGTAGGCATGCGCGATGGTGGCGCCCGCCACGACCACGCCGTGGTTCGCGAGAAATGCCACGTCCTTGCCGGCCATGGCGCGGGCAATGCGCTCGCCCTCGGCATCGTCGAGCGCCAGGCCGTTGTAGACCGTGTCGATCGCAATGCGGTTCATGTAGCGCATCGCGTTCTGGCTCGAGGTCGGATCCAGCGCGCGGTCGACCGTGAGCGTGAGCGCCGTGGCGTAGGGCATGTGGCAATGCAGCACGACCGCATGGCCCGTGATCCGGTGCACCGCACCGTGGATGAAGAGCGCGGTCGGCTCCACGCGATGCCGGCCCGCGAGCACTTCGCCGTGCACGTCGATGAGCACGATGTCGTCGGGGCCGATCTCGCTCCAGTGCAGCCCGCGCGGGTTGATGAGGTAGCGGTCTTGCGCGCCCGGCAGCATCACGCTGAAGTGGTTGCACACGCCTTCGGACAGGCCGTGATGGGCAGCGGCACGCAGGGCCAGCGCGAGGTCTTCGCGCAGCTTGCGGACGGCGGGGCTGGCGTAGGTGGAATCAGCGGACATCGAGGGGTCTCCGGTTTTTTGTTTTGCTGCTGTTGCGCGGCGTGGCGCGGATCAGGCTGGGATCAGGCGGAAATCACGCGGCGATGATCCCGGTCCACGCCGCGATGAATTGCCTGGCGTCGTCGCGCACCGCCGAGGCCCGCTTGCCGGGTTTGTACAGCGCCGAGCCGATGCCGAAGCCGGCGGCGCCCGCCGCGCGCCATTGGCTCATGTTCGTGGGGCCGATGCCGCCCACGGGCATCACCGGCGTGCCGGCGGGCAGCACGGCGAGCAGCGCCTTCACCACCGCGGGCGAGGCCAGCTCGGCGGGAAACAGCTTGAGCCCGGTGGCACCGGCAGCCAGCGCGCCGAAGGCCTCGGTCGGCGTCATCACGCCCGGCAGGCACACCATGCCCAGCCGCACGGCTTCGGCGATCACCTCGGCATTGAAGTTGGGCGACACGATCAGCTCGCCGCCGGCCGCATGCACCTCGCGAACCTGCTGCACGCCGAGCACCGTGCCGGCGCCCACCAGCGCCTGGGGAAAGCGCTTGCGCATCAGCGCGATGCTGTCGAAGGGCTGGGGCGAATTGAGCGGCACCTCGAGCAACCGGAAGCCGGGCTCGACGATGGCGTCGCCCACATCGGCCGCCTCGGCGGGCGTGAGGCCGCGAAGAATGGCCACAAGTGGAAGCTCGCGCATCGCAGCGCTGAATTTTTCTATGGGCGTGGTCATGGCTCGATTGTGTTGCCGTTGTCTGCCACCGCAAAGCCCGAGAGCGCATACAGCCCCGCCCAGGTTGCTTCGGAGCCCAGCGTGCGCGTGGCGACGCCGGTTGCGCGCAGCGCCAGCGCGTAGCGCTCGGTGAGCGCCGGCGAGCCGATGAGCACCACCTCGCCGACCGCATGAAGCGATTGCGTGCGCAGCTCTTCGCCGATGAGAACGCCGGAGAGATAGCTCGACAGCTCCTGTCTGGGCATGCGCTCGAACAGCGCCAGCGTGCGCGCGCCGAAGGCGTTGTGCAGCAGGCCCTGGCCGTTGCCGGATTGGGTCACACCCTGCAGGAATGCGGCTTCGTCGAGCGGCGCCGCTGCATCGAGCGTGCGCGCAAGGATCGAATGCTGGCTCAGCAGCGCATAGAACTCGCCCGTCATGCAGGTGCGAAAACCCGCGACGCGGCCGTTCTTGACCGTGGCCCACTTGTTGTGCGTGCCGGGAAGCACGAAGAGGCCTTCGCTCAAACCGGTGAGCGACATCGCGCCGAAGATCTGCACTTCCTCGCCGCGCATCACATCGGGCACGCCGTCGTGCTCGTCGCTGAGGCCCGGCACGATGGCAATGTGAACACCGGGAATGGTGTCGATGCGGATGATCTTGCGGCCCACTTCGACGCGGCCCGCAGGGCAGGCGCAGTAGGGTGCCTCGACCCAGCCCTGCTTGCTGCCGGCCATGCCGGAGATGAGGCAGCGCGTGCCTTCGATGCGCAGCCAGTCGCCGAAAAGCGATTCGAGAACGGCGGGGAACCCGCCTTCGGGCACCTTGAGGATGCCGCGCGCGTCGCTGCGTTCTTCGAGCACCTTGCCGTTTGCGTCGAGCAATGCGCCGCGCAGGGAACTCGTGCCCCAGTCGATAGCTGCCAGTCTTGTCATCTCAGTGATTGTCGCGCGGCACGAAAGCCCCGCGCCGGCCGCGCAGGAAAGCCAGGTCGGCGCCCTGGTCGGCCTGCAGCACGGTGTCGACATAGAGCTTCCAGTAGCCCGAGTCGAGCGGTGCCTTCGGTGCAACCCAATGTTCGCGGCGCCTGGCCAGCTCTTCGTCGCTCACATGCAGGTGCAGCCTGCGGTTGGGCACATCGAGCTCGACGATGTCGCCGTTCTGCACCAATGCCAGCGGCCCACCGGCCGCGGCCTCGGGCGCGGTGTGCAGCACCACCGTGCCGTAGGCCGTGCCGCTCATGCGCGCGTCGCTGATGCGGACCATGTCGGTGATGCCGCGGCGCAATACCTTGGGCGGCAGCGGCATGTTGCCTGCCTCGGCCATGCCGGGGTAGCCCTTGGGGCCGCAGTTCTTGAGCACCATGATGCAGTGCTCGTCGATGTCCAGGTCTTCGTCGTCGATGCGCTTGTGCAGGTCGTCGGCGCTCTCGAACACCACCGCGCGGCCCTTATGCACCAGCAGTTCGGGCGTGGCCGCGCTGGGCTTGATGATCGCGCCGTTGGGCGCGAGGTTGCCGCGCAGCACGCAGATGCCGGCCTTTTCCTTGAAGGGCTCGGCCAGCGGACGGATGACCTGCGGGCCGTAGTTTTCGGCGTCCTTCACGTTGTCCCACAGGCTCTGGCCGGTGACGGTGAGGATGTCCTTGTGCAGATGCTCGGCGATCTCCTTGATGACCACCGGCAGGCCGCCCGCGTAGCAGAAGTCTTCCATCAGGAACTGGCCCGAGGGCTGCAGGTTCACCAGGCAGGGCAGTTCGGAGGCGAGGCGGTCGAAGTCGTCGAGCGTGAGGTCCACGCCGATGCGGCCTGCAATGGCCAGCAGATGGATCACGAGGTTGGTCGAGCCGCCCACGGCCGCGTTGACCTTGATCGCGTTCTCGATGGCCTCGCGCGTGAGGATCTTCGACATGTTCATGTCCTCATGCACCATGTCCACGATGCGCCGGCCCGCTTGTCGGGCCAGCACGTTGCGGCGGCCATCGACGGCAGGGTAGGCCGCATTGCCCGGCAGGCCGATGCCGAGCGCCTCGACCATGCAGGCCATGGTGCTCGCGGTGCCCATCGTCATGCAGTGGCCGTGGCTGCGGTGCATGCAGCTCTCGGCCTCGAAAAATTCATGCAGCTTCAGCGTGCCGGCGCGCACCTGCTCGCTCATCTGCCACACGCCGGTGCCCGAGCCCAGTTCCTGTCCGCGCCACTTGCCCGAGAGCATCGGGCCGCCCGAGACGCCGATGGTCGGCAGGTCGACGCTGGCCGCGCCCATCATCAGCGCGGGCGTGGTCTTGTCGCAGCCCATGAGCAGCACCACGCCATCCAGCGGATTGCCGCGAATGCTTTCTTCCACGTCCATGCTCGCGAGGTTGCGGTACAGCATGGCGGTGGGGCGCAGCAGCGTCTCGCCGAGCGACATCACCGGAAACTCCAGAGGAAAGCCGCCGGCCTCGTAAACACCGATCTTCACTTGCTCGGCCAGCGTGCGGAAGTGCGAGTTGCAGGGCGTGAGTTCGCTGAACGTATTGCAGATGCCGATGACCGGACGGCCGTCGAACTGGTCGTGCGGTACGCCCTTGCCTTTCATCCAGCTGCGGTAGATGAAACCGTCGCGGTCGTTGCGGCCGAACCATTGCTGGCTGCGCAGTTCGCTGGTTTTTTTCTTGGGGGAAGTGCTCATCGCCTTGTCTCCGTTTACGCCCGCTTACGGCTCTGTGGCTCAGGGTTTGTCCTGCGGGTCGATGATTTCAATCATCATATGATAAGCGTTGACTACTCTCCGGACCCTTGAAGTTTCAGCACGCCGGCATACCGTTTTTCACATCCCTCGCATGATCAAGAACATCCACGGTCGCACGCTCGAACTGCTCGGCGAAGCCATCGTGGCGGGGCGTTATGCGATCGGTGCGTCCATTCCGGCCGAGCCCATCCTGGGCGAGGAACTCGGCGTGAGCCGCACCGTGGTGCGCGAGGCCATCAAATCGCTCGCGGCCAAGGGATTGATCGTCACCGGGCCTAAGGTCGGCACGCGCGTGCTGCCGCAGGACAAGTGGAACTGGTTCGATCCCGACGTCATCACCTGGCAGTCCCGCGCCGGGCTCACGCCCGAGTTCCTGCGCGACCTGCAGGACCTGCGCCGCGTGGTCGAGCCCGCGGCCGTGCGCCTCGCGGCCGAGCGGGCCGACGCCAAGGACATCGACGAAATAGAACGCGCCTACGCAGGCATGAAGGACGCCGTGGAAAACGGCGGCGACTACGTCACCTTCGACCTGCGCTTTCACACCGGCCTTTTGAGCGCCGCGCGCAACCGCATGCTGGCGCAGATGAGCAAGGCGCTCAACGCGCTGCTGCGCACCAGCTTCGAAATATCCACCGCCAAGCCCGACGGCCCCGCGCTCTCGCTGCCCATGCACCGCGCGGTGCTCGACGCGGTGATCGCGCACGATCCGGGCAAGGCCGAGCGCGCGGTCATCCGTCTCATCGACGGCGCGCGGCAAGACATCGAGGACGTGCTCGGCTCGCGCCGGCGCCTGCCAAGGCTCAGCCGGCCGCCGCCCAGGCTCAAGGCGAGCTAGCCGGGCACCGCAGAGCCCGCCGCCTTCGTTGTCCGCATCCTGTTTTTCACCCAAGCTCGCCAGTCGGGCATTTCCACCCAAGAAGAAGGAGACACCATGAAACTCGTGAAGTCGCTGATAGCGCCGACATTGTTTGCGCTGGGGTTGTTGGCGTCGGCAGGTCCTGCCGCCGCCCAGGAGAAGCTCACCGTCTGGTGGGTCAAGGGCTTCTACAAGGCGGAGGACGATGCCCTCTTCGCCGCCATCAAGAAGTTCGAGGACAAGAACAAGAACGTGAAGATCGAGCTGTCGCAGTACCCGGTGCAGGACATGATCCCCAAGACCGTGTCCGCGCTCGACTCCGGCAGCCCGCCCGACGTGGCGTACGCCGACGTGTACGACTTCCAGGTCACCGGCAAGTGGGCCTTCGACGGCAAGCTCGAAGACATCGGCAGCGTGCTCACGCCCATGAAGGACCGCTTCGCGCCCAACACGCTGGAGACCACGTACCTCTACAACGACCAGACCAAGGGCAAGGGCTACTACGCCTTCCCCATCAAGCAGCAGACGATGCACATCGAGTACTGGCTCGACATGCTCACCGAGGCCGGCTTCAAGGAAAGCGACATTCCCACCAACTGGAAGGACTACTGGTCTTTCTGGTGCGAGAAAGTGCAGCCCGCCAGCCGCCAGAAAAGCGGCAAGCGCACCTTCGGCATCGGCATGCCGATGGGCGTGGATTCGAGCGACGCCTTCTATTCGTTCCTGACCTTCATGGACGCCTACAACGTCAAGCTGGTGGACGACAACGGCAAGCTCCTGGTCGACGACCCCAAGGTCCGCGCCGGCCTCATCAGCGCCATGACCGACTACACCAAGCCCTACCTCACGGGCTGCACGCCGCCTTCGTCCACCAGCTGGAAGGACCCGGACAACAACGTCGCCTTCCACAACAAGACGATCGCGATGACGCACAACGCGACCATCTCGCTGCCGGCCAAGTGGCTGGACGACTCCAACAACGCCACGCTCACGCCCGAGCAGCGTGAAGAGGCGCGGAAGAACTACACCGAGCGCATTCGCACGGCCGGTTTCCCGAGCAAGCCCGACGGCGGCAAGATGGTCTACCGCACCGCGGTGAAGACCGGCGTGGTGTTCAAGGACGCCAAGAACAAGGCGCGCGCCAAGGAGTTCGTGGCCTTCCTCATGCAGGAAGACAACCTCACGCCGTACGTCGAGGGATCGCTGGGCCGCTGGTTCCCGGTGACCAAGGCGGGGCAGGCGAGCCCGTTCTGGCAGGCCGATTCGCATCGCAAGTCGGTGTTCAACCAGTACGCCGCCGGCACCGTGACCTTCGAGTTCACCAAGAACTACCGCTTCACCGTGATCAACAACGAGAACGTCTGGGCCAAGGCCATGAGCCGCGTGGTCACCGACAAGGTGCCGGTGGACAAGGCCGTGGACGAGATGATCGCGCGCATCAAGACGGTGGCGGCGCAGTAAGCCGCACGCGAACACCACTTTCACCGGGTCTGAACGCATGAGCACTACCACCGCCGCGCCGCCTGCACCGTCCGGGGCGCCTGTTGCCAATCTCGGGGCGCGGCACGCGCGCTGGCAGTTCTGGGGCGCGGTCATGGTCGTGCCCTACCTGCTGGTGTTCGTGGTGTTCGTGCTCTATCCGGTGGGGTACGGGCTGTGGCTCGCGCGCCATCCGCAAAGCTACGTGAAGCTGGTCGAAGACCCGATCTTCTTCCGTTCGGTGATCAACACCGCCATCTTCCTGGTCGTGGCGATCAACGTGAAGATGCTCGTGGCGCTGGTGCTCTCGGGCTTCTTCATCAACACGCGCTGGTGGATCAAGGTCGTCTCGGCGATCTTCATCCTGCCGTGGGCGATGCCCTCGATTCCCACCATCCTGTCGTTTCGGTTCATGCTCAACCCCGAGTGGGGCGTGATCAACACCACCATCTTTCGCCTGACGGGCGCGGATGGTCCCAACTGGCTCAACGATCCGACCATCGCGCTGAGCCTGGCGATGCTGGTTCACATCTGGAAATCGCTGCCGTTCTGGACGCTGATCCTGTTGGCGGGGCGGCTGGCGATTCCGGGCGAGCAGTACGAGGCCGCGTCGGTGGACGGTGCCTCGACCTGGCAGAAATTCCGCTTCGTGAGCTGGCCGGCGCTCAAGACGCTGTACGTCACCTCGTTGATCCTCTCGATGATCTGGACGCTGGGCGATTTCAACAGCGTGTACCTGCTCACCGGCGGCGGACCCGCCGACCTCACGCATGTGCTGGCCACGCTGGGCATCCGCTATCTGCGGCTCGACCAGGTCGACCTGTCGATGGCGTCTATCGTCGTCGCTCTGCCGCTAGTCCTTCCCCTCGTCTACTTCATGATGAAGAGGCTCTCGAAATGAATCCCCACGCTCATCACTTCGTGTGTTCGCTGCCCCCCGAGGGGACGCCCGCCCTCCTAGAGGCGGCTCGTCGGAGGGCGGAATGAAACGCTGGACCCCCAAGGCCATAGCGACCGAGGCCAAGCTGCTGCTCATCGGCATCCCGGTGCTGCTGTGGACGCTGATCCCGGTCTATCACATGGCGTTGTTCGCCTTCTCGGCGAAGGACTCGGCCACCTCGGGCAACCTGTGGCCCCAGAACCCCACGCTGGACAACTTCCGTGTGGTGTTCCAGCAGAAGCACTTCTACCTGGACCACTTCTGGGTGCAGCTGGGCAACTCGCTGCTGATCGCGGTGTCGGTGGGTGCGATCACGCTTTTCGTTGCCACCACGGCCGCATTCGCCATCAGCCGGCTGCGCGTGCGGGGCGGGCGCACGGTGATGAACCTGGCGCTCTTCACCTACTTCATTCCCGCAGCCTTCCTTGCGGTGCCCATGTACAAGACCATGGGCAACTACGGCCTCCTGAACAGCCAGTGGGCGCTGATCCTGGCGATGGTGACCATTGCCTCGCCGTACTGCATCTGGGTGCTGAAGCAGGCCTCGGACAAGCTGCCCTACGAGCTCGACGAAGCCGCGCGCATGGACGGCGCCTCGCCGCTGCAACTGTTCCGCCTCGTGTACCTGCCGCTGATGGTGCCGTCGCTGGTGGCTGTGGGCACGTACTCGCTGTTGCTGGCGTGGAACGAATACCTTTATGCCTTCCTGCTGCTGTCGAACGACAAGAGCGTGACGCTGGCGGTGGCGCTGGGCAACTTTCTCTCGGCCGACGATTCGCCGTGGGAGCTGCTGATGGCCACTGGCCTGATCTATGCCCTGCCGCCAGCGGCGATCTACTACGCCTTCAAGCGCTACATGGTCGGCGGCCTGACTGCCGGCGCCGTCAAGAGCTGAACGATTTCAGGAACAACACATGGCATCCGTATCTTTTCGCAATATCCAGAAATCCTTCGGCAAGGTCCAGATCATCCAGGGCCTGAGCTTCGACATCACCGACGGCGAGTTCGTGGTGTTGGTCGGGCCTTCGGGCTGCGGCAAGTCGACGCTGCTGCGCATGCTCGCGGGCCTGGAGGACATCAGCGGCGGCGAGATCATGATCGACGGGCGCGTGGTCAACGACCTGGAGTCGAAGGACCGCGACATCGCCATGGTGTTCCAGAGCTACGCGCTCTATCCGCACATGACGGTGGGCGAGAACATGGGCTTCAGCCTGCGCTTGCGCAATGCCGAAAAGTCGGTGACCGACGAGCGCGTGATGCGCGCCGCGAAGATCCTGAACCTCGATGCGCTGCTGGGTCGCTATCCACGCGAGCTCTCGGGCGGGCAGCGCCAGCGCGTGGCCATGGGCCGCGCGATCGTGCGCGATCCGAAGGTGTTCTTGTTCGACGAGCCGCTCTCCAACCTGGACGCCAAGCTGCGCGTGGCGATGCGCGCCGAGATCAAGGCGCTGCACCAGCGCCTGAAGACCACCACCGTCTACGTCACGCACGACCAGATCGAGGCCATGACCATGGCCGACCGCATCGTGGTGATGCATGACGGCATCGTCGAGCAGATCGGCACCCCGCTCGACCTGTACGACCGGCCCGACAACCTTTTCGTCGCGCAGTTCATCGGCTCGCCGTCGATGAACGTGATCGAGGGCACGGTGCGGCGCTCGGGTGGCGAGTGCCATGTGGAGGCGCATGGCGCGCGCTGGCCGGTGCCGGCGGGCACTTCGGCGGCCGACGGACAGCCGGTGCACTACGGCGTGCGGCCGGGCGACATCACGCTGGGTGCGCCGGGCAGTGGGGTCGACGCGCAGGTGATCGTGGTCGAGCCCACGGGCGCCGAAACCGAACTGCTGGTGCAGGTCGGCGAAGCCAAGCTGGTGCTGGCGGTGCACGGCCGTGTCGACGCCAAGCCCGACCAGACCGTGGGCCTGGCCATCGACACCGAGAGCGTGCATTTGTTCGACCGGCAGACCGGCAAGCGCATGGGGCGCTGAACGCGCTTCAGTCCGTGCGCAGCCGCAGCAGCGCGCGCACGAAGCCGTGGTCCGAGCGCGAGCGGTCGCGCCCCTCGTGCAGGTGGTCGTTGAAGTAGTCGACCCGCCGCACGTCGCCCAGGCTGCGCCGGCTGCTGGCGATGAATTCCTCGCTCACCAGGATCTGGTCGAGCACGTCCGGAAACCCCTGGTGGATGTGGGAATAGGCCACGTCCTTCTTCAGTGCCGACTCGCCCTGCATCTCGTAGGCGTTGAACAGCGCCACGTCGCGCGCGGCCTTGTCGTAGGCCACCTCGGAGGTGGCGGCCACCAGCTGCGTGGTCACGCTGTGCGGGTTGTCGTTGAAGTCGCCCATCACCACCAGCGGCGTGTTGGTGTCCAGCAGCAGGTCGATGACGATGCAGCGCAGGGCCGCGGCCTCCGCGCCGCGCATCAACAGCGAACGCAGCGAAGCCATCACGCCCACCTTGCGGTCGTCTCGGTCTTCCAGGTGATGGCCTTGCGCGTCCTGCAGGAACTTGGGGCGCTTGGACTTGAGGTGCACCGTGAGCACATGCACCTGCTGGCCGTGCTTCATGCGCAGCGTGACCAGGAAAGGCGGGCGCTCGAAGCGCGTGTGCGCACCGAGCCCGGGAACCTCGACGCCGAAGCCCGGCGGGAAGTCGACGAAGGACCGGACGTTGTCCACCTGCAGGCGCGTGGCGATGCCTACGCGCGGCGTGCCCTGCGCACCTGGCCTCGCCGGCGTGCCCGGCGGGCTCCCGGACGGCGGGGTGTTCTCGGCACCGGGCACGGACACGAAGTCGTAGCGCAGGCCGCTGCGCGCAATGGCCGCCCTCAGCGCCGCTTCGTCCCACACCTCCTGCACCGCCAGCACATCGGCATTGAGCGCATGGAAGCGCTCGCCGATCCAGTCGATCTTTCGCTCGTACTCGCGCTCGTTGTAGGCGTCCTGGTTCTCGTAATACACGCGGTGGGGGTTCGCGAGGTTGAGCAGGTTGCAGGTGGCTACGAAGAGGGTGGCGTAGTTGGGTGGGATGTATTGCATGGCGGGACGATTGTGGCCCGAGTCATTTGCGTTGATCCTTCCCGCGCGTCACCGTGGCGCTGTCACCGCAAAGAAAAAGGGCACCGAAGTGCCCTTGATTCATGTGCGGGGCAGATGTCCTGCCCGTGCTGTTCGCGGAATTCAGCGACCGAACGAACGGCCACCGCCGCCACCCGAGCGACCACCACCGCCGCCGCCGTAACCACCACCGCCGCCACCCGAACGGCCACCGCCGCCCGAGCGATTGCCGCCGTAGCCGCCACCACCGCCGCCGCCACCCGGACGACCGCGACCGCGTCCGCCACCCATGTGGTCGACGCTCGTGCGCAACGGATCCGGCTGGCCTTCGCCACCGGTGACCGCCTCGGCACGCAGGTGCGCGACCTGGTTGGCCTGCGTCGGGCTGTGGCTGTTGCCGTGATGGCGCGGTTGGCGCTCGTCGTGCGGCAGATGGTTCTGGTGCGGCACATGGTGCGGTGTGCGTGCCGGACCTTGCGGACCGCGTCCTTGCGGTGCGCGTGCGCCCTGGCCGCGCGGGCCTTGGCCCTGGCCTTGGCCGCCGCCATTGGCGTTGCGGCCTTGGCCACCACCACCGCCGCCGCCCTGGCCGCCACCACGGCGTTGACCGCCGCCGCCACCACCGCCGCCAGCGCGCTCACCGCCGCCCTGGCCGGCCTTGTTCTCGCGGATGCGCGAGAGCATCTCGGTGCGGGCGGCCTTGGCGGCTGCCTGCATCACGTCGCGGCTCGGCGGACGGCCGGCGCCGCCCCAGATCGTCTGGCGACCCATGGCGATCGGCTCGGCGCGCTCGTTGTCTTCAGGGCCGAAGCCCTCGACGATCTGGACCGGAATCGTCTGCTTGGTGAAGCGTTCGATTTCCTGCATGAAGCCTTCTTCGTCCAGGCACACGAAGCTCACGGCCTCGCCGCTCGAGCCGGCACGGCCGGTGCGGCCGATGCGGTGAACGTAGTCTTCGCTGACGTTCGGAATCTCGTAGTTCACGACGTGCGGCAGCTCGTCGATGTCGATGCCGCGGGCGGCAATGTCGGTGGCCACCAGCGCGCGGATGTCGCCGGTCTTGAAGCCGGCCAGCGCCTGCGTGCGGGCGCTCTGGCTCTTGTTGCCGTGCAGCGCCATCGCCTCGATGCCGTTTTTGGTGAGGAACTCGGCCACGCTGTTGGCGCCGAACTTGGTGCGCGTGAACACGAGCACCTGGCTCCACTTGTTCTCGTTGATGATGTGCGCGAGCAGCGCCTTCTTCTTGCCGCGGCCCACGGGGTGGATCACCTGGGTGATGCGCTGCACAGTGGTGTTGCGCGGCGTGACCTGGATGCTTTGCGGGTTCTTCAGCAGCGTGGCGGCCAGGTCGCGGATTTCGTCGCTGAAGGTGGCCGAGAACAGCAGGCTCTGCTTTTCCTTGGGCACCAGGGCCAGGATCTTCTTCACGTCGTGGATGAAGCCCATGTCCAGCATGCGGTCGGCTTCGTCCAGGATGAGCATCTGCACCTGGCTCAGGTCCAGCATGCCTTGCTGCTGCAGGTCGAGCAGGCGGCCGGGGGTGGCCACGAGGATGTCGACGCCCTTCTTGAGCTTGCTGATCTGCGGGTTCATGCCGACGCCGCCGAAGATCACGGTGGAGTCAAGCTGCAGGTATTTGCCGTAGGTGCGCACCGACTCTTCGACCTGCGCCGCGAGTTCGCGGGTGGGGGTGAGCACCAGGGCGCGGATGCCGATGCCGCCGAACTTGTTGGTGGCGCTGCGGCTCATGGTGAGCTTGTGCAGCATGGGCAGCGTGAAGGCTGCGGTCTTGCCGGTGCCCGTTTGCGCGCCGCCGAGCAGGTCGTGGCCTTCGAGGACGGCGGGGATGGCTTGCGCCTGGATGGGCGTGGGGGTGTCGTAACCGTGCTCGTGCACAGCCTTCAAGATGGCGGGAGCCAGCTTCAGTTCATCAAAATTCATTGGAAACAATAAGCGCCATACACGGCGCAGTGGTATCGGCCCGCTTGGCGTCTTGTTGACGCCTAGCCAGTCAAGGCAGATGAAGGTCAGGGGTGGGAGCCGGAAAACCCGTTGTAAAAACGGTCTGATAGGGTCTTCTTCGTCCCCGGCAGAGAGCCGGTGTTGCGGGCAACTGGACCCGGCAACGGGGTGGATTGTCGCATGAGTCGATAATCGGTGGTTTGCCGCGTCCGGATGCGTTGTTCTGGCGCCCGCGCTTTTCCCCCAATTTCCGCTACCCAAGGTAACTTTCCACAGATGGCTCAATACGTCTATTCGATGAACCGCGTCAGCAAGACCGTGCCGCCCAAGCGGCAGCTCTTGAAGGACATTTCGCTCTCTTTCTTCCCCGGCGCCAAGATCGGCGTGCTCGGCCTGAACGGCTCGGGCAAGTCCACGCTGCTCAAGATCATGGCGGGTGTGGACAAGGAATTCGAGGGCGAGGCGCTCCCCATGCCGGGCATGACCATCGGCTATCTGGAGCAGGAACCCAAGCTCAACAACGAGCACACGGTGCGCGAATCGGTCGAGGAGTCCATGGGCGCGGTGTTTGCGGCCAAGGCACGCCTCGAAGAGGTGTACATCGCCTACGGTGCCGAAGACGCCGACTTCGACGCGCTGGCGGCCGAGCAGGCGCAGCTCGAAGCCATCATCGCCACCGCCGGCACCGATTCGGAGCATCAGCTCGAAATCGCCGCCGATGCCCTCCGCCTCCCGCCGTGGGACGCGAAGATCGGCCTCTTGTCAGGCGGCGAAAAGCGGCGCGTGGCGCTGTGCCGCCTGTTGCTGTCCAAGCCCGACATGCTGCTGCTCGACGAGCCGACCAACCACCTGGACGCCGAATCGGTGGAGTGGCTCGAAGTGTTCCTGCAGCGCTTCACGGGCACCGTGGTGGCCATCACCCACGATCGCTACTTCCTGGACAACGCGGCCGAGTGGATCCTGGAAATGGACCGCGGTCGCGGCATTCCCTGGAAGGGCAACTACAGCACCTGGCTCGAGCAGAAGGGCGAACGCCTGGCGCAGGAGCAGAAGAGCGAAGAAGCCCACGCCAAGGCGCTCAAGAAGGAACTGGAGTGGTCGCGCCAGAACCCGAAGGCACGCCAGGCCAAGAGCAAGTCGCGCCTGGCCCGCTTCGAAGAGCTGAGCGACATGGAATACCAGAAGCGCAACGAAACACAGGAAATCTTCATTCCTGTGGCGGAGCGGCTGGGCCAGCAGGTGTTCGAATTCCACGGCGTCAGCAAGTCCTTCGGCGACCGCATGCTGATCGACAACCTGAGCTTCACCGTGCCGCCGGGCGCGATCGTCGGCATCATCGGCCCGAACGGCGCCGGCAAGTCGACGCTCTTCAAGCTGCTCGCGGGCAAGGAACAGCCGGACAGCGGCGAAGTCATCATCGGCTCGACCGTCAAGATGGCTTTCGTCGACCAGCACCGCGACGAGCTGGCCAACCAGAAGACCGTGTGGGAAGACATCTCGAACGGCCTGGACATCATCAACGTCGGCAAGTTCCAGATGGCCAGCCGCGCGTATGCGGGCCGCTTCAACTTCAACGGCGCGGACCAGCAGAAGAAGGTCGGCACGCTGTCGGGCGGTGAACGCGGCCGGCTGCACCTGGCCAAGACGCTGATCGCGGGCGGCAACGTGCTGCTGCTGGACGAACCCTCGAACGACCTGGACGTCGAAACCCTGCGAGCGCTCGAAGACGCGCTGCTCGAATTCGCCGGCACGGTCATGGTGATCAGCCATGACCGCTGGTTCCTCGACCGCATCGCCACGCACATCCTCGCGGCCGAAGGCGACAGCCAGTGGACCTTCTTCGACGGCAACTACCAGGAGTACGAAGCCGACAAGAAGAAGCGCCTGGGCGAAGAAGGCGCCAAGCCCAAGCGCATGCGCTACAAGGCGCTCAAGTAAGGCTCGCCCCCAGGCTGCGCGCACTTCGTGTCGCTGCGCCAACCCCCTACCGGGGGCAACACCAGAGGCCCGGCAAAGCCGGTTCCTCGGTGTTTCTGGAAGAGGCCTTAGATCGCTTCGGCAAGAGCGCGCGGTTCCACAGGGGGCCGCGCGCTTTTTTCATCGTCCATCGCAAACACCTCGCGCGCTGCGGTGATGCCGTTGAGCGCCGCCGGAAATCCCGCGTACACGGCCATCTGCATGATGACTTCGATGATTTCAGTGCGTGTCACGCCGACATTCAGCGCGCCCTGGATGTGCACCTTCAGCTGCGGCGCCGCATTGCCCATGGCGGTGAGTGCAGCCACCACCGCGATTTCGCGCGAGCGCAGGTCCAGGCCCGGGCGCGAATAGATATCGCCGAACGGAAACTCGATCAGCAGGCGCGCAAAATCAGGGGCGATGTCTGCCAGGCTTTCGACCACCTTGACGCCGCCGTCACCGTCGATTTCCTGGAGCTTGGCCAGCCCGCGCTCGTAGCGCAGGTTGTCGCTGTTGTTGTTCAGATTGGCCTGTGTGTTCGTCATCGCTCGTCTTTCTTTCCGGGGCAGTGCCCGACAACGAAGGACGCTTCGTCTTGCCCTTGGCCTCGATCGCACGGTAATGCGCGATCTTGGTCGACAGCGCCTGCATCGATTGCTGCAGCGCCTTCACCCGGGCCTGAACCTCGGCGAGATGCGCTTCGAGCATCTCGCGCCGTTCGCCGACGCTGGCGTCCCCCTGGCTTCGAAGCCCGGCGAAGGCCTGCATGCCCTGGATGGGCATGCCGGTCTCGCGCAGGCGCAACAGGAAAGCCAGCCAGTCCATGTCGGCGCTCGCGTAGCGGCGCTGGCCCCCCGGTGCGCGAGACACCGCGGAGATCAGGCCGATGCGCTCGTAGTAGCGCAGCGTGTGGGCCGTGAGGCCGGTGCGCTGTGCGACTTGCGCGATGGTCAGGCTGGTTTCCATGGCGTTGATTCTCGAAGTTGGAGCGCGCTCTAAGTCAAGCGCTTTGTCGAACTATTCGTGCGGAGGCAGGAGATCGGCATCGATCCAGCCGCGCAGGCTGTTGACGAAGGCCAAGGCCTGCACGCGGGGCAGATCGTCCACCCGCACGACGGCTTCGGCAAGCTGGCCGCTTTGCAGGCGCTGGGCGCGGCCGATGCCGTCGAGTAGGCCGCAGTGCAGCGGGGGCGTGACCCATCGGCCGTCAAGCCGCAGGGCGATGTTGCCGCGCGTGCATTCGGTGATCTCGCCGTGGCGGTTCCACAGCAGCGTGTCGAACACGCCTGACGCGGTGGGCGCAAAGGCCTCGTAGTGCGCGCGGCGCGTGGTCTTGAAGCGGGAGAACTCGCTTTCCGCTTCATCGAAGGCGCGAGAGGCCAGTTGCAACTGCACGCGCGCCGGGGCGGCATCCATGGCGAAGGCTTCGGCGCGCGGCTGGCCGTGTGCGTCGAGCAAGAGGCGCACGCGCCATGAGCCCGTGGCATGGGCGTCGCCGAGGCGCTTGAGGCATGCCGCCACCCGCGCTTCGTTCCACGGGTGGCCGAAGTGCGCCGCCGCTTTTTGCATGCGCGCCAGGTGCGAGGGCGCATCGCGCAGCATGCCGTCGTTCAGTGCCAGCGTCTCCAGCAGTTCGAAGGAATCCATGGCTGGGGACGATACGCCCGCGCGGCCCGATCCCGGGCTCAAAAAGGCCCGCTTGTGCCGCCACTCTTCCCACTCCGCATCGGCCCGCGCATCGGCCGTGATGCCGCTGCCGATGCCGCAGCGTGCCTCGGTGCCGCGCAGCGTCACGGTGCGTATCGGCACGTTGAAGGTCGCATGTCCGCCCGGCCGCACCACGCCCACGGCGCCGCAGTACACGCCGCGCGCCTCGAGCTCCAGGTCGCGGATCATGCGCATCGCGCTGACCTTGGGCGCGCCCGTGATCGAGCCGCAGGGAAAGAGGGCCGAGAACACATCCACCAGCGAGACGCCGTCGCGCACCTGGGCCTCGACGTCGGAGGTCATCTGCCACACCGTGGGCAGCGCCTCGGTGTGAAAGAGCCGTGGCACGCGCACCGAAAAGGGCTGCGCCACGCGCGAGAGGTCGTTGCGGATCAGGTCCACGATCATCACGTTCTCGGCGCGCTCCTTGGGCTCGGTGCGCAGCCGGAGTGCCAGTGCCTCGTCCTCGGCCTGCGTCGCGCCGCGCGGCGCCGTGCCCTTCATCGGGCGGGCCAGGATGCGGTCGCCCCGCCAGTCGAAGAACAGCTCGGGCGATACCGACAGCACCTGCTCGTCGCCGGTGTCGATGAAGGCGGCGTAGCCGTCGGGCTGCGCACGGCGCAAGGCCATGAACCAGCCGCGCGCATCGCCATGGAAGAGGGCGCGCAGCGGCGCGGTGTAGTTGAGCTGGTAGAGCTCGCCGTCGCCGATCGCACGGTGGATGGCCCGCATGTTCCGGTCGAAGGCCTCGCGCGAAACGCCGGCTTGCCAATCGGCCGTGGGCACTTCGACATCGGGCGCATCCGGTTCAGGCCAGGGTTGCGCGGCATCGTGAACGCCGAACCACGCCAGCGGCCCGTCGTCGCCCGCGACATGCACCGCAAACGCAGGATCGAAGGCGGCTGCGGCCTCGTAGCGCAGGTAGCCCACGCACCAGCGGCCTTGGCGCGACAAGGCCTCTACTGTCTCCAACACCGCCCGCACCTCGTCGGGCGCATGCGCCGCGAGCACCTGCGAAGGCGCGCCAAAGGCCACGCGCAGCCGCGTGGACCCGTCGCCTTGCGGCTCGGCAAAATCGATCAGCGTCTGCAAGCGCAAACCGTCAGGCGGATTCCGCGGGCGGCGCCTTCACGGCAGGCGCGGGCGCGTGGCTTTTCGCCAAAGACCCGGCCAGCACCCGCTTGCGCACCGCATAGATGTTGTTGCGCAGCGCATAGAGCTCGTCCGCATACGACAGCGGCACCGCCACCTTGTTGACCACGCGGTCGAGCTCGTCGAGTTCCTTGAGCAGGGTGTCGCGTCCGCCCTCGCTGGAACCTTCCCCGGCGTGGCGCTTGGCATCGACCTGGCCCTCGATGTCGCGCAGCCGCGCATACCAGCGGAACACCCGCCGCCGCACCCTGAACTGGTAGAGCGGCGGAATCACGCGGCTCAACGGCAGCATCAGCACCAGCAGGCCACCCAGCACCAGCCACATGCGTTCGACCAGGTTGCTGGCCCAGAACGGCAGGTAGCGCTGCCAGAAAGGCGGCGTGCCGTTGATCGCGCGGTCGCCCTCGGGGCTCACCGGCAATTCGCTGGTGCGCGTGTTCGGAAAGTCGCGGGCGCGGTTGAACCAGCCGGCGTCGCTGTGCACCGTTTGTGCCGATTGCGCGAACAGCTGGCGCAGGGCCGGGTGCGTTTCTTCGCGCGACAACAGCGAGGTGGTGGCCGCGAGCAGCGACACGTCCGAAGGCGGCAGGTCCTTGGCCAGATCGACCACGCCGCGCGGCAGCGTCACGGCCGAGAGAAACGGAAAGCGCCGCGAGTACGCATCGGCCTGGCCGAAGTCCATGAGCTTGATGTCGCCCGCGCGCAGCAGCCGCTGCACCTGCGGAGACTGCGGCGCCGACGACAGCACGATGGCGTCGAGCAGCCCCGCCTGCAGCGCCTCGGCCGCGGCGGATTGCTCGAGGTTCGACAGCAGCAGGTCGTCCGGGCCCAGCCGGTTGGCCTTGAAGAGGCGCTCCATGATCTCCGGCAGGCCGCTGCCGGGCATGTCCACGTTCACGCGCAGGCCGCGCAACTGCGTGAGCGAGCTCAGCGTGCCGGTCTTGCGGTCGATCTTCTGCGCGGCATCGGCGCGATAGAAGAGCCAGATCGGCTCGAAGAACAGGCTGCCGAGCGAGCTGAGGCCGGCTTCTTCGTCGGCCACGGGGTCGGCGCTGCCGCCGCGCACGAAGCCCACGTCGGCCTCGCCCTTGCGCAGCAGCTCCAGGTTTTCCGAGGAGCCCGAGGTGGGCTTGAGGTCCACCGTGATGTCGCTGGCCTTGAGCGCGTCCGCATAGCGCTTGCCGAACTGCGCGTAGGCGCTGCCCGTGGGGCCGGTGGCCAGCGTCACGTGCTTGGGCGGTTGCGGCTGCAGGTACCAGTAGGCGGCAATCAGCAGACCGATGACAAGAAAGACAACCGGGCCGGCCGAGGCGATCAGATCGCGGATCGACAGCAGGATCAGCTTCAGGGTTCTGGGGAACGCCATGGTGTGTGCCTGTGGTTGCGTGCTTCAGCCGCGGGCCGCGGCGAAGTCGGTGGCGCTCGGGATGTGCAGCTCGCCCACCGTCACCGATTGCGCCGCATGCACGGCGCGCAGCGTGGCAATGGCCACCGCCTCGGCCGCCATGGTGCCGAGCACCGTCATGCCCGGCGCATTGCCCTCAAGCGGCACGCGGCCGGTGGCCAGCGCGAACAGCGTGTCGCCGTCGCTCATTGTGTGGACCGGGTTGATGGCGCGTGCGAGGCCGTCGTGCGCCACGTTGGCCAGGCGATTGGCCTGCACCTTGGTGAGCACCGCGTCGGTGGCGACCACGCCCAGCGTGGTGTTGGTGCCCGCGAGCAGGGGCTTGGGCAGCTCGCCGCGCAGCAGGGCGCGGCGGGTGTCGAGCAGCGCGGTGCCGTCTTCGGTACGCGCGCCGGCCACGGGCTGCGCGGTGTCGTGGTCGATCACGTCGCCCAGCGAATTGACCGCGATCAGCGCGCCCACCGTCACGCCGCCAACGGTGACCGACGCGGTGCCGATGCCGCCCTTCATCGCGCGGTGCACGCCGAAGAGCTTGCCCACCAGCGCGCCGCTGCCGGCGCCCACATTGCCCTCGGCGGGAGGCGCGTTCGATGCGGCGTCGCATGCCGCATAGCCGGCCGCCGCATCGGGGCGGATGCGTGCATCGCCCATCGGCAGGTCGAACAGCACCGCGGCGGGCACGATGGGCAGGGTGCCGAATCGCACGTCCATGCCGATGCCGCGCTCCTCCAGCCATTGCATGGCGCCGTCGGCCGCCGCGAGGCCCCAGGCGCTGCCGCCCGCGAGCATCACTGCATGCACCTGCTGCACCAGATTGCCGGTCGAGAGCAGGTCGGTCTCGCGGGTGCCCGGGGCAGCGCCGCGCACGTCGACGCCGGCCACCGCGCCTTCGCGCGCCATGACCACGGTGCAGCCTGTGGGGCGGCGGGTGTCGGAGAAATGGCCGACTTCGATGCCGGCGACGTCGGTGATGGCACCGGCGGAATGAGAAGAGGGAGAGAGGGTGGAAGACGGGGCTGGCATGGCGGCCGATTATGGGACCGAGCCCCTACGATAGGCGCCATGACAGTTGCAAGAAACAGTTTCGCGGGGCAGGGCGATGCAAGGCGCCATGTGGTGGTGATCGGCGCGGGCGCGGTGGGGTGCGCCACCGCCATCGAGGCGCTGCGCGCGGGCTTGCGCGTGACGGTCATCGAACCCGAAGACCCGGGCGGCCCGCATGCGACGAGCTACGGCAACGCGGGCTGGCTCTCGTCGCACTCGGTGGTGCCGCCCGCGCTTCCCGGTGCCTGGCGCAAGGTGCCGGGCTGGCTGGCCGATCCGCTGGGCCCGCTGGCGGTGCGCTGGGGCTACCTGCCGCGCGCGTTGCCATGGCTCGCGCGCTACCTGGCATCGGGCTGGACCGAGGCGCGCGTGCAGCGCACCGCCGATGCATTGCGCACCCTGCTGGCGGATGCGCCCGCGCTGCATGCGCAACTCGCGTCCGAAGCAGGCGTGCCCGAGCTCATCGAGCAGCGCGGACTGCTGCACGCGTACCGCTCGCGCGCCGAGTTCGAGGGCGATGCGCTGGCCTGGCGCGTGCGTGAGCGCACCGGTGTCCGTTGGGAGGAGTGGTCGGCCGAGGAACTGCGGCGCCGCGAGCCCGACCTCGATGCGCGCTACACGCTGGGTATCTTCGTGCCCGAGGCCGGCCACTGCCGCAACCCGGGCGTTTATGTGGCCGCGCTGGCGCGGCATGCGGCGGATGCAGGGGCCGAGCGGCTCTTCGCGCGCGCCGAGGGCTTTCGCATCGAAAACGGCCGATTGCGCGCGGTGCGCACCGGCGACGGCGACATCGCTTGCGACGCCGCCGCCATCTGCGCGGGCGCATATTCCGCCCCGCTGGCCGCGGCCGCCGGTTCGTCGGTGCCGCTGGACACCGAACGCGGCTACCACGTGGTCGTCGAAGGCGCGACCGTCGGGCCGCGCACGCCGGTGATGGTGGCCGACGGCAAGCTCATCGCGCACTGGATGGACGGCGGCCTGCGCGCGGCCGGCCAGGTCGAGATCGGCGGCCTGGATGCAGAGCCCGACTGGCGCCGCGCGGAGATCCTGCATCGCCATCTGCAATCGATGTTTCCTGCGCTTGCAGAAACCGAGACAGAGACAGGGCCGCCCGGCGCGAAGGCTTTCACGCAATGGCTCGGCCGCCGCCCCAGCATGCCCGACGGCTTGCCCTGCATCGGCCCGTCGGCCGCGAGCGCGGACATCGTCCTCGCGTTCGGCCATGGGCACGTGGGCCTGTGCGGCTCGGCGCGGACAGGGCGGTTGGCGGCGCAGTTGCTGGCGGGCGCGGCGCCCGAGACGCCGCTGGCGCCGTTCGATCCGGGGCGCTTCAGCTAGCGGGCTCTGGTTCGATCGTCAGTACCGTGAGCGCACCATCGACCTTGTCGACGGTGAATCGCACCTTGTCGCCGGGCTTCACCTTGCCGAGCAGCGCGGGGTCTTTCACGCGGAAGACCATCGTCATGCCGGTCATCTCGAGGTTCGGGATGTCGCCGTGTTTCAAGGTGATCTTCTTTGCTTCGGTGTCGATCTTGCGCACCTCGCCTTCGACCGAGGGCAATGCGGCCTGCGCGAAGGCCGCTGCGGCGAGAAGGGCGGCGGAGAGTGCGGTGAGCAGTTTCTTCATGGCCATGTCGTTCCTTCAGCGATAGCTTTGATAGACGCGCGTGCTGCCATCGGCCAGCACGAGCAGCACGTCGTAGGGGTCGCGCCGGTCGCCATAGTCCGGCCCGTCCATCCCCGGCGAGCCGACCGGCATGCCGGGCACGGCGAGGCCGACGGCCTTGGGCTTTTCCTTCAGGAGGCGCCGCACTTCGCGCGCGGGCACGTGGCCCTCGATGGCATAGCCGCCGACGAGCCCGGTGTGGCACGAGCCCAGCTTGGCCGGGATGCCCAGCCGCGTGCGCGCGGCGGTGTTGCCATCGTCGTGCACCTTGGTGGCAAAGCCGTTCCTGTCGAGGTGCTTCACCCAGTCTTGGCAGCAGCCGCAGTTCGGGTCTTTCCAGATCTCGACCATCGGCGCGGCGGCCATGGCGGCCAGCGGCAGGCCGGCGGTGGATGCGAGCGCCAGCAGCGGGCCGGCGCGCTTCATGAAGTTTCGTCGTTGCATGAGGATCTCCTTGTTGAACCGATCAGGGCTTGGACGTGGCCGCCAGCACGCGGATGCGGCCGGCCATGCCGAGTTCGAAGTGGTCTTTCACCAGGCACGCGAAGTCGAAGTCGCCCGCGCGGTTGAAGGTCCAGACCATGTCGCCGGTCTTGCCGGCGGGCACGTGCACCATCCATGGCTCGTCGTGTTCCATCTCCGGGTGCTTCTTCATCAGGGCCGCGTGGTTCGCGATCTCTGCCTCGGTGCCGAGCACGAGCTCGTGCAGCTCTTTGCCCTTGTTCTTCAGACGCAGGCGGATGGTGTCGCCCTCGCGCACTTCGATGACCGAAGGCGTGAAGCTCATGTCGTCGGCCATCGCGATATCGATGGTGCGGCGCACGGCGCCGGGCTTGCCTGCGATGCCCCAGGGCTTTTGCTCGGGCGCGGCCGTGGCGGCGGCCTTCGGTTTCGCGCCGTGCTTTTCGTGGGCGTGCGAGCCGGTTGAGAAGGCCGCCAGCGCGAGGCAGACGGCGGCGAGCGTGGGTGTCTTGTTCATGGGTTGAACTCCGGAAAAAGAATTGAAGTGAATGGGTTCAGTGCTTGTGCGCGCCGCTGCCCGAGGGCTTGCGCACGGTCGCGTCGGTGCTGCTGCTGGCAGATGGCGCACCAGAAGATGAATTGCGCTCAGCCGGCGGCACCGAGGCCCCGGGCACTTCGCGCGCCACCGTTCCGGCCGGATGCTTGAACCAACCCGGGTCCTTGTAGTCCCCCGGCTGCTGGTCGCGCCGCACCTTCAGCAGCGTGAACATGCCGCCCATCTCGGCCGCACCGAACGGGCCGGTGCCGGTCATCATCGGCATGGTGTTGTCGGGCAGGGGCATTTCCATGGCGCCCATGTCGGCCATGCCCTTGTCGCCCATCACCATGTAGTCGGGCACGAGCTTCCGGATCTTGTCGGCCACGCCCTTGTGGTCCACGCCGATCATGGTCGGCACGTCATGGCCCATCGGTCCCATCGTGTGGTGCGACTTGTGGCAGTGCAGCGCCCAGTCGCCTTCCTCGTCGGCGATGAATTCCATCTGCCGCATCTGGCCCACCGCCACGTCCACCGACACCTCGGGCCAGCGCGCGGTGCGCGGCACGGGGCCGCCATCGGTGCCGGTCACCTCGAACTCATGGCCGTGGATGTGGATCGGGTGGTTGGTCATCGTGAGGTTGCCCACGCGGATGCGCACCCGGTCTCCACGGCGCACGTTGAGCGTGTCGATGCCCGGGAACACGCGGCTGTTGAAGCTCCAGATGTTGAAGTCGGTCATGGTGTTGACCTTGGGCGTGGCGCTGCCGGGTTCCACGTCGAAGCTGCCGAGCAGGAAGCAGAAGTCGCGCTGCACCGGCTCGATGAGCGGATGGTTTTGCTTTGGGTGCGTGACCCAGAAGCCCATCATCCCCATCGCCATCTGCACCATCTCGTCGGCATGCGGGTGGTACATGAAGGTGCCGGGCCGGCGCGCGGTGAACTCGTAGACGAAGGTCTTGCCCGGCGGAATGTGCGGCTGCGTGATGCCGCCCACGCCGTCCATGCCGTTGGGCAGGCGCTGGCCGTGCCAGTGCACGGTGGTGTGCTCGGGCAGCCGGTTGGTCACGTAGATGCGTACGCGGTCGCCCTCGACCACCTCGATGGTCGGGCCGGGCGACTGGCCGTTGTAGCCCCACATGTTGACCTTGAAGCCGGGCGCCATCTCGCGCACCACCGGCTCGGCGACAAGGTGGAATTCCTTGACGCCGGCGTTCATGCGCCAAGGCAGCGTCCAGCCGTTGAGGGTGACGACGGGGTTGTAGGGGCGGCCGGTCGGCGGTGTGAGCGGCGGTGCGGTGGCGGTGGAGCCTTGCATCACCGGCTCGGGCAGCGCGGCCATGGAGACGCGGCTGACTGTGGTGGCGGCCACGGCCGTGGCGGCGCCTGCGAAGAAGTTGCGGCGGTTCATCTCAGTGTCCTCCCGCCGCAGGCGCATCGCTGGCCGTTGCGGTTTGCAGCGCCGTCATGCCACCCGGCGAAGTGCCGGTGAGCGCGAGCTGCAGGTCCGTATCGGCCAGCCAGAAATCGCGCTGCGCCTCCATGCCCGCGTTGACGACGAGCATGCTCGCGCGGGTTTCGGCGAGCAGCTCCCACACGCTCGCGAGCATGCCGTTGTAGCGAAGCACCATCTCCTCGTTCACTTTCTTGCGCAGCGGCAGCACCTCGTCGCGGTAGCGGCGTGCCAGCGCATAGGCGGTGTTCCAGCCCTGCCAGGCCTCGCGCGCTTCGCTCGTGGCCAGCACGCCCACGTCGCGCACGCGGGCGGCCGACTGCATGTACTGCGCCTCGGCGCGGCCGGTGCGGGCCTGGCCCCAGTCGAACAGCGGCAGCGGCAGGTCGAGTTCGAAGCCGCGCTGGGTCGAGCGCGATCGGTCGGCGTCGTTGGCGAAGGTGGTGTTGCGGACACCGCCGATTTCCATCGCGTTGATGACGCTGGTGGCACGCGTGAGGCCGAGCGAATCGGCCACCGCCGTGTTCTGCGCCTGGGCCGAACGCACGTCGAGCCGGTCGCGCAGCGCGCGGGCCTGCACGTCGCCGAGCTCGGGCGCGGACTGCGGCAGCGGGGGCAGGCGATCGGGCAGGGTGTAGCCGGCGCGCTCGCCGCCGAGGCCGAGCAATCGGTTGAGTTGCTCGCGCGTGGCGACGGCTGTCTGCTCGGCGCGCGCGAGCTGTGCCGCGGCATCGGCCAGCAGCAGCTGTTCGCGTGTGCGCTGCAGCGCGCTCCAGTTGCCGGCCTGTGCCATGCGGTGTGCAAGCTCGGCGCCGGCTTCGGCGGCCTCCTTGGCATCGCGCAGGTACGCCACGCTCTGCTGCGCCGAGACTGCGCGCACCCATGCGCGGCGCGTGTCGGCAGCCAGCATCAGCACGCTCTGCGCGGCCTGCAGCTTGGCGGCCTCGTGCCGCTGGCCGGCCCATCGGGCCTGCCACGGCAGCGTGACCAGGCCGATCACGTTGAAGCTCAGCATCCGCTCGAATTCGCGCTCGCGGCCCTCTGCCAGGCGGCTGAACGACAGCACCGGGTTCGGCAGGCTCGACGCCTGCACGCGGTCGGCATCGCTCAGCTGCAGCGTGGCAAAGGCGTCCTGCACACGCGGGCTGTTGATCAGTGCGATGCGCACGGCCGCCTCGGCGTCGAGGGGCTTGGCGAGCAGGGCATCGACGCTCTTCTGCGAGGCTTCATCGGGCACGCGCTGCGCGGTGTTGCCCGCCATCAGCGGATTGCCCGCGACCAGCGCCTGCACGTCGGCAGCGCCGCCGTCGGGCGACAGGCTGGCGCACCCGGCCAGCGTCAGGGCGCTGGCGAGTGCGGCGGCGCGCTGGAGCAGCGCGCTACTTCTTCGATAGCGAGGGGGGCCGGCAAGCTGCCGGCGAACAATGGGGTTCACGCTCGATCTCCATGAGCAATACGACGGACGCCGCGAGCCGGCAAAGGCTCACCGCGGACGGACTACGGGCAGGGAGATCAGGAAATGGGCGGCTTCAGGCCCGGCACGGGCTCTGCGCTCGCGAAGCGGGCCGCGCGGGCCGCCGGTGGCGCCTGGGGGGCGCTGTGTGCGATGTCGACGAGGGGTGTGCCACCGAGGGCCACCGTGTGGCAGACCTGGCAGGCGGTGCAAGTGCCGCAGTCCTGGTGGTCGGCACCGTGGTCGTTGCTGCTGCTGCCATCGTCGTGGTGCGCCATGGTGTCCGTGCCGTGGTCGGCAGCGTCCATGGCTTCATGGCAATGCGCGTCCGCCGCCACCGAGGCCGAGGCGGCCGGCATCGAATGCCGCACCATCTCGACCGCCATGGCATCGCCCAGCCAGCCGCGGATGGGCAGCAGGGCGATCATGAGGGCGAGCAGCAGCGTGCGCATGGAGAGCGATGATAAACCTGCGTCCTAAGACACCAGCTGCCCGCGGGCCTTGTCCACCCACACCTGCAGGTTGTCGAGCAGGTCCTTCTGGCTGAACGAGCAGCTCTCCTCGCTGAAGAGCGCACTCGACTCCAGCCGGTCGAGCAGGTTCAGCAGCACCTCGCCGTAGCGCGGAGGCAGGGCGCCCAGCAGCTCGGTGCTGGCGCGGGCATCGTTCGAGAGCAAGGTGACCGAGTCCCCGCCGCCGTTCTTCAGCCCTTCGATGCGGCCGCCGAGGACCGCCAGTTGCTGCTGTGCGACGGTGCTGCTCATGACGGGACCTTGCCGGAGGGCGGCAGCGACAGGCCGCGTTCGCGCACCAGGTCGCGCAGCGTGTCGGGGTAGTCGGTGATCAGGCCGTCCACGCCCCAGTCCATCAGCCGCTGCATGTCGGCGCGCTGGTTCACGGTCCAGGGCAGCACCTTCATGCCGAGCTTCTGGGCTTCCTTGATGACGGCGGGCGTGAGGTCGGCGTAGGCGGGCGACCAGATCACCGGGCCGGGCCCGTTGCTCGCGGCGGCTTTCACCATCAGCGGCACCGACGGGAAACCGGCCGCATCGAGCCCGGCGGTCCAGCGGCTGTCCTTCAGCGTGCGGGCGGTGGTGAGGTAGGCGCGCGGCAGTTGCGGCGCGTACTGGCCGACCAGCGCCAGCGTGCGCCAGTCGAAGCTTTGCACGGTCACGCGGCCGGCCATGCCCGCCTTGTCGATGTCGGCGAGCAGCGCGCGCACCATGGGTTCGGGCGCGGCGGTTTCGCCCGGTTTGTTCGGGTCGATCTTGGTTTCGATGTTGAAGCGCACCGTGGCCGCCGCGGCGCCGCGCGCCTGCACCATGGCGAACAGCGCGGCCAGCGTGGGAATGCGTTCGCCGTCGCTCGGCTGCTGCAGCGCGAACTGCCTGCCGTAGTTGCTGTCATGGTTCAGGCGGCCCACGTCGTAGGTCTGCAGTTGCGCGAGCGTGAGCGAACGGATGGCCGCGCCGCTTTTCGGCGCGAGCCAGTTGCCGCTGGCGTCGCGCGTGTGGTCGGGGTTGAGCGTGGTGTCGTGCGAGATCACGACCACGTTGTCGGCCGTGAGGCCGATGTCCAGTTCGAGCGTGGTCACGCCCAGGTCGATGGCTCTGGAGAACGCGGCCAGCGTGTTCTCGGGCGCCAGGCCCCTTCCGCCGCGGTGGGCCTGCAGGTCGAAGTGCTGCTTGGGTGTGGGCGCCAGGGCGGCGCAACCCGCGATCAGCAGCGCGGCGACGAACAGGTGGTATTTCATTTGAGCTGTACCTTGATGCCGGTTTCTTGCACCGTGATGTCACCGATTTCGTAAGTCTTGCGGCCCATCGTGAGCTCGTCGGCGCTGAAGCTGCGCAGCACCTGGCCTTGCAGCAGCTCCTGCGCGACGATGGCGCCCACCTTCTGCAGCCGCTCCGCATCGCGGCCTTCCACGCCCTGCAGTTCCAGGCGCTCGGCCTTGGGCTGGTCCAGCCGCAGGGTGCGCGTGGCGGCGTCGTAGCGCAGCGCGCTGCTCATCGACACCACGCCCTGCACCGGCGAGGCAGCCAGCAGGGGGCTGGCAATGGTCAGCGTGGCGGTGAGGGCGGCGCGGTTGGCGCCCGCATCCAGGCCCAGCTGCGGATCGCGAAGGCCGACCATGAAGATCTCCGCATAGCGCTCGGCCACGGGGAAGCGCCTGGCGATCATCGCCTGCAGCTCGTCGCGGGTGGCGGTGTATTCGCTGGTGAAGAAGTTGAAGCCGGCCAGCGCCGCGAAGGGGGCTTGCAGGGCTGCGGCGCCCAGCAGTGCGTGCAGCACCCGGCGGCGGGAGGTAAGGGGCGGTGAGCAGAGGTTCATGGCGGCGCTAGCTTGCCACAGGCGGATGGGGTCCTGCCAGCGCCGGGTGGCGACGCCGCATGTCGGACAGTCGGCGAGAAGCCGAAGCGCTCGTAGAGCCCCCGCAGCGGGGGGCGGTCGGCCACGCGCTCCTGCCGCAGCAGCAGCCGGCCTACTCCGGCCCGGCTTGTTCGATCTGCATCGTGCCGTAGCAGATCGGCGGCCTCTGGCTGCTATTGCCAGCGATAGCGCGCCGTCAACGTTGCCGAGCGACGGATGCCCTCGTAGCACTCGCCGTGGTAGCAGATCGAGTTGTACTTCTTGTCCGCCAGGTTGGAGATGTTCAGCGCGAAACGCCAAGGGCCGCGCTCGTAGTGCGCGGCCGCATCCACGAGCGTCACGCCACGCTCGAAGGTGGAGTTGGACTCGTCGTTCTGCCGCTTGCCGATGTAGCGCACGCCGCCGCCGAAGCCCAGGCCGTTGCCCAGCGTGTAGTCGAGCCACACCGAAGCGGACTGCCGGGGCACCAGCGGCGGGATCTTGCCAACCTCGCCCGGATCGGCGCTGTCGAGCACCTTCATGTCCAGCCAGGTGTAGGCAGCCGCGAGGTTCAGGCCCGGCACGAGCTCGCCCTTGGCTTCGAGTTCGATGCCGCGCGAGCGCTGCCTGCCGACCTGGCGTCCCTCGCCGGTTCCCGGGTCGTAGGTCACCACGTTGGTCTTGCGCAGGTCGAAGGCCGCGGCGGTGAACAGGGTTCGCGTGCCCGCGGGCTGGAACTTGATGCCGACCTCGATCTGCTTGCCGCGGCTGGGCTTGAAGGGCTCGCTGTTCGCGTCCACGCCGCTGTTGGGCAGGAAGGATGTGACATGGCTGATGTAGGGCGCCCAGCCATTGCCCAGCAGGTAGGTCAGGCCGGCTCGGCCGCTGAACGCGCTGTCCGATTGCCGGGTGTGGCTCGCGTCCAGGTAGTCGTCGGTGAGCTGACGCACGTGATCCTGGCGGCCGCCGAGGGTAGCGACCCAGTTCTCGCCGAACTTGATCTGGTCCTGGACGTAGAAGCCGGTCTGTCGCGTCGACTGGGCCAGGTTGCTCAGCGGGTCGGTGGGCATCGTCACGGCCTGGCCGTAGACGGGCGCGAACAGGTCGAGGTCGGGCGCCGGGCCGATGAAGCGCCGCTGCTTGCCCTTTTGGTCGCTGTAGTCGACGCCCAGCAGCACCGTGTGCTGGACCGAGCCGTACTGCAGCTTGCCCTGCACGCTGGTATCCAGTGCTGTCAGGTTCACGGGGTCGTTCCAGGTCCTCGCGCTGCGAGAGAGCGTGTGCTGGTCTTCGCCGAGCGAACCGGCCCAGACCGCGCGCCGGGCCATGTCGATCTGGCTGTAGCGGAAGTTCTGGCGCAAGGTCCAAGCGTCGTTCAGGGCCGTTTCGAAGCGATAGCCTATGGCGCTGGACGTCTGCTTCAGCTGGCCGAAGCTATGGTCGCCCACCTTGATGGGGTAGCGAACGTAGTTCTGGGTCAGGTAGTAGGGGTCTTCGGCCGTGTTGTTCCTGAGGAATTCTCCGAAGACAGTCAACGAGGTTGTTGCATTGGGCTGCCAGCGCACGGAAGGCGCGATGTAGCTGCGCGTGTGGTTCAGCTTGCGTCCGTCGGGGTACCGGTCCTGGTCGTTGCTGTCCAGGCCCACGCCGATCAGGCGGTAGCTCAGGTCTGTGTTGTTGCCGATCTGGTCGCCGAGGTCGAACGCCAACTGTTTTCGCTGGAAGCTGCCGTACTGGACTTCGATTTCGCGGATCCGCTCGCCGGGCTGCTTGCTCACGCGATTGACGATGCCGCCTGCATCCCCCTTGCCGAAGACCATCGACGAAGGGCCGCGCAGCACCTCCACGCGCTCCAGGCCGTAGGGCTCGGTCAGATAGTAGGTGGGCAGGAACGCCGGTTGGCCGAGCCCGTCCCGGTAGATGCCGGTGACGCCGGCATCGAAACCCCGCAACAGGATGTACTCCCAGCCGCGGTTGTCGGGGCCGTAGGTGCTCGTCGTGACGCCGGGCGTGTAGCGCACGGCATCCATGACGTCCTGCGCGCCGCGCGCTTCCATTTCCTCGCGGCCGATGACGGAGATCGACTGCGGCACCTCAATGAGCGGCGTGTCGGTCTTGGTGGCCGTGGCGCTGATCCGCGCGGCGTAGCCCGGCACCGGGCCGGTAGCGGTCTCGCGTTCGGCGGTCGCCGTCACCCGCACCGCAGGGAGGACGCGTGCGTCGGCGGCAGGCGCGGGATCGGCAGGCGCGGGCTGGCTGCGCAGCACATAACCGCCGCTGTCCAGTCGCACGGCCAGCAGGCCGGAGCCGGCGAGCAGGGCGGCCAGCGCCTCCTGCTGCGTGAACTGCCCGCGCACGCCGGCAGTGCGCTTGCCTTCGGTCTGCTCCGGGACGAAGCTCAGCGGCAGGTTGGCCGCGCTGGCGAAGCCGCGCAGCGCCGGGGCCAGCGGGCCCTCAGGAACGTCGTAGTTGCGGCGGCCGGCCTGCTGCGCTTGCGAGCCGGTGTCTGCGGTTGCCTGGGCGTGGCCTGTGCCCACCATGCCGGCCTGTGCGGCCACGAGCGCAAGGCCGCAGAGTGCGGACGCGGAAATTCCCTGAGCTGGATGCTTGTTTTTGTGTCTGCGCTGGCGCCCGTTGGTCGGCATGGTGGTCTCTCGAAGTGGTTGCTGAAAAGAAGCCCTCACTTGACAGGTGCCGCGAGAAATGAAATCGGGCAGGCGAAAACGAAAGAATCTTCAAAAAAGTCTGTCGAGCCTCTATCGCGCCGGTTCCACGCTCGCCCAGTAGCGGGTGCGGAGGCGCACCTGCACCGGCAGCACGCTGGGCAGCATCGCGAGGATGCGGTCGGTATCGCCCAGTGGAAACACGCCCGACAGACGCAGCCCGGCCACCGCCGGGTCGCAGCGCACGAGGCCCGGCCGGTAGCGGGCGAGCTCGTCGAGGAAATCGCTCAGCCGCATGTCGTCGGCAATGATCTGGCCGAGCGACCAAGCGGAGGTCTGCTCGTCCACCGGCACGGGTGCGGCGATGTCGCCGATGCCGAACGAAGTGCGCTCGCCGGCGCGAAGCAGCAGCGGCGGGCCCGAGGCTGCGAGCGGCGTGATCTCGACCGCGCTTTCGAGCACGGCGACGCGAGTGCGGCCGTTGTCCTGCCGCACGGTGAACCGGGTGCCAAGTGCGTGGATGCGGCCTTCGGCGGTGTCGACCACGAAGGGTGGGTTTTCGGCCAGGGCGTGGCCGGTGACGATCATCACTTCGCCTGCCACCAGTCGCACCTGCCGGCGCTGACTGTCGAATCGCACATCGACGGCGCTGGCTGTGTTGAGCACGATGCGCGTGCCGTCGTCCAGCGACACGCTGCGTTGTTCGCCGGTGCCGGTGCGGAAGTCGGCCACCGACTGCTGCCAGGTCTGGGTACGCGAGGCGAGCACGCCGGTGGCGCCTAGCCAGAGGAGGGCGCGCATCGCCTTGCGCCGGGCGGGCGCTTGACGCGCAGTCGAGAGCGCGACATGGGCGGCCGCTGGATTCAAGCCTTTGAGGCGCGCAGCGAAGCTCTCGACGTGCTGCCACGCGCGCTCGTGGTCGGGGTGGCTGCATCGCCATTGCTGCCAGCGCTGGCGGTCTTCCTCGGTGGCCTCGCCGGACATCAGCACGGTGAGCCAATCGGAGGCTTCGTCGGCAATGCGGTCGCTGAAGGATCGCGCCGCGACGCTGTTCGGTGTCACCGGCATCTCAAGGGGGCGTGCCGAAAAAACATTGCCGGTTCGCGCGCGACAGGTACTGCTTGACCGAACTGGCCGACACGCCGAGCCGTCCAGCGATCTCCGCGTAGCTCAGTCCTTCGAGATGGGCCAGCAAGAAGGCCTCCTTCACGGCGGGCGGCAGACTGTCCAGCACAAGGTCCACCTGGTGCAGTGCCTCGATGGCCAGCAACTGCACTTCGGGCGAAGGCGCCATGTCGGGCCCGATGACGGCCAGCGCCTCAAGGTAGCTCACCTCCAGGACCTGCCGGCGATGCCGGTGGGCCATGAGCCTGCGGGCGATCGTGGCAAGGAAGGGGCGCGGTTCCCGGATGTCACCCGGCCCACCGCCTGTGATCACGCTGACAAAGGTGTCTTGAGCCAGGTCGGCCGCGGCGAACGAGTCGCCCAGCTTGCGGCGCAGCCACGTCTGGAGCCAGCCGTGGTGATCGCAATAGAGCGCCCGCACCTCTTGTTGCATGGCGGACTCGGCGGCAGACATAGCATCCCTCTCGGCCAGCTGCCTGGCGCGGGTTAATTAATGAGAACGTTTCTCATTCATTTTAAATGTGCCTGAATGCCAGAGGCAACATGTGTGTCGCCGCCGTGCCGAATGACCTGGAAACTTGCCGCTTCGGAGGGCGCGGGAATGGCTGCGGGTCAAATCGAGGTCGTCGGCGGAAAAAACAGGCCTGGATGATCAGTCGTGCAACGAGGAAAGAAACTGCTTCAACTCCGCCGTCTGCGGATTCCCGAACAGCTCCCCCGGCGGCCCCATCTCGTGCACGCGTCCCTGGTGCATGAAGATCACCCGGTCGCTCACCTTGCGCGCAAAGCTCATCTCGTGCGTGACCATCAGGAGCGTCATGCCTTCGTCGGCCAGCGACTCCACCACGCGCAGCACCTCGCCCACCAGTTCGGGGTCGAGCGCGGAGGTGATCTCGTCGCACAGCAGCACGGCCGGCTCCATGGCGAGTGCGCGGGCAATGGCCACGCGCTGTTGCTGGCCGCCCGACAGCTGGTCGGGCATGGCATCGAACTTCTCGGCCAGGCCCACGCGTTCGAGCAGCTTGCGCGCCTGCGAGGCGGCTTCCAGCGACGAGCGCTTCTTCACCAGCGTGGGCGCGAGCATCACGTTCTTGCCGACCGTGAGATGCGGAAACAGGTTGAAGCCCTGAAAGATCATGCCCACGCGCTGGCGCAGCTCGCGCATGGCCATGGCGCTCTCGTGCAGCAGCGGCTTGCCGTCGACGGTGAGCGCGCCGTCCTGGAACACTTCGAGCCCGTTGATGCAGCGCAGCAGCGTGCTCTTGCCCGAGCCGCTCTTGCCGATGATGGCGATCACCTCGCCGCGCTTGACGTCCAGGTCGATGCCCTTCAGGACCTCGTTGGTGCCGTACGACTTGCGCAGCGCGGTGATGCGCACGATGGGAGCACCCACCGAGGTGGCGGGTTGTTGGGGTTCAAGCACGGCGGCCATGGGTCTTCCTCTCGAGGTTCTTGGCGTACAGGCTCACGGGGAAGCACAGCACGAAGTAAAGCAGGGCCACGCAGCTGAACACCACGAAGGGCTTGAAGGTGGCGTTCGAAATCATGCTGCCGGCCTTGGTGAGTTCGACGAAGCCGATCACCGACGCGAGCGCCGTGCCCTTGATCACCTGCACCAGAAAACCGACCGTCGGCGCAATGGCGATCTTCACGGCCTGCGGCAAGATGACGTGGCGCATCTGCTCGCCGAAGCTCAGGGCGAGGCTGCCCGAAGCTTCCCACTGGCCCTTGGGAATCGAGGCCACGCAGCCGCGCCAGATCTCGGTGAGAAAGGCGCTGGTGTAGAGCGTGAGCGCCACGCTCGCGGCGGTCCATGCCGACACGTCGATGCCGAACAGCGCAATGCCGAAGTAGGCAAGAAACAGCTGCATCAGCAGCGGCGTGCCCTGGAAGAGCTGCACGTACACGCCCACCGCCCTGTCGGCGATCTTGCCGCCCTGCAGCCGCAGGAACAGCAGCAACCCGCCCACGATGCCGCCGCCGATGAAGGCGATCAGCGAGAGCGCGACGGTCCAGCGCAGCGCCATCAGCAGGTTGCGCACGATGTCCCAAAGAGAGAAATCATTCATGACGATGGGTTCCTGCGTTCAGCGGCCGAAGAAGAACTTCGGCCCCGCCCAGTTGAGCAAACGCCGCAGCGCCACCGACAGCGCAAGGTAGATCAGCGTGGCGATGATGAAGGCCTCGAAGGCGCGGAAGTTGCGGCTCTGGATCAGGTTGGCCGCATAGCTCAGCTCCTCGGTGGAGATCTGTCCGCACACCGCCGAGCCCAGCATCACGATGATGATCTGGCTCACCATCGCGGGCCACACCTTCTTGAGCGCGGGCGGCAGCACCACGCGCAGGAACACCTGCGCCTTGCTGAGCGCCAGGCTTACCGCCGCCTCGATCTGCCCCTTGGGCGTGGCTTCGATGCCGGCGCGGATGATCTCGGTGGAATACGCGCCCAGGTTCATCACCATCGCGATCACCGACGCCACCTCGGGCGAGAGCTTCACGCCCGCGGCCGGCAGGCCGAAGAAGATGAAGAACAGCTGCACGATGAAGGGCGTGTTGCGGATCAGCTCCACATAGGTGCCCACGATGGCGCGCAGCCATGTGGGCCCGCTGGCACGCGCCCACGCGCAGAGCGTGCCCACGGCCATGCCGAGCACGGTGCCGACGGCTGTGAGGCCGATGGTCCAGGCCACGCCGCGCAGCAGCAGCGGCCATTCGGCAAGAACCGCTCCGAAATCGAATTCGATGCCCATGGCCGTGTCGGCCGATCAGACCGGCAGGTCGCCCGCGGGGCGGCCGAGCCACTTCTTGGACATGGCGTCGATGGTGCCGTCCTTGCGCGCGGCCGCGATGATTTCGTTCACCTTGGCCTTGAGCTTGTCCTCGCCCTTGGCGATGCCGACGAAGCACGGGCTGTCTTTGAGCAGCAGCTTGTATTCGGCATTGAGCTGCGGGTTCTTGACCATCATGTCGCCGGCGACGGCGGCGCTGGCGGCCAGCGTCTGCGTCTGGCCCGAGACGAAGGCGGCGATGGTGGCGTTGTTGTCCTCGAAGCGCTTGTAGTCGAGCGTGGAGGGCGCCACCTTGGCCAGTTCCTGGTCTTCCATGGCGCCGCGGGTCACGGCCACGGTCTTGCCGGCCATGTCGGCAAAGCTCTTGATGTTCATGCTCTTGGCGGCGAACACGGCCTGGAAGAAGGGCGCATAGGCCGAGGAGAAATCGATCACCTTCTCGCGCTCGGCGTTCTTGCCGAGCGTGGAGATCACCAGGTCTGCCTTGCGCGTCTGCAGGTACGGGATGCGGTTGGCGCTGGTCACGGGCACCAGCTCGATCTTCACGCCGAGCTTGGCGGCGATGAGTTCGGCCATTTCCACATCGAGGCCCTGGGGCTTCATGTTCTTGTCGACCGAGCCATAGGGCGGATAGTCGGTGGGCACAGCGATCTTGATGGTCTTGGCCTTGAGCACGTTGTCCAGGGCGTTCTGGGCATGGGCGCCGCCGGCCGCGGCCAGCATGGCGACGGAAGCGAGCGCAAGGGCGAGGTGGCGTTTGGATGCAGAGAAAGTCATAGCAGGGCTCCTAGGTAAGTCGATGAATCGGGGATGTCGTCGGGGGTGTTTTCGTGGGAAAGCGCGGCAGGTTTGCGGCGCCTGGATTTGGGCGCCGCGCTGTTCTGCAGCGGCGCCAGCGCATCGCGCAACTGCGCCAACGGATCGGTGGGCGCCTGCACGCGCAGCGCCGACTGCACCGTGCCGATGTGCGCGGCCATCAGCGCCTCGGCGGCGGCGTGGTCGCCGCGCTCGAGAGCCGCGACGATCTGCACGTGGTCTTCGCACGACTGCACCGCATCGTGCGTGCTTTGGTAGAGCATCGCGATCAGCGTGGTGCGCGCGGTGAAGTCGCGCAGCGTGTCCGCCAGGAGGGTGTTGCCCAGGCACTCGGCCAGGCACACATGAAAGTCGCCCAAAAGAAAGCTGCGGTTGCCGACGTCGCTTTCCTTCAGTGCGCTTTTTTCACGCTGAAGGTGCGCCTTCAATTGGCGCAGGGCCGCCTTGTCGAGCTTGCCGGTGCTGCCCGCGCTGCGGATCAGGCCCAGCTCGATGACGCGCCGCGCCTCGAAGGCCTCGCGCGCCTCGTCCTGCGAGGGCTCGATCACGAACCAGCCGCGCCGCGCGCTCACCGTGACGATGCCGCGCGCCGCCAGCCGGGTGAGCGCTTCGCGCACGATGGTGCGGCTGCAGTCGAAGAGCATGGCCAGCTGCTGCTCGCCCAGGCGCGAACCGGGCGCGAGCTTTTGCGCCATCACCGCTTCGACGATGCGTGCACTGATTTCGCATGCGGACGTAGACATTGGCCTGCATACCAGCAGCTTTTGTGCCAACTGGTATGCAAGATCTGTGCACCGAAATGGACCGGCGAGGTGCGCCGGTGGTGCGCACCACCACCTGCTTAGCGCCTGGCCAGGGCGCTGGCCGGCAAGGCCAGCAGCATGAGCAACGCCGACAGCACCAGCGCCCCGCTCAGCACATAGAGGCTGGCAGTGAAGCCGCCCGTCAGCGTCTTGAGCGCACCGACCATCATCGGCGCCACCAGCCCCGCGCTGCCGCCGATGGTGCTGATGAGCGCGATGCCTGCGGCCGCGGCGCTCCTGGACATGAAATTGCCCGGAATGGCCCAGAGCACGGTGAAGGCGCTGGAGATTCCCATGGATGCCAGCGAGAGGCACAGCACCGCGGCGAGGGGGCTGTGCATGAACAGCGTGGTCAGCGCGAGGCCCGCCGCACCCGCGAGCGCGCCGAGCGCAAAGTGCCACCGCCGCTCCTCGCGCCGATCGGAATGCCGCCCCACGACGATGTTGGCCGCGATGCCCGCAATCGCGGGAATCACCGCATAGAAGCCGATCTGCAGCACGCTGAGTCCCATCGACTTCAGGATGGTGGGCTGCCAGAACGACAGCGCATAGATGCCCAGGATGATCAAGAAGGACATGAAGCCGATCAGCCACACCCGTCCGTCGCGCATCGCCGCGCCGAAGGTATGGCGCCCGGTGGCGCCGTGTGCGGCCTGGTCATCGGCCAGCAGGCGCGCGATGCGCTGCTTTTCCGCCTCGGTGAGCCACGGCGCCTCCGAAGGTCTGTTCGACAGCAAGCGAAAGGCCGCGATACCCAGCCCCACGCTGGGCAGCCCTTCGAGCAGGAACAGCCACTGCCAGCCGCGCAGCGAGGCCACGCCGTCGAGGTAGGTCATCGTGAGTCCGGCGATCGGCCCCGCGACGATCGGCGCCGCCCCGAAGGCCATGAAGAAAAGCGCCGTTGCCTGTGCGCGGCGGTGCGAGGGAAACCACAGCGTCAGGTAGAACAGCACGCCCGGCGCAAAGCCGGCCTCGAACACGCCGATCAGAAACCGCAGCACGTAAAACTGTGTCGGCGTGGTCGCGAACATCATCGCCGCCGAGGCCAGCCCCCACAGGCCCATGATGCGCAACAGTGTGGCGCGCACGCCGATCTTTGCGAGCATCAGGTTGCTCGGAATCTCGAACACCGCATAGCCGATGAAGAAGATGCCCGCGCCCAGGCCGAACACCGCATCGCTGAAGCCCAGCTGGTCCTTCATCTGCAGCTGCGCATAGCCGACGTTGGTGCGGTCCAGGTAGTTCAGCACATAGCAGGCGCACAGCAGCGGCATCAGCCGCCAGGTGATCTTGCGGAAGAGCGCGGCGTCGTCGCGCGCATCGGCCGAGGCGGGCCTGCGCGCTTCGGCGGCGTCAAGGGTGGCGGTGTTCATCGGTTGTCTCCTTCTTTTTTCTTCTCAGGGCCGGGCCAGCGCGCCGAAGCTCGTCTCGCCCCAGAGGTGACTGGTCGGCGCGCCCGGGAACAGCCAGTGCGGCGAGCATTCGCTCGACGGCACGACGTTGCTGAACCCGTGCGATGCCGAAACGCCCGCCAGCGTCTTCTCCAGCACCATCGACAGGTACTGGTCGTTGCTGCTCTCCTGCGTGTTGCCGTTCAGGATCACCTCCGCGCCCGTCGCCTTCGCATAGCGGCGGATGCCGTTGTGGCGCGACTGCAGCGGCGCCCAGCTGTCGGCCGCCACGCCGTTCTCGCTGCTCACACGCAGCCCGTCGCCGGCGCGATAGACCAGCGAGTGGTTGCCTTCGGTGTGGCCCGGCGTGTGCACCAGTGCGAGTCCGGGGCCGAGCTGGATGCTCCCCTCGAAGCCGACGATGCGTTCGGCCGGAACGCCGTCAAGGCCATGCGGGCAGTACCACTCGGCCTGCACCGGCAGCAGTCCCTGCAGGTTCGCGAGTTCCTGCCGGTGCACGAGCAGCTTCGCGTTCGGCAGCAGGCCAGGCGCATCCGCGCTGCCCAGCCAACGGCGCACGTCCTGCGTGTGCAGGTGGTCGTAGGTGATGTAGTCGATCTGTTCAGGCGCCACCCCGCAGCTCGCCAGCGCCTGCGGCACGGTCTGGTAGACCGGGGCAATCGCTTTGTGCAGGAACCTGGGCGTCTGGTCGCTCAGGCGCTTGAAGTAGGGCGTTTCATTGCCCGCCTCGAAGTCGGCCGGCGTGAAGAGCAGCGTGCGGAGGCTCCCTTCGAAGTCGTCGTACTGGATCAGCACGGTGCGCGCCAGCAGGTGGACCATGTGCGGCTTGAGCAACTGCTGCGAATACACGCCGGTGAAGGCGAACCACGCGGGGTACGGAATGCGCAGCAGGTTGAAGCTGCGCGCAAAGCGCACCGGCGGCGCGTCGAGCAATTGCTCGCGGAGGGCCTCTGCACCATGGCGGATGGCGCGCAGGCGGTCTTGCGGCATCGCGGCGCTGCGCGCACCGTCGAATTGCGTCAGCTGTGCGAAGCCCGTGGGGTCGGGGTCTCGGATCATGGTCGTCTCCTGGAAATGAGGACTTGTTTTTCGATTCGATGCAGGTTGGTCGATCGCCCAGTACCCGGCGGCCTGTGCATGCGCCCTGAAAAAAGATCAGTACATGGACCTCCCGCCCGAGATATCGAACACCGCCCCGGTACTGAAAGAACAGTCATCCGAAGCCAGCCAGGCAGCCATCGCAGCCACTTCTTCGACCTCGACGAAGCGCCCCATCGGCACCCGCGCAAGCAGGGCGGTGCGCAGCTGTTCGCGATGCTCGGCGGGAATATCTGCGAACACCGCCGTATCGGCCGCCGACGGCGTGATGCTGTTCACCAGCACCCCGGACGACGCGAGCTCCTTGCCCAGCGACTTGGTCAATGCGATCAGCCCCGCCTTGGAGGCCGAGTACGCGGCGTTGAACCCGTTGCCCTCCTTGCCCGCGACCGAGGCGATGTTGACGATGCGGCCACGTTGCCGCGTCAGCATCATCGGCACGATGGCGCGGCAGCACAGCCATGCGCCGGTGAGGTTGGTGTCGAGTACGTTGCGCCACTGCGCGGGCGTGTGTTCCCACGCGAGCACCGTCGGGCCGAGCACGCCGGCGTTGTTGACGAGGATGTCGATGCCGCCGAAGTTCTCCTGCGCCTCAGAGGCCGCGCGTGCGATCTGGTCTTCGTCGCGCACGTCGACGAGTGCCGAGACCACGGTGCCCAGCGCGGCGAGTTGCCGCACTGCCTCTGCCAGCGATGCAGCTTCCACATCCCACAACGTCACGCTCGCACCGCTCGCGATGTAGCGCTGCGCAATGGCGAGGCCGATGCCGCGCGCGCCGCCCGTCACGACGGCGTGGCGGCCTTCGAGCGGCCGCGCGGTGGTCATGCGACGGCGGCCTCGGCCTCGGGCGTTGCGGCGGGCTGGCCGAGCAGCCCGGCGACCAGCGCGCCGACCATCTCGGGAGGCACGCCGACCAGCAATTGCCGCAGCATCGTCAGCGTGTCGAAGTACACGCGTTCGCACACCAGCCGTTCGCCCTCGAAGATGAAGAAGGCGTTCATGCGGCAGCGGAAGGCGTTGCCCGTAGGCGGAATGCCCTTGAGCGGGCCGCGGTGCGTGCCCAGCAGCCAGAACTCGACGATCACCGAATCGTGGGCGTGCCGCAGCTGGATGATCTCGTGCCGCTGGTCGGGGAAGGCGCGGCGCGATTCGGCGTAGTACCGGCGCACGTCGTCGGTGCCGTCATGCACTTCGCCGCTGGGAATCAGCTCGTAGTGCGGGTGCGGAAAGGTGCCGAGCACCGCGTCGAAGTCCTGTCGGGTTTCGTCGGCGAAATGGTCGAGCACCAGGCGCTCGCGGTGGGCCTGAAGTGCGGTCTGTTCAGTTTGTTCGGTCTGGTTTTTCATCGGGGTGTGCTCCATGTGACAGCAGACATCGGGTTGCCGCGATTGCGGCAATCCGGGCTCGCTGCGTACTATCGGCACCCCCTTGCACCAAGACTGTCCGTTGTTGGCATTCGCCACCCCGGACAAACCCCCGATGCCCAGCAGCGCCCGCCTACCCAGCCCAGCCGCAACCGAAGCGGCATCCATGCCGCCGCAAGCCAGCGACATGCGGCTGGCCGAAGACGTGCAGCAGCGGCTGCTCGCGGTGGCACACCGGCGCACTCTGGCGCGCGGCGAGTCGCTGTTCCACAAGGGCTCGTCGCCCGACGCGCTGTTCGGCGTGGTGAGTGGATCGCTGCGCGTGAGCGTGGTCGCGCCGGGCGGGCGCGAAGCGGTGATCGCGATGCTCGAGCCGGGGCACTGGTTCGGCGAGGTCTCGCTGCTGGTGGGGCGCGAGCGCGTCTACGACACCTTCGCGGTCGATGCGACCGAGATGGCCGTGGTGGCCGCGGCCGACTTCCACCGGCTGATCGCCGAGCACCCCGATGTGCACATGGCCTTCACGCGGCTGGTGTGCCTGCGGCTGCGGCAGGCGCTGGCCTGGATCGACGACGTGATCCTGATGCCGCTCCCCGTGCGGCTCGCGCACCGGCTGCTGACGCTGGATGTGCGGGCCGCCGTGCCGGGCGATGCGAGCGGCAGCACGCTGCTGGGCGTCTCGCAGGAAGACCTGTCGTTCATGCTTGGCGTGTCCCGCCAGAGCGTGAACCGGCAGTTGAAGCTGTGGGAGGAAGACGGCACGCTGCGCGTGGGCTACCGCAGCATCGAGCTCCTGCGTCGCGAACAGCTGGAGCGGCATGCGGCCACGCCGCGCTGAACGCCGGAAGGTCTCAATCCATCCGCGCGCCCGACGCCTTCACCGCCTTGTCCCAGCGCGGCGTTTCCGTCGCAAGAAAGCGCGCGAAGTCTTCGCTGCCCAGATAGGCCGGGTCCGCGCCCTGGCTCACCATGCGCTCGCGCACCTCGGGGCTGGTCAGCACCTGCCTGAACGCATCGCTGAGCTTGGCGACCACGTCCTTGGGCGTGTCCTTCGGTGCGAGAAAACCGTAGAAGCCCACCACCTCGAAGCCCTTGACGCCCGATTCGATGACCGTCGGCACGTCGGGCAGGGCGGGGTTGCGCTCGCGGCTGGTCACGGCCAGCGCGCGCACCTTGCCCTGCTTGTGATAGTTGGCCGCCTGCGGAATCGACTCGGCCATGAACTGCACCTGCCCGCCCATCAGGTCGGTGAAGGCCGGCGCGCTGCCGCGGTAGGGGATGTGCACCATGAAGATGCCGGTGGCGGTCTTGAACATCTCGGGCACCAGGTGGCTGATGCCGCCGTTGCCCGCCGAGCCGTAGTTGACCTGGCCCGGCCGGGCCTTGGCGTAGTCGACGAACTGCTTCAGGTTCTGCACCGGCAGCTTGGGCGTGACCAGCAGGGCCAGCGGCTGCATGGCGGTGCGCGCGATGGGCACGAAGTCGCGCTGCGTGTTGTAGGGCAGCCTGGTGTAGAGGGCGCCGTTGATGACCGCCACGCCGGTGTTGGCCAGCATCAGGGTGTAGCCGTCTGCCGGGCTCTTGGCGACCGCGTCGGCGCCCACGGAGCCGCCCGCGCCGGGCTTGTAGTCGACGATCAGCGGCTGGCCGAGCACGGCCTGCAGCTTGTCGGTGAGCAGGCGCGCATGCTGGTCGAGCGGGCCGCCGGCCGGGAAGCCGATGACCACCTTGATCGGCTTGTCGGGGTAGGCGGCGATGGCCGCCGTGGTGCCGAATGCGCCGAGGGCGAAAGAAAGGGCCGCGAGTGCGGTCCGGGTGGGCTTGTTCATGATCCGTCTCCTTGTTGTGGAGAGGATCATAAGCAGCGCGTTCAGCTCGCCAGCGTGGCCTTCAGCGTGATCTCGGGCACGCTCGCGAGCGCCTTCGACAGCGGGCAGCCGGCCTTGGCGGCGGCCGCGATCTGCTGGAACTTCGCTTCGTCGAGGTCGGGCACCGCGGCATCCAGTTCGAGCTGGATGCGGTCGATCTTGAAGCCGTCGCCGTCCTTGGCCAGCCGCACGGCGGCCTTGGTGTCGATGCGGGTGGCCGTGAGGCCTTCTTTTTCGAGCGCGAACGCAAAGGCCATCGTCAGGCAGGCCGCATGGGCCGCGCCGACGATTTCCTCGGGGTTGGTGCCGCGCCTGTCGTCCTCGAAGCGGCTGGCGAAGCCGTAGGGGTAGTCCTTGAGGGCGCCGGTCTCGGTGCTGACCTGGCCCTTGCCGGTTTTGCCGGCGCCTTCCCAGTGAACGCTTGCGTGCTTGTCTGCTGCCATGGTGGTTCCTTCGTCTGCGGTGGGGTGAAAAGACCCTCAGGTATCGCGCGGAAGGCCGCCCGTGTCTGTAGTCGCACGGCGCATGTGCATACGGTGTGCGGTATGAGAAAAATGGGCGTCGCCAAGGTGACGCTCCGGGGGCTTCCCCGATGGGAGGCGCGGCCGGGGCGGCTTAGGCTGCGGGCTGTCGTTTCATCCGCTCTCACCATGCAACAACGCCCGCATTTCAAGTTCTGGCCCAAACGCCTTCCGCATTCGATCACCGTGCCCGCCACCTCGCTGTGGCACAACCTCGCCACTTCGGCGGCCCGATACCCGGACAAGTCGGCGCTGGTGTTCTTCGGCCGCGTGATGAGCTACCGCGAGCTCGCCGACCAGGTCGAGCGGCTGGCCGGCACCCTGCATGCGCTGGGCGTGCAGCGCGGCGACCGCGTGATCCTGAACATGCAGAACTGCCCGCAACTGGTGATCGCGCATTTCGCGATCCTGCGGGCCAATGCGGTGGTGGTGCCGGTCAACCCGATGAACCGGGCAGAGGAGCTCAAGCACTACATCGTCGACCCCGACGCCAAGGTGGCGCTCACCACCGGCGACCTGGCCGGCGAATTGGCCAAGGCCAGCGACGCGCTGCCGGCCGCACAGCAGCTCGCGCACATGGTCGTGACCCAGTTCACCGATGCCTTCGATGCCGACATCGCCGGCGACGACGCACCGGCCCCGGCATGGAGCGCCTGGCTTACCACCCGGCATCCGCTGCCCGCGCTCGCCGGCGGCCAGGTGATGGCGTGGACCGATGCGCTGGCAGCCGGCCACCCGGCCCCCGCGCACGTGGTGGGCGCCAACGACATGGCGTTGCTGCCCTACACCAGCGGCACCACCGGCCTGCCCAAGGGCTGTGTGCACCACCATTCGAGCCTGATGCACAACGCGGTGTCGGGCGTGCTCTGGAGCCAGGCGACATCGGAGGCCGTGGTGCTGGCCGTGGTGCCCATGTTCCACATCACCGGCGTGGTGAGCATGATGCACACCGCCATCCTGGCGGCGGCCACGCTGGTCATCATGCCGCGCTGGGACCGCGACGTGGCGGGCCGGCTGATCTCGCGCTGGAAGGTGACCAGCTGGACCAACATTCCGACCATGGTCATCGACCTCATGGCCAGCCCCAACTTCGCCAGCTACGACCTGTCGAGCATGAGCTACATCGGCGGCGGCGGCGCGGCCATGCCGCAGGCCGTGGCGCAGCGCCTGCTGGAGCAGTACGGCCTGAAGTACCAGGAGGGCTACGGCCTCACCGAGACCGCCGCGCCTTCGCACACCAACCCCTCGGACAACCCCAAGCAGCAGTGCCTGGGCATTCCGTTCATGAGCACCGACGCCCGGGTGGTCGATCCCGACACGCTGGTCGAGTTGCCGGTCGGCGAATCGGGCGAGATCATCATCCACGGCCCCGAGGTGTTCCAGGGCTACTGGAAGCGCCCCGATGCCACGGCCGCCGCCTTCGTCGAGTTCGAGGGCAAGCGCTTCTTCCGCTCGGGCGACATGGGCCGCATGGACGAGGACGGCTACTTCTTCATCACCGACCGCCTGAAACGCATGATCAACGCGAGCGGCTTCAAGGTGTGGCCGGCCGAGGTGGAACTGCTGATGTTCCGCCACCCCGCGATCCAGGAGGCCTGCGTCATCTCGACCAAGGACGAGTACCGCGGTGAATCGGTCAAGGCCGTGGTGGTGCTGCGCGCCACGCACAAGGACACCACCGAGCAGGAAATCATCGACTGGTGCCGCGAGAACATGGCGGTCTACAAGATTCCGCGCAAGGTGCAGTTCGTGGATGCGCTGCCCAAGAGCGGCAGCGGCAAGGTGATGTGGCGGTTCCTTCAGGAAGACGAGAACGCAGTGAAGTAAGGGCCCCGGGGCTTCGGCCCCGGATTGCCGCGCCTCGGGAACCGCGGCGCAGGCACAGTGCTCACTTGGCCCGGGCAGGCCTGTTCGGTTTCTCGGGCTGCGTGCGTCCCAGCTTCTTCAGCTCACCGGCCGCATCCTCGTCGCCGAGCGCATGGGCGCGCTCCAGCCAGTACCGGGCCCAACGCAGGTCGCCTTCGTCGCGGTAGCAGACCGCGAGGTTCGAGCACCCTGCGATGTCGCCGCGCTTGGCGGCCTTGCGGTACCAGTCGCGCGCAGCGTCGGGATTCTTCTTCACCCCGATGCCGTGGTCCAGGAAGTAGCCGATGCTGTTGAACGCATGGATGTCGCCCGCCGCCGCGGCCTTCAGGAACAGCGAGAGCGCCTTGCGCAGCGCACCAGCATCCCAGGCGTCGTTCGCGGCGATGAACCAGTCGTCGTTGGTGGGGGCCTGCATGGTTCGCGGTCCTTCGAGAAAGAAAAAATCTGTGTGCCGGTCGGGGCGGGTGCGGGGATCACGTAGCCTCGCGGTGGTCACCCATTCTGCGCGGCCTTGCCGCTCTTTCCCGCTTCCTTCATGCACTTTCGCGCGCTCCCCGGCCTGCTGGCCTGGCCTCTTCTGGCTGTTCCTCTTCTGGCCTTTTCCGTGCCGGCCCAGGCCGCTCCCCGCAACTGCCTCATCGTCGGCGTGACCGACGGCGACACGCTTACCGCGCGCTGCGGCCGCATCGGTGCGTATGAGCAGGTCAAGGTGCGCATTGCCGCCATCGACGCGCCCGAACGAAAGCAGCCCTACGGCCAGCGCAGCCGCCAGGCCCTGAGCCGCCTGTGCTACGCCGAGAAGGCGCTCATCACCGAGCGTGACACCGACCGCTATGGCCGCACCGTGGCGGACGTGTCATGCCACGGCCAGGACGCGGGCAGTCGCATGGTGTCCGAGGGCTGGGCCTGGGTGTACGACTACAAGAAGATCGCAACCCGGCGCGGCGGCGGATTGTTCAGGCTGCAGGACAGCGCGCGCTCGCAGCGGCTGGGCCTGTGGGCCGACGCGACGCCGGTGCCGCCGTGGGACTGGCGCAAGAGCCAGCGCGAATCGCACTGGAGCGATGGCTTCTTCTTCTGACCACTTGCCATGGGGCATTCGCGGGTGCGCACGAACGTGGAGGCCGCTCCTCAGCAGGCACCGCCAACCCAGCACCGCAGCGAGGGCGCGAACAGGCCGACGACGAAGGTGATGGCGCAGAACACCAGCAGGATCAGCGCCGCCATGCGCAGCCCTTCGGCGGTCCAGCGCGGCGCGAAGCTGCTGACCAGACCCGAGGCGAAGGTGCCTTCGAGCCGTTCCGCGCCACCCCAGCGCAGCACCCAGAGAAGAAAGAGCGCTTCGATGGCATGAATGGCGATCCACCAGATCAGCGACATGGCCGCGGCTCCCGATTCCACGTTCAGGACTCGCTCTTGCCCTGCACATCCGCCACCACACGCGCGTTGCGCTGGAAGCTCCAGTACGCACCCGCCCAGTCCATCATCACGACGATGCGGTTGCGGAACCCGATGAGGAAGTACGCGTGCGCGAACAGCCAGAACAGCCACGCGAGCCGGCCGCTGAAGCGCAGCGGGCCGAAGGGCGTGCCCAGGTCCACCACCGCCGAGTTGCGGCCGATGGTGGCGAGGTTGCCGTAGTCCGCATAGCGGAAGGGCACCGTCGGCTGGCCGGCGATGCGCCGCAGGATGTTCGACGCTGCGGCGCGGCCCATCTGCTTGGCGCCGGGCGACACGCCGGGCACGGGCTTGGGCGGCTTGCCGGGCGCATGGCTCATGGCGGCGGCCAGATCGCCCACCACGCTGATCTCCGGGTAGCCCGCCAGGCTCAGGTCGGGCTCGACCTTGATGCGGCCCGCGCGGTCGCATTCGACGCCGGTCGTGCCGCCGAGCATGCGTCCCAGCGGAGACGCCGCGACACCCGCGGCCCACACCACGCAACTGCTGTCGATGCGGTAGCTCGCGACCGGCGCACCGTCCGCACCGCCGCCCGTCTGCACTTCGAGCCCGGTGGTGTCGATGGCGGTGACGCGTGCATTCAGCCGCACCTCGACGCCCAGCTTTTCCAGTTGTTCGAGCGCCTTCTGGCTCAGCGACTCCGGCATGGCCTGCAGCACCCGCGGACCGCCTTCGACCAGCAGCACCTGCGAACTGCTGGGGTCGATGTGGCGGAATTCGCCCGAGAGTGTGTGCTTGGCGATTTCGGCCAGCGTGCCGGCCATTTCCACGCCGGTCGGGCCGGCGCCGATCACCACGAAGGTGAGGAGGGCGCGGCGGCGTTCGGGGTCGGTGGTGGTCTCGGCGGTCTCGAAGGACAGCAGCACGCGGCGGCGGATCTCGAAAGCGTCGGCCAGCGTCTTCAGGCCCGGCGCGACCGGCGCCCATTCATCGTGGCCGAAGTAGCTGTGCGTGGCACCGGCGGCAACGATCAGGTGGTCGTAGGGCACGCTGTTGCCGCTGGCCAGTTGCACCGTGCGCAGGGCCGGGTCGATGGCGCTCACTTCGCCGAGCAGCGTGGTGATGTTGGGCTGCCGCCGGAACAGTGAGCGCACCGGCGCCGCGATGGACGGCGCGGCGAGCCCGGCGGTCGCCACCTGGTAGAGCAGGGGCTGGAACAGGTGATGGTTGGTCTTGTCGATCACCGTCACGTCGACGTCGGCGCGCTGCAGCTTGCGGGCGGCCTCGAGTCCGCCGAATCCGCAGCCCACGATGACGACCCTGGGCCGGGTCGAAGCTGTGTTCGTTTGCATCGGCCGGATGATACGCAGCCGCCCTGCACGCCCGGCCATCTTGTGCCACAGTGGCTGCCCGCCGAACTCTGGGTGCGGCCCTGCGGCGTTTTGTCCTACGGGTCGTGCCGACCGGCATGCGCTACAACTTGCGGCTGACCCGACTGGAGACCCCATGACGCTTTCCCGGCCGATCACACAGGCGGCGAGCGCACTGCGCGACAGGTTCCGCGATGTGCGCGCCACGAGCCTGGCACTTGCCGACCCGCTCTCCGCCGAAGACCAGTGCATTCAGTCGATGCCCGATGCGAGCCCGACGAAATGGCATCTGGCGCACACCACCTGGTTCTTCGAGACCGTGCTCCTGCAGCCGCATGCCGATGGCTACCGGCCTTTCGATCCGCGTTTTCATTACCTTTTCAATTCGTACTACGAGGCGCTCGGGCCGCGGCATCCGCGGCCGCACCGCGGGCTGCTCACTCGGCCGTCGGTCGACGAGGTGCATGCGTACCGGCGCCATGTCGACGAGGCCGTGGTGGCGCTGCTCGACGGCGGCGTTGCAGAGAAGGACTGGGCAGCGGTGGAGGCCATCGTCACGCTCGGCCTCCATCACGAGCAGCAGCACCAGGAGCTGCTGCTCACCGATATCCTGCATGCGCTGTCGTGCAACCCGCTGCTGCCGGCCTACAAGCCGGCGAGCGGCCCTGCGTTGCGCCTCGCCGCGGTGCCGCCCGCCATGCGCTGGATTTCGCGGCCCGGCGGGTTGGTCGACGTGGGTCATGCGGGGCAGGACTTTTCTTTCGACAACGAGACGCCGCGCCACCAGGCCCTGCTGCAGCCGTATGCGATTGCCGACCGGCTGGTGAACTGCGGGGACTACGCGCAGTTCATTGCGGACGGCGGCTATCAGCGGGCCGAGCTTTGGTTGTCGGATGGCTGGGCCGCGGTGCAGGCCCATGGCTGGCGCCATCCGGCGTACTGGATCGCGCCAGACGATCCGCGTCTGGGGTTGGGTTCGCAGCAGTCGCAGGCCACGGGCTGGCAGGTGTTCGGCCTGCACGGCGTGCGGCCGATGGAGGCCGAAGCGCCGGTGTCGCAACTGAGTTTTTATGAAGCCGCCGCGTATGCCGAATGGGCGGGCGCGCGGTTGCCGACCGAGTTCGAATGGGAAGCCGCGTTCGATGCGCCCGGCATTGCGCAGATGACCGGCCATGTCTGGCAGTGGACGCGTTCGTCGTACGACCCGTACCCGGGCTTCCGGCCGGCGCCCGGCATCGCCGCCGAATACAACGGCAAGTTCATGGTGGGGCAACTGGTGCTGCGCGGCGGTAGCGTGGCCACGCCGGCCGGCCACGCGCGGCCCAGCTATCGCAACTTCTTTCCGCCGGCGGCACGCTGGCAATTCTCGGGGCTGCGGCTCGCGAAAGACCTTTGATCATGCGCAATCCAACGTCTTCTTCTTCGTTGTCGTCGTTCGTTGCCTCGAAGGCGTCGAAGCCGGAACGCTCACCCGCGACCTCGGCCGCGCCGCAGTCGGAATTCGGGCGCGAAGTGCAGGCGGGCCTTGCGCGCACGCCGCGCAGCATTTCGCCCAAGTTTTTTTACGACGTGGCCGGCTCGCAGCTGTTCGATCGCATCTGCGACCTGCCCGAGTACTACCCCACGCGCACGGAACTGCGCATCCTGGGCGAATGCGCCGGCGAAATCGCCGAGCAGGTCGGGCCGGATGCGGAGATCGTGGAGTTCGGTGCGGGGTCGCTCACCAAGGTGCGGCTTCTGCTCGATGCGCTCGAATCGCCCAAGCGCTATTTGCCCATCGACATTTCGGGGGAGCACCTGGAGGCGGCTGCGCAGCGGCTGAAGGCCGACTACCCCTCGCTGGTCGTGCAGCCCATCGCCGCCGACTACACGATGCCTCTGGTGCTGCCTGCGCCCTTGGCGGGAGCAGGGCGGCGCGTGGGTTTCTTTCCGGGCTCGACCATTGGCAATTTCGAGCCTGACGAGGCCCTGGCTTTTCTGCAGCTGGCTGCGCGGATGCTGCGCGGCGGAGGGCTGCTGATCGGTGTCGATCTGGTCAAGGAGCCGGGACGCTTGCATGCGGCTTACAACGATGCGCAGGGGGTGACGGCCGAGTTCAACCTGAACCTCTTGCGGCGTGCCAATGCCGAACTGGATGCGGACTTCGATCTCGATGGGTTTGCGCACTCGGCGTTCTACAACGCACCTTGCCGGCGCATCGAGATGCATCTTGTGAGCCGGCGGGCTCAGCGCGTGAGCTTGAATGGCGAGACTTTCGGGTTTGCGGAAGGGGAGACCATTCACACGGAGTATTCGCACAAGTTCACTGTGGAGGGGCTTCGGGCTCTTGCTGTTCGTGCTGGGTTTCGGCCTGGGGCGGTTTGGACGGATCCTGAGAAGCTTTTTAGTGTGCATTGGCTGGCTGCCTAGGTTGTTGTTCCGGGGCCGGGTCTCGCCCCGGCGGGCGACCTACTTTTCTTTGCTTCGCCAAAGAAAAGTAGGCAAAAGAAAGGCGACCCCGCTGTCTGCGACCCCTTCGCGTTGCTACGGGGCAACCTGCGGTGCTCGCGGTTCGCGGGGTCTCGCAGAACTCGCTCCACTTCGTTGCGCTCAAACAGCTGCGAGCCCTGATCCGCGAACCGCTGCGCTCCTCGGCGCAGCCAGAGGGGTGGAGACCACACGGGCCTTTGCTTCGCTCGGCCTCTGGTTTCATTCGGGCCTTCGCTTCGCTCGGCAGCCCGGACTTGCCCCTTCCCCCGCTGGGGGAAGGTTGGGATGGGGGCAGGCAGAGCGCTCGATTAGCGACGCCGCAGACCCTCACCCCAACCCTCTCCCCGAGGGGAGAGGGAGCAAGCCGAGCGCAGCGATGGCCCGAATTGTGTTGAAAGCCGAGCGCAGCGATGGCGCATCCCAAAGCCCTTCTGTATGCGCCGAGGAGCGCAGCGTTTCGCGGATCAGGCCTCGCCCTTGTCTGAGCGCAGCGAGTTTGGGCGAGACCCCGCGAAACGCGAGCACCGCAGGTTGCCCCGTAGCGCAGCGAAGGGGTCGCAGACAGCAGGGTCGCCTTTTCTTTGCTTACGTTCTTTTGGCGAAGCAAAAGAAAGTAAGTCGGCCGCCGGGCCGAGACCCGGCCCCGGAAAACAAACACCCAAACAAGGCTCATACAGTCCCAAGGATGCATGGGTGACAAGCAACGTCACAATACCCGTTCCCTGGAGAAAACATCATGAAAGCAACCTGGAACGGCGTCACCATCGCCGAAAGCGACGACACCGTGCTCGTCGAAGGCAACCACTATTTCCCGATGAGCGCGCTCAATCGCGATCACGTCACCTTCAGCAACCACAAGACCACCTGCCCCTGGAAGGGCACCGCAAGCTACTACTCGCTGCTGGTCAACGGCGAGCTCAACACCGACGCCGCCTGGTACTACGCCGACCCCAAGCCCGAAGCCGAGGAAATTCGCGACCGCGTCGCGTTCTGGAAGGGCGTGAAGGTCGCGGCGTGACCACCGCAGCGTTCTCGCCGCCGTTCACAGCGCCTGCCGAACTGTCCGCCGCCTTGCGCGGGCAGGGCTACGCGGTGCTGAGCCCCCAAGGCGTCAGCGACTGGCTGGGCATGCCGCTCGCGCAACTCGAAGCCCTGCACGCCGACTGGAACCACCTTCCGCCCGACGACTACCTCAAGGACGGCGGCCGCTACCGCACGCGGCGGCACGCCTGCTTCACCGTCGAGGCCGACGAGCGCAGCACGCTCAGGCAGGTGCCCGATCGCGCCCACTGGCAGCCGGTGGAATACAACGCCCTGCACGGCGGCATGCAGCGCTGGTTTGCGCCGATGCTCGCCGAGACCATCGTGCAGCCGGTGTGGCAGCGTCTGCTGCAACGCCTCGCCGAGGCATCGAGCGACATGCGCGGTGCGCCGCAGAAATGGTTTGTCGAAGCGCACCAGTTCCGCATCGACACCGCAGGCGGCATCGGCCGCCCCACGCCCGAAGGCGCGCACCGCGACGGTGTGGACCTGGTGGCCGTGGCGTTGGTGGGCCGGCAAGGCATCAAGGGCGGCGAGACGCGCGTGTTCGAGGCCAATGGCCGGCGCGGCGAGCGCTTCACCATGACCGCGCCGTGGACGCTGCTGCTGCTCGACGACGCGCGCGTGATCCACGAATCGACGCCGATCCAGCCGCTGGAGGAAGGCGGCGAGGGCTGGCGCGACACGCTCGTCATCACCTGCCGCGCGCAGGGATTCCAGGGCGACTGACAGCAAGGTACCCTCTGGCGGCCGCGAGCCGTCGCTGGCACGAGTCCTACAGCCACCCACCGCCGTAGCGGTTAAATTCAGGACCCGGTTCGAATCGAGCCGTGTCTGTCTGCGAACGAAAGCGAGGTCCGCCATGTTCAATCACATCCTGGTTCCCATCGACGGCTCTGAAACTTCCATGCTCGCCGTCAGCAAGGCCAGCGGCCTCGCACTGGCCTTCGGAAGCCGCATCACGTTGATCCACGTGATCGACAACTATCCCTTCATCGGCGTGGGCGCAGACTATGCGCTCGGCCAGAACGAATACCTGGCCGCGGCCACATCGAGCGCCAATGCGGCGCTGGCACGCGGCGTGGCGGCCCTCGCGGCCGAAGGCCTGCACAGCGACCAGCGCGTGATCGACGGCCATGTGGTGCACGAAGGCATCGTCGACACCGCCATCGCCATTGCCGCCGACCTGATCGTGATGGGCTCGCACGGCCGCAGCGGCATTGAAAAACTGCTGCTGGGCAGCGTCACGCAGCGTGTGCTGCAGGACGCGACCATGCCGGTGCTCGTCGTCAAGGGCGACTGAACGGCGAGAAGTCGGGCGCGCTGTTGAAGCAAAGGGCCTGCTGCGTCACCGGGTGCACAAAACCCAGCGCGCTCGCGTGCAGCATGAGGCGCGGCGCACGCGCCTGCACCGCGGCGTCTGCGTACAACGCATCGCCAAGGATCGGATGGCCGATCGACAGCATGTGAACACGCAACTGGTGCGAGCGGCCGGTTTCGGGCTCCAGCAGCACGTGGGTTGACTCGCGCAGTTCGTCTCCTTGCACCGATGAACCCAGCGCACGCCAGCGCGTGAGACTGGGCTTGCCCGCCGGATCGGCTTTCTGCAGCGGCCGGCGCGGCCAGTCGGCCATCAGCGGCGCGTCGATGAGCGACCATTCTTCCTTGACCGGCAACACGCCGTCGACGATGGCCTCGTAGCGCTTGTGAACACGCCGCTCGGCAAAGGCCGCGCTCAGCGCGCGCTGCATCGCAAGGCCGCGTGCCATCACCACCAGGCCGCTGGTCGCCATGTCGAGCCGGTGCACGACGAGCGCATCGGGCCATTGCCGCATCGCGCGGGTGCTCAGGCAGTCCTGCTTGTCGTCGCCGCGGCCCGGCACGCAAAGCAGGCCGGCGGGCTTTTCCAGCACCAGCAGATAGGGGTCTTCGTGGATCGGTAGCAGATGCGGCGGGTTCATGGCGAAAGCCAAGTGTAGAGAGGCGCCGCAAGGGGTGGTCTTGCGCCCGCGCTCATGCGCGGCTCATGAAGCCTGGGCTATCCTCGACGCACAATGTCCGGCCCCGCTCAAGCCCCCGCGTCTTCCGCGTCTTCCGTCCAGCCCAGTTTTTCGGACCTGACGCGCGAGCGCCCGTTCATGCACATGTGGACGGCGCGGCTCTTCGGCACCGCGGCCTCGCAGATGCTGCTGGTGGCCATCGGCTGGCACATGTACGAGCTGACCAACAGCGCATGGGACCTCGGCCTGGTCGGGCTCTATCAGTTCGTTCCCGCCTTGTTGCTGGCCTTGCTGGCCGGCCATATCGTCGACCGCCACCATCGCGGCCGCATCGTGGCCGCCTGCTTCGCGGTGCAGGGACTGGTGGGACTGGTGCTGCTGCTGGCGGTGCTCGAAAAACACGACACGCGGGCGCTGCTGCTGGGGCTGTCGCTGGTGCTCGGGGCGGTGCGTGCCTTCCAGATGCCGGCGCAGCAGGCGCTCACGCCGCTGCTGGTGCCGCCCTCGATGCTTGCGCGGGCCATGGCCTTCAGTTCGGCCGGGATGCAGGGCGCGATCATCGGCGGGCCGGCGCTGGGCGGGCTGCTGTTCGTGGCGGGGATGTCGGCGGTCTATGGCGCGAGCGTGGCGTTCTTCGTCATTGCCTGCGTGCTGGTGTTGCGGCTGCGCTATGTCTACACGCCGGCCGCGCGCGAGCCGGTCACGCTGGCCACCGTGTTCGCGGGCGTGGATTTCATCTGGAAGCGCAAGCCCGTGCTTGGCGCGGTGTCGCTGGACCTGTTCGCGGTGCTGCTGGGCGGCGCGGTGGCGCTGCTGCCGATCTACGCCAAGGACATCCTGCACACCGGCCCCTGGGGACTCGGCCTGCTGCGCGGCGCACCCGCCGTGGGGGCGCTGGTGATGTCGATCGCGCTCACGCGCCGGCCGGTCGAACGCAATGTGGGGCGCACGCTGCTCATGGCCGTGGGGCTTTTCGGCCTGTGCATGGTGGTGTTCGGCATTTCAAAGAGCTTTGTCGTCTCGCTGATCGCGCTCGCGGTGTCGGGCGGGGCGGACATGGTCAACGTGGTGATCCGCCAGACGCTGGTGCAGCTGGAAACACCCGATGCCATGCGCGGGCGGGTGAGTGCGGTCAATTCGATCTTCATCGGCGCGAGCAACCAGCTCGGCGAATTCGAATCGGGCGCGACGGCGGCGCTGCTCGGGCCGGTGGGGTCGGTGGTGGTGGGCGGCGTGGGGACGATGGTGGTGGCGCTGGCGTGGTTCCGGCTGTTCCCGTCGCTGGCGCAGCGCGACCGGCTGACGGTGGCGGTGCCCGCGGCGATCAAGCCCTAGAAAACCGAGAACGCCTGCGGCGCATCGAGCGCAAGGTCGTCCAGCGCCTCCGCCACGCAGGGCAGGATCCAGCCTTCGTCTTTTTCGTCGGCGCTCAGTCCGGGCCATTCGATGATGTGGCGGACCTTGCCCGACACCATCCGGCAGATGCAGGTGCGGCAGGTGCCGTTGCGGCACGAGCTCGGCATTTCGATGCCGGCCGCCTCGGCGGCCTTCAGCAGCGTGGTGCCGGCCGGGGCGTCGAAGCCCAGGCCCGAGGGCTCGAGTCGGACCCTCATGGCTGCGGCGGTTGCGGGGGGTGTTCTTGTTGCTGCTGTTGCTCGCGGCGTTGTTCGCGCAGCATGAAGAGGTAGAGGCTCTCGACCTTCTCGCGCGCCCACGGCGTCTTGCGCAGGAACTTCAGGCTGGAGCCCACGCTGGGGTCGATCGCAAAACAACGGATGGGAACGAGCTCGCCCAGGTGTTCCCAGCCGTAATAGTCGGCCAGCGAGGTGACGATGGCCTCCAGCGTGAGGCCGTGCAGCGGGTTGCGGGGCTGGGCGGGCTTGGCCGGGGCCGGCGCGGGGCCGGCCGGTACCTCGTCGGTCACTTGTTCTTGAGCTTGCCGCGCGGGATCACCGCGGTGGTGATCGTGCGGACCGGCTCGATGCCGCCGGTGCCCACGGGCTTGGGCGGCGAGGTGTCCTTCTTCGGTTTCTTGGCTTCCTTGGTGCTGCGTTGCTGACTCTTGGCCATATCTTTCTCCAGTTGATGCTACGGATGCACCGGGCAGTTTAGCGGTGCGGCGACAATAGCCGGTTCCATCCGATTTCCCCGCATTCATGTCAGATTACGAAGTTCGCCCCGCCACCCTGCGCGACGCCAAGGCCGTCGCCGAAGTCCATGCTCTGGCCGCCAAGGCCGCCTACGAAGGCATCCTTCCCGAAGAAGAGCTGCGCGCCCTGGCCCCCGCCAGCCGCGAAGCCAAGTGGCGCGAAGCCATCGAATACAGCGAACCGCAGGTGCAGGTGGCTGTGCTTGGCAGCGAAATCGTCGGTTTCGTCGGCTACGACCGCTCGCGCGATCCCAAGACGCCGTCCACCATGGGCGAGATCTGGGCCATCTACGTGAAGCCCGAGCACTGGGGCAAGGGCGTGGGCGTGGCCCTGTGGGACGCCGCGCGCGAAGGCCTGGAGGAAGAGGGCTGTACCAACGTCACCATCTGGGTGCCCATTCGCAACGACCGCGCCATGCGCTTTCACGAACTCGCGGGCTTCAAGCGCGAGATGAAGACGGCCAAGACCACGTTGCTGGGCACCGTGCGCATCGAAGAAATCCGCCTCAAGCGCACCGTGGCCTGATGCCCCGGCGCACCTGATCCACCCCCGGGGCAAGGCCTGCAAAGCTGCCGCGCACCTTGAATTTGCGCGCGCGTGCAGCGGCTGCGGCTAAGCTTCCTGCTTCTTTTTCAGACTGACCTTTTCATATGGCCACCAGCCTGCTCCTGCTGCTCGACGACATCGCCACCGTTCTGGACGACGTGTCGATCCTCACCAAAGTGGCCGCCAAGAAGACGGCCGGCGTTCTCGGCGACGACCTTGCGCTCAACGCGCAGCAAGTCTCCGGCGTGCGCGCCGAACGCGAGATCCCGGTGGTGTGGGCGGTCTGCAAGGGTTCGTTCGTCAACAAGCTCATCCTGGTGCCCGCCGCGCTGGCCATCGGCACCTGGCTGCCCTGGCTGGTCACGCCGCTGCTGATGATCGGCGGCGCGTTCCTCTGCTTCGAAGGCGCCGAAAAGCTGGCGCACAAGTTCCTGCACAAGAAGGAACACGAAGCCGACACTCAGCGCCACGAGAAAGCCATCGCCGACCCGGCGGTCGATGTGGTGGCGGTGGAAAAAGACAAGATCAAGGGCGCGGTGCGCACCGACTTCATTCTGTCGGCCGAAATCATCGCCATCACGCTGGGCACCGTGCAGGGCCAGCCGTTCACGACGCAGCTGAGCGTGCTCGCCAGCATCGCCATGATCATGACCGTCGGCGTCTACGGCCTGGTGGCCGGCATCGTGAAGCTGGACGACGCGGGCCTCTACCTGAGCCAGCGCGCGAGCGCAGGCGCCCGGGCCCTGGGCCGCGGCATCCTGTGGACGGCGCCCTGGCTCATGAAGGCGCTGTCGGTGGCCGGCACGGCCGCCATGTTCCTCGTGGGCGGCGGCATCCTGGTGCATGGCGTGCCCGCATTCGGCCATGCCGTGGAAGACTGGGCCAAGGCCACGGGCGGCGTGTTCGGCACGCTCGGCTCGATGGGCGTGAACGCCGTCGTGGGCCTTGTGGCCGGCGCGATCGTGCTGGCGGTCGTCGAACTGGTCGGCAAGATGCGCGGCAAGAAGGCCTGAGCCCACGCGCTGCCGCTTGCTCAAACCCGCCGCAAGGCGGGTTTTTGCTTTTTCAGGGGCGCTGCTTGTTGCGCTGGAACAGGCCGACCCCGACCAGCGCGATGCCCAGCACCAGCGCGAACCAGCCCACGATATAGGCACCGGCCACCATCTCGAACCACCGCGTGCCCTGCAGGAAGCGCGGCGCCAGCAGCACGGCGGCGCCGATCGCGAGGCACAGGATGCCGCGCTCGAGCGCGCGCAGTTGTCTTTGAGGCTTGGCCATGGGTCTTTCTTCGGTGATGGAGGGAGACTGCTGCAGTCAGCCCGTCATTTTCCGCGCATCGCAGCCGGATGCCCCTGCAGCCCGAACGACTTGCCCGTGGGCACCAGCGTGTCCCCGTCCATGCGCAGGATCGTGATGTCCTGGTCGATGAAGTTGCCCACGTACAGGTACCGGCCGTCGGCGCTCCAGACCGCGCCTTCGGGCAGGCCGCGCACCACCACCTCGTTGCCGCGCGTGACCTTCTTGCCCTCGATCTTCAGCAGCACCACCGAGCCGTTGCGGTTGTAGAAGTAGGCGTTCTTCGCCGAATTGCTGCCGCGCAAGAGCACGGCCGCTGCATGCCTGCCGGTCGGGCTCACGGCCAGGCCTTCGGGGCCGTCGCCGACCACTACCTTGTCGACCACGCGCGGCGGCGTCGCTTCGAGGTCGATCACGCTCACCGTGTCGATCTGTCCGTCCGATGCACCCGAGTTGCCGTTGTCCGCGGTGAGCGCGAGCTTGCCGTCGGGCGTCACGTCCACGTTGTAGGGCCAGAGGCCGGCGGCGAGGTCGACCTTGTTGTAGCTGACCTTCTCGCCGTTCACTTCGAGCAGCGCGATCTTGTGGGTCGGAAACTTCGCGGCCAGCGCGCGCTTGCCGTCGGGCGTGAAGCGCACATGCGCCACCGAATCGTTCATGGCCACGGTGTCGATGAGCGTCACCTGCTTGCCCGCGATGCGCAGCACGCTCACCGAGTTGTCGGCGCGGTTGGCCACCAGTGCCAGGGTGCCCGCGCGGTTGATCGACAGGCCCGAGGGCTGCTTGCCCACGGCGAGCGTGTCGATCAGCTTGGGCGGCGTGGCGGTCAGGTCGATCACGAAGAGGCGGTTGTCGGGCACCTGCTTGCGCACGCCGTTCTCTTCGACCACGTTGAGCGAATTGGCGACCAGCGCCAGCGTTTCGCCGGGCGTGATCGCCAGGTTGGTCGGCGGGCCTGCGATGGTGTTGTCCAGCTGCAGCGTGCCGATGACTTTGGGCGCGAGCGGGTCGGTGCCGATGTCGAGCACCTGCACGGTGTCGAGCCCCATGGGGCCGAGGATGACGGCACCGGCGTCGTTCCACGACTGCTTCTCGTCGTTGGCGACCAGCATCAGTTGGCGCTGCGGGACGGTGGGGGTGAGGTTGGTGCAGCCCGAAAGCGCGGCCAGGGCAAGGGCGGCCAATGCGGCCGGATGAAGTTTCATGGTGCGTGTCTCCGTTGTTGTGTGTCGTTGTCGCGCGCGCCGGATGGCCGATGCGCATCGTAGCGGCACAATCGTTCGACCCAACACCCCAGATCAAGCCGCATGACCATCGAGATATCCAAGGAAGCGCGCCAGCAGGCGATCGCCTCGATCGAGCGCTACGTCAACGAGAACATGGACGAGAAGATCGGCAACATCGCCGCCGGCGCGCTGCTCGGCTTCTTCCTGGAGGAGGTCGGCCCCATCGTCTACAACAAGGCCGTAGCGGAGGTACAGGAGCGGCTGCAGTCGCGCATCTCGGAAGTCGATCTCGAGGTGCACGAGGACGAGTTCCAGTACTGGCGCAAGTTCGACAGGCAAAAGAAGGGCAAGTAGGCCCGGGCGTCGCGCGCATGCATCGCCGGCCGTTCAAAGATGCTTCCAAACGTTGCAGAATCTCAGGCCATGCAACACCAACGCCCGTTCGCCCGCTTCATGCCTTCTTGTTTCTCGTCGCTGCCGCGCACACTCGCCGTGCTGCCGCTCGTGCTGGCCGCCTCTTTCGCCACCGCCCAGCAGGAGCCGCCCTCGGCGTTCCCGCTGGACGCAGCCGGCTACCTGAACGAGGAACTGCCGCGCATGGAAGCCGCTGTCGCGGCGCGGGACCGCAGCTTCTTTCACGGCGCGATGGCGCGCACGGTGCAGTTCTCCGAGCGCTGGGGCTTCAAGGCCAAGGCCAACCCGGAGCTCGCGGCGTACGGGATGTGCACCTCGGCGGTGATGGACTATGTGGTGGTGGGCATGTGCAGGCTCACGCCCGGCGACGAAGCCTGCGAACCGGGCCTGGCGCCACGTTTCGATGCCAATGTGCGGCAATGCCGCGAGGTGGCGGCGCGAAAATAGCCGTTCCGCTTTCCAGCAAAGCCCAACGAAGAAAAAGAAGTCCTCGCTCTCCGGGGCCAGGGCGGAGACACCATGGACTATTCCCGCTACCAGACCCTCGCCATCACCCGCCGCGGCACCCACGGCGCGGTGCTCGACATCCAGATGCGCGCCGCCAACGGCAAGCTGCCCACGGCGGGCCATGACAGCCACCGCGAGCTCGCCGAGATCTGGCGCGACGTGTCGGCCGACGACACGGTGCGCTGTGCGGTGCTGCGGGGCGAGGGGATGGGCTTCTCGGGCGGCGGCGACCTCGCGATGGTGCAGGACATGACCACCGACGACGCGGTGCGCCAGCGCGTGTGGCAAGAAGCGCGCGACCTCGTCTACAACATCATCAACTGCGACAAGCCCATCGTGAGCGCGATGCACGGCCCGGCCGTGGGTGCGGGGCTGGTGGCGGGGCTTCTGGCCGACATTTCGATTGCCACGAAGAACGCGAAGATCGTCGACGGCCACACGCGACTGGGCGTGGCGGCGGGCGACCATGCGGCCATCGTCTGGCCGCTCCTGTGCGGCATGGCCAAGGCCAAGTACCACCTGTTGTTGTGTGAGCCGGTGAGCGGCGAGGAGGCCGAGCGCATCGGCCTGGTGTCGCTCGCGGTGGACGAGGCCGACCTGCTGCCGCGTGCCTACGAAGTGGCCGACCGGCTCGCGGCCGGCAGCCAGAGCGCGATCCGCCTGACCAAGTACGCGCTCAACAACTGGCTGCGCCAGGCCGGGCCGACCTTCGACGCCTCGCTGGCGCTCGAATTCATGGGCTTCGCCGGCGCCGACGTGCGCGAGGGCGTGGCGTCGCTGCGCGAACGGCGCGCGCCGAACTTCGGCTGAGGAGCGGGCCTCAGGCTTTGCGCAGGCCCTGCAGGGTCTGGAGCAAGACGACGCGCGTCTGCCCCAGCACCATGCCCTTCCACTCGTCGTTGTCGCAATAGAACGCATCGCGCAGTCCCTGGCGGATTTCGCGCTTCTGCGCATCCGGCGCCTCGGGGTGGCGGCGCAGCCAGGTGTCGGCGCGCAGGCGGGTCAGCACCTCGCCGTCGGGCAGAGTGCCGAATTCCAGGCCCATGGGCGCGATGCTCGCGTTGGGGCATTCGTCGTACGCGATGGACACCACCGGCCCCGACACGTCGGCCGAAGCCGAGTCGCCGGCAAAGGGCGCGAACACGTCGGCGCCCCACCAGGCATGTGCCTGCGCCAGATCGGCCGGCGTGTTGCGGCCCGGATAGATCTTTTCGCCGTGGCCGTAGGGGCCGAGGCCGGTGTGGATGTCGATCCAGCCGATGTGCGTGGCCGATGCCGCGTACTTGCGCAGGATCGCGCGCATCGTGCCGTTGCTCCACGACGGCGCGGTGCCGCCGTAGAACAGGCCGTCTGGCGACACGTACTGGCCCTTGGTGACGGCGGCGCGGAAGGCGCGCATGCCGTGCTTGTCGACGTAGGCGGCCACGGCGGCTTCATCGGCGGGCGTCGGCGGCCAGGTGGCGGTCAGCACCAGCGGCTCGACATTGGCGTATTCGGCGTTCACCGGCAGCGGCGCGCTGAAATCGATGTGGTTGCGGTTCAGGTCGATGTTGTCTTCGTTGGTGCGGTGCAGGTGCGAAAAGCCGTGCGGATTGACCGCGTGCACCAGCAGCAGCGCGACGCCGGCCTGTTCGAGCCGCGCGAGCAGGTCGGCGTCGTGCAGCGTCGCTACCTGTGCGCCCGAGCCGCAGAAGCCTTCGGGGCCGTGCGTGCCCGAGGTGACGAGCAAGAGCTTCTTCGCGTCCTTCGCGCCGATGAGTGCCACGTCGGTGGCCAGTTCTTCGCCGAGCGCGCCGCGGTGTGCGGGATGCACGAACGATTCGACGGCCGCGCTGCGCTGGGCGGCGGCGTCGAGAAACTTGGCGCGCGCTTCGACGTACGTGCCCGAAAAATGACGGGTGGCGGCGGTGGGTTGTGTTTGCATGGAGATTTCTTTTCCGTGAGGTAGGGGGATGTCGGTCAGCCCGCCGCGTGCGCGCCCGCGGCGTCGATGTCGCGGCCCGTATGGTCTCGCAGCCAGATCAGCCCCAGCATGGAGACCACCGTCATCCCCACCAGATACCAGGCCGGCGCCAGCTTGCTGCCTGTGGCGTTGACCAGCCAGGTGCTGATGAAGGGCGCGAAGCCGCCAAAGAGTGCCACGCCCACGCTGTACACCAGCGACATGCCGCTCGCGCGAACCCGCTTGGGGAACATCTCCGGCAGCATCGTGATGCCGGGCACGGTCTGCACCACGAGGCCGATGCTGAACACGCCCAGCACGGTGAACAGCACCAGCGGCGTCGGCGAGGCATTGAGCCAAAGGAAGCCCGGGTAGATCAACACCGCGAGCGCCACGCGGCTCCACACGATCAGCGGCTTGCGGCCCACGCGGTCCGACAGGGTGCCAACGAAGGGCGCGAGCGCGAACGAGATCAACCCGGTGAGCGCCGCGCCGAACAGCGCCACCGCGGGCGTGAGGCCGAGCTCGCGCACCGCATAGGTCGGCATGTAGAAGGTCACGACATACGCCGCCGTGGTGCCGCCGACGATCGAGAGCACGGCCGCCAGCACTGTCTTGCCGTGCTGCGTGCAGACGATCTTCAGGCTGCTTTCGCGCGGCGCGGCGGCTTCTTCGGGCGAGATGTGCAGCGATTCTTCGAGATGGCGGCGGATGTACATGCCCACCGGCGCAATCAGCATGCCGATGACGAAGGGCACGCGCCAGCCCCAGCTCTGCATGGCTTCGGGCGTGAGCGAGAAGGTCAGCGCGCCCACGACCACGGCACCCATCATCACGCCCAGGCCCTGGCTTGCGAACTGCCAGCTCGCCATGTAGCCGCGATTGGCGGGCGTGGCGTGCTCCACCAGCAGCGTGGTGGACGCGCCCACTTCACCGCCGGCCGAGAAGCCCTGGATCAGCCGCGCCAGCACGATCACGATGGGCGCCGCGACGCCGATGGCCGCGTAGGTGGGCGTGAAGGCGATGAGCGCGCAGCCCAGCGCCATCAAGAAGATGGTGAGCGTCATCGCCTTCTTGCGGCCCGCGCGGTCGGCGTACGCGCCGATCACGATGCCGCCCAGCGGCCGCATGATGAAGCCGACGCCGAAGCTCGCCACCGTCAGCAGCAGCTGGCCGTACGAATTGAAAGTCGGGAAGAACAGCTTGCCGATCACCAGCGCCAGGAAGCCATAGACCGTGAAATCGAAGAATTCCAGCCCGTTGCCGATGGTCGTCGCGACGATGGTCTGACGCCGGCGGTCGGACGGGGACTGCGTGCTCGGGATGCTCATGTCTCTCCAGTGGGTGCGCTTGTGATGTTTGCTGAATGTCTGGCGGCAAGTCGCTGGACCGCGGCGGATGCTAGAGACTCGCTGCTGTCATGAAAAGACAATAATTGGGCGATAGCGATAACTTTTGGTTGTCATGAAAGTCCTTCGATGAAACCCAACCAGCTGCACGCTTTCGTGGCAGTGGTCGAGCAGATGAGCATCCGCGCCGCCGCGCGCGTGCTGGGGCTGTCGCAGCCGGCGGTGACCAAGATCGTGCGCGAGCTGGAGCGCGAGGTCGGCGCGCCGCTGGTGGAGCGCAGCGTCAAGGGCGTGCGGCTCACCGATTTCGGCAAGGCCTTTGCGCCCCGCGCGCGGCTGCTGCTGGCCGACATGCAACGCGCCCGCGACGAGATCGCGCAGATCCGCGACGGCGCCACCGGTTCGGTGTCGATGGCCGTGAGCGCCTCGTTCGCGCTCACCGTGCTGCCCGCGGCGTTCAAGGACTTCCACACCCGCCTGCCCGCGGTCGACGTGCAGTTCAGCGAGGCCGTGCTGCCGTGGATGCTCGCGCGGCTGCGCGACGGCTATCTGGACTTTGCGGTCGCCCACGTGGTGCCCGGAACGCTCGATGCGCAGTTCGAGGCGGTCGAGCTGTTTCCGGTGCAACTGGTGGTGGGCATGCGCGAGCGCCATCCGCTGCGGGGCGCGCGTTCGCTGCACGACCTGTACGGCGGCGAATGGATCCTGCCGGGCGACGACCACGGTGGGCGCGATGCGGTGTCGCCGCTCTTCACACCGCTGGGCCTGCCGCCGCCGGCACGCATCATCCAGGGGCAGTCGGTGACGGTGGCGCTGGGGCTGGTCGGGCACATGGACCTGATCGGCCTGTTCGTCGAACCGCTGGTGAAGCTGACCTTCAAGCGGCATGGCATCCGCAGGGTCGACGTGGCGGAGTCGCTGCCGATGCTGAACGTGTGCGTGGTGCGGCGCCGCGGGCAACTGACGACGCCTGCGGCGCAGAACTTCATCGAGTGCATCCAGCGGGCGTCGGCGGCGGCGATGGCCGTTTAGCGTTGCCAATCAGGCGGGAAATCGATGCCCGTCTCGCCCGCCTTCCAGGGTGCGTACTTGTGCATGGCGCGCGCGAACACATCGCAGGCGAGCCAGCCGGACAGCCAGGACTGCAAGCGGGGCCAGGGCTGCGCATCGAACCAAGCCATGTCGACCATCGCGAACTGCCGCACGAAGGGCATGAGCGCGGCATCGGCCAGGGTGGCGTGCGCGCCGGCCAGATGGGCCGAGACCGAAAGCCTGGATTCGAGCCCGCGCAGGAACATCGCACCGCGTTCGCGCGCCGCGCCTTCCGCTTCGGCGAATCGGCCGGGGTACTTGTAGCGGTCCAGCTGCGGCTTGAAATCGTTGTCGCACAGGGCGACCAGCGCCAGCATGTCGTCCAGCGTGCCAACCTCGGGCTGCAGCCAGCGCAGCGGGTCATTGCGCCGCAGGGCCCACAGCATCACGTCCAGGCTCTGTTCGATCACCGTGCCCTCGGCCGTCACCAGCACGGGCACGGTGCCCTTGGGCGAGGCGGCCAGCATCTCGGCGGGCTTGTCGCGCAGCACGATCTCGCGCAACTCGCAGGGCGCACCGCCCGCAACCAGCGCAAGCCGCGCCCGCATCGCATAGGGGCAGCGGCGGAACGAATAGAGAACGGGGAGGGCGGTGGTGATGGCGGACGTCATGCGAGCGGACGATTTTCGGTCACGGCGAGGCGCTCGCGCCGGCCCGGGTTTTTCAACACAATGGGCCATGGCCGAACGCCTTTTCCTCCGCCTCGACGAAGACCCGCTGCATGGGCGGGAGTCGAGCACGCCCGCCGGCACGCTGCGGGCGTTTGCCGTGCGTGCGGCGCTGCAGGCGCATGTGTCGCACATCCTGCTGTATCGCGAGACCTTCGCGCACGGGCATGAGGTGCGCGAACGCGTGCTGCCCGACGGTGCGGTGCGCCTGGTCTTCAACCTCGGCGACGCGCCCTCGGCAGGCGAGGGCGCCGGGCAGCCGGTGGAAGCGATCGGCGCCTCGGCCGCGCCGGTGGTGGTGCGCATGCGGCGGAAGGTCGAGGGGCTGTCGGTCACGCTGCGGCCCGGCGCCGCGACGGCCCTGCTGGGCGTGCCGGCGGGCGAGATCGCGGGGCAGGTCGTTCATCTGGACCGGCTCTGGCAAGGCGATGCCGGCCGGCTTCTGTCGCGCATGGCCGAGGCGCCGGACGACGCGGCCCGCGCGGCCCTGCTGGAAGCCGCCCTGGCGCAGCGCTTGCGCGACAGCGGCGATGAACGGGGCCGCGTGCATGCCGCCGCGATGCATGCGGCCCGGCTGATCTCCGCATCCGGCGGCAGGCAGCCGCTGCGCGACGTGGCGGCTGCCGTGGGTGTGGGCGAGCGGCGGTTGCAGCAGCTTTTTGGGGCGCACGTCGGCCTGTCGCCGCGCACCTGGGCACGGCTCGCGCGGCTGCATGGGTGCCTGCGCGCGTTGAGGCTGCAGCCCGCGCCGGCCTGGGCGAACGTGGCGCTCGAAAGCGGCTTCTACGACCAGTCGCACCTGGTCAACGAATTCCGTGCGCTGTGCGGCGTCACGCCGACCGAATTTCTGGGCCGTGCGGTTTCGGGTTCTTCCAAGACGGCGGCTTGACCGCAGCCTATCGTGGGCGGGCATCCAGCCAACCCGATTGAAGAAGGAACCACGATGACGCAGAACGACAACACGAATCCGCTGAAGGGCCCGAAGAGCCTGGAGGGGCACGTTGCCGTGGTCACCGGCGCCAGCCGCGGCGCGGGCCGGGGCATTGCGGTGGAACTGGGCGCTGCCGGTGCCACGGTGTATGTCACCGGCCGCAGCACCCGCGAGAAGCCCGCGGACAGCTACGGCCAGATCCTGGCCCTGTCGGAGATGCAGGCGGTGCCCGGCACCATCGACGACACCGCGGAGGAGGTCACGCGCATGGGCGGCCGCGGCATCGCCGTGCGCTGCGACCACACCCGCGAAGACGAAGTGAAGGCGCTGTTCGATCGCGTCGAGCGCGAGGCGGGCCGGCTCGACCTGCTCGTGAACAACGCCTGGGGCGGCCACGAGACCTTCAACGGCGTGTTCGAGGCGCCTTTCTGGGAGCACCCGCTCGCGAACTGGGATTCGATGTTCGACCGCGGCGTGCGCAACCACCTGCTGGCCAGCCGCTTCGCCGCGCCGCTGATGGTGCGCCGACAGCGCGGGCTGATCGTGGCCACCACCTTCTGGGACCGCGACCGCTACATGAAGGGCAACCTCTTCTACGACCTCGCCAAGGCTGCGATGACGCGGCTGGCCTTCGGCATGGCGCAAGACCTGAAGCCCCACGGCGTCGCTTCCATCGCCGTGTCGCCGGGCTGGATGCGCACCGAGTTCGTGCTGGCCGGGCACAAGACCGACGAGGCGCACTGGCAGGAGCGGCCGGCGCTGGCGGCCACCGAATCGCCGCGCTACCTGGGCCGCGCGGTCGCGGCGCTGGCGGGCGATGCGAAGGTGCTGGAGAAAACCGGCGTGGTGCTGCGCGTGGGCGACCTGGCGCGGGAATACGGCTTTACCGACATCGACGGGCGGCAGGTCGAGGCTTTCGAGATGCCGGCGATGTAGCGGGACGGCGGGGTTGCACCAAGTGCAACCGTGTTGCGCCCCATTCCTATAATGCAATGCTGTTGCATCTATAGAAAGCGCACACCCCCATGAACACCGGCCTTTCCTCACGTCTCCCCGTTACCGTTCTTTCCGGCTTCCTCGGCGCGGGCAAGACCACCTTGCTCAACCACATCCTGCACAACCGCGAAGGCCGGCGCGTGGCGGTCATCGTCAACGACATGAGCGAGGTCAACATCGACGCCGCGCTGGTGCGGGGCGGCGGCGCCGAGCTTTCGCGCACCGACGAAAAACTGGTCGAGATGAGCAACGGCTGCATCTGCTGCACGCTGCGCGAAGACCTGCTGATCGAGGTGGGGCGCCTGGCGAAGGAAGGGCGCTTCGACCAGCTCGTGATCGAGTCGACCGGCATCTCCGAGCCCTTGCCCGTGGCCGAAACATTCACCTTCGCGGGCGAAGACGGCAAGAGCCTGGCCGATGTGGCGCGGCTGGACACCATGGTCACGGTGGTCGACGCCTTCAACTTCCTGCGCGACTACGGCTCGCCCGATAGTCTGGGCCAGCGCGGCCAGTCGCTGGGCGACGAGGACACGCGCACGGTGGTCGACCTGCTGATCGAGCAGATCGAGTTCTGCGACGTGCTGGTGGTCAACAAGACCGACCTGGTCACGCGCGAGGAGCGCGAGCGGCTCATGGCCATCCTGCACAGCCTGAACCCGCGCGCCCGCATCGAGGTGTCGGAGTTCGGCCGCGTCGCGCTGGACCGCGTGCTCGATACCGGCCTCTTCGATTTCGAGCAGGCCGAGCAGGCGCCGGGCTGGCTGGCCGAGCTGCGCGGCGAGCATGTGCCCGAAAGCGAGGCATACGGCATCCGCAGCTTCGTCTACCGCTCGCGCCTGCCTTTTCATCCCCAGCGCTTCTGGGACCTGGTGCAGAGCGAGTGGGAAGGCGTGGTGCGCTCCAAGGGCTTCTTCTGGCTCGCGAGCCGGGCCACGCGCGCGGGGTCGTGGTCGCAGGCCGGCGGGGCTTGCCGCTACGGCGCGGCGGGCTTCTGGTGGGCGGCGGTGCCGCGCGAGCACTGGCCGACCGACGACGATGCACTGGACCTCATCCGCAAGAATTGGGACCCCGCCACCGGCGATGCGCGGCAGGAACTGGTGCTGATCGGCATCGGGATGGACGAGGCCGCCCTGCGCGCGCAACTCGATGCCTGCCTGCTCACCGAGGAAGAGATGCGCTACGGCGCCTCGTGGTGGCAGAACCTGCCCGACCCGTTCCCGTCCTGGAACGTCTGATCGGGCCTATCGTGCGCAGTCGCCGCAGGTGCCGTGCAGGGTGAGCGCGGATTGGCGGGTGTCGATGCCCTGCTTGCGCAGCGCCCGCCCGAGCCGGCCCATCACCTTGGGCAGTTCGGGATCCGACGGCAGCGCCAGCACCTTGTGGCACTGGTCGCATTCGAAGGTGTTGCCCGACGCGGTTTCCACATGCAGCGCGAAGCGGTTGACGCGGTCGGCGCCCACACGGCGATCGCACAGGCCCACATCGACGAGGCGGTCGAGCACGCGGTAGATGGTCACCCGGTCGGGCGCCTCGCCCGTGGCGGTGGTGTAGGCCGCGGCCACTTCGTCATGCGTCAGGGGTTGCGAGGTGTGCCGGAGCAGCTCCAGCACGGTCCGGGCGGCGCGCGTCACGCGCAAGCCGCTCTCGCGCAGCATGGCTTCACTGTCGAAGGCAGCGGCGGCTGCAAGCGGGGGCTTCGGGTGCGGTGTGGTGGTCTTCATGCGAAACGCGATTGTGTTGCATCCCGGCGCCATTTGCGCTGCGCACGGGCAAATGGTTACCCGGCTAACGCGCGGTCCTTGCGAGTGCCTTGGCGAATTCCGAAACGTCTCCGTCGCGGCACACCTCGGCGGCCAGCGGCGAATGGCCGCCCGCCACCGCCACAAGGGCCATCGCTTTCTTCGGACAAAGGCCCAGGCAGGTGCATTCGACGACGCGGAGGCGCCCGGGCATGTGGGCGAGGTCGCGCTTGAGTTCCTTGCGGACCTGCCTGGCCTTGAGCCGGGTGGGGCCGTTGCTGCGTTCTTCGCAATCGCCGCAGACCAGCACCACGCCGGACAACTTGGTTTCGACCAGGGGAGGGGATGGGCTCACGCGGGGTTCCTTTGTTCCTTCGGTTCGGCACCATCTTGGTCGGGATGGCGCGGCCCGCAAGTCAGCCAACCGCTCGAATGCGCTAAGGTCCGGCCATCCCTGTCCTCGACTTACCCTGCCCGACCATGTCCCGTCTTCCGATCGAAATAGAAACCGCGCCCCATCCCACCGCCACGGTGATCCTGATGCACGGCCTGGGTGCCGATGGCAACGACTTCTTGCCGATCGCCAACGAGCTCGACCTCTCCAGCGTGGGCCCGGTGCGCTTCGTGTTCCCCAACGCGCCGGTCATTCCCGTGACCATCAACGGCGGCTACCAGATGCCGGCCTGGTACGACATCGCCGTGGCCGACCTGGCCGCGCGCGAGGACGAAGCGGGCCTGCGCCGCTCGCAGGCCACCATCGAGGCGCTGATCGCCAATGAAAAGGCCCGTGGCATCGCCGCGAACCGCATCGTGGTGGCCGGTTTTTCCCAGGGCTGCGCGATGGCGCTCATGACCGGGCTGCGCCACACCGAGCGCCTGGCCGGCATCGTCGGCCTCTCGGGTTACCTGCCGATTGCCGCCACCACCGCGGCCGAGCGCCATGCGGCCAACCACGAGACGCCGGTTTTCCTGGCCCATGGCCGGCAAGACCCGGTGGTGCCCCTTGCGGCCGCCCTTCAATCGCGCGACGCGCTCGCGGCGCTGGGTCATGCCGTCGAATGGCACGAGTACACGATGGCGCATTCGGTCTGCATGGAAGAAATCGCCGACCTCAACCGGTTCCTGCTGCGCGTGCTGGGCTGAACGGGCCGCCGTCAGCTATCAAAAAAGTAGCGCGCCGCAGGACTGCAAACCGAGGGATTCCCTGCACAAGCAGCGCCCGCGCGCCCGTGCTACCTTCCAGCCCCTCAGAAGATTGATGGGCCATAACAATATGAGCAACAGATTGCAGGAGAGGTTGGGTGCAATTTCAACCGCACGCCTCCAGGGCATGCGACGCGGCATCGAGAAGGAAAGCCTGCGCGCGCTGCCCGACGGCAAGCTCGCGCTGACGCCCCACCCCACGGCGCTGGGCTCCGCGCTCACGCATCCGCACATCACGACCGACTTCAGCGAATCGCAGCTCGAATTGATCACGGGCGTGCACGCCGGCGTCGAAGCGGCGCTCGAAGAGCTCACCCGGGTTCACCAGTTCACGTATCGCGTGCTCGACCAACTGGGCGACGAGCGCCTGTGGGTGTCCAGCATGCCCTGCGGCCTGCCCACGGACGAAACCATCCCCATCGGCCGCTACGGCTCGTCGAACGTGGGCCGCGCCAAGAGCGTCTACCGCATGGGCCTGAGCCACCGCTACGGCCGCCGCATGCAGACCATTTCGGGCATTCACTACAACTGGTCGCTGCCCGAGGTGTCCAGCGAACAGTACTTCGCGCTGATCCGCAACTTCCGCCGCCACGCCTTCCTGCTGCTGTACCTGTTCGGCGCCTCGCCGGCGCTGTGTTCGAGCTTTGTCGCGGGCCGCCCGCACGAGCTGCAGCCGCTCGGCGACGGCAGCATGTTCATGCCGCACGGCACCTCGCTGCGCATGGGCCGCCTGGGCTACCAGAGCGACGCGCAGGCCTCGCTGGCCGTGAGCTACAACAGCCTGGAAGGCTACGGCGCCTCGCTGCAGGACGCGCTCACCCGCCCTTGGCCCGGCTACGAGGCCATCGGCATCCGCAACCTGGGCGGCGACTACAACCAGCTGGGCACCAGCCTGCTGCAGATCGAGAACGAGTTCTACGGCACCATCCGCCCCAAGCGCGTGATCAACCCCGGCGAGCGCCCGCTGCATGCGCTGCGCGAGCGCGGCGTGGAGTACGTCGAAGTGCGGCTCATGGACCTGGACCCCTTCGAAACCGTCGGCATCAATGCGCAGACCATGCGCTTCATCGACGTGTTCCTGCTGCATTGCCTGCTGAGCGACAGCCCGGACGACACCCCGCAGGAAATCGCCGACCTGGCCCACAACCAGCACCTCACCGCCGCGCGCGGCCGCGAGCCGGGCCTGCTTCTGGCGCGCGGCGGCAGCGAAGTGACGTTGACCGCCTGGGGCATGGAGCTCGTCGAGGAGTGCCTGCCGCTGGCCGCCGCGCTCGATGCGGCGCAGGGCGGCACGCTGCACGCCGACGCGGTGAAGGCCGCCCGGGCCGCGCTGCAGAACCCCGACAGCCTGCCCTCGGCCCGCGTGCTCGCGGCGATCGAGCAGCAGCACGGCAACTCCTTCGTCGGCTTCGTGCGCGCGCAGTCCGAACAGACCCGCGCCGCGCTGCTGGCCTTGCCGTTCTCGGCCGAGCAGCAGGCCGGGTTCGAGCGCATGACCGCCGAGTCGATCGAGGCGCAGAAGCGCATCGAGGCGGCCGACTCCATGCCCTTCGAGATCTACCGCGAGCAGTACGTCTCGCCCGCGCGTCTGGGCATGACCCGCAGCCGTATGGCCGTCGCGGCCTAAGGGCCAGCGAAAGCCTGGAGCCGAGTGCTGGGCGACGGGCCTTCGCCGCCCGCAGACGACAGGCGTGCTGGCGTATGGCCTACAGCCATTGGCCTGCATGGCTCACCGCGCACCGGCTCGGCGCTGCGAGGATGGCTCCATGCACCTCGCAAGCCCGCACCCCGCCAGTCCAGATCCATCGGTTTTCCCATGACTTTCAAGGCCTACCTTGTCGAGGACAGTCCCATGATCCGCGACAACCTCGTTGGATTTTTGCAGGACGTGGTCGACGCCGAGGTCGTGGCCTCCGCGAGTACCGAGGACGAAGCCGTGACCTGGCTGCACCAGCACCGCGACGAGTGGGACCTGGCCATCGTCGATCTCTTCCTCAAGCGCGGCAACGGCCTGGGCGTGATCAACGCCTGCCGCAACCGCGCACCGCACCAGAAGGTGGTGGTGCTCAGCAACTACGCCACGGCCGACATGCGCGATCGCTCGGCCCAGCTCGGCGCCGATGCCTTTTTCGACAAATCCGCCGAGCTCGATCAGCTGGTGGCGTACTGCGCCGCCATGCGCCCACCGACGCACTGACGTGCCGGTACACCGGTGACGCGCCGGTGACTGTGCATGCGCCTGCGCAGGGACGCGCCGGGCTTTTATGGGGTAAAACGCCACGCTGCCGCACAGCGGCAGGGCCCGGAACATCCCCAACGAAAGCAGAGCAGAGACACCCATGAGCAGCAGCAACTCCATCGATTTCAAGGGCCGCGTGGCCATCGTCACCGGCGCGGGCGGGGGCCTGGGCCGCCAGCATGCACTGGCCCTGGCGGCGCGCGGCGCCAGGGTCGTGGTGAACGACCTGGGCGGCGCGCGCGACGGCTCCGGTGGCTCGGTGAGTGCCGCACAGGCGGTGGTCGACGAGATCCAGGCCGCCGGCGGCGAGGCCATTGCCAACGGCGCATCCGTCACCGACTTCGGGGCGGTGCAGGCGATGGTGCAGCAGGCCGTCGATGCCTGGGGCCGCGTCGACATCCTGGTCAACAACGCCGGCATCCTGCGCGACAAGAGCTTTGCCAAGATGGAAGTCGCCGACTTCAAGCTGGTGGTCGACGTGCACCTGATGGGCGCGGTGAACTGCACCAAGGCCGTCTGGGCGCTTATGAATCAGCAGAAGTACGGCCGCATCGTGATGACGACCTCGTCGTCGGGCCTGTACGGCAACTTCGGCCAGAGCAACTACGGCGCCGCCAAGCTTGCGCTGGTGGGCCTGATGCAGACCCTGAGCATCGAGGGCGCCAAGAACGACATTCGCGTCAACTGCCTGGCACCCACCGCGGCCACCCGCATGACGGAGGACCTGTTCCCCCAGGACATGCTCGAAGCCTTCCGGCCCGAGGCCGTGGTGCCTGCGATGCTGGTGCTGGCCTCGCAGGATGCGCCCAACCGCACCGTGCTCTGCGCCGGTGCCGGTGTGTTCGAAGCGGCGCACATCACGCTGACGCAGGGCGCGTGGCTGGGCAGCGGCCCGGACGCCGCCGAGCAACTGGCCGCGCGGCTGGCCGATGTGACTTCGCGCGTGGACGAGTCCGTGCCGCAGAGCGGCGCCGCTCAAGGTAGCAACGAGGTTGCGAAGGCGATCGCCGGGAGGGGCTAAGGGGGGGGGAGCGGGGGCGGGCAGCCTGACCGGGGCGCTGCCGGAAAGCGGCCGACCCCTTCAGATCTTCAGAGAAATGCTCTGACGCTTATTCGGCGACGAAGCTGCCGTCCTTGCGGATCGAATCGCGGTCGCGGTGGTTGTTCAGGCGGCCCAGCGTGCTGTCGAGCAGTCGCTTGAGCTTGTCGGCTGCGCCGCGGAAGGCCTCGTCGAGCGTGTTGGCGTGCTGTGTCACGGCCAGCGGTTTGTGATGCGCCAGGCGGGCTTCCATCACGCAGCGCTTGTCGCCAGCGCTGGCCTTGTCGTGGTTCTCGTCGCTCAAGTGCACCTCGACGCGCGTCACGTCCGCGACGAAGCGGGCGAGGTGCTGCTTGATCTCCGTGTCGGCCCAGCGCTCCAGGGTGTCCTTGTTCTCGATGCCGTTGCTCGTGTTGACCTGAATCTGCATGCAATGCCTTTGCTGAATAGATGAACGAAGACCCACTGTGCGCCCTGAAGCGCTACACCGTGCGTAGGTCTATTCCCTACCCACGCGCCGGGCAGGGTCCGAAATGCGGCGATGCGATGCAAAACAGGGGCGGGCGGGACGCGGGCTCAGCCCTGGATGTAGGTGGTCAGCTGCTCGATGGTGGTTTCGTGGTCGCTGATGATGTCGTCCATCAAGTCCTGGATGGAGATCATGCCGACCACCCGGTCGCCGTCCACCACCGGCAGGTGGCGAAACTTGCGCTGGCTCATGAGCGTCATGCAGGCACGGGTGCGGGTCTGGGGCGTGACGGTCATCACATCGGGCGTCATGATCTCCGAGACCTTCATCTCCTTGGAGTTCTTGCCCTGCAGCGCAACCTTGCGGGTGTAGTCGCGTTCGGAAAGAAAACCCACGAGCTTTTCGCCGTCCATCACCATGAGGGCGCCCACCTCGAAATGGGCCAGCGTGGCCAGCGCATCGAACACGCTGGTGTCGGGCGAGGTGCGCCAGGCGGCGGAGTCGTGGCGCTTGAGCAGTTCAGAGACGGGTTTCATCGCGGTAACTCCACAAAAAGTTCTTGATTCATACCGGCGCGCGAAGCGCCGCACTCGGTCAAATCATAGGGGCGTACTCGGCCCGCGCGGTGCATAACCCTCCAGGAAATTGCGCGCGGATCGGCGTTCGAGAACTTAAGGCGTCGGGGCCGGCACGCGGTTGAGCGCCACCGGGGTCGCCGATGGCCATGAGCACCTGCTCGCGCGTCGTGCCTGCGACGACGATGTGCGTGCCTTGCTGTTCGCGAAGGCAAAATGGGTGTCGGCAGCTATCGAAAAGATAGCGTCCAGCCACCATTCAGGTTCAGCGGCCACAATGCGTGCCCGGCCCTCTGGGCCGACCCACTCCCAGTTCTGCAGACAGCGCGAAGAAAGAGCATCCATCGATGGCGATCCAGTGGTTCCCCGGTCACATGTACACCACCCAGAAGGCCATCACCGAGCGGGTGAAGGACATCGACGTGGTCATCGAGCTGCTCGACGCGCGCCTGCCGGGCTCCAGCGCCAACCCGATGCTGGCCGAGCTCACCGCCGGCCGGCCGACCCTCAAGGTGCTCAACAAGCAGGACCTGGCCGACCCCGAGCGCACGAAGCTCTGGCTTGCGCACTACAACGCGCTGCCCGCCACCCGCGCCATCGGGCTCGATGCAAGCCTGACCACGCCGGCGCAGCAGATCGTCAAGGCCTGCCACGAACTCTCGCCCAACCGCGGTGGCATGGCCAAGCCGATGCGCGTCTTGATCTGCGGCATTCCGAACGTGGGCAAGTCCACGCTCATCAACACCCTCACCGGCGGGCGCAAGGCCAAGACCGGCGACGAGGCCGGCATCACCAAGCTGGAGCAGCGCATCACGCTGGCCGACGACTTCTACCTGTGGGATACGCCCGGCATGCTGTGGCCGCGCATCGTGGTGCCCAAGAGCGGCTACAACCTGGCCGCCAGCGGCGCGGTGGGGCGCAACGCCTTCGACGAGGAAGAGGTGGCGCTGGAACTGCTCGGCTACCTCAAGACGCACTACGCGGGGGGCATTTCCGCGCGCTTCAAGCTGGTCGAGCTCGACGCCGCCACCATCGCCGCCATGAAGGACGAGGACGTGCTCGACACCATCGGCCGCAAGCGCGGTGCGCTGCTGGGCAAGGGCCGGGTCAACCTGCAGAAGGCAGCCGAGATCGTGATGCACGAATTTCGCGCGGGCAACCTCGGGCGCATCACGCTCGAGACGCCCGAAGAGTTCGCGCAGTGGCTGGCCGAAGGGCAACGCATCGACGCCGAACGCGCGGCGAAGAAGGCGGCGCGCGGCAAGAAGAGCAAGCCGAAGCCCGAGGCCGCGCCCGAACAGGACGCGTGAAACCGAGGGGCCGCCGTGTCTTCGAGCCATGCATGGACACAGACGCTCTCGCGTCGCTTCCCTGAACTGGAGTCCGCCGCGCTGGCCACGCTGGCCGGCCAGGCGCATCGCGTGGCGCTGGACGCCAATGCCACGCTGCTTGCGGCCGGCGCGCCCTGGCAGCACGCCTTCTGGGTCGAGCAGGGGTTGCTGCGGCTTTTCTACATTGACAGCGAAGGCCGTGAGTCGAACAAGAATTTCCACGCGGAGGACGCGTTCATCTGGCCTGTGACCGATGTGCTGCGGCGCGAGCCCGCGGCTTTCTTCATCGCGGCGCTGGGGCCGGCCACGGTCTGGTGTCTTCCGTACGCCGCGCTCGATTCTTCGGTGGCGCGCCTGCCGTCGTGGACCGCGCTGCAGCTGCACGCGCTGGCCGGATTGCTCGACGACAAGATGCGACGCGAGCAGGTCTTTCTTCAGTGCACCGCGCGCGAGCGCTACGAAGCCCTGCTGCGCGAACGGCCCGAGTGGGTGCGGCGCATTCCGCTGAGGCACCTCGCGTCGTACCTGGGGATGACCGACGTCTCGCTGTCGCGGCTGCGCGCCGGCATGAAACTTATCGACGGTTAAGGCGCGCCGCCCAGGACGCTGGAACAGTGGGGGTTTTTCCAGAGGCGCGCCATGTTCCGCTTTTCATCGACCGCGCTGCAACTCGGCCTGCACGGTCTCGCGATTTTCTGGCTGGGCCTGATGGCCGGCTTTTTCTGGGCCTACAGCGCCAATGTCAACTTCGCGACGCAGCAGATGGACGGCAGCACCTATGCGCTGGTGCAGTCGAGCCTGAACCGCAACGTGCGGCATGCGATGTTCTTCAGCTTTTTCTTCGGCCCGCCGGTGTTCTGCGCGCTCGCCATGCTCGCGGCCTGGCCTCAGTGGCGCGCGCGCTGGTGGTGGTGCCTGGGGTCGGCCGGCGTGCTGTATGCGCTGGGGATCGTGGTGTTCACCGCGCAGGTCAACCTGCCGCTGAACGCGTACACCGAGTCGTGGGACCCGCGCGCGTTGCCCTCCGACTGGGCGCAGACGCGCGAGCGATGGAATGCCGCGAACCTGTGGCGCGCCGTGGCCAGCGCGGCGGCGTTTGCGCTGGCGCTGTTCGCCTTGCCCGCGCGGGCCTTCGGGGCGATTGGCCCCCAGCGCTGACCGGAAGGGGCTCGCCCACTATCATCGAAACATGCAACGTCTCACGCGCCAGCGCAACGCCGTTTTCTCCGCTTTCAGCGACGCCGGTCGGGTACTGACCGCGCCGCAGATACTCGAACATGCGCGGGCCATCGTGCCCGAGATCAGCCTGTCTACCGTGTACCGCCAGGTCTCGCTGCTGCTGGCCGACGGCGAGATCGCCAAGGTCGAACTGCCGGGAGAGCCGGCGCGCTACGAAGTGGCGTGCAGGGCCGATGCGCACAGCCATTCGCAGCCCGGCGGTGAGGCGGCCGAGAAAACCGATCACCACCATCACTACTTTCATTGCTCCGGCTGCGGCCAGGTGTTCATGCTGCACGCCTGCCCGGGACCGATGACCGACCTGGCGCCCAAGGGTTTTGAGGTCAGGAGCCATGAGGTGACGCTGCACGGGCTGTGCGCGGCGTGCGTTGCCGCGGACAGGAAGAAGAGCGCGCGCCACGCGCACTGAACGCCCGGCTGCAGGCCGAGGTCTGCTGGCCGTCAGCTTTTCGATGTTATTGAGAATTGATTATCAATAACGTATAGTCGCGGGTCCGAACTTTCTCGATTGACCCGCATGCAAGTCCTCTCCTCGCTCAAGGAAGCCAAGAAGCGTCACCGCGATTGCCAGGTGGTGACGCGTCGCGGCCGCACCTACGTGATCTGCAAATCCAACCCGCGCTTCAAGGCGCGGCAGGGCGGCGCGAAGAACAAGCACAAGCGTTGAACGCACGCCGACCACGAGTTCGGCTTTACGCCCGACCACAAGGTCGGCGCTCCCCAGTTCGTTGAGGCTGAGCTGCTCGAAGCCGGGCGTCGGGACAGACGGCCCGTAGGCCAACCGATAGCGAACGCCGGTGCGGTGATTCCCACCGCCCCTCCAGCCAAAAAACAAAACCACATCGGCGCACCCGCGCCGCCAGAGGCCTGCGCGCGTCTCTTTCTCTCCAACCGGAATCTCCTCCATGCTCCGAGCCATCGGCCTCACCAAACAGTACGGAACGCACACGGCGCTGGACCGTCTGGACCTCGATATCCGCGGCGGCGACATCTACTGCCTGCTGGGCGCGAACGGCGCGGGCAAGACGACGACCATCAACCTGTTCCTGAACTTCATCGCGCCCAGCGGCGGCACGGTGGAGATCAACGGTGTGGACGTCACGCGCCATCCGGTCGCAACCAAGCAGGACGTGGCATACATCCCCGAGCAGGTCACGCTGTACGGCACGCTCTCGGGCCTGGAGAACCTGCGCTTCTTCGCCGGCCTTGCGCTGGGCCGCGAGCTGCCGCGCGAGCGCCTGCTCGCGCTGATGACCGAGGTGGGCCTGGACCACGCGGCCGCAGACAAGCGCGTTTCCGCTTATTCCAAGGGCATGCGGCAGAAGGTGTGGATCGCGGTCGCGCTGGCCAAGGAGGCCAAGGCGCTGCTGCTCGACGAACCGACCTCGGGGCTGGACCCGCACGCCGCCGCCGAGTTCTCCGACCTGCTGCGCCGCGCCGCCGACAAGGGCGTGGCGGTGCTCACCACCACGCACGACCTCTTCCATGCGCAGCAGACGGCCACCCGCGTGGGCATCATGAAGCGCGGGCGCCTCGTCGAAAGCCTGGACGGGGAAGCGCAAATTGCGCGCACCGACCTGCAGTCGCTCTACCTCCAGCACATGAGAGCCTGAGCATGTTGCTGCTGAACTGGATCGCAAGACGCGAATTTCTCGAACGCCTGCGCGACGGCCGCCTGTATTGGGCCGGCGGGCTCGTCGTGGTGCTGCTGTTCACCGCACTGGCCGTGGGCTGGGCCCACCAGCAGGGCGCCCACGCCGAACAGACCGCCGCACAGGCGATGGACTACCGCGACTGGCTGCACCAGGACAAGCGCCATCCGCACGACGCCGCCCACCAGGGCATGCACGCCTTCAAGCCCGAGCCGCCGCTGTCGATGGTCGATGCGGGCATCAACCCCTTCATCGGCAGCACCGTGTGGCTGCAGGCGCACCGCCAGAGCGAGGTGAAGTTCAACGCCGCGCAAGACGCGACCGGGCTGCAGCGCTTCGGCAACCTTTCGGTGGGCTGGATTCTTCAGGTGCTGGGGCCGTTGCTGGTGATCGTGCTGGGCTTCAACGCATTTGCCGGTGAGCGCGAGCAGGGCATCCTGCGCCAGACGCTGAGCCTGGGCGTGGCGCCGCTGCGGCTGCTGGCCGGCAAGGCGCTCGCGCTCGCGGCCTCGCTGGCCGTGCTGCTGGTGCCCGCCGCCATCGTCGCGGCCGTTGCGGTGGCTGCCGGCGCGGAGCACGGCGGGCGGATCGACGCGCTGCTGCGCCTGGCCGCCTGGGCATTCGGCTATGCGGTGTACCTGGGCATCTTCGTGTTCGGGGTGCTGGGCGTGTCGGCGCTGTCGTCCACCTCGCGCATGGCGATCACCGTGCTGCTGGCGCTGTGGATCGCGCAGGCGGTGATGGCGCCGCGCGTGCTCTCCGAGCTCTCGCGCACCTGGTTCCCGAGCCCCACGCGGCTGGAATTCAACCAGCAACTCGGCGCGGAGCTCAAGGCCGTGTCCAACAAGGTCTGGCAGGACAACTTCGGCACCACCGAACGCTGGGGCCGCGACGTGCCCCTCAGCAAGTGGGGCATTGCGCTGCGCCTGGACGACCAGGCCTCGTACGCGGTGTACGACCGCCACTACGGGCGCTTGTGGGACACCTGGGAGCGGCAGCAGAAGGTGCAGGAGTGGAGCGGCCTGGTGATGCCGCTCCTGGCGATCCGCAGCTTCTCGATGGGCATGGCCGGCACCGACTTCTCGCACCACCGCAGCTTCACGACCGCGGCCGAACTGCATCGCCGCAACATCCAGGACCTGATGAGCCAGGACCTGGTGGCGCATGCCGACCCGCTGGGCGACCGCCATTTTTCCTACCAGGCAACGCCCGATCTCTGGGCCACCGTGCCGCCATTCGACTACCACCCGCCCGGCGTGGGGTGGGCGCTGCTGCACCAGGCGCGCAGCCTTGCCGTGCTGTGCGTGGGCCTGCTGCTTGCGGCGGCGTTCGCGGCCTTCGCCACCTTGCGCCAGCGCGCGCTCTGAGGGGCGATGAACCCCATGACCTCCATTCATCCTCCCCAGCCTCCACAACCCCATCAGGGCCGCCGCCTGCTGGCCGTGATGCGCCAGGAAGTGCGCCTGATGCTCGCCGAGCGCGGCCTCTGGGTCGTCGGCGCGCTGTTTCTGCTGCTCGTGGCCTACGCGCTGGGCAACGGCCTCGTGCAGACGGCCAAGCGCGATCGCGCACAGGCCGCCGTGGCAGAGGCCGACCGCGACACCCGCGCGGGTCAGCGCGTGCAGCTCGAAGCCATCCTTGCCGGCACCGCGCAGCCCACCCCCTTCGAGAACCCGGCCGATCCCTCGCGCATGGCGAGCGGCTACGGTGGGCAGCACACGCTGCTGCCGACCGCGCCGCTGGGCCCGGTCGCGCTGGGGCAGAGCGATCTCTTCCCCAGCCAGTACAAGGTCACGAACCAGAGCCGCGTGGTGTTCATGAACCCCAGCGACATCGAGAACCCCTGGCACCTGCTGAGCGGGCATTTCGACCTGGCCTTCGTCATCGTCTACCTGCTGCCGCTGCTGATCTTTGCGCTCAGCTACAACCTGCTGTCGGCGGAGCGCGAGAACGGCACCTTGCGGCTGCTGCTCTCGCAGCCGCTGCGCCTGCGCACGCTGCTGGCGGGCAAGCTCACGGTGCGGGCCGCGGTGCTGCTGGGGCCGGCCGTGCTGCTGCCGGTGGCGGTGCTGTGGATCTCGCGCCATGCGGGGCTCGCCGGCATGTCCGGTGCCATGGGCAGCGCCACGCTGTGGTGGGCGCTGCTGGTGGGTGCCTATGCGCTCTTCTGGTTTGCGCTCGTGGTGGCGGTCAACGCGTTCGGCGCCTCGTCGGCCACCAACGCGATGGTGCTGGTGATCGCGTGGGTCATGCTGGTGCTGGTTGCGCCGGTGCTGCTGAACCTGGCCGTCACCCGGGCGGCCCCCGCGCCTTCGCGCACCGAGCTCGCCACACGCCAGCGCGTGGTCACGGCCGAGGCGATGAAGCGCCACCAGGACCTGCTGGGTACCGAGTACCAGCATGTGGGCCGCGGCGCCATCCTGGTGCCGCGCAACGGCAAGATCGAAATCGCCGGCCGCGCGCTGGCCAACTACAACATCGAGCGCGAAGTCGACGACGCGATCCGCCCGGCGCTGGCCCGCTTCGACGCGCAGCAGGCGCGACAGCAGCAACTGCTGGGCCGTTTCAGCGCGGTGTCGCCCGCGGCGGTGGCCTACGAAGGCATGACCGCGCTGGCGGGTAACGGCGCACGCCGCCATGCGCGCTTCGAGGCGCAGACGGTCGCGCACCACGAGGCCTGGAAGGCCTTCTTCTTTCCGCGCATCGACGCGCGGGAAGCGCTCACGCCGCCCGACCTCGACCGCATTCCCGCCTTCACCTGGCAGGAAGAGCCCGCCGGCCTCGTGCGCAATCAGGCTGTGCTCGCCGTGCTGCAACTGCTGGTGCCCAGCCTGCTGCTGTTCGGCCTTGCCGCATGGCGGCTGCGCCGCTTCTCGGTGGCCTAGGCCGTCGCGCCGCATTCCTGCTTTTCGGTTTCCTTCATCAGTTCAACCAAGTCTTCCAATGATCCAGTTCACCCGCACGGCCATGGCGGTGGCCGCCGTCACGGCGTTCCAGGCCGCCTACGCACAAAACAGCAGCAGCACCACCGGCAACCAGGCCGAGTTGGGCACCGTCACCATCGAAGGCAGCCGCGACGCCAACAGCCTGCACCTGGAAGATTCGAGCGGCAGTGCCTCGCGCCTGGGCCTCTCGGTGCGCGAGACGCCGGCCTCGGTCGAGATCCTCTCGCAGGACGCCATCCAGCAGCGCGGCGCGCGCACTTTCAGCGAGGCTCTGCGCGGCATGGCGGGCCTGTCCGGCGGCGGCCCGCCGTCCTCGCCGACCACGCTTTCCACGCGCGGCTTCAGCAGCCTGATGTACCTCTACGACGGCGTTCGCAGCTCCGGCGCGGGCGTGGTCAACCGCGTGCAGGACACCTGGAACTACGACCGCATCGAAGTGCTCAAGGGCCCGGCCTCGGTGCTCGACGGCGAGGGCGCCATCGGCGGCGTCGTCAACTTCGTGACCAAGCGGCCCGACCGCAGCAACCCGCACAAGGAGGCCCTGCTTTCCTACGGCAGCTACGGCTCCACGCGCGCGGCCTTCGGCTTCGGCGGCGCGCTCGGCGATGCCAGCGCCTACCGCATCGACTACAGCCGCAACGACAGCAAGGTCGGCACCATCGACCGCAACGGCGAGCGCATCGACCACTTCACCAGCGGCCTCTCGGTCGACTTCGGCGGCTCGGTGAAGCTGGACCTGTCGTTCGACTACCTGCGCGACGACAACGACGCCTACTGGGGCACACCGCTCGTGCCGCGCAGCTTCGCCACGCAGCCGACGAACGTGGTGAGCACCCCCGACGGCCGCGTGATCGACCGGCGCATGACGCGCACCAACTACAACGTGCTGGACGACGACAACGCGTCGGAAACCTACTGGCTGCGCGCGCGCCTCACGGGCCAGCTGGACGGCGGATGGTCGTGGCGCAATGAGTTCTCGGCCAACAAGTCGAACCGCGTGTTCCGCAATTCGGAGAGCGCCACCTTCGTGGCACCCGCGAGCATCGCGCGCGACCAGACGCTGATCACGCACGACCAGGATTTCTGGCTCGACCGCATCGACGCCACGCACAAGGGCACCATCGCCGGCATGAGCAACCGCTTCGTGGTCGGCGGCGAATACAGCGAGACGCGCTTCGGCAGCCAGCGCCGCTTTTCGAACGGCAGCGCCAGCACCGCAAACCGGCTGCGGGTGCCGGTGTTCGACCCTTACGTGGGCTTCTTCAACGACGACCCGGCGCTCAGCGTGGGCGGCGGCAACCGGACCGACATGAACACCAAGGTGCGGGTCAGCTCGCTCTTCGTGGAAGACGCGCTCAAGCCGATCCGCAACCTCACGCTGGTCGGCGGCCTGCGCCACGACCGCACCGAGGTGGACCGTTCCATCACCGACCTCAACCTGGGCAGCAACACCCGCTTCGGCAGCAGCTACCGATCGACCTCCAGCCGCATCGGGGCGGTGTACGACCTGACGCCAGCGTCGAGCATCTACGCGCAGTACACCAACGCCACGCTGCCGGTGGGCTCGCTCTTCCTCCTGTCGGCGTCGAACGCGGGCTTCCCGATGTCGCGCGGCAAGCAGGCCGAGGTCGGCTTCAAGCAGAGCCTGCCCGCGGCGAATCTCGAATGGACCGCGGCGGCCTACAAGATCGAGCTCGACAACGTGCTGTCGCGCGACCCGAACAACGCGGCCAGCACGGTGAACAACGGGCGCCAGTCGTCGCGCGGGCTGGAACTGTCGGCGGTATGGAAGCCCACCCGCGAATGGACGCTCGCGGGCAACCTCGCGGCGCTCGATGCGCGCTTCGACACGCTCGTGGAGGCAGGCAACGTCTCGCGCGTGGGCAAAACGCCGCCGAACGTGCCCGAGCGCGTGGCCAACGTCTTTGCGACCTACCGGCCCGACGGCTCCAGGTTCGAATACCTTGTGTCGCTGAACCGCACCGGCCACATGTTCACCGACACCGCCAACCAGATTCGCATCAACGGCTACACCACCATGGATGCGGCCGTGAGCTACCGGTTGCAGAACGCGCTGTTGAGTTTTCGTGTGCGCAACTTGACCGACAAGCTCTACGCGACCTGGGTCGGGCGCGCCACCAGCCAGGTGCTGCTGGCGCCGCGCCGCACCTTCGAGGTTTCGGCCAAGTTCGACTTCTGAACGCCCGATGCCCTGATTGATGCGGGCGCGCGTGCAAACCGGGTGACCCGGTCTGCTGTCGCCAATGCAGCCGCAACGCCGTCGCCGGTCACCCGCGCGACGACGCGCGGGTTGCGTGCTTCGTAGAGTGGACTGTGCGCATCGCCGATGCGTCATTCATTCATTCCTCTTCAAGGAGCCCGCATGCTCGACACCATCCAGGCCATCAACGCCACTGCCGCCTTCAACCGATGGGCCGGCTTCGAAGTCACGCGTGCCGCCGACGGCGAAGCCGAATTGCGCATGCGCTGGCGCGAGGAAGACATGGGCCAGTACGCCGGCTTCCTGCACGCCGGCATGATCGCCGCGCTGCTCGACACGGTCAGCGGCTTCGCGGCCGCCACGCAGTCCGGGCACGTGCTGGCCTCGCACTTCTCGGTGAACTGCCTCTCGCCCGCCATCGGCCGCGTCTTCGTGGCGCGGGGGCGGGTGGTCAAGGCGGGGCGCAAGCAGGTGTTCGTGGCGGCGGAGCTTTTCGCGCAGCCCGACGGCAAGGGCGACAGCGAGGGGGACGGGGTGCTCAAGCTCGTCGCGACGGGGAACGCCATCCTGGTTCCGGTGGAAGAGAGTCAGGCGAAGCCAACTGCCGCTGCGCCGCCGCGCGCCTGAGCTTCAACCCGAACATCGGCCGCAGCCAGCGCACGCGGCGCACCAGCCCGTCGGTCAGCAGCCAGCAGCCGCCGATGGTCGCCGCGAGGATCAGCGCGGGTTCCAGCACCGGCCCCAGCGAGAGCGGCGCGAGCCAGACCACGGCCACGATGATCAGCGTCTGGTGCAGCACGTACCACGGGTACACCGACTCGTTCGCCCAGCGCAGCCACGGCCACGGGCGGTTGAGGTAGCGGTGGCCATGCCCCAGGATGGCGGCCATGGCCAGCCACATGTACGCGTTGCGCAGCGCCACCAGCAGCCACCTGGGCGCCGAGCCCTCGGCCCCGATCCGCAGCGCGATGAAGGCGCCGATGGCCGCCACCGCCAGCATCAGCGACACCCGGCGCAGGCGCTCCAGCGCTTGCCAGATGCCCGTGTCCACGCCCATCCAGTAGCCGTAGAGGAACACGGTGAAGTAGATGCTGTGCAGGTAGAAGTCGCCCACCAGGTTGTGCGTGGGCGGAAAGTGCGGGGCCAGCAGCAGCGCCCATGCCACGAGCGGCAGCACAGGCAGCAGCAACAGCGCCCAGCCGCGCAGCCCGTTGAAGCGTCGGCGCACCCATTGGCCCGCGCCCGATGTCCACAGCGGCAGCGTCAGCGCGACCAGCGCCGTGTAGACGAAGAGATAGGGCAGGTACCACAGGTGGTTCCAGGTGATGCCGAACTCCGCGCCGTCGAACGCACGCGCGGGCCACGGCTGGGCCATCGACAGGTAGCGCAGCAGGAAGGCGCCGAAGCCCGGCGCGACCAGCCCGTTGGCCACGCCTTGGGCATAGGCCTGGTACGGCACGATCACCAGCATGCCGAAGACCAGCGGCAACATCAGCCGCGCGCCCCGGCTGCGCAGCAGGCCCCAGGTGCCCTGGTGGCGGGCGAGAAAACCCAGCGACACGCCGGAGATCAGGAACACCAGGTCCATGCGCCAGAGGTTCAGCACCCGCATCGGCCACTGCAGCCATTCGGCCGCGTGCGGGCTCTTGAGGTGCCAGGGCCAGTCGGCCACGTAGTACATGGCCACGTGATAGAGGATGACGAACAGGAAGGCCAGGGCGCGCAGGGCGTCGATGTCGTGGCGCCGGTTCGGTTGATGTATCGGAGTCGCGGGGGTCATCGCAAAGCCTTCGAATAGGAGAAAGTGCCGCGATGGTGTGGCCCGGCGCCTCGCCGCGGGGCGCCGCCGGGACGGATGGCCCGGGGTTTGTGACGAGCGGTGATCCCCAGGGACGAAATTCGCCCGCCGCCCTGGCGGTTGGCGAGAATCCCGGCCATGCAAGAGTCCCGCAGAAACCTGTACGAGCGCTACGAGCCCATTCGCCGGTACGTGGAAGTCGGCTTCTGGATCGTGCTGATGGGCTTGCAGGCGGTGTTCAGCACCGTGGTGGCGGTGATCGATGCCCGCTCCCGCGCCGTGCCGCGCGCCACCTGGGAAATCGTGACCTGGGAAGGCTCCAGCCACCTGGTGTTGCTGCTGCTGGTTCCGGTGCTGGTGGCCGTGGAGCGCCGGCTGGCGCCGCTCGCGCCCGACCGCTGGGTGCGCTTTCTGGCGGGGCATGTGGTGGCCAGCGTCGTCATCAGCGTGGTCCATGTGGCGGGGATGTTCGCGGTGCGTTCGCTGGTCTACGCCTTGGCCGGCGGCCGCTACGACTTCGGCGGATGGGCCGGCCAGTGGGGCTACGAGTACCTGAAGGACGTGCGCGTCTACGTCTCGATCGTCTTCGGCATCTGGGCCTACCGCTTTTTCATGCTGCGGCTGCAGGGCGAGGCGCGGGTGCTCGATGCGCCGGAGGCGGGGGTGTCCGACCCGCCTGAGGCCACGCCACCGCCGCCGCCCGCCGATGCGGCCGATGCGCCTCCTGCACCCGACGTGCCTTCACCCCCACCGCCGCCCCCGGAGCGCCCGGAGCGCTTTCTGGTCCGCAAGCTGCGCCGCGAATTCCTCATTGCCGCCACCGACATCGACTGGCTCCAGGCCGAAGGCAACTACGTCGGCCTGCACGTCAACGGCCACGACTATCTGCTGCGCGCCACGCTCACCGACTTTCTCGCCCAGCTGGACCCCGCGCAGTTCGTGCGCGTGCACCGCAGCCATGCGGTCAACCTGGGCCGCATCAAGGAAATCGAGCCGCTGGACGGCGGCGACGCCCGGCTGCACATGCACGACGGCACCTCGGTGCCCTGCAGCCGGCGCTATCGCGATGCGCTGCGTTCCGGTCTGTAGCAAACTTGCCCGGCCGCACAAATCCATTCCAACAGCCGCCATGACCCAACTCCCGCCCACTTTCGAAGTCCTCCCCCGCGACCTTTCCGCCTACCGCCAGGGCAACACCGGCATCGACTACGTGCACCGTTTCGAATCGGGCAAGCCCGGTCCGCACGTGCTCATCAACGCGCTCACGCACGGCAACGAGATCTGCGGCATGACGGCCGCCACGCACCTGCTCGACAACAACGTGCGCCCCAAGATCGGCACGCTCACCGTGAGCTTCGCCAACATCGACGCCTACGAATCGTTCAAGGAAGCGTCGCCCTACGACAGCCGCCAGATCGTGCACAACCTCAACCGCATCTGGTCCCCCGAATGGCTGGACGGCGCCGAGGACAGCCCCGAGCTGCGCCGCGCGCGCGTGCTGCGCCCGGTGGTGGACGCGGCCGATCACATCCTCGACATCCACTCCACCAGCCAGCCCGTGGTGCCCTTCTGGGTGTACCCCGCGTTCGAGCGCAACGCCGAAGTCGCGCTCGCCATCGGCCGCCCGCCGGTGCACCTGGTGATGCCCGACGGCCTGGGCTCGGGCACGCCGCTCATCCAGTACGGCAGCCACGGCGGGCCGGCCGGCAAGGGCGTGGCGATGGTGGTCGAGTGCGGCCAGCACTTTCTGCGCTCCGCATCGGTGCTGGCGACCGCCGTCACCTACGACTTCCTCGCGTACTTCGGCCTCGTCGACAAGGACCCGGCCACGCCCGCGCCCGAGCCGCAGCGCCGCTTTCAGCTCCTGCAGACGCACGTCATCCAATCGGAAGACTTTGCGTTCGTGCGGCCGCTGATCGGCTTCGAGACCTTTGCCAAGGGCGAGCTGATCGCAACCAACGGCCCCGACGAAATTCGCGCGCCCTGCGACGACTGCACCATCTTCATGCCCGCGCAGCGCGTGATCGTGGGGCGCGAGGCGGTGTACCTGACCAAGCCCATCTGAGACCGGGCCACCTCCGATGCCGACCAGCCCGCCGCCTTCTGCTATGAGCCGCTGGCGCGTGGCGGGCCTGGCGTTTGTCTTCCTGTGGTTCGTCATCGGCGGCGTCGCGCACTTCGTGGCGACCGAGGCCGAGATGCGCATCGTGCCGCCCTACATCCCCTGGCCGCGCGCGGCGGTGCTGGTAAGCGGCGTGTTCGAACTGCTGGGGGCGGCCGGGTTGCTGTGGCGGCCGACGCGGCGCGTCGCGGGCATCGGGCTCTTTCTGTTGACGCTGGCCGTGACGCCCGCGCATTTCTACATGCTGCAGCGGCCGGAGCTGTTTGCGAGCGTGCCGTACTGGGCGCTGGTGGTGCGGCTGCCGGTTCAGGTGGCGCTGCTGGCGCTGATCGTGTGGAGCACCTCGGCGTGGCCGAAGAGGGCGGTCAGCAGATGAGCAGGTGCGTCGGCTTGGCGGTGGTGCTGTAGTCGGCGTGCCAGTAGTGCGGGTCGTCGCACAGGCTGAAGACGGCTTCTGCGCCCGCGTGGCGATTGTTGAAGCGGTCGCGCAGGGTGACGTGCACGGAACCTGGATCGGGCCAGTCGATGCCGACGTCGACGACGCGGTTGCCAGCAGCGACTTCGGCGGCGACGATTCTCTGCAGGGCAGGGTGCAGGCGGGTGTTGAGGATTTCGACGGTTTCGCGGCGGGCGGCGCGGGCGAATGTGGGGGCGAGGCAGTCTTCGGTGAACATGGGTTGATCGGCCATGTTCCGACTCATACCGGCACGGCGTCGCGAAGCACTTGGTCGCGACAGCGAAGCGGCAGTCCATTGGGCGTAACCACGTCCACTTCCATCCCCAGCAGATTCTTCAGCTCATGCCGGATGGCCCCGATGTCCATGAACGTCGTCTGCGCTGTGGGCTCGACCAGCAGATCGAGATCGCTGTGGGGCCCGTCCTCGCCGCGTGACGCCGAGCCGAACACCCGGACATTGACGACGTGATGGCTCAGTGCGATCTCGCGAATGCGGACGCGGTGCAGGGACAAGGCTTCGGAAGGGCGCATGGCGATGTGCGGGGCTGCAACTGACCTGGACTCAACCCGCAACAAACAACGCCGGATCCACCATCGCCCGATTCAACATCACCCCCCAATGCAGATGCGGCCCCGTCACGCGGCCGGTCGCGCCCACCGCAGCCAGCGGCTCGCCGGTCTTCAGCACATCCCCCACCTTCACATCGATGCGGCTCAGGTGGCAATACATCGTCAGCAGGCCGCCGCCATGGTCCAGCCACACCGTGCCGCCGTTGAAGAAATAGTCTCCCGTGTCGATCACCCGCCCCGGCAGCGGCGCGAGCACCGGCGTGCCCGTGCCGGCGGCGATGTCCATCCCGCTGTGCGGATTGCGCGACTGCCCGTTGAACACGCGGCGCAGGCCGAACGAGCTGGAACGGCGGCCCGGCACCGGCACGCGCATCTGCAGTGAAGCATCGGGCCGCAGCTCGGTGAGCGTGGCCATCACGCCGGCCTGGTGATCGCGCTCGCGCACATAGCGCGCTTCGTCCTCGGGCGAGAGATCGACGGTGCGCGGCGCTACGGTCAGGCGCTGCTCGCGGTATCGCTTGTCGGCCACCGTGTAGGCGACTTGTTTCTCGCCGCCGTTCTCGGTGCGCACCGTGATGCTCGCCTCGCCGGGCGTGGCCGCGAGCGGAATGCCGACCAGCGCGGTCCACTCGATCGCGTCGCCCAGCACCAGCAGGGGCACGTCGCCTGAAAAGGCCGTGGGGCGCTTGGCGCTCGGGCCGAGCGACAGGCGCGCCACGCCGCCCGGCACCTGAGATGCGTGCGGCCAGACGTCGGGGTGCGCATTTTTCGCCTTCGCAGGCGCAGCGGCGACGGCGTGCGTTGTCATGGGCAGCGCGAGCAGACCCAGCGTGCCGAGCAATGCGTGGCGGCGATTCAGCGAGGACGTCAGGAGGTCGGGCGAGGTAGGTCGGATGTTGTGCATGAAGAGATCGAATGAATGAAACAGGTGGTGTGACGTCGCGCGGCCGCGCTGCTACTCGCGCCAGGTGCCGGGCGCCAATCCATCGAGCGTGTGCGGCCCGATGGCGGCGCGAATCAGGCGAAGGGTGGGCAGCCCGACAGCGGCCGTCATGCGCCGCACCTGGCGATTGCGACCTTCGCTGATCGCCAGCTCCAGCCATGCGGTCGGAATGCTCTTGCGCTCGCGGATGGGCGGTTGCCGCTCCCACACCTGGGGAGGCGGGTCGAGCAGGCGGGCGCGGGCAGGGCGGGTGAGGCCGTCGTTGAGCTGCACGCCCTGGCGCAATGCCTCAAGCGCCTCGTCGGTCGGCACGCCTTCGACCTGCACCCAGTACGTCTTTTCCATCTTGAAGCGCGGATCGGCAATGCGCGCCTGCAACTGGCCGTCGTTGGTGAGCAGCAGCAGGCCTTCGCTGTCGGCATCGAGGCGGCCGGCGACGTAGACGTCGGGGATGTCGATGAAGTCCTTGAGTCCTCGCCAGCGGCCCTCGGGGGTGAATTGGCTGAGGACGCCGTAGGGCTTGTTGAAGCGGATGAGACGGTAGGACGAGGGCGAGTTCATGGGCGCTGGGCGTCGCGTGGCGCTTGGGCCAACTGCGGAAGATAGTCTTGCACCAGTTGCTCCACGGTGTCCGCCTGCAGACTGTCGCGCCCGGCCTTGAGCGGGTCGCGATCAGGTCGCCCGGCGAGCCAGCGCTTGAAACGCACGAAGGCGAGCGGATGCACGGTGTTCATGCGCGCCATGTGCCCGGTGGTGCCAACCACAACGGCCGAGAAACGCGGCGCGCTCACCAGTTGTTCTGCGTTGCGAGCCTGTACGACCCAGAAATCATCTTCGGCTTCGCTCAACTGCGCGGGGTGAGGGTCTTGTTCCTGCGCTTCACGGCGCAGGATGTCCACCTCGAAGCCTTTGCTGTTGACTGCGGTGTAGCGTTGCTCGTCGATCAGCGAGAAGGTCTTGTCGACTTTGCGCAGCAACGCCAGCATGGATGAATCGAGCCGCTTGAGCTGGGTGGCCAGGCGGAAGCGCTTGCGTGTGTCCCAAAGCAGATCCACGTCGCGCGTGGCCACGGCCGCGCTTTGCAGGCGCACGCCCGCTGCTGCTTCATAGCCATAGAGCGCGTGTGTGCCCACCACGGTGAAATGCTCCGCGATGTCCGCGCGCTTCAACATGTCGAGGATGTCGATGACGATGGTCGGAACGCGTCCAACGAACAACGCGCGGTTCATGCGCTGATGGCGAATCAGTGCCTCGCCAAGGTCTTTGACTCGGCCCTCGGCCTCTTCTTTTCGGCGAGCGAAACTGGCATGAATGGCTTCGGTTTCGGAACTGCGGACCCCGAGGCTTTTTTGTGCGTTGCGGGTGCTCGTGCGAATCAGGTAGTCCAGACCGTTCACACTCTTCCAGTACATGCCCCCGCGCACGCCAGCGGCCTGTGTCTCGGCGGCCTCGAGTGCTTCGAAGGTCGCTCGGGCATCGATGTACTGACGGCGGGCATCGTCGCCTATGTCCTGGAAATCCATGGATTTTCCGTGCAATAGATATAAATCGAAATTTATACGGAAAACCTTTAAAAATCAATAAGTTAAGGTGACTGATTTCGCCGCATTCGGTCCAGAGGCGCGCAAGTGACGCCGTATCGGACATAAAAAAGCCGGAGCCCATGACGGCCCCGGCCTCGTGTGCGGTGTCAGTTCGCAGCTGGGGCTACTTGCTGCCCCACCCGTCCCGCATCCCCGCAGCCCGATTGAACACCCGCTTCCCCACCGCATCCGTCTTCGTGTCCACCACGAAGTACCCATGCCGCTCGAACTGAATGCCCACCCCGGCCTCAGCCTTCGCCAATGAAGGCTCTACGAACGCCGAGCGAATCTCCAGGCTCTGCTTGTTCAGCTCCTCCATCAGCTCTCCGCTCCCCGGGTTCGCCGCCGCGAACAGTCGCTCGTACAAGCGCACCTCGGCCTGCACCGCATCCGCCGCGGCCACCCAGGTGATGTTCCCCTTCACCTTGATCGCGTCCGCCCCGGGCGTGCCGCTCTTGGTGTCGGGCACCAGCGTGGCCTGCACTTCGACGAGCTTGCCGTCGGCATCGCGCGTGGCGCCGGTGCATTCGATGACGTGGCCGTACTTCAGCCGCACCTTGTTGCCCGGGAACAGGCGGAAGAACCCCTTGGGCTGCACGTCTTCGTAGTCGGTGCTTTCGATCCACACCTCGCGGCCGAGCTTGAACTCCCGCTTGCCCATCTCGGGGTGGTGTGGGTGCACGGGGGCGGAGCAATCGTCGAGCACGTCGTCGCCGCCCATCAGCTCGCCCCAATTCGTGATGACGAGCTTGACCGGGTCGAGTACGGCCATGGCGCGCGGGGCAATCGGGTCGAGGCTGTCGCGCAGCGCGGCTTCGAGGCTGGCGTAGTCGATCCAGCCGCCCGACTTGGTGGTGCCGCTGCGCTCGCAGAACAGGCGCAGCGCCTCGGGCGTGTAGCCGCGGCGGCGCAGGCCCGCGATGGTGGGCATGCGGGGGTCGTCCCAGCCGTCGACGTGGCCATCTTCGACGAGCTGGCGCAGCTTGCGCTTGCTGGTGAGCACGTGGGTGACGTTGAGGCGCGCAAATTCGTACTGGCGCGGATGCGGGCTCGCGATGAGGCCGCCTTCGGCGAGGCGGTCGAGCAGCCAGTCGTAGAAGGGGCGCTGGTCTTCGAATTCCAGCGTGCAGATGCTGTGTGTGATCTGCTCCAGCGCGTCTTCGATGGGGTGCGCGTAGGTGTACATCGGGTAGATGCACCACTTGTCGCCGGTGTTGTGGTGATGGGCCCGGCGCACGCGGTACAGCGCGGGGTCGCGCATGTTGATGTTGGTGCTGGCCATGTCGATCTTCGCGCGCAGGATGGCGGCGCCGTCGGCGACCTGGCCGTCGCGCATGGCGCGAAAGCGCGCCAGGTTTTCTTCGGGTGTGCGGGTGCGGAAGGGGCTGTCGGTGCCGGGCGTGTTGAAGTCGCCTCGGTTGGCGCGCACCTCTTCGGCGGTCTGCTCGTCCACGTAGGCGAGGCCGGCACCGATCAGGTACTCGGCGGCCTCGTACATGAAGTCGAAGTAGTTGCTTGCGAAGTACTCGTGCGGCTGCATCGTGCCGGGGGCGCTGGGGCGGTCGGCCAGGTAGGTTTCGTAGCCCAGCCACTTCACGGCGTCGCGGATGGAATCAACGTATTCCTGGTCTTCTTTTTCAGGGTTGGTGTCGTCGAAGCGCAGGTGGCTCACGCCGCCGTATTCGCGGGCCAGCTCGAAGTTGAGCCAGATGCTCTTGGCATGGCCGATGTGCAGGTAGCCGTTGGGTTCGGGCGGAAAGCGAAGGCGGACCTTGGCGGGGTCGGTCATGCCCTGGGCGTGGTGGGCGGCGCTGCCGGGGGAGCCGCCCCATTTGCGGCCAGAATACGCGCCCTGTGCGAGGTCGTTCTCGATCACGTGGCGCAGGAAATTGCTCGGTGCAGCGGTCGTTTTGGCGCCGTTTTTGTCGGTCGGGGAGGTCATCGCCTCATTCTAGAGGGCGCCCTTTATGCGTTACCTTTGGCAACGTTCTTCACATTGGACGGTGCACCCGGTTTGCAATTGGCGCGTTCAATACACACATGGGCGGTCCAGACCCGGACAGTGCCCTCCGAAACAAGGAGTCAACATCATGAGCCTCACACGTTCTACCTTCTTCAAATGGGCCGCCGCAGGCGTGGTGGCCGCAGGTGCACTGTTTGCAACCACCTCGGCCAGCGCGCGCGGCGACGTGAGCTGGTCGGTCGGTGTCGGCCTGCCGGGCGTGGCGATCGGCGTGGGCGGCCCTGCCTACTACCCGGCGCCGGTCTATGCACCGCCGGCCCCCGTGTACTACGCACCGCCGCCGCCCGTCTACTACCGCCCGCCGCCGCCGGTCTATTACCGTCCGGCTCCGGTCTACTACGGCCCGCCGGCGTACTACGGTCCCCGCTACTACGGCGGTGGCCACTACCGTGGCGGCCATCGTCACTGGCGCTGAACAGCCACGGAAAACGTGACTGAATGAAAAAACCGGCCTTGCTGAAAGGCCGGTTTTTTTATGGGCGCGCGGCAAGCGCTTTTTTCACATGGCGCGAAACAGATGGGCGTAGAGCCGGCTGACCGGAATCTTCTCGGCCCGCCCGCGCAGCGTGAGATGCAGCTTGCCGGCTTCGTCGCGGTGCACCGATTCGATGGCCGCGCTGCGCACCACCACCGCGCGGTGCACCTGCCAGAAGGTGTCGGCGTCCAGCTGCGCGATCAACTGCTTGAGCGGCGTCCGGATCAGGTATTCATGCGTGGCGGTGAGCACGCGCAGGTACTTGTCGGCGGCCTCGAAATACAGCACTTCGTCGATGGGCACCATGCGCACGGTGCTGCCGCCGGTGTCGCTGGCGGCAATCATCTTCAGTGGGGCCGGGGCGGACGAGGCCGTGGCGGGCAGCGCGGCGCCGGCGCTTGCGGCGGTCAGCACCTCGCGCCATTGCGCCAGGGTCCGCTCCAGCGCCGCGTCGGCCGCTGCCGGCGAGGGCGAAGGCTGCTGCGCCGCCAGCGCCTGCTGCAGCCGTGCGACGGTCTTGCGCAAGCGCTCGGGCTGCACGGGCTTGAGCACGTAGTCGATGGCCTGGGCCTCGAAGGCGCGCGCGGCGTACTCGTCGTAGGCGGTCACGAACACCAGCTGCGGCATGGGCGCTTCATCGGCGGGCCAGCTGTCGGCCAGTTCGGCGGCGGCGCCCAGTCCGTCCAGGCCGGGCATGCGGATGTCGAAGAACAACACGGTGGGCAAGAGGCGCAGCGCCTCGCGCACGGCGCTGCGGCCGTCGCCGGCGGTGGCGACGATCTGCAGTTCGGGCCACGCGGCGGACAGCTCGGCTTTCAGGGCCTGCGCGAGCAACGGTTCGTCTTCGGCGATCAGGGCGGTGGGTTTCATCGGGGTTCGGGTGTTCGCGGTCTTAGGCAACGGCGGGCAGCGGAAAGCGCAGCGTGGCGCAGGTTCCGCCGGCGGGCAGGGCCGCCAGTTCCATCCGGCTCTGGGCGCCGTACATGGTGGCGAGCCGTTCGCGCACCTGTTCGAGGCCGAAGCCGCTGCCGCTTTCCGAAGGTGCCGCAGGCGCTACAGGGGCCGGGTTCAGCCCGACGCCGGTGTCGCTCACCTCGATCACCAGCTGGCCGGCCTCGGTGCGCGCGCGCACGGCGATCGTGCCGCCTTCGACCTTGGGTTCCAGCCCGTGGCGGATGCTGTTTTCCACCAGCGGCTGCAGCAGCAGCGGCGGCACGGGGAGCTCGCGCAGTTCGTCGGGCAGCGTCAGCGTGTAGCGCAGCCGGTCGCCCATGCGCACCGACATCAGTTCGAGGTAGTCGGCCAGCCGGTCGAACTCGTCCGCCAGCGGATGCGCCAGCGTGCGCGAGCCGCTGAGCGTGGCGCGCAGGTAGCTGTTGAGCCGGTCGAGCATGGCCACCGCGCGCGGCGGGTCGACGGTGATGAGCGCACGCAGGTTGGCCAGCGTGTTGAAGAGCATGTGCGGCTCCAGCTGCGTCTCCAGCAGCTTGAGCCGCGCCTCCGTGGCGTCGCGCTGCGCCAGGTCGAGCTGGCTCTGCATGTGCTTGCTCTTGCCCAGGCTGTAGAAAAAGAAGCACATGCCGATGGTGGCGGCCACCGTGATGACGATGGACGAGGTCGTCTTGCGCGCCCCCATGCTGCTGAATTCGAGCGGCGGCGCGCCGACCCAGGCATCGCCGATGGCGTTGCCGCCGAAAAAGCCCACCGTCACGCCCAGCGCCACCAGCACGAAGCCCCAGAGGCCGTGCGGCCACAGCGTCTGCTTGTGGCCGCTCAGCAGCAGGCGGCCGATGTCGATGACCAGCCAGCTGATCGTGCCGGTCGACAGCGAATACACCATCTGCGAACTCCAGCTGCCGTTGCCCGAGATGGCCAGCGCGGCGCCGATGAGGCAGCAGAAAACGACGGTGATCAGCCCGTGCCGCAGCACGTTGAGAAAGTTCTGGGCACTGAACCGGGGCAGCGATTCAGTGATCACCCACGGTCCCCCGCGCCCAGGGCACGGCGCTCGTGGGCCACCAGCCTCTCGTAGAAGCCGCCGCCGGGCGCCAGAAACCAGATCACCGCGCCGTGGATGACCAGGCCCAGCCCCCAGCCCACCAGCGGATACATCGCCCAGGTGCGGCCGTTGGCGGCCGACAGGACGACCAGGACGATGTTGACCATCACGTACACGAAGGCGTGCATGTACCAGCCCATCTTGGCGCCGGCACGGCGGCGGGCAAGCTTGTCCAGGTCGGGGCGGGCGGGGTGCGAAAAGGCGGTGTTCATGACAGCTCCTTGAATGAGACGGGAATGAAGTCGGAGGTGGGCGGCTGCATGGACGGGGAGGGCGCTGGCACCGCAGGCCGCAGCGCCGCACGCTGGCGCAGCTCCTCGGTGGTTTCGCCCGGCCCCTCTGGCCGCCACCCCGGCGGCTTGACGAGGTAGCCGACGAAGGCGCGCACCGAACGCGCCGAACGCAGGTCGCGCAGCAGTGCGCGCCAGTGCGTGAACTCGATCTCCAGGATGTTGTACGAGGTGATCGGGTTCACCAGCCCGTAGCGGCAGGGCAGGTCGGCGCGCTCGGGAATGTAGGTGCCGAAGAGGCGGTCGAACACGATCAGCACGCCGCCGTAGTTGCCGTCCAGGTATTCGAGGTTCGAGGCGTGGTGCACGCGATGGGCCGAAGGCGTGTTGGGCACCCATTCCAGCGGCCCCAGGCGCGGGATCCAGGTGGCATGGATCCAGAACTGGTACAGCAGGTTGAGCGTGAGCATCAGCAGGATCACCTTCGGCGGGATGCCCAGGAGCGGCGCCAGCGTGAAGAACAGCAGTGTGCCGGTGAGCTTGCCGGTCCAGCCGAAGCGGTAGGCGGCCGACAGGTTGAGCTGGTTGGGCGAATGGTGGATGGCGTGGGTGCACCAGAACCAGCGCACCCGGTGGGCCGCGCGGTGGTACCAGTAGTAGCAGAACTCCGCGCCGATGAAGCAGGCGAGCCACCCGCTCCAGTGGTCCATCGGCAGGGTGAAAAGGCGGTGGTTCCAGAACCAGTCCATTGCGCCGGTCCAGAAGGCCACCGGCAGCAGCCAGCGCAGCGGGTATTCGCGCACCAGGAAGTCGGACACCGAAATGCCGGCCGCCTTCCAGTCGTAGTTGGCCCTGCCGTTGCGCCAGGAGAGCACCAGCGCCTCGGCGATGGAAGCGGCCAGCACCACGACCACGGCAATCTTGAGGAGCAGATAGAGCACGGTCATGGCGGTTCCTGGCTGGGCGGGGCTTGGCTGGACTGGGCAGGGGCGGACGGCCTCGAATCTTAGGCCGGGCGGGCGCCGCTGGCGACAGCGTCGGCGGCCATGGCCAGCTTCCACAGGCGCACGGCGCGGCCCACGAAGATGCCGGTGAAGGCGCCATACAGCACGGGGATGGCGAGGGCGAAGACCGCGTGATGGCGCAGCTCCGGGTGCAGGGCCAGCGTCGCGGCCACGGCGTACTTGGTGAAGAAGATGCCCATCATGAGCATCAGCGGCACGGCGCTGCCGGCCATATGGAACTTGCGCGTTGCCGCGTCGTAGCGGGTGGTGGCGGGCAGGGGGCGCTGCAGCAGCAGTGCCATCAGCACGGCCGCGGCGGCGGCCCAGCCGAGCAGGGCGCCCGGGGAATCGCCGAAGGCCGAGATCACGCCGAACAGCGACAGGCCGCCCATGGCGACCGCCATCAGCGTGACCCGGTTGAGACTCATGCTGTTCGACAGCAACTGCCTGGCGCCGAGCCAGACGAGCAGCACGAAGACGGCGAACACCCACTTGGGCGTGTGAAGGACGATTTGCATCAGCATGGCGTTTCTCCGGGTGAAAAGATGGGTGAGGGGATGCGATGGATGGACTGTGCCGACGCCCGTCCCCGCCAGCCACCGTCATGCGACGAACTGCAGGAACACGGCGCCAGTTGCACCCAGCCGGCGCGAACGGCCCGGGCGGCGGCGGCGGGCCGGCCGGAAGGCAAAAGCTTTACCGCCGCTTTACGGCGCAGCAAACAGCGGCACTACCATTCGGCGCTGTACTCTAGGCCGCACCTTTCCGTCCCTTCCGCCCCCTCCGTCCTTTCTCCCCACGCATCCCATGGACCCCCACACCCCCCCCGAGCCCCTGCCCCCCACCGTGTCGCCCACGCATCCGCCGGTCCGCAGGCGCCGTTGGGTCGGGGCGGTGGTGACCTTGCTGCTGCTCGTCGGGCTGGGCGGCACCGCCTGGTACCTCATTCAGCGCTCCAAGACGCCGGTGGCGGGCCCCGGGGCCGGCCCGGGCGGCGGGCGGCCGGGCGCGGGCGGACCGGGCGGCCCCGGCGGAAGAGGGGGCGGCGGTGGCGCGGCTTCCAGCACGGTCGGCGTCGCCACCGCGCGCCAGGCCGACATTCCGGTGCAGCTCGAAGCCCTGGGCACTGTCACCCCGGTAGCCAATGTCACGGTGCAGCCGCAGGTGTCGGGCGTGCTCACCGCGGTGCTTTTCAAGGAAGGGCAGATGGTCAAGAAGGGCGACTTGCTCGCCACCATCGATCCGCAGCCGTTCCAGAACGCGCTGGCGCAGGCGGCAGGTGCGCGCCAGCGTGACGAGGCCCAGCTGGCCGCGGCGCGCGTCACGCTGCAGCGCTACCAGACGCTGCTCGGGCAGGACTCCATCGCGCGGCAGGAGGTCGACACCCAGGCCGCGCTGGTCAAGCAGCTCGAAGGCACCGTCGCCATCGACCGCGCCAACGAGGGCACCGCCAGGCTCAACCTCACCTGGAGCCGCATCACCGCGCCGGTGAGCGGGCGCATCGGCCTGCGGCCGGTGGACGCGGGCAACTACATCTCCACCGGCAGCACCGGCGGGGTGGCCGTCATCACGCAGATCGCGCCCATCGACGTCGAGTTCTCGGTGCCGCAAGACCGCGTGCCCGAAGTGCAGGAGCGCCTGGCGCAGGGCGCGCAACTGGAGGCCACGGCCTTCGACCGCACCCGCACCCGCCAGCTGGCCAGGGGCACCTTCTCCACGCTGGACAACCTGGTCGACACGCAGACCGGCACCGTCAAGGCCAAGGCGCGCTTCTCCAACGCCGACGGCGCGCTGTTTCCGAACCAGTTCGTCAACCTGCGGCTGCTGCTGAGCACCGTGAGCAACGCGGTCGTGGTGCCGGTGACGGCGCTGCGCCACGGACCCAACGGCGACTACGTGTACGTGGTGAACCAGGACAACACCGTCTCGCAGCGCCCGGTCACGCGCGGCCAGGCCAGCGTGGACAACGTGGCGGTCATGTCGGGCCTGAAGTCCGGCGAGCAGGTCGTGACCGAAGGCGGCGACCGCCTGAAGGACGGCGCGCGCGTGCAGACGCAGGCCGACCGGCCGGCCGTGCCGGCGTCGGGCGCCGCATCGGGTGCGCGCCGCGGCAACCGAGGCGAAGGTGGACGCCGGGGCAACCGCGAAGGCGGTCAGCGCCAGGGCGGCGGCAGCGCCTCCGGTGGCGAAGGCGGTGCGCCGCCCACCCAGCCCATCGAGTCGGCCACGCCGCCGGCCGGCTCGCCCGTGCCGCCGGCCACGCCGACCGTTCCGCCCACGCCAGCCAACGGCCCGGCACGCTGAGGCGGCCGGCCAGCAGCCCCGCGCACGATGAGCCCCTCACGCCCCTTCATTCTTCGCCCGGTCGCGACCTCGCTGTTGATGGTCGCCATCGTGCTGGCCGGCCTGGTCGCGTTCCGCTTCCTGCCGCTGTCGGCCCTGCCGCAGGTCGACTACCCGACCATCCAGGTGCAGACCCTCTACCCCGGGGCCAGCCCCGAGGTGATGAGCAACACCGTCACCGCGCCGCTGGAGCGCCAGTTCGGCCAGATGTCCGGCCTGGACCGCATGAGCTCGACCAGCGCGGCCGGCGTGTCCATCGTCACGCTGCAGTTCTCGCTCGGCCAGACGCTGGACGTGGCCGAGCAGGAAGTGCAGGCCGCCATCAACGCCGGCGGCTCGCTGCTGCCGGCCGACCTGCCCGCGCCGCCCGTGTACGCCAAGGTCAACCCGGCCGACGCGCCGGTGCTGACCCTGGCCATCACCTCCGACACGCTGCCGCTCACCGAGGTGCAGAACCTCGTCAACACCCGCCTGGCGCAAAAGATCAGCCAGGTCGCCGGCGTGGGGCTGGTGTCGCTCAGCGGCGGGCAGCGCCCGGCCGTGCGCATCCAGGCCAACACGCAGGCGCTGGCGGCCAACGGCATCGGGCTCGACACGCTGCGCACCGCCATCAGCGCGGCCAACTCCAACGGCGCCAAGGGCAGCTTCGACGGCCCCAAGCGCGCCTACACCATCAATTCCAACGACCAGCTGCTCACCGTCGAGGACTACAAGAACCTCATCGTCAGCTACAGGAACGGCGCGCCGATCCGCATGGTCGACGTGGCGCAGGTCGTCAACAGCGCCGAGAACACGCAACTGGGCGCCTGGGCGGGAACAAAGTGCCCCCCCGAAGTTGCTTCGCAACCTCCCCCCCAGGGGGGCGGCTGCCTTGGGGCGGCCCGGCGGCAGCCCGGGACGGCCGACAGCGACGAAGTCAGGCTCACCCCCGCCATCGTTCTGAACGTGCAGCGCCAGCCCGGCGCGAACGTGATCGCCACCGTCAACGCCATCAAGACCTTGCTGCCCGAGCTGCAGGCGGGCTTTCCGGCGGGCCTGAAGATCGAGGTGCTCAGCGACCGCACCGCGGGCATCCGCGCCTCGGTGCAGCACGTGGAGATGGAACTGGTGCTGGCCGTGGTGCTGGTGGTGCTGGTGATCTTCGCGTTCCTGGGGAGCCTGCGCGCCACGGTCATCGCGAGCATCGCGGTGCCCATCTCGCTCATCGGCTCGCTGGGGTTCATGTACCTCCTGGGCTACAGCCTCAACAACCTGAGCCTGATGGCGCTGACCATCGCCACCGGCTTCGTGGTGGACGACGCGATCGTGATGATCGAGAACATCGCCCGCTACATCGAGGAGGGCGAGAAGCCCCTGCAGGCGGCGCTCAAGGGCGCGACGCAGATCGGCTTCACCATCATCTCGCTGACGGTCTCGCTCATTGCGGTGCTGATTCCGCTGCTCTTCATGGGCGACGTGGTGGGGCGCCTGTTCAGGGAGTTCGCGGTCACGCTGTCGATCACCATCCTGATCTCGGGCGTGGTGTCGCTCACGCTGGTGCCCATGATGGCGGCGCGCTGGCTCAAGCACGAGCCCAAGAAGGAGCCCGGCGGCAAGGGCTTCGGCGCGCGCGCGCAGCGTTTCTTCGACGGCGTGATGGTGCGCTACGACCGCTCGCTGCACTGGGTCATCGACCACCAGCCGCTCACGCTGCTGGTGGCGCTGCTCACCCTGGCGCTGACCGTGGTGCTGTACCTCACGATTCCGAAGGGCCTGTTTCCCACGCAGGACACCGGGCAACTGCAGGGCCGCATCCAGGCATCGCAGGATGTGTCCTTCGACCGCATGGCCAAGCTGCAGCAGGAGGCGGCGCGCGCGATCTTGCAAGACCCCGACGTGGAGAACCTCAGCTCCTTCGTGGGCGTGGACGCCGCCAACAACACCATGCTGCACACCGGCAGCCTGCTCATCAACCTGAAGGGCAGCCATGACAACCAGCAGGAAGTGATGGACCGCCTGCGCGAGCGCGTGCGCCAGGTGGCCGGCGTCACGCTGTACCTGCAGCCCACGCAAGACCTGACCATCGACGCCGAGACCGGACCCACCGAGTACCGCGCATCGCTCGAAGGCGTGGACAGCGCCACCATCACCGCGTGGATGCAGAAGCTGGTGGCCAAGCTGCAGGAGCCGGCCTATGCCGGCAAGGTGCGCAACGTGAGCAGCGATGCCGGTGCGCAGGGCCTGGCCGCTTTTGTCAACGTGAACCGCGACACGGCAGCGCGCCTGTCGATCACCGCGAGCTCTGTGGACGACGCGCTCTACAGCGCCTTCGGCCAGCGCATCGTCTCGACCATCTTCACCGAGACCAACCAGTACCGCGTGATTCTCGAAGCCCAGCCCGGCATGGTGAACACCCCGCAGACCCTGGGGCAGCTGAACCTGATCGCAGGCTCGGGCACGGCCACGCCGCTCGCGGCGATCGCCGACATTTCGGAGCAACAGGCGCCGCTGCAGATCACGCACGTGGCGCAGTACCCCTCGAGCACGCTGAACTTCGACACGGCACCCGGCGTGTCGCTCGGCCAGTCGGTGGATGCGATTCGCGCGGCCGCCAAGGAAGTCGGCTTGCCCGGCAGCGTGACGATGACATTCCTCGGGGCTTCGGGCGCCTATGAGCGCTCGTTGTCGAACCAGCTGTGGCTGATTCTGGCGGCCATCGTGTGCGTGTACATCGTGCTGGGCGTGCTCTACGAGAGCTATGTGCATCCGCTGACGATTCTCTCGACCTTGCCCTCCGCGGGGGTCGGGGCCTTGCTGGCCTTGATGATCACCGGCAACGACCTGGGGGTGATCGGGATCATCGGGATCATCCTGCTGATCGGCATCGTGAAGAAGAACGCGATCATGATGATCGACTTTGCGATCGATGCGGAGCGCACGCAGGGGATGTCGGCGCGCGATGCGATTCATCAGGCTGCGTTGTTGCGGTTTCGGCCTATCTTGATGACGACTTTGGCGGCTTTGTTCGCTGCTGTTCCGTTGATGTTGAGCTTTGGTGAAGGGGCTGAGTTGCGGCGGCCACTTGGCCTTGCGATCTTTGGTGGGTTGATCGTCAGCCAGATGTTGACGCTGTTCACCACGCCGGTGATCTATCTGGCTTTTGATCGGCTTGGGGGAGGCAGCTCGCGTCGGGTGGCGATCGAGGAGGAGGCGGTTTGAATCGTTTTTCTTCTTGGGGGTTGTTTGCTTTCCGGAGCCGGGTAATCCGCCCGGCGGCGGACTTACTTTCTTTTGCTTCGCCAAAAGAAAGTAAGCAAAGAAAAGGCGACCCCACTGTCTGCGACCCTTCGCTTCGCTGCGGGCAACCTGCGGTGCTCACGTTTCGCGGGGTCTCGCCGAACTCGCTTCGCTCAAACAACGGCGAGCCCTTGTCCGCGAAACGCTCCGCTCCTCGGCGCAGCCAGAGGGGAGGGGGACGCAACGGGCCATCGCTTCGCTCGGCGCTCGACGCGATGCGGGCCGTCGCTTTGCTCGGCCTCGGGTTTTACTCCCTCTCCCCTTGGGGAGAGGGCGGGGGTGAGGGTGTCGGCCTTCGTGCGGGAAAGGCGGTGTTCCTGCGCCGTCGGCCCTCACCCCAACCCTCTCCCCAAGGGGAGAGGGAGCAAGTCCCCCCCGCCGAGCGAAGCGAAGGCCCGACTGAAACCCGAGGCCGAGCGAAGCAATGGCCCGGACGGTGCCCCCTCCCCTCTGGCTGCGCCGAGGAGCGGAGCGGTTCGCGGACAAGGGCTCGCAGCTGTCTGAGCCGAAGGCGAGTTCTGCGAGACCCCGCGAACCGCGAGCACCGCAGGTTGCCCCGTAGCGCAGCGAAGGGGTCGCAGACAGTGGGGTCGCCTTTCTTTTGCCTACGTTTCTTTGGCGAAGCAAAGAAAAGTAGGTCGGCCGCCGGGCCGAGACCCGGCCTCCGCCCCGAGCAAGGGGCACAACGATGAACTTGTCGCGACCGTTCGTCCGCCGCCCTATAGGCACAGTCCTCCTGACGATAGGCATAGCCCTCGCAGGCATAGCCGCGTTCTTCGTCCTCCCCGTCTCCCCGCTCCCCCAGGTCGACTACCCAGTCATCTCAGTAAGAGCCTCGATCCCCGGCGCCAGTCCCGAGACGATGGCAACCAGCGTGGCGACGCCTTTAGAGCGCCACCTGGGCACCATCGCAGGCGTCAACGAAATGACGTCGACCAGCTCGGTTGGCTCCGCACGCGTCACCCTGCAGTTCGACCTGAGCCGCAACATCGACGGCGCCGCGCGCGAAGTGCAGGCCGCCATCAACGCGAGCCGCGTCGACCTGCCCGCGACCCTGCGCAGCAACCCGACCTACCGCAAGGCCAACCCGGCGGCGTCGCCGGTCATCATCCTGGCCCTCACCTCCAAGACCAAGACGCCGGGGCAGATCTACGAAGCGGTGTCCAACATCGTGAGCCAGCGGCTGTCTCAGGTCGACGGCGTGGGCGACGTGGAAATCGGCGGCGGTTCGCTCCCGGCGGTGCGCATCGAGCTGCTGCCTTTTGCGCTTAATCGCTACGGCATCAGCACCGAAGATGTGCGCGCCGCGATCCAGGCCTCGAACGCCAATCGACCCAAGGGCATGGTGCAGGGCGACGGCCGCAAGCTGCAGATCTACACGCAGACCCCGGCGCTGCGCGCGAGCGACTACGCGCCGATGGTGATCGCCTGGCGCAACGGCTCGGCCGTGCGGCTGCAGGACGTGGCCGAGGTGATCGACGGCGTGGAAGACACGCGCACGCTCGGCCTGTTCAACGGCGAACCCGCGATCATCGTGCTCATCACGCGGCAGCCTTCGGCCAACATCATCGAGACCGTCGACAGCGTGCGCGCGCTGCTGCCCGAGTTGCAGGCGCAGCTGCCGCCCGACGTGGTGCTGCAGGTGGCGTCGGACAGCACCAACTCCATCCGCAGTTCGCTGCACGAGGTGGAGCTGACGCTGGTCATCTCGGTGCTGCTGGTGGTGCTGGTGGTCAGCCTGTTCCTGCGCAGCGTGCGCGCCACCGTCGTGCCTGCGGTGGCCACGGTGGTGGCGCTGCTCGGCACGTTCGGGGTGATGCACCTGCTGGGCTTCAGCCTCAACAACCTGAGCCTGATGGCGCTCACGGTGGCGACCGGCTTCGTGGTGGACGACGCCATCGTGGTGCTGGAGAACACCAGCCGGCACATCGAGGCCGGCATGTCGCGCATGAAGGCGGCGCTGTTGGGCGCCAAGGAGGTGGGCTTTACCGTGCTGTCGATCAGCGTGTCGCTGGTGGCGGTGTTCATCCCTCTGCTGTTCATGGGCGGGCAGGTGGGGCGGTTGTTCCGCGAATTCGCGATCACGCTGTCGGCGGCGGTGATGATCTCGCTGGTCATCTCACTCACCACCACGCCCATGATGTGCGCGTGGATGCTCAAGCCCGGCGGCGAGCACGACAAGAGCAAGCCGCAAGGCCGCATGGCACGCATGGCCGCACGCAGCTACGACTGGGTGCTCAAGCGCTACGAAACCAGCCTGGACTGGGCGCTCGACAGCAAGGCGCTGGTCATGATCGTCCTGCTGGCGGTGGTGGGGCTCAACGTCTACCTGTTCAGCGCAACGCCCAAGGGCTTCTTCCCGCAGCAGGACAGCGGTCAGCTCAACGGCGGCCTGCGCGCCGACCAGAGCATTTCTTCGCAGGCGCTCGCGGCCAAACTGCGTCAGGTGGTGGACATCATCCGCAAGGACCCGGCCGTGGACACGGTGGTGGGCTTCACCGGCGCCGGGCGCGCGGGCGGCGGCTTCATGTTCGTCAACCTCAAGCCCGCCAACCAGCGCACCGAAAGCGGCCTGGCCGTCATTGCGCGGCTGCGGCCGCAGCTCAACGAGGTGACCGGGCTGCGCGTGTTCCTGGGCACGGTGCAGGCCGTGCGCTCGGGCGGGCGCGCGAGCAACTCGACCTACCAGTACTCCCTCAAGAGCGACAGCCTGGCCGACCTGCGCACCTGGGCGATCAAGCTGTCCGACGAGCTGAAGCGCAATCCGCTGCTGACCGACATCGACACCGACCAGGACGAAAACGGCGTGGAGACGGTGGCCAAGGTGGACCCCGACAGCGCGCGCCGGCTGGGCCTGACCTCCAGCGCCATCGACAACGCGCTCTACAACGCCTTCGGGCAGCGGCAGGTGGCAACCATCTACACCGAACTCAACCAGTACCACGTGGTGATGGAATGGGCGCCGCGCTACACGCGCAGCCCCAACGCGCTGAGCGACGTGTACGTGCCGGCGACCCGGACCTCCGTGGTGGCGGGGCAGACGGTGACCACGCAGGTGGCTGCGGCGACGGGCACCACCACCTCGACCACCGGCGGGGCCGCATCGACGGCCACGGCCGCGAGCACCACGGTGCCGGTCTCGGCCAATGCGGGCCTGCGCGGTGCCTCCACCGGCAACGTGCTGAGCAACACGGCCACCAGCCTGGTACCGCTGTCGGCGGTGGCGACCTTCGAGGAGCAGTCGGTCGCCACCTCGGTGAGCCACGAAGACGGCGAGCTCGCCACCACCATCTCGTTCAATCTTGCCGAGGGCGCGAACCTGGGCGATGCGCGCGAGGCCATCGCCAAGGCCGAGGCCAACATTGCCATGCCCACCAACGTGCGCGGCGCGTTCGCGGGCACGGCGGCGAGCGCGCAACAGTCGCAGAGTCAGCAGGTCGTGCTGATCCTGGCCGCGCTGGTCGTGATCTACATCGTGCTGGGCATCCTCTACGAAAGCCTGGTGCATCCGATCACCGTGCTGTCGACGCTGCCTTCGGCCGGCGTGGGCGCGGTGCTGGCGCTGCTGATGTTCCGCATGGAGTTCTCGATCATTGCGCTGATCGGCGTGTTCCTTCTGATCGGCATCGTGAAGAAGAACGCCATCCTGATCATCGACTTTGCGCTCGAGGCCGAGCGCTCGCGGGGGCTCACGCCGCTCGAAGCGGTGCGCGAGGCCTGCCTGCTGCGCTTCCGGCCGATCCTGATGACCACGTTGGCTGCCGCGCTCGGTGCGCTGCCGCTGGCCATCGGCTTCGGCGAAGGCGCCGAGCTGCGCCGGCCGCTGGGCGTGGCCATCATCGGCGGGCTCATTGCCAGCCAGCTGCTCACGCTGCTCACCACGCCGGTGGTCTACCTGCTGATGGACAAGCTGCGCCGCCGCGGCAAGAACGAACACGAACTTGGCCGCGCAACGCCTGCTTGAGAACCACACCATGAACGCACCGTTTTCCTCCTTCGCTTTCTTTGCTTCTTCCAGGCGCTTCGCGCTCACCTCGCTCGCCCTGGCCGCGCTGCTGGCCGGCTGCGCCGTCGGCCCGGCCTACCAGGTGCCGACCTCCGCCGCGCCTGCCGGCTGGAAGGAGCAGCCGATTGCCGACGGCTGGCTGCCCGCCGCGCCCGCCGATGCGCTGGACCGCGGCGAGTGGTGGAAGCTTTTCGCCGATCCGGTGCTCGACGACCTGGCCGGGCGCGTGCAGGTGTCGAACCAGAACATCGCCGCGGCGGTGGCCAACTACACGCAGGCCCAGGCGCTGGTGCGGGGCGAACGCGCGGCGCTGTTCCCCTCGGTGTCGCTCAGCGGCAGCGGGCGGCGCAGCGGCAACGTGGGCAACAGCGCCGACAGCGCCAGCCCAACCAACGCGTTCTCCGCCACGCTGGGCGCCAGCTGGACGCCCGATGTCTGGGGGCGCCTGCGCGAGGCCGTGAGCAGCGCGCAAGCCAATGCGCAGGCCAGCGAAGCCGACCTGGCCTCGGCGCGGCTCTCGGCCATCGGCGACCTGGCCACCAATTACTTTTCGCTGCGCGAGACCGATGCCGAAATCGTGCTGCTCGAGGAAACCCTGCAGGGCTACCAGCGCGCCTTCGAGATCACGAGCAACCGCTATGCGGCCGGCATCGTGCCGCAGACCGACGTGCTGCAGGCGCAGACGCAGCTGGTCAACACCAAGGCCGACCTGGTGGGGCTGCAGCGCACCCGCGCCACGTTGGAGCACGCGATCGCGATGCTGGTGGGTGTGGCGCCGGCGGACTTCAGCCTGCCGGCCGCCCGATGGACGCCCACGGTGCCCGGCGTTCCGACCGGCGTGCCCTCGACGCTGCTGCAGCGCCGCCCGGACATCGCGGCGGCGGAACGCTCGGTGTCCTCCGCCAATTCGCAGATCGGCATTGCGCGCGCGGCGTACTTCCCGAGCATTCCGCTCACCGCGTCGGTCGGCAGCAACGCCAGCCGCGTGAAGGACCTGTTCAGCGCGTCCACCACGCTCTGGTCGCTGGGCTTCTCGGTGGCGCAGGTGGTGTTCGACGCAGGGGCCATCGCCGCCAACGTCGATGCCGCCAAGGCGGGGCACGAATCGGCCGTGGCGCGCTATCGCCAGACGGTGCTCACCGCGTTCCAGGCGGTCGAGGACCAACTGACGACCGGCGCCGCGCTCGCGCAGCAGGAGGGCCTGCGCCGCGAGGCCACGCTGGCGGCCGACAAGACCGAGCAGCAGTTGCTTAACCGCTACCGCGCGGGCCAGGTGAGCTACACCGACGTGGTGACGGCACAGGCCGCGGCACTGAACGCGCGACGCACGCTGGTGCAGTTGCAGGTCAACCGCCAGATCTCGGCCATCGCACTCATCCAGGCGATGGGCGGCGGCTGGCAGGCCGAGTGGATGGGCAGCGGCAATGCCGCAACCGGGCAGTCCGCCGCGCCCCGCGCGCAGCAGTAGCCGACGAACGGGGAAGGGCGGTTTCGCGATGTAGTCGCCGCCGCGTTGTCTTCAGCGCGGCGGGTCGTTCCGGGGCGGCGCAGTCGTTCAGTGCGCCGGACGGTCGATCATTCCGCCAAGGTAGTCCTTGTCGGTCACCAGCACCCAGAGGGCGAGCACCAGGATCAGCGCGGCCATCAGCACCGCGTTGGCCACCGCCACTTCCATCGCGGCAAAGCCCAGCACCCAGGGGGATGCGGCCAGCCAGACGGCGAGGGCGACTTCGGTCCACTCTTCCCACTGCTTCGGCACGAAGGTCGCCCCCAGTGCCACGGCGCCCAGCACGATGCCGGTTGCCACCATGGCCCACATGGCGGGCGCGATGCCCTGAAAGCCCAGTACCCAGGGCGAGACGATCAGCCAGGCGCCGGCGACGACGTTGACTGGGTCTTGCCAATGCTTCACTTGCTTCATGGTCATTACCTCCTGTCGCGACAAGGCGCCGCGACAGGGGTTGGACACCTGCGTTCGGGCGGGGTTCCGCCAACGGTCGACCGTGCGGTGCGCGCCCTGCGGCGCTCAGTGTGAGCCGCCGTAGCCGATGGCGTTGACCAGCGTGGTCATCGCGATCTGCGCCGCATCGCTGCGGCCCAGCATGCGGCGCACACCTGTTTCGCAATCGGTCGCTTCCAGGCCTTCGGACAGGCGGCGGTAGATGTCCGACGACGGCATCGTGGCTGCCGTGCCCAGCGCGTCGCAGTAGGTATCGTTCAGGAGGCCGGCGAGCTGCTCGCTCTGGTCGTTCGACAGCTTCATCGCATCGCCGCTGAACACGGCGGCGATGCAGTGCATCAGGTAGGCCTGCGTTTCCAGCGAAAAGCCCTGTTGCCGCACATAGGCCTCGACCGCCGTCCAGAACAGCGGATCGGAGGTGCGGCGCCAGCTCTCCAGCACCTTGCGGGCCTTGGCCACCAGGTCGGCATGTGCGTCGCCGGCTTCGCTGGGCCGCAGCGCCAGGCCCTGCAGCGTGAGCGCCGCCACCGGGCCGGCCGCGCCGAGGATGAAGCTCCAGAACTTCCAGCGCGCGTACCACTTCTTGTCGTGCGCGGGGTTCAGGGGCTCGAGCAGGCCCAGGTCGATGCGCTGGCAGGCGTCGGCCTGCGGGTCGGCTGCGCCGCCGCTGCCCAGGTCGAGGGAGCGGATCTCGGCTTCCATACGGTCGGCCGCGATGTTGCCCTGCGCGACGATGGCCGCGCTCGAGCCCGTGCGGTCGATCTCCACCAGGCGCTGCATCAGCAGCCGCAGTTCGCCGGCCGACGCGCCGGTGGCCTCGGCCACGCGGCGCATGGATTCGCACTGCTCCTGCTCGATGGCCAGTGGATTCTTGCGGCGGTCCTGGCCGAGATCGTCGGCGGTCGATGCGTGCCCCTGTGCAGGGGGGAACGTTGGCATGGCAGGACTCCTTGGGGCGCATGAACAGTCAGCGTGCAATATGTGTCGATGCGTTCGCGCTGACCATCCCTAAAACTAGGTATTCGGTACTCCAGAGTCCCTGAACCCGGGCTGACCGGTGCCCTCGCCATAATTGACCTTCTTTGAAGGAGCACGCGTGGATATTGTTTTGCTGGTCAAGGCCGCCGTCATGGGCATCGTGGAGGGGTTGACCGAGTTCCTGCCGATCTCTTCGACAGGCCATCTGATTCTTGCGGGGTCGCTGCTCGGCGGCTTCGGCGACAACCGGGGCAAGGTGTTCGAAATCGCCATCCAGACCGGCGCGATCTTCGCGGTGATCCTGGTGTACTGGCAAAAGATCAAGTCCACCGTCGTGGCGCTGCCGCGGCAACCCAAGGCGCAGCGCCTGGCGCTGAACATCCTGATCGGCTTCCTGCCCGCGGTGGTGCTGGGCCTCTTGTTCGGCAAGGTCATCAAGGCGCACCTGTTCATTCCGACCGTGGTGGCCAGCACCTTCATCATCGGCGGCTTCATCATCCTGTGGGCCGAGAAACGGCCCCCCGGTTCAGTGCGCGTCGAGCATGTGGACGACCTCACGCACTGGGACGCGCTCAAGGTCGGCCTGGTGCAATGCTTCGCGATGATCCCGGGCACCAGCCGCAGCGGCTCGACCATCATCGGCGGCATGCTGCTGGGGCTCTCGCGCCAGGCGGCGACCGATTTTTCTTTCTTCCTGGCCATTCCCACGCTGATCGGCGCCGGGGTGTACAGCGTCTACAAGGAGCGCGCGCTGCTGTCGGCGGCCGACATTCCGCTGTTCGCCGTGGGCCTGGTCTTCTCGTTCATCAGCGCGTGGCTGTGCGTGCGCTGGCTGCTGAAGTTCATCAGCACCCACAACTTCATTCCCTTCGCCTGGTACCGCATCGCCTTCGGCATCGTGGTGCTGGTGACGGCGTGGACCGGCGCGGTGGTCTGGGCGGAATGACGGCGCGCCGCTCAGGCGGCTGAGCCCGCGCCGGGGAGCGGCATCTGAAGCGTCAGTTGCGTTTCGCCGGGCCGTGACTGCAACTGCAGCTCGGCCCCCAGCCGACGCGCCCGCGCCCGCAGGCTGCGCAAGCCGGCGCCCGCGCCCGGGTCGTCGCTGTCCACCACGAAGCCGCGGCCATCGTCGCGCACGCTGAGCTTCAGTTGGGCGTCATCGCGCACCACAGCCACGTCGACGCGCCGGCCCGCGCTGTGCTTGAGCGCATTCGTCAGCGCCTCCTGCAGAAAGCGCAGCAGCTCCAGGCTCTGCGAGGGCGCCAGCTCCAGCGTCTCGATGTTCGACACCTGCCAGCGGCAGTCGATGCCGTTCGCGTCGAGCAACTGCGAGGTGCGGTGCCGAAGCGGCGCGAGCAGTTCGCCGAACGCGCGCGGGCCGTCGTGCCGGCCCGTGGCCTCGATGATCAGCCGCAGGTCGTCGCGCAGGCTCTTGAGCATCGCGAGCAGTTCGGGCGCCGAGAGCGTGCCGGGCGCGCGCTCCAGTGTGGCGATGCTGCCCACCAGCATGCCGCCCAAGCCGTCGTGCAGGTCGCTCGCAAGGTTCACGCGCTCGCCGATGCGCGCATGCGCGAGCTCCAGCGCATGCTGCTGCGCGAGCGTGGCGGCCAGTTCGGCCTTGGCGGCGTTCACTTCGCCGATGAGCTCGGCGTTGAAGTTCTCGATGCGCTTCAAGCTCTGTACGAAGCGCGCGGCCAGGGTCAAGGCCATGCCCAGCAGCAGCAGGTACGACGAGATGGTCGTGTAGTAGACGTTGCTGTCGATCACCTGCGTGAACACCAGCAGATCGTGCGCGCCCGCAGCCGCCGACACCGCCATGAAAGGCGCGAGCGAGCGCATCGGGCTCGTGCGATGGCGCACGGCATGCGCGATCGCCGCGCCGTTCACCGCAAGGATGGTGAGGCCGCCCACCAGCGTCCAGATGGCGCGATGCACCGGCAGCGACGCGCCGCCGGCAAGCCAGAGGTCCAGCACGCCGGCCAGCGCCACCGCCAGGGCCGCGGCCTCCAGCCTGGGCATGCGGCGCGCGCAGAAGCGCAGCGCAAAGACCACGTACGACACGCAGAAGACCAGAAACAGCGAGGTATTGAGCGCCTGCCAGCCGTGGTTGCTCGCAAAGGGCCAGGGGCTGGTCGCGATCTGGTTGTAGCCGAACAGCAGCCACAGCACCGACATCGCCGCGAACCAGCCGTAGGCGGTCTCGCGCCGGCGCAGCACCCACAGCGCGGCGAAGAAGGCCGACACCGCCGCGCTCACCGCAAGGCCCAGCACCTGCAGGTCGCGGCGCACCAGGTGCTCCTGCGCGTATCCGGCCTGCATGGCCGCGGGAGTGCCCAGGCTCACCGGCCCCAGACCCGCCTGGTAGGCGAACAGGCCCGACACGCGCACCAGCAGCGTGTTGGTGGCGCCCGGCCGGAGCAGCGGCGGCGCCAGCAGCCAGTAGCGCGGCACGTTCCAGGCGCGGGTCAGCGGCTCGACCAGGCTGCGGTCGCGCGAGATCGCCGTGCCGTTGAGCGACACCTCGCCGGCCATGTTGAGGTAGTGCAGCAGCAGGCCGGCCTCCTGCACCTCCCGCGGCTGCTGCCAGGTGAGCCGGTACCAGACCACGCCGTCGAACGCGGGCCAGCGTTCGGCCCAGGTGTCGGGCAGCGCGGCGGGCACCCAGCCGTCGGTCGGCGGGGCGGTCTCGTTCCAGCCGGTGCCGCGCACCGCTTCGACGTGCAACGGGGGCGCAAAGGGCTGCTGCGCCAGTGCGGGACTGGCCAGAAGGAGGAGGGTGACAAAAAAGGCCAAGGCGCCCATGGTCGCAACCCGCCATGCGCGTGCGCCGGCCGGCGTCCGATGTGCGTGCTGTGGCATTCCGCTGGCGACGAAGCGGGACATGCGCTGCTCAGGGCAGCAACCCGTGCTTTCGTCCCTGATAAACCGCCTCGGTGCGCGAGGTGACGGCCAGCTTGCGGTAGATGTTCTTGGTGTGACACTCCACCGTCAGCCTGGAGATCGACAGCGAATCGGCCATGTCGCGGTTGCTCAGCCCCTGCGCGACCAGCTCCAGGATCTTGCGTTCGCGGGGCGTGAGCGCCACGGGCGGCGGCGCCAGCGCATCGGCAGCCAGCACCGCAGGCAATGAAGGCTGCTGCGCCGCGAGCCATCCGAGGATGCGGCGCGCGATGGCCGGATCGATGGGCGCGCCGCCCTGCTCGATACTGCGCAACGCGATGCTCAGCTCCAGATCGTCGCGCTCCTTCAGCAAATAGCCGATGGCGCCGGCACGCAGCGCCGCGAAGATCACTTCTTCGGTCCGCCAAGCCGAGATCACCACCGCGGGCACCTGCCGGTGGTGCGTGCGCATCCAGTCGATCAGCTCCACGCCGCTGCCGTCCGGCAGCCCGATGTCCACCAGGGCCACGCCGAAATACCGTGCGTCCAGCAGCGCCTTGGCCGCGGCCACGCTGTCGGCCCAGGCAATCTGCGGCTCGTCGCATCCCAGGGTGGACAACACATAGCCCAGCCGCTCGCGCATGGCCGGGTCGTCTTCGACCACCAGGGCGGGACTCAACGAGACGGCTTCGACGTCTTCGATCTGTGAATGGGGCATGCGGCCGGAATTCTGATTCGGTGGAGGGCGCAGTGGGACGTTTTTTCTTATAAGAAAGAACGCGATTGTTACCGAATATTGTTTTTTGTATCACCGAGTCGCCCAATTGCCGTCAGGGGGATTGGTGGACGTGCGGGGCGCTCAGTCCAGCGTCACACCGCCGCTCAGGTTGAGCACCGCACCGGTCATTGCGCTGGCGTGCGCCGAGGCCGCGAACACCGCCGCGCCCGCCAACTGGTCCAGCGATGGCAGCCGCTTCACCAGCAACCCGGCCGGCTTTGCCGCGAGCATCTCCTCGACCGTCATTCCCATGCTTTCGGCCACCGGGCGAAACACCTCGCGGCTGTGCGAGCCCGCCGCGGCGGCTTCGGGAATGGCGTGCGAGCGGATGCACATGCTGCGGATGTTGAAGGCCGCCAGCTCGCCCGCCATGTGGTGCGTGAGCGCCTCCACGCCCGCGCAGGCCACGGCGTGCCCGAGGTAGCCCGGCCCCGTCATCCGGGAGGCTGGCGTGGACACTGAAATGATCACGCCGCCGCCGGCCTTCGCCATGTGCGGCGCAACCGCCCTGGCGGTGAGGAAGTTGCTGCGCGTGTAGGTCTGTACCGGAAGAAAGTAGTCCGCCAGCGAAAGCGCCGACAGCGGCACGCCCTGCACATGCAGCACGCCCACGGCGTTGAAGGCGATGTCGATGCCGCCTGCCCGCCCGGCCACGTCGGCGGCGTGGCGCAGCATGGCTTCTTCGTCCAGCGCGTCCACCACCGCCACCTCGGCAGAGCCGCCGCCCGCGGCGATGGCCTGTGCCACCGCAGCGAGCCGGGCGCGGGTGCGGCCGGCAAGAAACACCTTCGCGCCCGCGGCCGCAAAAGCCCGTGCCACCGCGCCACCGATGGCGCCGCCGGCACCGTGAACGACCGCGCGCTTGTCCTGCAATGGATTCGATGACATGAACTGCTCCTTGGTTTTCGCCCGGCGACATGCAGGGCGTTCGAACCAAGGACGGCGCGCGGCCGCGCCACCCGACAGCGTCGCCGCTTTTTTTTCGCTCAGACCTGCGGGATGCGCGCCGCGATCGTGCCCGGGTCGTACCAGGTGATCGGCCGGATCTCGAAGGTGGCGCCCTCGAAGTCGAGCCGGCGGGCGGCGTCGTGCGCTTGTGCGAGCGTGTCGCAGTCGACGATGTAGATGCCCATCAGCTGCTCCTTGGTTTCGGCGAACGGGCCATCGGTGACCAGCGGATGGGCGTCGCGCGGGCGGCGCACCGTGGTGGCGGTGCCGGGCATCAGGCGCAGCACCGTGCCCAGCCGGCCCTGGGCCTGCAGGTCGTCGCGCAGGTCGGCATGCCGCTCGAGCATTTCGTCGAGCACGCCCGGGTCCCAGGCGGCGACGGCGGATTCACTGCCGTAGATGAGGATGGAATAGAGCATCGGTGGTGTCCTTCGGTGGTGATGGCGTCAGGAATTCAGGGCGCCAGGGAAGATGCAGCGGGCGCGGCCAGCCGGTCGATCAGGCCGCGGATGTGCGCCGCCTCGGCGGCGGTGCGGGCGAGGGCGAGGGCTTGCGAGAAGGCGGCGTGCGCCTCTTCCGTGCGCCCCAACTGCATCAGCAGCCCGCCCTTGAGGCCATGGAAATGGAAGTAGGCCGACAGCGGCCCGGCCAGCGGCCCGATCATCGAAAGCCCCGCCGCCGGCCCGCGCAGCCTGGCCACCGCCACCGCGCGGTTGAGCGTGACCACCGGCGTGGGCTGCAGCACTTCGAGCACCGCATAGAGCCGGTCGATCTCGGCCCAGTCGGTGTCCGCCGCGTGCGCTGCCTGCGCGTGCATGGCCGCAATGGCGGCCTGCAGTTGATAAGGCCCCGGCTGCCCGCGCCGCAGCGCGGCCTCGACCAGCGCGAGACCTTCGTCGATCAGCGTGCGCTGCCAGCGGCTGCGGTCCTGGTCTTCGAGCAGCACCACCATGCCCTCTGCATCGAGCCGGGCGCCGGCGCGGGCATGCTGCAGCAGGAGCAGGGCGCTCAGGCCCATCAGCTCGGGATCGTCGGGAAACAGCTCGCGCAGCAGGCGCGCCAGGCGTATGGCTTCCTCGCACAGCGGGGCGCGCACATGCTCGGTGCCGCCGCTGGCCGCATAGCCTTCGTTGAACAGCAGGTAGACGGTGGTGCGCACCGCGGCCAGCCGCTCGCCGCGCTCTTGCGCGCCGGGCGCATCGAAGGCAATGCCGGCCGAGGCAACGCGTTTCTTGGCGCGTGTGATGCGCTGCTCCATCGCGCTCTCGCCCACCAGGAAGGCCCGCGCGATCTCCTGCACCGAAAGCCCGGAGACGATGCGCAGCGCCAGCGCGATCTGCTGCGTCAGCGGCAGCGCCGGATGGCAGCAGATGAACAGCAGGCGCAGCACGTCGTCGCGGTAGTGCGCATGGTCGAGCTGCTCGATGAGGCGGGCTTCGGCATCGTCGACATCACTTGAACCGCCGATGCCGGCTTCGTCTTCGGGCAGCGCGTCGTACCGGTTGCGGCGGCGCACTTCGTCCAGCGCGGCGTTGCGGCCGACGAAGATCAACCAGGCCAGCGCGTCGCGCGGCGGGCCGCCGCCCGGCCAGTGCTGCAGGGCGCGCAGGCTGGCTTCCTGAAAGGCCTCCTCGGCCGTGTCGAGGTCGCGAAAGTAGCGCAGCAGCGCCGCCACCGCGCGCGGGCGCGAGGCGGTGAGCGTGGTGGCGATCCAGGACATGTCGGTCATGTGCGGCGGGTTCCGTCTTTCGTGGTGGCCCCAACCAAGGACGAACGAGTATCCGCCTGGCCGACAACGGGGTGCAAAAAAAAGTCCCAAGCACAATCCCCCGCATGCCCGATCTCCACGAACTGACCCGCCAATTCGCCCGGCCCGGCCGCCTCGACGCCATCTTGCTGCGCCCCGCGCGGCGCGCGCCCGTGCTGTCGGTGAAAGACGCAGTCGCCGTGCAGGGGCGCGGGCTCGAAGGCGACCGCAGCAGCAGCGCCGCGCGCCCGGGCGGCAAGCGGCAGGTTTCGCTGATCCAGCAGGAGCACCTGCCCGTGATCGCCGCGCTCACCGGCCGTGCGCAGGTGGAGGCCGAAGGGCTGCGCCGCAACCTCGTCGTTTCGGGCCTGAACCTGCTGGCGGCGCGTGCGCTGTTTCGCGACCAGCCGCTGGTGCTGGCCATCGGGGCCGAGGTGCTGCTCGAAATCAGCGGCCCTTGCGAGCCCTGCTCGCGCATGGAGGAACTGCTGGGCCCCGGCGGCTACAACGCCATGCGCGGCCATGGCGGCGTGACGGCGCGGGTGCTTCGGGGTGGTTGGCTGCGGGTCGGCGACGGCATCGCGTGCCGCCCAGCCTCACAGGAAGTTGCGTAGCGCCGCTTCGACAGCCGCCGCCGTGGCCAGCGGCTTTTCCATCGGAAAGAGATGCGTGCCGTCGAGCATCGCGATGCGGCCCTTGGTCACCTGCTCGGTCATCGCCATGCCCACGCGCTTCATCTCGGCCGACTGCCGGCCGCCGATGAACGCCGCCTTGCACTTGAGCGGGTGCTTGCGCAGCAGCGCGGCCAGGTTGTGGGGCAGGGTGTTGTAGATCGCGGTTTCCACGTCGCGGTCGAAGCTCAGTTCGCGGCTGTCCTCGCCCGCGGCGATGCCGTCGAAGGTGCCGTGGTCGATGTAGTCGTGCAGCACCTGCTCGTCCCACTTCGCAAAGGCCTTCTTGCTGCGGAAGTGCTCGAACACCGCCTCGCGGTGTGCCCAGCTGTTCTTGCGCTTGCGGCTGATAGCGCCCGGCGAAATGCTCTTCATGAGCGGCGTGCGCTTGACCACGTTGAGCGTGTTCGCGCGCCAGCCGCCGAGGATCGGCGAATCGATCAGCACCACGCCGCGTGCCAGCGCCGGGTGCAGGGCGGCGCACATCAGGCTCAAAAATCCGCCCAGCGAATGGCCGACCAGGAACACCGGCCCGCCCGCGCGGTCGGCATGCACCTGGGCAAAGTCGGCCAGCTGCTGCACCAGGTGCGGCCAGTTGTCGGTGACGGGGTACTTCGGGTCGTGCCCGAATTTCTCGATGGCATCGACCTCGAAGCCGCGGTTGCGCAGGCTGTCGAGAACGACGCGGTAGGTGCTCGCCGGAAAGCTGTTGCCGTGCGAGAAGACGATGGGCGGCATCAAGGCCGCCGCCGGGCCGCCCCAAGGCGGCCGAGCCTCCCCCTCGGGGGGTGGAGAAGCACACGCAGTGGCAAGCCGGGGGGCATCATCTTTTCAGATGAGCTTTTCGTCGGGCGTGGAAATTTTGCGCAGCGCGCTGTGCCGCGTGGCCGGCATTTTCAGCGGATGCTCGGTGGCCGAGTCGTCCCACACCGGGTCTTCGATGCTGTCGAACACCTCGCGCAGCTTCTGGCCCCAGCTGTTGTGCATCATGCGGTAGTAGGGGTTGTCGGCGTCGATGCAGATCACGCGGTCGGTCTCGAGCTTGTTGGCTTCGTACACCACGAGGTCGAGCGGCAGGCCCACCGACAGGTTCGACTTCATCGTCGAGTCCATCGACACCAGCGCGCACTTGGCCGCTTCGTCCAGCGGGGTTTCGGGCGTGAGCACCCGGTCGAGCACCGGCTTGCCGTACTTCGATTCGCCCACCTGGAAGTAAGGCGTTTCGGTGGTCGCCTCGATGAAGTTGCCCGCGGCGTAGACAAGGAATAGGCGCATGCCCTCGCCCTTGACCTGCCCGCCGAAGATGAAGGACACGTTGAAGTCCAGCCCCGCGTGCTTCAGCGCCTCGGCGTCGCGGTCGTACACATGGCGCACCGCCGAGCCCAGCACGCGGGCGGCGTCGAACATGCTCTTGGCGTTCCAGATGGTGATCGGGTCGCCCTGCGAGCCGTCTTCACGGGTTTCGCGCAGCTCCTCGATCTGCAGGATTTCGCGCACCGACTGCGAAATACTCAGGTTGCCCGAGGACAGCAGCACCATCACGCGGTCGCCCGGCTGCTCGTACACGATCATCTTGCGGAAGGTGCTGATGTGGTCCACGCCCGCATTCGTGCGCGAGTCGGAGAGAAACACCAGGCCGGCGTTGAGTTTGATGCCTACGCAATAAGTCATGAGTTCGTCTCGCATGAATCAGGCCCGCTCAGGCGGTGCTGCGTTCACGCGTGTTCAGTTTCTGGAGGGCATAGAGCGCGTCGAGGGCCTCGCGCGGGCTCATGGTGTCGGGGTCTAGCGCGGCCAGGGCGGATTCTACGGCGCTGCTCAGCGGCGTCTCGGCCACCGGAGGAGGGGCGAACAGGTCCACCTGTGCGCGCGTTTGCGCATGCTGCGATTCGAGGGCTTCCAGCGCCTGGCGCGCATGGTTGACCACCGCCGCCGGCATGCCCGCGAGCCGCGCCACCTGGATGCCGTAGCTCTTGCTGGCCGGGCCCGGCTGCATTTCGTGCAGGAACACGATGTCGCGGCCCGCCTCGGTGGCGCTCACGTGCATGTTCACCGCGCCATGGTGCGTGGCCGGAAACTCGGTCAGCTCGAAGTAGTGGGTGGCAAACAGCGTGAAGGCCTTGCTGCGGTCGTGCAGCTGCGCCGCGATGCCGGCGGCCAGCGCCAGGCCGTCGAAGGTGCTGGTGCCGCGGCCGATTTCGTCCATCAGCACCAGCGATTGCGCCGTGGCGCTGTGCAGGATCTGCGCGGCCTCGGTCATCTCGAGCATGAAGGTCGACTGCGCATTCGCCAGGTCGTCCGCCGCGCCGATGCGGGTGTGGATCGCGTCGATGGGCCCGAGCCTGCAGGCGGCCGCCGGCACGTGCGAGCCGATGGAAGCCAGCAGCACGATGATCGCCACCTGCCGCATGTAGGTCGATTTACCGCCCATGTTCGGGCCTGTGATGACCTGCATGCGCTGCTGCGGGCCGAGTTGCGTGTCGTTGGCGATGAAGCCGCCCGACGACTTCTCCGCCAGCCGCGCCTCGACCACCGGATGACGTCCCTGCTGGATTTCGATGCAAGGGTGCGACACGAAGGTCGGCGCGCGCCAATGCAGCGTGTGCGAGCGCTCGGCCAGCGCGCACAGCGCATCGAGCGTCGCGATGCCGCCGGCCAGCTGCGTGAGCGCGGGCACCGAGGGCTGCAGCGCATCGAGCAGTTGTTCGTAGAGCCACTTCTCTCGGGCGAGTGCGCGGTCTTGCGCGCTCAGTGCCTTGTCTTCGAAAGCCTTGAGTTCGGGCGTGATGAAGCGCTCGGCATTCTTCAGCGTCTGGCGGCGGCGGTAGTTGTCGGGTACCTTGGAGAGCGCGCTTTGCGTCACCTCGATGTAGAAGCCGTGCACCCGGTTGAACTGCACCCGCAGGTTGCTGATGCCGGTGCGCTCGCGCTCGCTGATTTCGAGCTTCAGCAGAAAGTCGTCGCAGTTCTCGCTGATGGCGCGCAGCTCGTCGAGCTCGGCGTCGTGGCCGGTGGCGATCACGCCGCCGTCGCGCACCAGCGCCGACGGGTCGGGCTTGATCGCGCTCGTGAGCAGGTCGGCGCAGCCCGGCGGCGGCGCGAGCCGTTCGGCGATGCGGGCCAGCAGCGGGGCGGATGCCGGAAGAATCGGTGCCAGTTGCTCGGCCTTGTCGAGCGCAAGGCGCAGCGCCAGCAGTTCGCGCGGGCGCACCTGGCGCAGTGCGATGCGGGCCGCGATGCGTTCCACGTCGCTCGTGTTCTTCAGCTGCTCACGCAGCGTGCGCCACGGCGCGGCCGTGCCGCCCAGCACCGTGGACTGCAGCGCGCCGATGGCTTCGAGCCGCGATTGCGCCTCGCTGCGGTCGCGGCGCGGCGAGAGCAGCCAGCGCTTGACGAGGCGGCTGCCCATGCCCGTCATGCAGGTGTCGAGCAGCGAGAACATCGTGGGTGCGTCTTCGCCGCGAAGCGTCTGCACCAGTTCGAGGTTGCGCCGCGTGGTGGGCGGCAGCTCGATCAGGTCGCCGTCGCGCTCGACCGACAGGCGCTGCACGTGCGAGAGCGCACGGCCCTGCGTGTGCTCGGCATAGCCCAGCAGCGCGGCCGCTGCAGCGTGTGCGTTGGTGAGCGATTCGGCGTTCCAGGCGGCCAGGCTGTTGCTGCCCATCTGCTCGCTGAGCTTGCGCTCGCCCAGGCCGCCGTCGAACTGCCATGCGGGGCGAATCGACAGCGTGAACGGCGTGGCCGCACGCGCGGCCTTCAGGCGCTGCTCGAACGCGGGCGTCACTTCGGCGCTGTAGAGCAGTTCGCTGGGCGCGATGCGCGCGATCCAGGTTTCGAGCGCATCGGCCGGGCACTCGGCCAGTCGCAGTTCGGCGCCCGTCACGCTCAGCCACGCGAGCCCGCAGAAATTGCGCGTGCCTGCATGCACCGCGAGCAGCAGCGATTCGCTCTTGTCGCTCAGCAGTTCGGAGTCGGTCAGCGTGCCGGGCGTGACCACCCGCATCACCTTGCGCTCCACCGGCCCCTTGCTCGCGCCGACTTCGCCCACCTGCTCGCAGATGGCGACCGATTCGCCCAGCTTGATGAGCCGCGCGAGGTAGGTATCGACCGCATGAAAGGGCACACCGCACATCACCACGGGCTGCCCGGCCGACTGGCCGCGCTGGGTGAGGGTGATGTCGAGCAGGCGCGCTGCCTTTTCGGCATCGGCCCAGAACAGCTCGTAGAAATCGCCCATCCGGTAGAAGAGCAGGGTGTCCGGATGGTCCGCCTTCAGGCCTAAATACTGCGCCATCATCGGCGTGTGCCCGGAGAAGTCGCTGGTCGAGGGGGTGGGGGTGGCAGGCGTTGTTTTCACTCGGGGGATTATCGGGGACGGGCAGGACTCAGCCGACAACCAGCTTCACCGGCTTGCCGATCCGGCTGAGCATTTCAACCAGCGTGTCGATGGTGAACTTGGCTGTCTTCCTGTTCACCACGTCGGACACCCGAGGGCGGGACACCATCAGGATTTCAGCCGCTTCGGCCTGCTTCAGGTGATGCTCCGCGATCCAGGCCGACAACGCTTCCGTGAGTTGCTGTTTCAGCAGCCGCGTGTCGTTGATCTCTTTTTGCGACGCCGCCTGCAAGCGTTTGGCCTCGGCGGGCGGAAAGCCCAGTTCGAGGAAGAGATTGGCGCCCGGCTTGGTGACGTGGCGGATGGCGGTGTCGGTCTTCATGGTCGATTCTTTCGTTCCTCGATCGTGGCGCGATAGCGCGCCTCGGCGATGGCCTTGTCCTGCCGGCTGGTCGCCTGTGTTTTCTTCTGGAAGCAATGCAGGACGTAGATCGCTTCGTCGAATCTGGCAACGTACATCACGCGATAGATGCCGCTCGTATCTCTGAGCCTGATTTCCTGCGTGCCCGGTCCCACATCGTTGAATGGCTTCCAGTCCGTTGGGTCCAGTCCTGCTTGCACTTTCCCCAATTCGAAACCGGCCGCACGGCGCGGTTCCATGGGAAAGGCCAGCAGATCCATATACGAAGACCCTACCCACCGGATTTCCTTCTCATCCATCGACACGCCATTTTGTATAAGATTTTATACGCGAAACCAAATGCGACCTGCGCGCAATGGCTCCCCCCTTTTTTTGATTTCGCATTGTCGACAAGGCCCGAATGGGTTCGCCCAGCTGAGTGCCGTCTCGATCCCGATGACCCACACCCCCCGCTCTAAAATCCCCCGGCGCAAACCCCGCGTGAAAACCAAGGCGCCCATGGCCCCCCCGGAAGAAATCAAAGGCCCTGAAGCGAACGCGCTCCCGGACTCCGCCACCTTGCCCGCGGAGCTCGCAGCCCTCTACCTCTGCATATCGCCGGCCCAACTCGCGGACCTGCGCAAGTCGAAGCGTCCCGAGGGCCGCACGGGCAGCAACAGCAACCCGTCCGTCATCCGGCCCGTCGAGGGCGGCGCGGCCGGCCCCAAGGACCCGGTGCTCTACCAGCTGGGCACCCTGCGCGAGTACGCAAAAGCACACCCCGGCCCCTCCGCCTTCGACACCGCGCTCAACAGCGGCCTGCTGGGTTGGGTGTCCGCAAAGCTGCCGTTCTTTGCCGAGCGCGAACCCCGCATCAAGCGCGGCAAGCGGGTGCTCATCGGCGGCGCGTGGGACCGGGCCGACCCGCTGCGCGAACAGCGCTTCATCGCGCTGGCCAAGGGCCGCATCCGATTCACATCGCTCACCTGCGCCGAAGCCGCCGTGAGCCTGTGGGCCAATGTGGCAAGCCACGCTGCGTTCGCTGAAAAAGGCCTTGCGCTCTTGCGCAGCGAAACGCAGGCCATCGAGTCCTCGCTGGCCGCCACCGCCCAGCTGGCACAGACCCATCCCCAAGACTGAACCCGGACGAACTCCCATGCTGATCAACTGCGTGGCCTACGAAAACGGCGCCAAGCTCGCCGACATTGCCGTCGAGGACATCAGCGAGTACATCACCCGCCCGGGTTGCTTCGTCTGGGTCGCGATGAGCGACCCCGCACCCGAAGAGCTGGCCGAGATGCAGGCCGAGTTCAACCTGCACCCGCTGGCTGTCGAAGACGCCCACCACGGCCATCAGCGGCCCAAGGTCGAGGAATACGGCGACTCGCTCTTCGTGGTCATGCACCTGGTGGAGCCCTCGCCCGAAGGCGAGCACTGCACCAACGTGGGCGAGGTCGACATCTTTGTGGGCCGCAACTACGTGCTGTCGGTGCGCAACCGCAGCCAGCAGGGATTTTTGGGCGTGCGCGAGCGCTGCGAGCGCGAGCCCGATCTGCTGCGCAACGGCGCTGGCTTTGTGCTGTATGCGCTGATGGACGCGGTGGTCGACCGCTACTTTCCCGTGATCGACGCGCTCGAAGTGGAGCTGGAAGCCATCGAGCAGCAGATCTTTGCCCAGAGCGGCGCGGCGCGCGACAAGATCAAGCAGCTGTACGACCTGAAGCGCCGCAGCATGATCCTGAAGCGCGCGGTGGCGCCGCTGGTCGAGGCGGCGAGCAGGCTGTACGGCGGGCGCGTGCCGCATGTGTGCATGGGGTCGCAGGAGTACTTTCGCGACGTGGGCGACCACCTGGGCCGCATCAACGGCTCGATCGACGCGATGCGCGACACCATCGGCACGGCGATTTCGGTGAACCTGTCGATGGTCACCATCGAAGAGAGCGAAGTCACCAAGCGCCTGGCGGCCTGGGCCAGCATCTTCGCGGTGTGCACCGCGTTCGCAGGCATCTGGGGCATGAACTTCGAGCACATGCCGGAGCTGAAATTCAGGTACGGGTATGCGGTGGCGCTGGGGCTGATCGTGACGACTTGCAGCTACCTGTACTACAGGTTCAGGCGCGCCGGCTGGCTGTGAGTTGGTCTTTCTCCCTCCCCTCCCGGGGGAGGGTTGGGGTGGGGGGCTCGCGGCGTGTCTATCACCGCAGGCTTTCAAAGGCCGCTTGCCCCCATCCCAGCCTTCCCCCGGGAGGGGAAGGAGCAAGAAAAAACCGAAGCGCTTACTCGTCGTGCGAATCGTGCGTGGCCGCAGTGCCGCGCCGCCAATAGCCTGACGCCCGTATCCACTTCGGATTCGCGCCGCGCTCGCCCACCAGATGCGCGCGCAGGGCCTTGGCGATCGCCGACTCGCACCCCACCCATGCATGGAAGTCACCCGCCGGCAGCGTCAGTGCGCGCAGCGCATCGACCAGCACCGGGCTCACCCCCGGCTCGGCCCCGCGCCGATGCACCCACTGCAGCGTGAGCTCGGCCTGCGTCTCGAACGGAATCTGATCGGCTTCGCCATCGACCTCCGCCAGCACCACCACCCGCGCACCGGCCGGCAGCTCGGCCAGGCGGCGTGCAATGGCCGGCAACGCCGTGTCGTCGCCGATCAGCAGATGCCAGTCGAACGCGGTCGGCACGATGAACGAGCCGCGCGGCCCGCCCACGCCCAGCGTGTCGCCGGGCTTGGCCTGCTCGGCCCATTGGGTGGCGGGGCCGGCGTCGTGCAGGGCGAAGTCGATCTCCAGCGTGTTGGCTTGCGCGTCGTGCCGGCGCGGCGTGTAGTCGCGCATCGTCGGGCGGCCGCTCGCGGGCCAGACGGGGCCGTCGGGCCCGGCGGTCGGCAGCGTGAGCTTGCCGGTGGCCGCATCGGGAAAAAAGATCTTCGCGTGGTCGTCGAAGCCCGGGCTCGTGAACCCCGCCAGGTCGTCGCCCGTGAGCACGATGCGGATGAGGTGCGGCGTGACACGCTGCACCGTCTTCACCGTCAGCTGGCGAAAGCGAAGCTCGTGGCGCACGCGGCGCGGCGTACGGTCGGGGATGTTGGAAGTGGTGGTTGTGAAGTCGGTCATGTCAAAAGAAGAAGTTCAGATGCGCTCTAGCTGTTGAGCGGCGCTGTCGAGCACCGCGGCGAATTCGTGGGCTTGTTGTTCGGTGAGGGGCGTGCCCGTCAGGCGCATGCGCATGGCGAGCTTCAGGTTTTCGATGGCGCGCGTGACCTGCGGCGGGCGTCCGCCGCGCGGGCCTGCGCCGTCCACGCCGCCCGTCATGCGGGCCATCATGGCGTCGGCCGTTTCTCGGTTGGCGGCCAGAAACTCCTGCCCGCTCGCGGTGATGCTGTAGCGCTTGCGGCCGCCGTTGTCGGCCACTTCCACGCTCAGGTAGCCCAGCTCTTCGAGCAAGGTGAGCGTGGGGTACACCACGCCGGGGCTGGGCGCGTAGCTGCCGCCCAGGCGGTCTTCGATCGCCTTGATGAGTTCGTAGCCGTGCGAAGGCTTGTCGGCGATGAGCTGCAGCAGCACAAAGCGCAGGCCGCCATGGCCGAAGACGCGTCCGCCACCGCGACCGCCTCGGCCGCCGTGCATGCGGTCTTCGCCCAAATCGCCGCCGCCGCCGCCGCCATGGCGGCCCCGGCCTCCGGACAACCCGTCGTCGTGCTCGCCGCGCGCGGCACGGCAGTGGTGGTGGTGATGGCGGTCAGCGTGCAGATGCTTCATGGTGGCGTCCTTGAAAGTGCGTATCGGAGTTAATTCTAGATATATCTAAATTGAGTCGAAGATGTATTTTTTGAAGACCACGGCGAGTGCATGGACAACCGGTCTTCGCTTCCGCTGCGGCCTGCACCTACAGCCCAAGCCGCAAACCCCGACAACACCTCCGCCTGCGCTGCTGCAGCATCGACACGTCGGCAAATCGGCTGTTTTGAACCCGTTCGCGTTGTCCGCGTCCAAGACGGCCTATGGCGGGAGACATTCATCGACCGCCACACCCACCACACCGCCCATGCCAAATCCAAAACCGCGTGAGGACTCGTGCCCGCCCCAGGCCGCCGAGCCGCAGTTGCCCGCGCCCGGCCTGGACAAGCTCATCGATGCCGCCATGCACGACGTACGCAACTCGCTCTCGGCCATCCGGCTGGGCGTGGAACTGCTCCATCGGCGCGGCGACACGCAGGATCTGGGCGGCGTGCTCGCGCATGTGGACAGCGCCGCGCTGCGCGCCCACGAGCGGGCCGAAGAAGTGGCCGACCTGTCGCGGCTGGCGGCGGGCCGCGACATCGGCATTTCGGCAAGCCGCTTTTCGCTGCACGCCGTGGTCCGCCAGACCATCGACGCCGTGATGCCTTCGCGCGCGAACACCGTGTACGAGCACGACCGGCTGGGCGAGGGCGACTGCTTCGGCGATGCGGCGCGCATCGGGCAGTTCGTGGCGTTGAGCCTCGAGGAACTGGCCGACGCCGCGCCGGCGGCCTTGCTGATCGTGGTGTGCGAAGTGGCGGGCGAGCACTACCGCGTGGCCGTGCATGTGGACCCCAGGCAGCGCCACGATGTGCGCGAAGCACCTGACCTGCACGAAGAGCGAAAAAAGGCGACGCCGTCGCGCGTCCGCCGGCAAGTGCTGCTGCACGGCATCGCGCGTGCGCACCAAGGACAGGTGCGATTCGACCTGGAGCGGCCCGGCTGCAGCCCGTCCATCGAAGGCCGCTTCATGAGTGTTCGGCCCGGTCCGCGCGCGCTTTGATTGCGTGGTTCGACGGCGCGTTCGATTGCGCTACTTCGCTCGGCCAGCTACGGCCGTAGCCGCTTTCACGCACTGAGCAGCAGATCGTCTTCCTGCAGCAATGGTTCGTCTTCAACGCTCACTGCCTCACCCCCAACGCCCGCAACCAAGCATCGACCTGCCCGAACGCATCCTGCTGCCACTGATCCGGGCTTCGATTGCCGAGCACTTGGGTCTCCTCGACAAACTGCCGCACGCACGTCGGTCCGAAGCCGTCCGGCGTGTCGAACTTCTGTGCAATGAAGCCGAACCCGGCCGCTCCGCTCGCATGCTCCAGCAGCGGGCGGCACGCTTCGGCCAGGGCCTCGGTGCCGCCGACGTAGTTGCGAACGCAGTAGTAGATGTCGTAGGCGTCCTTCTGTTTGTACCGCCCGTTGACTGCGTAGCCCTTCATTGCGAGCAGGGCAGGTATGGAGCAGACCGCGATTTCGACGCGGTTGGTGCCACCGTCGGGCATCGGCCCGCTGATCGCCACCATTTGGTAGAAGCGCGTGGCCAGGTCAGCGCCGTCGGCTTTCTGCACCGCAAAGTTGCTGATCAAGGGCGGGTCGTTCTTGACGATGCTGGCGTCCCTTGGCATCAGGAAATCGACGACGACCTTGATCGGGCCGCCGCCGTCTCTCGTTGCAACCTCGCGCACCAGTTGAAACCGGCGCAGGCCTGCGCCCTGGTGGTATCCGTGCCCAAGCAGCGCCTCGATGAGCAGGGCGTATTCGCCGTCACCCAAGGCCTTGTCGTCCAGGCCCACATCCACGTCGATCGTGCCGACGTGGGGCATGTCGCTGTTTTCCAGCAGGAGCCACGGAACAGCGCCGCCGATGATGGCGAATTTGCCTTTGAAGCTGCCGAGGATCTGGCCCATTTCAATCAGCACGGCCTTCACGGCAGCAGTGGTGCGATCGTCGTAGTCGGCGGCGGACTGCGCCTCGCCCGGTGTCATTTCAGCCATTGGAGTGCCTCTTGCCGCAGATGGTCGGCGGACTCGCGCCCGCGTTCGCCGGCGCTGGAAAGATCGAGATAGGTTTGAACCGCACCGGTGCAGAACGCACCGGGCGCTGGCTCCACCGCATCGAGGAACAGGCCAGGCTCTTTCAAGACGTTCACGACCACGTTTTCGCCCTTGAGCGCCGGGGACAGCTTGAGCGCCGACGCCAGCCGCTGCAGGCCCGGCTCGTCTGCATGGAAATACTGCGTTCCCGTTCTTCCGTACGGCGCAAGCCAGTGTGCCGCGGAGAACGAGGCAAAGACCGCCCGGCCCGCCTCGCCTTCGGCGCGCAGCACCTGCCGCGCCGCATCCTCGAATGCGCTGCCGTGCAGCGCCGTGTAGAACCCCTGGCGTTTGCCGGCAGGTGGCTCGTAGGCACCCCGCCAGTCATCGAGCAGGGCATCCGGCTCGGAGAGATACAAGCCTGCGTCGGACACGCTTGCCCATTCCCGGTCGAGGAGGCTGTTGCGCACGTTGCTGACGTGGCCCAGACTCACGTCGGCCGCCTCAGCCAGTTCAGTCACTCGCCATGCGCGGGCGGGGTCTCGGAGCATCACGCGCAGCACCTGGGCGGACTTGGGCTTGAACATGGACCGAAGCTCGCGCCGCTCGGTCACCGGTTTGCTCGCGACCTGGCGCTCGATGAAGATGCCGTCGAACACGATGCGCACATTGCCCTCCAGGTCCAGGAAGCTCACGTCCTGTTCCCTGCACAGGGCTTGCGCTTCGGGCGACAGGTACGGCGCGATGAGGACGGGTATTGCCGCCGGTGTTTGTGTGCGATGGGCCTGGGCGTTGCGCAGCTGAAGCAGGGTATTGCGAACGTGGCGTGGCTGTCCGCTGGCGTTCACCTCGCAGGCGAGGGTTTGCGGCTTGCCGCTCACCTTGAAGTGCACCGCTATGGCAACTTCATCGCGATGGACAAAGGGCTCGAATCGCATGTCCACGGCAGTGATGGCTGGCACTTGCTCAAGCACTGTGCGCAAAGCGGCCGCAGCTTCTTCCTCCCGAGTTTTCATCGCAATTGACGTTTTCAGCATTTGTTGAAGATAGTTCTTCTGGTGAAATTGTCAAGAATTTCATTGAAATAATCAGTTTCAACATTTGATGAAATGCCGGTTTTCAATGAAATTAGGCAATGCGGGCCAGTGAACCCACCCGCCTGATCTCACCTCTGCCTCCGCCCCGCCATACCGCCTTTGGCGGATGCGCTCCCCACCCCCGCCCTGCTAAAACCGCCGCACAAATCCGCGGCATCCGCCGGAGCGAGGAGCACCCATCCATGGCCCATCGATTCGTCAGCCTGCGCACGGACGGCAGCCCCATCCATCTCTACGAAGAAGACAGGAAGAAGAAATTTCGCGAGGTGATTTGGGGCGACTACCTCAAGGTCAAGAGCAATCCGGGCGACGGCTGGCTGCAGATCGACTGGGCCGCGCGCTCGCCGACCAAGCGGCGCACGCTCTACATCCGCGAAGAAGACACGGTCGTGCGCCGGCCGCTGGAGATCATCTTTCTGGACGTGGGGCAGGGCGACGGCGCGGTGCTGATCTCGCCCGAGACCGGCAGCCAGGAGCGCATCGTGGTCATCGATGCGGGCGAGGGCGGCAACATGCGCGCCTTTCTCGCGGCCAGGTTTCAAACGTATCGCGGTTTCGACTTTGCCGCCGCCGTGATGACGCACCCCGACCAGGACCACTACTACGGCTTCAAGGACGTGTTTGCCGACCCCGGCATCGGCTTCGGCACGGTCTATCACAACGGGCTGGTGGAGCGGCCCGTGGCGGGCACCTGGGAAAAGCTGGGCGGCAAGCCGGTGAAGAAGGCGGGCTCTTCGCTCGCCTACATCGGCGACCTGGCGGTGGACCACGCAGCGGTCAAGAAAATCTTTGCGAATGCCGGCAGCAATTTTCTGTTTCCGCAGGTCATGAAGGCCGCGCTCGCGAATCCGAAGATCCACGACATCCGCATGCTCTCGGTGCAGCATGCGGCGATGGAAGACGACGCCGCGTGGATGCCCGACTTCGCCCCGTCCGACAAGCGCGGCTACACCATCCAGGTGCTGGCGCCGGTGGTCGAAGAGGGGCCCGGTGGCAAGCCTGCGCTGCGGCAGCTGGGCTCTTACAACGAAACCAAGAACGGCCACTCGGTCATCCTGCGGCTGCAGTACGGCAAGTTCAGCGTGCTGTTCGGCGGCGACCTGAACGAGGGCGCCGAAAAGTTCTTGCTGCAGCACTACACGGACACAAGCCCGTTCCCCAAGACGGCCACGCCGGCCTACGACGACATGGTGGCGAAGGCGCGCGACACCTTCAGGTCGGACGTGATGAAGTCATGCCACCACGGCTCCGAGAAGGTGACGGATGCGTTTCTGGATGCGGTGAATCCTGCGGCCTTCATCATTTCGTCGGGCGACGAGGAGGGGCACGTTCACTCCAGGCCCGACCTGCTGGGTCGGCTGGGGCGCTTCGGCCGTGGCGGCGCGCCGGTGATCCTGTCGACGGAACTGCAGCGCTCCTCGCGCGAGCGCGAAGACCCGGGCGCGGTCGGCAAGCTGCTGGCCAGCATCGACAAGCTGGCCGCGGGCACGCTGGCGCCCGCGCAGGCCGAACAACTGAAGGCCAGCGTCAAGGCCGACGTGCAGGCGCTTGCGCGCAGCAACGTCGAGGTGTACGGCGCGATCTACCTGAAGACCGACGGCGAACGGCTGATGACGGCGTTTCGCATCGAGACCGGATCGGAAACCAAGAAGTGGTTCAGCTTCAGGTATCGCTTCGAAGGGGACGTGCTGGTGCGGGAAGACTGACGCCGCCCTGCACGATATGCCAGCGCTGCGTGGCGACGGCATTCGCCATGTCGTCGTCGTGCGTTACCAGCATCAGCGCCGCGCCGCGCTCGTCCAGCGCATCGAGCAGCACGGCCATCGCTTCCTGCTGCGACACGGGGTCCAGCCGCGAGGTGGGCTCGTCGGCGAACACCAGGGCGGGCTGCACAGTCAGCACACGCGCGAGCGCGACGCGTTGCAGCTCGCCGCCCGACACCTGCGCGGGCCGTCGCGCCAGCAGTTCGTGCGGCACACCCATGCGGTCGAGCAGCCGCAACACCTCTGGCCATGCGCAGCGATGGCGCGCTGCCACGTCGCGCAGCGACTGCGCCAGGCTGACCTGCGGCGCGAACGAGGCAACGGGGTCCTGGTAAAGCTTCTGGAAAGCCGTGGCATGCAGGCCGGCTGCGCGGCGGACCGTGCCGCGGTCGGCCGGCATCAGGCCCAGCAGCACGTTGCCCAGCGTGCTCTTGCCGGTGCCGCTCGCGCCCTGCACCACGAAGCGGTCGCCGGCGCGGATCTGCACATCGAGGCCGTCGAAGAGCGGCTTGCCGCCGAAGCCTTTGGAGAGGCCTTGTGCGCTGAGGACCGGCGCATCTGTTGAATCGGCCGCATGGGCTTTTGCGGCTGAAGCGCGTCGGGGCCAGCGCGCCGGATCGGCCGCAACCAGCCGCCGCGTGAACGCATGCTGCGGGTCGGCCAGCACCGCGCGGGCATCGCCGCGCTCCACGACATCGCCGGCGCACAGCACGATGAGCTGGCCTCCGAGCGCTTGCGCCACGCGCAGGTCGTGCGTGATGACGACCACGCAGCCGCCGCCGCGCTGCACGCCTTGCAGCATCGCCACGGTGTGGTCGCGCCAATGCGCGTCCAGGCCCTTGGTAGGTTCGTCCGCCAGCAGGATGCGCGCGCCGCCCGCGCACGCCACGGCGGCGGCGGCGCGCTGCGCCATGCCGCCGGAGAGCTGCCACGGGTATTGCCGCGCGGACGCCGGCAGGCCCGCGGCCTGGAGGTCGCGCAGGGCCGCGGCCTCCGCATCGTCGAATGAAGCGCCGCGCACCAGCTCGTGCGTTTCCGAAAGCTGCGGCGCGATGCGCATCAGCGGGTCGAGCGCAAGGCTGGGCTCCTGGGGCAGCAGCGCCAGCGTGCGTCCCCAGCGCGGGCGTCGCGCGCGGGCGTCGTCGGCGCGGCTTTGTGTGCCGTCCAGCGTGACGCTGCCGCTGGCGCGCAATGCGGACGGCAGATTGCCCATCACGGCCTGTGCGAGCAGCGATTTGCCGGCGCCGCTTTCGCCGAGCAGGGTGAGCACGTCGCCGGGGCGCAGGCTGAAGGACACGTCGCGCAGCAAGGCCTTGTTGCCGACGTGCACGCCGAGGTTGTCGGCCGCGAGCAGAACGGAAGCGCTCATGCCGTTTCTCCGTCGCCGGCCAGCAGCATCATGCCGAGCACCACCGCCATCAGCAGCGCCACGGGCGCCGCAATGAGCCAGGGCGCTTCTTCGTAGTGGGGGAGAAACTCCGTCATCATCAATCCCAGTTCAGGCGTAGGCGGCTGCAGCCCCACGCCGATGAAGCCCAGCGCGGCCAGCGCCAGCACCGCCTGCGCGGCGCTGAAGGCGAGCAGGGTGGCCAGCACGGGCGCGAGCGCGGGCAACAGGTGCCTCTTCAGCACATAGCCCGCGCCGAAGCCGAGCAGGCGCGAGGCCTGCACCGCGTCGCCCGCGAGCACCTGCCGGCTCGCCGCGCGGCACACGCGAAAGTATTCGACCCACAGCGACAGCGACAGGCCGATGTACAACGCCCAGTGCCGCCCCGGCGCCAGCGCGGCGAACAGCAGCACCAGCAGCAGGCCCGGCACCGAGAGCACGGCGTCGGCCAGCATGACCAGCGCACGTTCGGTGCGCCCGCCGCGCCAACTCGCGGCCACGCCCAGCAGCACGCCGGGAACGGCGGCGGTCAGGGCCGCGAGCAAGGCCAGGCCCAGCGACAGCCGGGCCGCATGCGCGAGGCGCGCGAGCACGCTGCGGCCCAGCACATCGGTGCCCAGCCAGTGCGCGGCACCGGGCGGCTGCAGCGTGTCGGCGAGCGTCTGGCGGGCGGGGTCGATGCCGATGAGCTCGGGGCCGAACAGCGAAAACACCGCGACCAGCGCGAGGATGCCAAGGCCTGCACGGCGGCGGTTGGCCGTGCGGCGCGCGCCGCGTTCGGCGAGGCTGGGCATGTCGATGAGGCTGCCGTTCATGCGCTGGCTCCCATGCGCCGACGCGGGTCGAGCGCGAGGCAGGCCGCGTCCACCAGCAGGTTGAACGCCACGAACAACACGCCCATGCACAAGGCCGCGCCCTGGATCATCGGCACGTCGCGCCCGAACACCGCATGCACCAGCGCATGGCCGATGCCGGGCCACGCGAACAGGGTTTCGACCACCACCGCGCCTTCGACCAGAAACACCGCATGCACGCCGAGGTAGGCCACCACCGGCGTGGCCGCCTGGCGCAGGCCGTGGCGGATCAGCGCCTGCCGGTCGCTCAGTCCCTTGGTGCGGGCGAATTCGAAAGAAGCCGAAGCCGCCGCCTCGCGCATGGCCGAGCGGGCCACGCGCGCCAGGCCCGCGGCCAGCCCCAGGCCCAGCGTCAGCGCAGGCAGGAGCAGGCTGCCGCCGTGGTCGTCGCCCGCCACCGGCACGGCCCCGAGCCGCACCGCGACCACCACCATCAGCAGCACGGCGAGCAGAAAGGGCGGCACCGCGCGCAGCACCACGGCCAGCGCCAGCGTGAGGCGGTCGATCCATCCGCCCGCATGCAGGCCCGACCAGATGCCCAGCGGAAGGCCGACGACCGCCGCGACGAACACCGACGCCACCGCCAGTTCGATGGTGGCGCCCAGCTGATGCGCCACCTCCAGCCACACCGCATGGCCGGTGACCAGCGAGGTGCCCAGGTCGAGCCGCGCGATTTCTCCCCACCAGTGCAGCAGTGCGAGCCACAGGGGCCGGTCGAGTCCGAGTTCGAGGCGCACGGCATCGGCCGCCGCGTTGTTCACCAGGTCGTAGCCGTAGCGCCCCGCGGCGATGCGGGTGGCCATGTCGCCCGGAAGCGACCGGGCCATGAAGAAGCACACGGTGCCCACCAGGAGGCCCAGCGCGACGATCTGGAAGGCGCGGCGCAGCAGCATGGCGGTCCAGGCGGTGCGTTGGCGGGAGGCTTGGGGGTTCATGTTGTCGATGCTGTCGTTCATGTGCGCCACCTCACGGCGGTGAGGCGGTAGGAGCGTTCCAGCGGATCGAGGCTGACGTCCTCGATGCGCCGGCCCACGGCCACTTGCTGGCGGTACCAGGTGACGGGAATCACCGGCAGCTCGGCCTGGAGCACCGTGGTCACTTGCGTTCGCAGTACCGCGGCGCGTTCGGCCGACGAAGCGCCGCGCGACAGCTCGGCCAGCGCGCGGGCGACCGCATCGCTGCGCCAGCCCATGGCGCCCCAGTCGCCGCCCGACGTGCCGAAGTCCTGCATCAGCGTGCCGGTGGGATCGGGCACGGTCGCGTAGTTGCGCGCGGCCAGGCCCAGTTGCAGGCTGCCGTCGCGGTGGCCCAGCGGAATGTCGCCAGAGTTGCCGATGCTGACCTGCACCGCGATGCCGGCCTGCCGCCATTGCTCCTGCAGCGCCGACGCGATGAGCGGCAGCTCGGGCCGGTCGGGAAAGGTGCGCAGCGCAAGGCGCAGCGGCTGTCCGGACGCGTCGCGCAGGCCGTCGGAGGCGCGCCGCCAGCCGGCTTCGGCCAGGAGCCTCGCGGCGGCTTCGGGGTCTTGCCGCAACGGCGGCAACGCGCCGTTGTGCCAGGTTTTCATGGTGGGCGGAAAGAGCTGCGTGGCCGCCAGCTCGGGGTCGCGCAGCAGCGCCTTGGCGATGCCGGCCCGGTCGATCGCGAGGCTCAGCGCCTGACGCACGCGCAGGTCCGCGAGCGCGGGCAGCCCGGCGTTGACCTTGAGGATCACGGTGCGCGGCAGCGTGACGGTGTCTACCCGTACCTGGCCGCGCTTGCGCAGCCGCACCAGGCTCGCCGGGTCCAGGCCGTAGGCCAGGTCGGCTTGCCCGCCTTCGGCCATCAGCGCGCGGGTTTCGGAGCGGCCGGCCGCCAGATACCGGACGCGTTCGATGGCGGGCCTGGGCCCGTCATAACCCTCGAAGATGGCCGCCTCCACATGCTGCGGCGGCGTCATCGACACCACGCGGTACGGCCCGCTGCCGACGATGCTGCGCACGGCGCCGTCCGGCCCATAGCTTGCGGGCGCGAGCACCATCGTGCTGCTGTGCGCGAGCAGTGCGGGCAGCGCGGCGTAGGGCGTGGTCAGGCGGATCACGACCACGCCCGTGCCCTCGGCCTCCACCGAGCGGATCGGCGCTTGGCTCAGCAGGGCAGGCGCCACGCGCGCGGCCTGCAGGCAGCGCACCACGGTGGCAGCCGTGACGGCCGTGCCCTCATGAAAGCGCGCGGCCGGGCGCAGCGTGAAGTGCCACACGAGCCCGTCGTCCGACACCCGCCAGCGCGCGGCCAGGCCGGGCAGCGGCATGCCGTCGTCGCTGGCGTTCATCAGCGTTTCGGCGATCTGCATGCGCGTGAACACATGGCCGCTGCTGGCGGGGGAAAGGCCGGCAATCTCCCAGGGGCCGACGATTTGCAGCGGCGCGCGCGGCTGCGCACGCAAGGCCGTCGATGCTGCAGCGGCGGGGCCGGCGGCGGCCAGCAGCTGGAGCGCGCGGCGGCGCGTGAAGTCCGGGGGCAATGTCATTTCAGAACTTGGCCTGCAGGCCGACGGTGATGCTGCGCGGGCTTCCGGGCGTGACCCACACGCGGCTGTATGAGCTGGTGTAGTAGGTCTTGTCGAACAGGTTGTCGACGTCCAGGGTCAGGCGCAGCGTGGGGTTGATTCGCCAGTAGGCGACCAGCTTGGCGGTGGTGTAGGCCGGCAGGTCGAACGCGGGCGTGCCGGCCTTGGCCTCGGCCTGCGTGCGGGCCTCGCCCAGGCGCTTGCCCATGTGCGTGAGCCCGCCGCCGATGCCGTAGCGCTGGCCGTTGGCCAAGCCGTCTTCGTACACCGCCAGCACGCTGCCGTTGACGCGCGGCACATTGAGCAGCCGGCCGCCGACTTCGAGCGTGTTGTCTTTGGCGATCTCCACATCGTTGAGCACCAGGCTGGCGGTCAGGCGCCAGTGCTTCGACAGCTGCCCCGAGAAGTCGAACTCCAGGCCCCGGCTGCGTATTTCTCCAGCCGCCACCGAGTAGCCCGCGTTGGCGGGGTCGGAGGTGAGCACGTTGCGCTTGCGGATGTCGAACAGCGCGGCGGTGGCGCCCATGCGCTGGTCGGCGCTCTCCCACTTGGTGCCCAGCTCCAGCGCACGGCCGGTCTCCGGCGCGAAGCCGTTGGAGGCCACGTCGGTGCCGGTGTTCGGCCTGAACGAGCGGCCCGCGTTGGCGTACACCGTCCACTGCGGCGTCGGCAGCCAGCTCACGCCGATGCGCGGCGAGGTGGACGAGGGCTCCTGGCGGGCCGTGGTGCCGTTTCTGCGGTTCAGCAGCGACTGGCTGTAGTTGTCGGCACGCACGCCCGCCACCAGGCGCCACTCGGGCGAGAGCTTGATCGCGTCCTGCACATAGAACGCGGTGTTCTTCTGGTGCTCCAGCGTGTCGGTGTTGGCGGTGGGCACCGGTTGGCGCTGGCCGTAGACCGGGTTGTAGATGTTGATGGCGTAGGGCCGTGCCGCGGTCGGGCTGGCGCGCAGCATCACGGTGTCCATGTCGAAGCGGAAGCTCTCCACGCCGAACAGCAGTTCGTGTTCGACGGCGCCGGTCTTCACGTTGCCCTGCAACTCGGCCTGCAGCGCGATGTCGTCGGAGTTGAAGTCGCGATAGCGCCGCTGCCGCGTGAGGCTGCTGTCGGCCCGCAAGGCGGTGGGTTCGGTGGAGAAACCGTTCACCGAGGTCTCGCGGTACGACACGCCCACGCGGCTGCGCCAGGCGGAGTTCCATTCGTGCGACAGGATGAACTGGTGCGTCTGGTTCTTCACCGTCACGTCGCTGTCGGCCGGCTCGCCGAGAAAGCGTTCGCGCGGCACCGCGCCCAGGCGGTTGTTGACGGCCACCACGCCGCGGTCCAGCGGCGTGGCATGGCGCAGGTACTCGCCCGAATACTCCAGCACCGTGTCGCGGCCCAGCTTCCAGGTGAAGGCGGGCGCCACCACTTCGCGCCGGGCGCCCACGTGGTCGCGAAAGCTGTCGCGGTCTTCCACCGCCACGTTCAGGCGATAGGCGAAGTTCTCGCCGATCGGCCCGGTGCTGTCGAGCGCGCCGCGCTTGAGGCCCTGGCTGCCGGCATAGGCCTCCACGGCGTGGGCCGATTTCCACAGCGGCCGCTTGGACACGATGTTCAGCGTGCCGCCGGGTTCGCTGCTGCCGTAGAGCGCGGCGGCCGAGCCCTTGAGGAACTCGATGCGCTCCACGCCCGCCAGGTCGCGCGGCGCATTGAAGCCGCGGTTCGACGAGAAGCCGTTGAGCAGCGTCGCCATGCCGGTGTTCTCGTTGCCCGGAAGCCCGCGGATGGCGATGTTGTCCCAGAGCCCGCCGAAGTTGTTCTGGCGCGAGACGCCGCCCACGTAGTCGAGCACATCGTCCAGCTTGGTGGCGCCCAGGTCGTCGATGGCCTGGCGCGTGACGATGCGCACCGACTGCGGCAGCTCGCGCAGCGGGAGGTCGGTCTTGGCGCCGGCGGCTTCGTCCGCGTGGTAGGCGCCAGACTCGGTGCGGCCGACCACTTCGACGGTGGTGAGTTGCGCTTGTGCTGTGGCGGTAGGTGCGGCAGATGCTGGGGGCGCATCGTCCGCCTGGGCCATGGCTTGCCCGGCAAAGAGCGCCGAGGCGGCCAGCGCGAGCGGAAGGCGGTGAAACAGGGGAGCGCGGTTGTCCGCGCTTGGGAGGGAAATGCGGGTCATGAATGGCAATCGACTGCGCGCTGTTGCCGCCGTCCATTCGAAGAGGCCGGCCGCAGCGCAAGAACAAAACAAGCGGAATGTCGTCAGGTCGATGCGTTCGGAGGATCGCGCGAGGCGAAGGGCCAGCGGCCCGCGGAGGGCACGAAGGCGGGGCCGGGCGGCGCGCGTGGCAGCGCCGTGCCCTGCACCACTTCGAGCGCGGCCAAAAGCCGCGCTGGCGCTGCGGCGAAATGCACATGGGCCAGGCACCATTCGCATGCGCCGTGGGCTTCGTGGGCGTCATGCGCCGGGGAGACTGCGTCCGCAGCGCCTTCAGAGGCCGCGTCGGCGACGGCGTCCAGGGCAGCCGCCTGCGCCGCGCCTTCCACAGCCTCCCGCAAATGGCCGGCTTCGTGCAAAGGCATGCCGACGGCCGCGTTGAAGAACACGGCCAGCAGCAGGAGACGGATAAGGCGTTGGAGCCGGAGGGGGCGAAGCGGCATGGGGAGGGGCGGAATGATACCGGCCCCGTCTTCGTCGGAAGCGAGTGAAGAGGCGCGTATGCAGGCGCGCCTTGTTTGGTTTTGTCGGACGTGTCGCAGTCTGGCTACGACAACACCAACAAATCCAAATCTCGCATTCGCTCAGGAACGGATGGCGCAAGTGCCATCACACTGCGGCCAAGCACGCCTCACCGCTGCGGCATGTCCTTCACCGAATACCCCAGACTCACCGCCGCATCCTCCGGAATCGCCGGCATCGTCGCATTCCACGTCAGCCAGTCCGCACGCATCGCGGCGAGCCGCTCGGGCTCCTTCTTGCCGAGGTTCGCGCGCTCGCGTTCATCGGCCGGAATGTTGAACAGGTACTCGTTGCCGTCCACTTGCAGGTACTTCCAGTCGCCGTCGCGCAGCGCCTGCTGGCCGCGGTGGTTCATGCGCCAGTGCAGCGGGCGGCGGAAGCTGTGCCTGGCGTCCTTCAGCACGGGCATGAGCGAGACGCCGTCCAGCGGATAGGCCGCATCGGCCTGCACACCGGCGGCTTCGAGCATGGTGGCGGACCAGTCCATCGTCATGCACAGCTGCGCGCTCTCGCCGCCCTTGGCGATCACCGCGGGCCAGTGTGCGATCCATGGCACGCGGATGCCGCCTTCGGTCAGGTCCATCTTGCCGCCCACCAGCGGCCAGTTGTCCGAGAAGCGCTCGCCGCCGTTGTCGCTGGTGAACACCACCAGCGTGTTGTCGGCCATGCCGTGCTTTTCGAGCGCGGCCATGATCCAGCCGATGCCTTCGTCCATGTGATGGATCATGCGGCGGTAGACATGGATGTTGCCGCCGGCCAGGTCGAAGAGGTTGTCCTTGATGGCCGGCGCCTTCTCGGCGTCGTCGCGGGTTTCCCAGGGCCAGTGCGGGGCGGTGTAGTGCAGGCTCATGAAGAAGGGCGCCTCTTCTTCTTTCTTCTGCAGTTCGGCCATGCGCTCCACGTAGTCCACGGCGCGTCTGGAGAGGATGTCGGTGAGGTAGCCGTCTTCCTTCTTGTCTTCCTCGCCGAACCACAGGTCGTGCTGGCCGGCGGAGTCGCAGTGGGTGAAGTAGTCCACGCCGCCCGACATGGGCCCGAAGAATTCGTCGTAGCCCGAGCGCAGCGGGCCGAAGCTGGGCGGGTAGCCCAGGTGCCATTTGCCGATGAGCGCGGTCTGGTAGCCGCTGGCCTTCAGCAGCGAGGGCAGGGTGGGGTGGTCGGTCGGAAGGCCCAGCGTGGTGCTGCCGCGGCTGCTGCTTCTGATCGGCTCTTCGGCCGCGCCGCGCAGGCGGTACTGGTAGCGCGCGGTGATCATCGCAAAGCGCGTGGGCGAACACACGGGCGAGTTCGCGTAGCCCTGGGTGAGCTTCAGGCCGTTGGCGGCCAGGCCGTCGAGCACGGGCGACACGGGGCCGAAGGCGGCGTCGCGCCCGCCGTAGCAGCCGAGGTCGGCATAGCCGAGGTCGTCGGCGACGATGAAGATGATGTTGGGTCTGCGGGTCATGTCTTTGCGGAGGCTCAAGGCTGGTAGCCGGACTTCTGCACCACGGGCGCCCACTGCGTCTTGTACGCCTTGAGCATCGCCATGGTCTGCGCCTGGGTGCTGACCACCGGCGTCATGCCGGAGTCCTTGAACTTGCGCTGGGTGTCCGGGTCCTGCATGACTTCGCGGATCGCCGTGGCCAGGCGATCGACCCTGTCCTTGGGCATGCTGGCCGGCGCAAAGAAGGTGTTCCAGCCGGTGGCCGAAAGGTCCAGGCCCGCTTCCTTGAAGGTCGGGATGTTCGGCGCGAAGGGCGAGCGCTTGTCGCCCGACAGCGCCAGGATGCGCAGCTTGCCGGCGTTGTGCTGCGGCAGCACCACGTCTTCGGTGTCGATGGCAATGGGCACCTGTCCGCCGATGAGGTCGTTCAGGAGCGGCGCCGAGCCGCGATAACCGATGACCTGCGTCTGCACCTTGGCCTTCTCGCCGACCATCAGGCCGAAAAAGTGCGGCAGGCTGCCGGTGGCCGGCACGCCCACGTTGGCCTGCTGCGGGTTGGCGCGCATCCAGGCGAGCAGGTGGTTCAGCTCGCGCACCGGCAGGTGGGGCGAGACCGACAGCGCAAAGTCGTAGGCGTTGACGTGCGACACGGGCACGAAGTCGCGCTCGGGGTCGTAGTTGTTGTCCTTGAAGACCAGGGGCGCGACCACCATCACGGCGGGGTTGGCGAGCATCAGCACGTTCTGGTTGGCGGGCGTGAGCTTGACCTGCTGCGCCGCCAGGCGTCCGCCCGCGCCGGGCTTGTTGTCGACGATGACCGGCACGCCCAGCTTGGTGCCCAGCTTCTCGCCGACGATGCGCGCCACGCGGTCGGTGGCGCCGCCGGGGGCGTAGCCGACGACGATGTGCAGGGGCGTCTCGAGCTTGATCTGCGCGTTGGCGGCGGTGGGCAGCGTGGCGATCGACGCCATGAGCCCGGCGGCGGCGAGCAGGCCGGCAAGGCGGCGGGTGATGGGGCGGTTCGGGTTCGGCATGGTGTGGGTTCCTCCTCGTTCAGTTGTTCAGTCGTTGGCCTGGAAATTCACGGCTTTCATGATGCCGGCCCAGCGCGCCGTATCGTCGCGCATGGTCTTCAAAAGGGCTTGGCTGTCGTCGGCCACGGGGTACATGCCGTTCTGCAGCAGCTGCTGGCGCACCTCGCGGGTGTTCACGGCGCGGGTGAGCTCGGCGCGCAGCTTGTCGACGGTGGCCTGCGGGGTCTTCAGCGGCGCGTAGTACGCGAACCAGGCGGTGGCGACCACGTCCTTGTAGCCGGCTTCCACGAAGCACGGCAGCGCGGGCATGAGCGGCGAGCGCTTCTCGCCGCTGGTGGCCAGCACCTTCACGCGGCCCGAGGGCAGCATCTGCTGCGCGCCGCCGACGGTGTCGAAGTACACGGGAATGGTGCCGCCCATCACGTCCTGCCGCGCGGGCGTGGAGCCGCGGTAGGGCACATGCACCATCTTCAGGCCGGCCGCGCGGTTGAGCATTTCGCCCAGAAAGTGCGAGGGCGTGCCCGCGCCGTAGGACCCGAAGCTCAGCTTGTCGCCCTGCGCCTTGGCCCAGGTGATGAACTCGGGCAGCGTGTTGGCGGGCACGTCCTTGTGCACGGTCAGCGCCAGCTCGAAGCGGGCGGCGTTGACGAGGGGAATGAAGTCCTTCACCGGGTCGTACGAGAGGTTGCGGTAAGCGCTCGGAAACATGGTCATCATGCTGGCCGTGCCCAGCAGCAGGGTGTGGCCGTCGGGCGGCGCGGTCTTCACCGCCTCGACCGCGATGCGGCCCGCCGCGCCGGAGCGGTTGTCCACGATGAGCGGTCCGAGCGAGTCGCGCACTTCCTGGGCGATGGCGCGCGTCAGCACATCCTGCGTGCCGCCGGCGGGCACGCCGATGAGCACCTTGATGGGCTGGCCGGGCACAAAGGCCTGCTGGGCGCGCGCGAGCGGAGCCCATGCAAGGCCGGCCAGGGACCCGAGGGCTGCGATGGCATGGCGGCGGTCGAAGGCGAGGCGGTCGGGCATGGGGGGCTCCTGGGTTCTCGTTCGGTGTATCGAACGATTCTGTAGACGCTACAGTCGATTGATCTAATCAACCATCCCCCGGACTAACCCCAGATGACCGCCGCGCCACACCGCCCGCTGGACGACCTGCTGTTGTACCGGCTGTCGCGCCTGCTGTCGGTCGCCGGGGGCATGGTGATCCGGCTGTGCGAGGGGCGTTTCGGCATCACGCGGCGCGAATGGCGCCTGATCGCGGTGCTGGCCAGCCGCGGGGAGCTCGGGTCTTCGGCGCTGGCCGAGCATGCGCAGCTGGACCGCGCCCGAACCTCCAAGGCGGTGGGGTCGCTGGTCGCAAAGCAGTTGATCTCGCGGGTGGCGCGGGCGGGCGACCGGCGGCAGGTGCAGCTGCGCCTTACCGCGGCGGGGCAAGCGTTGTACGAAGAGCTCTTTCCGCTGGTCACGCAAATCAATGCCGAGCTGCTGCACGCACTGGATGCCGGCGATGCAGGCAATGCGTCGCGCTTCGATGCCTCGCTGAACCTGCTGCAGGCCAAGGCCGAGCGCATGGTCGAGGAAGCGGTGCTGCCCAAGGCAGACAGGGGCCGCCGCGGCGCGGGCGGCAGCGTCAATCCGCCTTCTTCCCGGTCGCCCTGACGAGGCGGCCCCGGTGCGGCAGCAACCCGCTGCGCGGCAGGTCGCGCATGAAGGGCGGGACCGACAGCGCCAGCAGCAGCGCCGCCAGCGGCACCACGCACACGAAGCCCACGTACTTGAAACCCAGCGCACCCACGACCCCGCCGAGCACGAACATGCCGATGAGCCCGGCGGCCCTGTGCATGCGGCTGCGGTCGTGGCGCACCGCGGGGGCCGGCGCGGCGCCGGCGGCCGCGCTGCGGTTCCAGTACAGCAGCTTGCCGATCTCCATGCCCAGGTCGGTGATGTTGCCGGTCATGTGCGTGGTGCGGATGCTGCCGCCGGAGGTCTTGGAGGCGACCGCGTTCTGCAGGCCCATGATGAAAGACAGCAGCAGCACCGTGAGCGGCACGGCGAACGGCGTGGCCCAGGTGAGCGTCACGGCGCCCATCAGGCCGAAGGGCAGCATGAGCGCGGCTTCCAGCAGCAGCGGCAGCGCATAGACGCTGTGCAGCCGGCGTTGGCGGCCCCAGTTCACCAGCACCGCGCACACGGCCGCGCCACAGAGAAACGCCAGCACGGCCCCCAGCGCATTGAGCAGCAACCGGCTGTTGCCCAGCACCAGCCCGTCGGCCAGCTGCGACGCGAAGCCGGTCATGTGCGAGGTGTACATGTGCAGCACCAGAAACCCGCCCGCATTCACTGCGCCGGCGTTGAAAGCCAGCAGCAGGCCCAGCGCCCGGTTGGTGGAGGGCGCGCGGTGCCGGCTGGTGAGAAAGCGCAGTCTTCGCATGATGGAGTGGAGGTTCGCGTGACCGAGGGGGCCATTGTCTGCCTGGCTGTCCTTGCGGGGCCGCGGCCTCTGCTGTGCGACGGGCCGTGCGCGCCCATGGACTACGTGCGGGGCACTGTGCGGGTGCTAGAAGTTGACGATCCGTTCCATCAATCAACCCAACATCCATTCATGCAGGCGCGCACACGCACATCAGTGTGGGTGCGCGCGCGGCGGCCGAGAAAGTCGGCAAGTCGGCTGGCGGCGCTCAGCCGCGCTGCTTGGCCGCGGACTGCCCTTTGGCGGTGACCCGCATGACCGTCGCCTGCCCCGCATGGACGTTGCGCCCCCGTTGGTGAAAAACAGGTGGCATGTCGGCCTCGATCAGCTCGGCGGCAAGAAGCACTTCGCATTTTTCGATGTCCAGTGGCTCGCTCAGCTGGATGGGGAGGCGCGCGCAGCACAGGGCGACCAGCAGCTTCATCGGCATTCAGTGGTCCTCCGGGCTGGGGCCGTCTGCGGCCGTGGCCGCCAACGCAGTCATGGCCTGTGCCTGGCCCCCAAGCGAGATCGAGACCGCGTGGTTGTCGATGTCGTTCGTCAGCGTGTCGTCGAGCAGGAGCAGCTTGCCGCTGGAAACCCGCCGCTCGACCGCCCACACGATGGCGCGATACAGCAGGTCGGGCATCGTCCGCCCGCACAGGTACGCCTGCACGGCGGCTTCGGCTGCGAGCTCGGACGGGCCGTTCGGCGGATGCATGGTGTTTCGTTGGTGAAAAAGGAGGTTTGGAACCACGCTACCGGCAAATCGCCGGGGCTACCGTGCGCCAGCGCACGGAGGCAAGAAGAAAGAAAGTCCCCACCCTGTGTGCGGCAGCGCACAGACGCCGGGGCATCGGTCGCAGAATGATCCGAACTTTGAAATCCGATTGCGTCATGGCAGCGTCCCCCCCTCTTTTCTCTTCGCGCACGGGCGTGCAGGGGCCGCGCAACAGCCTTCTGGAAGTCATGCCGCCCAGGGTGCTGGAAGGCCTGATGCCGCTGCTCGAGCATGTGCCGCTCAAGCTGGGCGAGGTGCTTTATGAATCGGGCGTGGTGCAGCAGTTTGTGTACTTTCCGACCGACTGCATCGTTTCGCTGCTCTACGTGCTGGAGAACGGCCAGTCGGCCGAGATCGCCGTCGTGGGGTTGGAGGGCATGGTCGGCGTGTCGCTGCTCATGGGCGGCGGCAGCACGCCCAACCGCGCGGTGGTGCAGAGCGCGGGCCACGCCTTTCGCCTGAGCGCGGGCCACATCAAGCAACTGACCGACAACGGCGGACCGCTGCTGCACCTGCTGCTGCGCTACACGCAATCGCTCATCACGCAAATGTCGCAGACGGCGGTATGCAACCGGCACCATTCGCTGGAGCAGCAACTGTGCCGCTGGCTGCTGCTGAGCCTGGACCGCCTGCCCGGCAACGAGCTGGTGATGACCCAGGAGCTGATCGCCAACATGCTGGGCGTGCGGCGCGAAGGCGTGACGGAAGCCGCCGGCAAGCTGCAGCGCCTGAACCTCATCAGATATTCGCGCGGCCGCATCACGGTGCTGGACCGGCCGGGCCTGGAGCAGCAGGTGTGCGAGTGCTACGAGGTGGTCAAGCGCGAGACGGACCGGCTGCTGCCGCGCGAAGTCGCGACCTGAGCCGGCCCTGGTAGTGCCGCCCTCGGTGCGGCTGCGCACAGACCGGAGCGTGACGGCGGGCAACAATGCGCCCGGTTGCGCATTTCCGCGCTGGTTCTCTCCAACAGGCGGATCCGTGACACCCCACCCGACCCGCCCCGTTCTCAATCGCTTGCTCGAAGCGCTGCCCCCCGCGGACAAGGCCCATCTGCTCGAACGCTGCGATAGCGTTCGGCTGGAGCCGGCGCAGATCCTCTACGAGCCGGGCGACGTGATTCACCACATTCACTTTCCCACGAGCGCATTCGTCTCGCTGGTGTCGACCGCGGACGGCCACGACGGCCTGCAGACGGGCCTGGTGGGCAACGAGGGCGCACTGGGCTACGAGCTCTCGCTGGACGTGCAGAGCGCGCCGCTGCGGGCGCTGGTGCAGGGGGCGGGCATGGCCTGGCGACTGACGGCGCAATCGTTCACCCAGGAGCTGGCGCAGAACTCGACGCTCAAGTGCATTCTCAACCGCTATGTGTGCGTGCTCCTGATCGAGTTCGGCCGCTCGGGCATGTGCAACCGCTTCCACATGATCGAGGAGCGCCTCGCGCGCTGGCTGCTGACCACACAGGACTGCGCACATTCGACGCACCTGGCGCTCACGCACGAGGTTCTGGGCCGCATGCTGGGGGTGCGCCGGGTCGGCATTACCAATGCGGCGACGGCGCTGCACACGCGCAAGCTCATCGACTACCGCCGCGGCGTCATCACCATCACCGACCGCGAAGGGCTGGAGAACGCGGCCTGCGATTGCTACCGCGCCAACCGGCGCAGCTACGCGCATCTGATCGCGTAGCGGGCTATTGCCCTGGGGGTTTTTTCAGGCGGGCGTGCGCAGGTCGTTCTCGCGCAGCATCACCGGCTCGGTCGAGCCGCCTGCCACGCGGCGGCGGACGGCGGCGTCCATGTCGTCGGTGTGCAGGCCGAAGGTGTTGAGCGGGTCGGCGTCTTCGGCGGTGCGGTAGTGGTAGCGCAGTATTTCGCGGCCGATGCTTGCGCCTACGGGCTGCCCCTCCACCGTGACTGAAAACCGTACCGTGCCTGAAGCGTCGTGAAAGAAGGGTGTGTCAGCCATGGCGCAGTCTGGGCCATGGCGCGGCGCGTGTCTGTGCGCTGGCGTACCTTGGGGCGGCGGGCTTCCGCCAGACGTTCGCCCTGAACCTTGTCAGGCCGCCACCGCGCCCTGGTGCGGATTGCCCGAAGCCATCGCCGGATCGGCCTCGATGCGCATCTTCGGCAGGAACTGCGGGTATTCGCGCTGCATGAAGTCGATGACGCCTTCGCGCACGCTGCAGCGCAGGTCGAAGGCCAGGCCCGAGGTGGCCGCGGTGCAGAGCACGCGGACCTGCATGGCGCGCTCGGTGGCGTCGGTCACGCGCATGTTGAAGAAGCGGCCGTCCCACTCGGGCGCGGCCTTCACGATGCGCTCCACCTCTTCGCGCAGCGGCGCGAGCGGCATGCCGTAGTCGACGTACACGAACACCGAGCCCAGCAGCTGCGCCGAGTGGCGCGTCCAGTTCTGGAACGGCTTCTCGATGAAGTAGGTGAGCGGCAAGATCAGGCGCCGGTCGTCCCAGATGCGCACCACCACGAAGGTGCCGGTGATCTCTTCGACGCGGCCCCATTCGCCCTCGACCACCAGCACGTCGTCGATGCGGATCGGCTGGGCCAGCGCAATCTGCAGCCCCGCGATGAGGTTGCTGAAGACCGGCTTGGCCGCAAGACCCGCCACGATGCCGATCACGCCGGCCGAGGCCAGCAGGCTTGCACCCACCTGGCGCGCGCCGGGAAATGTCATGAGCATCATCGCGCCGCCGGCCACCACCACCACCGACATGGCGGTGCGCGCGAGCACGCGGGTTTGCGTGAGCACGCGGCGGGCCTGCAGGTTGTCGGCCGCGTCGGCGGGGTGCTGCGCCAGCACGCCGTCGGCGAATCCGCTGATGGCCCGCATGATGAGCCAGGTGGCGGCGGCAATGAGCATCAGGCCGTTGAAGTGCCGCACGCTGCCGATGAAGCGCAGGTCGTCGGGCGCCGCCTGGAAGACGAGCAGCAGCGCCACCAGCGGCAGCACCAGCTGCGCGGGCGGCCGGATGTTGAGCACCATCGCATGCACCGCGGGCGCGGGGCGGGTGATGCGCCGCAGGACGAGGCCGCCTATGCGATGAACCAGAAGAGCGAGCGGGACGGCGATGAGAGCGGCAAGCCAGGTGCCGAACCAGGGGTGGGCGAATATCTCTTGGGTCATCAGGCGGTGTTTGTCGGGGCTGTTGTCTCGTTCAGGGGTTGAAGAATGCGCGCCGCGTCGTCGCGCAGCTGCGTGGCAAGCGCCGTGGCCAGGTCGAGCCGGCGCAGCAGCCAGGGGCTGATGTCGTTCTCGAACGGATCGGGCAGGGGAATCGGGCCACCCACGGTGGTGGCGCCGGTGTTCTCGGGATGAGAGGGGCCGGTGGTCGGCGCAGTTCCGATAGCCGCTTCGATGCGTTGCGCGGTGCGCAGCAGCGGCCCTTCGACTTCGCCTGGCGTGAGGCGGTCGCGCCGCAGCACCAGCATCGACTTGACCGCGCTCAACTGCGCGAGCAACTGGTAGCTGTGGGCCTGCAGGTGTTCGAGCGGCTCCAGCGGCGGCTGCACCGCGCGGGGCTCGGAGAGCGCACGTTGCGTGGCCTGCACCAGCGCCGAGAGGCTGTCGTAGGCCTCGCGGCGCGCCAGGCGCCATTCGAGCTCGGGGCTGCTGTCGATGGCCTGCAGCTGGCCCAGGCCCAGCGCCAGCCGCGCATGCCGCGCCTGCGCGGTGAGCACGCGCGCCACCAGCGCCGGGAGCTGCGTGCGTTCCCACGAGGGCAGCACGTAGCAGAAGCCCCAGGCCAGCGCGGCGCCGATCAGCGTGTCGGCGATGCGCTCGAAGAGCGCGAAGATCGGCGCCACGCCCACGTTCAGCATGTGGGCCTGCACCAGGCCGAGCACCGTGGCCGCCACCGCGGTGATGAGGTAGCGCCGCACCGCGAAGCTGTGGGCGATGGCCTGCGAGGCCGTCACCGCCAGCAGCAGCATCAGCGCCGAGGGGTGCGCCGAGAGCAGGCCCACCGCGAGCACGCAGCCCAGCAGCGTGCCGGCGACGCGGGCGTTGCGGCGCTCCAGCGTTTGCGAGAGGCTGCCGCGCAGCACCACCACGATGGTCAGCAGGATCCAGTAGTCGTGCGAACCCCAGGGCATCGACACCGCGATGGCGTAGCCCGCGGCGATGGCCAGCGCGGCGCGGATCGCATGGCGCAGCGGCGGCTGGTCCCAGCGCCACAGCGTGAGGAAGGGACGCCACGACCAGTCGGTCGGGCTCACGAAGAGCTGCCAGTTGGCGCGCACCACGGCCAGGTTGGGCTCGGCATCGCCGCGCGCCATGGCCGACAGGCGCAGCACTTCGTCGTTGATGTGGCCGATGCGGCTGGCCAGGCCGCGCGCCAGCATGGCGGCGGTGGGGCCGGCCTGGGCAAGGCCCTCGTCGGTGGAGACGTGGATGGCGGCCAGGCGCGGGCGGCGGTCCAGCACTGCGGCGGGGTGGCGGCCCATCAGGAGCGCGTCGGCCAGGGCGACGGTTTCCTCGGCCAGCTCTTCGAGCACGCGGCGCATTTCGATGAGGGCCTCGGCGTGCGCGGGGTGGGTGCGCAGCGCGTCCAGGTCGAGCTCGCTGGCCAGCAGCTGGTCGCGCATTTCGAGCACGATCACCAGCATCGCGGCCAGGCGCTGGCGGCGCGGGGTGCGGGGCGACTCGAGCACGATGTCGCGCGTGGCCTGCAGCTGGTCGGCCAGCGCGGCCTGTTCACGCAGCAGCCGGCCCAGCAGCGGGGCGGGGGTGTCGCGGATATCGCGCGTCTCGTCCTGCGGCGTGAACTGGCAGGCCTCGGTGCGCATGAGCGCGGCCAGCGAATACAGCACGTCGGCGATCGATTGCGTGCGAAGGCGCCCGTTGAGCGCAAGGTTGGCGAGCGTGGCCCACACCACGTAGAGGCCCGCGCCCAGCCCGAAGTGCCAGGTGCGCTCGACGGCCTCGGCCAGGCTGCCCGGCGCCGGCGTGGCCATCGAGAAGATCATCGAGAACATCACCGCGATCGCGATGGGAATGCCGCGCTTGCCCCAGGCCATGGCCACGAAGGCCATGAAGGTGGCGGGCACCAGCAGCAGGCCCAGCCGTATGGGGGCGCCGTGCAGCAGCTGCACCGCGAAGAACAGCGGCAGGCCGATGAGCGGCGCCGGCAGCATCTGGAAGAACTTGCCGCGGCGCGGGCCGGGCAGGTCGGGGGGCGCGGTGACGATCACGCCCACCGCCGCGGCCGAGGCGGCAACGGTGCCCAGCCACAGGTGCACGCCCCCCGAAATGAAGAGCAGGCCCAGCGCGACGGTCAGCCCGCTCGCGACGTAGTGGCTGAGCGCAATGCGCAGCGCAGCCCTGACCCGTTCGGCGGCGCGGGGCCCCAACATCACTTGGCGGAAGCGTCGCCCTCGGAGGGGCTGCTGGAACCGTTGGCGCCGGGCGCGTCGCGGCGAATGCGCGTGAGCTTGCGCGGTGCCGCCTTGGCGACGGCGGCGGGCGCTTCGCCTTCAGCCGACTCGTCGGCGAAATCGGCGACGGTGCTGCGGGCGTACAGGTCGACCGACGCATCGGCGTTCGGCTTGGTCGAGGCGGACACGGCGCGCACGCGATCGCTGGCGCGCAGCTTGTCGTCCACGTTGGCGAACTTGGAGTACTTGGCCAGCAGCGGCACCAGTTGGCCGTAGATGCGCGGTGCACCGGCCAGGCATTCGCGCTGCTCCAGGAAGTCGGGCTCGCCGGTGAAGTTGCCCATCAGGCCGCCGGCCTCGGTGACCAGCAGCGAACCCGCGGCCACATCCCAGGGGTTGAGGCCGGTTTCGAAGAAGCCGTCGGTGAAGCCCGCGGCCACGTAGGCCAGGTCGAGCGCTGCCGCGCCGGGGCGGCGCAGGCCCGCCATGCGGGGCATCATGTCCGACATGATGGCCAGGTACTGCTTGAAGTTGTCGCCGGTGCGGAACGGAAAGCCCGTGGAAATCAGGCACTCGCTGAGCTTGGTGCGCTTGGAGACGCGGATGCGCCGGTCGTTCATGTAGGCGCCGCGGCCCTTGGTGGCGGTGAACAGGTCGTTGCGGCTCGGGTCGAAGATGACCGCCTGCTCGATCTTGCCGCGCACCGACAGCGCGATGGACACGCAGTACACCGGGAAGCCGTGGATGAAGTTGGTGGTGCCGTCGAGCGGATCGATGATCCAGACGTAATCGGAGTCTTGCGCACCGTGTTCGGTGCCCGATTCTTCGGCCAGGATGCCGTGCCCCGGGTATGCGCCAAGCAAGGTCTCGATGATGACCTTCTCGCTGGCGTGATCGACTTCGGTGACGAAGTCGTTGACCTGCTTTTGCGAGATGCGCACGGCCTCGACGTCGAGGGCGGCGCGGTTGATGATGGCGCCGGCGGCGCGTGCGGCCTTGACGGCCACATTGAGCATGGGATGCAGGTTGGGGGACGACATTCTGGATTGTGAGAAGAACGGTGGGAATGGTCCCCAAGATGCGATCTCTTGGCGACCCTGCGGCCCGGCGATGCGGGCGGCGAGAATCGGGCATTTTACCGGCTCTCGCCCGTTTGTGTCTCCCAACCCGCCATGCGCACCCGTTTCATCCTGATCCAGACCAGCCACGCCGGCAATGTGGGCGCCGCCGCCCGCGCCATGAAAACCATGGGTTTCGACGACCTCGTGCTGGTGGCGCCCCGCTGGGCCAACGTGCTGCGGCGCGAGGAAACCATCCAGCGCGCGAGCGGCGCCCTGGACGTGCTGACCAATGCCCGCATCGTCGAGACGCTGGACGAAGCGCTCGACGGCGTGACGCACCTTTGCGCCACCGCGATGATCCCGCGCGACTTCGGCCCGCCCACGCGCACGCCCCGCGAGCACCTGGCGCCGCTGGGCAAGCAGGGCGACCAGCACGTCGCCTTCCTGTTCGGCTCCGAGCGTTTCGGCATGCGCAACGAAGACGTGTATCGCTGCAACGTGGCGCTGAGCATTCCCACCGACCCGAAATTCGGCTCGCTGAACCTGGGCGCCGCCATCCAGGTGATCGCCTACGAATGGCGCCTGGCCATCGGCGGCTACGAGGTGCGCGACGCCACGCCCCCGCCGCCGGCAGCCGATGCGCAGGCCGTGGCCGGCATGCTCGACCACTGGGAGCGTTCGCTGGTGGACATCGGATTCCTGGACCCGGCCGCGCCCAAGAAGCTGATGCCCCGGCTGCAGCAGCTGTTCAACCGGGCGCAGCCCACGCCCGAGGAAATCCACATCCTGCGCGGCATCGCCAAGGCCATGACCGACGCCACCCGCGCACCCAGGGACGGCTCCGGCGGCTAAGAAACCCCATCGGAAGTACGCGAAGCACCCGGCTTTAGACTGCCCGGCCCCTATCGATATAACGACAACAAAGGCAGCGATGTTCTCTCGACTGCGCGCCGACATCCGGTGCATCCTCGAACGCGACCCGGCCGCCCGCAGTGCCTGGGAGGTGATCACGGTCTACCCCGGGTTCCATGCCGTGGTGCTGCATCGCTGGGCGCACGCCTGCTGGACGCACGGTTTCAAGTGGCCCGCCCGCTTCATCGCGCACTGGGCGCGCTGGATGACCGGCATCGAGATCCATCCCGCGGCCAAGATCGGCGAGCGGGTGTTCTTCGACCATGCGATGGGCGTGGTGGTGGGCGAAACCGCCGAGATCGGCGACGGCTGCACCATCTACCAGGGCGTGACGCTGGGCGGCACCTCGCTCTACAAGGGCACCAAGCGCCATCCGACGCTGGGAAAGAACGTGGTGGTGAGCGCGGGCGCCAAGGTGCTGGGCGGCTTCGTGGTGGGCGACGGCGCCAAGATCGGCAGCAACGCGGTGGTCATCAAGCCGGTGCCGGCGGGCGCCACCGCAGTGGGCATTCCGGCCCGCATCATCCCCTCGAAGGAGGGCGAGAGCGCCGACGTGGCCGCGCCGCAAAAGTTTTCGGCCTACGGCATCACGCAGGACGACGATCCGCTGAGCCAGGCCATGCGCGGGTTGATCGACAACGCATCGAGCCAGGAACACCAGATCGCGCTGCTGTGGCAGGCGATCGAGAAGCTGTCGGCGCACCCGGGCACCAGGGACTGCGTTCCGGGCGATGCGGCGCGCGATGAGTGCTTCGAGGCGGAGAAGCTGACGCAGTTGGTGGGCAAGTAGCGGGGCTTCGGCCAGGCATTCACCTGGCCTTCGAAAATGTGGTTATGGCTGCTTGACGCCCGCGGCGCGCCGCTCGGCAAAAAGCTCGGACAAGACCTGTGACGCCCGAATCGCCTTCGGGAAGCCTGCCGGCACCGTCACCATGTAGATGACTTCCTTCAGTTCATCCTCGCTCACGCCGATGTTCAGCGCGTAGCCGGCGTGGACCTTCATGAACACCGTTTCGCCGATCGCCGCGAATGCGGCAACCGCCGCCAACTGGCGTGTGCGGCTGTCGAGTTCCGTGCGCGACCACACGTCGCCCAAGGCGTAGGCCTCGGTCGCCTCGGCCAGGAACGGGAACTCTCGCCGCATGCGCTCCAGGGTCGATTGCGTCTGCCCGTTGTTCAGGCGTTGGACAGTGGCATCGCCACGCTGCACACGCTCCTGCACCGTCTGGGAGGCAGCCGATGTGGGCAGGGTGGAGAGGGCCAGCGCGGCGATTGCTGCGAACGGGAGGGCGAGGATGCGGATGTTCATGAACAAGCCTTTCAAACAATGGCGGCAGGACACACGGCGATCTCGTTCGTGTCGCCGTCTGCGGTTGTGCGATCAGGTCTCTGGTCATGGCTTCGTCGATGCCGCTGCCGGCAGCGGTGATCCGGATGACTTTGTTTGAATCGATCGGCTGAATCCCTCGGCCGGATGCTAGGCAATGCAGGGAAAAGGGGCGGATCGATTCCTCCACGATCGTTGCCTATTCCTGTCGGGCGGCCTATGCGTGTGTTCCTCACGCTCGGTATCGGCGTGGTCCTGGTCAGCGCGGTGCGTGCGTCGCGCCAGGCCGTGATCCCGCTGTGGTCCGACCACCTGATGCGCGCGCCCTCGATGGCCTCGCTGATCTACGGCCTGGCGGGTGGGATCGACATGCTGGTGTTCGCCGCGACCGGACTGATCGCCTTTGCTGCGGCGCTGACTGAATCATTGACCGACCACCTTAACCCCGCGTTCGAGATAACTGGTTGCGGCAGCATCCCTTGTCGGAAGCACGGTAACATTCTGTAGTCATCCGACACCTCACCCTGGTCGGATCAATACGAGAACGGCGACAACCCAGGGTGTCACCCGAATGGAGCGTCTCAATGTGGAGCATCTTGGTCGATCTGTGCATCGGCTTCTTCGACCTTGTTCTGGATGTCTTGATGTTCAGGCGTCAGCGCAGCAAGCACGGTCGCAATCCCCGCAGCGTTGCCGAAGATACGTTCGAGGTCGCGCGCTTCAGTTTCGTCACGTTAACTTTCATCGGGCTGGCCTGTGCCGGGTTGATGCTGCTCCTGGCCTTCGGGTTTGGGTTGTCGGTCGGCTTGAGCGTCGGGATCGGCATCGCCGTGGGAGCAATCTGGGGACTCTGGCAATACGCCCAATTGGTTCGTGAGCGGTGAGCGCATCGCGGCGCTGACCCTACCCCCGAACTAAGACCGCCTTCGCTGACGGCATATGCATCGTCAGCGAAGTTTCGCAGCTCAAAAAAATCCGTACCACTCCAGCCGAGCAACTTGGCAAGCGGATTGAGGACGAAATTGGATGGCTGCGCGACCAGCTGCAGTGGGCCCGTTGTTGACTTCTGCCTCTCGTCCCCGAAGTCCGCTTTGCGTTAAAAAGCGGCCGCCGTAAGGTACGGCGACCCTCTCGCGGACACCAACCAAGTCACCGAAGGACCATCTGCACAGACGGCTCAGGGCCTGGTCTAGGGGCCGGCCTGATAAAGCGCCATGTCAGAAGCTCAAGCCCAAGCTATCGCCTGAAGCAGTCGCTCGAAAGTGCATCGTGCTCTTCACCCTGGTCGTCGACCAGCTCGATCCTCTATTTACGCGCGTTCGATTTCTTGGCAAAAAGTCGCTCGCACAAACCCCGCAGCCAGCGATTCGCGGGGTCCTGGTTGTAGCGCGCATGCCAGTGCTGCTTGACGGTGAAGGGCGGCACGGGCACCGGGCAATCGAATACCGCGAGCCCGTTGGAGCGGGCCAGCGTCTCGCCAATCTGGCGGGGCACGGTGGCCACGAGGTCGGTGGTCGAGACGATGGCGGCCAGGCCCAGGAAGCCGGGTAGCTCCAGCAAGATACGCCGTTCGACGCGGTGCCGCAGCAGCGCCGCCTCCAGCAATTGCACGCCCGTGCCGCCGACGATGCCGATGTGCGCCTCGGCCCTGTAGTCGCGCAGGCCCATGCCCTTCGAGCCGACGCGCGGATGCCGGGCATTCACCAGGCACACCCAATCCTGCGGATACAACACCTGTTGGTAGAAGCCTGATTCGAGCCAGGGCACCAGTCCGATCGCCAGGTCGGCCTGGCCGGACTGCAGCGCCTGCCCGGTCTGATCGTCGATGCGCGCAGCCTCCAGGCGAATGCCGGGGCCCACCGCGCGCACATGCGCCAGCAGTTGCGGCAGCAGCGTGATGTGGCTGGCATCGGTCATGCAGATACGAAAGCGCCGTGTGGCGCTCGACGGATCGAACACGTCCTGCGGCGCGGCCACGCGGCGCAGCGCCGCCAGTGCCTCTCGCGCCGGAACGATCAGTTCGTCCGCACGCGGCGTCGGCTGCATGCCTGCCGCAGTGCGCACGAACAGCTCGTCGCCCAGGTGCCTGCGCAGTCGGCCCAGCCAGTTGCTCACCGTCGGCTGGCTCTGGCCGAGCTGGTCGGCCGCGCGCGTCACGCTCTGCGTGGTGTAGATCAGGTCGAACAGACGCAGCAGCTTGAGGCTGAGCAGGCCCGTGCCCGCATCGGGGTTGTCGTCGTCGGCGTTCATCTCAAAACGAAATGTAGACCATTCGCCCCATGTCATGGACGAGATGTTCCTCCCAACCTATCTTCAAGGCATTCCTTCGAGACACTCCTTCGAGAGACAGGCATGAAGATCTATTTCCTGGGCGCTGGCGCCCTCGGCTGTGCCATCGGCGGCACGCTCGCCGCCGGCGGGTCGGACGTCACGCTCATCGACCCGTTCCAGGCGCACGTCGACGCCATCCAGCGCGACGGCCTCCTCATGAAGGAAGGCGACTCGGAACGCCGCGTCAAGGTGCGCGCATCGACCGGCGTCGAGGGCCTGCCGCCGGCCGACCTGGTGATCGTGCTGGTCAAGTCCTTCCACACGCGCTCGGCCATCGAAGGCGCGCTGTCGATCGTCGGACCCGACACCGCGCTGATGTCGCTGCAGAACGGGATGGGCCACGAGGAAATCCTGGCCGATGTCGCCGGCCGCAAGCATGTGCTGGCCGGCAAGACCTATGTTGGCGGCGTTCTGCTCGGCCCGGGCCACATCATTGCCGGCACGCGTGGCAAACGCACGGTGATCGGCGAGCTCGACGGTAACCTGAGCGACCGCGCCAAAGCCATCGCAGCCGAGTTCGAGCGTGCTGGGCTGCCTTGCGAGGTCAGCGACAACATCATGGGCGTTATGTGGGACAAGCTGCTCATCAACGTTTCGACCGGCGCACTGAGCGGCATCACCGGCCAGGTGTACGGCAGCCTCTACGCGGTGCCCGAGATCGAGGCCACGGCCATCGCGGCCGTGGCCGAGGCGATGGCCGTCGCGCAGGCCATCGGCGTGAAGCTGTCGATCAAGGCCCCGCGCGATGCATGGGTGATGGCGGCCGAGGGCCTGCCCCATGAATTCAAGACCTCCATGTTGCAGAGCCTGGAGAAAGGCTCCATCACCGAGATCGACTTCATCAACGGCGCGGTGGTGCGCGCCGGGCGCCAGCACAAGGTGCCGACGCCGGTGAACCAGACGCTGGTTGCCGCCATCAAGGGCATCGAACGCCGGCTGGAGGCGAGATGAGCACGCCGCGCGCCTATGTGGAGCATGTCGCCATCTGGGTAAAGGACATCCACTGGCACATCAAGTTCTTCCACGACGTCTGCGGCATGAGGATGCGCGAAGTACAGGGAACGCTCGAAGACCCGGTGCAGTACTGGACCCTCGGCGGCATGCAGTTCATGGCCAAGCCGGACTACGCAGGGCCTGAAGGGCGCCTGGGCCATCTCGGCGTGATGTGCGAAGACCTCGAAGCCGCACTCGCCGCCGCGCAGGCCTTCGGCGTGACCGAAATGCCGCAGGGCCGCAACTGGCTGCGCCTGCCGGACGGCCTGGCCGTCGAATTTATCCAGGCCAGCGCAGGCGCCGTGGCGCGCGCGCTCGCCATCGATCCCCGCGCCTGAAGAACCGCTTCTCTATACAGAGACACGCACCAATGACCGCCTTGACCATCGAAGACAAGTACTGGGACGACGCCGTCGTCGGCCAGGAGTGCATCAGCCCGCCCTATGAAGTGACGGAGGCGCGCGTGATGGCATACGCAGACCTCACCGGCGACCACACCCCCGTACACACCGACGAAGCCTATGCACGCACCACGCCTTTCGGCACCCGCGTGGCGCACGGGCTGTTCGGCCTGTCGGTGGCCGACGGGCTCAAGACGAAGAGCGACATGCGCTTCATGCCGGGCATGTCGCTCGGCTGGGAATGGAGCTTCGTAGCCCCCATCAAGCTCGGCGACACGGTGCGCGTGAAGTTCTACGTCGGCAGCAAGCGCGAATCGAAGAGCAAGCCGGGCTGGGGCATCATCGTGCTGCCGTCCGAACTCATCAACCAGCGCGACGAGGTCGTGCAAAAAGGCGAGCACCGCGTGATGGTGCCGAGGAAGGCGGCATGAGCACGTCACCGAAACAGGCGCTTCCGCTGGCCGGCTTCCGCGTCGTCGACTACAGCCACTTTCTGGCCGGCCCCTATGTCGGCCGCTGCCTTGCCGCGCTCGGTGCGGAAGTCATCAAGGTCGAGCGTCCCGGCACGGGCGACGCGGGGCGTCAGCATGCGTGGTTCGTCGGCGACCACAGCGGCTACTTCCTGCAGCAGAACATGGGCAAGAAGGGGCTCAGCGTGAACACGAAGGACTCACGCGGCCGGGCGCTGATGAAGAAGCTGGTCGACAGTGCCGACGTGTTCGTCGAGAACTACCGTCCCGGTGCGCTCGACAAGCTGGGCCTGGGCTATGCCGAACTCGCGCAGACCAACCCCGGCCTCGTGTACTGCTCCATCTCGGCATACGGCCACACCGGCCCCGACTCGCACCGTGCCGGCTTCGGCCTCATCGCCGAAGCCAAGAGCGGCATCATGCAGATGGTCGGCAACCCGGGCGAAGCACCGCCGCTGCTGCGCATCTCCCTGGGCGACATGTACACCGGCATCCATGCGGTCGCCGCAATCAACGCCGCGCTGCTGGGGCGCGTGAAGTCCGCCCGCGGACAGCACATCGACATGGCGCTGTACGACACGCTGGTGTCCATGCACGAGTACGCGGTGCAGTGCTACACGCTCTCCAACGGGCAAGAGGTGCCGGTGCAGACCGGGCACGACATGCCCAATTCCACGCTCTATGGCGTGTTCCGCGCGCAGGACGGCGACATCGTGATCGCCGCGCAGGTGGACGACGCCTGGAAGCGCTTTGCCGCGCTGGTCGAGCAGAACGGCGGCCCCGCGGGTTTCGGCAGCGACACGCGGCTGCACGCATCGGCCGGGCGCAATGCCCATCGCGCCGAGATCCTCGAAGTGGTGAAGCCTTGGGTTGCGGGGCAGCCGGTCGCACAGGTGCTGAAGATGCTGGACGGCATCGACGTGCCTGCCGCCAAGGTTCAGCGCATCGACGAAGTGCTGGCCGACCCGCAGATCCGCGCGCGCGGCATGGTGATCGAGCAGGAGCATCCGGTCCTCGGAAAGATCCGCCTGCCGAACCTGCCCTTCCACATGTCGGGCTGCGACACCTCGATCACGCAGGTGGCGCCCGAGCTGGGCGAGCACAACGCGGAAATCGCGGCGAGCCTCGGCTTCGACGCCGCACAGATCGCCGACATGCAGGCCGATGGCGTGCTCTACAGCAAGTAAGGAGACAGCGATGACCGACAAGTACGCCGTGATCGGCAACCCGATAGGACACACCAAGTCGCCGATGATCCACGGCAGCTTCGCGCAGGCGACCGGCCAGGACATCGACTACAGCGCGATCGAAGGCTCGCTCGAACGCTTCGCCGACGACGTGCACGCATTTCGCAAGGCAGGCGGGCGAGGAATGAACGTCACTGCGCCCTTCAAGCTGCAGGCCTATGCGCTGGCCACCGAGCGGCTCGAACGCGCCGAACTCGCCGGCGCCACCAATGCGCTCAAGTTCGAGGGCGACCGCATCGTTGCCGACAACTTCGACGGCGTGGGCCTGACCAACGACATCCAGCGCAACCTGAGCTTCTCGCTCAAGGGGGCGCGCATGTTGGTGATCGGCGCAGGCGGTGCGGTGCGTGGCGCACTGTTGCCGTTTCTCGCGCAACAACCGGCCGTGGTGGTGCTGGCGAACCGCACGCAGGCCAAGGCCATCGACCTCGCGAAACAGTTTGCCGGCCACGGCCACGTGCAAGGCTGCGGCTATGGCGATCTGGCAGGCGAGCGATTCGACATCGTCATCAACGGCACCTCGGCGAGCCTCAGGGCCGAGTTGCCGCCACTGCCCGCGCAGGCGCTGCAGGGTGCGCAACTGGCCTACGAGCTCGCCTACGGCAAGGGCCTGACGCCCTTCCTGCGCCTGGCGCAGAACGCCGGCGTGCCGAAGCTGGCCGACGGCGTCGGCATGCTCGTGGAACAGGCGGCGGAAGCCTTCCTGTGGTGGCGCGGCGTGCGGCCCGACACGCGCAGTCTCATCGACCGCATGAGCATTCCCCTGGTCTGACTCGACGACACGCAGGCACTCCCATGAAGATACTCATGCTGCACGGCATCAACCACGACATGTTCGGCAAGCGCGACCCGAAGCAATACGGCACGGTGACGCTGGCCGAGATCGACGCGCAGTTGCAGGCACTCGGCAAGGAGCTCGGCACCGAGGTCGAGAGCTTCCAGACCAATTGCGAAGGCGCGATGTGCGAGCGCATCCACCGCGGCTTCACCGAGGGCGTGGACGCGGTGCTCATCAATGCCGGTGCCTGGACGCACTACAGCCACGGCATTCGCGATGCGCTGGCGATCCTCACCGTGCCTGTGGTCGAGTTGCATATGTCGAACATCCATGCGCGCGAGACGTTTCGCCATCACTCGGTGTTTGCCGAGATCGTGAAAGGACAGATCTGCGGCTTTGGCGTGGACAGCTACCTGCTCGGCCTGCGTGCCGCGGTATCGGCCGCCGCGCACGCGCAATGATGTTCATGTCGGTTGATGCGTCGGCCTTCGTCTGTCACCGTCACGCGGATCCCTCATGAGGAGCCGTCTTTCCAGACGCCCGTCGGGCCGCGAGATTTTCTGCAACACGGGGTGGCCACGTCAGCGGTCGAGGTGCGTGGCTGACGCAGCTTCAACCGACGGCTCAGGTACTCAGATGACTGCTATTGCGCCTGAAACAGGCATAAGGCCGTGGCGACATGAATGGCTGGTCATGGCCGATTGTGTTGAAAAACTCCCTCATGACATTTCAAGCGCGTTTCCAGGGGTACTCGAACCCTTGACCACATCACGATCGTCGATCTTGGAGCGATCTGAGAGGTCGACTTTTCTCGCGAGGAACCGAGCGCAGTAACGGCGGAGTTTTTCAACACAATCGGCCGACTGTAGCCGGTCGCGTCGCCTTCCTGAACGGGGCGCAGAGCAGCCATCCCGAACACATACCCTATCGATCCGGAACGCTATCGCACGGACCGATCGACGATTGAGTCGGCACGATCCCTTGAATCATCTCGCCCTCAACCCGACCGCTTTCCCGCCGTGTTGTGCAACGACCCATGCACATGCCCCGCGTGCCCCGCGGCGGTCTGGTGCGCGAGTGCGGCGGTGTCCAGCTCCTGCAGGATGCCGCAGGCATTCGCCGATTCGGGCCCGCCGCACTGCAGGCGCAGCGCCTTCAATTGCTTTTCGAGCGTCTTCAGTTCGGCGATGCGCGCGGCCACGTGGCCGATGTGGTCGTCCAGCAACTGGTTGACCTCGCCGCAGTCGTCCTGCGGCGCATCGCGGAATTTGAGCAGGCTGCGGATCTCGTCGAGCGTCATGCCCAGCGAGCGGCAACGCCGGATGAAGCCCAGGCGCTGGGCGTGCTCGTCGTCGTAGATGCGGTAGTTGCCATCGGTGCGTGCGGGCTCGGGCAGCAGTTGCTCTCGCTCGTAGTACCGGATGGTTTCGACGGGCGTGTTCGCGGCCTTGGCCAGTTCACCGATTTTCATGATGCGGCAAATCCGTAGTGAAGGAATTCTGCGTTTGACTCTACACCTGCTTCAGGGTTTCCAATGGACTTCATGACGAACCAGAACGCTTTGAAACCGCTGACGCCGGCCCTCGATTCGCACGACCACGACCACGGTCAGGGTCAAGACCACGCGCATGGGCACTCGCACGCGCATGCCCCGGTGGAAACGTCTTGCTGCGGCAGCCCGGTCTGCGGCTCGGCACCCGACGCGGACACCGCCGACATCCCCAAGGGCGCCTTGCTCTTTCGCATTCCGACGATGGATTGCGCCGTCGAGGAATCGGAAATCCGTCGCGCCCTCGAACCGGTCGCGGGTGTCAAAGGGCTGCGCTTTCGCCTCGGCGAGCGCACGATGGCCATCACGGCCGACGACACGGCCTTGCCCCAGGCGCTCGACGCGATCCGCAAGGCTGGCTTCAAGCCCGAGCCACTCGGCGATGCGAGCGCTCCGGCCACCGGCGCAGCAGCAGCTCCCGCACGCATCGCGGGCATGAGCACCGGCCTCGCGCGCCTCATCGCCGCACTGGTGCTGGCCATAGCGGCCGAGTCGATCTCCTTTCTCGCGCTCGAAGGCAAGGGCTTCATGGCCGCCGAGATGGTGCTTGCACTCGCCGCCATCGGCCTGGCGGGCCTGGACACCTACAAGAAGGGCTTCGGCGCACTGGTGCGCGGCCGCCTCAACATCAACGCCCTGATGGCCGTTGCCGTGACGGGCGCCTTCATCATCGGCCAGTGGCCCGAAGCCGCGATGGTGATGGCGCTCTACGCGATTGCCGAACTCATCGAAGCCCGCGCCGTCGACCGTGCCCGCAACGCCATTCAAAGCCTGCTGGCCCTCGCGCCCGAGCAAGCCGAAGTCAGGCAGCCCGACGGCAGCTGGCAGACCGTGATGGCCGATGCGGTGCCGCTGGACACCATCGCACGCATCCGCCCCGGCGCGCGCGTGCCGCTCGACGGCGTGGTCACCGCGGGCCTGAGCGCCATCGACCAAGCGCCGGTCACGGGCGAGAGCATCCCGGTCGACAAGACCATCGGCGACCCGGTCTTCGCGGGCACCATCAACCAGACGTCCGCGCTCGAATTCCGCGTGACGGCGGTGGCGGCCAACACCACGCTCGCGCGCATCATCCATGCGGTCGAAGAGGCGCAGGGCACGCGCGCCCCCACGCAGCGCTTCGTCGACAAGTTCGCATCGATCTACACGCCGGCGGTCTTTGCGATGGCGGTGGCAATCGCGCTGTTCACGCCCCTGTTCATGGATTGGACCTGGCTGCAGGCCCTCTACAAGGCGCTGGTGCTGCTGGTCATCGCGTGCCCGTGCGCGCTGGTCATCTCCACGCCCGTCACGGTGGTGAGCGCGCTCGCATCGGCCGCGCGGCGCGGCATCCTGATCAAGGGCGGCACGTACCTTGAAGAGGCGCGCAAGCTCAAGGCGGTGGCACTCGACAAGACGGGCACCATCACCGAAGGCAAGCCGAAGCTGGTCGAATCCACGCTGCTGGATGCATCGGGCAACGAGTCCGCCGTGTTCGCGATGGCCGCGAGCATCGCGGGGCGCTCGGACCATCCGGTGTCCAAGGCCATCGCCGAAGGACTGAAAGGCGCGCGCGAAGAAGTCGGCGATTTCACCGCGCTGCCCGGACGCGGCGTGCAGGCCACGCTGGCGGGGCAGATCTACATGCTCGGCAACCACCGCCTGATCGAGGAAAAGGGCCTGTGCACCCCCGCGCTCGAAGCCGAACTCAAGCGCCACGAAGAGTCCGGCCGCACCGTGACGCTTCTGGCATCCGAGCGGGCCGTGCTCGCACTCTTCGCCGTGGCCGACACGATCAAGGAATCGTCGCAAGCTGCCGTGGCCGAGCTGCGCGCCCTGGGCGTGGTGCCCGTCATGCTCACCGGCGACAACGCCGCGACGGCCAGGACCATCGGCGCTCACGCCGGCATCGACGATGTGCGCGGCAACCTGCTGCCCGAGGAAAAGCTGGGCGCCATCAAGGCCATGCAGGAGCGCTATGGCGCGGTCGCGATGACCGGCGACGGCATCAACGACGCCCCGGCGCTCGCACAGGCCGACATCGGCTTCGCCATGGGCGGCGCGGGCACCGACACCGCGATGGAAGCCGCCGACGTGGTCATCATGAACGACGACCTGCGCCGCATTCCAGAGACCATCCGCCTCTCGCGCCGCGCACACGCGGTGCTGTGGCAGAACATCACGCTGGCGCTCGGCATCAAGGGCGTGTTCTTCGTGCTCGCGGTGTTCGGCAGCGCAACGATGTGGATGGCGGTGTTCGCGGACATGGGGGCGAGTCTGCTGGTGGTGGCGAATGGGCTGCGGTTGATGCGCGCTGAAAAGCAGGCTTAGCGCACGGCAGATCAGTCGGTGTCGGAGAAGAGCATGTGAAAGATGCGATCCCAAGGCTCCTTGCCGAGGCAGTACTCATAAGGCCTGATGCCTTCAGGGACTCGCTCGCTTGCTTCCTCCGTGGAGATGACACGATAGCCTGCCGCCTCGACGAGCGAGAAGACAGAGCGCTCGAACTCCGATACGAGGTCGCTTGAGGCCAGGAGTTCTTCGGGTTCAAGGCCACTGCGGGCGAACGACGTTGGGGTGATGTGAGCGCTTTTTCGCCCGATCGCCGCGAAAGGACCCAGCAGGCTCATGTTGACCTGCAGGCCTTCGATCTTTCCGTAGTCTCCGCGGCGAGCGTGGACAAAGACGGCGGCGTAGTTGGAGAGGCCGCCGTTGGCAATCACCAGAACCTGAGATAGGGGCGGCGCCTGGAGTTCGGAAATCAGGGGGGCCACGATCCTGTCGAAGAAGTTGGCCTCATGCCCGAATCCCGGAGCGATGGGTTGCCAATCCTGGAGCTTCAGAAGGTCTTCGTGCGAGAACATGGGTTGTGGGGCAATAAAGGCGATGTGGAACGAGCCGCTTTCTAGCACGCACCCTCGCCGCGCCGGCCCGATTGAACCGGAGTCTGCGCAGCACTAACATCGGCGGCTGTCGCCCCATCTGGCCCCGATTCCTATGTCCGTCACCACCCTGCTGCTGCAACTCGTCGTCATCCTCACCACCGCGCGCGTTTGCGGCTGGCTGCTTCGCTACCTCGGCCAGCCCAGCGTGGTGGGCGAAATGGCCGCGGGCCTGATGCTCGGGCCGGCGGTGATGGGGGCGCTGTTCCCGTTGCTGCACGCGCAGCTGTTCGCCAAGGAGCTGCTGCAGGGCCTGTCGTCGCTGTCGACCGTGGGGCTGGTGCTGTTCATGTTCGTCGTGGGCCTGGAGCTGCGCTCCTCGCAGAACATGCGCGCGCAGCTCAAGGCCGCCGGCGCGGTGGGCGTGCTCAGCGTGGTCGTGCCGCTGGCGCTGGGCCTGGCGATTTCGCCGACGCTGTATCCCGCGCTCGCGCCGGCCGGCGTGGCGTTCTGGCCCTTCGCGCTGTTCATGGCGGCGGCGCTGTCGATCACGGCCTTTCCGGTCATGGCCCGCATCCTCAAAGACCGCGGCATGACGCGCACGCCGTTCGGCCAGCTGTCGCTCAGCGCCGCGGCGGTGGTCGATGTGTTCGCCTGGATCCTGCTCGCCTTCGTGGTGGCCATGGTGGGCGCGGGCGAGGGCTACACGGGCCTCATCAAGATCACGGTCGGTGTGGTGGTGATGCTGGCCTTTTTGTTCTTCGGGCTGAAGCCGGCGTTTGCCTGGCTGCTGCGCGTGAAGGCGCCCGACGGCGAGCCCTCGACCACGGTGATGGCCTCGCTGATGATCGGCCTGCTGGTCACCTCGCTGCTGACCGAATGGCTGCACCTGCACGCGGTGTTCGGCGCTTTCCTGTTCGGTGCCTGCCTGCCGCGCGACGACCGCCTGCTGCGCTCGCTGAGCGAGCGCATCGAACCAATCTCCATCGTGGTGCTGATGCCGCTGTTCTTCGCGCTCGCCGGGCTGGGCACCACCGCCAGCGCCTTCAACGGTGCGAGCCTGGGCGCGATGCTGCTGATCATCGGCGTGGCCACCTTTGGCAAGATCGCCGGCGGCGCGGCCGGTGCGCGCATGGCCGGCTACAGCTGGCGCGACAGCATGGCCACCGGCTCGCTGATGAATGCGCGCGGCCTGATGGAGCTGATCGTCATCAAGATCGGCTTCGACGTGGGCCTCATCGGCCCCGAGCTGTTCACGATGCTGCTGGTGATGGCGCTCGCCACCACCGCGATGACCGGGCCGCTGATGACGCTGTGCATCGGCCGCAAGACCAAGCCGGTTGCCGCCGATGTGGCGGCGCTGGTCGATGCCGAGGCGCACGCCAAGCCCTGAGGCCCCTTGCTTCCGTAAAAGGATCCATTCACGCTGAGCTTGTCGAAGCGCGGCGCAAGGCTTCGACAGGCTCAGCCCGAACGGTGGTGACTACCTCGGCCCGAACGGTTGGTGTGGTCTCGCCTCAGCCGTTGCGGCGCACGCTAAATCCGATGCGCGTCTCGCCGCCCTGGCTGTGCGCGAACACCTCGCCGCCGTGCATGCGCGCGATGGCCTCGACGATGGCCAGGCCCAGACCGTGGTGCCGGGTCGAGCCGTCCCGGGCCTCTGCCGCGCGGTAGAAGCGCTCGAACAGGCGGGGCAGGGCGACCGCATCTATCGCCTCGCCGCGGTTCACGACAGAGAGAGTGAAGGCTTCGTTGTCCTCGGCGATGACGATCGCCACGGTCGAGGCTGGCGCCGCAAAGCGGATCGCATTGCCCAGCAGGTTGGAGAGCGCGCGGCGGATCAGCGCGGCATCCACATCGGCCATCGCGTCGCCGGTGACTTCGGCCTTCAGTCCCGCCTCGTCGAGCATCGCGTCGTAGAAATCGACGACGTCGCGCGCCTGCGCCGCAAGGCTCACGACCGAGCGCGAGCGTGTCGAGGTGCCGCGGTCGGCCTTCGACAGAAACAGCATGTCGGTGACGATGCCCGAGAGCCGGGCGATCTCCTCGAGGTTCGATGTCAGCACGCCGTGCAGTTCGTCGTTGGAACGCTGCCGCGTCAGCGCGAGTTCGGTGGAGCCGATGAGGTTGGCCAGCGGCGTGCGCAGCTCGTGCGCCACGTCGGCATTGAAGGATTCGAGCTGCACGTAGGCGCGCTGCACCCGCAGCAGCAGGGCATTGAACTGGGTGATCCAGGGGCGCAGTTCTTCGGCGAAGGCCATCGCATCGATGGGCGGGTTGGCCCTGTCGGGCGCCATGGCCGCCGTCTGCCGGGTCAGCGCCTTCAGCGGCCGCAACCCGCGCCGCACCAGCCACGTGCCCGTGAGCGACACCAGCGCCGTGCCCAGCACCACCGCGCCGAGCAGCGTCCAGGCCAGGCGTTGGAGCAGGCGCGCTTCCTGCGCCATGTTCACGCCCAATTGCACCTGCAGGTCCGTCGTCAGCGCGCCTTGCTGCCAGGGCACGACCAGGTCGCGCCGCATCCAGCGGCCGCCCGTGGTGGGCCGCGATTGAAAGAGCGGCTTGCCCGCATGCGAGATCGACAGGCTCACATCGTCCTGCATCGAGAAGAAGTCGTCGAGCTTGTGCCGCAGAAAGACCAGGTCGCCGCCTTTCTCGGCCTCCTTGAGCAGGTGCTGCACCAGCAGCGACTTGCCGTCGAGTTCGTCCGCCTGCTTCTCGCCGAAGTTCCACGCGGTGACCAGGTAGATGGAAAGGCAGATCACGCTGAGGCCGAACAGCGTCTGTGCGGCGAACCAGAGCGAGAGGCGGCGCTGGATCGAGTTCGAGCGAGGCCGGGGGCTCATGCCCAGGATCGGTCTTCCAGCACGTAGCCCATGCCGCGCACGGTGTGCAGCAGCTTCACTTCGAACGGGTCGTCGATCTTGCTGCGCAGGCGCCGGATGGCCACCTCGACCACGTTGGTGTCGCTGTCGAAGTTCATGTCCCACACCTGCTCGGCCAGCGTGGTGCGCGAGAGGATCTGTCCGCGCCGGCGCAGCAGCACCACCAGCAGCGTGAACTCCTTGGCGGTGAGCTCCAGCCGCTCGCGGTTGCGAAACACCTTGCGGCTGGCCATGTCCAGCTCCAGGTCGGCCAGGCGCAGCACGGTCGAGTCTTGTGCCTGGCCGCGCCGCAGGAGCGCCTGCACGCGTGCCAGTAGTTCGGAGAAAGAGAAGGGCTTGACCAGGTAGTCGTCGGCGCCTTGCTGCAGGCCCTGCACCCGGTCTTCGACCTTGTCGCGCGCGGTGAGCACCAGCACGGGCACGGTCTTCGTGCGCCGTATGGCCTGCAGCACCGCAAAGCCGTCGATGCCGGGGAGCATCACGTCGAGCAGGACCAGTGCGTAATCCCCCTCGGTGGCGAGGTAGCGGCCCTCGATGCCGTCACGCGCTATGTCGACGACATAACCGTTTTCTTCGAGCCCCTTTTTGAGGTAGTCGCCCAGTTTGGGTTCGTCTTCGATGACAAGAATGCGCATCGGCAGATCGTACTCAACCGCTCTTGAAATGCTGGTTACCGTTTGGTAATCCTGTTGACGGACAAGGCGCCGCCTTCAGGTCGTACATTGCGCCGGGCCCTCGATTTGCAGGACTTTGCCGCAGCCGCTTCAAGAGGCCGTCGATATACTTTTTGCACCCATGCGTCGCTGGCTCCTCATTTTTCTGCTGCTCCTGCTTCCGTTCCAGCTCAGCTGGGCGGCGTCGGCGGCGTATTGCGAGCACGAGCGCGACACGCAGCCCGGGCACTGGGGCCATCACGAGGACGAGCCCCACGGCACCGACCGCACGCACACCGGCGATGGTGCCAAGAAGAACACCACCACCCAGCCCAACGCGGCAGTGGGCCATTGCATGGTGGGCCACTTCGGTTGTGCCCAGCATGTGAACGTGGTGCCCGCCAAAGCGGACGCCGCACCGCGGCTGCCGCAGCTTGTGCAAGCCCTGCTGGAAGAGCGTTTCGTTTCCCACGTCTCCGAAGTGCCGGTGCGCCCCGCACGGTCTCTCGCCCTTTGATTCGGCGAGAGAACACCCAAACCCACTGATCCTTTCCATCAGCTGAGCTCTCGCCGAATTCGTCCGTCCGTTGTTTTGCAACCCAGGAGAATTCGATGCGCACGCTCTTCGTGCCGCTGGCCGTGTTGGCCTTGGCGGTACCCCCGGCCCATTCACAGATTGCACAGATTGCGCAGCCGGCACAGTCCACACATACCGATGGCCGGTCCCTGTCTTCTTCATCCCGCCCGGCCGCCAGAACGCTGGAGCCCGCGGGCCCGCTGACCCTGCGCAGCGCCGTTGCAATGGTGCTGCAGTCCAACCCCAGTCTTTCCGCGGCCTCGCGCGAGCAGGACGCCACCGAGGGCGCCGTCGTCCAGGCGGGCGCCTGGCCCAACCCGGTGCTCGACGCGCAGCTGGAAGACTTGCGCCGCGACAACCGCACCACCACGCTACAGCTGAGCCAGCCCATCGAGCTGGGCGGCAAGCGCGCGGCCCGCGTCACCGCCGCCGAGCGCGCGCGGGACCAGGCCGCGTCGGCACTCGTTGCGCGCCGCTCGGAGTTGCGCGCGGCGACCGTCACGCTGTTCCTCGAGGTGCTCACGGCGCAAGAGCGCCTGCGGCTCGCGCAGGATGCCGTGGGGCTCGCGCAGTTGGCGACCAGGGCGGCCACCAACCGCGTGACGGCGGGCAAGGTCTCGCCGTTGGAAGAGACCCGGTCGCGCGTGGCCGAGGCCGGCGTGCGCGTCGAGCTGCTGCAGGCTGAGGGCACGCTGCGCGCGGCGCGCCAGCAATTGGCTGCACTGTGGGGCAACCCCAGCCCGCGCTTCACGCAGGCCGACGGCGCGGTCGACCAGTTGCCGGCGATGGCTTCGGAGCAGGACGTGGCAGGTCGTCTCTTCGCCGCGCCCGTGCTGCGGCAGGCCCGGCTCGAGGTCGAGCGGCGCGAGGCGCTCTCCAGCCTGGAGCAGGCCAAGCGCATCCCCGACATCACCGTGTCGCTGGGCGCCAAGCGTGTGCCGGCTTCCAACGACAGCGAGGGCACGAGCAGCCGCCGCAACCAGGTCGTCGTCGGCCTCTCGGTGCCGCTGCCGATCTTCGACACCAACCGCGGCAACCTCGCGGAAGCCTTGAGCCGCGAAGAGAAGGCGCGCGACGACCTCGCCGCCGCCGAGCTGCAACTGGGCGCCGATGTGGCGCAGGCCACCGAGCGCCTGCGTTCGGCACGCGCCACCGCCCAGATGCTGCAGCGCGACGCGCTCCCCGGCGCCGAGACCGCCTACAGGGCCGCGACCAAGGGCTTCGAACTGGGCAAGTTCAGCTTTCTGGAAGCGCTCGATGCGCAGCGCACGCTGTTCCAGGTGCGCAACCAGTACCTGCTGGCGTTGGCCGATGCGCACCGCGCGGCCGGCGAACTGGCGCGACTGCTCGGCACCGACGGCGAAGAAAGCTGACAAGGACACCTTCACATCATGAACACACAAGAACGCAAGACCGTCGCCGAGCGCATCGGCAAGAAGCAGTGGATGGCCATCGTGGCCGTCCTGGTCGTGGGGCTCGTTGCCGGCGCGCTGATCCTGCGCACCGCGCCGGCCAAGCCCGAAGCGGCGGGCCATTCGGAAGCCGGGGGGCATGCCGACGGCGAGCACCACGAAGAAGGGAAGGCCGAAGACAAGGACCATGGCCATGACCACGGTCATGAAGAGGCCAAGGGCCATGGCGACAAGGAGCACCATGGCGATGAAGCCAAGGAGAAGGGCACTGCTGGTGAAGCGAAGGCCGCGTCAAATGAACACAAGGAGGGGGAGGAAGAAAAGATTCCTTTCACCGACGAGCAGATCAAGTCTGCCGGCCTCACGCTCGAAAGCGCCGGCCCCGCGCGCATCAAGACCTCGCTGCAACTGCCCGGCGAGATCAAGTTCAACGAAGACCGCACGGCCCATGTGGTGCCGCGCGTGGCTGGCGTGGTCGACAGCGTGTCGGCCAACCTGGGCCAGGAGGTCAAGCGCGGACAGGTGCTCGCGGTGCTATCGAGCCCGGGGCTCTCGGAGCAGCGCAGCGCCTTGCAAACGGCGCAGCGTCGGCTGGAGCTGGCCCGCTCCACCTACGAGCGCGAGAAGAAACTGTGGGAAGAAAAGATCTCCCCCCAGCAGGACTACCTGCAGGCCCAGCAGGCCATGCAGGAAGCGCAGATCGCCGTCGCCAACGCCAACCAGAAGCTGCTGGCGCTGGGCGCCACGCCGGGCTCCGCCGCGCTCGGCCGCTACGAGCTGCGCGCGCCCTTCGACGGCATGGTGGTCGAGAAGCACATTTCTCTCGGCGAATCGGTGGGCGAGGCGGTCAACGTGTTCACCATCTCCGATCTCTCGACGGTGTGGGCCGAGATCAGCGTGGCGGCCAACAACCTGAACCTGGTGCGCATCGGCGAGGCGGTGACCATCCGTTCGACCGCGTTCGACCAGACCGCGAGCGGCACCGTGTCGTACGTGGGCTCGCTCATCGGCGCGCAGACGCGCACCGCCACGGCGCGCGTCACGCTGACCAATCCGCAGCGCGTGTGGCGCCCGGGCCTTTTCGTGAACGTGGAGCTGGTGGCGTCCGAGGCGGATGCGCCCGTCACCGTGTCGGCCGAAGCTGTGCAGACGGTGGAGGAGAAACCCACCGTCTTCCTCAAGGTGCCCGGCGGCTTCCTGCCGCAGCATGTGCAGATGGGCCGCAGCGACGGCAAGCGCATCGAGATCGTGGGCGGCCTGAAGCCCGGCGCCCCTTACGCGGCCAGCGGCAGCTTCCTCGTGAAATCGCAGCAGGGCAAGAGCTCTGCCACGCACACCCACTGAGGACGCCGCATGTTCGAACGAATCATCGGGTTCTCCATCGCGCAGCGCTGGCTGGTGCTGCTCGCCGTGCTCGGCATGGCCGCGCTCGGCGTCTTCAGCTACCAGAAGCTGCCCATCGACGCGGTGCCCGACATCACCAACGTGCAGGTGCAGATCAACACCGCCGCGCCCGGCTATTCGCCGCTCGAAGCCGAGCAGCGCGTGACCTATCCCATCGAGACGGTGATGTCGGGCCTGCCGGGCCTGCAGCAGACCCGCTCGCTCTCGCGCTACGGTCTCTCGCAGGTGACGGTGATCTTCGAGGACGGCACCGACATCTACTTCGCGCGGCAACTCGTGAACGAGCGCATCCAGTCGGCGCGCGAGAGCATGCCCAGCGGGATCTCGCCGGTGATCGGGCCGATCTCGACGGGCCTCGGAGAAATCTACCTCTGGACCGTCGAAGCGGAAGAGGGCGCGAAGAAGCCCGACGGCAAGCCCTACACGCCCACCGACCTGCGCGAGATCCAGGACTGGATCATCAAGCCGCAGCTGCGCAACGTGAAGGGCGTGACCGAGATCAACTCCATCGGCGGCTACGCCAAGGAGTTCCAGATCGCGCCCGATCCGGCCAAGCTCCTGGCCCACGGCCTCACGATGACCGACCTGGTCACCGCGCTGGAGCGCAACAACGCCAACGTGGGCGCGGGCTACATCGAGAAGCGCGGCGAGCAGTACCTCATTCGCGCGCCGGGGCAGGTGAAGTCGGTGGAGGACATCGGCAACGTCATTCTTGGCAACGCAGGCGGCATTCCGCTGCGGGTGCAGGACGTGGCGCAAGTCGGCATCGGACAGGAGTTGCGCACGGGTGCCGCTACCGACAACGGCCGCGAGGTGGTGCTGGGCACCGTCTTCATGCTGATCGGCGAGAACAGCCGCACCGTGTCGCAGGCGGTCGACAGGAAGATGCAGGAGGTCAACCGCACGCTGCCCGCGGGCGTGAAGGCGGTGACGGTGTACGACCGCACGGTGCTGGTGGACAAGGCCATCGCCACGGTGAAGAAGAACCTCTTCGAGGGCGCGGTGCTGGTGATTGCGATCCTGTTCCTCTTTCTGGGCAACATCCGCGCGGCGCTGATCACCGCACTGGTGATTCCGCTGTCGATGCTCTTCACCTTCACCGGCATGGTGAACCAGAAGGTCAGCGCCAATCTCATGAGCCTGGGCGCGCTGGACTTCGGCATCATCATCGACGGGGCGGTGGTGATCGTGGAGAACTGCGTGCGGCGTCTCGCGCATGCGCAGGCCAAACATGGCCGTCCGCTCACGCGCAGCGAGCGCTTTCATGAAGTGTTCGCCGCCTCGCAGGAGGCGCGGCGTCCGCTGCTGTTCGGGCAGCTGATCATCATGATCGTGTACCTGCCGATCTTTGCGCTCACGGGCGTGGAGGGAAAGCTCTTCCACCCGATGGCCTTCACCGTGGTGATCGCGCTGCTGGGCGCGATGATCCTGTCGATCACCTTCATTCCCGCGGCCGTGGCGCTTTTCATCGGCAACAAGGTCAGCGAAAAAGAAAACCGCCTGATGGTGTGGGCCAAGCGCGGCTACGAGCCGATGCTGGCGCGCGCGATGGCGGCCAAGCCGCTGGTCATCACGACGGCGGCGGTGGCGGTGCTGCTCTCGGGCCTGCTGGCCACGCGCCTGGGGACCGAGTTCGTGCCCAGCCTCGGCGAAGGCGACTTCGCGGTGCAGGCATTGCGCATTCCGGGCACCAGCCTCACGCAGTCTGTCGAAATGCAGAAGCAGCTCGAGCGCACGCTGAAGGCCAAGTTTCCGGAGATCGAGCGCGTGTTCGCGCGCACCGGCACGGCCGAGATCGCGTCGGACCCGATGCCGCCCAACATCTCCGACGGCTACATCATGTTGAAGCCCGAGAGCGAATGGCCCGCGCCGAAACGCACACGCGCAGAGCTGCTGACGGCGGTGCAGGAAGAGGTCGAGAAACTGCCGGGCAACAACTACGAGTTCTCGCAACCGATCCAGCTGCGCTTCAACGAGCTCATCTCGGGCGTGCGCAGCGACGTGGCCGTGAAGATCTTCGGCGACGACATGGCGGTGCTCGACCGGACGGCGGCCGAGGTGTCGACGGTGCTTTCGGGCATCTCCGGCGCGGCCGAAGTGAAGGTCGAGCAGACCACGGGCCTGCCGATGCTCACGGTGAACATCGACCGCCAGAAGACCGCGCGCTACGGCCTGAACGTGGGCGACGTGCAGGACGCGATTTCCATCGCGGTCGGCGGCCGCGAGGCCGGCACGCTGTTCGACGGCGACCGGCGCTTCGACATCCTCGTGCGCCTGCCCGAGAGCCTGCGCACCGACCTGGAGGCGATCAAGCGCCTGCCGGTGGCCTTGCCCAAGGGGGCTGGCGCCGAAGTGCAACGCACCAGCTTCATTCCGCTGGGCGAAATCGCCACGCTGGAGCTTGCGCCGGGCCCGAACCAGGTGAGCCGTGAGAACGGCAAGCGCCGCATCGTGGTGAGCGCCAACGTGCGCGGCCGCGACCTCGGCTCCTTCGTGGCCGAAGCCGAAGAAGCGATGCGCAAGGTGAGCATTCCGGCGGGCTATTGGACCGTGTGGGGCGGACAGTACGAGAACCTCGCCTCCGCCACCGAGCGGCTGCAGGTGGTGGTGCCGGTGTCGCTGCTGCTGGTGTTCACGCTGCTGTTCGCGATGTTCGGCAACCTGAAGGACGGCCTGCTGGTGTTCACCGGCATCCCATTCGCGCTCACCGGCGGCATCGTCGCGCTGTGGATGCGCGGCATCCCGCTGTCGATCTCGGCGGCGGTGGGTTTCATCGCGCTCTCGGGCGTGGCGGTGCTCAACGGGCTGGTGATGATCTCGTTCATCCGCAACCTGCGCGAGGGCGGACTGCCGCTTGACGAGGCGATCCGCGAAGGCGCGCTCACCCGCCTGCGGCCGGTGCTGATGACGGCGCTGGTGGCGTCGCTGGGCTTCGTGCCGATGGCGATCGCCACCGGCACCGGTGCCGAGGTGCAGCGGCCGCTGGCGACGGTGGTGATCGGCGGGATTCTGTCTTCGACGGCGTTGACTCTGCTGGTGCTGCCGCTGCTGTATCGCATCGCGCATCGGCGGGGTGAAGACGAGGCGCTGGAGGACGCCGGCGAGCGGCAGCACGGCGCATCGCTGGATCCGGCGCAAGGAGTGACGACCCAGGGCACATGAGCCTCGGCCGGCCTGGCGTCCTGGTTCAGGCCAGCGGCGCCGATCCAGAAAATTTCGATCCCGGTGTCACAAACGCCCCCCACTGGACGTCTTGCCTGCATGGACGCCCACGGGGGGCGTTTCTTTTGACTCCCTTACCGAGGAATCGACCATGAAGATCGTCATCATCGGAGGCTCCGGCCTCATCGGCTCCAGGCTCGCCACGCGCCTTCGCGAGGCGGGCCACGAGGTCATCGCCGCCTCGCCCTCCACGGGCGTCGACACGCTCACCGGCGAAGGCCTGCAAGAGGCGCTGGCAGGCGCCCAGGTCGTCGTCGACGTGGCGAACTCGCCTTCGTTCGAGGATGCGGCCGCGCTCCACTTCTTCGACACGGCCGGGCGCAACTTGCTGGCTGCCGAGGCGGAGGCCGGCGTGGCGCACCACATCGCGCTGTCGGTGGTCGGCACCGAGCGCCTGCTGGCCAGTGGCTATTTCCGAGCCAAGCAGCGGCAGGAAGAGCTGATCGAAGCCTCGCCCGTGCCCTGGACCATCGTGCGGGCCACGCAGTTCTTCGAGTTCGTGGCTGGCATCGCCGACGGCAGCATGCGGGACGGCGAAGTGCGGCTGTCGAACGCGCTGATCCAGCCGATGGCGGCGGACGACGTGGCCGCCGCGCTCGCCGCCGTGGTGGCCGAGCCGCCAGCCAAAGGGCGCATCGAGATCGCGGGGCCCGAGGCGCTGCCGCTCGATGCGCTGGTGCGCCGCCTGTTCGCCGCCACCGGCGACAAGCGGTCGGTCGTCACCGATGCAGAGGCCAGCTACTTCGGCGTGCAGCTCGACGATCGCTCGCTGACGCCCGGCACCGCCCCGCGCCTCGGGACCACCCGCTTCGCGGACTGGCTGGCGCAGCGCGCGCGAGCCTGAGCCGCTGCTATCCGGTTCTTTTCATTCACCCAAGGCCCGCGCTGCGGGCCGGAAGGACAACCCATGACCCGTTTCCAGAAGACCTGCATTTCTCTCGGCCTCGCGCTCGGCGTGTTCGCCGCGATGCCCGCCCAGGCGGCACCCGGAGCCGCCGCGACCGTTCTCATGACCAAGGACCTGTCGGACATGCCCGGCAAGGAGGCGGTCTCGTTCATCGTCGATTTTCCGCCGGGCTCCGTCGATCCCGTTCACCGCCACGACGCCCACGCCTTCATCTACGTGCTCGAAGGATCGATCGTGATGGGCGTGAAGGGCGGCAAGGAAGTCACGCTGACCCCGGGCCAGACCTTCTATGAAGGCCCTGGCGACATCCACACGGTCGGGCGCAACGCCAGCAAGATCAGGCCCGCCAAGTTCCTCGTGACCATGGTGAAGGACAAGGGCGCGCCGTTGCTGACGCTGGTCAAGTAGCCAGCGGGAAAGCGCTCAGCGCGCGGGCCGGATCGCCGACTTGGGCCGGAAAGCCTTGCAGACCGCGTCGTCGGTCTCCAGATACGGCCCGCCGATCAGGTCGATGCAGTAGGGCACCGCCGCGAAGATGCCCGGCACCAGCTGGGTACCGTCGGCATCCTTCAACCCTTCGAGCGTTTCCGCGATCGCCTTGGGCTGGCCGGGCAGGTTGATGACGAGGCTCTTGTCGCGGATCACCGCCACCTGGCGCGAGAGTATCGCGGTCGGCACGAAGCGCAGGCTGATCTGGCGCATCTGCTCGCCGAAGCCTGGCATTTCCTTGTGGGCGACGGCCAGCGTGGCTTCGGGCGTCACGTCGCGCAGCGCGGGGCCGGTGCCGCCGGTGGTGAGCACCAGCGAGCAGCCCGCGTCGACCAGTTCGATCAGCGTGGCGCTGATCCGGGCTGTTTCGTCGGGAATCAGCCGGGGCTCGAATTCGATGGGGTTCTTCAGCGCGCGGGACAGCCATTCCTTCAGTGCGGGCAGGCCCTTGTCCTCGTAGGTGCCGCTGGAGGCGCGGTCGCTGACGGAGACGATGCCGATGCGGACGGGGTCGGGTGTGTTCATGGCTTTGGCGTTGCTCATTCCCCCGCTGGGGGAAGGTTGGGATGGGGGCATGCAGAGCGCCCGATGGATCCGCCGCGTGCCCCCACCCCGGCCCTCCCCCAGCGGGGGAGGGAGAAATACAGGGCACTCATGCGTCCTCTTCTCGGTCCTGCACAGCGGCGGCAGCGGCGTGGTCGTCGCCGCCATGTACCGCCAGTTGCTCGCGCACCAGCTGGAAGATCTCGCGGTAGGCCTTGCCCTGGCGGGGTGCCTCGCCGGCGGGGCCGGTCTTCATGTCTTTTCGCGCCTGGCGCACCAGAGCGCGCAGTTGCTGCGAATCGGTGGCGGGGTGCGTTTCGATCCAGCCGCCGAGCGCGTCGTCGTCGGCAATCAGCCGGTCACGCCAGCGCTCGGCCTCGTGCAGCGCGGCGGTTTCGGCGGCTGGCGTGCTGTTCTGTTCGGTCAGGGCGAGCTTGACGGCCTCCAGCACCTCGGGTTCGAGTTTGCGCATCAGCTTGCCGATGAACTGCATCTGGCGGCGCTTGCCCTCGAAATTGGTGATGCGCTTGGCCTCCGCGACGGCGTCGACCAGTTTTTCGTCCAGCGGGAGGGCGTCGAACAGCGCGGCGCGCAGGCCGAGCAGTTCGGTGCCCAGCTTTTGCAACTCATCGCTCTCGCGCTTGAGGTCGGTGCGGCTGGCGTCGTCGGTGCCCTTGAGCTCGCGCTTGAGCTCCAGGTCGAGTTCGCTGCCTTCGGCGACGAATTGGCCACGGACGTAGTAGCCTTTTTTGGGTTTGCGGGACATGGGTGGATTCTGGGCCGCGCCGTGCGGTGTTGCAACGCGTGCAATGCGTGCAGTACGCACTGGGAAGCTGGGGGAAAACGGAAAATGGGGTGCGCAAGTATCATAGCCACCACATGACGACATCTTCCTCGCGCGCCGATTCCGGCTTCGCCTACAGCCGCTCCTTCTTCGAAAACCTGGTCGACACGGCCCTGGCCCACGCCAAAAAGCTCGGAGCCACCGATGCCGGCGCCGAGGCCTCCGAGGGCTGCGGCCTCAGTGTCTCGGTCCGCAAGGGCGAACTCGAGAACGTGGAGCGCAACCGCGACAAGTCGCTGGGCATCACCGTCTACGTGGGCCACCGCCGCGGCAACGCCAGCACCTCCGATTTTTCCGAAGGCGCCATCAAGCAGACGGTGCAGGCCGCCTACGACATCGCCCGCTTCACCGCCGAAGACCCGGTCAGCGGCCTTCCGGACGAGGCGGACATCGCCAAGGAACACCCCGAGCTCGACCTGTTCCACCCCTGGGACGTGACCAGCGAACAGGCCGCCAAGCTGGCCCTGGAGTGCGAAGCGGCAGCCCTGTCGACCGACAAGCGCATCACCAACAGCGAAGGCGCGGGCGTCTCGGCCCAGCAGAGCCACTTCTTCAGTGCCCACACGCACGGGTTCCGCGGCGGCTACGCCAGCTCGCGGCACTCGATTTCGGTGGCGCCCATCGCCGGCAAGGGCGACAACATGCAGCGCGACGCCTGGTACAGCTCCATGCGCTCGGCCGACGAGCTGGCCAGCCCCCAGGCCGTGGGCCGCTACGCCGCCGAACGGGCGCTCAGCCGCCTGAAGTCGCGAAAGATCAAGACCACCGAATGCCCGGTACTGTTCGAGTCGCCGCTGGCCGTCGGCCTCCTGGGCGGGCTGGTGCAGGCAGTGAGCGGCGGGGCGCTCTACCGCAAGAGCACCTTTTTGCTCGATTCGCTGGGCAAGCCGGTGCTGCCCAAGCACATCGACATCGCCGAAGACCCGCATGTGATCCGCGGCAAGGGCAGCTCGCCCTTCGACGACGAAGGCGTGACCACGCGCGCCCGCAAGGTGGTCGATGCCGGCCGGCTCGAAGGCTACTTTCTCTCGACCTACTCGGCCCGCAAGCTCGGCATGAAGACCACCGGCAACGCCGGCGGCTCGCACAACCTGACGCTGAGCTCGCGCCTCACAAAGCACGGCGACGACCTGGACGCCATGCTCGCCAAACTGGGCACCGGCCTCTTCGTGATCGAGCTGATGGGGCAGGGCGTGAACTACGTCACCGGCGACTACTCGCGCGGCGCCAGCGGCTTCTGGGTCGAGAAGGGCCGCATCGCCTTCCCGGTGCAGGAGATCACCATCGCCGGCAACCTGAAAGACATGTTGATGGGCATCGAGGCCATCGGCGCCGATGCCTACACCTTCGGCGCCAAGACCACGGGGTCGATCCTGGTCAACCGGATGAAGGTGGCCGGGGCCTGACAAGGCGCGAAGACAGCCGCCGCTGCCCGACGCCCCGCTCCGAACGATCCCGGCCCAACCTCCAGGGAAACGTCATGAGCAGATCCCACGCCGCGCGCAAGCCCGAACTGGAGCATGAACTGCTGCGCGACCCCCGGCTCGGTTTCGAGCCGGCGGGCGGCAGCTCGGTGCGCTGCCTGCAGCACGGCGTGCCCTGGCCCTTCGACTGCTGGCATTACCACGACGAGTACGAGCTGCAGATCATCAACCGCAGCAGCGGCGATGCCTATGTCGGCAACCACATCGGCCGCTTCGAGTCGGGCTATGTGGCCCTTGTCGGCGGGCGGCTGCCGCACACATGGATCTCCCACGACGTGCCGCCCGAGGGCATCGCCGACCGCAGCATGGTCATCCACTTTCGCGACGAGCCGCTGCGCAAGGCCGTGGACCTGTTTCGCGAACTGGAGGCGGTGCTGCCGATGCTCGAGCGCGCCAGGCTCGGCGTCGAGTTCTTCGGCATTCACGAGCGGATGCGCGAGCGCTTCGTGCGCGTGCAGGCCCAGGAAGGCATGGCCCGGCTTGCCGAATTCATCGGTCTGCTGCACGAGCTGGCAAACTGGAAAGACTGGCGCCAGATCTCCAGCGCGGCCGGGCCGCTGGATGAAGACCCGAGCGCCAACACCCGCATGCGCCGTGTGCTCGACTACCTCGATGCGCACCTGACCGAAGAACTCTCGCTCCCTGCCGTGTGCGCGGTGGCCAACATGGCCGAGAGCAGCTTCTCGCGCTATTTCCACAAGCACATGGGCAGCACATTCACCGACTTCGTCACGCGGCTCCGTATCTCCAAGGCCTGCGAGATGCTGCAGGTGTCGGACCGGCGGGTGAGCGACATCTGCTACGACGTGGGCTTTTCGAACCTCGCGAACTTCAACCGGCGCTTCCTGCAGCTCAAGGGCATGACGCCCTCGGCCTACCGGCACCAGGCGCAAGACCGCTTCGGCCTGCGCACCTAGGCAAAACCCCGAGCCGGCTGGTCATGGAAATACCAGTCCCCCGGTGCGCGTGTACGCGGCGCCGGCCTGCGTCTGAATACGCTTCGTCCCTCGCACAACAAGTACCGAAGGAGACAAGCGATGACGAACCGAACCACTCGCCACGCCCGGGGGCGCATGACGGCCGGCGCGCTGTTGCTGGCCGCGTTGGCCGCCGCAACGGGGCAGGCGCAGGCCCAGGCCTGCAAGGACGATGTGCGCGTGCTGTCCCAGCCGCGCGACGGCCTCACCTTGCTCGAAAAGTACAAGGACGAGTTCAAGGGCCTGAGCGGCGCCTCGTTCACTATCGACAACCTCAACGAGAACGACCGCCGCACCAAGACGCGCGCCGACGCATCGACCGTCGGCAAGTACAACGTGTACTACGTCGACGAGGCCAACGTGCCGCTGTTCGCGCAGTCCAGGTGGATCGTTCCGCTCGCCAGGTACTACCCCGCCGACTACGACTACGCCGACTTCGACCCCGGCCGCCAGAAGGTCGCGACCTTCGCGGGCGAGGCATGGTTCGCGCCACTCACCGGCGGCGGTGACCTGCTGGTCTACCGCAAGGACCTGCTTGAGAAGGCCGGCATCAAGCCGCCGACCACGCTCGAGGAATTCGTAGCCGCCGCGAGCAAGCTCAACGACCCGGCCAAGGGCATCTACGGCGTGGCCCTGCGCGGCCAGCGCGGCTCGGGCGCCAACGTGTGGCGCTGGATGCCCTTCTTCCGCGGCAACGGCGGCCAGTGGTTCGACGGCGACAAGCCTGTCTTCAACTCACCCGCCGCGGTGAAGGCCACGCAGACCTACCTCGACCTCTTCAAGTACTCCGCGCCCGGCACCAAGACCGGCGGCTGGGACGAGGCCACCGGCGCCTTCCTCGCGGGCAAGGTCGCGATGCTGATCGAGTCGACACCGCTGGCAGGCAACGCGCTGGACCCGAAGATGTCCACCGTCATCGGCAAGGTCGCCTACCTGCCGCCGCCTTCGCCGCTCACCGGCGGTGGCTACGGCCATGGCCTGGCCATCGGCGCCAAGGCCAACAAGACCGAAGAGGCGAAGAAGTGCGCGGGCCTCTTCATCGCGTGGGCCACCTCGAAGAAGCAGGAGCAGCGCCGCCTTGCCGAAGGGCAGTTCGGCGAACTCAACCGCACCAGCGTGTTGGGCAGCCCCGAGTTCGCCAAGCGCTACGGCGCCGACCTGGGCAAGGCGCTCGCCGACACCGGCAAGCTCACGGCGGTCAACTTCTGGCAGGACGCGGCATGGCCCGATCTCGGCGACCGCTGGGGGATCATTCTGGAAGAGCTGATCACGGGGTCCCGCACCGACATCCAGGGCGCGCTCGATGAGCTCGATGCCTACGCCAAGCAGCTGATCGCACGGCGCAAGAAGTGACGAAGGCGCGCAGCAACAAGACGAGGCTGCCGCTCGTCTTCATCGGACCGGGCCTCCTGGTACTGGCGGTGCTCGCCCTGGTGCCCACCCTGTTCGCGATCGGCATCTCGATGCAGGACCGCGAGTTGGGCCAGGCCGATTCGGGTTGGGTCTGGTTCAGCAACTATGTGCAGCTGTTCTCCGACCGGCGCTTTCTGAACTCGGTGCGCGTGTCGCTGGTCTGGGAGGTATTGACCGTCACCTCGACGATGGCGGTGGCCGTGCTCCTGGGCGTGCTGCTGTTCCAGAACACCACGCCGCGCTGGCGCAACGTGCTTTCGATGCTGTTCATCGTGCCGGTGCTGTTGCCGCGCGTGTCGGCGGCCTTTGTGTGGAAGTTCGCCTTCCATCCGTTGTTCGGCCTGCTCACCTACCCGTACAAGGCCATCACCGGCGAGCCGCTGGACCTCCTGGCCAACCCGCTCACGGCGCTGCTGACGGTGGCCTTCGTGGACGTGTGGCAATGGGGCCTGTTCTTCGCCGTCATCGTGCTCAAGCTGCTCGAAACCCTGCCGCCCCAGCCCTTCGAAGCCGCACGCATGGACCATGCGAAGACCTGGGAGGTCTACGTCTATGTCGCGCTCCCGATGCTCAAGGCGCCGCTCATCAGCCTGACCTTCGTGAAGATGGTCGAGTCGCTGCGGGCCTTCGACCTCATCTATGTGATGACGCGCGGCGGGCCGGGCATTTCCACCGAAACGCTGGACATGTATGCCTTCTCGCAGGGGTTCATCGAATCGGGGCGCATCTCGTACGCGTCGAGCATGGCGGTGCTGATGATGGTCGCATCGACCGTGGCCTTCACCTACATCTGGAAATGGACGCGGCCCTCGTCATGAAGAAGAACGCCTCTCTCTCCATGGGCACGCTGCTCGCTCGGCTGGTGCTCATCGTCGCCGGGCTCTCGGCCCTGGTGCCCGTGCTCTGGACTTTCATCAACTCGTTCAAGAACCGGGTGGACATCGTCTCGGCCGTGCCGAAGTTCATCTTCACGCCCACGCTCGAAAACTACGCCTACGTGCTGGGCCGCGAAGCGGTGGCACAGGGGCTGGTCAACTCGATCCTCGTGGTCGGCGCGGCCGTGGTCATCGGCGCGGTGCTGGGGCTGCCGGCTGCCTATGCGCTGGCCCGCTATCCGCTGCGCTGGGCCGACGACATCCAGTTCTTCGTGCTGTCGATGCGCTTCCTGCCGCCGGTGGCCGTGGCCATTCCGTTGATGGTCATCTGGCTGCAACTGGAGATGTACGACACGCGCTTCGCGCTCATCGTCACCTACACGCTGCTCACGCTCTCCACTGTGATCTGGCTTGCCATTCCGGCGTTCAAGGCGGTGCCCAAGGAGGTGGAAGAGGCCGGCAGGGTCGATGGCTACGGGCCCTACGCGATCTTCTTTCGCGTGTCGCTGCCGATTGCCGCGCGCTCGCTCGTCGGCGCCATCGCCTTCGGCTTCGTGCTGGTGTGGAACGAATTCCTCATCGCGTTGATGCTCACCACCTCCGATGCCAAGACGCTGCCCATCGTGGCCTCCGAGCTCAGCCAGCTGGGGCGCGACGTGCCCTGGGGCATCTTGAATGCCTCGGTCATCCTGCTGTCGGTACCGCCTCTGCTGATGGTCGGTGTGCTCAGCGGTTTCCTCAATGCCGCGTTCAAGCGCAAACGGGAGGTCGCATGAGCCGTGCCGACTCCTCTTCTCCAGAACAAAAAATGTCTGCAATCAGCTGTCACAACATCATCAAGCGCTATGGGGATACGCAGGTCGTCCACGAGTTCGATCTCGACGTGGCCGACAACGAGTTCGTCGTGTTCCTCGGCCCTTCGGGCTGCGGCAAGTCGACCATCCTGCGCATGCTCGCGGGATTGGAAGACATCAGCGGCGGCGACCTGCACATCGGCGGCCGGCGCGTCAACGACCTGCCGCCGCAGGAGCGCGGCATTGCCATGGTGTTTCAGAACTACGCGCTCTACCCGCACATGACCGTGCGCGACAACATCGCCTTCGGCCTCAAGCGGCTGAAGGTGCCCAAGGCCGAGATCGACAGCCGCATCAAGGAGGTGTCGGACACCCTTGGACTGGAGCGCTACCTGCAGCGCAAGCCCACCGAGCTCTCGGGCGGCCAGCAGCAGCGCGTGGCGATCGCGCGCGCGATGATCAAGACGCCCAAGGTGTTCCTGTTCGACGAGCCGCTGTCGAACCTCGACGCCAAGCTGCGCAATCACATGCGCATCGAGATCGCAAAGCTGCACCAGGCACTCAAGACCACCACGGTCTACGTCACGCACGACCAGCACGAGGCGATGACGCTGGCCGACCGCATCGTGCTGCTGCGCGACGGGCGCATCGAGCAGGTGGGCTCGCCCAGGGAAATCTTCGAGCGCCCGCGCTCGGCCTTCGTGGCTGGCTTCATCGGTACGCCGCCCATGAATCTGGTGGAGATGTCGGTCAAGGATGCAGGCAGCCATTTCGAGCTCAGCGGACGGGGTGGCACGGTGCACGTGGAACCGCATCGGTTTGCGCTCAGCGGCCGCGAGCGGGTGACGCTGGGCATCCGCCCCGCGCACCTGCAGGCGGACACCGAAGACGGCCGCAGCGGCAGCTTTCGCGGCACGGTGCAGCTCATCGAATACCTGGGCAATGAAGTGCTGGTGAGCTTCGGCGGGGACGACAGCGGCGGCGGAGAGATCTCCGCGTTGATGCCCTCGGCCCAAGGTCCGCGGCTGCACGAGCCCGTGCGCTTCGTGGCTGACCCGCGGCAGGTGCACCTGTTCGACATCGACACCGGCGCCTCGCTGCTGCCCGACAGCAACCCTTTTCACTGAACCCCGAAACAGCCCTTGAGCAAAAGACCGATATGAGAGCACTTGTCCTGGAAAAGGCGCACGAACTCACGCTGCGCGACGTCGACGTTCCCCTGCATATGGGCCCGCGCGACGTGAAGATCCGCATGCACACCGTGGGCGTCTGCGGCAGCGACGTTCACTACTACCAGCACGGCGGTATCGGGCCCTTCGTTGTGAACGAGCCGATGATCCTGGGCCACGAGGCCTCCGGCGTGGTCGCCGAGGTGGGCGCCGAAGTCACGCACCTGAAGCCCGGCGACCGCGTGTGCATGGAACCCGGCATCCCCGAGATGGATTCGCGCGCCACCCGTGAAGGCATCTACAACCTCGACCCCGCCGTGCGCTTCTGGGCCACGCCGCCGATCCACGGCTGTCTCACGCCTTTCGTGGTGCACCCGGCGGCCTTCACTTTCCGCATGCCCGACAACGTGAGCTTCGGCGAGGGCGCCATCGTCGAGCCGCTGGCCATCGGCCTGCAGGCCGCGAAGAAGGCTGCGCTGAAGCCTGGCGATGTGGCGGTGGTCATCGGCGCCGGCACCATTGGCGCGATGACCGCTCTGGCCGCGCTCGCGGGCGGAGCGGCCCGCGTGATCCTCGCGGACCTCGTGCCCGAGAAGCTGGCCCTCTTTGCCGATAACCCGGCCGTGACGACAGTGAATGTGCGCGACACGAACCTCGCCGAGACCGTGAAGACGCTGACCGACGGCTGGGGCGCCAACGTGGTCTTTGAAGCCAGCGGCAGCACGCGCGCCTACGACAACATCTTCGAGCTGCCGTGCCCCGGTGGCTGCGTCGTGATCGTGGGCTGTCCGCCGGCCAAGGTCGCGTTCGACATCGTCGCGATCCAGGCGAAGGAACTGCGCATCGAGTCGGTGTTCCGCTACGCGAACATCTTTCCGCGTGCGCTCGCGCTGATTGCCTCGGGACAAGTGAACGTAAACCCCTTCATTTCGCGCACCTTCGCGTTCGAGGACGGCATCAAGGCGTTCGAGGAAGCTGCGGCGGGGAGGGCGAGCGACGTGAAGATCCAGATCGAGTTTCCGGCCTCTTCCGCAGCCTCTGCCGCGGTCTGAGCCGCTTCGGCGTCATCCGCCCAGAGGCAGCGGGGCAAGGGGAAACGCTGGGAGGCGCCGCGACGATGCGCGGCTACAGTGGCTGCGCCCTGCCACTCGCAGCCTCATCGCCCCATGCCCCTGCCGTTTCGCAACGTCGTCCTCACCGGAGCCTGTGGTGGCCTCGGCCAGGCACTGGCGCGCGAACTGATCGATGGCGGTGCACAGGTGGCGCTGGTCGGGCTCGACACGGCGAAGCTCGAAGCACTCGCTGCGCTGGCACCTGGGCGTTGCGCGGTCTACACGCCCGATGTGTCGAACAGCGCGGCGATGCAGTCCATGGCCACCGACTGGATGGCCAGGGCCGGTGTGCCGGACCTCGTGATTGCCAACGCAGGCGTGGCGGGTGGCTTCGACACGGCCGAGGCCGATGACCTCGCCGTGCTGCGCCGCATGCTGGAGATCAACCTGCTCGGCGCGGCCACCACCTTTCAGCCTTTCGTGAAGCCGTTGCGCGCGCAGCAGCAGCAGCGCGGCGCGTTGGTCGGCGTGGCCAGCATCGCGGGCTGGCGCGGCATGCCGGGCAACGGTGCGTACTGCGCGAGCAAGGCAGGGTTGATCCGCTATCTCGAAAGCCTGCGTGCGGAGTTGCGCGAGACGGGCGTGACCGTGCACACCGTCAGCCCTGGCTACATCCGCACGGCGCTCACCGCCGGCAACCGTTTTGCGATGCCGGGGTTGCTCGAAGCGGATGCTGCAGCTCATCAGTTGCTTGCCGGGGTGAGCGCGGGGCGCGAACAGATCGTGCTGCCGCGCCGCATCGGCTGGCTCTCGAAGTTGCTGAACCTGCTGCCCGAGAAGCTGCACGACCGCGTGCTGCGCGGGCAGCCTCGCAAGCCGCGCGTGGGCGAGGCGGGCGCCACGGCCATTCCTGGCCTCTGCGACAAACATCCTCACCACTGATGGCAGACAACGCACCCACCCACGAGAAGATCGCCCTCATTGGCGCCGGCCCTTCCGGCCTCGCCGGGGCGCGCAACCTGCAAAAGCACGGCGTGCCCTTCCAGGGCTTCGAGGCGCACAGCGACGTGGGCGGGCTGTGGGACATCGACAACCCGCGCTCCACGGTCTATCACTCGGCGCACCTGATCTCCAGCAAGCGCACCACCGAGTTCGCCGAATTCCCGATGGCCGACACGGTGGCCGACTATCCGAGCCATCGCGAGCTGCGCCGCTACTTCATCGACTTTGCGGACCGCTTCGGGTTGCGGCAGCACTTTCGCTTCAACACGCGCGTGCTGCGCGTGGAGCCCGTGAGCGATGCGCCGGACACGCGCTGGCGCGTGAGCATCGACGCTGGCGAAGGCCGCACCGAAACCGCCGACTACAAGGGCGTGGTCATCGCCAACGGCACGCTCGCCGAACCCAAGCGCCCGCAGTTCGAAGGCCGCTTCGATGGCGAGCTTCTGCACACCAGCGACTACAAGCACCCCGAACTCTTCAAGGACAAGCGCGTGCTGATCGTCGGCGCGGGCAACTCGGGCTGCGACATCGCGGTCGATGCGGTGCACTACGCCAGGAGCGTCGACATCTCGGTGCGGCGCGGCTATTACTTCGTGCCCAAGTACGTGTTCGGCAAGCCGGCCGACACGCTCGGCGGCAAGCGGCCGCTGCCGCCCTGGCTCAAGCAGCGGGTCGATGCGACGGTGCTCAAGTGGTTCACCGGCGATCCGGTGCGCTTCGGTTTTCCGAAGCCCGACTACAGGATGTACGAGTCGCACCCCATCGTGAATTCGCTGGTGCTGCACCACGTGGGCCATGGCGACATCGGCGTGCGCGGCGACATCGCGCGGCTCGACGGGCATACGGTGCACTTCAAGGATGGCAGCGCGCGCGACTACGACCTGATCCTGGCCGCGACGGGCTATGCGCTGCATTACCCGTTCATCGACCGCGACCTGCTCAACTGGCAGGGCATGGCACCGCGCCTGTACCTCAACATCTTCTCGCCGCGCTTCGAAAACATCGGTGTGCTCGGAATGATCGAGGCGAGCGGCATCGGCTGGCAGGGGCGCTACGAGCAGGCCGAGCTGCTGGCGCGCTACTTCCGCGCGAAGGCGGCCGGCTCGCCCCAGGCCGCGGCGTTGCGCGCGGCGGTGCAGGGGCCGCCGCCGGACCTCTCGGGCGGCTACAAGTACCTGCAGCTGGAGCGCATGGCGTACTACGTGCACAAGGACACCTACCGCGCGGCGGTGCGCAGCGCTTCCGCGGCGCTGGCCGACCCACCCTGAACGAGGTCACCACACCCATGCTGCCCGTCGACGAAATCCGCCTCAACTTCAACCCCGCCTCGCTGGTGCTGCTCAACGTGGTGCTGGGCTTCCTGATGTTCGGCATTGCGCTGGACACGCGCATCGACGACTTCAAGCGCGTGGCGCGCATGCCCGGCGCGATGGCGGTAGGCATTGGCGCACAGTTCATCGTGCTGCCGGCCGTGACCTTCGCGCTCACGCTGATCCTGAAGCCGGGGCCCAGCATCGCGCTGGGCATGATCCTGGTGGCGTGCTGCCCGCCGGGCAACATTTCGCAGATCCTTACGCACCGCGCGGGCGGCAACGTGGCGCTGTCGGTGTCGATGACGGCGATCTCGAACGCGCTTTCGATCGTGCTCATGCCGCTGAACTTCGCGTTCTGGGGCGGGCTGCATCCGACGGCTTCGGCGCTGCTCAAGACCATTGCGCTGGACCCACTCGACATGCTGGGCCACATCGTGATGATCATCGGCATTCCATTCGTGCTGGGCGTGGCCTGCGCGCACCAGCTGCCGCGGCTCACCGCGCGCATCAAGAAGCCGGCGCGCATCCTGAGCTTTCTCGCGCTGATCGCTTTCATCGTCGGCGCGATCGCGGGCAACTGGCGCTTCTTTCTGGACTACGTAGGGCTGGTGCTGCTGGCGGTCGTCATTCACGACGCGCTGGCCTTCGGCACCGGCTACCTGTGCGCGCGGCTCTCGGGGCTGGGCGACTACGACCGGCGCGCGGTGGCCATCGAAGTGGGCATCCGCAATGCGGGGCTCGGGCTGGTGCTGATCTTCAGCTTCTTCGGCGGATTGGGCGGCATGGCGGTGGTGGCCGGCGTGTGGGGCTTCTGGGACATCATCGCGGGCCTTGCGCTCGCGACCTGGTGGGGGCGCAAGCCCGCGACGCCATGAGCGCGCGCCGCGTGCTCGTGACGGGTGGTGACGGGTTTCTTGGGCGCGGCGTGCTGGCCGCGCTGGTGGGGAAACCGCTTGAAGTTCTGGTGGCACTCGATGTGCGCGAGGTGCCGGCGGAGCGGCAACTGCCGGGCGTGGTCTATCGCCAGCAGGATGTGCGTGATGCGGGCATCGGCGACACGCTGGCCGAGCACGCCATCGACACGGTCGTGCACCTGGCTTCCATCGTCACGCCCGGCAAGGACTCGAATCGCGCCTTCGAGCATTCAGTCGACGTGGGCGGCACCCGCAACGTGCTCGAAGCCTGCGTGGCACAAGGGGTGCGGCACATCGTGGTGTCGTCCAGCGGTGCGGCCTACGGCTACCACGCGGACAACCCGGCGTGGATGACCGAGTCGCAACCGCTGCGCGGCAACCCGGTGTTCGCCTATGCCGATCACAAGCGGCAGGTGGAGGAGATGCTTGCCGACTACCGCGCCGCGCACCCCGCGCTCGCGCAGACGGTGCTGCGCATCGGCACCATCCTCGGCGAGCGGGTCGACAACCAGATCACCGCGCTGTTCGAGAAGAAGCGGCTCATTGCCATTCGCGGCAGCGCGAGCCCGTTCGTGTTCGTGTGGGACCAGGACGTGACGGGCGCCGTCGCGCATGCGCTGGGCGGCGCGCCGGCCGGTTGCTACAACCTCGCGGGCGACGGGGCGCTCACCATTCACCAGATCGCATCGCGGCTCGGAAAGAAGGCCACCGACTGGCCGGCCGGCGTGCTCAAGGCGGCGCTGGCGGTGGGGTCTGCATTGGGTGTGAGCCGCTACGGGCCGGAGCAGCTCGACTTTTTGCGCTACCGGCCGGTGCTGCTCAACACCGCGTTGAAAGAGCGCTTCGGCTATGTGCCGCGCAAGACCAGCAGCGAGGCCTTCGATGCCTTCGTGGCGTCGCGTGCCCGGCAGGGGCGGCCGGTTACTTTTTCGTAAGCGCTTCGGGCGGTGCGATGAGGTGCTCGAGCATGCGCCGGGCATTGAGCGGCAGATCTTCGGACGAACGCACGCAGGCCATCAGCGTGCGTTCGGCCCAGGCGTCGGCGAGCGAGGCGCGCGCGATCTTCATCGAGCGGGCGCAGCGCTCTGCGGCGGTCTGCGGCACGATGCCCACGCCGATGCCGTACTCCACCATGCGGCACACCGCCTCGAAGTTGCGCACGCGCACGCGGTAGGCCAGGTGCTTGCCGAGGGCGCGCACATGGCCGGTCAGCAGCTGCTGCAGCGCGCTGTCCGCGGGAAGACCCACGAATTCACTGTCGACCACTTCGGCCAGATGCACACGGCGGCGCGATGCAAGCGCGTGGCCGCGCGGCATGACGAGCACCAGGTCGTCGCGGCGAAAGGGGTGGCATTCGAGGCCTTCCGAATCGATGGCGTCCGAGACGATGCCGATGTCGCACAGCCCGCCGCGCAGCGCATCGACGGTGTCGGGGCTCGCGCGTTCTTCCAGGTCGACCGAGATGCGCGGATGCTGCGCCAGGAAGCGGCTCAGCACCTCGGGCAGGTGCTCGGTCAGCGCCGAGGTGCCGCACATGAAGCGCACGTGGCCCTTGAGGCCCTGGCCGTATTCGCCGAGCTCGCCGCGAAGCCGCTCCATCTGCTGCAGCACGACGCGCGCATGGTGCAGCAGCGTGCGGCCAGCCTCGGTGGGGCGCACGCCTTGTGCGTGACGGGTGAGCAGCGGGGTGCCGAGCGCGTCTTCCATGCCGCGCACGCGCTGGCTGGCCGAGGCGAGCGTCATGTGCGAACGCTCGGCGCCCGCAGTGAGGCTGCCGGCCTCGACGACGTGGATGAACAGGCGCAGGTCGGTGAGGTCGAATCGCATGATGGATCGCAAGGTAGCACGCGAGCCTCAGCCTGTGCCTGAGGCTGGGTGTGCGAATGCCGCATTTGCGGGTGAGGTGCCGGTCGGCAGACTGGGCGGCAATGACGATTTTCTCCTCGAACGACCTGGCGGCGGGCCACTGGGCCGCGGCCGCTGTGGTGTTTCTCCTGGCCGGTGCGATCAAGGGCGTGATCGGGCTCGGGCTGCCGACGGTGTCGATGGCGCTGCTCGCGCTGTGGATGCCGCCGGTGCGGGCGGCGGCGTTGCTGATCGTGCCGTCGCTGGTCACCAACCTCTGGCAGACCGGGCCGCGGGCGAGCTTCGGGGCGGTGCTCAGGCGCATCGGCGGCATGCAGGCGGGGATCGTGGCGGGGACGCTGGGCGGCGCGCTGTGGCTGGGCGCGCCGGGTGGCGCCTGGGCTTCGGTGGCGCTCGGCCTGGCGTTGGTGGCCTATGCGCTCTGGGGGCTCACCGGGCGGCAGTTGCATGTGCCCGAGGCGCACGCGTGGTGGCTGGGGCCGCTGGTGGGCGCCGCGACCGGCCTGATGACGGCGGTGACCGGCGTGTTCGCGGTGCCGGCTGTGCCCTACCTGCAGGCGCTGGGATTCGAGCGCGATTCGCTGATCCAGGCGATGGGGATTTCGTTCACCACCTCGACCGTGGTGCTGGCCATCGGGCTGGCGGGCAACGGCGGCTATCCGATGTCGGCGGTGGGCGGGTCGGTCGCGATGCTGGTGCCGGCCGTCGGCGGCATGGTGATGGGGACGTGGCTTCGGCAGAAGCTGCCGGTGGCGGTGTTCAAGCGCTGCTTCTTGATCGGACTGGCGCTGCTGGGGGCGTACATGGCGGTTCGCGCCATGGTCTGAGCGGGCCGGCCGGCCCGGGGTGGTGCGCTCAGGCGAGGGACAGCAGGGCGGCGCGCACGCGCTCGATGGCCTGGCGGTAGGGCAGGGCGAAGTCGTCGAGGGCGTCGTCGGCATTGAGCCAGTGGAAGACGAACACCAGGCCTTCTTCTTCGGGGCTGCCCGTGGCCATGTGCTCGAAGGTCTCGGGCAAGGCGCCGTCGGCGCGCATCAGGAACAGGTGCCACAGCTGCGGATGGCGATGCGTGTTGCCCTCGACACCGGCTTCGCATTCGCGGTCCAGCGTGCCGAGCGGCTGCAGCGCGCCGGTGAAGTCGATGCCCGACTCCTCCAGCAGCTCGCGCAGCACGGCCACCTCGGGCGATTCGCCGGGCTCGATGGTGCCCTTGGGCAACTGCATGTTGCCGTCTTCGGGATGGCGAAACACCAGCAGCCGGCCCCGCGCGTCGACCAGGCAGGCGCAGGCCTTGAGGATCGGATCGGAGGGGCTGGCGCCGGTGTCGCTCATCGCTCAGGCGCCCGTCAACGCGGCCTTGACCGCTGCACTGACCTGGCCCATGTCGGCCTTGCCGGCCAGGCGGGTCTTGACCACGCCCATCACCTTGCCCATGTCGCCGGGGCCGCTGGCGCCCAGCTCGGCCACGATGGCCTTCACGGCGGCCACGGTTTCATCGGCGCTCATGCGCTGGGGCAGGTAGACCTCGAGCACCTTGATCTCGGCGGCTTCCTTGTCGGCCAGGTCGGCGCGGCCGCCGGTGGTGAACGCGGCGATGGAGTCCTTGCGCTGCTTGACCATCTTGTCGACGATGGCCACGACCATGGCGTCGTCGAGCTCCACGCGCTCGTCGACTTCCTTCTGCTTCAGGGCGGCGAGCAGAAGGCGGATGGTGCCCAGGCGCTCGGAGTCCTTGGCGCGCATCGCCGTCTTCATGTCTTCAGTGATCTGTTCTTTGAGGGTCATTGGGAGCCTTTCGGAAAAAACAAAAGCCGCGGCAGGTTTCCCTGGCGCGGCTGAGGCAACGGGGCGCTGGCGGTGACTTACGTCGAGGGCCGGCTGCCCGCAGGTGTTGCTTAGTACAGCTTCTTGGGGAGCTGCATGCTGCGCACGCGCTTGTAGTGGCGCTTGACGGCGGCTGCCTTCTTGCGCTTGCGCTCGGCGGTCGGCTTTTCGTAGAACTCGCGGGCGCGCAGGTCGGTCAGCAGGCCGAGCTTTTCGATGGTGCGCTTGAAGCGACGCAGAGCGACGTCGAAGGGCTCGTTTTCTTTAACGCGGATGGTGGTCATTGATGAATCGTTGAACTGAAGTTGGCTCGGGGAGATCGAGGCCCAAAGCCGGGGTTCCTCAACTGAAAATCTTTTGCGGCCGTTGAGGGGAGGCCAGAAGTTAGCCCGCGAGTATAGCACTCCCCCAGGCTGCGCGCACTTCGTGTCGCTTCGCCAACCCCCTCGCCGGGGGCGCCACCGGTGGCCCGGCAAAGCCGGTTGCACGGTGGCCCTGGAAGGCGCATCAGATGGCTGTTGCGCACGCGTGGGCGCTCGCCCAGGCCCATTGGAAGTTGTATCCGCCCAACCAACCCGTCACATCGACCACTTCGCCGATGAAATACAGGCCCGGTTGCTTCGATTCCATGGTCTGGGACGACAAATCCCGGGTGTCGACGCCGCCGGCGGTGACTTCGGCTTTCTTGTAGCCCTCGGTGCCGCTGGGGGTGATCTGCCAGCGGGCGATGCGCTCCGACAGCTGCGCCAGCGCCTTGTCGGCCGCCTCGTTCACGGGGCGCTGCAGGGCAGGGTCCTGCCCGACCCAGGCGTCGGCCAGCCGCGAGGGCACCAGCGTGGCCAGCTCGTTGGCGATGCGTTTCTTCGAGCGCAGCTTGGCTTCGCCCAGCGCCTCGGCCACGTCCGTGCCAGGCGCGAAATCGATGGTGAGGGGCGCGCCGGGCTTCCAGTAGCTCGAAATCTGCAGCACCGCCGGGCCGGAGAGCCCGCGGTGAGTGAAGAGCAGGTCTTCGAGGAAGGCCATCTTTTCCTTTTTGGCCCCGGTCTCGATGCGCACCGGCAGCGCGAGCCCGGCCAGTTCGGCATACGGCGCCCAGCCTTCGCCGCCGAAGGTCAGCGGCACAAGGGCCGGGCGGGGCGTGACCACGCGCAGGCCGAACTGCTCGGCCAGGCGGTAGCCGAAATCGGTGGCGCCGATCTGCGGGATCGACAGGCCGCCGGTCGCAACCACCAGCTTCGGCGCCTCGATGACGCCGCGATCGCTGTCAATCCGATAGATCCCGGCGCCCGTTGCGCCGGCCGCTCCCGGAGAAAAAGCGATGCTCCCCAGCTTGCACGGCTGCCACCGCGTCACGCCGCCGGCCTCGCATTCGGCCAGCAGCATGTCCACGATCTGCTGGGAGGAGCCGTCGCAGAACAGCTGCCCCTTGTGCTTCTCGTGAAAGGCAATGCCGTGCTTTTGCACCAGCTCGATGAACTGCTGCGGTGCGTAGCGCGACAGCGCCGAGCGGCAGAAATTCGGGTTGTCGCCGATGAAATGGCGCTGGGGCGCGCGCACGTCCAGGTCGCGGTTGGTGAAGTTGGCCCGTCCGCCGCCCGAAATGCGGATCTTTTCGCCCACCTTCTCGCTGTGGTCCACCAGCAGCACCTTGAGCCCGCGCTGGCCCGCCACCCCGGCGCAGAACAGCCCGGCCGCACCGGCGCCGATCACGACCACATCGAACTGAAAAGGAGTGCTCAAGACGTCAGGGCCCATCGGCCGCCAGCAGCGGCGGCGCGTTGTATTTCAGGTGCCCCACGTAGCGCAGCGGCTGCGTGGCGGCGATGGAGGGCACGTCGCCCTCGCGCATGTGCAGCAGGTCGGCCGGGCTCACCCAGCGCGGATCGGCCGCGGTGATCGGCAGGCCCGCCTGGCGGTAGGCTTCCAGCACGAACTGGGAGCAGAAGAATTGGTCGTCGCGGCTGGCTCCCAACTGCACCATGGCCAGGCCGCTGATGCAGTAGTTGCTGACCGACGACGGAATCAGCGGCAGCTCGCACAAGCGCCGGTTCAGCACGAAGGGCGCATTGAGCAGCACGCCCGTGGTGTTGTAGCGCGTGCCGACCTTCGAGTTGGCCCAGGCGCGCAGTTTGTCGACGCCCGGCGCATCGAGGCCGGGCACGCGAAAGGCCACCACCATCTGCTCTTCGGCCACCACGTCGGCCAGCGGCCGTGCGCGCACGCCGGTGCCTACGGCTTCGGCGATGAGCCCGTCGCCCAGGTACAGCACCGCATGGCTCACCGGCGAAAAGGTGCCCAGCCGGATGCCGAATGAATTGACCGTGGCGATCGAGGTCAGCAGGATGTCTCCGGGGGCCAGCGCGTCCGCCGCGATGAGCTCGCCGCCGTTGCCCGGCGCAATGACCGAGCTCTGCACGCGCAGGCGCAGGCCGTTGTCCTCGGAAGGCAGGTCGAGCCGGGTGGCGCACGCCGACACCAGCAGCGCGGCACCCGCCGCAGCCACGAGCCCGGCGGCGCGAAGGTAGGCGGCGCGCATCATCCCTTCCACATGAACGGAAACTTCAGCTGCTTGAAGAAGCCGTTGGGCACGTAGTCGCCCAGCACGCCGTACTTCTCGGGCCAGAGCTTGGTGCTCTTGACCGCAGTGCCGAAGATGTAGTCGAGAAAGGCGTAATGCGCCGCGTAGTTCTTGTCGAGCGCCTCGATGTCCTGGCTGTGGTGCCAGTGGTGGAAGTTGGGCGTCACGATCACGTAGCGCAGCGGCCCCAGGCGCACGCTCACGTTGCAGTGGTTGAACACCGCCTGGAAGCCGACAACCACGATGTAGGCGTCGATCACTTCCTTGCTGAAGCCCAGCACGTAGATCGGCGCGAGCACCAGCGTGCGCGTGATCAGCAATTCGAGGATGTGCTGCCGCGAGCCCGCCATCCAGTCCATGCTCTTGACGCTGTGGTGCACCGCGTGCAGGCGCCACAGCACCGGCACCTCGTGGTAGGCACGGTGCGTCCAGTACTGCACCAGGTCGGCCACCAGAATGATCAGCAGCACGCCGGCCCAGAACGGCAGGTTGCCCACCCAGCCGCGGATGCCGTCGTTGGCGGCCCAGCCGAAGAGCTTGTGCACCATGAGGTTGGTGGCCAGCAGCACGAAGCCCACGATCATGTGGTTCACCACGAAGTGGTGGAAGTCGGTTTGCCACTCTTCGCGGAATACGGGCTGGTCTTTTCGCAGCGCGAACAGCTTCTCGATGAAGATGAAGATCAGCGACGAGCCCAGGAGGTCGAGGATGAACCAGTCCAGCCCGATGTACGGCGTGTTGTCGGCGAAGTCGTGCACCGGCACCTTGTGCCCGCCGAGCAGGGCCGAGGCCGCCACCAGCAGGAACGCGGCCGACGAGAGCCAGCGCGAGCGGTTGAAGATGATGTTGACCAGCGAGAGCCCGCCCGAGACCACCAGCGCCGCCAGCAGGATGTAACGCATCAGGTCCACGTTGTAGCTCTTGCGCAGCTCGGGCGTGCTCAGGTACTGCGGAAAGTGGAACACCAGCACGCCCAGGAAGCACAGGATGCCCAGGCTCAGGGCGATGGTTCCGGTGACAAGGCCGCGCCCGCGCTGCAGCTCGCCGTGGCTTCCTGTGAAGTCGTTCAGTTTGTCGAGCATTTCCGCCTCTCTCGCTTGTGCTTTTGTTGGGCCGCGATTTTAGGCGGGCTGCGGGCAAAGCGCGGGCTTACCGGCTGCCTGCAGGCCCCGGTGAGAGAATCGCCCGCTGTGTTTCTTCGTATGGGCCTTGGCGTGAAATTTCGGTTGCGACGCGAGCCGCTGGCTCTGGGGTTGGTGACGGTGCTCACGGCATGCGGCGGCGGCGGCAACGATGGCACCGGCGGCACGGGCGCGGTGCCCCTGGCCTCGGCGGCCCCCATGGCCGCACTCGCCGCTTCCGGCGATTCGGCCGCAAAGCCCACGACGGTGCCGGTCGGCACCACCGCGTTGCTCCCCTCGGCGGCTCCCTCCACCACATTGGTTGCCAGCGTCCCGGCGCTCACCCTGTCGGTGAACGACACCGATCTGAACGCCGCGCTCACCGGGCGCCCCCGCACCCTCACGATCACCAACACCGGGCTCTACGAAGCCGCCGCGGTCGTCTACACCGTGTCGCCCGCGCTGCCCCAGGGCAGCACCATCTCCCCGCCGGACTGCGGCGCCATCGCCGCGGGCGGCAGCTGCGTGCTCACCGTCACCCCCGGGAGCACGCCGACGGCCGCGCCGGGCAACGCCTCGCCGGCACCCGTCGTTCTCGGCATCCAGGGGCGCAACACCAATGCGCTCACGGCCGAGCTGCGCGTGCTGGGCTACGGCGGCATCTACCAGGGCGGGCTGGTCTTTGCCATCGACGACACCGGTGCGCCGTCCGGCAGCGTGATCGCCAAGGTGCTCGCCACCTCCAGCGCCGCGCCGTCCGTTCCCTGGGGCGTCAACGGCCCGGTGCCCGGCGCGAAGGCCACGCAGGACGGCCGCTCGAACACGCAGGCGATCCAGCAGGCATCGGGCACCGCATCGGGCTACGCAGCCCGCAGCTGCAGCGAGAGCACAGAGGCCGGCTACCGCGACTGGTACCTGCCCGCGCTCTGCGAGATGACCAGCTTCTACGCCTGCGGCACCCCCGACCGGCCGCTGATGCAGAACATCAAGTCCAGCCTGAGCGACCCGCTCATCCTCGAAGCGCCATGGGACGCGTTCTGGAGCTCGACCGTGCCGTCCGAGGGCGACGGCAGCACCGCGCTGGCGGTGGGCTTCCAGCCGTTCTCGCAGATCCGCAACGAACCGCGCACGAGCCTGGCGCAGGCCCGCTGCGTGCGCGCCACCGCGCCCTGAATCGACCCGGACGCGCCGGGCGCCCGGCGCAAGGTCAGAGCGCCGCGTTCTGCCGCGCCACCATCTTCGGCGTGATGAACACCAGCATCTCGACCTTGTTGACCACCCGCTCGCGCTTGCGGAACAACGCCCCCAGGTAGGGCACCTCGCCCAGCACCGGCACGCGCGATTCGTCGTTGGTCTCGGTCAGCTCGAAGATGCCGCCGATCACCACCGTGCCGCCGCTCTCGACCAGCACCTCGGTCTGCACATGCTTGGTGTTGATGGCCGGCCCGGCCGAGGTGTTGGCGCCGCGCGAATCCTTGCTCACATCCAGCGTGAGGATGATGTTGCCCTCAGGGGTGATCTGCGGCGTCACCTCCAGCTTGAGCACGGCCTTGCGGAACGAGATGGAAGTCGCGCCGCTGGACGTGGCCTGCTGGTACGGGATTTCCTCGCCTTGCTCGATCAGCGCCTTGGTCTGGTCGGCCGTGATGACGCGCGGGCTCGACACCAGCCGGCCCTTGCCTTCGGCTTCGAGCGCCGAGATCTCCAGGTTCAGCATGCGCGTGAAGGCGGAGTTGAACAGCGACAGCGAAAAGGTCCCGGCGCTGTTGCCGGTGCCGCCCGCATCGCCGCCCGGCAGGTTCACGAAGTTGCTGTTGGTGAACGAGGTGAAGGCGTTGTCGGTGCCCGTGGGGCTGGTGCCGAAGGAGCTGTTCTTGCCGATGGCCCCGCCGCCCAGCTTGACGCCCAGCGACTTGCCGAAGGTGTCCGAAGCCTCGACGATGCGCGCCTCGATCAGCACCTGCCGCACCGGCACATCCAGCTTGCGGATCAGCTCGGCCACGTCCGCCAGCCTCACCTGTGTGTCGGTCACGAAGAGCTGGTTGGTGCGGACTTCCGCGATCGCGCTGCCGCGCGCGCTCAGAAGCCGCGTCGCCGTGCCGCCGCTGGCACCCGCGCCGCTGCCGCTGCCGCTGCCGCTGCCCGTGAGGCTCTGCACCACCGTCGCCGCCTTGGCGTAGTTCAGCTGGAACGACTGCGTGCGCAGGGCCGTCAGGTTCTCCAGCGTGGCCTGCGCCTCCAGCTCGATCTTTTCCTTGGCATTGATCTCGTCGCGCGGCGCGATCCACAGCACGCTGCCGTTCTTGCGCAGACCCAGGTTCTTGGCTTGCAGGATCACATCCAGCGCCTGGTCCCACGGCACGTCCTTGAGCCGCAGCGTGAGGGCGCCCGACACGCTGTCGGAGGTCACCACGTTGAAACCGGTGAAGTCGGCAATCACCTGCAGCAGGGCGCGCACATCGACGTTCTGGAAATTCAGCGTGAGCTTGTCGCCCGCATAGCCGGTGCCCGGCGTCAGCTTGGCCGGATCGATCTTGCGCTGGCGCACCTCGATGACGAACTGCTCGTCGGCCTGGTAGGCGCTCTGTTCCCAGTCGCCGCGCGACGCGACGGTCAGGCGCACGCGGTCGCCCATCTGCTCGGCATGGATCGATTCGACGGCCGTCCCGAAGTCCGACACATCGAGCCGGCGGCGCAGCGCGTCCGGCAGCGAAGCCCGCATGAAGTCGGCCACCAGCGCCGTGCCCTGCCGCCGCACGTCCACGCCCAGCTGGCTGCTGCCCATGGCGATGACCACGCGGCCGGCGCCGTCGCCGCCGCGGCGAAAGTCGATGTCCTTCAGCGGCGTCGTGCCGCGTTCCCTGCCTTCGGCGAATTCGGCGTTCGACGAGGTCTTGAGCGGCTGGCCGGCGCCGGGCTGCAGCGTGACCAGCAGCGAGCGGCCCTGGATCTCGGCCTGGTAGGTGGTCGCCTGTTTGAGACTCAGCACCACGCGCGAGCGTTCGCCGGCCTGCACCACGTTGGCCGCGCGCAGGTTGCCCAGGTTGAAGGCGATGGCCGCGCGCCCGACGGCATTGGTCACGCCGGGAAAATCGAGCGCGATGCGCGCCGGCTCCTGAACGACGAAGCCGGTCGGCAGCGCGGTCAGCGGCTGTGTGAAGTCGATGCGAACCAGTTCCACGTCGGACCTGGAGGTGCTGGTGACGGCTTCGATGGCGTTCTGCGCCTGCGCCTTCGCTGCCGTTGACAGCAGCCACAGCAGCGACATCAGCGCGATGGACGCAACGCCGCTCCACCTTCGCAGGCGTGCGTGCAGGACGCTCGGCGAGCGCGGGCATGTCTTCATGGGTTCTTTCTCTCTGTTGAGGCGAGGCGCGAGAGACACGCGCACTCCGCCGTTGACGGGGTGCATGGTTCCGCCCAATCTGGGAGAAATCTTGCCGAGGCGCGACGGATCGCAACTTGTGTTGCAGCGATGCAATGGACGGCCGCGGCTTGTCCTTGTCCTGCGGGCCGCCTCTTCGATTTCTCCCAGATTGGGCGAAACCATCGCGCTTTCTGGTTCATGCAGGAGCGCACGAATGGTGGCGAGTCGGTCAATGGTTGCGATGCTCGTGGGCGCGCTGGGCATCGCGTGTGCGGGGTCCGGCGTGAGCGCGAGCTACGCCACGGTGCAATCGGGCGCCGGTCATCGGGAATTGCGGGCTGCGGATGTTTCCGCGGGCCTTGCGGCACGTCCCTGGTGGTCGGCGTTCCAGAGCGAGACGCTGGATGCGCTGATCGCGCAAGCCAGGCGCGACGGGACTTTGCCCGCCGGCGGCACACACCCGAACGGCGCGAGCAACACGAGCAACCTGGAAGGACCGGCCACGGAGGTCGGCGTCTCCGCGGCTTATGTCGCGCTGCTGGTCCAGACGCTGAGCCTCACCTACATCGACAACGCGCGCGCCGCGGCGCAGCGCCAGTCGCAGCTCATGGCCGCCAGCCCCGCGGTGCACGACGACTTCAGCCGCGAGCTGGCGCGCCGCGAAGCCACGGCCCGGACATCGCTCAAGAAGATCGACGCGATGCGCGAGGTTCAACTTGCCGATCTCGCCCTGCGCGCCCGAATGCCGGCGGAGGCGCTGCAGAAAACGATTGCCGACGAGGTTGCGGCGCGCAGGTTGCCGCATTTCGCGGCCTCGCTGCCGCAGGCGCTGCCCGCGGTGCTGCTCGCCAACCGCGACGACATCCAGCTGGCGGCGTCGCTCTACGGCATCGAGCCGCGGATGCTGCTCGCGGGGACGATCCGGGCCGCCGGACAAGATGGAGATGCAGAGGATGGCAGTGATCCAGATCCCGATGCGCAGCTTCCCGGCTACCCGCTCTTTCCTCAGGCCGTGGCGCAGGGCCGCGCTGAAGTCGCCGAGGCTTTGCGAAGGCTGCAGGCCAGGAGCGGCCTCGCAGCCGCCGCCGAACAGCGGGCGCGTGAAGCCAAGGCAATGTTCGAGATGTCGAAAACGCGGCTGGACCGTCGAGAAATCTCGGAGGTCCAGATGCTGGAAGACTTCCAGGGCCTGATGCTCGACCAGCAGCGGCTGGCCGCGGCCCACGGCGACCTGGCCATCGCGTGGATCGGGCTCATGGCCAGCCTGGGCAGCCGCACGCCGGTGGTGCTGCGGGCAAGCCCTGCGAGGGACGCCGCCGCTGCCTTGCGCGCACGGCCGGCCCTGGTCGGTCCTTTCTGAGCGCCGACAGCTGGTGGGTCAGCGCGGGCGCACAGAGCGCCGGCGCAGCAATGCAGCCGCGCCCAGCGCCGCGGCCATGACCAGCAGCGACACGACGGTGGTCACCGTCCCCAGCGCATAGATCGAAGGCGTGGTCACCGTCGAGGTCAGGCCCTGCAGTTCGAGCGGCAGGGTGTTGACGTCGCCAATCGCTTGCGAGGTGCGGGCGATTTCGTCCCACGACAGCGTGAAGCCGAACATGCCGATGCCCACGATGGACGGGCCGATCAGCGGCAGCACCACGAAGCGGAAGGTCTGCCACGGCGTGGCGCCGAGGTCGCGCGCGGCTTCTTCATAGGCCGGGTTGAAGCGGTTGAACACCGCGAACATGATCAACAGGCCGAAGGGCAGCGTCCAGGTCAGGTGCGCGCCCAGTGCGGAGCTGAACAGGCCGAGCGCGGTGCCGTAGCCTTCGAGCAGCGTGGTGGCGTCCATGGCCGTCAGCACGCTCTTGATGCCGGTGTCCAGCAGCCGGAACTGAAGGCCAATGCCCAGCGAAATGATGATCGACGGCATGATCAGGCTGGCCACCGTCACGAAGAAGAGCGCGTTGCCGCCCTTGAGCTTCTTGCGAAAGGCGAGCCCGGCCAGCACCGACAGCGCCACGGTGAACGCCATCACGACCGCGCCCAGCGCCAGCGAGCGCCTGAAGGCCGCGCCGATGTCGACGGTGCCCAGGCCCTCTGCCAGCTTGTGGAACCAGTGCAGCGACATGCCCCGCAGCGGGAAGGTCAGGCCGCCCTCGGGGCCCTGGAAGCTCAGCACGAAGATCGTGATCATCGGGCCGTAGAGAAACAGGACGAAGAGGGCGAAGACGATCGCAAGGGGCCAGAAGCCGGGGGCGCGTTGTTCGCCGATGCGTTGGCTCATGTCAAAGCTCCTTGCGAATATCGACGAGCCGGGTCAGCCCCCAGATGATCATCAGCACCACCGCCAGCAAAATCATCGCGTTGGCCGCGGCCAGCGGAAACTGCAGGTACGAGGTCTGCACCTGGATGATCTTGCCGATGGAGGCGATCTGCTGCCCGCCCATCACGCCGATGGTCACGAAGTCGCCCATGACGATGGTGATGACGAAGATCGAGCCGATCAGGATGCCGGTGCGCGACAGCGGCACCACCACGTTCCACAGCGTCTGCCAGCCCGAGGCGCCCGCGTCGCTGGCCGCTTCGAGCAGCGAGCGGTCGATGCGCATCATGCTGTTGAAGATCGGCACGATCATGAACATGGTGTACAGGTGCACGAAGGCCAGCACTACCGAGAAGTCGGAGAACAGCAGCCACTCGACCGGCTGGTTCACCACGCCCACGCCCATCAGCGCCTGGTTGACCAGGCCGTTGCGCCCCAGGAGCGGCACCCACGAGATCATGCGGATCACGTTCGACGTCCAGAAGGGCACGGTGCACAGCACGAACAGCACCGTCTGCATGGTCGACGAGCGCACATGGAACGCGAGAAAGTACGCGACGCTGAATCCGATCAGCAGCGTGATGCCCCACACCAGCAGGCAGAACTTGAAGGTGCTGAGGTAGGTGTTGAGCGTGACGCACAGGTCGCCGTTGTCGGTGAGGCGCGAGCAGCCCTCGAACAGGCTCAGGTAGTTGCGCAGCGTGATAGCCGGGATCAGCTCGTATTCGTTGAAATTCCACAGGCTGACCATGGCGACCAGCGCCAGTGGAATCAGAAAGAACAGCACGAACACCAGCGCGAACGGCGCCGCCTGCCACCATGCCTTCACGGTGTGCGTGGGCATGGTGGCGGCGTGGCTGGATGTGGCGGGTGCGCTCATGCCTGCGGGGTGGGTTTGCCGGAGCCTTCAGGCGGCGACGAACTCATTCCACTTGCGAACCATGTATTCGTTCTCGTCCATCACCGCGTTCCAGCATGCGATGCCGCCCATCCGCTGCTCGTAGCTGCCGCCGTCGCGCACCGCGCCGGCCTTGGCGATCACGTCGCCCTGGGGGCTCTTGATGTCCTGCGCGGCGGGCTTGCCTTCCATCCAGTAGGCCCACTCGTAGGCTTCCATCTTGGTCTTGGCGGTGTCCAGCACGGCGCTGTAGTAGCCCTGGCGGTTGAGATACGCGCCGGCCCAGCCGTCGAGGAACCAGTTGATGAACTCGTAGGCGCCGTCGAGCTTCTTGCCCGAGAGCGTGGCCGGCAGGCCGAAGCCCGAGGCCCAGGCGCGATAGCCTTCCTTGAGCGGCTGGAAGGTGCACGCAATGCCCTTGCTGCGCACGGCCGTGACGGCGGGCGACCACATCGACTGGATCACCACCTCGCCCGAGGCCATGAGGTTGACCGACTCGTTGAAGTCCTTCCACAGCGCGCGGAACTGGCCGGCCTTCTTGGCTTCGATCAAGGTCTTGATCGTCAGGTCGATCTCGGCCTTGGTCATGTTGCCCTTGTCGGCGTACTTGTGGATGCCCTTGGCCTCCACCACCATCGCGGCGTCCATGATGCCGATCGAGGGAATGTTCAGGATCGCGGTCTTGCCCTTGAACTCCGGGTTCAGCAGCTCGGCCCACGAACCGATGGGGCGCTTGATCAGGTCGGGGCGGATGCCCAGCGTGTCGGCGTTGTAGGTGGTGGGAATCAGCGACATGAACTGCGTGGCCGACTTGGCGAAGACCTTGCTCTTCTCGCCTTCGAGGTAGATCACCTTGACCGGCGCGGTGCCCTGGTCGCCCACCTTCTTGCCGGCGACTTCGCCCTTGGTGAAGAGCGAGGTGATCTTGTCGGCGTTCTTCACGCGCTTGGTGTCGATGCCCTTCAGGTTGCCCGTGGGCACGATCTTCTTGAGCGAGAAGAACTCGGTGTCGATCAGGTCGAAGCTGTTGGGCGCGGTCACGGCGCGCTTGGTCACGTCGTCGGTGGTGACGGCCACGTACTGGATCTCGATGCCGGTGTCGGCCTTGAACTTCTCGGCGATGGCCTTGTCCTGGTTCACCGCGGTGCCCAGGTAGCGCAGCACGATCTTTTCCTGTGCGTGCACGAAGGGCGCGATGCCCGTGGCCAGGATGCCGGCGGTGCCTTGCAGCAGCGTGCGGCGCTTGACGCCGGTGGACGAGTCGATGGGTTCGGTCATGGATGAGTCTCCGTGGAAGAAAGGATGGCGAACGAAGGGAAGGGGAAAAGGATGAGGGGCTACGCGGCCACGGCCAGCGCACGCGCATCCGCCTCGGCCCATGAGAGGCGCACCGCCTGGCCCTGTGCGTAGGGGCTCGCGAGAAACGCGGCCTCGCCCAGCAGCACCGACACGTTGCGGCGCGTCGGCGGAGCGGCTTCCAGCGCCAGCCCGAGCAGCACGTAGGTGCCCTGGTATTCGACGTCGGTGACCGCCGCGGCAAGCCCGCCGGACGCATCCGCGGCCTGGGCCGGCGCGATGTGCATGTGGTCGTTGCGCACGGCGATGGGGCCGCCGGGCGTGTCGATCACGTTGTGGCCGCCCATGAAGCGCGCCACGAATTCGTTCACGGGGTGGTTGTAGATCTGGTGCGGCGAGCCGACCTGTTCGATCACGCCGTGGTTCATGACCACCATGGTGTCGGCCAGCGCCATCGCTTCTTCCTGCGAGTGGGTGACGTGCACGAAGGTCAGGCCCAGCTCCTTCTGCCAGCGCCGCAGCTCGGCGCGCATCTGGATGCGCAAGAACGGGTCGAGCGCGGACAGCGGCTCGTCCAGCAGCAGCACGCGCGGCTCGGTGATGAGCGCCCGCGCCAGCGCCACGCGCTGTTGCTGGCCGCCCGAGAGCTCGCCGGGCTTGCGTTCGGCCAGGTGGCCCATGGCGACGCGTTCGAGCAGTTCGTTGGCGCGCTTGTGGCGCTCGGCCTTGCCGACGCCTTTCATCTTCAGGCTGAAGGCCACGTTGTCGGTGGCCGAGAGATGCGGGAACAGCGCGAAGCTCTGGAACATCATGGCCGTGCCGCGCGCGGCGGCGGGCAGGTTGGTGATGTTGCGGTTGTCCAGCAGGATGTCGCCGCTGGTGACCGACTCGTGGCCCGCGATCATGCGCAGCGTGGTGCTCTTGCCGCAGCCCGAAGGGCCCAGCAGGCAGCAGTAGCTGCCGCTGGCGATGCGCAAATCGAGCTGGTCGACGGCGGCCGGTGTGCCGGGGGCATAGCGCTTGGTGAGCGCGACGATCTCGACCGCGGCGGGGACAGGCGTGGCAACGGCATTCATTGCCGATGGCCCAGCACGATCCATGCCACGCCGCGATTCTTCGCGGGCCCTATCGCGGGGTCAGGGCGGGGTCAGGGCGGCGTCAGGGCAGGGTCAGGTGCCGAACTGCTTTGCGTCGAGCGGCAACGCGGCGGCGGCCAGCCCGCGCAGCACGTCGCCCACCACGATCACCGCGGGGCTCGCGAGTCCGGCCTCGGCGATGCCTCGGTGCAGTCTGTCCAGTGTGGTCGCGATGTGCCGTTGCTGCGGCAGGCTCGCATGCTGGATCACGGCCACCGGCGTGTCGCCCGGCAGGCCTTGCAGCAGTTCGCGCTCGATGTGCCCCGCACCCGCCACGCCCATGTAGATCACCAGCGTGAGGCGTGCGTTGTACGCCGTGGCGGCCAGCGCGCGCCAGTCGGTCGGGTCTTCGCCGGCGCCTGCGCCGGTCTTGGCGTGGCCGGTGACGAACACCACGCCCTGTGCATGGTCGCGGTGCGTGAGCGGCACGCCCAGCGCGGTCGCCGCCGCCAGGCCCGCGGTGATGCCGTTGACCACGGCGCATTCGATGCCGGCTTCGCGCAGGTGCTGCACCTCTTCGCCGCCGCGCCCGAAGATGAAGGGGTCGCCGCCCTTCAGGCGCACCACGGTTTCGCCTTCGCGCACCGCGGTGATCATCAGCCGCTCGATGAAGGCCTGCGGCGTGCTCTTGCAGCCGCCGCGCTTGCCCACGTACACGATGCGCGCGTCGGCGCGGGCATAGGCGAGGATCTGGTCGTTCACCAGGTCGTCCACCAGCAGCACCGTGGCGGCCTGGATCGCCTTGACGGCCTTGACCGTCAGCAGCTCCGGATCGCCGGGGCCGGCGCCGACCAGCGTGCAGCGGCCCGTGATGAGAGGAGGGGCGGTGTCGATGTCGTGGTTGTCGTTCATGCGTGGGATGCCAGTTGCGTGATGTGCCTGACCTGCGTGGCAAGGGCCCCCGGCACGGGAAGCTCGCCGGCCAGCACGCGGCGCGTGTAGTCGGCCGTGGTGGCAACGTCGATGTCTGTCGGCAGGCCCGGCACCTCGGCCGCGGTGCCGGGCTGCTGGGCTTGCAGCTCGGTGCGCACGCCGCGCACGAAGCCGTCGATCTGTGCGGTGCGGCGCGGGTCGGACACCACCTCGCCTTCGAGGCCGCGCGAGAGCAGGGCGGTGGTGCCCATCAGCTCGAAGGTGTCGGCCATGACGCGCGCGTATTCGGGGTGCGTGTAGCTGGCGACCACCACGGCAGGCCCTGCGGCGGGCTGCATCAGCTTGACCACGCTGTGGCCCGGGTTGCGCAGGCCGACCACGCGGCGCACGTCGAGCAGGCGCTTGAGCGCGGGGTTCAGCAGCTCGGTGGGCGCAAAGGCAGCTTCGCCGTTGGCGATGGGGCGCACCGCGGTCAATGGCGGCATGCCCATGGCCGACAGCACGTTCGAGGCCAGCACTCTCGATGTTTCGCTCGCGCTGCCGTGCACCAGCACCGGCAGCCCTTCGCGGGCCAGCAGCAGTGCCAGCAGCGGCGTGAGCACCGGGAGCTTGCGCGCGCCGTTGTAGCTGGGCAGCACGACGAGCGGGCGGTCGCCGGGAGGAATGCGTTTCAGCCTGGCATGGGTGGCGTCCAGAAAACCGGCCATCTCCTCGGGCGTTTCGCCCTTGATGCGCATGGCCAGGCAGAAGCCGCCGATTTCCAGGTCGGTGACGTTGCCGTCCAGCACCTGGCCGAAGAGGTCGGTGGCCTGTTCGCGCGTGAGCGGCCGGGCGCCCCGCGCGCCGCGGCCGATTTCCTTGATGTATTGGCTGATTCCCATGGGTGGGGGGATTGTCCTGCAAGGCTTATGCCGGAATGTGAGTTGGCTTATGCATCCGTCTGGCTCCTTCCCCTCCCCCGGGAGGGGAGGGAGCAGGACGCGTGGTCAAGGGGTCTCCGCCATCGCTTTTGCCGGCGCCGTGCGGATCATGCGTTTGAGCTCCGGAACGCACGACCCGCAGTTCGTCCCGCACTTCAGCGCGCCCTGCAATGCGGCCAGCCGTTCGTCGGGTGTGCCGGTGCAGCGCTGCAATTCGCCCTGGATCGCCACGTCGGCCACGTTGAAGCAGGTGCACACCGTCTTGCCGCGCGACTGCACCGCCACGGGCGCGCGCGCGCCGGGCGACAGCAGCAGGCGGCCGTAGCTCTGCGCCGGCAATTGCTCGCGCAGCAGCGTGGCGATCCAGGCTTCGGCGCTGGTGTCGCCGCCCAGCAGAAAGCCCTCGAGCCCGGCGCTGCCGTCGGGGCGGCGCGCGAGCCGTACCGACCGGCGCTGGCCGCGGCGGCGGTCGGCGTAGCGCAGCGTGTCGGCGGTCTGCAGTGCCAGCAGGGCTTCGATCTGTTCGAGCAACGCATCGGCCGGCGCATCGTGCGCGGCCGCGCGAAACAGCAATCCGCTGCGCTCCACGCCTCCTGCATCGCCCGCGAACGGCACGCAGGCGGCGAACGGAAACATCGCCATCAGCGGCTGCAGCGCGCGGTGCGCCGCCAGTGCCTCGTCGGGCGAGAGCCAGGCCATGGCCAGCAGCGACCACGGCAGCTCGGCTTTGAGGATCTTCACCGCCGTGTGCTTGAGTTCGGGCTGCTTCGAGGTGGGGCAGTAGGCGGGCGTGGTGAGCGCATTGATGCCGGCCAGCCGCGTGCCGCTGGCCGAGCAGCCGCTCAGGTACTCCTCGCCCCAGTGCATCGCGACGAAGGCCTGGCTCATGCCGATCTCGGCGCTGCCGCGCGCGGGCAGCAGGATCGAGCCGCGCTTCGAGGTGACATGCACCAGGTCGCCTTCGTTGATCTGGCGCCGCGCCATGTCCTGCGGGTTCATCTGCACCATCGGCTCGGCCGCGTGGCCGAACAGCCGGCCGACGTTGCCGGTGCGGCTCATGCCGTGCCACTGGTCGCGCAGGCGCCCGGTGTTGAGCGAGAAGGGATAGCGCGCCTCGCGCGCCTCGGCCACAGGCTTGTAGGGCGTGTCCACAAAACGGGCGCGGCCGTCGGGCGTAGGGAACACGCCGTCTTCGTACAGGCGCACGCGGCCGATGCTTTCGCCCTCCTTCAGCGGCCATTGCTGCGGGCCGATGCCGTCGAGCATCGCGTAGCTCAGGCCGGTGATGTCCAGGTCGCGTCCGCGCGTGGTTTCGCGGTGTTCGTTCCACACCGACTCGGCGTTGTCGTAGGGAAAGAGCGTGGCAGTGCGGCCGAGCCGCGCTTCGAGCCGGCGCGCGAAGTCGGTCGCAATCGACCAGTCGTGCCGCGTCTGGCCCGGTGCGGCGATGGCCGGTCGCACGCGCGAGATGCGGCGCTCGCTGTTGGTGACGCTGCCGTCCTTCTCGCCCCAGGTGGTGGCCGGCAGCAGCAGGTCGGCGAAGGCGCAGGTGGCGGTGGTGGAGAAGGCCTCCTGCACCACCACCAACTCGGCGCGCTCCAGCGCGCGGCGCACCGTGGCCTGGTCGGGCATCGACTGGGCGGGGTTGGTGCAGGCGATCCAGAGGGCGCGGATCTCGCCGTCGGCGGCTGCCTGGAACATCTCGACAGCGCTCTTACCCGGCTTTTCGGGTACCGAGGGCACGCCCCAGAGCGCGGCCACTTCGGCGCGGTGCGCGGGGTTGGCCAGGTCGCGGTGTGCGCTCAGCAGGTTGGACAGTCCCCCCACTTCGCGTCCACCCATCGCATTGGGCTGGCCGGTGAGCGAGAAGGGGCCGGCGCCGGGCTTGCCGATCTGGCCGGTGGCCAGGTGCAGGTTGATGAGCGCCGCGTTCTTCGCGGTGCCGCTGGATGACTGGTTCAGGCCCTGGCAGTAGAGGCTCAGGGTGGCGGGCGATGTGGCGAACAAGCGCGCGGCGGCGAGCAGGTCGGTCTTGGGGATGCCGCAGACCTGCGCCACCGTGTCGGGCGTGCAGTCGCGCACCGTGGCCTTGAGCGCATCGAAGCCGTGGGTGTGGGCCGCGATGTATGCCGCGTCGGTCCAGCCTTCCCAGAGCATCAGGTGCAGCATGCCGTTGAAGAGCATCACATCGGTGCCCGGCTGGATGGGCAGGAACAGGTCCGCGATCTCGGCCGTGTCGGTGCGGCGCGGGTCGGCCACCACGATCTTCAGCGCCGGGTTCGCCGCCTTCGCATCCTCGATGCGGCGGAAAAGAATGGGGTGGGCCCACGCCGTGTTGCTGCCCACGATGAAGAGGCACTCGGCATGCTTCAGGTCGTCGTAGCAGGCCGGCGGCGCATCGGCGCCCAGCGTCTGCTTGTAGCCTGCCACCGCGCTGCTCATGCACAGGCGCGAGTTGGTGTCCACGTTGTTGGTGCCGACCAGGCCCTTGGCGAGCTTGTTGAAGACGTAGTAGTCCTCGGTCAGCAACTGGCCCGAGATGTAGAAGCCGACGGCATCGGGGCCGTGGTCTTGAATGATCTTCGCGAACTTGCCTGCGGCGTTGTCGAGCGCCGTGTCCCACGACACCGCCGTGGGCGCCTCGCCGCGCACCAGGCGCTGCATCGGCTGCAGCAGCCGCGCCTGCCGCGTGATCGGCGCGCTGGCCGTGAGGTGCAGCGTGGAGCCCTTGGTGCACAGCCGCCCGAAGTTGGCCGGGTGCTCGGGGTCGCCGCGCACGCCGGTGATCTGTGCGCCGTCGGATTCGATGATCACGCCGCAGCCGACGCCGCAATAGGGGCAGGTGGAGCGCGTATCAGCCATGGCTTGAGGAGTGAAGGAGGCTGCGGCGTTCACATTCACCGCACAGCGGACCGCCGAAGGCGAGTCCGCAGCCGACGCCGCAATAGGGGCAGGTGGAGCGCGTATCAGCCATGGCTTGAGGAGTGAAGGAGGCTGCGGCGTTCACATTCACCGCACAGCGGACCGCCGAAGGCGAGTCCGCAGCCGACGCCGCAATAGGGGCAGGTGGAGCGCGTTTCCCGTATGGCTCCCCCCCTTCCGGGGGAGGTGTGGGGTGGGGGCTCGCGGCGATGGCGATGGTCACGCTGCTGCCCTCACCCTAGCCCTCTCCCGGAGGGAGAGGGGACAAGACCTTGGGGCCGGTGACCGGGCGCGGCAGGTCGATGGCGTGCGTTGCGAGTTCGCCCGCATCGAGGTGGACGACCCCGCCGTCCGTCACCTTCACCGCGAACTTCGGCGTGCAGCCCTCATCGGGCGACTTCGCACACCCGTCGTCCAGCCCGATGGCCCAGTTGTGCAGCGGGCAGGCCACGCTGGTGCCGAACACGATGCCCTGGCTCAGCGGCCCGCCCTTGTGCGGGCAGCGGTCGAGCAGCGCGAACACCTGGTCGTCGGCGTTGCGGAACACGGCCACGTCCACGCCCGTGGGTCGCGCCACGCGGCGGGCGCCGAGCACGGGGATGTCGTCGATGCGGCAGATGGCTTTCCATTCGCTCATGGCATTCGTCCTTTCAAGCAGCCTGGCTGGCGTCGGCCGTGATCGACAGCGGCGCGAACTGCCGCACGTCCACCGAGGCTTCGGCCGACGCGAACCATGGATCGGGCTCGCCGTCGAGCGCGAACTGCAGCCGCTCCCACAGCGCCTTGCGTCCGTCCGCGTCGTCGAGGATCTTCTTCTTCACATAGTCCAGGCCCACGCGGCCGATGTAGTGCACCGTGCGCTCCAGGTACCAGCCTTCCTCGCGGTACAGCTGCAGGAAGGCGCCTGAAAACTCCATCACCTCGGCGGCCGTCTTCACCTTCACGAGAAACTGCGCCACCTCGGTCTTGATGCCGCCGTTTCCGCCCACATAGAGCTCCCAGCCCGAGTCCACGCCGATCACGCCCACGTCCTTGATGCCGGCCTCGGCGCAGTTGCGCGGGCATCCCGACACCGCGAGCTTGACCTTGTGCGGCGAGTACATGGCCCACAGCGCGCGCTCCAGGTCCTTGCCCATCTGCGTGCTGTCCTGCGTGCCGAAGCGGCACCACTCGCTGCCCACGCAGGTCTTCACCGTGCGCAGCGACTTGGCATACGCAAAGCCCGACGGCATGCCGATGTCCTTCCACACGCCTTCTAGGTCTTCCTTCTTCACGCCCAGCAGGTCGATGCGCTGGCCGCCGGTGACCTTGACGGTCGGGATCTTGTACTTGTCGGCCGCATCGGCAATGCGCCGCAGCTCGTCGGGCGTGGTGTGGCCGCCCCACATGCGCGGAATGACGGAGTAGGTGCCGTCCTTCTGGATGTTCGCGTGGCTGCGCTCGTTGATGAAGCGGCTCTGCGGATCGTCCTTTGCCTCTTTGGGCCAGGTGCTGATCAGGTAGTAGTTGACGGCGGGGCGGCAGGTGGCGCAGCCGTTGGGCGTGCGCCAGCCGAGGTTGCGGTAGACCTCGTCGTGCGTGAGGTAGTGCTCCTTGCGGATGGCGTCGCGCACGTCCTGGTGGCTCGCATCGGTGCATCCACACACGGCTTTTTTCTTCGGTGTGGCCGAGTAGTCGCCGCCCGCGGTGAACATCAGGATCTGCTCGACCAGCCCGGTGCACGAGCCGCAGCTGGCGCTGGCCTTGGTGTGCTTCTTCACTTCGTCGAGCGTGAACAGGCCCTTGTCCTTGATGGCCTTGCAGATGGTGCCCTTGGTCACGCCGTTGCAGCCGCAGACCTCGGCATCGTCGGGCATGCTCGCGGCCTTGCTGTGGCCTTCGTGGCCGGTGTCGCCGATGTTCGACTCGCCGAACATCAGCTTGTCGCGGATGTCGTGCACGTTGCGGCCGTCGCGCAGCAGCTTGAAGTACCAGCTGCCATCGACCGTGTCGCCGTAGAGGCAGGCGCCGACCAGCTTGTCGTCCTTGAGCACCAGCTTCTTGTAGACGCCACCGAAGGGGTCGCTCATCACGATCTCCTCTGTGCCTTCGCCGCCCATGAATTCGCCGGCAGAGAACAGGTCGATGCCTGTCACCTTGAGCTTGGTGGAGGTGAGCGAACCCAGGTAGCGGCCGATACCGAACTGCGCCAGGTGGTTGGCAGCCACCTTGGCCTGCTCGAACAGCGGCGCCACCAGGCCGTAGGCAATGCCACGGTGCGCCGCGCATTCGCCCACCGAGTAGATGCGCGCATCGGTCACGGTCTGCAGGGTGTCGGTGACCACGATGCCGCGGTTGCAGTGCAGTCGCATCTTCTCGGCCAGCTCGACGTTGGGGCGGATGCCCACGGCCATCACCACCAGGTCGGCCGCGACCTCGGTGCCGTCCTTGAAGCGGATGCTTTTCACACGGCCATCCTCGCCACCGACCATCTCCTGCGTCTGCGCGCCCATCAGGAACTTCAGGCCCCGGTCTTCCAGCGACTTCTGCAGCAGCTTGCCCGCCACGTCGTCCAGTTGGCGCTCCATGAGCCAGGGCATGACGTGCACCACGGTCACATTCATGCCGCGCAGCATCAGGCCGTTGGCCGCTTCCAGGCCCAGCAGGCCGCCGCCGATGACCACCGCGTTCTTGTGCGTGCGCGCGGTCTCGATCATGTAGTCGGTGTCGGCGATGTCGCGGTAGGCGATCACGCCCTTGAGGTCCTTGCCCAGCACGGGCAGCATGAAGGGGGTGGAGCCGGTGCACATCAGCAAGCGGTCGTAAGCTGCCTCGGTGCCGTCCTCTGCGCGCACGATGCGCTTGACGCGATCGACTTCCACCACCTTCTTGCCGGCGTGCAGGGTGATGCGGTTGTCGCTGTACCACTCCCAGCTGTTGAGCACGATCTCGTCGATCGTCTGCTCGCCCGCGAGCACCGGCGACAGCAGGATGCGGTTGTAGTTGGGGTGCGGCTCGGCGCCGAAGACGGTGATGTCGTACAGATCGGGCGCGATCTTCAGCAGCTCTTCGAGCGTGCGCACGCCGGCCATGCCGTTGCCGACCATCACGAGTTTCATTTTCTTCATGGGACGGGACCTTTTTTCCTGAATTCAAGCGAGCGAGAGCCTTCGGCACGCGCGGCATCGCGCGGCCGTCGTCGAGGGGTGGACGTGGTGACGCCGGCCAGCTGCCGCTGCGTCAGGCCGCGGTTTTCTCCACATGCGCCTGGCGCGTGTAGAGGAAGTCGATCACCGCCTTGCGCGCATGCACATAGGCCGGGTCTTCGGCCAGCTCCACGCGGTTGCGCGGCCGGGCGATGTCCACCGCCAGCACGTCGCCGATGGTGGCGGCGGGGCCGTTGGTGAGCATCACGATGCGGTCGCTCAGCAGCACGGCCTCGTCCACGTCGTGCGTGACCATGACCACGGTGCTGTGCGTCTTCTGCACGATGGCGAGCAACTCGTCTTGCAGCTTGGCGCGGGTGAGGGCATCGAGCGCACCGAAGGGCTCATCCATCAGCAGCACCTTGGGTTCCATCGACAGCGCCCGGGCGATGCCCACGCGCTGCTTCATGCCGCCGGAGATTTCGCCGGGGCGCTTCTGCGCGGCGGGCGTGAGGCCGACGAGCGCGAGCGCCGCATCGGTGCGTGCGCGCAGCTGGGCCTTGCTCTCGGTGGCCGCGAACACGCGCTCGACCGCGAGGTACACGTTCTCGAAGCAGGTCAGCCAGGGCAGCAGCGAATGGTTCTGGAACACCACGGCGCGTTCCGGACCCGGCCCCTTGATTTCGCGGTTGGCGCACAGCAGCACGCCCTGTGTCGGCGTGGTCAGCCCGGCGATCAGGTTCAGCAGCGTCGACTTGCCGCAGCCCGAGTGCCCGATGAGCGTGATGAACTCGCCCTTGGCGACGTTCAGGTCGATGTCGCGCAAGGCCAGGAAGCTGCCCTTGGCTGTTTTGAAGCGCTGCTCGACGCCGCGGATCTCGATGTACTTGGTGGACCGATCGTCCTGAGCTTGTCGAAGGGTCATGACTTCACCTCTTCGAAGGTGAAGGCGGTTGCGATCTTGATCAGCGCGAATTCGAGGACCAGGCCGACGATGCCGATCACGAAGATCGCGATGATGATGTTGGCGACGTTGAGGTTGTTCCACTCGTCCCACACCCAGAAGCCGATGCCGACGCCGCCGGTGAGCATTTCGGCCGCGACGATCACCAGCCATGCGGTGCCCACGGCCAGACGCACGCCGGTGAGCATGTAGGGCAGCACGGCGGGGAACAGTATCTTGGTGAGGATCTTCCATTCGGAAAGATTGAGCACCTTGGCCACGTTCATGTAGTCGCTGGGCACGCGCTGAACGCCCACGGCGGTGTTGATGACCATCGGCCAGATCGAGCAGATGAAGATGGTCCAGATGGCCGCCGGGTTCGCGCCCTTGAACACCAGGAGGCCGATGGGCAGCCAGGCGAGCGGCGACACCGGGCGCAGCAGGCTGATCAGCGGATTGAACATGCGCGCGAGGAACTCGAAGCGCCCGATCGCAAAGCCGGCCGGAATTCCCACCAGCGCCGCGAGCCCGAAGCCCAGCGCCACGCGCTGCAGCGACGAGAGCACGTTCCAGCCCACGCCCTGGTCGTTCGGGCCCTTGCTGTAGAACGGATCGCTGAACACGGTGAGCGCCTGCTGCCAAGTGGCGAGCGGCGTGGGAAAGCCGGTGGTGCTTTTCATGGCGACCAGTTCCCAGACCAGCAGCAGGAGGCCGAAGCCTGCGAGCGGCGGCAGCACGCGCATCCAGAAGGCGCGCAGGTCGAGCGAAGGTTTTGGCTCCCTCTCCCCTGTGGGGAGAGGGTTGGGGTGAGGGGCAGCCTCGATACGGGGCACACCCTCGCCCCGGCCCTCTCCCGCACGCGGGAGAGGGAGCGAGGCATCCAGGGGCGAATGAAATACAGCGCTGACCATGGTGCGTTTCTCCTCAGACATGCAGCTTGAACGACTCGGCGTACTTCTTCGGGTCCTTGCCGTCCCACACGGCGCCGTCGAAGAGCTTGCTGGTGCGCATCACCTCCTTGGGCACGGGCGTCTGCGTGGCGGCGGCGGCCTGCTTGTAGATGTCGATGCGGTTGATCTCGGTGGCCACCTTCAGGTAGTCGGGGTGTTCCTTCAGCAGGCCCCAACGCTTGTGCTGCGTGAGGAACCACATGCCGTCCGAGAGATACGGGAAGTTCACCGCGCCGGCGTTGTAGAACTTCATGTGGTTGGGGTCGTCCCAGCTCTTGCCCAGGCCGTTGGTGTAGCGGCCCAGGATGCGCTGGTTGATCGCGTCCACGCTGGTGTTGACGTAGCTCTTGTCGGCGATGGTCTCGGCCATCTTGTTCTTGTTCTGCAGGCCGGTATCGATCCACTTGCTGGCTTCGAGGATCGCGGCGGTCACGGCGCGCGCGGTGTTGGGGTACTTCTTCGTGAACTCGGCGGTGCAGCCGAGCACCTTCTCGGGGTGGTCCTTCCAGATGTCCTGCGTGGTGATGGCCGTGATGCCGATGCCGTCCATGATCGCGCGCTGGCCCCAGGGCTCGCCCACGCAGTAGCCGTCCATGTTGCCCACGCGCATGTTGGCCACCATCTGCGGCGGCGGCACGGTGATGTTCTTCACGTCCTTGAACGGGTCGATGCCGGCCGAGGCGAGCCAGTAGTAGAGCCACATGGCGTGCGTGCCGGTGGGGAAGGTCTGCGCGAAGGTGTATTCGCGCTTCTCGGTGGCGATGAGCTTGGCGAGCGAGGCGGCATCGACCGCGCCCTTGTCGGCCAGCTTCTTGGAGAGCGTGATGGCCTGGCCGTTGTTGTTCAGGGTCATGAGCACGGCCATGTCCTTCTTCGGGCCGCTCAGGCCCAGGTGCATGCCGTAGACCAGGCCGTAGAGCGCGTGCGCCATGTCGATGTCGCCGTTGGAGAGCTTGTCGCGCACGCCGGCCCAGCTGGCTTCCTTGCTGGGGACGATCTTCACGCCGTATTTCTTGTCGATGCCCAGCACCGAGGCCATCACCACGCTGGCGCAGTCGGTCAGCGGGATGAAGCCGATCTTCACTTCTTCCTTTTCGGGCTTGTCGGAGCCCTGGGCCCAGACGGCGGCGCGCAGCGCGGGGTCGATGCCCACGGCGCCGATGGCGGCGGCTTGCAATACGCGGCGGCGGCTGAGGCGGGTTTTCAGCAGGTCGGTCATGAGGGCGGGCTCCGGTTGAAGAACAAAAAACAGAAAGCGAAAAACAAAAAAGGCGTCCCGACCACGCAGGGGCTGCTCGCGAACGAGCCCTTGCGGGATGGGGACGCCTTTGTCCGGTTCGGTGGGAAGCACCCGCCGTTGGGTGCCGCCTGCCTAGAAGACCTGTGGGGTCTTATGCATTCACCCATGCAAGCCGTGTGCCAGTGCCTGGAGACTTCCGCGCGCTATCGAAAAAGTAGCTGCAGTGCGTTGTGGATGAAGGCTTTAGCACGCGTAGCCACGGCGAACAGCCGAGGCCCGTTTTTGTGCGATGCACCAACTTGAACGCTTTCAGCGCAGCGGGCGTGCGTCCGGCAGGGGCAGGTAGTCGGCCATGGCCAGCATCGACTCGGCCACGTCGACCAGCCGGCGCTTCTGGTTCATGGCGGTCTGGCGCAGCATCTTGTGGGCCTCGTCTTCGCTCAGGCGCCGGTGCGCCATGAGCAGGCCCTTGGCGCGCTCGACCACCTTGCGCTCGTTGAGCGAGGCACGCACCGTCTGCAGTTCGTCGCTCATGGCCTGCAGGCGCTGCGACTGTTCCTGCACCATGTCGAGCACCGAGCGTTCGAGGTTGCGGCCGTAGGGTGCGGGGGCGACGGCCTCGGTGCCGGCGTCGTCGAAGAACAGGGCACCGCCGGACTGCGGCGCAAGCGTGACCAGCAGTTGCCGGTAGGCCTCCAGGTCGGTGCGCGCCTGGGCGGTCTTGCGGTCGCACAGGGCGCGCAGGTCCGCGGCCAGGCGATCTTCGACCCTGCGCATGGCGTCGATGCGGCGGGTGCAGCAGTCAAACCAGTTCTGGCTCAGCTGGCTGTGCGGCGCCTCGTGCGCCGCGGCCGGCGCGGTGCCCACGCGGCGCAGGCGCTCCAGCTCGGCCATGGTGGCGTCGTCCTCGCTCTCGCGCCAGAGCGCCAGCACTTCGTTGCTGGAGAAATCGGTGAAGACGTGAAAGCAGCGCTCCTGCGATTCGATCAGGTGCAGCCACTGCACGCGCTGCGCCTCGTTGCCGCGGCCCAGCGCCAGCGTGGCGGCGCCGAAGGCACGCTCCTGGCCCGCGAACTCCTTGCCCTGCATGAAGTTGAACATCGCGACCAGGAGGCGCGAGATCTCGGGGTCGGTGGCGCCGTCGGCCGCCTCGAACACCACCGCGAGCAGGCCGGCGATGAGCTTGGCGAAGGCGGCGGTGGATTGCGCCGGCGCGAGCTCGAGCGCGCCCACACGCTGGCGCAGGACGGGCAGGGCGTCCAGCCCCGGCAGCACCCAGGCGATGCGGCTGAAAAGACGCGCGCTGTTGCCCGCGCTGGCCCGCTGGCGGGCCTCGGTCTCCAACTGGTCGAAGCTTGCGCGCACCTCCTGCTCCAGCGCCAGGCATTCGGCGATTTGCGGATCGCGCTGCTCGGCAAAGCGAACGCCGCGCGAAGCGAGGAACACGTTGGACATGCCCCGCTCGCGCTGCAGCGCATGCACCAGGCGGCCAATCGCGCTGACCAGCGCGCTGGTGCGGGCAAGCTGGTCGAGTTCGTCGATTTCGCACTGGCGCGCGGCGATCAGAAAATGCAGGCCGGATTTCATGGGGGGTAGGGTGAGGGACGCACACGGTCGCTGCAACATCCGTGCCTCGGGCTGCCCGCGCCCGCGCTTTCCCCTTCGGGGGCGCCCTTTGCAGGCCCCACCTACACTCGCCGGATGCTCTTGTTGGGAATCGAATCATCCTGCGACGAGACCGGCGTGGCGCTGGTCGAGTCGCATGGCAACGCGCTGCCGGTGCTGCTTTCGCACGCGCTGCACAGCCAGATCGCCATGCACCAGGCCTACGGCGGCGTGGTGCCCGAACTGGCCAGCCGCGACCATATTCGCCGCGTGCTGCCGCTGACCGAAGCCGTCATGGCCGAGGCGGGCCGCGCGCTGAACGAGATCGACGTGGTGGCCTACACGCGAGGCCCGGGCCTGGCTGGCGCGCTGCTGGTGGGGGCGGGCGTGGCCTGTGCGCTGGGCGTGGCGCTGGGCAAGCCGGTGCTGGGGGTGCATCACCTCGAAGGGCATCTGCTGTCGCCGTTCCTGAGTGCCGATCCGCCTGAATTTCCGTTCGTCGCGCTGCTGGTGTCGGGCGGCCACACCCAGCTGATGCGGGTCGACGGCGTGGGCCGCTACGAACTGCTCGGCGAAACCATCGACGACGCGGCCGGCGAGGCCTTCGACAAGAGCGCCAAGCTCATGGGCCTGCCGTACCCGGGCGGCCCCTGGCTCGCCAAGCTGGCCGAAGGCGGCAGCCCCACCGCGTTCAAGCTGCCGCGGCCACTGCTGCACAGCGGCGATCTCGATTTTTCTTTTGCCGGCCTCAAGACTGCGGTGCTAACGCAGGCCAAGAAGCTGGGCGACCAACTGGAGGCGAACAAGGCCGATCTGGCGGCGTCCACGCAGGCGGCCATCGTCGAGGTGCTGTTGAAGAAGTCGCTCGCCGCGCTCGACCAGACCGGGCTCAAGCGCCTGGTGGTGGCCGGCGGCGTGGGGGCCAACAAGAACCTGCGCGAACAGCTGAATGCGGCCTGTGCCAGGCGCAAGGTGCGCGTGCACTACCCCGAGCTGCACCTGTGCACCGACAACGGCGCCATGATCGCCATGGCCGCGGCCATGCGCCTGCAGTCAGGCCTTTCGCAGGCCAGCGCGCGCTATGCCTTCGACGTCAAGCCGCGATGGCCCATGGCTTCGCTGATGACCGAGGCTGGCTGAACTCTCCTACCGGAAACCGCGTGACCGGTTGCAGCGGGCGCCCCAGTTTCGGCAGCGGCAGCACATCGAGCACGTTGCGCCAGAGCTGGCGCCATTCGGGCCAGTCGTGCCCGCCCTCGGTCGTGAAGACGCGCTCCGGCGGCAGGGCGTCGGCCAGCAACTGGTGGTTGCCCGCGAAGCGGTCGCCCAGGCCGAAACCCAGGTAGAGCGGCGGCAGGGACCTGGAAGGTTCGGCCTGCAGGTACTGCTGGAAGAAGGGCCAGAGCTGGCGATCGGGTTCCTCGTCGGGCTGCGGCCCGGTGGGGGCATGCCAGGCGCGCAGGCCGCCGGCCTTGCGGATCTCCGCTCCCAGCACGCGGCGCCCCAAGTAGGGCGCAAGCGCCACGATGCCGTCCACCGACCCCGGCCGTGCGAGCTCGTGGATCAGCGCGCCGAAGCCGCCGATCGAAATGCCCACGAGCCAGATCGAGGTGTAGCCCTTGGCACGCTGGGGCGCGATGACGTCCGCGTGCAGGCGGTCGCTGAGCGTCTGGTCGTAGTAGTAGGAGACATCGGCGTCCACCAGCATGGCGTCGGCGGCGAAGTGCCGCTCTCGCACAGCGCTGATGAAGCCCTGCTGCTCGAATTCTTCGGGTTTGAGGTACGCGCCGGGCAGAAATACCAGGAGCGTTTGGGACTGGATGTTGTCGTTGGCCGACTGCAGGTGGGTTTTCATGGTGCCTTGAGGGGCACCCGGACGCGCACCGGCACGAGTTTCGGTGCGCTTGCGAGACGCCCACGAAGAAGAAAGTTCTAAGTTAACGCCACGTCATGTGATGTTAACTCGGGGCTATTGTGAATAAGTTGCTTGTTTAAAGTCAAAAACAAGCAAGTACTGACATTTTCCTCTTGTGGGCATCCGCGAGATCAGTCGATCTGCAGCTGCGTAGCCTGGCTCACCGGGGCCAGCTTGCCGAGCTTGAGCGTGAGCACGCCGTTCTCCAGCTTCGCGGTGCTGGCTGCCACGTCGATGTCCTGCGGCAGCTCGTAGGCGGCCTTGACCTGGCGCTTGGCTTCGGCCTTGCTGTCGATGCGAACCACGGCGCCTTCGATCCCGATGACGAGGTCTTCGCGCGAGAGGCCGGGCACGTCCAGCGAAAGGGTCCAGCTGGTGTCGTCCTGCTCCACCAGCGGCGAGCGGCGGGGTGCGGCGAAGGCCTCGTTCACGAAGCGTTCGAAGGCGCGATCCTGCGAGCGGGGAACGAAGCGGGTGGTGCGGATGGTGGGTGCGAAAAACATGATGAAGAGCTCCTGAATGAACACAATGGGGACAAGGAATGTGTGTCCCTTACACTGCGCGGCCATTCAATCCTGAGTGCCGCTTGACACCTCATCTAGGCGCAGCCGCACGCGTTTCAAGACGATGACTCCCACCTTTATTTGGCGCCGCCACGCCTTGAAATTCGCGGCGTTGGCGCTATGCGCGAGCCCTCTGGCCGGGCTTGCACAAACCCCGGCCGCGCCGCCCGCGCCCATTCGACTGGCCTTGATCGAGAGCATGAGCGGGCCGTTTGCCAACACGGGCGAGGCGGTGTTCCGCAACCTGCTGTGGGCGGTGGAGCGCGTGAACGCACGCGGCGGCGTGAAGCTGCCGGGCGGTGCGCGCCCGTTGCAGCTGGACCGCTACGACAGCAAGGGCCAGAACGAAGAGGCGCTCTCCGCATTCCGCGCGGCCATGGACGACGGCGCGCGCATCGTGCTGCAGGGCAACTCGTCGGCCACCGCGGCGGCGCTGGTCGATGCCATCGACAAGAACAACGAGCGCGACCCCGCGCGGCGCGTGATCTTTTTGAACTACGCTGCTGTCGACCCGGCGCTCACCAACGAGCGCTGCAGCTTCTGGCACTTCCGCTTCGACGCACACGCCGACATGCGCGTGGCCGCGCTGATGGACGTGGTGAAGGACGATGCCGCGCTCAAGCGCGCCTACCTGATCGGGCAGGACTACAGCTTCGGCCAGGCGGTGCTGCGCGAGTCGCGCCGGCAACTCGGCGTGCAGCGGCCCGACGTGGAAATCGTCGGCGACGAACTGCATCCGATGGGCAAGGTGAAGGACTTCGCACCCTACGCCACCAAGATCCTCGCGAGCGGCGCGCAGGCGGTGTTCACCGGCAACTGGGGCAACGACCTCACGCTGCTGGTGAAGGCGGCGCGCGAAGCAGGGTTCAACGGCACTTTCTATAGCTTCTACGGCAATGCGCTCGGCGCGCCCGCGGCCATCGGCGATGCGGGCATCGGCCGCGTGGTGGCAGTTGCGGACTGGCTGCCCAATGTGCAGACCGCGCAGTCGGAGGCTTTCTATCGCGCGTTCCGTGCGCGCTTTCCAAAGCCGGCGGACGACTATGTGCACATGCGGATGCAGTTGCTGGTCGAGTCGCTGGCGCAGGCCGTCGAACGCGCGGGCAGTGTGGATGCCGTGGCGCTGGCGCGTGCGTTGGAGCAGGCCGACGTGAGCCTCTACGGGCAGCGCGGCCGAATGCGCGCGGCGGACCACCAGTTTCAGCAGCAACTGGTGGTCGGCGTGATGGACAGGCAGGGCAAGCCCGGCGTGCAGTTCGATGTCGAGGGCTCGGGCTACGGCTTCCGCGTGATCAAGACCATTGCCCCCGAGCGCGCCGAACTGCCGACCTCGTGCAAGATGAAACGACCATGACGAACAGGACCCCCGCCGATGCGTGAAGCCATCCACAACCTCGAAGCCTCCAAGATCCGCGAAGTGGCCAATGCAGGCCTCGGCCGCGACGACGTGCTCGCCTTCTGGTTCGGCGAGAGCGACGAGGTCACGCCCGAGGTGATCCGCCAGGCGGCCATCGATTCGCTGCAGCGCGGCGAGACCTTCTATGCGCACAACCTCGGCCTGCCCGAGTTGCGCGAAGCCATTGCGCGCTACACCAGCGCGCTGCATCCGGCGGTCGATGCCTCGCGCATCGCCGTCACCTCGGGCGGCGTGAGCGCGCTGATGCTGGCGGTCCAGGCGCTGGTCGAGGCGGGCGACGACGTGGTTGCGGTGACGCCGGTGTGGCCCAACCTCACGGCGCAGCCGGCGATCATGGGCGCGCATGTGCGCACCGTGCCGCTGGTGCCTGTCGAAGGAGAGTGGACGCTCGATCTGCCTGCGCTGCGGTCGGCCGTCACGCCGAAGACGAAGCTGCTGATCGTCAACGCGCCCAACAACCCGACGGGCTGGACGATGTCGCGCGACGAGCAGCAAGCCGTGCTCGATCATTGCCGTCAGACTGGCACCTGGATCCTGGCCGACGAGGTGTACGAGCGGCTGTATTTCGAGCCCACGCCGAACGGCTGCGCGCCAAGTTTTCTCGACATCTCGAAGCCCGATGACCGGTTGGTCGTGACGCACAGCTTTTCGAAGAGCTTCCTCATGACCGGATGGCGCCTCGGCTGGCTGGTGCTGCCGCCTTCGATGGTGGACGGCATCGGCAAGCTGATCGAGTTCAACACTTCGTGCGCGAGCGTGTTCACGCAGCGCGCCGCCATCGCGGCGATCGAGCACACGGCAGACATCACGCCGCGCGTGGTGGCGCACCTGAAGCTGTGCCGCGACACGCTGGTGCCGCTGCTGGCCCAGGTGCCCGGCGTGCAGGTGGCGCCGGCCAAGGGCGGCATGTATGCCTTCTTCCGGCTGGACGGCTTCGGCGATTCGCTCGAGGTGGCCAAGCGGCTGGTGGTCGAGGCGGGGCTGGGGCTCGCGCCGGGCAATGCTTTCGCCCCCGAGGCGCAGGGCTGGCTGCGCTGGTGCTTTGCGTCCAAGGACCCGCAGCGGCTGGTGGCGGGCGTGGAGCGGCTGCGCCGCTGGCTGGCGGAGCAGCAGCCCCGCTGAAACGAGGTGTGGTGACGCCCGAAAAGGGTTTCGGCAGGGGTCAAAGCCCGTCCAAAGTCGCCGGGCTATAATCCCGAGGCTTTGCATGCCGCAAGGCGCACGGTGAGGGCAGTTCCAGCGCTCACCGCAAGTCAAACATCCCGGAACAAGGAAATCATCATGATCGCAGCCTCCATCAAGGCCGAAGTCGTCAAGGACAACGCCCGCGCCGCCAACGACACCGGCAGCCCCGAAGTGCAAGTCGCACTGCTGACCGCCCGTATCAACGAGCTCACCCCCCACTTCAAGACGCACGCCAAGGACCACCACGGCCGTCGCGGCCTGCTGCGCATGGTGAGCCGCCGCCGCAAGCTCCTAGACTACCTCAAGTCCAAGGATGCTGAACGTTACACCGCGCTGATCGCCAAGCTGGGTCTGCGCAAGTAAACCGAATCGCATGAAAAAACGCCTGGGTTAGTCCGCTAGCTCAGGCGTTTTTTACTTCGCGATCCACTTTCGGAGTGCCAAAACAGAGCGAAGCTGTGTCATTCCAATGAAGTTCGCCCCGAGCTTCGCTGGAATGGCATCGTGTTCTGAGACAGCCTCCGCCCCTTGCGAACCCTGTGCGGTTCGCTACTAAAACAGGAGCAAACATGAGCCTCTTCAACAAAGTCACCAAGTCCTTCCAGTGGGGCGACAAGACTGTCGTCATGGAAACGGGCGAAGTCGCCCGTCAAGCCAATGGCGCCGTGCTGGTCGACATCGACGGCACCGTGATCCTGGCGACCGTGGTCGCTTCCAAGTCCGCCAAGCCGGGCCAGGACTTCTTCCCGCTGACCGTCGACTACATCGAGAAGACCTACGCCGCGGGCAAGATCCCCGGCAGCTTCTTCAAGCGCGAAGCCAAGCCCAGCGAACACGAAACGCTGACCAGCCGCCTGATCGACCGTCCGATCCGCCCGCTGTTCCCCGAAGGCTTCCTGAACGAAGTGCACGTGGTCATCCACACCGTATCGCTCAACCCTGAAGTCGACGCCGACATCGCCGCCATGATCGGCGTGAGCGCCGCCCTGTCGATCTCCGGCATTCCGTTCAGCGGCCCGATCGGTGCCGCCCGCGTGGGCTACATCAACGGCCAGTACGTGCTGAATCCGGGCCAGACGGCTCGCAAGGATTCGCAGATGGACCTCGTCGTCGCCGGCACGCAAGCCGCCGTGCTGATGGTCGAGTCCGAAGCCCAGCAATTGAGCGAAGAAATCATGCTCGGCGGCGTGGTGTTCGGCCACGAACAGGCAGGTATCGCGATCAACGCGATCCATGAGCTCGTGCGCGACGCCGGCAAGCCGGTGTGGGACTGGCAAGCGCCCGCCGAAGACGAAGCCTTCGTCGCCAAGGTCAAGGGCCTGGCCGAAGAAAAGCTGCGCGCCGTGTACCAGATTCGCAGCAAGCAAGCCCGCACCCAGGCCCTGCGCGAAGCCAACGCCAGCGTCATGAGCGCGCTGAAGGAAAGCGGCGAGCCCTTCGATGCGGGCAAGGTCAACGACCTGCTGTTCTCCATCGAATCGAAGATCGTGCGCAGCCAGATCCTGTCGGGCGAACCCCGCATCGACGGCCGCGACACGCGCACCGTGCGCCCCATCGAGATCCGCAATTCCGTGCTGCCGCGCACCCACGGTTCGGCCCTGTTCACACGCGGTGAAACCCAGGCGCTGGTCATCACCACGCTGGGCACCGAACGCGACGCACAGCGCATCGACGCGCTGGCCGGCGAGTACGAAGACCGCTTCCTGTTCCACTACAACATGCCTCCCTTTGCCACCGGCGAAGTGGGCCGCATGGGCTCGACCAAGCGCCGCGAAATCGGCCACGGCCGCCTGGCCAAGCGCGCGCTCGTCGCCGTGCTGCCGACCAAGGAAGAATTCCCGTACACCGTGCGCGTGGTCTCGGAAATCACCGAGTCGAACGGCTCTTCGTCGATGGCTTCGGTCTGCGGCGGCTGCCTGTCGATGATGGACGCCGGCGTGCCGATGAAGGCCCACGTGGCCGGCATCGCCATGGGCCTGATCAAGGAAGACAACCGCTTCGCGGTGCTGACCGACATCCTGGGCGACGAAGATCACCTGGGCGACATGGACTTCAAGGTTGCGGGTACCACCAGCGGCATCACCGCGCTGCAGATGGACATCAAGATCCAGGGCATCACCAAGGAAATCATGCAGGTCGCACTGGCACAGGCCAAGGAAGCGCGCATGCACATCCTGGGCAGGATGCAGGAAGCCATGGGCGAGGCCAAGGCCGAGGTGTCGAACTTCGCGCCGCGCCTGACCACGATGCGCATCAACCCCGAGAAAATCCGCGACGTGATCGGCAAGGGCGGCGCTGTCATCCGCGGTCTGCAGGAAGAAACCGGCACGACGATCAACATCTCCGATGAAGATCCGGGCCTCATCACCATCGCGTCCACCGATCCTGAAAAGGCCGAGATGGCCCGGAAGCGCATCGAGCAGATCACGGCCGAAGTCGAAATCGGCAAGGTCTACGAAGGCCCGGTCACCAAGATCCTGGACTTCGGCGCGCTCATCAACCTGCTGCCCGGCAAGGACGGCCTGCTGCACATCAGCCAGATCGCGCACGAACGCGTCGAGAAGGTGACCGACTATCTGAGCGAAGGCCAGATCGTGAAGGTCAAGGTTCTCGAGACGGACGAAAAGGGCCGCGTCAAGCTGTCCATGAAGGCCCTGACCGAGCGTCCGGCCGGCATGGAATACAGCGAGCGCCCGCCGCGTGAAGACCGCGGCGATCGCGGTGACCGTGGCGGCGAACGCCGTGAGCGTTCGGACCGTGGCGATCGCGGCGGCGATCGTGGCGAGCGCGCACCGCGCTTCAACGACCAACAGCAACAGCCGCGCAACGACCAGCAGCAGGCTCCGGCCGGCGAGCAACAGTCGCAGGCACCGCGCGAGCCTCAGGAGTAAGAAGGGCGCGACGGCGGCAAACCTGCCGTCGCTATCTTTTGAATTTTGAACAGCTAGCTGCGCCCCATCTGCGGGCGTTGGAGGCCGAAAGACCATGAAAGCCATTGAAATCACTTCGTACGGCGCCCCTGAGGTGCTGCGCGTGGCCGATCGTCCCGATCCGGTGGCGGGCGTGGGCGAGTTGCTGATTCGCGTTGCGGCCAGCGGGGTCAACCGCCCCGACGTGCTGCAGCGGATGGGCCACTACCCGGTGCCGCCGGGCGCATCCGACCTGCCGGGCCTCGAGGTGGCCGGCGAGATCGTCTCGGGCGACGCTGCGGCGCTGGCCGAGGTGGGCCTCAAGGTCGGTGATCGCGTCTGCGCGCTGGTCGCCGGTGGCGGCTATGCCGAGCTGTGCGTGGCGCCCGTGGCGCAGTGCTTGCCGGTGCCCAAGGGCTGGAACGATGTCGATGCGGCATCGCTGCCCGAGACCTTCTTCACCGTCTGGAGCAATGTGTTCGAGCGCGGCCGCCTGCAAAAGGGCGAGACGCTGCTGATCCAGGGCGGCTCGAGCGGCATCGGCGTCACCGCGATCCAGATCGCCAAGGCGCTGGGCGCGACGGTGATCGTCACGGCCGGCAGCGAGGACAAGTGCGAAGCCTGCATGAAGCTGGGGGCCGACCATGCCATCAACTACCGCACGAGCGACTTCGTCGAAGAGGCGAAGAAGCTCACCGGCGGCAAGGGCGTGGACGTGATCCTCGACATGGTGGCGGGCGAATACGTGGCGCGCGAGATCGAGTGCCTGGCCGAAGACGGCCGGCTCGTGATCATTGCGGTGCAGGGCGGCGTGAAGGCCCAGATCAATGCGGGCCTCGTGCTGCGCAGGCGCCTCACGATCACCGGCTCCACGCTGCGGCCCCGGCCGGTGGCGTTCAAGGGCGCAATCGCCAAGGCCTTGCGCGAGAAGGTGTGGCCGCTGCTGGAAAGCGGCGCGATCAAGCCCGTGATCCACAGCACTTTTGCGGCGGTGGGTGAACCCAGTGGCGCGGCCCAGGCTCACACGCTGATGGAATCGAACCAGCACATCGGCAAGATCGTGCTGACATGGTGACAACGAGCAACGCGATGACGACCAAGAAAAAACTGATCGCCGGCAACTGGAAGATGAATGGCGGCCTGACCGCCAACGAGGCGCTGGTGAAGGCCTTGCAGCAAGGCCTGGCGGCGAGCCCGGCGGGCTGCGATGTCGTGCTGTGTGCGCCTGCGCCGTACTTTGCCCAGCTGCAATCGCTGCTTGCGGGATCGACGTCGCTGGCACTGGGGGCGCAGGATATTTCGGCGCACCCGCAAGGAGCGTTCACCGGCGAGCAATCGGCGGCGATGCTGAAGGATTTCGGTGTGCGCTACGCGATCGTTGGGCACTCCGAGCGTCGCCAGTACCACGGCGAAACCGACGAGATCGTGGCTGCAAAGGCGGCTTGCGCACTGGCGAACGGCATCACGCCGATCGTCTGTGTCGGCGAGACCCTGGCAGAGCGCGAAGCAGGGCAGACCGAAGAGGTCGTCAAGCGCCAGTTGGCCGCAGTGATCCATGTGAACGGCCATTGCATCAGCGAGATCGTCGTGGCCTACGAGCCCGTCTGGGCCATCGGTACCGGCAAGACGGCGTCGCCCGAGCAGGCGCAGGCGGTTCATGCCTTGCTGCGCGCGCAGTTGCATCACGCGGCGAGCGAGCATTCGGCCGGCATCCGCATTCTTTATGGCGGCAGCATGAACGCGGCCAATGCCGCCGAACTGCTGGCGCAGGCCGACATCGACGGCGGCCTCATCGGCGGCGCGTCGCTCAAGGCGCCCGACTTTCTGCAGATCATTTCTGCCGCTGCGCGCTGAACGCGCAACGGCTGTTGTCAATTAGGAGTAAGAACGAATGAACGTGGTCCTCAACCTTCTGGTCGGTGTGCAAATGCTGGCAGCCCTTGTGATGATCGGCCTGATCCTGATCCAGCACGGCAAAGGCGCCGACATGGGCGCAGCCTTCGGCAGCGGCAGCGCCGGCAGCCTCTTCGGCGCCAGCGGCAGCGCGAACTTTCTCTCGCGCACCACGGCCGTGCTGGCTGCAGTGTTCTTTGCATGCACGCTGCTGCTCGCGTATTTCAGCCATGCGCGTCCTGGCGGCGGCAGCAGCCTCATCGAGCGTGCGGCCGTGGGCGCACCGGCTGCGCCGGCATCTGGCGCGGCAGGCGAAATCCCTGGCGCGGGCGCTCCGAGCGCACCGGCATCGGCACCTGCCGCACCGGTTTCGGGCGCGGGTCAGATCCCAAGCAAGTAATCAAGTCGTTTTCATGCAGTCCTCGCCAAGAAACGACTGCATTTCAGGGTAAACTCTAAAGCTGTTCAGAAAGCCAAATGCCTTAACCGGTACCTCATGCCATCTGAGCAGCAAAAACCGCGGTCGTGGTGAAATTGGTAGACACGCTATCTTGAGGGGGTAGTGGCGAAAGCTGTGCGAGTTCGAGTCTCGCCGACCGCACCAAATCTCATCGGCAGAAAACCTCATCCAGGGGTTCTTCTTGCCGGTGGCAAGCGGTGAAAAATTCTCGATGAACCTCGATTCCTACCTTCCGGTCCTTTTGTTCATTTTGGTCGGAGTCGGCGTAGGCGTCGCCCCTCAGGTCATCGGATACATCCTCGGCCCCAATCGGCCCGACGCCGCGAAGAACGCGCCCTACGAGTGCGGCTTCGAAGCCTTCGAGGATGCGCGCATGAAGTTCGATGTGCGCTACTACCTCGTCGCCATTCTCTTCATCCTGTTCGATCTCGAGATTGCCTTTCTCTTTCCGTGGGCCATTGCGCTCAAGGAAATCGGCGCCGTCGGCTTCTGGGCCATGATGATCTTTCTCGCCATCCTCGTCGTAGGTTTCATCTACGAGTGGAAAAAAGGCGCGCTCGACTGGGAATGACAAGGAAGTACCACGATGGCCATTGAAGGCGTTCTCAAAGAAGGCTTCGTCACCACCACCTACGACTCGGTGGTGAATTGGGCGAAGACCGGATCTCTCTGGCCGATGACGTTCGGCCTCGCATGCTGTGCGGTCGAAATGATGCATGCGGGCGCGGCCCGCTACGACATCGACCGTTTCGGCATGCTGTTCCGTCCAAGCCCGCGCCAGTCCGACCTGATGATCGTGGCCGGCACGCTGTGCAACAAGATGGCGCCCGCGCTGCGCAAGGTCTATGACCAGATGCCCGAGCCGCGCTGGGTGCTCTCGATGGGGTCGTGTGCCAATGGCGGTGGCTACTACCACTACAGCTATTCGGTCGTGCGCGGTTGCGACCGCATCGTGCCCGTCGATGTCTACGTTCCGGGTTGCCCCCCCACCGCCGAAGCGCTGCTTTACGGCGTGATCCAGCTGCAGCAGAAGATTCGCCGCACGAACACCATTGCCCGCGCCTGAGAGATTGCCGACGATGACTGACTTTGCAATTTCGCCGGAGGTGCTGCGCGCCACCATCGCCGAGGCGCTGGGCGCCAAGGCCAAGAGCGTGACGCTCGCACTGGGCGAGGTCACCGTGGTGGTGAGCGCTGCCGACTACCTCGAAGCCGCCACGCTGCTGCGCGATGCGCCCGGCTGCCGCTTCGAACAGCTGATCGACCTCTGCGGCATGGATTATTCCGACTACCGCGAAGGTGAGTGGCAGGGCGAGCGCTTCTGCGTTGTCACGCACCTGCTGTCGGTGAGCCTCAACCAGCGCGTGCGCCTCAAGGTCTTTGCCGCCAGCGAAGACCTGCCCGTGATCGACTCGCTCCAGCCCGTTTGGAGCGCTGCCACCTGGTTCGAGCGCGAAGCCTTCGACCTCTATGGCATCGTGTTCGACGGCCACGACGATCTGCGCCGCATCCTGACCGACTACGGCTTCATCGGCCACCCGTTCCGCAAGGACTTCCCGGTGTCGGGCCACGTCGAGATGCGTTACGACGAAGAACAGAAGCGCGTCGTGTACCAGCCGGTATCGATCGAGCCGCGAGAAATCACGCCGCGCGTGATCCGCGAAGACAACTACGGCAGCGGTTTGCACTGATATGGCCGAAATCAAGAACTACACCCTCAACTTCGGCCCCCAGCATCCGGCCGCGCACGGCGTGCTGCGCCTGGTGCTCGAGCTCGACGGCGAAGTGATCCAGCGTGCCGACCCGCACATCGGCCTGCTGCACCGCGCGACCGAGAAGCTCGCCGAATCGCGTACCTTCATCCAGTCGCTGCCCTACATGGACCGCCTCGACTACGTGTCGATGATGTCCAACGAGCACGCCTACTGCCTCGCCATCGAGCGGATGATGGGCCTCGATGTGCCGATCCGCGCGCAGTACATCCGCGTGATGTTTGCCGAGATCACCCGCCTGCTGAACCACCTGCTGTGGCTCGGTGCGCACGGTCTGGACTGCGGCGCGATGAACATGCTCATCTACTGCTTCCGCGAGCGTGAAGACCTGTTCGACATGTACGAAGCCGTCTCCGGTGCGCGCATGCACGCGGCGTACTTCCGTCCGGGCGGCGTCTATCGCGACCTGCCGGATTCGATGCCGCAGTACAAGGTCAGCAAGATCAAGAACGCCAAGGCCATCGAGCGCCTGAACGAAAACCGCCAGGGTTCGCTGCTCGATTTCGTCGACGACTTCTGCAAGCGCTTCCCGAAGATGGTCGACGAGTACGAAACGCTGCTCACCGACAACCGCATCTGGAAGCAGCGCACCGTGGGCATCGGCGTGGTCACGCCCGAGCGCGCGCTGAACCTGGGCTTCACTGGCCCCATGCTGCGCGGCTCGGGCATCGAATGGGACCTGCGCAAGAAGCAGCCCTACGACGTCTACGACCAGATGCAGTTCGACGTGCCTGTGGGCAAGACGGGCGACTGCTACGACCGCTACCTCGTGCGCGTCGAAGAAATGCGCCAGGCCAACAAGATCATCCAGCAGTGCTCGGCATGGCTGCGCGCCAATCCCGGCCCGGTGATCACCGACAACCACAAGGTCGCCGCGCCCGCGCGCGAATCGATGAAGGCGAACATGGAGGAGCTGATCCACCATTTCAAGCTCTTCACCGAAGGCTTCCATGTGCCCGAAGGCGAAGCGTATGCCGCCGTCGAGCATCCGAAGGGCGAGTTCGGCATTTATCTCGTGAGCGACGGCGCCAACAAGCCTTACCGCCTGAAGATCCGTGCACCCGGTTTCCCGCACCTTGCCGCCCTCGACGAAATGTCGCGCGGTCACATGATCGCCGACGCTGTCGCGGTGATCGGCACGATGGACATCGTGTTCGGCGAAATCGACAGGTGAGAAAGAGCGAATGACTTCCTCAACCCATCACCATGACGCGGCTCCCTCGGCCCCGTTGAAGGCCGAGATCCTCGAGCGCTTTGCGCGCGAGGTCGCCAAGTACCCCGAAGCCGGCAAGCAATCCGCCGTGATGGCGTGCCTGGCCATCGTCCAGCAGGACGAAGGCTACGTCAGCATGCAGCGCGAGCGCGAGATCGCCGACTACCTCGGCATGGCGCCCATCGCCGTGCATGAAGTGACGACCTTCTACAACATGTACAACCAGCATCCGGTGGGCAAGTTCAAGCTCAACGTGTGCACCAACCTGCCGTGCCAGCTGCGTGACGGCGTCACCGCGCTCGTTCACCTCGAGAAAAAGCTGGGCATCAAGATGGGCGAGACCACCGCCGACGGCGTGTTCACGCTGCAGCAGAGCGAGTGCCTGGGCGCCTGCGCCGATTCGCCCGTGATGCTGGTCAACGACCGCACCATGTGCAGCTTCATGAGCAACGAGAAGCTCGACCAGCTCATCGAAGGCCTTCGTGGCTCGACCAAAGGGGAGGCCGCCTGATGTCGCCCGAACAAGTGCTCCAGCAGTTCCAGGCGACGGGCGTCCAGACCTGTTTCCATGACCGCCACATCGAGCCGCAGATCTATGCGGGCCTGAACGGCACCAACTGGCGTCTGGCCGACTATGAGGCGCGCGGCGGCTACAAGGCGCTGCGCAAGATCCTCACCGAGGGCCTCACGCCCGACCAGGTGATCGCCGAAGTCAAGGCCTCGGGCCTGCGTGGCCGTGGCGGCGCCGGTTTTCCGACGGGCCTCAAGTGGAGCTTCATGCCCCGCCAGTTCCCGGGCCAGAAGTACTTGGTCTGCAATTCGGACGAAGGCGAGCCGGGCACGTGCAAGGACCGCGACATCCTGCAGTTCAACCCGCACATCGTGATCGAGGGCATGGCCATCGCCGCGTATGCGATGGGCATCAGCGTGGGCTACAACTACATCCACGGCGAGATCTTCCAGAGCTACGACCGCTTCGAGGAAGCCCTCGAGGAAGCACGCGCCGCCGGCTATCTCGGCGACAAGATCATGGGCAGCACGTACAACTTCCAGTTGCACGCGGCCCACGGCTTCGGCGCCTACATCTGCGGTGAAGAAACCGCGTTGCTCGAATCGCTCGAAGGCAAGAAGGGCCAGCCGCGCTTCAAGCCACCGTTTCCCGCGAGCTTCGGTCTCTACGGCAAGCCCACCACCATCAACAACACCGAGACCTTCGCGGCGGTGCCCTGGATCATCAACAACGGCGGTCCGGCTTATCTCGAATGCGGCAAGCCGAACAACGGCGGCACCAAGATCTATTCGGTGAGCGGCGACGTCGAACTGCCCGGCAACTACGAAGTGCCGATGGGCACGCCGTTCTCCAAGCTTCTTGAACTGGCGGGCGGCGTGCGCAAGGGCCGCACGCTCAAGGCCGTGATTCCCGGCGGATCGTCGTCGCCGGTGCTGCCGGCCGACATCATGATGGCCTGCACCATGGACTACGACTCCATCGCCAAGGCCGGCTCCATGCTGGGTTCGGGCGCGGTGATCGTCATGGACGACAGCCGCTCGATGGTCGAGTCGCTCAAGCGCCTGTCGTACTTCTACATGCACGAGTCCTGCGGCCAGTGCACGCCTTGCCGAGAAGGCACGGGCTGGCTCTACCGCGTGGTGGACCGCATCCACAACGGGCAGGGCAGGGCGACCGACATGGACCTGCTCAACTCCGTGGCAGACAACATCCAGGGCCGCACCATCTGTGCCCTCGGCGATGCGGCGGCGATGCCGGTGCGCGCCATGATCAAGCACTTCCGTCACGAGTTCGAGGCCCTGATCCCGGGCTACGTCCCGAAGGCGCCCGTCCAGGCCTGAGCGCGAGAAGAAACATACTCATGATCGAAATCGAACTCGACGGCAAGAAGGTCGAAGTGACCGAAGGCAGCATGGTGATGCATGCGGCCGACAAGGCGGGCACCTACATCCCGCACTTCTGCTATCACAAGAAACTCAGCATCGCGGCCAACTGCCGCATGTGCCTGGTCGACGTGGAAAAGGCGCCCAAGCCGATGCCGGCCTGCGCCACGCCCGTCACGCAGGGCATGATCGTTCGCACCAAGAGCGAAAAGGCCATCAAGGCGCAGCAGTCGGTCATGGAGTTCCTCCTGATCAACCACCCGCTGGATTGCCCCATTTGCGACCAAGGCGGCGAATGCCAGCTGCAAGACCTGGCCGTCGGCTATGGCGGCTCTTCTTCGCGCTACGAAGAAGAGAAGCGCGTCGTCTTCCACAAGGACGTCGGCCCGCTGATCAGCATGGAAGAGATGAGCCGCTGCATCCATTGCACGCGTTGCGTCCGCTTCGGCCAGGAAGTGGCCGGCGTGATGGAACTGGGCATGACCCAGCGCGGCGAGCATTCCGAAATCGAAACCTTCCTCGGCGACTCGGTCGACTCGGAACTGTCGGGCAACATGATCGACATCTGCCCGGTCGGCGCGCTCACGAGCAAGCCGTTCCGCTACAGCGCCCGCACCTGGGAGCTGTCGCGCCGCAAGTCGGTGAGCCCGCACGACTCCACCGGCGCCAACCTGATCGTCCAGGTCAAGAACCACCGCGTGATGCGCGTGGTGCCGCTGGAAAACGAAGACGTTAACGAATGCTGGATCGCCGACCGTGACCGCTTCTCGTACGAAGCGCTCAACGGCCCGGAACGCCTGACGCAGCCCATGCTCAAGCAGGGCGGCCAATGGCAGCAGGTCGACTGGCAGACCGCGCTCGAATATGTGGCCAACGGCCTGAAGCAGATCAAGACCGACCACGGCGCGCAAAGCATCGGCACGCTGGTCAGCCCGCACAGCACGCTCGAAGAGCTGCAGCTCGCCGCCATGCTCACGCGTGAACTGGGCAGCGACAACATCGACTATCGCCTGCGCAACGCCGAATTTTCGGCCTTCGAAGGCGTGCGTTGGCTCGGCACCTCGATTGCATCGCTCACGCAAGTGCAGCAGGCGCTGGTCGTCGGCTCGAACCTGCGCAAGGAACATCCGCTGTTCGCGCAGCGCGTCCGCCAGGCCGTGCGCAAGGGCGCCGCGCTGTCGGTCATTACCTCGGCCGCGCTCATGGCCGACCGCGAGGCGTGGGCCATCAACGTCGCGCAATCGACGATTGTCGAAGCCGATCAATGGGTCGAGGCACTCGCTGCCGTGGCCGCCGCCATCGGCAAGACCAACGGCGCCGCTGCCCTGCTGGCACCGAAGAACGAACCTGACGCAGCCGCACAAGCCGTCGCAGCATCGCTGCTGAGTGGCGAGCGCAAGGCCATCCTGCTCGGCAACGCCGCCGCCCACCACGCACAAGCCAGCAGCCTGCTGGCCCTCGCGAACTGGATCGGCGCGCAAACCGGTGCCACAGTCGGCTACCTGACCGAAGCCGCCAACACCGTGGGCGCACAGCTCGTCGGTGCCTTCCCGAAGAACGGCGGCCTCGACGCCGGCCGCATGCTTGCCACCGGCTCCGGCCTCAAGGCCGTGCTGCTGCTGAACACCGAGCCGGTGTTCGACTCGGCCGCGGGCGCCGCGGCAGCCGATGCCATCGGCAATGCGCAGATGGTCGTCACGCTGAGCCCCTTCAAGGCCAACCTCGAATTCAGCGACGTGCTGCTGCCCATCGCGCCGTTCACCGAAACACCCGGCTCCTTCGTCAATGCCGAAGGCCGCCTGCAAAGTTTCCATGCCGTCGTGAAGCCGCAAGGCGAAGCGCGTCCGGCGTGGAAGGTGCTGCGCGTGCTGGCCAACCTGCTGGGCCTGCCCGGCTTCGCCTTCGAATCCACCGCCGATGTGCTCAAGACAGTGGGCGAGGGCGGTGCCGTTCCGGCGAGCGCGCTGAGCAACGCCACGGCTGCGAAGGCCGTGGCTTCTCACGGCGCGGCGCCCGCGCCTGTGGTCGCGAGCATCTACCAGCTCGACTCCATCGTGCGCCGCGCGCCGTCGCTGCAACTGACGGCCGATGCGCGCAACGCATCGACCCCACCGGTCGCATCGGCGCGGGCCGAGGAGGCATTGGCATGATCGACGCGATTCATGGCTTCGGCCAGGGGCTGATCGCCGCAGGCTGGTGGACGGCCGTGGCATGGCCCGTGATCTGGACGCTGATCAAGATCATCGTGGTCGTGATCCCGCTGATGGGGGCCGTGGCCTACCTCACGCTGTGGGAGCGCAAGGCCATCGGCTTCACGCAGATCCGCATTGGCCCCAACCGCATCGGACCGCTGGGTCTGCTCCAGCCGATCGCCGACGCGCTCAAGCTGATGACCAAGGAAATCATCATTCCGACGGTCGCCAACAAGGGCCTGTTCCTGCTCGGCCCGATCATGACCATCATGCCGGCGCTTGCCGCATGGGCGGTGATTCCCTTCGGCCCCGATGTGGCGCTCGCCAACATCAACGCAGGCCTTCTGTTTGTGATGGCCATCACCTCGCTCGAGGTGTACGGCGTGATCATCGCCGGCTGGGCATCGAACTCGAAGTACGCCTTCCTGGGCGCACTGCGCGCCTCGGCACAGATGGTGAGCTACGAAATCGCGATGGGCTTCTGCTTCGTCGTGGTGCTGATGGTCACGGGCAGCCTGAACATGAGCGACATCGTGACCGTGCAGGGCAAGGGCATGTTCCATGACCTGGGACTGGGCTTCCTGTCGTGGAACTGGCTGCCGCTGCTGCCGATCTTCGTCGTCTACTTCATCTCGGGCCTGGCCGAAACCAACCGCCACCCGTTCGACGTGGTCGAAGGCGAGTCCGAAATCGTTGCAGGCCACATGATCGAGTACTCGGGCATGAGCTTCGCGATGTTCTTCCTGGCCGAGTACGCCAACATGTGGCTGGTCTCGATCCTCACCGTGGTGCTGTTCCTCGGCGGCTGGCTGCCACCGTTCGAGTTCCTGAGCTTCATTCCGGGCTGGATCTGGCTCGGCGCCAAGACCTTCTGCGTGGTCACCATGTTCCTGTGGGTGCGCTCGACGTTCCCGCGCTTCCGCTATGACCAGATCATGCGTCTGGGCTGGAAGATCTTCATTCCCGTCACTCTGGTGTGGCTGGTCGTGGTCGGTGGCTGGATGCAGACGCCGTTCAACATCTGGAAATAACTGGAAGCGCCAACATCATGACTGCTTCGCAAACCGCCGGCGCGCTCGCGCGCCCGTCCAAGCTGGCTTCCGCGCCGTTCTCGCTCAAGGATTTCTTGGGCAGCTTCATGCTGTTCGAATTGTTCAAGGGCCTGGCGATCACGGGCAAGTACGCCTTCGCCCGCAAGATCACGGTGCAGTTCCCCGAAGAAAAGACACCGCTGTCGCCGCGTTTTCGCGGCCTGCACGCGCTGCGCCGCTATGAAAACGGCGAGGAGCGCTGCATTGCCTGCAAGCTGTGCGAAGCCGTCTGCCCGGCATTGGCGATCACCATCGAATCCGATGTGCGCGACGACGGCTCGCGCCGCACCACGCGCTATGACATCGATCTGACCAAGTGCATCTTCTGCGGCTTCTGCGAAGAGAGCTGCCCGGTCGATTCGATCGTCGAGACCCACATCTTCGAATACCACGGCGAAAAGCGCGGCGACCTGTACTTCACCAAGGACATGCTGCTGGCCGTGGGCGACCGCTACGAAAAAGAAATTGCAGCGAACAAGGCGGCCGACGCCAAGTACCGCTGATCCGACCAGCCCGAAACCCGTACCAATTCGAATTCCAATGGACGTCAAGACCGGTCTGTTCTATCTGTTTGCCGCGGTGCTGCTGTTCGCAGCCTTCCGCGTCATCACTGCACGCAACCCCGTGTACGCCGCGCTGTACCTGGTGCTGGCCTTCTTCCAGGCTTCCGCGATCTGGCTCTTGCTGCGTGCCGAGTTCCTGGCGATCTCGCTTGTGCTGGTGTATGTCGGCGCGGTGATGGTGCTGTTCCTCTTTGTCGTGATGATGCTGGACATCAATGTCGACGGCCTGCGGCAGGGCTTCTGGAAGCACTTTCCGCTCGCTGCCGGTGTGGGCGCGTTGATCGCGCTCGAAATGGCGGCCGTGCTCATGGGCGGTTTCCGCCTCGGTGAAGCACCGCGCGCCATGGCGACCACCTCCGCCAACACCTCCAACACCATGGAACTGGGCAAGCTGCTCTATTCCGAATACCTGTATCCGCTGGAAATCGCGGCGGTCATCCTGCTCGTGGCCATCATTGCCGCCATCGCACTGACGCTGCGCACCCGCAAGGACAGCAAGTACACCAACCCGTCCGACCAGGTGCGCGTGAAGGCGCGCGACCGCGTGCGCATCGTGCAGATGGAAGCCACGCGCGCGGCCGAACCGGTGGTGCCGGCGGCCCCGGCGGAAGCGGCAAAGGAAAACAAGGCATGACAGTCACGCTAGGACACTTCCTCTCCCTGGGCGCGATGCTCTTCGCGCTGTCGGTGATCGGCATCTTCCTGAACCGCAAGAACCTGATCGTGCTGCTGATGGCCATCGAGCTGATGCTGCTCGCGGTCAACATGAATTTCGTGGCGTTCTCGCACTACCTGGGCGACATGCACGGACAGATCTTCGTGTTCTTCATCCTGACGGTGGCCGCGGCCGAGTCGGCCATCGGTCTTGCATTGCTGGTTCTCCTGTTCCGCAACAAGTCCAACATCAACGTCGACGAACTCAACTCGCTCAAGGGTTGAAACCAGTATGAGCGCAACCCTTTCCGCATCTACCCTCCTGGCCGTGCCGCTGGCACCCCTGGTAGGCGCCGTCGTCGCAGGCCTCTTCGGCACCCAGTTCGGCGGCAATCACATCGGCCGCAAGGTCACGCATTCGCTGACCATCCTCGGTGTGCTGGTCGCCTTCATCATCTCGGCCATGACGCTCAAGAGCGTGGTGGTCGACGGTGCCCGCTTCAACGCCACTCTCTACGAGTGGATGGTGGTCGGCGGCCTGAAGATGGAAGTCGGTTTCCTGGTCGACGGCCTCACGGCCATGATGATGTGCGTGGTGACCTTCGTGTCGCTGATGGTGCACATCTACACCATCGGCTACATGGAAGAGGACGCCGGCTACAACCGCTTCTTCTCGTACATCTCGCTGTTCACCTTCTCGATGCTGATGCTCGTCATGAGCAACAACATGCTCCAGCTGTTCTTCGGCTGGGAAGCGGTGGGCCTGGTGTCGTACCTGCTGATCGGCTTCTGGTTCAACAAGCCCACGGCAATCTTCGCGAACATGAAGGCCTTCCTGGTCAACCGCGTGGGCGACTTCGGCTTCATCCTGGGCATCGGCCTGATCGCCGCCTACGCCGGCACGCTGAACTACGGCGAAGCCTTCGCCAAGGCCGACATGCTGGCCGGCATCACCTTCCCCGGCACCGAGTGGATGCTGGTGACCGTGATCTGCATCTGCCTGTTCATCGGCGCGATGGGCAAGAGCGCGCAGTTCCCGCTGCACGTGTGGCTGCCCGACTCGATGGAAGGCCCGACGCCCATCTCGGCGCTGATTCACGCGGCGACGATGGTGACGGCCGGCATCTTCATGGTGGCGCGCATGTCGCCGCTGTTCGAGCTGAGCGATACGGCCCTGAGCTTCATCCTCGTGATCGGCGCCATCACCGCGCTCTTCATGGGTTTCCTGGGCATCATCCAGAACGACATCAAGCGCGTGGTCGCGTACTCCACGCTCTCGCAGCTGGGCTACATGACGGTGGCGCTCGGTGCCTCGGCCTACTCGGTCGCTGTGTTCCACCTGATGACGCACGCCTTCTTCAAGGCACTGCTGTTCCTGGGCGCGGGCTCGGTGATCATCGGCATGCACCACAACCAGGACATCCGCTGGATGGGCGGCGTGCGCAAGTACATGCCCATCACCTGGATCACCTCGCTCCTGGGTTCGCTCGCACTCATCGGCACGCCGCTGTTCTCGGGCTTCTACTCGAAGGACAGCATCATCGAAGCGGTGCACGAGAGCCACCTGTGGGGCGCCAACTTCGCCTACTACGCGGTGCTGGCGGGCGTGTTCATCACTGCGTTCTATTCGTTCCGCATGTACTTCCTGGTGTTCCACGGCAAGGAGCGCTACGACCAGAACCCGGATGCGCACCATGACGACCATGCGGCGCACGGTGACGATCACCGCCATGGTCACCATGACCACAAGCCGCACGAATCGCCCATGGTGGTTTGGCTGCCGCTGGTGCTGCTGGCCATTCCTTCGGTGGTGATCGGCTTCCTGACCATCGATCCGATGCTGTTCGGCGAGTTCTTCAAGGGCGCGATCTTCGTGGACGGTGCCAAGCACCATGCCATGAAGGAGCTCGAAGAAGCCTTCCACGGCCCGGTCGCCATGGCGATCCACGGCCTGCAGACAGCGCCGTTCTGGCTTGCGCTGGCGGGTGTGGTGTCGTCGTACCTGATGTACATGCAGTTCCCGGCGGTGCCGGCTGCGATCAAGCGCGCTTGCGGCCCGATCTACCGCCTGCTCGAGAACAAGTACTACCTCGACTGGATCAACGAAAACATCATCGCCCGCGGTGCGCGCCTGCTCGGTACCGGCCTCTGGAAGGGCGGCGACCAGGCCCTGATCGACGGCGCCGTGGTCAACGGTTCGTGGAAAGTGATCGGTCGTATTTCGAGTGTGGTCCGCTGGGTTCAGTCGGGCTACATCTATCACTACGCCTTTGCGATGCTGCTCGGCATCTTCATCCTGATGACGTACTTCGTCTGGTTCAAACGCTGAACCCGAACGCTGGAGAAAAAGAAAAATGGGTTTGTTGAGCCTTGCCATCTGGGTGCCGATCGCATTCGGCGTCGCGCTGCTGGCGTTCGGCCGCGACGAGCACGCCAAGGGCGTGCGCTGGGTCGCCCTGGTCGGCGCCATCGTGAGCTTCCTGGTCACGGTGCCGCTGTTCACTGGCTTCCAGAACGGAACCGCCGCCATGCAGTTCGTCGAAAAGACGAGCTGGATCGCGCGCTTCAACGTCAATTACCACATCGGTCTTGACGGCCTGTCGCTGTGGATGGTGCTGCTCACTTCGTTCATCACGGTCGTGGTCGTCATCTCGGCCTGGGAAGTGATCACCGAGCGCGTGAACCAGTACATGGGCGCGTTCCTGATCCTGTCGGGTTTCATGATCGGCGTGTTCTCCGCGCTCGACGGCATCCTGTTCTACGTGTTCTTCGAAGCCACGCTGATCCCGATGTACCTGATCATCGGCATCTGGGGCGGCCCGAACAAGATCTACGCGGCGTTCAAGTTCTTCCTGTACACCTTGCTCGGCTCGCTGCTGATGCTGGTGGCGCTGATCTTCCTGTACAACAAGTCGGGCGGCAGCTTCGACATCCTGGCCTGGCACAAGCTGCCGCTGGGATCGACCGCGCAGACCTTCCTGTTCTTCGCCTTCTTCGCGGCTTTTGCCGTCAAGGTGCCGATGTGGCCGGTTCACACCTGGCTCCCGGATGTGCACGTCGAGGCACCCACCGGCGGCTCGGCCGTGCTGGCCGCGATCATGCTGAAGCTGGGCGCCTACGGTTTCCTGCGTTTCTCGATGCCCATCGCTCCTGACGCTTCGCACGAATGGGCCTGGCTCATGATCGCGCTCTCGCTGATCGCGGTGATCTACGTGGGCCTGGTGGCGCTGGTGCAGCAGGACATGAAGAAGCTGGTGGCCTATTCGTCGGTCGCCCACATGGGCTTCGTGACGCTGGGCTTCTTCATCTTCAACGAACTCGGCGTGTCCGGCGGCATCGTGCAGATGATTGCGCACGGCTTCGTGTCGGCCGCAATGTTCCTGGGCATTGGCGTGCTGTACGACCGCGTGCATTCGCGCCAGATCGCCGACTACGGCGGCGTGGTCAACACCATGCCCAAGTTCGCCGCGTTCGCGCTGCTGTTCGCCATGGCCAATTGCGGCCTGCCGGGCACCGCCGGTTTCGTGGGCGAGTGGATGGTGATCCTGGGCGCCGTGAAGGCCAACTTCTGGATCGGCCTGGGGGCAGCCACCGCGCTGATCTTCGGCGCCGCCTACACCCTGTGGATGTACAAGCGCGTGTACCTCGGCCCGGTCGGCAACGACCACGTCAAGGAACTCACCGACATCAACGCCCGCGAGTTCCTGATGCTGTCGCTGCTGGCCATTGCCGTGTTGTGGATGGGCCTGTATCCCAAGCCCTTCACCGACGCCATGGACGCTTCGGTGACCGAGCTTCTTCGCCATGTGGCGATCTCGAAGCTGCCCAATTGATGCCACGCTGAAGACAAGAGAACGAGATGATTGACAAACTCAGCTGGATCGCGATCTACCCCGAAATCGTGTTGCTGGTCATGGCCTGCATCATTGCGCTGGTCGACCTGTCGGACACGAGCCCCCGCCGCACCCGCACCTATGTGCTGACACTGCTCACGCTGCTGGTGGTGGCGGTGCTCACCGGCATGGCCGCGCTGGACAGCAAGACCTTCTACGGCTTCGGCGGCATGGTCGTGAGCGACTCGATGGGCAACTGGCTCAAGTGCTTCTCCACCATTGCGCTCATGGTCACGCTGGTCTACGGCCGTCCTTACGCGGCCGACCGCGAGATGCTGCGCGGCGGCGAGCTCTTCACCATCAGCCTGTTCGCGCTGCTGGGCATGTTCGTGATGATCTCGGGCAGCAACTTCCTGCTGATCTACCTGGGCCTGGAGCTGCTCACGCTCTCGAGTTATGCGCTCGTGGCGCTGCGCCGCGACAACGCGGTGGCCAGCGAAGCCGCCATGAAGTACTTCGTGCTCGGCGCGATGGCCAGCGGCTTCCTGCTGTATGGCTTGTCGATGATGTACGGCGCGACCGGCTCGCTCGACCTGAACGAAGTGTTCAAGGCGATCTCCACCGGCAAGGTCAACCACCAGGTGCTGGTGTTCGGCCTCGTGTTCATCGTGGCCGGCCTGGCGTTCAAGGTGGGGGCGGCGCCTTTCCACATGTGGGTGCCCGACGTCTACCAGGGCGCGCCGACGGCCGTCACGCTGCTGATCGGCGCGGCGCCCGAGCTGGCTGCCTTCGGCATCATCATCCGACTGCTGGTCGACGGCCTGCAGCCGCTCGCCATCGACTGGCAGCAGATGCTGGCCGTGCTGGCCATCGCCTCGCTGCTGATCGGTAACCTTGCTGCCATTGCGCAGAGCAACCTCAAGCGGATGCTGGCCTACTCGACCATCTCGCAGATGGGCTTCATGCTGCTGGGCCTGGTTGCCGGTTCGGACCTCTCGGGCACGCAGAACGCACAGGCCGCCTACAGCGCCTCGATGTTCTACATCGTGACCTACGTGCTGACCACGCTGGCGAGCTTCGGCATCATCCTGCTGCTGGCGCGCGAAGGCTTCGAAAGCGAAGAGATCACCGACCTGGCCGGCCTCAACCAGCGCAGCCCGCTGTATGCCGGCGTGATGGCCATCGCGATGTTCTCGCTGGCCGGCCTGCCGCCGCTGGTGGGCTTCTACGCCAAGCTGGCCGTGCTGCAGGCGCTCATCGCCTCGGGCCAGGCCATCTACATCGGCCTGGCGGTGTTCGCGGTGATGATGTCGCTGGTCGGCGCCTTCTACTATCTGCGCGTGGTCAAGGTCATGTACTTCGACGCGCCTGTCACGGCCACGACCGTGTCGGCATCGTTCGACGTGCGCACCGTGCTCGTGATCAACGGTGCGCTGATCCTGATTCTCGGCGTGCTGCCCGGCGGCCTGATGACCTTGTGCTACGAGGCCATCGCGGCCACGCTGGCCCACTGACGCGGCCCGGCGCTCTTCACGGTGTCGCAATCCGCATCGGTCTGGGTCGTGTTGATGGTGGCCTTGCTGGCCGCCAACCTGCCTTTCTTCAATGGCCGGCTCTTCGGGGTCGTGCCTTTGCCGATGCCCAAGACGCTCGCAATCCGCCTGGCCGAACTGGTGGTGCTGTACTTCGTTGCCGGCGGCATCGGCCTGCTGTTCGAGCGCAGGGCAGGGCAGATCGCCCCGCAGGGCTGGGAGTTCTACGCGGTCACCGGCGCGCTCTTCATCGTGCTGGCATTCCCAGGATTCACCTGGCGCTACCTGATGAAGCACAGGCATTGACATGACATCACCCATTGCCGATTCGCACCTGAAGGAAGAACTCGTCAGCAGCGAGGAGCTCTTCAAGGGCAAGTTTCTGCAGGCCAAGCGCGACACCATCCGCCTGCCCGACGGCCACAGCGCCACGCGCGAGTACGTGGTGCATCCGGGCGCCGTGGTGGTGATTCCGCTGCTGGACGACGGCCGCGTGGTGCTGGAGCGCCAGTTCCGTTACCCGGTGGGCCATGTGATGGTCGAGTTTCCGGCCGGCAAGCTCGATGCGGGCGAAGATCCGTTGGTCTGCGGCCAGCGCGAGCTGCTCGAGGAAACCGGCTACACCGCGCGCGAATGGGCGCATGCCGGGGCCATGCACCTGGCCGTGGCGTACTCGACCGAAATCATCCACATCTACTTTGCGCGCGGCTTGTCGCTCGGCGAGCGCCAGCTCGACCACGGGGAATTCCTCGACGTGTTCACCGCCACGCCCGCGGAGCTGGCCGGCTGGTGCGGCGACGGCACGGTGACCGACGCCAAGACACTGACCTGCACGCTCTGGCTGCAGAACGTCCTTTCGGGCGCATGGGCACTGACCTGGAAGGCGACGGCGTCGCAGGGCGGCGCGGGATAATCCGCGCATGAAGGTTCTCGATCTCCGCTGCACGCACGGCCACGGCTTCGAGGGCTGGTTCGCGTCCAGCGAGGCCTTCGAGACCCAGTTGGCCGCAGGGCTGATCGAATGCCCGGTCTGCGGCGACACCGCGGTGGTCAAGCTGCTGAGTGCGCCGCGCCTCAATCTCGGCAATGCCAAGGCGCCTGCGGAAGCGGCGCCCGCAGCGCCTTCACAGGTGCAGTCGCTGCTCTCGCCCGAAGCCCGCTGGATGCGCGCCGTGCGCGAGGTCATGGCCAAGACCGAGGACGTCGGCGAACGCTTTGCCGAGGAAGCCCGCAAGATGCACTACGGCGAAACCGAAGAACGCGGCATCCGTGGGCAGGCAACACCCGAGCAGACCGAGGCGCTGCTCGACGAGGGCATCGCGGTGATGCCGCTGCCGATTCCCGCGGCGCTCAAAGAGACGCTGCAGTAATCGGCCCGCGGCTCAGGCCGTGAACTGAAGCGCGGCCAGGCGGGCGTAGACCCCGCCCTGCGCCACCAACGCCGCGTGCGTTCCCTGTTCGACGATGCCGCCGTGGTCCAGCACGATGATGCGGTCGGCCTTCTGCACGGTCGCCAGGCGATGCGCGATCACCAGCGTCGTGCGGCCTTCCATGGCCGACTCGAGCGCGGCCTGCACCATGCGTTCGCTTTCCGCATCCAGCGCGCTGGTGGCTTCGTCCAGCAGCAGCAACGGCGGATTCTTGAGGATCGCGCGAGCGATCGCGATGCGCTGGCGCTGGCCGCCCGAGAGGCGCACGCCTCGTTCACCCAGGAAGGTGTCGTAGCCCTCGGGCAGGGCCGTCAGGAAGTCGTGCGCGAAGGCTGCGCGCGCGGCCGCATGCACCTCGTCGGCGGTGGCTTCGGGCCGGCCGTAGCGGATGTTCTCGAACGCGCTGGCCGAGAAGATCACCGCGTCCTGCGGCACGAGGCCGATGCGGGTGCGCAGGTCGGACAGGGCGAGCGAGGCGAGCGGGGCGCCGTCGAGCAGCAACTGGCCCGATTGCGGGTCGTAGTAGCGCAACAGCAGCTGGAACACCGTGCTCTTGCCCGCGCCGCTGGAGCCGACCAGCGCCACGGTTTCGCCGGGGGCAATGTCCAGGCTGAAGTCGCGCAGCGCCGGCGTGCCAGGCCGCGACGGGTAGTGAAAAGTCACCGCATCGAGCTTGATGGCGCTGCCCGCAGCCGGAATCGGCGTGACCGTGGGATTCTTCGGCGAGGTGATGGCGGCCGGCGCATGCAGCAGTTCCATCAGGCGTTCGGTGGCGCCGGCTGCACGCAGCAGATCGCCATAAACCTCGCCGAGCACGGCCGTGGCGCTCGCCAGGATGGCCACGTAGACCACGGTCTGGCCCAGATGCCCGGCCGTGATGTCGCCGCGCAGCACCGCTTGCGTGCCCTGGTACAGGCCCCACAGCAGCGCCGCCGAGGTCGCGATGATGATGAAAGCCACCAGCACCGAGCGTGCCTTGGTGCGGCGAACGGCGGTGCGGAATGCGTTTTCGGTGGAGGCGTCGAAACGGGCCGCCTCGCGCGATTCGGCGGTGTAGCTCTGCACCACCGGAATCGCATTGAGCACCTCGGCCGCGATGGCGCTCGAATCGGCCACCCGGTCCTGGCTGGCCCGCGAGAGCTTGCGCACGCGCCGCCCGAACCACATGCTCGGCAGCACCACCAGCACCAGGATGCCCAGCACCTGCACCATCACGTAAGGGTTGGTCCACACCAGCACCGCCAGTGCGCCCACGCCCATCACCGCGTTGCGAAGGCCCATGCTCAGGGACGAGCCCACGACCGTCTGCACCAGCGTCGTGTCGGCCGTCAGGCGCGAGAGCACTTCGCCGGTCTGCGTCGTTTCGAAGAAGGCCGGGCTCTGGTGCAGCACATGGCCGTAGACCGCGTTGCGCAGGTCCGCCGTGACCCGCTCGCCCAGCCAGCTCACCGTGTAGAAGCGCGCGGCTGAAAACAGGCCCAGCGCCACCGCCACGGCGAACAGGGCCCCGAAATGCTCGCGCAGCGCCATGGTCTGGGCGCCCTTGTCGGGGTTGATCAGTCCGCCGTCGATCAGGCTGCGCAGCGCCAGCGGAAAAGCCAGCGTCGTCACGGCCGCCATCACCAGAAAAACGCCCGCCAGCACGATCTGCACACGGTAGGGCCGAAGAAAGGGGCTCAGGCCCGACAGCGACCGGGGCGAGCCCTTGGCCATGGAAGACAGGGGGGAAGAAGCCATGCGGCGATTCTAACGATCCATTGCCCGCACAAAGGCAGCCTTGACAATAACTGCCATGACAACTAATATTTCGGCCATGAGCGATGCAAAGACCCCCAAAGACGAGCGGGCCCCTGAAGACGCTGCTGCGCTTCAGCCCGTTGATTTCTACCGGCCCGGCGCCTATCGGGCCGAAGAGAGCATCGGCTACCTGATGCGCCGCATCGTCACGGCGGTGTCGCAGTCGGTGTCGACGCGCATGTGCGAGCCCAGCAGCCCGACTTATCCGCAGTGGATGCCGCTCTACAAGTTGCACATGGGCTCCGCCACGACGGTGGCCGAGTTGGCGCGTGCCTGCGAGCTCGACACCGGTGCCATGACCCGGCTGCTCGACCGCTTAGAAGCCAAGGGCCTCTGCCGCCGGGTGCGTTCGCTCGAAGACCGCCGCGTGGTCAACATCGAGCTCACCGACGAGGGCCGCGCCGCCGCCAAGGAGGTGCCCCGTGTGCTGAGCCACGTGCAGAACGAGCATCTGGCCGGCTTTACCCATGAGGAGTGGGAGCAGCTCAAGGGCTACTTGCGCCGCATCCTCGACAACGCTCAGGCCCTCGCGGCCCGTGGAGAGAAGAATGACTGATTCCCCCGCCGTGCGCGCTGTGCGCCGCACACCCGTCGTGGCCGCCGCGTTGCTGCTGGTCGCACTGGCCGGTTGTGCCGACATGTCCGGCATCGGCTCGCAGGCCAGGCTGCGCGACGCATCGTCGCTCGGGCTCGGCGTTGCGCCCGACACCGCCGCCGTGCCTGTGTCCAGGCTCGACAGCCAGTGGTGGCTTGCCTTCGGCGACACCCAGCTCAATGCGCTGATCGACCAGGCCGTGGCCGGCAATCCGAACCTGCAGGTCGCGCAGGCCCGCCTCGCGCGCGCGCAGGCCTCGGCGGACATCGCCGGCGCGGCCCTCAAGCCGCAGGTCAAGGGCGACCTCGACCTGAACCGCCAGAAGTTCAACAGCAACTACATCTACCCCGCACCGCTGGGCGGCTCCACGCAGAACATCGGCCTGCTGCAGCTGGGCGCGAGTTGGGAGCTCGACTTCTTCGGCAAGAACCGCAGCGCGCTGGCCACCGCCATCGGCGCCGCCAACGCCGCCGCAGCCGATGCCGAGGCCGCGCGCGTGCTGCTCGCCAGCAACGTGGCGCGCAGCTACTTCCAGTGGGCGCGCCTGAACGACCAGCTCGCGGTTGCGCAGCGCACCCTCGCGCAGCGCGACGAAACCCTGAAGCTGGTCCGCGACCGCGTCTCCGCCGGCCTGGACACCCGCCTGGAGCTGCGCCAGAGCGAAGGCGGCCTGCCCGAAGCACGCCAGCAGATCGAAGCGCTCAACGAGCAGATCGCGCTGCAGCAGCACGCGCTCGATGCGCTCGTGGGCCAGCCCAATGTGTCCGCGTCGCTCAAGCCGCCGGCGATCGCCGCGGTCAGGCCGATGGCGCTGCAGGCGAACATTCCGGCCGACCTGCTGGGCCGCCGCGCCGACATCGCCGCCGCGCGCTGGCGCGTCGAGGCCGCCACCAGCGACGTGGCGAACGCCAAGACCCAGTTCTATCCCAACGTGAACCTCACGGCCTTCGTCGGATTCCAGAGCCTGGGCTTCGGCAAGCTGCTCAAGTCGGGCAGCGAGCAGTGGGGCGTGGGCCCGGCCATCAGCCTGCCGATCTTCGAAGGCGGCAGGCTGCGCGCCAACCTGCGCGGCAAATCGGCCGACCTGGATGCTGCCGTCGAGAGCTACAACGCCACCGTGCTGGACGCGGTGCGCGATGCGGCCGACCAGGTCTCCAGCGCCCAGTCGATCACGCGCCAGCAGGCCGAGCAGCGCGCCGCGCAAACGGCGGCCGAAGGCGCCTACGACATCGCCGTGCAGCGCTATCGCGCGGGCCTGGGCAACTACCTCAACGTGCTGACGGCGGAGACCGCCGTGCTCGCGCAACGGCGCCTGGCGGTCGATCTGGCCGCGCGCGCGCTGGACACGCAGGTGGGCCTGGCGCGCGCGCTCGGGGGCGGCTGGCAGCCCTCGTCGACCACCAACGCCGCAGCCACCGCATCGGCGCCGACGGCCGCACTCCATTGAACTGAACTGAACGGGCCCGACGCCCGAACCTTCCTCGTTTTCGGAAAGAAATTCATCATGAGCGACAACAACACTCCGACGCCCGCTGCCTCCGCAGCCAATGCAGCACCTGAAGCGCCCGCCGGCAACGGCAAGCGCCGCCGCGCACTCACCGCCCTTGCGGCCGTGGTCATCGTGGCCGGCGGCGGCTGGGGTCTTTATGAATGGCTGGTCGCCAGCCACTACGAGGACACCGACAACGCCTACGTGCAGGGCAACGTCATCCAGATCACGCCGCAGATCGGCGGCACCGTCATGGCCATCAACGCCGACGACACCGACTTCGTGAAGGCCGGCCAGCCGCTGGTGCAGCTGGACCCGGCCGACGCCAAGGTGGCGCTCGAGCAGTCCGAGGCCGCGCTGGCGCAGGCCGTGCGCCAGGTGCGCACGCTGTATGCCAACAACGGCTCGCTGGCCGCGCAGGTTGCGCTGCGCCAGTCCGACATCGTCAAGGCGAAGAGCGACATCGCCAAGGCACAGGACGACCTGCAACGCCGCCGCTCGCTGTCTGGCAACGGCGCGGTGTCGAAGGAAGAACTCAACCACGCCGAAACACAGCTGGACACGGCCAAGAGCCAACTCGCCGCCGCGCAGGCCGGTGTCGCCGCCGCCAAGGAAGCGCTGGTGAGCAACCAGTCGCTGACCGAAGGCACCAGCGTGGCGCAGCACCCCAGCGTGCTGGCCGCCGCCGCCAAGGTGCGCGAGGCCTACCTCGCCACGCAGCGCGTGGCCATGCCCGCGCCGGTCGACGGCTATGTCGCCAAGCGCACCGTGCAACTGGGCCAGCGCGTGGCCGCGGGCACGCCGATGATGTCGATCGTGCCGCTCAACCAGCTGTGGGTCGACGCCAACTTCAAGGAAGTGCAGCTGCGCAACATCCGCATCGACCAGCCCGTGAAGCTCACGGCCGACGTCTACGGCAAGAAGGTCGAATACACCGGCAAGGTCGCGGGCCTGGGCGTGGGCACCGGCAGCGCGTTTGCATTGCTGCCCGCGCAGAACGCCACCGGCAACTGGATCAAGGTGGTTCAGCGCGTGCCCGTGCGCATCGCGCTCGATCCCGAGCAGCTCAAGGCCAACCCGCTGCGCATCGGCCTGTCGATGGACGCCGAGATCGACATCACGTCCAAGAGCGGCAAGATGCTCGCCGACGCACCGCGCGGCAGCGCGTTCACGCAGACCCAGGTGTACAGCCGGCTCGACCAGGGCGTCGATGCTGAAGTGAACCGCATCGTCGCGGCCAACCTCGGCCGCGCAGCGTCGGCGAACGCGGCCGCCGCGGCACCCACGGCCCAGCGCACTGCGCCGGCGGCGGCACCGTTAGCCGGCGCGCATGGGGCCGTGCACCAGGGCCAGCCCGGCTGATCGTCGCCCGCTTCGCTGAACTGAAAAAGCTCGCGCAATGGCCACCGCCGCTCCCGCTTACGTAGCGCACGCACCGCTCGAGGGCTCCGCCCGCGTGTGGGGCACGATCGCGCTGTCTGCGGCAACCTTCATGAACGTGCTCGATTCGTCGATCGCCAACGTGTCGTTGCCTGCCATCTCGGGCGACCTGGGCGTGAGCACCACGCAAGGCACCTGGGTCATCACCAGCTTCGCGGTGGCCAACGCCATCGCGGTGCCGCTCACGGGTTTCATGACGCAGCGCTTCGGCCAGGTGCGCCTGTTCATGGCCAGCGTGATCCTGTTCATGGTCGCTTCGCTGCTGTGCGGCCTGGCACCGAACATGACCACGCTCATCCTCTTTCGCGCGCTGCAGGGCTTTGTCGCGGGTCCGATGATTCCGCTGTCGCAGACGCTGCTGCTGTCGAGCTATCCGCGCGCCAAGGCCGGCCTGGCGATGGCGATGTGGTCGATGACCACGCTGGTCGCGCCGGTGATGGGGCCGCTGCTCGGCGGCTGGATCACCGACAACATCTCCTGGCCGTGGATCTTCTACATCAACATCCCGGTGGGCATCGTCGCGGCCTCCATCACCTGGGCGCTGTACCGCAAGCGCGAGAGCATCACGCGCAAGGTGCCCATCGACGCCATCGGCCTCGCACTGCTGGTGCTGTGGGTCGGCGCGATGCAGCTGATGCTCGACAAGGGCAAGGAGCTCGACTGGTTCCACTCGGCCGAGATCGTCGCGATGGCGGTGGTGGCGGTGGTCGGCTTCGCCTTCTTCCTGATCTGGGAGCTGACCGACAAGCACCCGGTGGTGGACCTGTCGCTCTTCAAGCGCCGCAACTTCTGGTCGGGCGCGGTGGCAACGGCGGTGGCCTACGGCCTCTTCTTCGGCAACGTGGTGCTGCTGCCGCTGTGGCTGCAGCAGTGGATGGGCTACACCGCCACGCAGGCGGGGATGATCATGGCGCCGGTGGGCTTGCTTGCGATCTTCTTCTCGCCGGTGGTGGGCCTCACCGTGGCCAAGATCGACCCGCGCCGCTATGCAACCTTCTCGTTCCTGGTGTTCGCGCTGGTGCTGTGGATGCGGTCGAACTTCAACACGCAGGCCGACTTCGTCACCATCATCATTCCGACGGTGATCCAGGGCATTGCGATGGCGTTCTTCTTCATTCCGCTGGTGACCATCACGCTGTCGGGTCTCACGCCCGACCGCATTCCGGCCGCCTCGGGGTTGTCGAATTTCCTGCGGATCACGGCCGGTGCCATGGGCACCTCGCTCACCACCACGCTGTGGGACAACCGCGCGACGCTGCACCACGCGCAGCTTGCCGAGACCATCAACCAGGGCAACAACGCGGCGACCAGCGCGATGTCGGGTCTTGCCAGCAGCGGCCTGAGCACCGAGCAGGTGCTGGGGCAGATGAACCGCATCGTCGACCAGCAGGCCTACATGCTGGCCACGAACGACATCTTCTATGCCTCGGCGATCCTGTTCCTGCTGCTGATTCCGCTGGTGTGGCTGGCAAGGCCGCAAAAGGGCGGGGCGGGCAGCGACGCCGCTGCCGGCGCGCACTGACAGGCCAGGCATCCCGTTCGACAACGACCCCCAGGCTCCGCAAGGACCCTGGGGGTTTTCATTGGCCCAGGGCCCTCAGCACGTCGTGGCATGCGCCCATCGTGTGGTAATCGGTCTTGCCCGCCGGGCTTTTTTCGTCGCTGATCTTTGCGTTCTGCGGCGTCAGGATGCGGTACCAGGCACCGTGCGCGTGGTCGACGAAATGCGACCACGAATACGCCCAGATCCGGTCGTACCAGGCCCAGTAGCTCGCTTCGCCGGTGCGCACCGCGAGCAGTGCGGCGGCGGCAAAGCTCTCGGCCTGCACCCAGAAATACTTGTCGCCGTCATAGAGCGAGCCGTCTGGCGCGAAGCCGTAGACCAGCCCTGCGTTGTCCGCATCCCAGCCCCGGTGCATCGCCGTGTCGAAAAAGTGCCGGGCACGCGGCAGCACCCAGCTCGCGTCGCGGCCGTTTGCAAGCAGGTGCGGCTCCAGCTGCAGCAGCAGCTTGGCCCACTCGGTCAGGTGGCCGGTCTGGAAACCCCAGGGCTTGAAGATGTCGCTGCGGTCGCCGCGGTTGAAGTCCCAGTCGACCGACCAGTCCGCGCGGTAGTGCTCCCAGACCAGCCCGTCGGCCAACGCCGCCTGCCGGCCGGTGACGGCCTCGGCAAGGGCCAGTGCGCGGTCGAGGTAGCGCAGCTCGCCCGTCGCCTCGAAAGCCGCCATCGTCGCCTCGCAGGCATGCATGTTGGCGTTCTGGCCGCGGTAGGGCGCCACGCGCCAGTCGGCCGTGGCTTCGTCCGCATAGAGGCTGTGGCGCGGTTCCCAGAAATGCCGCTCCATCAGGTCCCAGGCCTGCGCCAGGCCTTCGCGGGCTTCGCTCACGCCCGCCATCAGCGCGTGCGCATGCGCGAGCAGCACGAAGGCCAGGCCATAGCAGTGCTGCGTGGCGTCCTGCACGGTCGCGCGGCCTTCGTGCCAGTCGATCTGCCAGGCGTAGCCGCCACCGGGAAGCGCGTGCGCGCGTTGAAGAAATGCAAGGCCGTGCCGCGTAGCGTCCAGGTCTGACGCGTTGCCGAAGCGGCGATACGCGGTCGCATGGTTGAACACGAAGCGCGCGCTGCTCACCAGGTGGCGCGTGCGGCGGTCGTACACCGTGCCGTCGTCCCTGAAGAAGTGGAAGAAGCCGCCCGACGGATCGAGGTCGCGCGGCTCGTAGAAGTCCAGCGTGTGCCGGACGTGGGCGACCAGGAATTCAGGTGAGCGAAAGTCTGGCATGGCAGGAGGACGTCGAATGTGGATGTGGCGTGCGGTCGCATTGTCACTGCGACGACAGTCGCGATGGGGTAGGGGCAGGCACGCGGTGCGGCAGGGCTCGCACGTTGCACGCAGGTTGCAGTGCAGCATAGGCATTTGCCCCAGTATCCAAGCGAGGAGCGCCCACGAACAATCGGGCCGCGCTCCATGGTGGCGCGTCAAGATGGATTGCATGACCGACTTCTTTTTTCCGAACCCGGGCGAGCTCGCGAGATGAGCGACGTCATTCTCGAAACACGCCAGCTCACCAAGGAATTCAAGGGGTTCACCGCGGTCAGCAAGGTCAACCTCTCGGTGGTGCGCGGCTCGATCCACGCGCTCATCGGCCCGAATGGCGCCGGCAAGACAACCTGCTTCAACCTGCTCACCAAGTTCCTGGAGCCGACCACGGGCACGATCCTGTTCAACGGCCAGGACATCACCGGCGAGCGCCCGGCGCAGATCGCGCGGCGCGGCATCATCCGCTCGTTCCAGATCTCGGCCGTGTTCCCGCACCTCACGCTGCTGGAGAACGTGCGCCTGGGCCTGCAGCGCCGGCTGGGTACCTCGTACCACTTCTGGAAGAGCGAGAAGTCGCTCAAGCCGCTGGATGCCAGGGCCCGCGAGCTGCTGGCTGAAGTCGGCCTCGAAGCACTCGCAGACGAGCAGACCGTCAACCTGCCTTACGGCAGCAAGCGCGCGCTGGAGATCGCCACCACCCTGGCAATGGAGCCCGAGCTGATGCTGCTCGACGAACCCACCCAGGGCATGGGCCATGAAGACGTGCACCGCGTGGCCGAACTCATCAAGCGCGTGTCGGCCGGCCGCACCATCCTCATGGTCGAACACAACATGAGCGTTGTCTCCACCATTGCCGACACCATCACCGTGCTGCAACGCGGCGCGGTGCTCGCCGAAGGGCCCTACGCCGAAGTCTCGAAGAACCCGCAGGTCATGGAGGCCTACATGGGCACCACCGACGGCGAAATGCAGGGCGCGCATTGATATGAACCCCCACGCTCATCACTTCGTGTATTCGCTGCCCCCCGAGGGGGCGCGAGCCTCCCTTGGGGCGGCCCGGCGGGAGGCTCAATGACCGCCGCACTCGAAATCAAGGGCCTCCAGGCCTGGTACGGCGAATCGCACGTGCTGCATGGCGTCGACATGGTCGTGCAGCCCGGCGAAGTCGTCACGCTGCTGGGCCGCAACGGCGCGGGCCGCACCACCACGCTGCGCGCCATCATGGGCCTCACCGGCGCCCGCAAGGGCAGCATCGAGGTGCATGGCAAGGAAACCATCGCGATGCCGACGCACCGCATCGCGCACCTGGGCATCGGCTATTGCCCCGAAGAGCGCGGCATCTTCGCAAGCCTCTCGTGCGAAGAAAACCTGTTGCTGCCCCCCGCGCTCAACGGCGCGGGGCCGGGCATGTCGGTCGAAGAGATCTACGCCATGTTCCCCAACCTGGCCGAGCGCCGCCACAGCCAGGGCACGCGCCTGTCGGGCGGCGAGCAGCAGATGCTGGCGGTGGCGCGCATCCTGCGCACCGGTGCCAAGCTGCTGTTGCTGGACGAAATCTCCGAAGGCCTCGCACCGGTCATCGTGCAGGCGCTGGCCCGCATGATCACCACGCTGCGCGCCAAGGGCTACACCATCGTGATGGTGGAGCAGAACTTCCGCTTCGCCGCGCCGCTGGCCGACCGCTTCTATGTCATGGAGCACGGCCGCATCGTCGAGAAGTTCGGCGCGGCCGAGCTCGAAGCCAAGATGCCTGTGCTCACCGAGCTGCTCGGCGTCTAGGTGCTTTCCCCGTTCGTTGTTCACCCTTTGCTACCGCTGGAGACAAACATGAAAAATCGGCTCACCGCATTCGCCCTGGCTTTCGGCGCTTTGACGCTCGCCGCGTCCGGACAGGCGCAAGCGCAGGACAAGATCAAGATCGGCTTCATCACCGACATGTCCAGCCTCTATGCCGACCTCGAAGGAAAGAACGGCGCGCTCGCCATCCAGATGGCCATCGACGACTTCGGCGGCAAGGCGGCCGGCAAGCCGGTCGAGCTGCTCACCGTCGACCACCAGAACAAGCCCGACATCGCCGCCTCCAAGGCGCGCGAGTGGATCGACACGCAGGGCCTGAGCATGGTGTTCGGCGGCACGAACTCCGGCGTGGGCCTGGCGCTTGCCAAGGTGGCGGCCGAGAAGAAGCGGGTGTACTTCAACAACGGCGCCGCGTCTTCCGCGCTCACCAACGAACAGTGCTCGCCCTACACGGTGCACTACGCCTACGACACCGTGGCGCTTGCCAAGGGCACCGGCGCGGCCGTGGTCGACGGCGGCGGCAAGACCTGGTTCTTCCTGACCGCCGACTACGCCTTCGGCCATGCGCTGGAAGCCGACACCTCCACCGTCGTGAAGGCCAAGGGCGGCACCATCGTGGGCGCGGTGCGCCATCCGCTCAACGCGTCCGACTTCTCGTCGTTCCTGTTGCAGGCGCAGAACTCCAAGGCGCAGATCCTGGGCCTGGCCAATGCGGGCGGCGACACGGTCAACAGCATCAAGGCGGCCAAGGAGTTCGGCATCGGCAAGACGATGAAGCTCGCCGGCCTGCTGATCTTTCTGAGCGACGTGCACAGCCTGGGCCTGAAGAACACCGAGGGCCTGCAGTTCACCACCAGCTGGTACTGGGACCTGAACGACGACACGCGCAAGTTCGCCAAGCGCTTCTTCGACAAGACCCAGCGCATGCCCACCGAGATCCAGGCGGCCGACTACTCGGCCACCATGACCTACCTGAAGGCCGTGGACGCGGCCAAGTCGGACGATGCCGACAAGGTGATGGCCGAGCTCAAGAAGATGAAGATCAACGACTTCTTCGGCTCCGGAGAGATCCGCCCCGACGGCCGCTACGTGCACGACATGTACCTCATGCAGGTCAAGTCGCCCTCGGAGTCGAAGGCGCCGTGGGACTACTACAAGCTCGTGAAGAAGCTGCCCGGCGACACGGTCTTCACCACGAAGGCCGAGTCCAAGTGCGCGCTCTGGAAGTAACCCCCCGATACCCGATACCCCCTTCAGGATCTCTCATGAAAAAAGCATTCGCCTTCACCGCCGTTTTCGCCGCCGCAGCATTGGCCGCCGGCGCCGCCCAGGCGCAGGACAAGGTCAAGATCGGTTTCATCACCGACATGTCCAGCCTCTACGCGGACGTGGAGGGCAAGAACGGTGCCCTGGCGATCCAGATGGCCATCGACGACTTCGGCGGCAAGGTCAACGGCATGCCCATCGAGCTCCTGACGGCCGACCACCAGAACAAGGCCGACATCGCCGCCTCCAAGGCGCGCGAGTGGATCGACACGCAGGGCCTGACGATGCTGTTCGGCGGCACCAGCTCCGGCACCGCCCTGGCCATGGCCAAGGTGGCGCAGGAGAAGAAGCGCGTGTTCGTGGTCAACGGCGCCGGTAGCTCCGCGCTCACCAACGAACAGTGCACGCCCTACACCGTGCACTACGCCTACGACACCGTCGCGCTGGCCAAGGGCACCGGCAGCGCGGTGATCGCGCGCGGCGACAAGAGCTGGTATTTCCTCACCGCCGACTACGCCTTCGGCCAGGCCCTGGAAGCCGACGCCACCAAGGTGGTGAAGGAAAAGGGCGGCTCGGTGCTCGGCAGCGTGAAGCACCCGCTCAACACGTCGGACTTCTCGTCGTTCCTGCTGCAGGCGCAGAACTCCAAGGCGCAGGTGCTGGCGCTGGCCAATGCCGGCGGCGACACCATCAACTCGATCAAGGCGGCCAAGGAATTCGGCATCACCAAGACCATGAAGATGGTGGGCCTCCTGGTGTTCGTGACCGACGTGCACAGCCTGGGCCTGAAGAACACCGAGGGCCTGCTGCTCACCACCAGCTGGGACTGGAACCTGGACGACAAGACGCGCGCCTTCGGCAAGCGCTTCTTCGACAAGACCAAGCGCATGCCCACCGACATCCAGGCAGCCGACTACTCGGCCACCATGACCTACCTGAAGGCGGTGCAGGCTGCCAAGACGATCGATGCCGACAAGGTGATGGAGACCATCAAGTCCACGCCCATCGACGATTTCTACGCCAAGGGCACGGTGCGCCCCGACGGCCGCTTCGTGCACGACATGTACCTGGTGCAGGTCAAGTCGCCCGCCGAATCCAAGCAGCCCTGGGACTACTACAAGGTGATCCAGAAGCTCAAGGGCGAAGACGTCTTCACGACCAAGGCCGAGAGCAAGTGCGCCCTCTGGAAGTGACCTCCCGCGGGCGCCGTCGCGGCGCCCGGGTTCGTTGAAACGCTTATGAACATTTCCCTTCCCGCCTTGTTGAGCCAGCTCCTCCTGGGGCTGGTCAACGGCTCGTTCTACGCCATCCTGAGCCTCGGGCTGGCGGTGATCTTCGGCTTGCTCAACGTCATCAACTTCGCGCACGGCGCGCTGTTCATGCTCGGGGCCGTCCTCACATGGATGGCCATGGAGTATTTCGGCATCAACTACTGGGTGATGCTGATCGCGGCGCCCATCCTCATCGGCCTGTTCGGCGTGGTGATCGAGCGGCTCCTGCTGCGCTGGATCTACAAGCTGGACCATCTCTATGGCTTGCTGCTCACGCTGGGCCTCACGCTGCTGATCGAAGGCGTGTTCCGCTCGGTCTACGGCGTCTCGGGCCTGCCCTACGACGCGCCCGATGCGCTGTCGAGCGCCACCGACCTGGGCTTCATGGTGCTGCCCAACTACCGCGCCTGGGTGGTCGTCGCATCGCTGGTGATCTGCTTTGCAACCTGGTACGTGATCGAGAAAACCCGCTTGGGCGCCTACCTGCGCGCCGGCACCGAAAACCCGCGCCTGGTCGAAGCCTTCGGCGTCAACGTGCCGCTGATGATCACGCTGACCTACGCCTTCGGCTGCGCGCTCGCAGCCTTCGCCGGCGTGCTGGCCGCGCCGGTGATGCAGGTGTCGCCGCTGATGGGGCAGAACCTCATCATCGTGGTGTTCGCAGTCGTCGTGATCGGCGGCATGGGTTCGATCATGGGCGCGATCCTCACGGGCCTCGGGCTCGGAGTGATCGAAGGGCTCACCAAGGTTTTTTATCCGGAGGCTTCCTCCACCGTCGTCTTCGTGATCATGGTCATCGTGCTGCTCATCCGCCCCGCCGGCCTGTTCGGCAAAGAGAAATAAGGCGGACGGCATGAACATGAAAAAGATCTCCACCGTCGTCTACGCCTTGCTGCTGGTCGCGCTCATCGCGGCGCCGTTCTTCGGCGCCTATCCGGTGTTCGTGATGAAGCTCATGTGCTTCGCGCTGTTCGCCGCGGCTTTCAACCTGCTGCTGGGCTTTACGGGCCTGCTGTCCTTCGGGCACGCGGCCTTCCTGGGCGGCTCGGCCTACGTCGCGGGCCATGCGATGAAGGTCTGGGGCCTCACGCCCGAACTCGGCCTGATCGCAGGCACGCTCACCGGCGCCTTGCTCGGCTGGCTGTTCGGCATCCTGGCCATCCGCCGCCAGGGCATCTACTTCGCGATGATCACGCTGGCGCTCGCGCAGATGATGTTCTTCGTCGCGCTGCAGGCCAAGTTCACCGGCGGCGAAGACGGCCTGCAGGGCGTGCCGCGCGGCAAGCTCTTCGGCCTGGTCGATCTGTCGAACGACCTCACGATGTACTACGTGGCGCTGGCCGTGGTCGTGCTGGCCTTCCTCCTGATCGTGCGCACCATCCACTCGCCGTTCGGGCAGGTGTTGAAGGGCATCAAGGAGAACGAGCCGCGTGCCTTGTCGCTGGGCTACGACGTAAGCCGCTTCAAGCTGCTGGCCTTCGTGATCTCGGCTGCGCTCTCGGGCCTGGCCGGTTCGCTCAAGACGCTGGTGCTGGGCTTCGCCACGCTGTCGGACGTGCACTGGACCGCCTCGGGCCAGGTCATCCTGATGACGCTGGTGGGCGGCCTCGGCACGCTGTCGGGCCCGCTGGTGGGCTCGGCGGTGGTGGTGCTGCTGGAGAACAAGATCGGCGAACTCGGCAACTTCCTTGCGCGCATCACCACGGTCGATTGGTTCAACACGCTGGGCGAGTCGGTGACCATGGTCACGGGCCTGATCTTCGTGATCTGCGTGCTGGCCTTCCGCAAGGGGATCATGGGCGAGATCATTGCGTTCATCGACAGGCGACGGGCAAAGTAGGCCGGCTGCCTGAAAACCATCACATGGGGAGCTTCGGCTCCCTTTGTTTTTTGGCGCGGCAGCGCTACAGCCTCAGCGGAGCGGCGTAGCCGGTCATCTCCAGATACCCGCGCCCCACGCGCCGCCCGTGTGCATCGAGCAGATCGCTGAGGCCTTCCCAGTAAACGCCGCCGGTCGATCCGCGGCTGTCGAGTTCCTGATCGTCCAGCAGCGCGCGCACCTCGAAGTTGCCGGACGGTGTCTGCACGCGCCACTGCGTCGGGTAGCTGGCTTGCGTGCGCGGGCTGTTCCACGACTTGATCGACTCGAAGCGCACCTCGTCGTTGCGGAAGACGCGCAGGGCCCCGTCGCGCGTGCGGAACGAACCGCCGCCCCACAGCGCGCTCCCGTCCTTGCGCCGCAGGTGAAACGCGGTGAGGGCGCTGCCGTCGTCCAGGTTCATGCCGATCCAGTCCCAGCCCACGGCCTCGGGGTGCATCAGCGCCTCGCTCCATTCGTGGTCGAGCCAGGCGGTACCGTTCACCTCGAAGGCTTGGCCCTTGAGCGTGAGCTTGCCCTGCGTCCTGAGTTGCGGCTCGCTGTAGTAGTAGCTGGCCTGCGATTCGCCGGGGCCCTTGCGGGAGAGGCCGGCGTTGCCTTGGAGCAGCACGGGCTGCGTGGGCGTGAAGCGCAGGTCGATGGTGAACTCGCCGGCCGGGATGCGCGCCGCATAGCCGCCGTTCGTGCGTGCCAGCGACCAGTCGCGCAGGCGCACGTCGGTGTCGGCTTCGCTCGCCGATGCAACGCCGAAGCCTGCGCGCGCGATGCGCTGGTCGTGCAGCAGCACGCGGCCTTCGAGGTCGGTGACGGCCGCATGCGCGAACACGAGGTTCTTCGCGGCGAAAGCCGAGCGCATGTTCTGGGCCGCATCGACGCGCGAACGGAAAAAGGTCACCTGAAAACCGAACTCGCGCCCCGCCACGTTTTTGGCATGGCCGGTGATGTACCACCACTCGGTGCGCAACTCGGGGTGGCTGCCGAAGTCACGCGGGAACTGCAGCGTGCGCAGCGGCAGCGCCCAACTGGCGGGTGCCGCGGCCAGCGCGGCGAGCAAAATGCCGCGCCGGGAAAGGCCGAACGGACCCGAAGGCATCACATCACCCCGCCACCAGCGCGTCGATGCGCTGCTGCGCCGGCCCGATGTCGCCGAACGCGTTTTGCACCCATGTGGCGTCGTGGTAGCTCGGCAGATAGCGCTCGCCCGCATCGCACAGCAGCGAGAGGATCGAGCCCTGCCGCCCGGCTGCGCGCATTTCCCCTGCCACGGCCAGCATGCCGATGAAATTGGTGCCGGTCGACGGCCCCACCTTGCGCCCCAGCAACGCCGACAGCGCATGCATCGCCGCCACCGAATCGAGATTGGGCACCTCGATCATCCGGTCGACCAGCGTGCGGATGAAGCTGGGCTCCACGCGCGGCCGGCCGATGCCTTCGATGCGCGAGCCCGCCGCCGTGAGCGTGGCATCGCCCGAGCGGTGGTAGGCCGAGAACACCGAGCCCTCGGGGTCGGGCACGCACACCTGCGTGTCGTGGCAGCGAAAGCGAAGGTAGCGGCCGATGGTGGCGCTGGTGCCGCCCGTGCCCGCGCCCACCACGATCCACGCCGGCACCGGATGGCGCTCCCGCGCCATTTGCTGGAACATGCTCTCGGCGATGTTGTTGTTGCCGCGCCAGTCGGTCGCGCGCTCGGCGTAGGTGAACTGGTCCATGTAGTGGCCGCCGGTGCGCTCGGCCAGCGCGCGGGCTTCTTCGTACACCTGTGCGGCATGGTCGACGAAGTGGCAGCTCGCGCCGTAGAAGGCGATCTGCGCGACCTTCTCGGGCGAGGTGCTGCGCGGCATCACCGCGATGAAGGGCAGGCCCAGGAGCCGCGCGAAGTAGGCCTCGCTCACCGCCGTGGAGCCGCTCGAAGCCTCGACGATGGTCGTGCCTTCGCGCACCCAGCCGTTGCACAGCGCATAGAGAAAGAGCGAGCGTGCGAGCCGGTGCTTCAGGCTGCCGGTCGGGTGGGTGGATTCGTCTTTCAGGTACAGGTCGATGCCCGCTGCCGCGAGTGCGGGCATGGGAAGCGGGATGAGGTGCGTGTCGGCGCTGCGCTGGTAGTCGGCTTCGATGCGGCGGATGGCGCTGCCGAGCCAGCCGCTGCAGGAGGGAGATGTAGGGGTGGATTGCATAGCGCGCCAGTCTACAAGCCATGCCTTGTAACCCGACAGCCGGTGGAAATCGGGATACTGTGCGCTGCCATCCACAAGGCAGGAGACGAGACACATGAAAAGAACGAGCCCGCGCCTCGCAGCGCGACGCATGCCGAGCCATCGGCTTTCCATCGGCGCACTTGCCGCCATCGCCCTCGCCGGGTGTGCGTCCAGCCCTCCGGGCAGCGACACACCCGCGCGCCCCTCCTCATCCTTCGCCGTCCCCGACCTCGAGAAGCCCGCCGAAGTGCTGGTCGACCGCTGGGGCGTGCCGCACCTGTACGCCGGCACGCTCTACGACGCCTTCGTGGCGCAGGGCTTCATCGCCGCGCGCGACCGGCTCTGGCAGATGGACCTGTGGCGCAAGCGCGGCCTCGGCGAAATGGCCAAGGATTTCGGCCCCGCCTGGGTGGAGAGCGACCGCGCCGCGCGCGCCGTGCTCTATCGCGGCGACATGTACCGCGAATGGCTCGCCTACGGCTCCGATGCCAAGCGCGTGGCCGAGGCCTTCACCGCTGGCGTCAATGCCTACGTCGCGCAGGTTCGTGCCCAGCCTGCGCTGCTGCCGACCGAGTTCGCGCTGCTGGGCTACCAGCCGGCGACGTGGTCGCCCGAGGACGTGGTGCGGATTCGGCACCACGGGCTCACGCTCAATTTCACCTCCGAGGTCGATCGTGCACGCGCCTTCTGCGCCGGCGGCCCCGGCGTCAAGGCCGACTGGCTGCGCCGCGAGCTCGATCCACCGGTCACGCCCAAGGTGCCTGTGGGGTTCGACCCCTGCACCATCCCCGCAGCGGAACTGCGCGCGGCCTACCTGCGGGCGACCGATTCGCCGCGCTTCACCAAGGAGAACACGCGAGTCGGCTTGAACACGGGCGCGGCCGCCGCGCCGGTGGCGCTGTTGCCCGGCAGCGCCGAATCCATCGCTGCAAAGGCCGAGCAGGACGAGGCACAGCAGCAGGCCCTGCAAGGCGACCCCACGGCCGCCTACGGCAGCAACAACTGGGTCATCGCGCCGAAGCTCACCGCCACGGGCCGGCCCATCCTGGCCAACGATCCGCACCGCTCGCACGGCGCGCCGAGCCTGCGCTACATGACGCACCTGAGCGCGCCCGGCATGGACGCGATCGGCGCCGGCGAGCCGTTCCTGCCGGGCCTGTCGATCGGCCACAACGGCACCATCGCCTTCGGCCTCACGCGCTTCTACATGGACCAGGAAGACCTGTACGTGTACCAGCTCAACCCCAAGAACCCCAACGAGTACCGCTACCAGGGCCGCTGGGAGCCGATGACCCGCGTCACCGAGCGTATCGCGGTGCGCGGCGAGAGCGCGCCGCGCGAAGTGGTCAACACCTTCACGCGCCATGGCCCCGTGCTGCTTTCCGAGCCCGGCAAGCGCCGCGCGTATGCATTGCGCGCCGCCTGGCTGGAGCCCGGCATGGCGCCGTACTTCGGTTCGATGGACTACATGCGCGCGCGCAACTGGGACCAGTTCCGCGCCGCGATGAACCGCTGGGGTGCGCCCGGCGAGAACCAGGTCTATGCCGACAGCAGCGGCAACGTCGGCTGGATTCCGGGCGGGCTCACGCCGATCCGGCCCAACTGGGACGGCCTCATGCCCGTGCCGGGCGACGGCCGCTACGAGTGGTCGGGCTTTCGCAACGGCGATGAACTGCCTTCGGAGTTCAACCCCGCGCGCGGCTATGTGGTGACCGCGAACGAGAACAACATTCCGCCCGACCATCCGGCCGCGAAGAAGGGCGTCGGCTACGAATGGAGCGATGCGGCCCGCGCGCGGCGTTTGAAAGAGCTGTTCGCAGCGAAGGTGGCGGCGGGGTCGCGCTTCACCATCGAGGACTCCGAGCGCATGCAGAACGACATCGTCGCGACGCCCGCGCAGCGGCTCCTGAAGCTGCTGGCGGGCCTGCGCAGCGACGACGCGCAGACCGCAGTCGGCCTGCGCCTGCTGCAAGGCTGGGACGGCACGATGGACCGCGACAGCGCCGCGGCCGCCCTCTACGAGGTGTGGAGCAGCAAGCCGCTGCGCGCGGCGGTGCTCAAGGCCGGCGCGGGCGATGTGGGCGCGCCGCTGGCGGCGCCCGGCGACAACACGCGCATGGTGCTGCTGCTCGAGAGCCCGTTCGGCTGGATCACCGACGCGCAGCGCGATGCCCTGCTGCTGCAGACCCTGCCCCCCGCGATGCAGGAGCTCACCGCAAAGCTCGGCCCCGATATGAAGACGTGGAAGTGGGGCACGCTGCACCGCGCGGAATTCCGGCACCCGCTCGCCGGCGTGGTCGACGCCGCCACACGCAAGAAGCTCGACGTGGGCGACTGGCCGATGTCCGGCTCCAGCTTCACGCCGATGGCCGCGAGCTACCGGGCCAGCGACTACAAGCTGACCTCGGGCGCATCGTTCCGCATGGTGCTCGACGTGGGCAACTGGGACGCCTCGCGCGTGATCAACACACCGGGCCAGTCGGGCAATCCCGACAGCCCGAACTACCGCGACCTCGCGCCGCTGTGGCTCGAAGGCAAGTACGTGCCGCTGGTCTACAGCCGCGGGGCGGTCGAAAAGGAGACGGTGGAGCGGATCCAGTTGACGCCCGCAAAATAGGCGCCATGACCGTCGACGAACTCAACCGGAAATTTGCCGAAGTCCCCGCGCGCCACAAGGAGGTCTCGATCATCGCGAGCATGGATGACGAGCCCGCCCGGCCCAGCCGACGCCTGATGGACATCGCCCTCAAGGCGTGCTCGGTGGCGATGGACGTGGCGTTGCCCATCTACGAAGGCCGCGCGTCGAAGGAGCCGCACTGGTTCGACACCTGGCCCGGCGAGCACTACCGCCTGCTCGCCGCGCTGGTGCGTACCTTGAGCCCGAAGACGGTGATCGAGATCGGCACCTTCACCGGCATGGGCACGCTGGCGCTCGCGCAGGAGTTGCAGCCATCGGGCACCCTGACCACCTTCGACCTGCTGGCATGGGACAGCTTCCCCGACACCTGGCTCGCGGCTTCCGACTTCGCTGGAGGCCGCGTGCGGCAGGTGCTGCACGACATCTCCACGCCGGGCGGCATCGAGCCGCATCGCGCGCTGTTCGAGTCGGCCGACCTGATCTTTGTCGATGGGCCCAAGGACGGGCGCACCGAAGCGGACATCCTCGTCAACCTGGCCACGTTGAACCTGTCGCGCGATGCGGTGATCGTGTTCGACGACATTCGCGTCGTGAACATGATCGACATCTGGCGCCGCATCGCGCAGCCCAAGATGGACCTCACCTCCTTCGGCCACTGGAGCGGCACCGGCCTGATCGACTGGAACGGAACCTCCGATCTCTGAGCGTTGATGGAAGAGGGCGCTACCAGTCCTCTTTCACAGCCAGCACCACATCCTTTCCCGCAGCCGCCCGCCCCGCCAGCCACGCGGTGACAGTACCCGCCACCACCACCGCGCCGCACAGCGCGAAGAGCCGCACCCAGGGCACCAGCAGGTCCATCGTCCAGTGAAAGCTCTGCGGGTTGACCACCTTCACGAGCACCACCGAGACCGCCAGCCCGAGGGCGAGCCCCGCGACCGCGCCGATGGCCGTCCACGCCGCGCCTTCGCCGGCCACCACGGCCAGCACCTGCCGCCGCGTGAAGCCCAGGTGCGCCAGCAGGCCGAACTCCTTGCGCCGCGACAGCACCTGCGCGCTGAAGCTCGCCGCAATGCCGAAGAGGCCGATGGCGATGGCCACCGCCTGGAGCCAGTAGGTGACGGCAAAGCTGCGGTCGAAGATGCGCAGCGAGGTCGCGCGGATCTGCCCGACCGATGCGATCTCCACCGACTCCGGCGAGCCACCGCCCTGGCGCGCCGCGAGCGCACGCACCGCCGTCTGCACCGCGCCTTCGGATGCGCCCGGCGCGAGCCACAGCGAGATGTCGCTCACGTCGCGCTCGCCGGTGATGCGCTCGAAGTCGCGCGCGTCCATGGTGACGGTGCCGAACTGCCGCGCGTAGTCGCGCCACACGCCGGCCACGAAGAAGCTGTTGGCCGGTTTGGACGCCGCGGGGGCGGTCGCGGCCAACGTGGCGGCCAGCGGCGCGAAGGTGCTGCCCGGCTTCGCGCCGTAGAGATCCACCATCGGCTCGCTCACATAGATGCCGATCTGCCCTTCGGGCACGGGCAGGGGCGCGCCCACCAGCGGCAGCGATTGCGACGCGCTGCCCTCCAGGCTGCGCGCGATCAGCACCACGGCCGGCCGGGACGCATCGAGTTGCAGCGAGCGCGTGCGCAGCGTGCCGGTGCGCGCCACGCCGGGCAGTTGCGCCAGCGCCTGCACGAAGGCCGGCGCAAAGGTGGCGGTGTCGGTGCTGCTGGTGCCGCCGCTGTTGCCGCCGCGTCCGCCCGAGGTGGCGCGCACGTACAGGTCGGCAGGCAGCACCACGTCGAGCCAGTGCGTGACCGAGTCGCGAAAGCTCGCGACCATCACCGTGAGCGCGACCGCCAGGCTCAGGCTCGCGACCACGCCGCTCACCGCCACTGCGGCGGTGCCGCGCATGCGCCGCGCCCGCTCCACGGCCAGCATCGGCAGCACGCGCCCGGCGAACATCGGCGCGATGCGGTCGTACAGCAGCGCGATGAGCCAGGGCAGAGCGGTGATGCCGCCCACCAGCAGGCAGGCGACCGACAGGTACGCCGCCACCGGGATGCCGCCGATGGCCGGAATGTTTGCCAGCGCCACGCTCAGCGCGATCATCCCCAGCGCGAGCCAATGCCCCCGGCTCTGCGTGGGCGCGGCGCCCAGGCCCTTGAGGGTCTGCGCCTCCGGCAGCGCCTGTGCGGCGCGCGCGGGCCACCAGCCGCCCACCAGGGCGGCGAGCACGCCGAGCCCGCCGTAAAGCAGCGCCGACCCGCTGCTCCAGTGCAGCTTGGGCGCGACACCTTCGAAGTAGCCACCGCCCAGGTCGCCGCCCAGCACCTTGAGCGCGAAGGCCGCGAGCGCAGCGCCCAGCGCAAGGCCGGCGGCGCTGCCGACCAGCCCCAGCACCAGCGACTCGGCCAGCACCAGCCGCAGCCGCTCGCGCGGTGTGAGGCCCAGCACGCCGAGCAGTGCGAACTGCTGCGCGCGCTTGGCCACGCTGAGCGCGAGCACCGAGAACACCAAAAACGCGCCGGTGAACAAGGCCACCAGCGCCAGCACCGTGAGGTTGACGCGGTAGGCACGCGACAGGTTGCTCACGCGCTCGGCCGCATCGCCCGGCTCCGCGAACTGCACGCCCGCGGGCCAGCCGGGTGCGTTTCGCAGCGAGGCCATGAACGCCGCGCGGTCGGTGCCGGGCGCGAGGCGCAGGTCGATGCGGCTCAGGCGCCCGACCTGGTCGAACAGGTCCTGCGCGGCGGCGATGTCCATCACCGCGAGGGCGCTGCCGCTGGCGGCGACGTGGCCGGCGATGTCCAGCTTGCGCCATGCGTTGCCGCTGCGCAGTTGCACGGTTTCTGGTGCGCCGCTGCCCGCTTCGGCCGGCAGGCCCAGCACGGTGCGCGCCGCGGCGTTGAGGAACACATGGCCCGGCGCGAAGAGCGCGAAGCGATCGGCGCCGGCGGCGGGTTGTGGCATCAGCGCGGGCGCGATGGTGGGGAGCACCAGCGCATCGACGCCGATCACGCGCATCGGCACCTGCCGTTCGCCGTCGGCCATTGCCAGGGCCTGGAACTCGAGCACCGGGCTCGCGAGCGTCACTTGCGGATGGCGGGCCAGTTGCGCGAACACGGCCTCGTCGAAGCCGCCTTGCACGGCACGCACTTCCAGGTCGGGCTGGCCGTTCACCGAGCGCACCGCGCTGGAAAACTCGTCGAGCGCCGAGGCGTTGATCAGCTGCACCGAGAACGCCAGCGCCACCCCCAGCATCACGGCCAGCACGGCCGCCGCGTTGCGCCAGGGGTGATGGCGCAGTTCCTGCCAGGAGAAGGTGGAGAGCAGTGCACGCATGCGCCGATTGTGGCCGGTGGGCGCGTGTTACATCGGCGTGGCACGATGCGCTCTGTTCGACGACGACGCCCCGAGGAATCTTTCGATGCGGCTACTGCCCCCGGCCTCCGTGCCAGCCTGGAACCCGGCCGTGTTGCGCCGGTCGTTCGCGGCCTGGCTTCTGGCACTGCTGCTGGCCGGCAGCGCGGCCGCCCAGCTTCAGCCGCCGCAGCTGCCGCCGTCGCAAGCGCAGCCGCTGTCGCTGGCCAGCGATCCGAGCCTGCTGGCAAGGACCGCGCTGGCGGCCGAGCGGGGCACGCTGGTCGTCGGTGTCCTGCGCAACGGCAAGGCCTCGTACGGCGCGGCCTACAACCCCGAGCCGCTCTCGCCGCCGCGCCCCATCGAGCCCCGCAGCGCCGAGCAGCCGATGTTCGAGATCGGCTCCGTCACCAAGGTCTTCACCGGCCTCCTGCTCGCGCAGGCGGTGGAGCGCGGCGACCTGAAGCTGGACGACACCGTGGGCAAGCTGCTTGCGGGCAAGGTGCAGGACGTGCCGGCGGCCGTGGCCGGCGTGACCTTGAAGCAGCTGGTCACCCACACCGGCTGCATGCCCGTGATGGCCGATGGCGTGGCCGGCGGTCCGGCGCTGGCCGCGCAGTTGCGCACCTTCGACAAGCCGATGTTCTGGGCGGCGCTGTCGCGCATCAAGCTCACCGCGCCGACGCCGCCGTGCGAAGCCAGGTACAGCAACTTCGGCATGGCGCTGCTCGGGCAGGTGCTGGCCGAGCGCTACGGCACCTCGTGGGGCGAGCTGGTGCGCGCCCGCATCACCGAGCCGCTGGGCATGAACGACACCGTGATCCCGCTGGGCGACAAGGCCTCGCGCATGGCACCCGCCTTTGCAGGCGACCGGCGCCAGCAGTTGCTGGACATGATGGCCTACGCGCCCGCCAGTGCGCTGCGCTCCACCGCCGCCGACATGATGACCTTCAGCCGCGCGGTGCTCGCCGGCGCCGAGGGCCCGCTGGGCCCGGCCGCCGTGCGCATGCTCACCCCGCTGGCGCGCTACGAGGGCGCGCAGATCGGCTACGCCGTGATGGTGCGCGGCCCCGAAGGCGGCCGCCGCACCTACTTTCACGCGGGCCTCACCGAGGGCTACCGCACGCTGTGGCTGCTCGCGCCCGACACGGGCGAGGCGCTGATCGTGCTCAGCAGCAATGCGCGCGCGCCGCTGCAACCGGTGATGCTGGCTATCGGCAAGAGCCGCTACCCGGTGTCGACCGCCGAGGTGCCGGTCGATGCCAGGCAGCTGGAGGACTACAAGGGCGAGTACCGCATCAGCAAGGGCAAGGCCTTGAGCTTCACGGTGCGCAACGGCAAGCTGCTGGTGCGCGAAACAGGCCGCGGCTACAACGCCCTTACACCGACTGGCAACGACCGCTTTGCGGTCACCGCCATCGGCGCGCAGATCGAGTTCCAGCGCGGCCCGGGCAATGCGGTGGTGGGGGTGACGCTGGCGCAGGGCGGTAGCCAGCTCGAAGGGCGCAGGGCAGGCGAGGCTGTTGCGGTCCCGCAGCAGTGACTCGACTCCCGGCGCGCCCTCAGTGCGATGCCAATGCAAAGAGCTTGTCGGCCATCTGTGTGATCTCGTCGCGCATCACCAGTTGGTGCAGCCACTCGGGCGGTATGCCTTCCACGCCGTAAAAGGCGCCTGCGATCTGTCCGCAGATGGCTGCGGTGGTGTCCGCGTCGTCGCCCAGATTGACGGCTGCGAGCACGGCTTGCGCGAAGGAGTCGGTGTGCGCAAAGCACCAGAGGGCCGCTTCCAGCGATTCGACGCAGTAGCCCGAGCCCTTGATGCGCCCGACGGGCTTCGATGCATAGTCGCCGCGCGCGAGTGCCGCGACTTTTTCGCTCAACGGCGTCAGCGAACTGGTCGCGAGAATGGCCGCCTTGCTCTCGCCCTGAAGCGCCGCACGCAGTTGCAATGCGAAGAGCTGCGAGCATTCGATGGCTTCCTGCGCGCCGTGCGTGGTGCGGGTGCTTGCGCCAGCCTGTTGCCAGGTGGCTTCAGCGCTTGAGGCGTAGAACATCGGTACCGGCGCGAGCCGCATCAGCGCTCCGTTGCCGGCGCTGTGCGGGTCCGGGCTGCCTGCAAAGGGATCGCCGGAGTCGAGGTAGCGGCTGAGCGCCGCCGACACGGTGCCGCCGATGTCAAAGCAACGCCCGTTGCTGCTCATGTAACCCACATTGCGCCAGTTGCAATAGCGGTTCATCTGGTCGACGGCATTGAAGCCCTTGCAGTGGATCAGGCTTGCAGCAAGGCACAGAGCCATCGAGGTGTCGTCGGTCCATTCGCCAGGTTCCAGGCCGAACGGGCCACCCCCATGCATGCCGGTCACGGGAACGAAGCTGCCGCGCGCGCGGAACTCGACCGTGGTTCCCACCGCATCGCCGCAAGCCAAACCCAGCAGACTGCCCCGATAGCGTTCGGTGCTCATGCGGCCCTCCTCAGCGCATCGCGCGCAGCCATCAGCGCGTAGCCCAGCAGGTTCAGGCCTTGCCAACTGCGCGGGTCCTGCGCTGCCGCATCCGTCGCAGCCAGTCCGATGCCCCAGATCGCATCTACCGGACTGGCCTCGACGAGCACCTGATCGCCGGTGCCCAGCAGGAACGCGCCCAACGCCGGGTTCTGCGAGAACTTCGCGATGTTGCCGCGCGTCACCAGATCGAAGCGTGCGGCCAGCCACGTCGCGTCATCGAAGTTGCGGATCTGCCGACCCAGCTTCTTGGCCTCGCCGGGCGTGCGCGCGGCCAGGACCTTTTCGCGGGTGGCGTCGTCGTCGAAGAGCCGAGCCTTGCCGGCCATCATGAAATGCTCGGCGCTGCGGTACGTGTCGCCTTCGAGGGTGAAGGGCGCCTCGTACCACTGGCTGAAGCAGCTCTTGCCGACACTGCCATCCTTCGGAGCCTGGTGGCCCCAGAAGAGCAGGTAGTCGAACTGTCGGCCTTGGGCGATGTGTGCCAGCAGCTCTTCGTTGCTTCGCAACGCATGGGGTGTGTTTGTCGTCATTCCTGGTTGTCCTCAGGTTTCGAGCTCGAGCGGATGCTCCACCGGTAGTTGAAGTTCCGGGTTGTCGTTCTGCGCCATCGGGCGCTGTGCATCCACGAAAGCGCGCATGTCGATCACCTCGAGCAGTTCTTCGCGCGCGAAAGCCGCCAGCCTACGTCCGCGAAGGCCCAACTGGATCGCGCGGCGTTCCAGCTTGTTGCCCGCTGGCGCATGGTCCGGGTCCCATTGCAGCCGCACCTCGGAGGGGCCGACGGCCGCCTGCCAATCTTCGCGGCTCGGATAGCGCTCTTCATCGAACGTGGACGGCACGGCTTCGCGCACCACCTGCTCGAAGAATGCGCGGCGCAGCCGCAGGCCGAGCGTGACCTCCTGGCCTTCCTTTGTGCCCCAGCCGGAGCGGTACATCATCCAGAGAAAGTTGGGCTTGATCCAGCTCATGCGCGAGAGGCTGAAGTCCGGTCCGTCGAGACGGCCGTGGCGGACCGCGTATTCGCCGATGGCGGGGCGATAGGCCTGATAGACGACGACAGACTGCGCGTCGTGATGCGCCAGGATGTGTCTTCCACTTTGCGGCCACCGCTCGCGCTGGGCAAGGTGCGCTTCGGTGGGGAGGGGGTGACTCGGGTTGTTCATTGTTCTGATTCCTCTCGTTGTTCTTTTTTTGTTGATGTTCTGATTGGTTGCTCTGTACAACTAATTATGGGTTGTATAGTACAACTAATTAAATCGGCGTCAAGCTATCCGTTGTGAACCCACCTCTACCAAGCTTTACATCCTTGACCTTTCCGCGTCCGCTGGTCACGGTCGACGTGGTGATGTTCACCGTGCTCGACGATGCCTTGCAGGTCCTGCTGGTGCGCCGGCCGTCCGACATGACCGAGCCCTATCCGGGAAAGTGGGCGCTGCCGGGCGGCTTCGTGAATGTCGACGAAGATGCCTCGCTGCTCGACTGCGCATTGCGCAAGCTCCGCGAGAAGACCGGCGTGCTGGCACCTTACCTCGAGCAATTGGGCAGTTGGGGCGGTGTTGGGCGCGATCCGCGTGGATGGTCGGCCACGCACTGCTTCTATGCGCTGATTCCGGTGCAGGCCTTGCAATTGCGCAGCGGCGCCAATGCCGCGGAGGTGGCGTGGTTCCAGGTGGATGCCGCTTCGCGCAAGCGGCTGGCCTTCGACCATGGCGAACTGCTGGCTGCCGCCGTCGCCCGGCTGCGCAGCAAGGTCGAGTACACCTCGCTGCCGGCCTTCCTGATCGAGGAGCCTTTCACCCTGCCGGCGTTGCAACATACCTACGAGGTCGTGCTGGGCCGCGATATGGACAAGAGCGCCTTCCGCAAGCGAATGCTCGACGGCGACTTCATGGAAGAGGCAGGCATGGTCACCGGCAGCCTGGGCCGACCGGCCATGAGTTACCGCTTGCGCGATCGTTCCCAGGCAGCGCTGTTCCCACGAACCTTCAACGCGAAATGACTCCCCCGCTCAAAGCCGCGCCGACCTCGCATCGAGGTACGCGCGCACAGCCCCGTTGGTGCTGAGGCCGATGGCGCGGTCATAGGCCTGGCGCGCGGCGGCGCGCGCCCCGCCGGCTGCGAGCAGGTGCGCGCGCGCCGCCCAGTAGGGCTGGTAGCCGGCCACCTCGTGCGCGGGAATGGCTTCGAGCGCACGCAGGCCGATTTCCGGACCGCGCGCGTTCGCCAGGGCGCAGGCACGGCTGACTTGCGCGCCCAGGCTGGGCCGAAGGGCCAGCAGATCTTCGTACAGCGACACAAGCACCTCGGGCGCCACCGGCGCCCCCACGCGGCGCTCGCAATGCGCGGACAGGATGGCGGCCCTCAACTGGTACACGCCCGGCAATTTCATGTCCGATGCCCGGCGCAGGCAACGCTCGGCCTCCGCGAGCAGATCGGGGTCCCAGCGCATTGGGTCCTGCTGGTCGAACGGCACGTAGGCCCCGGTGTCGCTGAGCCGGGAGGCCGAACGGCTTTCGCAGAAGAGCATCAGCGCGAGCAGCCCCAGCGGCTCGGGCTGGTCCGGCATCAGGCTGCAGAGGATGCGGCAGAGGTCGATGGCTTCGGCCGTCAGGGCGCGCGGCAGGGCGTCGGCGCCGTCCACGTCGTCCCAGCCGGTGCCGTAGGCCGCGTAGATGCCGTCGAGCACATCCCGCCGCCGTTGCGGCAGCTCGCGTGCCTCCGGGTATTCGAAGGGAATGCCCGCGGTGCGTATGCGCGCCTTGGCCCGCACCAGCCGCTGGCCCAGCGTGGAGGGTGCGGTGAGAAAGGCGCTCGCCATGCGGGCTGCATCCAGGCCGAGCACGGTCTGCAGCATCAGCGGCGCACGGGCCGCGGCGTCGATGGCGGGATGGGCGCAGACGAACATCAGCCGCAGCCGCTCGTCGGGCACGGCGGGGCCTTCATGGGTGTCGGCCTCGTCCATCTCGCCGGCCAGCAGCAGCAGGGCCTGCGTTGCGTCGTCCTGCACGCGGCTGTGGCGCCAGGCGTCGAGCTTGCGGTGCCGCGCCAGGCTCAGGAGCCATGCGTCGGGTTGCGCCGGAACGCCGTCGGCGGGCCAGCGTTCGAGGGCACGCGCGAAGGCGTCGGCGAGCGCGTCTTCCGATGCGGCGATGTCGTGCGTGCGCACGCAAAGAATCGACAGCAGCCGCCCATACGACTCGCGTGCCGCCCGCTCGGCGACGCTGTTCGCCGCCGCGCCGGTCACGGGGAGGCCGCCGATCTGGAAGCGGGCCGATCGACCATCGACAGCTGCTGCATGGTGTCTCTCCGTCACGAAAAAATGACCGAGCAGGATCGCTCACCACAATGACGGACCGCCGCCGCTCATTCGGCACGGCGGTCCGTATCCAGCAGAATTTTTTACGCGATTCAGGTTTGGCGCAACTAGCCCTTTAGGCTGCCTTGACCTGATTGGATGGTGCGAACAGACTTTCCATCTCATTGCGCAGCTTGTAGGCGGCGGTCGAGGTGTCGATGGCCACGTCGGCCCAGCAGAGGCTCTGGCCCTTCTTCACCGCGCGCACCAGCTTCACGTTATGCGCCAGGCCCAGCGGCAGGCCGCCCAGGCGCATCGACCGCTCGGCCGGCAGCAGCTTGCCCCACACGGTATAGCCGCCTTCGCCGTCCAGCATTTCGCCCGGCGCAAGGTCGCGCTTGGCGGTGGCGACCACGTCGGCGTTCCAGCAAGTGGCCACGCCAGTGGCTTCGCCGCGTAGCGCCACGCTGGCGACCGACATGCCCACTTCCAGGCCGATCAGGTGCCAGCGCTTGTACAGCGTGAAGTAGCGGCCGCTCGGGTCGGTGTGCGCGTTGTATTCCTCGAAGCAGTTCTTGATGTAGTCGGTCTCGGCCTCGACCGTGACCCACACGCCCATGCGGATGTCGTAGGGAATCTTGCGTCCGTCGGCCTCGAGCGACGAGACCACCTCGACCATGCCCTTGCGCTCCAGCACGCCGCCTTCGCTTTGCGGGCGGGTCACGAAGGGAATGTCCTCCACGCTCGCGGGCGGATAGAGCAGCCCGTTCGAGGGCACGGTGAGGCCGGTGGCGTTGGCCACCGCCGAGCTTTCGATCGACGGCTTGGAGCCGTCGAGAAAGCTGTTGAACATCTTCGGGTTGAGCCCACCGCGCAGCGCCTGTTCGGGCGTGAGGCCGTAGTTGGCCCACACCGTCTCGGGCGTCGATTCGGTGAAGTGCGGCAGCCACTTGTGGCCGCGCCCGGCCGCCACCACCGGAAAGCCGCAGGTGCGCGCCCAGTCGACCAGGTCGCAGATCAGCGCCGGCTGGTCGCCGAAGGCCAGCGAATAGATCACACCCGCCTGCTGTGCCTTGTGCGCGAGCAGCGGGCCGCAGAAGGCATCGGCCTCCACCGTCACGTTGACCACGTGCTTGCCGTGCGCGAAGGCATCGAGGCAATGGTCCACGGCCGCCACCGGGTTGCCGGTGCACTCGACCACGATGTCGATGGACGGTTCGCGCGTCACCGCCTGCCAGTCGTCGGTGATCCAGGTGGTGCCGGTCTTGATGGCTTCCTGCACCGAGCCTGCGGCGGCGCGGCCCGGGGCCCAGCCCACGCGCTCCAGGTTGACGCGCGCCGCATCGGGCGAGAGGTCGGCAATCGCGACCAGCTGCACGCCGGGCGTGCGCGGAATCTGCGCGAGGTACATCGAGCCGAACTTGCCGGCACCGATCAGGCCGATGCGGATGGGACGGCCTTCGGCGGCGCGCTGCTGCAGGCGGGTGTGGAGGCTCATGGGATCAGGCCTCCGCGGTGTCGCGCACGTCGAGCGAAGTCTGCAGGGCGCTTTCGGGCAGGCCGTGCTTCCACGGCACATCGACGGGGTAGGGCTTCAGCAGGCAGTCGTCGGGCAGCATCTCGATGGGCGTGAAGTCGCGGTGCGCGATGTACTCGGGCCGCTTGTGGCGGCGGATGTGGTTGCTGACGGCGCACAGGCTCAGGTACACCGCCACCCGGTTGAAGGGCGAGAGGTTGCTGCCCGAGGCATGCACCAGGCAGCTGTGGAACAGGATCATCGAACCGGCCGGCCCCTTGGGCGAGACGATGCCGCCGTCCTTGCCGCCGGCGCGATCGACCAGTTGCGCAATCAGCTCGTTATCCACGGTCCAGAGCGGGTAGCTGGTGGTGGTGAGGTCATGCTTGGCATCGACCACGCCCTTGCGATGGCTGCCCGGAATGAACATCAGCGGACCGTTGTGCTCGTTCACGTCGTCCAGAAAGATCGCGACGTTCATCGCGCGCTCGGTGGGCATCAGGTCGTCGTTGAGCCAGGTGCCGTAGTCCTGGTGCCACTGCCACACCTGGCCTTCGAAGGCCATCTTTCCGTTGATCTTGAACTGGTGCATGTAGACCTCTTCCTCGAAGAGGTCCATCACCGGGCCGACCATGCGCGGATGGCGCGCCAGGCGGGCAAAGGGCTCGCTGATGAGGTGCGCGGCAAAGTTCGTGCGCACGGCGTCCGAGCCTTTCTCGCGCACGTTGAAGGCCTCGCGCTTGCTGTAGAGATCGGGCACCGCATCGGTGAGCGTCCTTGTCTCCTCGGGCGAGAAATGGCCGGGGAAGAACAGGTAGCCGTCGCGCTCGAACTGCGCGCGTTGCTCGGGGGTCAGCTTCATGCCTTGTCTCCTTTGTGGGTGGGGATGGATGCGTTGCGGGTCAGTTGTTCGGCCAGGCGCCGGGCCAGTGCTTCACTGGCTTGCGCCACGTGCTCTTCGCTCAGCTGTCCGGCGCGGTCCGCGTTGCCTTCGGCAATCGCGTCGGCGATGGCTTCGTGCTCGTCCCAGAGCGACTCGCGCTGGGGCTCGGCCTGCAGCACCGCGCCCATCGCGCGGCGCAGGTGCCGCCAGTGCGGGTCGGCGCTCTGGCCGATCAGCGGGTTGCCCGAGGCGTCGTAGATCGCGCGGTGAAAGGCCACGTCGGCATCGATCATGGCTTCGACATTGCGCCCGCGCGCGGCGCGCCGGCCGCGCTCGATGAGCTTGGGGTCGATGCGAAAACGCTGGTGCGCCGCGAGCCGCGCGGCCAGCACGTCGAGCGCGCCGCGCACCTGGTAGATCTGTCGCATGCCCTCGGCGTCGAGCGGCGCCACCAGCACGCCGCGGCCGGGGGCATCGTGCACGAAGCCGTCTTTCTTGAGCAGGCGCAGCGCCTGCAGCACCGGCTGGCGCGACACCGACAGGCGCTGCGCGATGTCTTCCTGCGTGATGCGCTCGCCCGGCGCCAGCGAGCCGCTGCTGATCGCGCCGAGCAGGGCGCGGTAAACCTGATCGACGAGGTCGGGGGCAATTTCGATGCTGACGAGCTGGGCGGGCATGGGCGGCTTTCTTCTGAACTCTGTATACAGAGTACGGATTTCGGTGCCGCCGCACCTACCGGGTTTTTACCCATGGGGACTGCAAAAGAACGTAAGCCCCCGCTAAGCTCGACCCATGCAACTCCCTACCTACAACGACGTCACCGCCGCGGCCGCGCGGCTCGAAGGCCATGCCCACCGCACGCCGGTGCTGCAATCGACCACCGCCAACGAACGCTGGGGCGCCAGCTTCTTCTTCAAGTGCGAGAACTTCCAGCGCATGGGCGCGTTCAAGTTCCGCGGCGCGTTCAACGCGCTCTCCAGATTCGATGACGCGCAGCGCAAGGGCGGCGTGATCGCTTTTTCGTCGGGCAACCACGCACAGGCGATTGCGCTGTCAGCGCGGCTCTTGTCGATGCCCGCCGTGATCGTCATGCCCAAGGACGCGCCGGCCGCCAAGGTCGCGGCCACCAAGGGCTACGGCGCCGAAGTCGTCCTGTACGACCGCTTCACCGAAGACCGCGAAGCGGTCACCAGGCAACTGGCGCAGGAACGCGGCATGACGATGATTCCGCCCTACGACCATCCCGATGTGCTGTCGGGGCAGGGCACGGCGGTGAAAGAACTGATCGAGGAAACCGGGCCGCTTGACCACCTGTTCGTGTGCCTGGGCGGCGGCGGGCTGTTGTCGGGCTCGGCGCTGTCGGCGCGCGCGCTGTCGCCCGATTGCAAGATCTACGGCGTCGAGCCCGAGGCGGGCAACGACGGGCAGCAGTCGTTTCGCACGGGGAAGATCGTGCACATCGAGACGCCCAAGACCATCGCCGATGGCGCGCAGACGCAGCACCTGGGTCAGTACACCTTCGGCATCATCCAGCGCGACGTGGACGACATCTTCACCGTGACGGACGACCAGCTCGTCGAGGCGATGCGCTTCTTTGCCGAGCGCATGAAGATGGTGGTGGAGCCGACCGGTTGCCTCGCGTTCGCGGGTGCCATCGCTGCGGGACAGGCCATCGCTGGCAAGCGCGTGGGCATCGTGATCAGCGGCGGCAACGTCGATCTCTCGCGCTACGCATCGCTGCTGGCCTGAAATTCAGGTTCAGGCGCGGATGCCTGTGGCGGTCAGATGCAGCAGTCGGTCGGCGCGGGCGGCCGCGCTTTCGGAGTGCGTCACCAGCACCAGCGAGGCACCGTGCTCGCGGGTCTGGCCGACCAGCAGCTCCATCACCTTCGCCGCGGTCGTCGGGTCGAGGTTGCCCGTGGGCTCGTCGGCCAGCAGCAGCGCGGGCCGGTGCACCAGCGCGCGTGCAATCGCCACGCGCTGCAACTGACCGCCCGAGAGCGTCTGCGGCAGCCGCGCGTCCATGCCGGGCAGGCCGACCGCTTCGAGCATCTGCGCGACGCGCGGGTCGTCCTTTTTCTGCTGGCCCAGCAACATGAGGGGCAGCGACACGTTCTGCGCCACGTCCAGATGCGGCAGTACGTGAAACGCCTGGAACACAAAGCCGACATGCTTGCGCCGCCAGAGCGCGCAGGCTTCGCCGTCGAGCGCGCCGATGTCGGTGCCGTCGTGCGTCACCGTGCCCTGGTCCCAGCTGTCCAGGCCCGCCATGCAGTTGAGCAGCGTCGACTTGCCCACGCCCGATTCGCCCACGATCGCGACGAACTCGCCGGGCTGGACCTCCAGCGTCACGTTCTCGAAGACCGGTGCTTCGCCGTAATGCTTGCCGAGGTTGGTAATGCGCAGCGTCATCCGGGCCTGGTCGTCTTTGAAATCAGTTGAACGGCGGTGTGCACCGCGTCGGGCGCGTCGCAGGCGATCACGGTGCGCTGCGGCATGCTGCGCAGCCAGGTGATCTGCCGCTTGGCGAGTTGGCGCGTGGCGGCGATGCCGCGTTCGCGCAGGTCGTTCAATGCCTTGGCATCGGGCGCGGAGTTGCCGCAGGCATCGAGCATTTCCCACGCCTGCCGGTAGCCGACGCAGCGCATCGAAGGCAGGTCGGTCGACAGGTCGCCGCGTGCGCGCAGCGCCTTCACTTCGTCAAGCAAGCCCGCTGACAGCATCGCGTCGAAACGGTCGGCGATGCGCGCGTGCAGCCAGGCGCGGTCGGTGGGTTCCAGCGAAAAGAGAACCCCGCCGTCGACGGCCTTCGCCGTCTTGTTCTCGCTCGCATGAAAACTCGAGAGCGGCTGCCCGCTGCTCTCCCACACTTCGAGCGCGCGCTGGATGCGCTGGCTGTCCTGCGGCGCGAGGCGCGCGGCGGTGACCGGATCGACCTGGGCGAGCCGCGCGTGCATCGCAGGCCAGCCCAACTCGGCTGCTTGTGCGTCGATGCGCGCCCGTACGGCCGCATCGGCTGCAGGCATCGCATCGATGCCGTCGAACAGCGCCTTGAAGTACAGCATCGTGCCGCCCACCAGCAGCGGCAGCGCGCCGCGCGCGCGGATCTCGCCGATGAGCCGTGTCGCGTCGGCCACGAAGGCGGCGGCGCTGTAGCTCTCGCGCGCATCGAGGATGTCGATCAGGTGATGCGGCACGGCGGTCCGTTCGGCGGCCGTGGGCTTGGCGGTGCCGATGTCCATGCCGCGGTAGACCAGCGCGGAATCCACCGAGATGATTTCAACCGGCTGCAGGCGCGCGAGCGCCAGTGCGGCGGCTGTCTTGCCCGATGCGGTGGGGCCGGCGAGCGCAACGTAGCGCGTCGGACCAGAGGGCGCAGCGGCGGGCGATGCCGGAGGAACGGCCTCGGCGGCCGGTGCGGAGCGGGGAAACATGATGCGCCGAGGGTAGCAAATGGCGCATGCCCGTCAGCAGGCCGGGGCGGCAACTGCCTTTCGCGAACGGCTGGGCGTCAGATCGCCGCAGGCACGCTGCTCGCGCGCGCCTCGCCGCGCACATCCTGCGGCGCCACTGCCGGTGGCAGCGGCAGTGCCAGCGAGGGCGGCGACAGCTTGGGCTGGTTGCGCGCCACCATGTTGTCGGGCTTCATGCGGAACAGCTGCGTCAGCGCCGCGCGGTACTGCGTTTCGCCCACCGAGTTGGTGTTGTGGTGCGAGCCGCCCTCGACCAGCACGAACAGCTTGGGCACGACGGCCGCGTCATAGAGCTTGCGGCCCAGCGTGGGGTTGATCAGGCTGTCGGCCGTGCCATGCACCACCAGGAGCGGCGAGCCGATGTCCTTGACGGTGTTGATGGCCTCGAAGCGCTGCGTGATGAGGGGGCCGAAGGGCAGCCAGCCCCATTTGAAGCTGCTCACCACGTCGGCGATGGAGGTGAAGGTGCTCTCGACGATGGTGCCGCTCTCGTCGTTCACATGCGCCGCCAGGTCGATGCCGATGGCGCCGCCCAGCGAGTGGCCGAAGATGTAACGGTGCTGCTTGGGGTGGCGAGCGGCCAGCCAGGTCCAGGCGGCGCGGGCGTCTTCGCGGGCCGATTCTTCCGAAGGCAGGCCCTTGGAGCTTTTGCCGAAGCCGCGGTAGTCGATGGCCAGCACCGAAAAACCCAGCTCGTGCATGCGCTTGATGCGCGGGGCCGATCCGGCCACGTTGTAGCGGGCGCCGTGCAGATAAAGGAGAACGGGGGTGTCGGTGGTCTCGGGCGCACCGCCCAGCCACAGGCCGTGCAGCCGCGCGGGTTCGCCGGTGATGGAAGACTGGAAGTCGATCCAGACGTCCTGCATCCCTTCAGTCATCAGAGCCGAATTGCCCCAGCTGCGGTCGCTGGGCTGAAAAATCCATTCGCGTTGCCGTTCGTCGAGCGTGGAGCAACCCGCCGCGAGCAAGGCGCACAGGGAAAGGACAGACGCGAGGAGGGTCCAGCGTTTCATCATGGGTGTGAGGGACAGCGATGCCGGCCGAAAGTTTCATCCGCTCTCACCAGGTTGCGCCGACGTTGCACCCTGGTAACCCCCCGAAACAACGCTCAACGGCGCTTTGTGGAGACCATGCAACGTGCGTGCCCGCTTGGCGGATGACCCGGCCGAATCCTCGAAAACCCTGAAAAACCGGCCGATTCGGCTATCTGCCGCGCATGAACAGCGAATCGAGCTCGCGAATCGACAGCTGCCGCCAGGTCGGCCGGCCATGGTTGCACTGGTCCGAACGCTCGGTCGCTTCCATTTGGCGTAACAGTGCGTTCATCTCGTCGATGGTGAGCTTGCGGTTGGCCCGCACCGCGCCGTGGCAGGCCATGGTGGACAGCAGTTCGTTCTGCGCGCGCTGCACCACGGTGCTGGCGTCATGCTGGCCCAGCTCGGCGAGCACGCTGCGCGCGAGCTCGACCGGATCGCCGTCGGCCAGCGTGCCGGGCACGGCGCGCACCGCGAGCGTGCGCGCGGAAAACGCGGTGATCTCCAGCCCCAGCGTGGGCAGCACCTCGGCGCAGGCCTCGGCCGTGGCCACTTCCTGCGGCGTGGCCGCGAAGGTGGCCGGAATCAGCAAAGGCTGGCTGGTGATGGCGGCACCGTCGAGCTGCGTCTTGAGGCGCTCGTAGACGATGCGCTCGTGGGCTGCGTGCATGTCGACCACCACCAGGCCCTGCGTGTTCTCGGCCAGGATGTAGATGCCCTGAAGCTGGGCCAGCGCGCGGCCCAGGGGCCAGGCGTCTTCGTTGGTGGCGGCGGGGGCACCGGCGCTCTCCGTGTCCAGGGGCTGGCCCACGGGCGTGCGGAAGCTCATCGGCGCCGCGCCGGTCAGCGGCCAGTGCGAGGGCGTGGCGTCCGGTGCGTGCCCGAGTTCGTCGGTGCGGCGCGGCCACATGGCCTCGAAATCGCCGGCGCCGCGTTCCTTTGCCACGAACTGCATGGCGGGCTGCGACCAGCTCGCGCTCTCGGGCAGCGCGGCGGCCTTGAAAAAAGGCTGCGGCGCACCGGCCGGCGCGACGGCGTCGCCGGCGCGCGGGGCGGCCAGCGCGTCCTCGATGGCGTGGCGCACCGCCTGGTGCACCTCGCGACCGTCGCGAAAGCGCACCTCGATCTTGGTCGGGTGCACGTTCACGTCGACGCGCGACGGATCGATCTCCAGGTACAGCGCGTAGATGGGCTGGCGCTGGCCGTGCAGCACGTCTTCGTAGGCGCTGCGCACCGCGTGCGAGAGCACCTTGTCGCGCACGAAGCGGCCGTTGACGTAGAAGAACTGCTGGTCGCCGCGCGAGCGTGCCGCATCGGGAATGCCGGCACGGCCGACCACGCGCACCACGCCGCCCAGGTGCTCGACGGCCACGCTCTTCGCCACGAAGTCGTCGCCGAGCGCATCGGCCAGGCGCTGCTCGCGGGCCTCGGCGGCGCGCCATTGCTCGACCAGCTTGCCGTCGTGCCACACCGAGAAGCCCACCTCGGGCCGCGCCAGCGCATGGCGGCGCACGGCCTCGATGCAGTGGGCCAGCTCGGTGGCGTCGGTCTTCAAAAACTTGCGCCGCGCGGGCGTTGCGAAGAAAAGCTCGCGCACCTCGACGGTCGTGCCGACCGATCGCGCCACCGGACGCAGTTCGCCGGTGCGGCCATCGAGCGCGAAGGCGCTGTCGGCGCCGCCGAAGCGCGAGAGGATGCTGAGTTCGGCAATCGCATTGATGGCCGCGAGCGCTTCGCCGCGAAAGCCCATGGTGCCGACCGTCTCCAGGTCGTCCAGGCTCGCGATCTTGCTGGTGGCGTGGCGGCGCAGGGCCACGGTAAGTTCTTCGCGCGGAATGCCCAAGCCGTCGTCTTCGACCGAGATCAGCCGAACACCGCCCGAGGCCAGCCGCACCGTCACCTGGCGCGCGCCGGCATCCAGGGCGTTGTCGAGCAGCTCGCGCACCACCGAGGCCGGTCGTTCGACCACCTCGCCGGCGGCGATCTGGCTGATCAGCTCATCGGGGAGTTCCCGGATCGGGCGGCGGGGGGAGGGGGGGATGGAAGAGGGGAGTGCGCTCACCGGGGCATTTTAGGAGCCGTGCCGGTTTCAGCGCGGCATCAGCGTGTTCGACGGCAGCGTTTCATCGAGCAGCTTGCGCGCCGTCTCGATGCCCGCCACCGGCAGCAGCCGGGGGTCGAGCAGGCCGACCTGCACCAGCACGCTGGCCTGGTCCCAGTAGATGTGCTCGTGGTAGAGCTTGTTGCCGCGGAACTTGATGACCGCGAGCAGCGGCACCTCGACGCGCTTGCCCGTGGGCGCGATGCCGGGAAGCATCCATGGGATCTCGGTCGTGTGCGTGAAGCTGAAGAGCAACTCGTCGACCACCTGCGTCGCGCCCACGGTGCGCGAGATGGAGGTGAGCGCGGTGTCGGGCGGGTTGCTGTTGACGAAGTGGTTCGAGTAGAACGCGTGCAGCGCCTTGTAGCCCACGCCGCCGGTCATGGTGGGGATGTGGTTCACATACGGCTCGGCCACCATGGTGCCCATGGTGTCGTCGACGTTGCGCGTGCCGAACTCGTATTCGCAGTGCTTGTCCCAGAGCGCCGAGAGGTCGAAGTGCGGACCGATGGCACCCTTGAGCGTGGCGATGCTGCGCTCGTGCGCCATCAGCGCCGAGGGCTTGTGGAAGTGCTCGCCGCCGGCGCGCGCGAAGGCGTGGTCCATGCCGGGGTACACGTACAGCGAAACGCCGGGGCGGCCCGAGAGCGTCTGCACGATGCGGTCGCGGGCCTCGGGCGGGCAGAACTTGTCGAGCTCGGCAATGTGCAGCGTGAGCGGGCGCTTGATGTTGTCGGCCTCGTCCAGCGCGGCGTCGATGCCCACGCCGTAGTAGCCCACGACCGCGTCGGCATCGGTGCGGCAGGCCGCCAGGTAGGCCAGCTTGCCGCCCAGGCAGAAGCCGAGCACGCCGACCTTGCGCTCCGTCACTTCGGCGCGGCCGCGCAGTGCGTCGATGGCGGTCTGCATGTCGGCCATGCCCTTGGCTTCGTCGAAGCCGCCGTAGAGCGCGAAGGCGCGTTGCCAGTCGGCCTCGCTGTAGCCGAGCTCCACGTTGGGCTCCTGGCGCCAGAAGAGGTCGGGCACCAGCGCCACGTAGCCTTCTTCGGCGTAGTAGTCGGCCACCTCGCGCATGGTGTGGTTGATGCCGAAGATTTCCTGCGCGATCACCAGGCCTGGGCCGCTGCCCGATTCGGGCAAGGCGAGGTAGCCGCGAAAGGTGCCGCTGCCGTCGGCAGCGTTCATCTGGATGTATTGACCGGTCATTCGAGTTTCTCCGTGGGGTGGGTGTTTTTATTGCAACTGCTTGTACATGACGAAGGCATCCACGAACCCGTGCTCAGGATGCCGGAATGCGCCGGGCAGGGTGCCGACGATGGCAAAGCCCATCCTCTGCCAGAGCCGCACCGCGCGCTCGTTGGTGGACACCACAAAGTTGAACTGCATCGCACGAAAGCCCATGCGCCGTGCCTGCTGCTGCGAGTGTTCGCACAGCGCGGACGCCACGCCCAGGCCCCGTGCGGCCTCGGACACCACATAGCCGCAGTTGCCCACATGCGCGCCCTGGCCCGGCTGGTTGGGACGGATGACGTAGGTGCCGAGCACCGTGCCTTCTTCGTTGCAGGCCACGAAAGTTGCTGTGGGTACTTTCGTCCACCCGTGGCGCGCTTCTTCTTCGCTCACATCGGGCGGGTAGGTGTAGGTGTCGCCGCGTCTAAAGGTCGGCTCGAGCACCGCCCAGATGCCGGGCCAGTCCGCATCCAGGGCTTCGCGTATGTGGATCATGGGGTGATTCGAAAAGTGCGCAACACGTCAACAAGGATAATCCGCGGCCATGGAAATCATCAGCTTTCTCCTCGACTTCATCCTTCACGTCGACAAGCACCTCGAGGCCTTCGTCATCGCCTACGGCCCCTGGGTCTATGCGTTGCTGTTCCTGATCGTCTTCGTGGAGACCGGCGTGGTGGTGATGCCGTTCTTGCCGGGCGATTCGCTGCTGTTCATCGTCGGCGCGCTGTGCGGTGCGGGGCTCATGAATTTCCCGCTGGCCTGCGGCATCCTGATTGCCGCGGCCATCCTGGGCGACCAGTGCAACTATTCGATCGGCCGCTATTTCGGGCCTAAGGTCTTTCAGTGGGAGAACTCACGCTTCTTCAATCGCAAGGCCTTCGACCAGGCCCACGGCTTCTACGAACGCTACGGCGGCGTCACCATCATCCTCGCGCGCTTCATGCCCTTCATTCGCACCTTCGCGCCCTTCGTGGCCGGCGTGGCGGCCATGGACCGCGCGAAGTTCACCATGTACAACGTGGTCGGAGCGCTGATCTGGGTGCTCGGCATCGGAACCGCGGGCTACTTCTTCGGCAACCTGCCGTTCGTGCGCCAGCATCTGGACAAGATCATCTGGGCTCTCATCTTCGTGCCGGGGCTGCTGGCGATCTTCGGGGCCTGGCGCGCGTCGAAGGCAGAGAAGGCCCGGGCCGCCTCGGCCTGAAGCTCTCTTCACCGCCGCATCGCCCATGAAAAAGGCGCGCCACAGGGGCGCGCCTTTTTCATTCATGCGGTCCGCAACTCAATAGCGCGGGCCGTTGCTCGGGTAGTAGCCGCTGCCTTGCGGGTAGGTCTGGCGGTTGTAGTTGCGCTCGTCGACGTTGCGGCCCACCTGGTTGCCGATGATGCCGCCGATGGCTGCACCGCCGACCGTGGCTGCCGTGTTGCCGCCGATGGCATTGCCCACCAGCGCACCGCCGACCGCGCCTACGCCGGTGCCGAGGTTCTGATTGGGGCCGCTCGCGCAGCCCGCAATCGTCATGACCGAGGTGGCTGCAAATGCAGCGATCCAGAGACGTGTCTTCATGATGTGCCCTTTCGAGGAGTGATGGGTTCATCATCGTCAAAAGGGCCGCATGCACTGTGTAGGAGCCTGCCGCGCTTGCCTGTGCGGGGCAATGGGCCGAACCGCGTGGGACGGCAGGAGTGCTTTGGCTTTACAAAAATTCGCGCGGGGAAAGCGCGAACTCAGAGCTGCCGGCTGCGCGCGAGCGGCGGGTTCTGCGCAAAGTACCGTTGGATGCCGCGCATGAGCGCATCGGCCAGGCTCTCCTGGTAGGCGGCGCGGCGCAGGTTGGCTTCCTCCTCGGGGTTGCTGATGAAGGCCGTTTCCACCAGCACGCTCGGAATGTCCGGCGCCTTCAGCACCGCGAAGCCGGCCTGCTCGACCTGGTTCTTGTGCAGCCGCGCGCCGATGCCCTTGATCTCGCCGAGCATCGCGCCGCCGAGCTTGAGGCTGTCGTTGATCTGCGCCGTGGTGCTCATGTCCAGCAGCGCGCGCTGCACCTGCGCCTCGTGGTTGCCGACGTTGACGCCGCCCACCTTGTCGGCATCGTTTTCCTTGTTGGCCAGCCAGCGCGCCGCGCTGCTCGATGCGCCGCTCTGGCTGAGCGCGAACACGCTCGCACCGCGCGCGGCGGGCGTGGTGAACGCGTCGGCATGGATGCTGATGAACAGGTCGGCCTGCACGCGCCGCGCCTTCTGCACGCGCACGCCCAGCGGCACGAAGAAGTCGGCGTCGCGCGTGAGAAAGGCGCGCATCGGGTTGCCGTTGACGGTGCTCGCGTTGATGCGCTCGCGCAGGCGATGCGCAACCTGCAGCACGATGTCTTTTTCGCGCGTGCCGGCCGGGCCGATGGCGCCGGGGTCTTCGCCGCCGTGGCCGGGGTCCAGCGCGACGATGATGATGCGGTCGGTGCGGCTCGCGGTCGCGCCGCCGCGTGCGGCCGCAACAGGGGGAAGCGCCGGAGGAGGGGGCGGCCTGATTGGCGCCGTGCCCAGCACGGGCGGCGGCGCGGGGCGATCGTTGCCCGCCACCACGGGCGGCGCGGGCGCTGCCGGGCCGGGGCGCATCGACTGCTGCGCCATCAGCTCGCCCAGCGGATCGACCGCGGGTGGGGCACCGGCCGGCGCCGCGGGCGCGGGGGGCGCGATGCCGGCCACGGTCGAGCCGGCGGCGCTGTCGCCCTTGGGCGCATCGCGCAGGCGTTCGGCAATCAGCGCTTCCATCGGGTCGACGGCCTGCTCGGGGTACAGGTCGAGCACCAGGCGGTGCCTGTACGCCGCCACGGGCGCGAGCGAGAAGACCTGCGGCCGCACCGTCTGCTTCAGGTCGAACACGATGCGCACGACGTTCGGCGCGTTCTGCCCGACGCGCAGGCCGTTGATGTACGGGTCGCCGGGCTTGATCTTGCCGACCAGTTCGCGCAGCTCGGTGTTGAGTTCGATGCCTTCGACATCGACCGCCAGCCGCGGCGGGCTGCCGACCACCAGCTGCTGCGAACTCAGGCGTGCATCGGACTCGATGGTCACGCGGGTGTAGTCGGCCGCGGGCCAGACGCGCACCGCGAGGATGGTGGCGCCGCGCGCGATGTGGTGCACGCCGAGCATCAAGGCCACGCTGCCGCCCTGCAGCAGCACGCGTCGTTTCAGGCCGCCCGCCTTCATGCGGCGATGTGCGCCAGCAGGTCGCTGCCGCGCGGGGTGTTCGCCAGGAGGGTCACGCTGCGTGTGTCGTCTGTCATTGCTTCAATTTTAATAGCTAAGTCTGCAGGTGGGGTGCGGCCCGCGGCGTTTTCAGGCCACTCGGCCAGCTTGAGGCCCGGGCCCGCGAAGATGTCGCGGAAGCCGGCGTCGTCCCATTCGCGCGGATCGGCGAAGCGATAGAAGTCGAAATGGAAAATGGCCAGGCCGTCGGGCGCTTCATGCGGCTCGACCACCGCATAGGTGGGGCTCTTGATGCGGCCTTCGATGCCCAGTGCGCGCAGCAGATGTCGCACGAAAGTGGTCTTGCCGGCGCCCAGGTCGCCCTCCAGCGCGATGAAAGCGTCGCGCAATGCGGGGGCAGCCGCGAGCGATCGTGCGAAGGCGTCGGTGTCGGCTTCGCTGCACCAGCGCAGCATGCGTGTGGTGCCCTTGGGCGTTTCTACAATCGGCAAGTGATCGTCAGCCATCCACTCGTTGTTCGTATTCAGGCTTTGGCCCGGGAACTCGGATTCTCCCAAATCGGAATCGCGGGCGTCGATTTATCGAGCGCCGAGGCCGGTCTGATGCAATGGCTGGCCCATGGGTTCCATGGAGAAATGCAATACATGGCAACGCATGGCACGCGCCGCGCGCGGCCGGCGGAGCTGGTGCCGGGCACAGTGAGCGTGATCACCGCGCGCATGGACTACCTGCCGCGCGACACACCGCCCGACTGGCAGGCCGTCGAATTCGACCGCCTCGCGCGGCCCGGCGAGGCCATCGTGTCGGTCTATGCGCGGGGCCGCGACTATCACAAGGTGCTGCGCAACCGCCTCGCAAAGCTGGCCGAGCGCATCGCCGAAGAAGTCGGCCCCTTCGGCCATCGCGCCTTCACCGATTCGGCGCCCGTGCTGGAGGCCGAGCTGGCTTCGCGCAGCGGCCAGGGCTGGCGCGGCAAGCACACGCTGGTGCTGGACCGCGATGCGGGCTCGATGTTCTTTCTCGGCGAGATCTACGTCGACATGGCGCTGCCCGAGAGCGAACCCGTCACCGCGCATTGCGGCAGCTGCAGCGCCTGCATCGACGTGTGCCCCACGCGGGCCATCGTCGCGCCGCAGCGGCTCGATGCGCGGCGCTGCATCTCGTACCTCACCATCGAGCACGGCGGGCCCATTCCGCTGGAGCTTCGGCCCCTGATGGCCAACCGCATCTACGGCTGCGACGACTGCCAGCTCATCTGCCCGTGGAACAAGTTCGCCAAAAAGAGCGAGCTGCCCGACTTCGATGCGCGCGAAGGCCTCACCGGCCGCGCGCTGGCCGAGCTTTTCGCGTGGACCGAGGAAGACTTTCTGCGTCGCACCGAGGGCAGCCCGATACGCCGCATCGGCCACGAGCGGTGGCTGCGCAACATCGCGGTGGCGCTGGGCAATGCGGTGCGATCAGGCGAGGGCAGTGCGAGCGAAGCGCTGGCAACGCGCGCCGGGCACGCCAGCGAACTCGTGCGAGAGCATGTCGCGTGGGGCCTGGCGCAACAGGCGGGCGAGCCCGTTTAGGCGGGCAGGATTTTGCGCACGCGACCGACTTCAGTTCGATCGTGAGGTCACGGTGCCCCGGGGTCGGTCGTGAAGGGAAAGCGCGCGGCCCAGAAGTCCGCCAGCCTGGGGTCGGCATCCACACACCGCACCACAGGAGCCATGCGCGGCGCCACGCGGTAGAAGCGCCGTCGCTGCGGCGTCCAGCGCGACATCACCGTCACGTACAGGTCGAGCATGCCGAGCTTCTCGCCGAGCAGGTAGGGCGCGGGTTCGTCGATCTGGGTGTCCATCAGATGCCAGCAGTGCGCAATGCGCTCGGCCGAGCGTTCGAGCATCGCGGGCTGCGCCGCGGGGTCGGGCACGAGGCGGTCGGGATCGTCGCGCACCCAATACAGCGAATAGATGGCCGCCGACAGATAGACCATCCAGCGAAGGTAGCGCGCACGCTTCGGATCGCCGGGTGCGGGGCACAGTCCGGCTTCGGGGTATCGGTCGCCGAGCCAGATCAGGATGGCCGCGCTCTCGGTCATCACCTCGCCCGAAGGCAGCACGAGCGCAGGCACCTGCCGCATCGGATTGACGCCCGACATGCGCGCGCGCTCGGATTCGCCTTCCCATGTGGCGACGTCGACCGCATCGACCTGCGCGCCGATCAGCGTCAGCGCCGCATGGACCGGCGTGGCGCCCGAGCCGGGCGCGCCGTAGAGGGTGTAGCGATCTCTGGAAGCGGATGTAGAGGCCATCCGCGCAGATTACTGCGGACGGATGCCCGTTGTCACGCGGCCAGCGCGGCGTCCACCTTCTTCAGCGCTTCCAGCGTCTTGAAGCAGGCCTCGGCCACTTCGGTGCCCTTGATCGCGAAATGGCGATGGAAGTACTTGCGGTGCTCCACGTGCTCGTGAAAGTGGTGCGGGGTGAGCACGGCCGAGAAGATCGGCACGTCGGTTTCCAGCTGCAATTGCATCAGCGTGTTGACGACGGTGTTCGCCACGAACTCGTGGCGGTAGATGCCGCCGTCCACCACCAGCGCGCAGCCGATGATGGCCGCGTACTTGCCCGAGTTGGCCAGGCGCTTGGCGTGCAGCGGAATCTCGAAGGCGCCGGGCACATCGAAGATGTCGATGCGCTCGCGGGCCACACCCAGGCGCACCATTTCTTCGAGGAAGGCGTCGCGTGCCTGGTGGACGATGTCCGAATGCCACTGCGCCTCGACAAAAGCGATGCGCTCGCCGCGCGATGCATTCGACGCGGTGATGGCGGAGAGGGGAAGGTCGTTGATCTGACTCATGGTGTGCCTCTGAAAAGCAGGTTTCCTGAATCAGGGCGCACGAAACCGCAAGGCAGACCGCGCGCTCATGGCAGAGCGCGCGGGCACACGCCCGCATTTCGCGCTCTCTTTCATCCGGACTGTGACCGTCGGCTTCGGAATCGCACCGAAATCTGCTGACCCCGAAGCCTGCTTGCGCAGGCCCGGGCGCTCGCGGGCTTGTGCGACTTGGAGGTCGCCATCACCGCCGGTGGGGAATTGCACCCCGCCCTGAGAACGCTTGCCCCGGCTTGCGCCGGAACGACGGGGATTCTAGGCAAGACCGCAAAGGCGCGCTGTCACGCAAGAGGCATAACCCCTCGGCGCGCCGAGGCGAGGCGCTCAGCGGCCGGCGAGGAACAGCGTCATGTGGTGGAGTTCGTCGTCGAGCGCCGCGCGAAACGCCGCATCGCGGGGCTTCTTGCCGGCATAGCCGAAGGCCGGTTGCAACTGCCCACAGTGCGCGCTCACGTTGGCCCAGCCGATCACGCGGTCGTGCCGCAGCATCGGCAGCGCGTAGTAGCCGAACTGGCGCTTCGGCGCGGGGGTGTAGGCCTCGAACTTGTACGCCCATCCCCACAGCAGCTCGAAGCGCCGCCGGTCCCACACGACCGGGTCGAAGGGTGCAAGCAGGCGCACGGCGTCGTCGGGCGTGTGCCGTTTCGAGGCGGGGTTGTCGCCGGCCGGCCAATACCAGGTGGTGCCGTCGATGCGGCAACTCGCGAGCTCTTCGCGCGCGAGACGCAAGGCCGCCTGCGTCTGCGCCGACAGGTGCGGCGCGCCGTAGCCCAGCAGGCGAACGAGGTAGGTGAGGCTGGCGGCCGGCAGCGGCGCGTACTTGCGCACCACCAGTTCAACGAGTGCGGCGGCACGCTGCGCGCGTCCCGCGGGGCTCTCGTCGGCGGGCAGGTGCGTCACCGCTTCATAGACCCGCGTGCCGCTGTCGCGCCGCACCACGCGCAGCATGCCGCGGTAGTGCAGGCCGTCGAGCAGGTGCGTGGTCGCGTTGCTCGAACCGCCCCAGTAGTTCTTGACGCGGCCGTGTGCGAAATGCAGTTCGACCTGGCGCGGATGCACCGCGCCGTGCTCGCGCACATAGGCGAGCACATCGGCGGCCTTGCGCCGCGTGTCGTCGTCCCAGACGCGCTTGGCTTCGCGCGGGTGCATCAAGGCCAGGTGCTCGCGCGGCAGGAAGCCGTAGTTGACGAGGCAGTCTTCCTCGATCGCCAGGCGGGTGTAGCGGCTTTCGAGATCGCCCGCGCGGTAGTCCTTCACGCGGTGGCGCAAGGTCAGGTCTTGCGCGCGCGCCGGGGCGCGGATGGGGTCGGCCTGCACGAAGCCGAGCTGGCGGATCGCACTAGGCAACGTGGTGGGCTTGAAGAGCGTGCGCGCCACCGCGTAGCGGCGCAGGTCGTCGAGGGTCGGGTCAGCCATGGGGCGAATTGCAGCACAAGCGGCTGCGCTTCGCTTCGCTTCGGCGCAAGGCTTCAGACCGCGCTGCAATGCCGCTCGATGCACATGTCGAGTGTTTCGGCGCCGGGCCGTTGCCACCAGTCGAGGTTGGAGAAGATCTCTACCTCGCTGAAGCCCGCGAAGCCCGCGTCTTCGACCCAGCCGCGGATCTTCTTGAGCTCGACCACGCCGTCGCCCATCATCCCGCGGTCGGAGAGCAGGTCGCGCGTGGGCGTGAGCCAGTCGCAGACGTGGTACGCCAGCAGGCGCGTGTGCTTCGCGTTGCCGGCACGGGCGATCTGCTGCTGCAGCTTCGGGTCCCACCAGACGTGATAGATGTCGAGCGCCACACCGAGCATGCCGCTCTGGCCTGCGTCGAGTTCGTCGCAGATGTCGAGCGCATGTTCCAGTGTGTTGATGCACGCGCGGTCGGCCGCCTGCATGGGGTGCAGGGGCTCGATGGCGAGGGGCATGCCGACTTCGCGGGCGTATTCGAGTGAGGCGGCGATGCCGTCGCGTACCTCGCTGCGCGCGCGGGCGATGTCCTTGTACGCGGCCTTGCTTTCGAGCGCGCCGGGCAATGCGCCGACCACCAGCACGAGGCAGGGCGCATCCAGCGTCTTGGCTTCGTCGATGGCGCGGCGGTTGTCTTCGAGCGCGGCCTTCAGGCCTGCCGCATCGGCAGCCGGAAAGAAGCCACCGCGGCAGTAGCCGGAGAGGCCGATGCCGTGGGCCTTCAACTGCTTTGCCACCTTGTCGAGGCCGACTGCGGCCACCTGATCCCGCCACGGGCTGATCGCGCGGATGCCGCGTTCGGCGCACTGGTCGATGATGCGGTCCAGCGGCACCTCGGCGCCCGATTGCTTGCGCACGGTCGCGGTGTTGATCGACAGCCAGTCGTGGTTACCAGAGAAATCGCGCATGGGCTGGTTCAACCTTCCACGCCGTGCAGCGCCAGCAACGTCTTCATGCGCCGCACCGCGAGTTCGGGCTGCTCCAGCAGATTCGCCGCATCGGCCAGGCGAAACAGCTCCGCAAAGTGCTGTAGCGAGCGCGTGCTCTGCTGACCCCCCACCATCGTGAAGTGCTTCTGGTGGCCGTTGAGCCAGGCCATGAACACGACGCCGGTCTTGTAGAAGCGCGTAGGCGCCGCGAAGATGTGGCGCGACAGCGGCACGGTGGGGCCGAGGATCGCGTGGAACTTCTCGGTGTTGCCTTGTGCGAGTGCGCCCAGCGCCGCACTCGCAGCAGGAGCGATGGCGTCGAAGATGCCGAGCAGCGCATCGCTCTTGCCGTGCGTGGGTTCGCTTCCGAAGCCATCGCCGGCGATCAATTCGGCATAGTTGAAGTCGTCGCCGGTGTACATGCGCACGCCCTTTGGCAAGCGGCGGCGCATCGCGATTTCCTTGTCCTTGTCGAGCAGCGAAATCTTGATGCCATCGACCTTGTCTGGATGCGCCGCGATGATGCCCACGGCCGTGTCCATCGCGGCATCGACATCCTTCGTGCCCCAGTAGCCCGCGAGCGCCGGGTCGAACATGTCGCCGAGCCAGTGCAGCACCACGGGTTGCTTCGCCTGGCTCAGGATGCGGTCGTACACGCGTTCGTAGTCGGCAGGGCTCTTTGCCACGCGGGCCAGCGCGCGGCTGGCCATCACGATCAGTTTGCCGCCCAGCGCTTCGATGGCGGCCATCTGCTCTTCGTAGCCGCGGATCACGTCGTCCACGCTCTTCACATCGTCGATGTTCAGGTGGTCGGTGCCGCAGCCGGATGCGACCAGCGCACCAGGCACGTCCTTCGCCGCGTCGAGCGAACGTCGGATCAGTTCGAGCGATGTGGGCCAGTCCAGCCCCATCCCGCGCTGCGCCGTGTCCATCGCCTCGGCCACGCCCAGGCCCAGCGAGAACAGGTGGCGGCGGTAGGCGATGGTGGTGTCCCAGTCGATGGCCGATTGCAGCCACGGGTCGATGGCCGCGAGCGGGTCGGCCACGACGTGGGCGGCCGAGTAGGCGATGCGGTTGAACTTGACGCCCGCATCGGGCTTCACCGGCGCGGTGCCGCAGAGGGCGTAGGGCGCGAGCGTGCCGCTCGCGGTGGGGAGGGTCAGCGACAGTGCCATGGCCGGCCTCAAACCTTCAGCGCGGGCACGTCGATCCAGCGGCGGTCCTTCCACGACTCGAGCGCGGCCTCGACCAGCTGCACGCCCTTGGCGCCTTCGGGCAGCGTCCACTTGTACGGCTCGTTCTCGACCACGTGGCGGATGAAGTGTTCCCACTGGATCTTGAAGCCGTTGTCGTAGAGCTGCGAGTCCGGAATCTCCTGCCACTGGTCGAAGAAATTCATCATCTGCTTCTCGTCGGGGTTCCACACCGGACGCGGCGTGGCCACGCGCGACTGGGCGCGGCAGCTGGAGAGGCCCGCGACGGCCGAGCCATTGGTGCCATCGACGTGGAAGGTCACGAGGTCGTCGCGGCGCACGCGCGTGGCCCAGCTCATGTTGATCTGCGCGATCACCGGCTCGCCGTTGTGGCCGGTGAGCTCGCAGGTGGCGTAGGCCGCGTCGTCGGCGGTGGCGTCGTACGGCTTGCCGGCTTCGTCCCATCGCGTGGGGATGTGGGTGGCGCCAATGCACGAGACCGACTTCACCTCGCCGAACAGGTTGTCCAGCACATAGCGCCAGTGGCACATCATGTCCAGGATCATGCCGCCGCCGTCTTCCTTGCGGTAGTTCCAGCTCGGGCGCTGGATGGGCTGTAGGTCGCCCTCGAACACCCAGTAGCCGAACTCCAGGCGCACGCTGAGCATGCGGCCGAAGAAGCCCGCGCGGCGCAGCATGTCGAGCTTGCGAAGACCTGGCAGGAAGAGCTTGTCCTGCACCGCGCCGTGCTTGAGGCCCGAGCCTTCGGCGAGCCGCGCGATCTCCACGGCTTCGTTCAGGTTCGTGGCGATCGGCTTCTCGCAGTACACGTGCTTGCCGGCGCGGATGGCCTTGGCCAGCAGCGTGGGGCGCATCTGCGTGGTGCCGGCGTCGAAGAAGATGGTGTCGTCCTTGTTCTCCAGCGCCTTGTCGAGGTCGGTGCCGCAGCGCGCGATGTTGTGGGCCTTGGCGAGCGCTTCCATCTTCTCGGCGTTGCGGCCGATGAGGATGGGGTCGGGCATCACCTTGTCGCCGTTCGACAGCGTGACGCCGCCTTGGGCGCGAATGGCACAGATCGAGCGGATCAGATGCTGGTTCATGCCCATGCGGCCGGTGACGCCGTGCATGATGATTCCTAGTCGTTGGGTGGCCATCGTTTTCTTCCTTGAGATGCGAGAGAGATAAGAAGGGGTGCTTCAGTAGACGGAACGCATGGCGTCCCACGAGATGCCGGCGCCCGGTTGGCCGGTGGCAAAGCCGGGCGCGGTGGCGAGCGACGACAGGGCAAGCTGTCCGCCGCGGATGGCGAGGCGCACGGAGCCGTCGCTGGTTTCGTAGAGATCGTGGTGCAGCTTCAGCAGGGCTTGCTGCTCGGCTTCAGGCACGGCCGCGAGACCGTTGACGTAGTGGTGGCCGTTGCGCTCCACATGCGAGAGGCCGAGCCAGCCGACGAGCGCGAGGTCTTGCTGCACGCCGATGCCGGCCTGCATGGTCAGGTCTTCGCCGGAGAGGAAATAGCGCGGCTTGTCTTCTGCCGCGTTCCAGTGCGCACAGCGCGCCGCGTTGACGACCGACTTGTAGAAGCCCTTGCAGCTCTTGCTCGACACGCCCGTGTAGCCGAGCGCACGGGCCTGCACGAAGGCATCGAGCGTGGCGTCGGATTCGTCGATCAGCAATGGAATGCGCTTGCCCAGCGCCGACACATTGCGATCCAGAGCGGCGTCGCGGCGGATCGGTTGTTCGACGAAGACGGTCTTCTGCGCGAGCTTCCACAGCACGGGCGTCGACAGCATGCGGTCGAGGAAGACAGCGAAGTCGTCGGCATCGGCGTACTGCTCGTTGCCATCGAGCGTGACGAGCTGCGCATGGTTGTCGATCACGCGGGCGATGCGCTGGAGCCGGTCGATGTCCTGCGCGGTGTTGCCGCAGAGCTTGAGCTTGAAGTGGGTGAGGCCGTAGCGCTTCACCGCCGCGGCGAGCGTGGTCGGCAGTCCATCGGTGGGCGCGTCGGGCAGCGCATCGCTGTCGTCGATGGCATCGGCCAGCCCGACGGTGTGGCGCGCAGCGATGCTGGCGCGCGGCGACTGGCTGGCCAGAAAGGCCGTCATGTCGAAGCCCACGAGATCGTCAGCCAGGCCGCTGCCCGCGATGTCGATGCCGCAGAGGTTGGCGCTCATGGCCGTTGCGAAGCTGGTGCCGGTGTGCAGGCACAGCGCGTCCATCACGGCACGGTCGATGAGCGCGGGGCCGTAGCTGGCCACCAGCGCCTGCAGGCCCTTGGTCTTCGCGCTCGCCTGCAGTGCGGCGTAGTTCGATGCGAAGTGCGTCCACGCGGTCTGCGCATCGTCTTCGGCGACATAGGCGGTGCGTGCATCGCGCAGCGCAAAGCGAAGCTGCTCGAAGTTCTGTTCGTTGGTGAGGGCGGGGTTCTTGTCGAACCACTTGGGCACCATCATCTCGGCCGCGCAGCCCTCTGCAGTGCCGCCGTTCTCGAAACGGATGCGGGCCCGCACGTAGAGCTGCGGGCAGGCGGTGACGGTGGCAGCGCCGAAGCGAAACGGCAGCCGCAGCGCCACGTCGCGCTCGGAAAAGCGGATCTCTTCGATGTGAAAGCGGGGGGCGTCCATGTCTGTGGCTCAGTGGTCCAGGATGCCCTGAGAGAAGAAATGCGCGCGCACCACCTTCGTGTACGCACCGAACTCGGCCGAGGCCATCATGTCCAGCGTGCGCGGGCGGGGCAGCTCGATGTCGTATACGGCGGCAATGGAGCCGGGGCGCTCGCTCATCACGATCACGCGGTCCGACAGAAAGATCGCCTCGGGGATGCTGTGGGTGATCAGCATCACGGTCTTCTTCGAGGCCATCCAGATGCGCTGCAGCTCCAGGTTCATCTTCTCGCGCGTCATCGCATCGAGCGCGCCGAAGGGCTCGTCCATCAGCAGCACCGAGGGGTCGTGCAGCAGAGCGCGGCAGATCGAGGCGCGTTGCTGCATGCCGCCCGAGAGCTGCCAGGGGTACTTGCCCTCGAAGCCTTTCAGGCCGGCCATCTCCATGAGTTCGCGCGCCCGGGCCTGCGACGCGGCCTTGGGCAGGTGGCGCATCTCGGCCTGCAACAGGATGTTGTCTTCCACGCTGCGCCAGGGCAGCAGCACCGCGCTCTGGAACACGATGCCCACGTCCTTCTGCGGCCCCTTGATCGGCTTGCCGGCCAGCGTGAGCTCGCCGCCGCTGATGGGCAACAGGCCCGCGACCATCTTGAGCAGCGTGCTCTTGCCGCAGCCCGAAGGACCGACGACGGAGACGAACTCGCCCTCGCGAATCGCAAAGTCCAGGGGCCTGAGCGACTCGACCGGGCCGTCCTTGCTCTGGTAGGTTTTGGCGACGCCGCGCGCTTCGATCAGGGCATTGGTGGACATGGAGATTGAAGAAGGAGCGAAAGCTGGCGAACTGGAAAAGAAGCGTTTGGCTTTTTCGGGAGACACCGCGGAACCGGCTTTGCCGGGCCGCTGGTGTCGCCCCCGGAAGGGGGGGGGGAGAAGCGACACGAAGTGCGCGCAGCCTGGGGGTGAACCTATTGCGGCAGGAAGTCGAGGGTCACGTAGTCCTCGGGTTTGCCGCGCGTGGACGGGTCCATGCCGCCGTACTGCACCAAGAGGTCCAGCGAGTCGTTCACGTTCTTCATCGCCACGCGGAACGGCCGCTGGTTCGCCGTGTCCTTCGTGTGATACAGCGCCACGCTCTGCTTCATGCCGACGATCAGCGTGTCGCGCACGCCGGCCTTCGGGTTGGCCTTGAGCATGGCGTCGACCGCGGCCTCGGGGCTCTTCTCGGCGGCTTCGGCGGCCTTGGTGGAGGCGCGCATGAAGCGCTTCACCAGGTCGGGGTTCTCGGTCAGCAGGTTCTTGTTGGCGATGATCCCGGAGCTGATCTGGTTGACGCCCGAGTCGGCAAAGCGGATCGGCGTCACGGGCTTGCCGGTGGCGTCCTGCAGCTTGATGGCCTGGTCCATCACGTAGCCCAGCAGCAGGTCGGCCTGGCCGTTGGTCACTGCATTCAGCTTGGTCTGGCCATCGCCAGAGACGATCTTCACCTGGTCAGCCGTGATGTTGTTGACCTTGAGGAACAGCGGCCACATCTGCGACATCGAATCGCCGGGCGTGACGGCCACGGTCTTGCCGATGATGTCCTTGGGCGTCTTGATGTTCTTCTCTGAAAAGCCCATGACCGACATCGGGCTCACCTGGAACAGCACGCCGGTCGACTTGAGCGGCGCGCCCTTGGCGGCGGCCTTGATCATGGTGGTGACGTCGATGTAGCCGAAGGTGGCGGACTTGGCGGCCACCGCCTGCGCGGTGACGGCGGAGCCGCGGCCTTCCTGGATGTCGAGGTCGATGCCTTCCTCGGCGTAGAAACCCTTTTCCCTGCCGAGGAAGAAGGGCGCGTGCTCGCTGTAGAGGTACCAGTTGAGCATCAGCGTGACCTTGTCCTTCGGCTTATCAGCTTGGGCATGGGCGGGTGCGATGGCAAATGTGGCCAGCGCAGTCACGGCGACGGCAAGCATCGAGGGAAGCAGTTTCTTCATGGCGGTTGTCTCCGGGAGTTTTTTGGATATGACGAGAGAACTCAGTGTGCGGGGCGCTGCGAGGCGTGCCACGGAATCATCAGGCGTTCGACCAGGTCGACCGCGACGAAAAGAATCACGCCGATGCTCGACAGCACCACCAGCGCAGCGAACATCAGCGGCAGGTCGAAGTTGCCGTTGGCCACCTGCAGCACATAGCCGATGCCCGAGTTGGAGCCGACGAATTCGCCGACCACCGCACCCACCACGGCCAGCGTGACCGACACCTTCAGACCGCTGAAGATCGCGGGCAGCGCCTGCGGCAAGCTGATCTTGAAGAAGGTCTGCAGGCGGCTCGCGCCCATCGAGCGCGCCAGGTCGAGCATGTCGGGCTCCACCGACTTGAAGCCCATCACCGTGGACACCACCACCGGAAAGAAGCCCAGCAGGAAGGCGCTGATCACCTTGGGCAGGATGCCGAAGCCGAACCACACCACGAAGAGCGGCGCGATCGCCACCTTGGGAATGCTCTGCGAGAACACCAGCAGCGGGTACACATACGACTCGACCAGACGCGAGTAGGCGATGACCATCGCGATCGGAATGCCGATGACGATCGTCAGGCCAAAGCCGCCCAGAGTGGCGAGCGTGGTCTTCCAGGCTTCGCTCAAGAGGCGCGGCCATTCGGCCACCAGCTGCTTCACGACCTCCCACGGCGGGGGAATCAGGTAGGCCGGAATCTTGAAGAGGCGGATCGTCAGATCCCACAGCACCAGCAACAAAAGGATCAGCAGGAAGGGGCGCAGGGCCGGGAAGAGCAGGAACTTGCTGAGCATGGCGGTGCTGCTGGGCGCTTGAAATAAAAAAAAAGGCCGGCTTACTGCTGGACCTGCAGGCCCGCGGCCTTCACGAGTTGCGCGTTGCTCGCGATCTCGTCCTTGATGTAGGCGTCGAACTGCTCGGGCTTGAGCGTCCAGGCGTCGGCGCCCAGCTTGAGAAAGCGCTCCTTCACCTCGGGCGTGGCCAGTGCCTTGGCCACTTCGTCGTGCAGGCGGTTGACGAGGTCGCGCGGCGTCTTGGCGGGCGCCATCATGCCGATCCAGAAGTTGAACTCGGAGCCGGGCACGCCGGCTTCGGTGGTGGTGGGCACGTCGGGCAGCGCGGCGGCGCGCTTGGGCGAGCCGACGGCCAGGGCGAGCAACTGGCCGTCCTTGATCTGGCCGATGACCGGTGCGATGGGCGAGAAGTAGTAGTCGACACGGCCCGAGAGCACCTCGGACACGGCCTCGCCCGATCCCTTGAAGGGGATGTTGGTGGCATCTATCTTCGCAGCCATCTTGAACTTCTCGGCGTTCAGGTGCGTGGCGCTGCCTTGCCCGGCCGAGGCGAAGTTCATGCTGCCGGGCTTGGCGCGCGCGGCGGCCAGCAGTTGCGGCAGCGTCTTGATGTTCTTGGTGGGCGAGATGACCAGCGCGTTGGGCAGCGACGAGATCGGCGTGACGCCGGCGAAGTCGCCCACCGTGTCGAACGGCAGCTTGGCGAAGGTCGAGGGACTCACCGTGTGCGAGGACGAGTGAATCATGATCGTGTAGCCGTCCGGCGCGGCCGTGGCCACCGCCTGCTGGCCGATGGTGCCGCTGGCGCCGCCGCGGTTGTCGATGACCAGCGTCTGGCCCATGCTGGTGCCCATCTTGTCGGCGATGGCGCGGGCAATGATGTCGGTGGTGCTGCCCGCCGCAAAGGGCACGATCACGCGGATCGGCTTGGTGGGGTAGCCGTTCTGCGCGGATGCCAGGCCCGGCAGCAGGGCGGCCAGGCAGGTGAGCGTTGTAAGAGCTGCGGTTGCAGTGGTGCGTGCAAATGGCTTCATGGGTGTCTGTCTCCGCGCGGTCGGGCCGCTGTCTTGAAGGGTTCAATTCACCAATAAGTGAATTAACGATTTTAGGAACGGCTGCGCCGCAGCGTCAACCGACGCCGCCTAGTGAATACCCGCAGGGGTTTGTAAACGCCCGTGCGCTCAGCGCAGGACGTAGCCCAGGACCAGGTCGGTCATGTGCGAGAGGCGCTGGGCCATCGCCTTGGGCGCACGCAGGTCACGGCCGAAGATGGCCGAGAGCGTGTGGTTGTTCGACAGGTAGAAGTAGCACAGCGACGCGATCGAGATGTAGAGCTGCACGGGGTCCACGCCGGCGCGGAACAGGTTGTCCTTCTTGCCGCGCTCGAGCACGGTGTCCAGCAGTTGCACCAGCGGCGAGTTCATCTCCTGGATGCGCTCAGAGCGCTTCAGGTGCGCGGCGCGGTGCAGGTTTTCGCTGTTGAGCAGCGTGATGAACTCCGGGTGCTCCAGGTAGTAGTGCCAGGTGAACGAGACCAGCTGGCGCACGGCCTCGACCGGCTCGATCTCGTCCAGGTGCAGGCGCTGCTCGGCTTCGCGGATGTCGGCATAGGTGCGCTCCAGCACCGCAAGGAACAGGTCGTCCTTGCTGCCGAAGTAGTAGTAGATGAGGCGCTTGTTCAGGCCCGCGCGCGTGGCGATGCTGTCCATGCGCGCACCGGCCAGGCCCAGCTGCGAGAACTCCTCGCGCGCCGCCGCGAGGATGGCGAGCTGCGACCGGTCGGCATCGCGGGAGCGCGGCTCCAGTGTCTCGGGCGGGGAATCCTTGGGGGCCTTCATGGCGCGAATTTAACCAATTGGGGAATTAACGCAAGGCGTGAGGAGCAGACGCACATAATTGCCGGAGACATTGCAGCTGAGGTTCGACTTCTCATGAGTACATCACAACCCGCGGGCCACTTGATCGTCGAGTGCCTCATCGCCCAAGGCATGGAGATCGCGTTCGGCGTGCCTGGCGAAAGCTTTCTGGCCGTGCTCGACGGCTTTCACACCTACGGCGACCGCGCGCGCTTCATCGTGAACCGGCAGGAGGGCGGCGCGGCCTTCATGGCCGAGGCGCACGGCAAGCTGACGGGGCGGCCGGGCGTGTGCTTCGTCACCCGCGGGCCTGGCGCCACCAACGCATCCATCGGCGTGCACAACGCCTTCCAGGACTCCACGCCGATGGTGCTGCTGGTGGGCGATGTCGGCAGCGACTTCCGCGACCGCGAAGCCTTTCAGGAGGTGGACTACGGCAGCTTCTTCGGCCCGAGCACCAAGGGCTTTGCCAAGCGCGTCGAGCGCATCGACGATGCGGACCGCATTCCGGAGTACATCGCGCGGGCCTTTGCCACGGCAATGAACGGCCGGCCGGGGCCGGTGGTGCTGGTGCTGCCCGAAGACATGCTGCGCACGCAGACCTCAGCGCGGCCGTTGCCGCGCGTGGAGGCGGTGCAGCCGTGGAGCGATCCGGGTGCGCTGCGCACCTTGCGCGAGCTGCTGCTCAAGTCCGAGCGGCCGCTGGTGATCGCCGGCGGCGGTGGCTGGACCACCCAGGCCGCGCAGGCGCTGCAGCGCTTCGCCGAGAACTGGCGCCTGCCAGTGACCAACGCCTTCCGCTACCAGGACACTTTCGACAATCACCATCCGCTGTATGCGGGCGATGTCGGCATCGCGATCAACCCGAAGCTCGCGCAGCGCGTGAAGGATGCGGATCTGATCCTCGCCATCGGCCCGCGCCTGGGCGAGATGACGACAGGTGGCTACACGCTGCTCGAAGCGCCGAAGGCCAGGCAGGTGCTTGTGCACATCCACGCGAGCGCCGAGGAACTCAATCGCGTCTACCAAGCCGACCTGGCGATCAACGCCGGCATGAGTGCAGCGGCGCGCAGCCTGGAGGTGCTGAGCGCGCCGCCCACCTTGCCGTGGGAAGCGTGGGCCGCGCAGGCGCATGCGGACTACGAAACCAACCTCGTGCCGCAGGCGCTGGCGGGCATGCCGGCCGAGATGCCGCGCGGCCCGGTCGACATGGCCGAGGTCGTCGCGCTGCTGCAGAAGCACCTGCCGCCGGATGCGGCCATCACCAACGGCGCCGGCAATTTCGCGAGCTGGGTGCATCGCTACTTCCGCTATCACGGGCTCACCAAGGGGCACAAGACGCAGCTGGCGCCGACCAGCGGTGCGATGGGCTACGGCGTGCCGGCCGGCATCGCGGCGAACCTGGCGACGGGGCGCGTGGCTTTCACGATCGCGGGCGACGGCGATTTCCTGATGACCGGGCAGGAACTGGCAACGGCGTCGCAGCACGGCGGCAAGAGCATCGTGCTGCTGCTCAACAACGGCATGTTCGGCACGATTCGCATGCACCAGGAGCGCGAGTACCCGGAGCGCACCAGCGGCACCGCGCTGCGCAACCCCGATTTCTGCGGTCTCGCCCGCGCCTACGGCTATGCCGCCGAGCGCGTGACAGAGACGGAGCAGTTCGAAGCCGCGTTGCTGCGCGCGCTGGCGGCCGATACCGGCACGCTGATCGAGATTCCGCTGGACCCCGAGGTGATCACCACGCGCGGCACGCTGGCGTCGATCACGCGCTCGGCGAAGCAGCAGGCGCGCGGCTGAGCGCGGCGCGATGACGGGCCACCTCGTCGCGCAACGTGGGCGAGCGCAACTCGAACACGTCGAACAGGCCCAGCGCTTCGAGGGCGGGCAGCAGGGCGATCAGGTCGCGCTCGGCGGCCTGCTTCGCATCTGCGCTGGCGTTGGGGTCCTGCAGCAACTGCGCGTTGATGAGGAAGGCGCCGACCGATCCCTTGCGCAGCGCGAGTCCGTTGCGGACGACGAAGTCCTGTCCGTCGGGCAATACATCCTGGGCTTGCATGAGCGGTCCTTTGAAGTCGTTGTGAAGAGGAGGCCGATGCTAGGCAGCAGGGCGCTTCCCGGCTTGCGGCGCGGGGCCAATCGATACCTCTGGCAGGCCAGCCATGCGTGCTGAGGCACCGATCGCGCTGTGGATCAACGCCTACGAGGCGCCGCGCGTGACGGGCTATCACGTGCACGAGGAAGGCCAGTTGTTCGCCTTGCGTGAAGGCTTGCAGGTCATAGAGACGCCCGCCGGGCGCTGGGTTCAGCCCCCGGGCTGGATCGGCTGGATCGCACCGCGCTGCGCGCATGCGGCACAGAGCTTTGGCGCCACGGCGGGCTGGAGCCTGCACATCGAGCCGGGCATGGCAGCTGGGTTGCCCGACGGGCCGCATGTGTTTGCGACGACGCCGCTGATGCAGGGGCTGATCGACAGGCTCACGTCGCTGGAGTCAGCGTCTGCTGGCTTCGAGGAGCGCCGGGCGCGCCTGGTCGGCGTGCTGCTCGACGAGCTCGCTGCGAGCACGAAGCCATCGCTGCATCTGCCGATGCCGCAGGACAAGCGCCTGGCCGCGATGGCCGCTGCATTGGCGAGCGACCCCGCAATGCACTACACCATCGACCAGTGGGCCGATCGCATCGGCATGGCAAGAAGGACCTTGACGCGGCGCTTCGCTGCAGAAACCGGCCTGAGCTTTGCGCAATGGCGGCAGCAGTCGCGCCTGCTCAAGGCCATCGAATTGCTGAGCTTGGCCGAGCCCGTGACGGCGGTGGCATTGACCGTGGGCTACAGCTCGGTGAGTGCGTTCATCGAGACCTTCCGCAAACACTTCGGCTGCACGCCGGCGCGTTTCCTCGACAGCCGCATGGCTCTGCCGCAGGCAAAAAAAAGCCGGCGTGAGCCGGCTTCTTGATTCAGGAGCGCAAGGCCCCTGAGCGCTTACTTGACGTGCTTGCCAATCAGCGCGGCCAGTTCGAACATCGACACTTGGGCCTTGCCGAAGATTTCCTTCAGCTTGGCGTCGGCGTTGATGTTGCGCTTGTTGGCCTTGTCTTGAAGATTGTTCTTCTTGATGTAGTCCCACAGCTTGCTCACGACAGCGGTGCGCGGCAGAGGCGTCGAGCCGACCACAGCGGCGAGTGCCGGGCTGGGGGTCAGGGCCTTCATGAACGCAGCGTTGGGGGTGCGCTTCTTGGCGGGAGCGGCCTTCTTCGCGGGAGCAGCCTTCTTTGCGGGAGCTGCCTTCTTGGCCGGTGCGGCCTTCTTTGCAGGAGCCGCAGCCTTCTTGGCCGGTGCCGCCTTCTTTGCCGGAGCCGCAGCCTTCTTGGCGGGAGCGGCCTTCTTTGCCGGAGCTTTCTTGGCCGGAGCCTTCTTTGCAGTTGCCATGGTTGATTTCCTTTTTTGATTGAACATTCACCAATGAAAAACTTGCGTCTCCAGTGGCAATGCGGATGCTAAAGGAGAAAAAACGCGTTTCCAAGGGGAAAAACGGTTTTTTCATTGGGAGCTGTTGTTTTTTCAGAGGGGAGAAGCGGTGTTTTTCACGTCCGACGTCCGGGCCACGTCGCGAGCACCACGCCCACGAGTGCGATCGCGAATGCAAGCAGCTGCGGCCCGGAGAGGCTTTCTCCGAGCACGAGCACACCGACAAGCGCTGCGCTCAGAGGCAGCAGCACAGCGAAAACACCGGCCTGCGCAGCGGGGACATGGCGCAATCCGGTCATCCAGAGCCACACCGTCCAGATACTCGCGGCGAGTGCGTAGACCACGAGCAGCGCCCAGATGCCGCCGCGCACGGCACCGAAGTCGAACGACAACGCGAACCAGATGCCGAAGGGCATCGAGAGCACGAACCCCCAGAGGTTGATGAGCGACGCGATGCGCTTGGGCCCCAGTCGTCCGGTGAGCGACTTGCCGATCACCGCATACGCGGTTTCGCAGAGCACCGCGCAGAACACCAGCAGGTTGCCCAGCCATGGCATCGACGCAGTGGCGTTGCCGGGCGATGCGGGCGCATGGGCGGGTGTGAGCGCCATCAGGCCGATGCCGAGCGCGGCACACGCGATGGCCAGGCCGATGCGGAGCGTGATGCGTTCGCGCAGGAACATCCAGCTCGCCACCGCGACCACCGCGGGGATCGACGCCATGATCACGCCCGCCGACACCGCGCTGGTCATGCTCACGCCGAACAGCATGCAGATCGAGAACAGGAAGTTGCCGAGGAAGGATTCGAGAAACACGAGCCAGCGCGTGCGCGCGGTCATGGGCGGCTCGTCGGCGCCGCGCTTGAGCCAGTGCGGCATCGCCAGCGCCGCGATGCCGAAGCGCAGCCACGCGAGCAGGAGCACCGGAAAGGCGGCGACCAGGGGCTTGGAGAGGGCGACGTAGCCGCCGACGAGCGACATGCTCAAGGCAAGGCAGCCATAGGCCACGAGGCGGCCAGATGCGGGGGCGGCGGAGTTCAATAGACTGAAGTTTTGTGTTTCGGAAAGCGGATTCGATGATGCCCCACGTTTTTGTCTACGGCACGCTGCGGCGCAATGGACGCAACGACATCGCGCGCTATCGACCCTTGCCTGTGTTCGTGGGCGAGGCGCACATTGCCGGGACGCTGCACGACCTTGGGAGCTATCCGGGTGTGGTGCTGGGCGGGGCGGGGCGCGTGAAGGGCGAGGTGTACCGCATCGAGCCGGCGGTCGAGGCGGCGCTCGACAAGCTGGAGGAAGTGGCCGAGGACGATTCGGGCGAGTACATCAGGCGAAGCGTGCGCGTCCAGGTCGGTGCGCACTGGATCGATTGCCTAGTCTACGAGATCCATCCTTCGCGGATCGGTGGGCGGCCGGTGATCGGCAGCGGCGATTGGATTGCACACGCAGAGCGCGGAGGGTGCGGATCGGACGGGTTTTCATCACTGAAAGACTGATTGCACATCGTGGAAGACGCACGTGTTGCGGCGCAATATTTTTTCTCAATACGAGAAAAATAATTTTGCATTGAGAAATACGACTATAAGTTGTTGATTTTATTGAGTGAAAAATATGTCTTCTATAAGACATAAGAGTCTGCGATCCGATTACAGTTGATCCCAAGGCCGCAGCGCCCAACCCTCAATCAACCTCACGGAGTGACCATGCCCCAGACCCTCACAGAACAACTGAGCCGCGAACAGCAGATTGCCGCCCTCGAAAAAGAATGGGCCACCAATCCGCGCTGGAAGGGCATCAAGCGCGGCTACAGCGCCGCCGACGTCGTGCGCCTTCGCGGCTCCTTTCCCATCGAGCACACGTTGGCCCGCCGCGGCGCCGAGAAGCTCTGGGAACTGGTGAACAACGAGCCCTACGTCAACTGCCTCGGCGCGCTCACCGGCGGCCAGGCGATGCAGCAGGTCAAGGCCGGCGTGAAGGCCATCTACCTGTCGGGTTGGCAAGTCGCCGCCGACAACAACAGCTACGCCTCGATGTACCCCGACCAGTCGCTGTACCCGGTGGACTCGGTGCCGACCGTGGTCGAGCGCATCAACAACACCTTCCGCCGTGCCGACGAAATCCAGTGGTCCAAGAACGTGAACCCCGGCGACAAGGGCTACGTCGACTACTTCGCACCCATCGTGGCTGATGCCGAAGCCGGCTTCGGCGGCGTGCTCAACGGCTTCGAACTCATGAAGGCCATGATCAAGGCCGGCGCCGGCGGCGTGCACTTCGAAGACCAGCTCGCTTCGGTCAAGAAGTGCGGCCACATGGGCGGCAAGGTGCTCGTGCCCACCACCGAAGCGGTGCAAAAGCTCATCGCGGCGCGCATGGCTGCCGACGTTTGCGGTACCCCGACGCTCGTGATCGCCCGCACCGACGCGGAAGCCGCCGACCTCATCACCAGCGACTACGACGAGAACGACAAGCCCTTCCTGACCGGTGAGCGCACCGCCGAAGGCTTCTACAAGACGAAGAAGGGCATGGACCAGGCCATCAGCCGTGCAGTGGCCTACGCCTACTACGCCGACCTGGTGTGGTGCGAAACCGGCACGCCCGACCTCGAGTTCGCCCGCAAGTTCGCCGAAGCCGTGCACAAGGTGCACCCGGGCAAGATGCTGGCCTACAACTGCTCGCCGTCGTTCAACTGGAAGAAGAACCTCGACGACGCCACCATCGCCAAGTTCCAGAAGGAACTGGGCGCCATGGGCTACAAGTACCAATTCATCACGCTGGCCGGCATCCACTCGATGTGGTTCAACATGTTCGACCTGGCGCAGGACTACGTGGCACGCGGCATGTCGGCCTATGTCGAGAAGGTGCAGGAGCCCGAGTTCGCAGCACGCGACCGCGGCTACACCTTTGTGTCGCACCAGCAGGAAGTGGGCACGGGTTACTTCGACGAAGTGACCACCGTGATCCAGGGCGGCAAGTCCAGCGTCACCGCACTGACCGGCTCGACCGAAGAAGAACAGTTCCACTGATCTGCCGACGGCAATTTGCCGTCACGCTCGATCAAGCCCGGCTTCGTGCCGGGTTTTTTTGTGGGCGCCCTCCAACGAGGCAGCCAAGCCGGAGAAGGTCCGAGCCCGCGCCCAAGGCGGGCAGAAGTTAGAATCGCCGCCTCTGCACTCAACAAGAGCGAGAAAGGCACCTTGGTTATGACACCGCGAACTACTCCGCAAGGATTCAGCGGCTTTTTCCTCTTCGAAGCGGTCGAAGGAAAGAGCCGGTAGCCCGCGCTCGCTGGTTTCTTCCAGCTTCCAACCAAGCAAAGCGCGGCATCCACCGCGCTTTTTTGTTTTTCTCCCGAGGTTTCACATGATCCAGATCACGCTCCCCGACAACTCGCGCCGCGAGTTCCCAGGCCCGGTTTCGGTGGCCGAAGTGGCCCAGTCCATCGGCCCCGGCCTTGCCAAGATGACGGTGGCCGGCAAGATCGACGGCCGGCTCGTCGATGCCAGCGACTTCATCGACCATGACGCCAAGCTTCAGATCATCACGCCCAAGGACGAAGAGGGCCTGGAAATCATCCGGCACTCGACGGCCCACCTGGTCGGTCACGCGGTCAAGCAGCTCTACCCGACGGCCAAGATGGTGATCGGGCCTGTGATCGACGAGGGCTTCTACTACGACATCTCCTACGAGCGCCCTTTCACGCCCGAGGACATGGTCGCCATCGAGGCCCGCATGCGCGAGCTGATTGCGCAGGACTACGACGTGGTCAAGAAGATGACGCCGCGTGCCGAGGTGATCGAGGTCTTCACGTCGCGCGGCGAGGACTACAAGCTGCGCCTGGTCGAGGACATGCCCGACGAGCAGGCCATGGGCCTCTACTACCACCAGGAATACGTCGACATGTGCCGCGGCCCGCATGTGCCGAACACGCGCTTCCTCAAGGTCTTCAAGCTCACGAAGCTGGCCGGCGCCTACTGGCGCGGCGACGCCAAGAATGAGCAACTGCAGCGCATCTACGGCACGGCCTGGGCCGACAAGAAGCAACTCGACCAGTACATCCAGCGCATCGAAGAGGCCGAGAAGCGCGACCACCGCAGGCTGGGCAAGGAACTCGACTTGTTCCATATCGATGAAGTGGCGCCGGGTGTGGTGTTCTGGCACCCCAAGGGCTGGGCGGTCTGGCAGCAGGTCGAGCAGTACATGCGCGGCATCTACCGCGACACGGGCTACTGGGAAGTGAAGGGTCCGCAAATCCTGGACAAGAGCCTCTGGGAGAAGACGGGCCACTGGCAGAACTACCGCGACAACATGTTCACGACGGAGTCGGAAAAGCGCGAGTACGCGCTCAAGCCGATGAACTGCCCGGGCCACGTGCTGATCTTCAAGAGCGATCTGCGCAGCTACCGCGACCTGCCGCTGCGCTACGGCGAATTCGGCCAGTGCCACCGCAACGAACCCAGCGGCGCGCTACACGGGATCATGCGCGTGCGCGGCTTCACGCAGGACGACGGGCACATCTTCTGCACGGAAGACCAGATCCTCGATGAATGCATCGCGTACACGGAGCAGTTGCAGAAGGTCTATGCCGACTTCGGCTTCACGGACATCCTCTACAAGGTCGCCACGCGGCCCGAGAACCGCGTGGGCTCCGACGAGCTGTGGGACAAGGCCGAGCATGCGGTGATGGAATCGCTGCGGCGCTCGGGCGTCGACTTCATCATCTCGCCCGGCGACGGTGCCTTCTACGGCCCGAAGATCGAGTACACGCTGCGCGACGCCATCGGCCGCCAGTGGCAGTGCGGGACGATGCAGGTCGACTTCAACACGGCCGAGCGCCTGGGCGGCGAATACGTCACGGAGTCGAGCGGCCGCGCCCACCCCGTGATGCTGCATCGCGCGATCGTGGGCAGCCTGGAGCGCTTCATCGGCATGCTGATCGAACACCATGCCGGGGCGATGCCCGCATGGCTCGCTCCAGTGCAGGTGGCAGTGCTCAATATCAGCGAAGGGCAGGCCGATTACGCTGCGCAAGTTGCGAAAACGCTGCAAAATCAAGGGCTTAGGGTTCAGCTTGACCTGCACAACGAGAAGATTACGTATAAAATACGGAAGCATTCGTTGCAAAAGCTCCCTTACATCCTCGTCGTGGGCGACAAGGAAAAGGAAGCAGGTGCCGTCGCAGTGCGCGCCCGGGGAAATCAAGACCTCGGAGCAATGTCCCTCGAATCGTTCGTGCAACGGCTCGTCCAGGACGTTGCAGACAAGCGTTGATTTGCCTCTGAAACACCCCATATGTTTCCCAGCCAGATCGTGCCGCTTGTTCGCGAGGACTGACCGGCGTTCGCTACAGATTTTGTAGCAAATTTTGAAGGATTCTGACCATCGCTACTGCATTTCGCGACCGCCGCCACCGCGAGGAACGCCAACACCGCCTGAACCGGGAAATCATGGCCCCGGAAGTCCGCCTTGTAGGCCCGGAAAACGAGCCAATGGGTGTTATGAGTCTCTCCGAGGCCTTGCGCCTCGCTGGCGAGGCCGATGTGGATCTGGTGGAGGTCGTCGCGGCGGCCAACCCGCCGGTATGTCGCCTGATCGAGTACGGCAAGTTCAAGTACCACGAGCAGAAGAAAGCGGCCGAGGCGAAGTCGAAGCAGAAGGTCATCGAGGTCAAGGAAATCAAGTTCCGGCCCGGTACCGACGACGGCGACTACAACATCAAGATGCGCAACATCAAGCGCTTTCTTGATGAGGGCGACAAATGCAAGATCACGCTGCGCTTCCGCGGCCGCGAGATCACGCACCAGGAGCTCGGTCTGGCACTCTTGCAGCGCATTCGCGACGAACTGGGCGACCTGATCATGGTCGAGCAATTCCCGAAGCTGGAAGGCCGGCAGATGATCATGATGATCGCGCCGGGCCGCAAGAAGGCCGGTGGCGGAGCGCCCAAGCCGGCAGCAGATGCTGCGCCGGCAACGGCACCCGCTGCAACCGCCTGAGGCGTTAGCAGCAGTTGAGGTTTTGAAGGGTTTCGCCGTTGCCGGCGCTTTGAAAGAAGCGCAGGCAGGGGCGAGATAAGAAGTGTCTCGGGGCCAACAAGTCCGTGGAGTATCCGCGGCGCCTCACGAGCACAAACTAAAGGAGCATTCACATGCCCAAAATGAAGACCAAGAGCAGCGCGAAAAAACGTTTCCGCGTTCGTCCCGGTGGCACCGTCAAGCGCGGTCAAGCCTTCAAGCGTCACATCTTGACGAAGAAGACCACCAAGAACAAGCGTCACCTCCGTGGTGCAGTCGCAGTGCATGAGACCAACATGGTTTCTGTCGCCGCCATGCTGCCCGGCCGTGGCATTTAACTCAGACGAACAAGGAGTACACACATGCCTCGCGTCAAACGTGGTGTAACGGCTCGCGCCCGCCACAAGAAAGTTCTCGCACTCGCCAAGGGTTTCCGCGGTCGCCGCGGCAATGTCTTCCGCGTCGCCAAACAGGCGGTGATGAAGGCGGGCCAATACGCCTACCGTGACCGCCGTACCAAGAAGCGCGTGTTCCGTCAGCTGTGGATTGCGCGTATCAACGCCGCCTCGCGTGAACTGGGCCTGACCTACAGCCAGTTCGCCAACGGCATCCGCAAGGCCGGTATCGAGATCGACCGCAAGATGCTTGCGGACATCGCCGTGCACGACAAGGCCGCTTTTGCCGGCATCGTGGAGCAGGTCAAGGCCAAGCTGGCTGCTTGATTCTGCACAGCAGGGGTGCTGCCTCCGGGCAGCTTCCTGCGCCCACGGCTCAAGGGCTGGCGCTTGAAAAGGCTCCAGCTCTTTTTTATTTCCCCTCGAAGATTTTTGTTGCCATGAACGAGTTGGACTCCCTTGCAGCCACCGCACGCGCCGCCTTCGCCGAAGCGAAAACGCCCGCCGAGCTCGAAAACGCCAAGGCCCAGTTCCTCGGCAAGTCGGGCCGCATCACCGAGTTGATGAAGGGCATGGCCGCGCTGAGCGTCGAAGAGAAAAAGTCCCGCGGCGCCGCAATCAACGTGGCCAAGCAGGCCATCGAGTCCGCATTGACCGATCGCCGCCAGCAACTGGCCGACGAAGAACTCTCCCTCCAACTGCGCGCCGAAGCGCTCGACGTGAGCCTGCCCGGCCGTCGCCATGCCTCAGGCGGGCTGCACCCCGTGAGCCGCACCCTGGAGCGCATCGAAGAGATCTTCTCGAGCATGGGCTTCGACGTGGCCGACGGCCCCGAGATCGAGAGCGACTGGCACAGCTTCACCTCGCTCAACAACCCGCCGAACCATCCTGCGCGTTCGATGCAGGACACCTTCTACGTCGACATCCACGGCGAAGACGGCATTCCCTACAACCTGCGTCCGCACACCAGCCCGATGCAGGTGCGCTATGCGCATCAGCACATCAAGAAGCACGCGGCCGAATTCGCAGCTGCTGCCGCCGACACCACCGGCACCGCCAAGGCGCCCGAGATCCGCGTGATCGCGCCCGGCCGCACCTACCGCGTCGACAGCGACGCCACCCACTCGCCCATGTTCCACCAGTGCGAAGGCCTGTGGCTCGGCGAGAACGTGAGCTTCAAGGACCTGAAGGTGGTCTTCACCGACTTCTGCCGTACCTTCTTCGAGCGCGACGACCTCGTGCTGCGCTTCCGACCCAGCTTCTTCCCGTTCACCGAGCCCAGCGCCGAGATCGACATCCAGTTCGCCAGCGGTCCGCTGGCCGGTCGCTGGCTCGAGGTCGCGGGCTCGGGCCAGGTGCATCCGAACGTCGTTCGCAACATGGGGCTGGACCCCGAGCGCTACATCGGCTTCGCCTTCGGCATGGGCCCCGACCGGCTCACGATGCTGCGCTACGGCGTGAACGACCTGCGCCTCTTCTTCGACGGCGACCTGCGTTTTCTCTCGCAGTTCCAGTAAGCACCCATCCATAAAAAAACCAGATCGAGATCGAAGAGATGCAATTCCCGGAATCCTGGCTGCGCGAGTTCTGCAACCCGCCCCTCGACAGTGCCGCACTGGCCGAAACGCTCACCATGGGCGGCTTCGAGGTCGAAGAGCGCCGCCCGGTGGCGCCGCCTTTCACGCGCATCGTGGTCGGTGAGATCAAGGAAGCGGTGCAGCACCCCAACGCCGATCGCCTGCGCGTGTGCCAGGTCGATGCGGGCCAGGGCGAGCTGCTCAACATCGTGTGCGGCGCACCCAACGCGCGCGTCGGCATCAAGGTGCCGTGCGCACTCGTTGGCGCAGAGTTGCCGCCGGGTGAAGACGGCAAGCCCTTCCTCATCAAGCTGGGCAAGCTGCGCGGCGTCGAGAGCCAGGGCATGCTGTGCTCGGGCAGTGAACTGAAGCTGAGCGAAGACCACGGCGGCCTGCTCGAACTCGACGCCGACGCGCCCATCGGCGCCGACGTGCGCGATGTGCTCAAGCTCGACGAAGCGCTGCTCACGCTCAAGCTCACGCCCAACCTCGCGCACGGCCTCAGCGTGTACGGCGTTGCGCGCGAACTCGCGGCGCTGACCGGCGCGCCGCTCAAGACGCCGGCCATCGCGCCCGTGGCCACGTCGTTCAACGACGTGCTGCCGGTCAAGGTCGAAGCGCCCGAGCTCTGTGGCCGCTTCTCGGGCCGCATCGTGCGCGGCGTGAACACCCAGGTCGCCACGCCGGCCTGGATGGTGGAGCGCCTCGCGCGTTGTGGCCAGCGCAGCGTGACGCCGCTGGTGGACATCTCGAACTACGTGATGTTCGAGTACGGCCAGCCCAGCCACATCTTCGACCTCGACAAGATCCATGGGGGCCTCACGGTGCGCTGGGGCAAGGCCGGCGAGCAGCTCAAGCTGCTGAATGGCACGACCATCACCGTCGACGACAAGGTGGGCGTGATCGCCGACGACCGCGAAGTCGAATCGCTCGCCGGCATCATGGGCGGCGATGCCACCTCGGTGTCCGACGACACCCGCAACATCTACGTCGAGGCGGCGTTCTGGTGGCCCGAAGCCGTGCAGGGCCGTTCGCGCCGCTTCAACTTCTCGACCGACGCAGGCCATCGCTACGAGCGCGGTGTCGATCCAAGCCGCAGCGTTGAGATCATCGAGCGCATCACGCAGCTCGTCATCGACATCTGCGGCGGTGAAGCCGGCAAGATGGACGACCAGACGCTCAATGTGCCCGCGGCCGTGCCTGTCACGCTGCGCGTGGCGCGCGCCGCACGCGTGATCGGCATGCCGCTGACGCAGGCGCAATGCGCCGATGCGCTGAGCCGTCTCGGCTTCGACATCACCGAAGGCGAAGGCACGTTGACCGTGACCCCGCCGCCGCACCGCTTCGACCTGCTGATCGAGGAAGACCTGATCGAGGAAGTCGCGCGCCTGATCGGCTTCAACAACCTGCCGACCACCGCGCCGCTTGCGCCCATCACCGCCCGCGTGCGGCCTGAAGCGCAGCGCAGCCGATTTGCCGTGCGCCGCAGCATCGCGGCACTGGGCTATCAGGAAACCATCAACTTCAGCTTTGTCGAAGCGCACTGGGAGCAGGACCTCGCCGGCAACGCCAACCCGGTCAAGCTGCTGAACCCCATCGCCAGCCAGATGAGCGTGATGCGCTCATCGCTCATCGGCTCGCTGCTGCAGGTGCTCAAGTTCAATCTCGATCGCAAGGCGCCGCGTGTGCGCGTGTTCGAACTGGGCCGCGTGTTCATGCGCGACGACAGCGTCGTCACCACCGACAGCACCGTGCGCGGCGTCAACCAGCCGATGCGCGTGGCGGGCCTCGCATGGGGCGATGCCGGCGAGTCGCGCTGGGACGGCAAGGGCCAACGCGTGGATTTCTACGACGCCAAGGGCGACGTCGAAGCGCTGCTCGCACCGCTGGTGCCGAGCTTCGAGCCGGCCGAGCATCCTGCGCTGCACCCGGGCCGCTCGGCTTGTGTCCTCATCGACGGCAAGCGCATTGGCTTCGTCGGCGAACTGCATCCGCGCTGGCGCCAGAAGTGGGACTTCGCGCAGGCGCCGGTGCTGTTCGAACTCGACCTGGACGCCGTTGCCGCACGCCCGGTGCCTGTGGCACAACCGGTGCCCAAGCACCAGGCGGTGGAGCGCGACATCGCCATCGTGGTCCCCGAGGCCGTCACGCACGATGCGTTGATGCAGACCATTCGCGCCGTCGTGCCGGCGCAGGGCCTGCTGCGCGACGCGGCGCTGTTCGACATCTACCGTCCGCAGCCACTGCGCGATGGCGCCGTCGCGGCACCCGGCGCATTGGCGCAGGGCGAGAAGAGCATGGCGGTTCGCTTGAGCTTCCAGAGCGACAGCGCCACCCTGACGGACGAGCAGGTCGAGCCTGCGGTCCGCGCAATCGTCGAACAATTGGGCGCCAAGCTGGGCGGCCGCTTGAGGGGATGAAGATGAACGCCGCCGAATTCACGCTCGAAGCCCTCGAAACGCCGGCGCTTACCAAGGCGCATCTGGCCGACCTGCTGTTCGAGCAGATCGGCTTGAACAAGCGCGAGTCCAAGGACATGGTCGAGGCCTTCTTCGAGCTCGTGGCCGGCAGCCTGATCGAAGGCACCGACGTGAAGATCTCGGGCTTTGGCAACTTCCAGATCCGCGTGAAGGCGCCGCGGCCCGGTCGCAATCCGCGCACCGGCGAAGCCATTCCGATCGGCGAGCGCCGCGTTGCCACCTTCCATGCGAGCGCCAAGCTCAAGGAGCAGATCCATGGAAGCATCGAGCAGCAGGGTGGCCCTTCGGAAGTCGAGTGGAGCCTGGGCGCCGAATAGTGCTTGGTGCTCGGCGGTTGCGTAGAGTAATCTCTCAGGTTTGCCGCGCACCGTATTGATTTCAATGGAAATAATGGAGAAAGCGCTCCCGCCGATTCCCGTCAAACGCTACTTCACCATCGGTGAGGTCGGCGAACTCTGCGGCGTCAAGCCGCATGTGCTGCGCTACTGGGAGCAGGAGTTCACGCAGTTGCGGCCGATGAAGCGTCGCGGCAACCGTCGCTACTACCAGCACCACGAAGTGCTCATGATCCGCCGCATCCGCGACCTGCTCTATGACCAGGGTTTCACGATCAGCGGCGCACGCAACAAGCTTCAGGAATTGGCGCAGGGCGAGCGCGATCGCCGCAAGGCGGGCGAAGTGCCGCTCGAAGGCATGGAAGCGATCGAGATCGACCAGGAAGAATTCGAAGCCGCTTTGCACGACAACCCCGACCAGGGTGCGCCGCGCACCGTCGATCTGTCGCAGTTGTTGCACCTTCGGCGCGAACTCTTTGAAATTCGTGAGCTGCTGACCGTCGGACACTGATTTCCGCCGGCTATAATTGCGGGCTTCGGTGTGTGGCGCAGCCTGGTAGCGCACTTGCATGGGGTGCAAGGGGTCGAAGGTTCGAATCCTTTCACACCGACCAATGATTGACAGGGGTTAGCAGCGTAATAGTTGCTAACCCCTTTGTCGTTTTTGACATCCGGCGCTTTCGGCGTTTCGTCGAACCTCGCGGACAGTCGGGCATTTGTCCGACTGAAGCATGCCGCTCGGTGCGTAGTTTTCAACGTTCGACTTGTTATAGAAATCGACCACTGAAACGGAGCGCACCATGACAGAGCCCCTGCACGCAGGCCCCCGGCCGCCATTCGATACGCCCGAACAATCGCCACCCGGCCTGGAGTCGGAGATGAACCCCCGCCCGGATTTCGGCGAGTCCTCCTATGTCGGCACCGGCAAGCTCAAGGGCAAGGCCGCGCTCATCACCGGCGGCGACAGCGGCATCGGGCGGGCTGTGGCGCTCGCCTTCGCGCGAGAGGGGGCGGACATCCTCATCTCCTACCTGCCGGAAGAAGAGTCGGACGCGCAAGTCTGCAAGCAGCTCGTCGAGGCGGAAGGGCGCGTGTGCGTCGCGGTGCCCGGCGACATTTGCGAAGAAGCGCAGTGCAACCGCCTCGTGGCCACCGCGATCGAGCGCTTCGGCAAGCTCGACGTGCTGGTGAACAACGCCGCCTTCCAGATGTCCCACAAGGACCTGGGCGAGATCACTGCCGAGGAGTTCGACCGCACCTTCCGCACCAACGTCTACGCCAACTTCTTCCTCTGCAAGGCGGCATCGGCGCACATGCAGCCGGGCAGCGCGATCATCAGCACCGCGTCGGTCAACGCGGACAAGCCCAATGCCACGCTCGTCGCCTACGCGGCGACCAAGGGCGCCATCCAGAACATGTCGGGCGGCATGGCGCAGTTGCTGGCGGACAAGCGCATCCGCGTGAACTGCGTGGCGCCGGGGCCGTTCTGGACGCCGCTGATTCCCTCGACCATGCCGCCGGAAAAGGTCAAGGAGTTCGGCACGCAGACGCCCATGAAGCGGCCCGGCCAGCCGGCAGAGCTGCAGGCGGTGTATGTGCTGCTCGCGTCCGATCAGGCGAGCTACATCTCGGGCGCGACCATTCCGGTGACGGGCGGTGTGCCGTTCATTTGAGGCCGCGTGACCGGCGTGGAACCAGCCGGATGCGAGACCCGGGCGTCGTGGGCAGCTTCTGGAACTGCTCGATCTGGCGCAGCACGGTGTCGTTCCGCGCCACCGATTGCGACGCCACGCAATCGCGCGGTATCACGACCGCGTAGTCGCGCATCACCGCCTCCATCGCTGTCGCCAGCACGCACTGGTCGCTGGCCACGCCGGTAAGGATCAGGCGGCGCGCATCCAGGTGCTGCAGCAGCAAGTCGAGCGGCGTGCCGAAAAAGGCAGAGTGCTTGGGCTTCAGCACGAAGTAGTCGTCCGCATCGGGCTGCAGCGAGCTGGTGATCGCCGCGCCCGCGCCGCCTTGGCCCAGCGACAGGCCCACCAGCGCCGGAAAGTCCGAGCGCCACCGGCCGCGGTTGTCGTTGGCGTAGATCACGGGCACGCTCGCGCTGCGGCAGCGGGCCTTGAGCGCGGCGATGCGGGGTGCAATGGCCGCCGCGCGCGGCAGCAGTTTGTCGGCATCGGGAAAGTCCCAGCAATTGATCATGTCGATGATCAGCAGCGCGGTGTGGCCCGCTGCGTTTTCGGGGGCGAGCATGCCGGACGAACTGGAAGGACGGGAAGCCATGCGCCGTATTTTTCCATCGGCGATGTCGCGGCGGGGCTTCGTGGGCGCATCTTGCGGTGCCGTCCGACAGCGCAGCCCGCGTCAAAGGATTCCTGCCTGAGTGGGTCAAGCCGGCCGACAGCCAGCCCCCTGCGAGCGCCGCAAGGTGTGCAGCTTCGCGAAGAGAAGAAAGCGGAGGTCGCCCATGGATTCCTTGTCAGAGCTTTTTCGCATGGAGATGGATCCCTGGCACATGGTGCTCAGGGGCACATTGATCTACTGGTTTTTGTTGCTTGTGTTCCGCTTCCTGTTGCGGCGCGATGTAGGTTCTCTGGGCGTGGCAGACCTGCTTTTCGTGGTGCTGGTCGCGGATGCCTCCAGCAACGCCATGCAGGGCGAATACAGGACGGTCACGGACGGCGTGGTGCTGATCTGCACGCTGGTGGGCTGGAACTACCTCATCGACTGGGCCAGCTATCGCTCGCCCACCGTCTGGCGCATTCTTGAACCGCCACCCCAGCCCTTGGTGAAGCACGGACGCATCGTTCATCGAACGCTGCGGCGGGAGCTGATCACGGTGGATGAGTTGATGTCCAAGCTCAGGGAGAAGGGCATCGCCGAGCTGTCCGAAGTGCGCCTGGCAATGCTCGAAAGCGACGGCGAGTTGAGCGTTCGGAAGTACGGGCGTTGAGCGATGCGGGGTTCTCGATCAGCCGAGCACGACCGGTACAAGCTGCACCGTGAGCGCGCCGATGAGGCCCTGCGCGGTGACGCAGTGCCACATGAGCGCGGTGTTATCGAGCGTGGCGCGTGCCGTGGGCTGCAGCCTGCCGGTCCATGAACGCGCCAGCACGTAGCCGCCCATGAGCATCAGCAGGGCGACGTGAAAGGCCTGGTAGCCGAGCAGCATGCCGACCGTTGCACTCCAAGCCTGGTCGCGCGGGTCCAGGCCGGCCTTCCAGTGGCCCGCGAATTCGAATGCCAGCGCGCACGCCGCACAAAGCATGGCAAAGGCCACGAGCAGCCGCACGACACGCTGGCCGCCGTGGCAATCGCGTCCGCCGGGCGGAGGCCGTCTCAGCGTCCGCACCGCCACCGCCATGCCGGCAGAGCCCAGCAGCAGCAGCAGCATCGACGCAAGCGGCCAGCGCAGCGGCGGGAGCGCCGCGCCCGGCGGCGGGCACACCTCGGCCGCCATCGACAGGTGGATGTGCGCGAACAGGAAGGACACGAAGATCGTCATGTCCACCGCGATCAGCACGATCACGGCCCACCACGAATGCGAGGCGCGCCCCGTGGCGCCGACCGGGAGCCGCACGCCGTGTCCCACGTCGGCGGTGGCCGTCGGCGGCGGTTGGTCGGAGCCCCACAGCCAGCGAAGGATGGCGACGATGGCCAGCAGCCCGAAGGCGAACGCGAGCACCACCTGCGACGCGGTCAGGAGCAGGAAGAACCCCGCGGTGCCCACGGCCGCCACCACCGGCCACCAGCCGTCGGTGGGCAGCCTCAGCAGGTGCATCGGCCGCGCATCGCGCATGCTGGTGACCAGCGTCTCGCGTCCCCCGAACACGGTGCCCGGCAGCCAGTGCCGCCCGGCCTCGACCTGTTGCGGCAGGTCGGGCTCGCGCCACAGCGGGTAGAGCGAATCGACCTGGGGAATGCTGCGCACGCCGTAGTCGCGCGCGGGCAGCCATTCGAGCGTGCCCGCGCCCCAGGGGTTGCCGTGGTCCTTGTCGGGGCGGCGCAGGGTGCGCACCGCGTCGATGAGGAAGAGCAGCACGCCGGCCGCGAGCACGAAGGCGCCCACGGTCGAGGCCATGTTCAGCCCGTTCCAGCCCAGGTCGTCCGGGTAGGTGTAGATGCGGCGCGGCATGCCCATGAGCCCCGCGATGTGCATCGGAAAGAACGTGAGATTGAAGCCGCCGAACATCAGCCCGAACACCCAGCGGCCCCAGCGCTCCGAGAGGCGATGCCCGTTGAACACCGGTGCCCAGTAGTAGAAGCCCGCGAACACCGGGAACACCATGCCGCCGATCAGCACGTAATGCAGATGGGCCACGATGAAGTAGCTGTCGTGCGCCTGCCAGTCGAAGGGCAGCACCGCCACCATCACGCCGGTGAGCCCGCCCAGCACGAAGATGAAGTGAAAGCCCAGCAGGAACAGCGTGGGCGCATCGAGCGTGACGCGGCCGCGCCAGAAGGTGGCGATCCACGCGAACACCTGCATGCCGCTCGGAATGGCCACCATGAAGCTGGCCGCCGACACCACCAGCATCGAGACGTTGCCCAGCCCCGTGGTGAACATGTGGTGCGCCCACAGCAGGAAGCTCACCACGCCCACGCCGATGAGCGCCATCACCACCGCGCGGTGGCCAACGAGCGGCGTGCGCGCGAGCGTTGCCACCATCACCGAGACCATGCCTGCGGCGGGCAAAAAGATGATGTAGACCTCCGGGTGCCCGAAGAACCAGAACAGGTGCTGCCACAGCACCGGATCGCCGCCGCGCGCGGGAATGAAGAAGGGCCAGTCGAAGGCGCGCTCCATCTCCAGCAGCGTGGTGGCCGCGATCACTGCCGGGAACGCGAACACGATCATCAGCGCGCTCACCAGCATCGCCCACGCGAACACCGGCATGCGCATGAGCGTCATGCCCGGCGCGCGCGTGAAGAGGATGCCGATGATCAGCTCGATGGCCCCCGCGATGGCCGAGATCTCGATGAAGCCGATGCCCAGCAGCCACCAGTCCGCGCCCCGGCCCGGCGAGAACTACTTGCTCGTGAGCGGCGGGTACATGAACCAGCCGCCGTCGGGCGACTCGCCGAAGAAGATCGTGCAGAAGAAGGCCAGGCCGCCGATCGCATAGGCCCAGAACGCATAGGCCGAGAGACGCGGAAACGGCAGGTCGCGCGCGCCCAGCATGCCCGGCAGCAGGTAGACCGCGATGGCCTCGACGATGGGCACCGCGAAGAGAAACATCATCACGGTGCCGTGCATCGTGAAGAGCTGGTTGTAGGTTTGCGCGCCGATGAGGTCGTTCCCCGGCACCGCGAGCTGCGCACGCATCATCAGCCCCAGGATGCCGGCCAGCACGAAGAAGAGCATCGCCGTCGCGATGTAGAAGACGCCGATGTGCGTGTTGTTGACCGCCGAGAGCAGGCGCCAGCCGCGCGGCGCGCGCCACGCGCGTTCCAGCGCTTCGCGTTCGCCTTCGGGGCGTTCGGTGGAATCGGTCATTTCAGTTGGACTAGCCATGCGGCAATGGACTGCAGGGTCGCCGCGTCGATGCGGCCGCTCGACGAAGGCATGCGCGCGCCGGGCTTGAGCTGCTGCGTGTGGGCGACCCAGGCGGCGAGCTGTTCGGGTGTGTTGGGCACCGTGCCCGCGCCCAGGTACAGGCGGCTTCCGATGTGGGTGAGGTCGGGGCCGAGTCGGCTCTCTTCGCTCACGCCGCGCACCGTGTGGCAGGCATTGCAGCGGTTCGCGAGAAAGGCTTCGCGGCCGCGTTCGATGTCGGGGGAGGGCGGCGGTGCCGCGGGCCTGGCCTGCGCGGCCAGCCATGCATCGAAGGCCGCGGGCTCTTCGGCCACCACATGCAGCGCCATGCGCGCATGCTGCTCGCCGCAGTATTCGGCGCACTGCCCGCGGTAGGTGCCGGGGCTGCCGGCCTGCAGCAGCAGGTGCTGCACGCGGCCGGGCAGCATGTCCATCTTGCCGCCCAGCGCGGGCACCCAGAAGCTGTGGATCACGTCCGCGCTGCCGAGGCCAAAGTACACCGGCCGCCCGACGGGAATGCGGATCTCGTTGGCAGTGGCGATCTCGGCGCCCGTGGCTGGGTCGCGGTAGCGCACCTCCCACCACCACATGTGCGCGGTGATGCCGACGATGAGCGCATCCTTCGGCGGCACGGCCCGCCATGTCGGGCGGTGCCACTCGCTGTACGCAAACAGCGCCACCAGCACCACCACCGGAAAGACGACCCCGCCGCCGATGACCCACAGGCGCGCGTTCAAGGTGCCGGCATGCCTGCGGGCCGCCAGCGCGAGCAGCGCCATCACGCCAATGAAGATCACCGTCGCACCCACGACGAGCACGCCGGTGACGCCCAGCAGCGTGTCGGCGACCGGCCCCGCGGCCTGGAGTGCGGATTGCGAAGGCGAGTTGCTCATTCGAGCGCCAGCAGGTAGGCCGCCATGTCGCGAGCGTCGGCGGGAGACACGCCCATGGAAGGCATCACGGTGCCGGGCACCAGCGAGGCGGGCGCAACGATCCAGTGGGCCAGCGTGTCCGGGCGGTTCGGCACGCGGCCGGCGATGTAGCTGCGCCGCCCGAAAGCGGTGAGCGGCGGGCCGGCCGCGCCCTGTGCGATCGGCACGCCGGGAATGGCATGGCAGCTTCCGCACTGGTATTGCCCGAGCAGCCGCTGGCCCGCGATGCGTTGCGCCGAGGATGCGCCGCCGTACGGCAACGCGCGCTCGGTGAGTTCGCAGCCGCTCGCGAAGGCTGCGAGCAACAGCACGGCAGACACCGGAAGCGCCCGATGCATGAGCGGGGCACCGGTGACGGCGGCGGCGTAGAAGGCCATCTTCAGATTCTGCGAGCGCGGACGCGGCTTGCGCCGACACGGATGCGCTGGTCCGCGTCAGACAATGCCGCCAAATGGGCACGCCCAAGACCATTCTTCTCACCGTCGCGGCGCTCGGCCTGGCTGCGGGCGCGGGTGCGGCATGGATGGTGTGGGGCGGCCTCTACAACGTCTCCGCAACAGTGCAGCACACGCAGCCGGTGTACTCGCTGCTGGAGACGGCGATGCGGCAGTCGGTTCGCCTGCGGGCGCGCGGCATCGAGCCACCGAAGCTCGACGACGACGGGATGGTGGTGCGCGGCGCCGCCTGCTACCGCGAAAAGTGCGTGCAATGCCATGGCGCACCGGGCGTGGCCCAGGGCGACATCGGCAAGAGCATGCAGCCGCTGCCCGGCCCGCTCGTGGATGCACGCCAGCGCTGGAATGCGCGCGAGCTCTACTGGGTGACGAAGAACGGCATCAAGATGAGCGGCATGCCCGCATGGGAGTACCGCCTGTCCGACGAAGACCTGTGGACGCTGGTCGCATTCGTCGAACGGTTGCCCGACATGACGCCAGAGCAGTACGCGGAAGCGAGCGCGCCCATGGTGCCATCGGGGCAGGGCGCTCCCACCGGGCCGGCGTGCGGACCGGGGCCGCGCGCTGCCGGCGATGCACACGACAGCGTACGCCGCGGCCAGCGCGCCCTCACGCAATACGCCTGCAACGCGTGCCACACGATTCCCGGCACCACGGGTTCTTTTCCCAACGTCGGGCCGCCGCTGGACGGCATGGCCAGGCGCGCGATGATCGGCGGCAAGCTCGCCAACACGCCGGACAACATGGTGCGGTGGTTGCGCCACACGCGCACCGTCGATCCACTCACCGCCATGCCCGAGATGGGCGTGACCGAGCAGGACGCGCGGGATATTGTGGCCTATCTGGCGACGCTCGACTGACGCTGCCGGTTCCGCACGACGTCGCTGTCTGCTGCCTTTCCGGCCCGCTCAGGCGTCGATGTCGATCAGGGCCAATCCGGTTTCGCGGTTGCAGGTCTTTCGCAGATAGCCCGGTGACTCGATCAGCAGCACCTCGAGCGTCGGTCGCACGGTGGCCTGGAGCAGATGCCCGCCGACCGTGCTGCCGTCGCGCCGCCCAAGGACCACATGCGCATGCACCGTCGGCTGATCGCCATCGAGCGCGATGTCGCCGTTGAGAGAGAGCACCTCGACCTGCTCGTCGACGGCGATGCGGTCGTAGTCTTTTCGCTCCCAGTCGAAGTAGCCGAGCACCGCTGTCTGCAGCGCACCGATTGCGCTGAAGCGGCTGGCCGACAGCGCATGCTCCTTCGCGAATTGCTCGAGGATGGGGACGACCTCGTCTCCCTTTTCGAACACCAGAGCGATGGTTCGCTCGGGCCCCTTGTTGAGAATCTTGGATTTCATCAGGACGAGTTCCTTTGGTTTCGAGCGCGTGCAGATTGCAGGTCTATTCTTCTGCGGGCGCCGATGTGTAGGACAAGGTCCAGAAAGCCGGTGGTGCAAACAAGGCGTTGACCTGTGAAGTGTCGCGGCGGCGCGTGGCTGCAAGAACGCGCTCCATGACCAGCACACGATGCCCCGCGATACGACCATGGAGGCCGTATCCGATCTACAGCCTCACCTGCGCGCGCAGGTGCTGAAGCCAAGCAGCGAGTAGGCCGGGCAACTGCCAAGCACGCCTGTCAGCAGCGGCACCACGCCGATGTAGCCCCATGGACCGACGATCTCCATGGCGGCCAGCCCGATCAGCAAGACACCCCCGCCGATGCGCAAAGCGCGGTCGAGGGTTCCGACGTTGTTCGACAGGAAGGACATGGTTTTTCTCCGTATTCACTTGACGATCACGACGGGCTGCTTCGCGTTCGCGAGCACGCGTTGCGCTACCGAGCCGAGCAGCAGATCCGCCACGGCGCTGCGGCCCTTCGAGCCCAAAACGATCATGTCGAACTTGCCTTGATTGGCGCAGTCGACGATCTCCTGCGCCACGTGGCCGGTGCGGATCTCCATGTCATAGCCGATGCCGTCGGCCTTCAGCAGCTTTCTGGCAGGTTTGAGTTCCTTCTCGCTGAGCTCGCGCAGATAGTCCGCGACCTCCGCCTTGCCGACGAAGGCCCTGGCATGGCGCAGGCCGGTGTCGTCATGCACGCTGATGAGCGTGATCTTGTTCGACGCGGTGCGCAGCAGATGCGCGAGCCTGATCGCGTACTTGACGGCGCGCTGCGAGTTCCTGGATCCGTCGATCGCAACAAGTAATTTCATGAGTGCTCAATGCGCCTCGGTCAGTTGATCGAGGATCGCGGGGTTTTCCAGCGTCGAGACGTCCTGCGTGATCGCTTCGTCCTTGGCCACCGAACGCAGCAGGCGACGCATGATCTTGCCGCTGCGCGTCTTGGGCAGGTTGTCGGCAAAGCGGATCTCCCGGGGCTTGGCGATGGGGCCGATTTCCTTGCCGATCCAGGCGCGAAGCTCAGCCGCCAGGCGGTCGGCTTCCGCGCCTGTGGGGCGTGGCTGCTTGAGCACCACGAAGGCGCAGATCGCCTCGCCCGTGGTCTCGTCGGGCCGGCCGACCACCGCGGCCTCGGCCACCAGGGCGGTGCAGGCCACCAGCGCCGATTCGATTTCCATCGTGCCCATGCGGTGGCCGCTGACGTTCAGCACGTCGTCGATGCGCCCGCCGATGGTGAAGTAGCCGGTGGCCGCATCGCGCGCGGCGCCGTCGCCGGCCAGGTAGTAGCCGCGCAGCTCCGGCGGGTAGTAGCTCGCGCGGTAGCGCGCGTCGTCGCCCCACACTGCGCGGATCATGCTGGGCCACGGCTTCTTGATGACCAGGAGGCCGCTCTCGCCGTTGGGCACATCGTTGCCGGTCTCGTCGACGATGGCCGCGGCGATGCCGGGAAAGGGCAGGGTGCAGGAGCCCGGCACCAGATCGGTGGCACCCGGCAGCGGCGTGATCATGTGGCCGCCGGTCTCGGTCTGCCACCAGGTGTCGAGCACCGGGCAGCGGCCGCCGCCCACATGCTTGTGGTACCACTCCCACGCCGCCGGGTTGATCGGCTCGCCGACCGAGCCCAGCACGCGCAGGCTGCGCAGGTCGTAGCGGTCGGGGTGGATGGCCGAGTTGGATTCGGCGGCCTTGATGAGCGAGCGGATGGCGGTGGGCGCGGTGTAGAAGACCGTGACCTTGTGCCGCTCGATCATCTGCCAGAAGCGCCCCGCATCGGGGAAGGTGGGCACGCCCTCGAACACCACCTCGGTCGCGCCGATGGCCAGCGGGCCGTAGGCGATGTAGGTGTGGCCGGTGACCCAGCCGATGTCGGCCGTGCACCAGAACACATCGTCGTCGTGCATGTCGAAGGTCCACTGGGTGGTGAGCGCCGCATGCAGCAGGTAGCCGCCGCTGCTGTGCTGCACGCCCTTGGGCTTGCCGGTGGAGCCCGAGGTGTAGAGCAGGAAAAGCGGATGCTCGGCGCCCACCCATTCGGGCTCGCAGCTGTCGCCTTGCGCCTCGGTGACTTCGTGCATCCACACGTCGCGCGGCGTCCAGGCAATGGCTGCACCGGTGCGGCGATAGACGATCACCGAGGTCACCGCCTCGCAGCCGCCGAGCGCCAGCGCCTCGTCGACCATCGCCTTGAGCGGCAACTGCTTGCCCGCGCGCACTTGCTGGTCGGCGGTGATGACCACCTGGGCGCCGGTGTCCGCGATGCGGTCGCGCAGCGCGTGCGCCGAGAACCCGCCGAACACCACCGAATGCACCGCACCCAGCCGCGCGCAGGCCTGCATGGCCACCACGCCTTCGACCGACATCGGCATGTAGATGACGACGCGGTCGCCCTTCTTCACGCCGCGCGCCTTCAGCGCGTTGGCCATGCGGCAGGTCTGCGCGAGCAGCTGCGCGTAGGTGGTGCGGGTGACCTTGCCGTCGTCCGACTCGAAGACGATCGCCACCTTGTCGCCCTTGCCGGCGGCCACCTGGCGGTCCAGGCAGTTCCACGACACGTTGAGGGTGCCGTCCTCGAACCAGCGGTAGTAGGGCGCGTCGCTGCTGTCGAGCACCTTCGTGAACGGCGTTTTCCAACCGATGAATTCGCGCGCCAGGCGGGCCCAGTAGCCCTCGTGGTCGGCCTCGGCTTCGGCCGCCAGGGCGTCGTACGCGGCGCGGCCGGCGATGTGGGCGGTGCGGGCAAGTGCTTGCGGCGGGGCGTAGGTCGCAAGGCGGGACGGGAGATCGGGTGCGTTCATGTCTCGTGTCTTTCGTGGGGGTGATGCGATCTTGCCGGCATCGATGAAGAAAACATTGCGCCAGCGCAAGCTTCGGCGCGGAGGTGCCGTTCCTAATTCGGTGGACACCGTTCGACATCCACCAGGAAATACCCCATGCAAGACGATCTGGTCGCGCGCATTGCCGCGCATCCGCAATACAAGCAACTCAGGCGCCGGCGCGACCGCTTCGGCTGGACGCTGGCGGTGCTCATGCTCGTCGTCTACTACGGCTTCGTGCTGCTGGTGGCCTTCGACAAGGAGTTCCTGGCGCGGCGCATCGGCGACGGCGTCATGACGCTGGGCATGCCGGTGGGCTTCGGCGTCATCGTCTTCACCGTGGCCATCACCGGCTACTACGTGCGCCGCGCGAACGCGGAGTTCGACACGCTCTCCGACGCCGTGGTGAAGGCCGTTCAGAAGGCGGTCAAGCCATGAACGCCGGTCTCCTTCGCATGCGATCCGTGCTCCTCTTTCTCGCGCTGGGCGCTGCCTCGGCAGCGGCACTCGCCGCGGGCGCGGACCTGGGCCAGCTCCAGCGGCAGCCCACCAACTGGACCGCGATCGGGATGTTCTCGATCTTCGTGGTGGGCACGCTCTTCATCACCAAGTGGGCCGCGGCGCGCACCCGCTCGGCATCGGACTTCTACACCGCCGGCGGCGGCATCACCGGCTTCCAGAACGGCCTGGCGATTGCCGGCGACTACATGTCGGCGGCGTCGTTCCTGGGCATCTCGGCCGCGGTGATGGCCACCGGCTTCGACGGGTTGATCTACTCCATCGGCTTTCTGGTCGGATGGCCGGTGATCACCTTCCTCATGGCCGAGCGGCTGCGCAACCTGGGCAAGTTCACCTTCGCCGACGTGGCGGCCTTTCGCTTCAAGCAGGCGCCGGTGCGCATCTTCGCGGCCTCGGGCACGCTGGTGGTGGTGGCGTTCTACCTGATCGCGCAGATGGTGGGGGCGGGGCAGCTGATCAAGCTGCTGTTCGGCCTGGAGTACTGGATCGCCGTGGTCATCGTGGGCTCGCTCATGATGGTCTACGTGCTCTTCGGCGGCATGACCGCCACCACCTGGGTGCAGATCATCAAGGCCTGCCTGCTGCTGGGCGGCGCGAGCTTCATGGCCCTGTCGGTGCTGTGGCACTTCGGCTTCAGCCCCGAGGCGATGTTCGCGGGCGCCGTCAAGGTCAAGACCGACCTGGCGCTCAAGGACGGCAAGACCGCGCAGGTGGCCGCGAGCATCGGGCAGTCGATCATGGGTCCGGGCAACTTCGTGAAGGACCCGATCTCGGCCATCTCCTTCGGCATGGCGCTGATGTTCGGCACGGCGGGCCTGCCGCACATCCTGATGCGGTTCTTCACCGTGCCCAGCGCCAGGGAGGCGCGCAAGTCGGTCATGTGGGCCACGGGCTGGATCGGCTACTTCTACCTGCTGACCTTCATCATCGGCTTCGGCGCCATCACCTTCGTGCTGACGAACCCCGACTTCCTCGACGCCAAGGGCGTGCTTCAGGGCGGCGGCAACATGGCGGCGATCCACCTGGCCAATGCGGTGGGCGGCAATGTGTTCCTGGGCTTCATCTCGGCGGTGGCCTTTGCCACCATCCTGGCGGTGGTGGCGGGCCTCACGCTCTCGGGCGCCTCGGCGGTGTCGCATGACCTGTATGCCACCGTCATCAAGAAGGGCGACGCGGGCAGCGCGGCCGAGTTGCGCGTGTCCAAGATCACCACGCTGGCGCTGGGCGTGCTGGCCGTGCTGCTGGGCATCGTGTTCGAGAAGCAGAACATCGCCTTCATGGTGTCGCTGGCCTTCGCCATCGCCGCCTCGGCCAACTTTCCGGTGCTTTTCATGTCGGTGCTCTGGAAGGGCTGCACCACGCGCGGCGCGGTGATCGGCGGCTTCCTCGGGCTGGTGTCCTCGGTGGGGCTGACGGTGCTTTCGCCTTCCGTCTGGGAGGCCACCTTCGGCTACCCCGTGGGCTCGGCGCCGTTTCCGTACACCTCGCCATGCCTGTTCTCGATGAGCATCGCGTTCGTGGGCATCTGGCTGTTCTCGGTGCTGGACCGCAGCGCGCGCGCCCGGGTCGACCGCGGCGGTTTCATCGCCCAGCAGGTGCGCTCGGAGACCGGCATCGGCGCGCATGGCGCGAGCGGGCATTGAGCCCACGGCTGCCGGAACGCCGGCAGCACCATCCGTCGAGGCGCGCCAGGGGCGGCGTGTTTACCTCTGGCTCCTCAGCAGGCTCCCTGCGCAGCCGATATGCGTTCGGGCGCTGCCGTGGACGGTGCCAGTCCCGCGCTGCCGGTGTCGAACCAGCGGAAGATCGAGTCGCCGCCGATCCTGACGGGCTTGCGCTCATGCAGGAAGCCCCTGGCAGGCTCGCCGCTGCTGTCCAGCGGGACGCCGGCGGCCAGGAGCATGGCGGTGCGCCGCAGCTCCGTGGATCCGAAGGGAATGCGGACGGTGATGTCGGGCGTCCAGTAGTGCGGCTGCATTTTCTTCTCCTGGGTAGGAGCGACCCGTCCATGGCGGCGCCGAAGTGCGGATCGCGGTTGCGAACGGCAACACTCTAGAAGTGCGCGCAGCCGGCGGCCTTGCGCTGGATCAAGGTCGCGCGCCGGGCTTCGGCTATTGCGGGAGCGCCATCGGGGGGGCTTGCGCCGCATCCCGGTGCGCGAAGACGGGGGCAACGCTAGCGGCATTGATCCTGCGCAAGGTCTCACGGGGGCGAGCGTTCAAGAATCAATGAACGACCGAACGCCGTCCCGGAATTCCCCGGCGACGGATCGACGACCCCACTCCGAGGCTGTGCCATGAACATCACGTTGAACGCGACCCTCCAGCTCCTGGGCTTCAGCATCGTCACCTTGCTGGCGACAGGCGCTCTGGTGCTCGGCGGGCTGAACGAGCTCAACCCCGCATCGGACAGCCCGGTCTTCGTTTCGCACATCGACAAGGAACCACGATGAACACCAGCCGCCGTACTTTCATGATCACGCTCGTCGCGGCGGGGGCGTCCGCGTCCGCGACGAACTCGCTGGCGCAGGCAACGCTCGATGAAAAAAATCCGCAGGCCATGGCCCTGGGCTATGCCGTCGATTCGTCGAAGGTCGATGCGAAGAAGTACCCGAAGCATGACAAGGCCCAGCTGTGCAATGGCTGCGCCCTGTGGCAATCGAAGCCGACGGACGCGCAGGGCAACTGCCCCTTGTTTGCGGGCAAGCAGGTCAGCGCCAAGGGCTGGTGCAGCGCTTGGGCCAGGAAGGCCTAGCTAGCGGGGGCCGAAGCGCGCAGGGGTTCTCAGGCGCGGGACACCTCGGGCGCCGGGTCTGCGGGCGGACAAGTCCGCTCTTCGATCCAGTGGGTCCCTGCGCCGAACACCTCGTTGCCCACCTCGGCCATGATTTCCAGGTCCCGGCGCAAGGCGGGCGTCTCGGGTGCCCAGCTCGCCGCTGCCTGTATCTGGTGCTTGAGGTGACTGACTTCCATCGCCCAACCCAGACGGATCTCCTTCGTTCCCGGTCTGGCGAGCTCAGGCATGTCTGGGGCCCACCCGGCAGAACAGAGGCCGGCGTGTGAAACGCACGATGTGGGCGATGGGATGCGCCATCAGTGTCGGGTCCTCCGGGTGGGGCGCGGGCGCGCCCATGGTTTCTGCGCGCCAGTATGTCCCAACATGGTGCGCCGAACCCCATATGCACCTTCCGATGACGTGGCTGCGGCCCGCGTCACCGTCATCTGCGGGGCGGGCCCAATAAAAAGCCCGCACGAGGCGGGCAAAGGTAGCCCTGAGAAGGGAGGAGGGAGAAAACGGCGGGCTACCGAAATGAAGTCTAACGCACTACATTCCAAAATTGTCAATTCTTCGTAACTGCGTATACATAGCGGTTAATTAGCGCTTCCCATTTGCGTGAGATAGAGGCAAAGTTCGCAGAATGAACAGAGCAGATGTGGCGAAACGACTTTCCAACCTGGCCGGCCCCGAGGTCGCAAAACCTTCCGATGAGACTGTCGCCCATGTCGTGGCACTGATTGGCAGCCTGAATACACAGAGTCCCCTCTACCAGCCCAATGTCGAAACACTCCTGAGCCTGGAGGCCACGATCTGGGCGCGGGAATGCGGCGCCAAGCTGCAGAACTGACGGTAAGTACCCGGGCAAGCACCGCCAGTCGGCGCTACCAGCTCGCGCCGTCCTTCTGCAGGGCGCGCCGGGCCAGCAGAAAAGCAGCCGCATTCCAGCTCTGCCCCGCCATGCCCATCGGCGCCAGCGTGTGGCCGTGGAACCACTCGGTAAAGCGCCAGTCGTCCAGCGCATTGACGTGCGCCAGCCGCACGAGCTCCGACCAGGCCAGCGCATGCTCCCCCAGCGTGGCCAAGGCCATCACCCAGAAGCCGCCCACAAAAGGCCAGATGCCGCCGTTGTGATACTGGTGCACGCTGTTCTGCTGATGGCGCGCCATGTAAGGGCGCCACAGTTCGTGCTGGCGCGACAGCGGATGCAGCACCACGCGCACCGGGTAGGGCTGCGAGGCATTCGCCTCCCCGATGGTCTGCACGATGCGGCGTCCCATCTCCGCGTCGGCCAGGCCGCTCTGCACTGCCAGCACATTGCCGAACACATCCCCCTCGTCGCCGACGACGGCCAGGTTGACGAAGCTCAGGTACAGGCCCGGGTCTTGCCGGCCACGGCGCGCGTAGTGCCGCAGCAAGCGGGCCCGGTGATATTCGGGCAGGTCCTGCTGGAAGGGGTTGAACAGGTGGTTGAAGTGGTGCCGCGTCGCTTCGGCGTGGTCCAGCGCAAAGCGGCGCTTCACGTCGTACCAGAGCGCGTTGGTGTACAGCACATAGCCCGAGCGCGGCATGATGTCGGCCCAGTCGCTGGCCTCGTTCTGCTGCAGCAGGCGAAAGTGCTGGTGCTCCTGCGCCAGCAGCCAGCCGATGGCGCGGCCCACGCCGTCCTCCCAATGCGAAGGCCCCACGCCGCCGTGCCGGCGCACATGGTCCACCGCAATCAGCCACCACAGCGTGGCGTCGATGCAGCCCAGATACCAGAAGTCCGCGTCCAGGCCTTCGGGGTCCACGTACTTGGGAATCTGTCCGTTGGCCGCCTGCTGCGCCGCGAGCGCATCGAGGCTGGCCACCGCGCCCTGTTCGAGTGCGGGCACGCCGCTGCCGCACATCGCCATCACGCAGATCGCGGCGTCGCGTCCGAAGATGCGGGTATAGCGCCGCGCCACCGCCGCCTCGGTGCGGCTGGCCGCCAGGATGCCGTGCGGCGTCAGGTTGCTTTGCAGCAGCTCGAGCGACGCCCGTGAGCAGGCGTCGATCAGGGCGATGTCGGAGGCGGAGAGGGAAGCGTCTGGGTTCGTCATGAGTGGCGTGTCGCGTCTCGGTGCGGTTCTACACCGGCATTCTCGCGACACCCGGCCGGGCGCGGCCTCAGAGCTGCGCGGACAGCAGCGACGCCACGTTTTCCATCGCCTTCTCATGCAGCGGCCGGTTTTTCCAGGCCTCCAGCGTGAGCCGCTTCGATTGCTTGAGGTCCGCTTCGAACTGCGCCGTTTCCGCCGCCGCGAAGGCCTCGTCGTAGATGTTGAGGTTGGCCTCGTCGTTCAGGCGGAAGGAGCGGTTGTCGAAGTTGGTGGAGCCCACCGACACCAAAAGCCCGTCCACCACGAAGACCTTGCAATGGAACATCGTCGGCTGGTATTCGCTGATCTCGGCGCCGGCCTCCAGCAGCGGCCCCCAGCTCGCGCGCGAGGCGGCGCGCACTGTCTGCGAATCGATGATCGGCCCGGGCGTGATGATGCGCAGCCGCACGCCGCGCTGCATGGCGGCCACCAGCGCCCCCACGGTCAGGTCGTCCGGCACGAAGTAGGCGCTCGACAGGTCGATGGTCTTGGTGGCCGCCGCAATGGACAGCAGATACATCAGATGCATGCTCTCGCTGCCGCCCGAGGGCGAGCTGCTGAACATCTGAGCGCGACCCTCTGCCGCGGAAGCCACCGCGGGCAGCGGCGGAAAGTAGCGCTCGCCGTGCAGCACATCGCCCGACACCTTCACCCAGTTGTCCATGAACACCGCCTGCATCTGCGCCACCACCGGCCCTTCGGCCTTGTAGTGCGAATCGCGCCAGTGTTCGGGGTCTTGCGCATTGCCGGTCCACTCGGGGGCAATGCCCACGCCGCCGGTGAAGCCGATGCGCCCGTCGACCACCAAGAGCTTGCGGTGGGTGCGGTTGTTCATGCGCGCGATGTCGTACCAGTCGGGCTTGTGGAATTTGCGGATCTGCACGCCCGCGCCCTCCATCTCCCGGATGAACTCGTCGTCCACCTTGGCACTGCCCACCCAGTCGAGCAGCACATGCACCTTGACGCCGGCCCGCGCGCGTTCCGACAGCGCATCCGCAAATGCGCGGCCGATGTCGCCCGACCAGTAGATGTAAGTCTCGAAGGTGATGCTGTGCCTGGCGGCGCGGATGGCCGCGAGCATCGGCGGAAAGATCGCGTCACCGTTGTACAGCGCCTCGAAGCGGTTGCCGCCGGTGATGGGCGGGCCGAGCATCACGCCCAGCGCGCGCTGGTACTGCGCATCGTGCAGCGCGTACTCGCGGCGCACCTGCTCGTCGAGTTTTTTCTCGCCGCTCGCAAAGTTGAGCACCAGCAGCGTCGCCGCGACCGTCAGAACGAAAGTCCAGAAGATCGTCTTGAACGTTCCGCGGTGCCTCACTTTGAAACGGGCCGGGTGCTCGATCAATCGATCAATCGATCAGTTGGGTCTTGATGGCGTAGTAGGTCAGGTCGCTGTTCGTGGAGAGGTTCATCTTCTCCATGAGCCGCGTGCGGTAGGTGCTGATGGTCTTGACCGACAGCGACAGCGCCTCGCCGATGCTGCCAACCGATTCGCCCTTGGCCAGCTTCAGGAACACCTGGAACTCGCGCTCCGACAGGTGCTTGTGCGGCGGTTCGCTGTCCTTGCGCTCCAGCTGCCCCGCGAGCAGTTCGGCCACCGACGCCGAGATGTAGCGGCGACCCAGCGCGACCGTGCGGATGGCATTGGCGATTTCTTCCGGCGCGCATTCCTTGTTGAGGTAGCCCGAGGCGCCCTGGCGGATCAGGTTGACCGCGTAGTGCTCTTCCGGATAGCCGCTCAGGATCAGCACGCCCAGCTGGGGCGCCTTCGCGCGGACCATCGCGAGCGCGTCGATGCCGCTTTGTCCGGGCATCGAGAGGTCCATCACCAGCACGTCCATGTCCGTCGTGCGAACCATGTCGATCGCTTCGCGGCCCGTGCCGGCTTCCCCGACGACGCGGAAGTCAACAAAAGTGGAGAAGAAAGCCTTGAGGCCTGAGCGGACGACCGCGTGGTCGTCGACGATGCCGATCTTGATCATGGGTGGTTGCTCCAGTGGGTTGGCCGAGGAACCGCGTGGCGCGGGGAGGTCGGAACAATGCCACAGGGGAGAGGCGTTTCAACGCCGCCGGAACAACACGGGATGTTGTCCTGCGCGACCTTGCAGGGCCGTCCTCCATGCGCGTAGGAATCCCGCCCGCCTTGGCCGCAATCAACCTGAGATGAGCCCAGGAAGAGGCTCAGCTCTCGCCCAGCACGATTGCGCCCGATTCTATGAATCGGTCGAATTCGATCTTGGGAATCGCGGCCGTCATCGGCTGGTCTTCCTCGATCCAGGTGAGCACCGCGCTGTCGGCGTCGATGATGACCTGGCATTCGCCCTCGGGAATTTCCAGCAGCGGGCCGTCGCCCGCGCGAAATTCGACCTGGGAGGTGATGCGGGCGGTGATCTGGGTAGGGTTTGAAGACAAGTTCACACGATGCCACCGTCGCTCGGCGGGCGCGTGGGACGGGGCCGCTTCACGCTGCCATCAGCCTGCATTTTTTGTTGCCTGGGTGCGCCGCCGCGTCCGACATCGCAGCCACCGAGAAATTTGCTGCCGCGTCCTACAAAACCGCCACAGGCACGGGACTAGGTTGAAGTTTCCACCTCACGAACCCGGACGAATCCTTCATGGCCAAAACCCCCAAAGAACCCAAGACGAGCGCGGCGCCGACAGCCGCACTCGACGCCGCACGCGCGGCGGCACGCAACACCGACAGCGCACCCGCACATCCCGCGCCCGCCGCCGCAGGCAAGGGCGATGTGCCCGCCCAAAAGGCAATCGACACGCAGGCGCTCGCCGCGGCGATGCCCGCCAACACCAACAAGCCGATGGAGCACACGCCCGAGGCGCCCGTCGGGCTCATTGCGAAGCCGGCCTCGCGCTTGCCAGGCGGCAGCACGCTGTCGGAAGCGAACGCCTCCGACAAGACCGGCTCGGCGATTTCCGAAGGCGAGAACGCCACCATCGATACGCTGACCCGGGTGCGGGTCGACTCCGGCGGGCAACGCCTCACCACCAACCAGGGTGTCCCGATCGCGGACAACCAGAACTCGCTGAAGGCTGGCGCGCGCGGCCCGGTGCTGCTCGAAGACTTCATCCTGCGCGAGAAGATCACGCACTTCGACCACGAGCGCATTCCCGAGCGCATCGTGCATGCCCGGGGCTCGGGCGCGCACGGCTTCTTCGAGTGCTACGAGCCGCTGACGAAGCACACCCGCGCCGCGCCTTTCCAGGAGGCCGGCAAGGTCACGCCGGTGTTCGTGCGCTTTTCCACCGTGGCCGGCGAGCGCGGCTCCAAGGACACCGCGCGCGACGTGCGCGGCTTCGCCGTCAAGTTCTATACCGACGAAGGCAACTGGGACCTGGTGGGCAACAACATGCCCGTCTTCTTCATCCAGGACGCGATGAAGTTCCCCGACCTCGTCCATGCGGTCAAGCCCGAGCCGCACCACGGCATGCCGCAGGCCGCGTCGGCGCACGACACCTTCTGGGACTTCGTCTCACTCATGCCCGAATCGACCCACATGCTGATGTGGCAGATGAGCGACCGCGCCATTCCGCGCAGCTACCGGATGATGCAGGGCTTCGGTGTCCACACCTTCCGCCTCGTGAACGAAGCCGGAGAGTCGGTGCTCGTCAAGTTCCATTGGCAGCCCAAGCTGGGCACGCATTCGCTGGTGTGGGACGAGGCGGTGAAGATTTCGGGTGCCGACCCTGACTTCCATCGCCGCGACCTGTGGGAGGCCATCGAGGCCGGCGAGTACCCCGAGTGGGAACTGGGCCTGCAGATCTTCACGGAAGAGCAGGCCGAGCAGTTCAGCTTCGACATCCTCGACGCGACCAAGATCATTCCCGAAGAGCTGGTGCCGGTGCAGATCGTGGGGCGCATGGTGCTCAACCGCAACCCCGACAACTTCTTTGCCGAAACCGAGCAGGTGGCGTTCTGCACCGCGCATGTGGTGCCCGGCATCGACTTCACCAACGACCCGCTGCTGGCAGGCCGCATCCATTCGTACGTGGACACGCAGATCACGCGCCTGGGCGGCCCCAACTTCCATGAGTTGCCGATCAACGCGCCGATTGCACCGGTGCACAACAACCAGCGCGACGGCATGCATCGGCAGGCCATCCATCGCGGGCGCGTTGCCTACGAACCCAATTCGCTGGCCGGCGGCTGCCCGTTCCAGGCGGGTGCGGGGCAGGGCTTCGCGAGCATCGCCAAGCGCATCGACGCCAAGGAGAGCAGCGACAAGCTGCGCGTGAAGCCCGAGAAGTTCGCCGACCACTACACGCAGGCCACACTCTTCTTCGAGAGCCAGACGCCGGCGGAGCAGGCGCACATTGCCGCCGCCTTCCGCTTCGAGCTGTCCAAGGTGACGGTGCCCGCGGTGCGCGAGCGCGTGGTGGCGAGCCTGCTCAACGCTTCGCCTGCGCTCGCGGCGATGGTGGCAAAGGGGCTGGGCATGGAACTGCCGGCGCCCTTGCCCAAGGCGATGGAGACACCGGCCGCGCCCGAGGTCGACAAATCGCCTGCGCTGTCGCTGCTGGCCCGCCCCGGCGACGGCGGCATCCGCACGCGCAAGGTTGCGATCCTGGTGGCCGACGGTGTCGAAGGCGCATCCATCGGCAAGCTGGTGAGCGCGCTGGTGCAGGCAGGCGCCGTGCCGCGCCTGGTCGGGCCGCGCCTGGGTGCCTACAAGGCCGCCGGAGGCGAAACCCTGGAAGCCGACGCGAGCATGGAAAACAGCCCCGGTTTCCTGTTCGATGCCCTGGTGCTGCCCGACGGTCTTGCGGCGGTAGAGGCGCTGGCCGCCGATGGCCATTCGATGGAGTTCGTCAAGGACCAGTACCGCCATTGCAAGACCATCCTCGCGCTCGGTGCCTCGCAGGCGCTGCTGGCCGAAGCGGGCATTCCGATGAGCCTGCCCGACGGTTCGGACGACCCCGGCCTGATCCTCGCGGACGCCGCGCAGGCGGACGCTGCCGCGGTTGATTTCATCGCCGCCGTGGGCCTGCATCGCCACCCGGCGCGCGACACCGATCCGCCCCGCGTGTAGGCGCCAAGAGGTGCCGCGCGCCATGTCTGTAGGCCGATTCCTGCACGAACACGGGCGCACGTCCATCCCGGCACTCGCCGGGATGGGTGCTCAATGCTCACCGCACCGAATGGCGCGCGGGCGCGAATGAAACGGCGCACCACATAAGGACAGGAGACAACATGGATTTCGAAGGCATCTACTGTTTCGACACCGCGACGGTGCGCTTCGCCGTCTACCCCGACGGGCCGGGCGGCCCGCGCGTGGTGGCCCAGATTTCCGAGAACACGCTGCGCGACGAATTCGGCGCGCGCGAGGCGGGCGACCGGCTGCTGGACGTGTGCATCAGGCATTTCGACCAGATCGGTGGTGCGGCGATTGCCCGCTACCGCTCGCGTGCGCGGCAGCCGATCACGCTGACGCTCGACGATTTTTCCGTGCGGCGCGATGCCGCGCCCGCCATGCACCAGGCTGGCGCGGGCCTGCAAGCACAGCCGGCCTGCGCCTGATCCGGGCTGCGGCGCTGCACGCGGGCGCCCCGCGGGCCTGAGGTCGGGCACACGGGCCACACGGGCAACTCTCCGACACGGCGCGTCGGTGCAGACCGTAACCGCGGCCTGCGCCGGCCTTGCAAATTGATCTGGAGCCACGCGAGAGGCGGAGTCGTTCATTGAACAACCCCTCCGCTGGCCTTCAATTCAAGGAATGCCGGTGCCGTTGAAACATTCACTCCAGAGCGAGCAAGACGCTTATCTTTTCCGGGAGGGAACCCACTCCCGCCTTCACAACCTGCTGGGCTGCCATCCGTCTGAAGAGGGCGGCGCCCATTTCGCCGTCTGGGCGCCCAATGCGGAGTCGGTCAGCGTGGTGGGAGACTGGAACTACTGGTCCGGCGACGCCGATCCGCTGACGCCGAGTGCCGACGGCTCGGGCATCTGGCAAGGCCATGTGCCCCATGCCGCGATCGGCCAGGCCTACAAGTACCGCATCCGCTCGCGCCATGGCAACTACACGGTGGACAAGGCCGACCCCGTCGCCTTCAGCGCCGAGCCGCCACCCGCGACCGCGTCCCGCATCTGCGAGCTTTCCTACGAATGGGGCGATGCCGACTGGATGGCAACCCGCGCCGCGCGCAATGCGCTCGATGCGCCGCAGTCGGTGTACGAGGTCCACCTGGGCTCCTGGCGCCGCCGCGACGGCGAGTTTCTCGGCTACCGCGAACTTGCGCACCAGTTGGCCGACTACGCCAACAAGATGGGCTTCACCCATGTGGAGCTGATGCCCGTGACCGAGCATCCCTTCTACGGCTCCTGGGGCTACCAGACCACCGGCTACTTCGCGCCCACGTCGCGCTTCGGCTCGCCGCAGGACTTCATGTACATGGTCGACCACCTTCACCAGCAGGGCATCGGCGTGCTGCTGGACTGGGTGCCCTCGCACTTTCCGACCGACGAGCACGGCCTGGGCTACTTCGACGGCACGCACCTGTACGAGCACGCGGATCCGCGCCAGGGCTTCCACCCCGAATGGAGCTCGGCCATCTTCAACTACGGCCGGCCCGAGGTGCGCAGCTTCCTGGTGTCGTCGGGGCTTTTCTGGCTCGACATGTACCACCTGGACGGCCTGCGCGTGGATGCGGTTGCGTCGATGCTCTACCTGGACTACGCGCGCAAGCACGGCGAGTGGATTCCCAACCGCAACGGCGGCCGCGAGAACCTGGAGGCCATCGATGTCCTGCAGACGCTGAACCGCGCGGTCTACCGCGAGCACCCCGACACCCTCACCATCGCCGAGGAGTCCACCGCCTGGCCGCGCGTCTCGCGCCCCACCGACATGGACGGCCTGGGCTTCGGCGAGAAATGGAACATGGGCTGGATGCACGACGTGCTCGACTACATGGCCGAGGAGCCGGTGCACCGCAAGCACCATCACCACAAGCTGACCTTTTCGCTGGTGTACGCCTTCAACGAGAACTTCGTGCTGCCGCTCTCGCACGACGAGGTGGTGCACGGCAAGGGCTCGCTGATCAACAAGATGCCGGGCGACACCTGGCAGCAGTTTGCGAACCTGCGCGCGCTCTACGGCTTCATGTGGGCGCATCCGGGCAAGAAACTGCTCTTCATGGGCGGCGAGTTCGCCCAGCGCCGCGAGTGGACGCACGACGGCGAACTCGAATGGTGGGTGCTGGAGCAGGAAGGCCATGGCGGCATGCAGCGGCTGGTGGCCCAGCTCAACCGCGTGTACCGCGCCTCGCCCGCGCTGTACCAGCTCGACTTTTCTTCAGACGGCTTCGAGTGGGTTGCGGCCGACGAAGCCGACACCAGCGTCTTTGCGTTCTTGCGCAAGGCCAGCGACGGCAGCCCGCCCTTGCTGGTCGTGAGCAACATGACCCCGGTGCCGCGCACCAACTACCTGCTCGGCGTGCCGCTGGGCGGGCACTGGCGCGAGCTCATCAACACCGACGCCGCCGAATTCGGCGGCTCGGGCTGGGGCAATTTCGGGGGCGTCGAAGCGGCGCCCGTGCGTTCCCACGGACACAGGCATTCGGTGTGCATCACCTTGCCGCCGCTGTCCACGCTGATCCTGGAGCATCGTCCGTGATGAAGAATCTTTTCTCGACGAAGACCGCCGCCAACGCGGCGACAGACACCGGTACCGCTGCCGCTTCCACATCCAACGCCACCGCCGACATCCAGCTGACCAACGGCGCCGTCCGTGCCGTCATCGATGCGGTGCTGCCCTGCGTGGACAACGGCCGCTTCCCCGTGAAGTGCGTGGCCGGCGAGCGCGTGGTCGTGCGCGCCCATTGCTTCACCGACGGGCACGACGTCGTGCGCGTGCAGCTGTGTTGGCGCGCCCATGAGCAGGCCGAGTTCCGCGAAGTGCCGATGAAGCCGTTGGGCAACGACGTGTGGGAAGCCGCGTTTTCGCCACCGTCGCTGGGGCGCTATGTGTATTCCGCCGTCGCCTGGGTCGACCCCTTCGATTCGTGGCGCAGCGAGATGACGCGGCGCGTGGATCCCGACGACGTGCGCATCGCCGCGCAGGTGGGCGCATTGGAAATCGCCGCCGCCGCCGCGCGCGCCGAGGGCGCCGACAGCGCCGCGCTGCAGCGCTGGGCCACCGAGCTCGATGCGAGCGCCGCCAACCCGGCCGCGGACGTGACCTCGCTCAAGGCCCTGGCGCTGGACGACGAATACGCCGAGCTGGCCCGCCGCCATCCCGACCGCCGCCATGCCGTGCGCCACCCGGTCGAGCTGCCGCTGGTGGCCGACCGCGAGCGCGCGCGCTTCAGCACCTGGTACGAGCTCTTTCCGCGTTCCACCGGCGAGCCCGGCGTGCACGGCACCTTCCGCGACGTCGAAAAGCGCCTGCCGGCCATCGCCGCCATGGGCTTCGACGTGCTGTACTTCCCGCCGATCCACCCGGTCGGCCGCGTGCAGCGCAAGGGCCCCAACAACACGCTCGTGGCCGGCCCCGACGACGTGGGCAGCCCCTGGGCCATCGGTGCGGCGGAGGGCGGCCACAAGTCGATTCTTCCGGCGCTGGGCACCGCCGAAGACTTTCGCCACCTGGTGGCGAGCGCCGCCGCGCAAGGCCTGGAGATCGCGCTGGACATCGCCTTCCAGTGCGCGCCCGACCACCCCTACGTGAAGGCGCATCCCGACTGGTTCCGCTGGCGCCCCGACGGCACCGTGCAGTACGCGGAAAACCCGCCCAAGAAGTACCAGGACATCTACCCCTTCAACTTCGAGTGCGAAGACTGGCGCGGCCTATGGGCCGAGCTCAAGAGCGTGTTCGACCACTGGATCGGCGAGGGCGTGCGCATCTTCCGCGTCGACAACCCGCACACCAAGGCCTTCCCGTTCTGGGAGTGGGTCATCGGAGAGGTCAAGCGCGAGCACCCTGAAACCATCTTCCTGGCCGAAGCCTTCACGCGGCCGAAGGTGATGCACCGCCTGGCCAAGCTGGGCTTCTCGCAGTCGTACACCTACTTCACCTGGCGCAACACCAAGGAAGAGCTGCAGGACTACTTCACCGAGCTCTCCAGCGGCCCCGGCGTCGATTACTTCCGACCCAACGCCTGGCCCAACACGCCCGACATCCTGCACGAGCAGCTGCAGACCGGCGAGCCTTCGGTGTACATGTCGCGCCTGGTGCTGGCCGCCACGCTCGCGGCCAACTACGGCATCTACGGCCCGACCTACGAGCTGCGCGAGCACCTGCCGCGCGGACCGGCGAGCGAGGAATACCTGGACTCCGAAAAGTACCAGCTGCGCCACTGGAACCACGACGACCCCGCGAGCCTCGCGCCCTTCATCGCGCGGGTGAACCGCATCCGGCGCGAGAACCCCGCGCTGCAGTGGGACCGCGGCCTGCGCTTTTTGCATGTGGACAACGACAAGCTGCTGGCCTACGCCAAGGAATCGCCCGACGGCGAGAACGTGATCGTCACCGTGGTCAACCTCGATCCGCACACCCCGCAGTCGGGCTGGGTCGGGCTGGAGCCCGGCAGCGTGGGCGTGAAACCCGGCCAGGCGTTCCAGATGCACGACCTCCTGAGCGACCAGCGCTTTTTGTGGGAGGGCGACTGGCACTACGTGCGCCTGGACCCCCACAGCGCGCCCGCGCACATCTTCGTGGTCCGTCGCCGCCATGGCGACGAGCGCGACTTCGATTACTTTCTCTGAGGTCGATTGCCAATGAATGCACCCGTATCCCACATTGCCCTGGAAACCGTGGAGATCGACACCAGCGACGATCCGCTGTGGTACCGCGACGCGGTCATCTACCAGCTCAACGTCAAGGCCTTCTTCGACTCCAACAACGACGGCATGGGCGACTTCCAGGGCGTCACCGCCAAGCTCGACTATGTGAAGGAACTGGGGGTCAACACCATCTGGCTGATGCCTTTCTATCCGTCGCCGCTGCGCGATGACGGCTACGACATTTCCGAGTACGAAGACGTGCACCCGCAGTACGGCACGCTCGCGGACTTTCGCCAGATGATGGACGAGGCCCACAAGCGGGGCCTGCGCGTCATCACCGAGCTGGTCATCAACCACACCTCGAACGAGCATCCGTGGTTCAAGGCCGCGCGCCTGGCGCCGCCCGGATCGCCCGAGCGCGACTTCTACGTGTGGAGCGACACCGACCAGATCTACCAGGGCACGCGGATCATCTTCACCGACACCGAAACCTCGAACTGGACCTGGGACCCGGTGGCCAAGCAGTACTTCTGGCACCGCTTCTTCAGCCACCAGCCCGACCTGAATTTCGACAACCCGAAGGTGATGGAAGCCATCCTGAAGACGATGCGCTTCTGGCTGGACATGGGCGTGGACGGCTTCCGCCTGGACGCCATTCCCTACCTGGTGGAGCGCGACGGCACCAGCAACGAGAACCTGCCAGAGACGCATGCGGTCATCAAGCAGCTGCGCGCGGCCATCGACGCCGAATACAAGAACCGCTTTCTGCTGGCCGAAGCCAACATGTGGCCCGAGGACGTGCGCGAATACTTCGGCGACGGCGACGAATGCCACATGGCGTACCACTTCCCGCTGATGCCGCGCATGTACATGGCCATCGCGCAGGAAGACCGCCACCCCATCGTGGAAATCATGGCGCAGACGCCCGACATTCCCGAAGGCTGCCAGTGGGCCATTTTCCTGCGCAACCACGACGAGCTCACGCTCGAGATGGTGACCAGCAAGGAGCGCGACTACATGTACACCATGTACGCCGCCGACACGCGCGCGCGCATCAACCTGGGCATTCGCCGGCGCCTCGCGCCGCTGATGGAAAACGACCTGGACCGCGTCAAGCTCATGAACGGCATGCTGCTGTCGATGCCGGGCTCGCCCATCATCTATTACGGCGACGAGATCGGCATGGGCGACAACGTGTTCGTGGGCGACCGCAACGGCGTGCGCACGCCCATGCAGTGGAGTCCCGACCGCAATGCCGGCTTCTCGCGCGCCGACCCACAGCGCCTGTACCTGCAGCCCATCATGGACCCGATGTTCGGCTACGAAGCCCTCAACGTCGAGACGCAGGCGCGCGACAGCAGCTCGCTGCTGAACTGGACCAAGCGCATGCTCGCGGTGCGCAAGACCAGCCACGCCTTCGGCCGCGGCAAGCGCCGGTTCCTGAAGCCTGGCAACCGCAAGATCCTGGCGTACCTGAGCGAGTACGAAGGCGACGTGATCCTCACCGTCTTCAACCTCTCGCGCGCCGCGCAGCCGGTGGAGCTCGACCTGTCGGAGTTCAAGGGCTTCGTGCCCATCGAGATGCTGGGCCGCGCGCCCTTTCCGCCCATCGGCGAACTGCCGTATCTGCTCACGCTGGCCTCGTACGGCTTCTACTGGTTCAAGCTCACGGCCGAGGCCGATGCGCCCAGCTGGCACGAGCAGGGCGTGGCGCTGCAGGAGTGGCCCACGCTGGTGCTGTTCGACGGTTGGACCAGCTTCTTCCGCGAGCGGGTGATGCCGTGGCGCATCGGCATGTCCGAGCGCATGCGCACCCAGTTCGAGCTGGAGACGCTGCCGCGCCACATCGAGATCCAGCGCTGGTATGCCTCCAAGGGCACCGCCATCCGCCGCGCGCGCATCGTCGATCACGCGGTCTGGGAAGCGAACGGCCAGAGCTGGCTGCTGCCCTTGCTCGACCTGGAGCTGGACGGCTCGTCCGGCGGCGCCGCCTACTTCATGCCGCTCGCGCTGGCCTGGGAAGAGCGCGACGAAGAACGGATGGCCGGCGTGGCGCAGGCCGCGCTTGCCAGGGTGCGGCAACAGGCGCAGGTCGGCCTGATGGGCGACGCCTTCTACGACGAGGCCTTCTGCCGCGAACTGGTGCGCACCATCGGCACCGGCGCCGAACTCGCGACCAACGGCGGCAAGCTGGTCTTCAAGCCGACGGCGGCATTCGCGCAGATGGCGGTCGATGTCGATGCGCTGTCCGTCGGTCGTCCCAGCGGGGTGAGCAGCAACACGGTGCTCACGCTCGACGAAACCCTGTTCCTCAAGGGCTACCGCCACGTGCGCGAGGGCATCAACCCCGAGCTGGAGATGGGCCGCTTCCTCACCGAGGTGGGCTATCCGCACTGCGTGCCAGTATTGGGCGGTCTGGAGTATCTGAGCAACGACGGACGCACGATCACGCTCGCGATGGTGCAGAGCTATGTCGCCAACCAGGGCGACGGCTGGGACTACACGCTGGGCTACCTGGAGCGCTTCCTGCGCGACGTGGCCACCACCGACGGCGCCACGCCCGAGGGCACCGATGTGGCGGCCATGCACGGCGGCTTCCTGGCGCTCATGGCCACGCTGGGCCGGCGCACGGCCGAGCTGCACCAGGCGCTGGCCACCCGCACCGGCGCGGCCGCCTTCGACCCCGAGCCGCTGGCGGCCGCCGACTTCGCGGGCTTCAAGACGCATGCCGCGCACGACGCGACCGTCACGCTCGCGCTCCTGCGCGAACGCTTCGACCTGCTGCCGCCGGCGGTGCAGGCCGATGCGCGCACGCTGCTGGACGCGGCCGCCGCGCTGCAGGCCGGCATCGAGGCCCGGCGCCCGGCCGAAGGCAGCGGCACCAAGACCCGCTACCACGGCGACTACCACCTGGGCCAGGTGCTGGTGAAGGACAACGACTTCGTCATCATCGACTTCGAAGGCGAGCCCGCGCGCAGCTTCGAGGAGCGGCGCGCCAAGAGTTCGCCGCTGCGCGACGTGGCGGGCATGCTGCGTTCGTTCAACTATGCGCGCTGGTCGGCGCTGCGCCGGGTGGCGCAGAGCACCGACGAGGCCGAGCGGCTCGCCGCCCCGGCCATCGCCTGGGAGCAGGCCACGCGCGAGGCCTTCCTGGCGGGCTACGGCGCCGCCGTCGATACCGAACTGCTCGCGCTGTTCGAACTCGAGAAGGCCCTCTACGAGTTGCGCTATGAACTCAACAACCGCACCGACTGGGCGCAGGTTCCGCTGCATGGCGTGCTTGCGCTGATCCAGCAGCCCGCACACCGCGCCTGACGCCACCCACACCACATCGAGGACACAACACACCATGGAAAATTTCGGCATTCACCTGGAGCCGCTGCGCGCCATCCTCTACCAGGTCGGCGCATTCATCCCGCGCCTTCTGATCGGGCTGGTGGTGGTCTTTGTCGGCTGGCTCGTCGCCAAGGCGGCGCGCTTTGCGGTGACCCGCGCGCTGCGCGCCATCAACTTCAACGTGCTCACCGAGCGCGCGGGGCTGGACAACTTCTTGCGGCAGGGCGGCCTGGCGGGCGACACCAGCAGCCTCTTCGGCATCCTGACCTACTGGCTGGTGATCCTGGCTTCGCTGCTCATCGCCTTCAACGGCATGGGCCTGAGCTACATCGCCGACCTGCTGGGCCGCATCGTCTGGTTCGTGCCGAACGTGTTCGTGGCGCTGCTGGTGCTGGCCTTCGGCTCTTACTTTGCGCGCTTCGTGGGCGAGGCCGTGGGCAGCTATTTCCGCGGCGTGAAGGTGCATGACGCGGCGCTTTTCGGCAAGGTGGCGCAGTACGCGGTGATGGCCTTCGTGATCCTGATCGCGCTGGACCAGATCAAGGTGGGCGGCGACATCATCCGCGAGAGCTTCCTAGTGATCTTGGCGGGCGTGGTTTTTGCATTGGCCCTGGCATTCGGGCTGGCCGGCAAGGACTGGGCAAAGACGCAGATCGAGCGTTGGTGGCCCCGGCAGATCAAGGACAGCAAGACGCCCTTGCCGCCGCAGCCAACCGCCGCCACCCCCGTGGTCACGCCCACGCGATTCGACAACGACCGTCCACCGCGCTGAACCCGCCGCTGATACCCGCATACCCGACTTTCTCTCTTTTGAATCCGGCCACCTGAATGACACGAAAAACCAATCCAACGATCACGGCCGTCTGGCCCGGCAGGCCTTATCCGCGCGGCGCCACCTGGGACGGGGAGGGCGTCAACTTCGCGCTGTTCTCGCAGCACTCCGACAAGGTGGAGCTGTGCCTGTTCGACGAGCGCGGCCGCCATGAGCTGCAGCGCATCACCATGCGCGAGCGCACCGACGGCGTGTGGCACTGCTACCTGCCCGAGGCGCGCCCCGGCCAGGCCTACGGCTACCGCGTGCACGGACCCTACAAGCCCGAGGAGGGCCACCGCTTCAACGCCCACAAGCTGCTGCTGGACCCCTACGCCAAGGACCTGGTGGGCGACCTGCGCTGGGGCGATGCGCTCTACGGCTACACGGTCGGCAGCAAGCGCGAAGACCTGTCCTTCGACCGCCGCGACAGCGCCCCGCTGATGCCCAAGGGCCGCGTGCTGGAAACCGCCTTCACCTGGGGCGACGACCGCCGTCCCGCGGTGCCCTCGCAGGACATGGTGATCTACGAGATGCATGTGCGCGGCTTCACCATGACGCACCCCGACGTGCCGCCCGAGCTGCGCGGCACCTACGCCGCGCTGGGCTGCGCGCCCGTGGTCGACTACCTCAAGCGCCTGGGCGTGACCACGGTCGAGCTGCTGCCGGTGCACAGCTTCCTGAACGACCGCCACCTGGCCGAGAAGGGCCTGCAGAACTACTGGGGCTACAACACCTTCGGCTACTTCGCCCCCGAAATGCGCTACAGCGCCTCGGGCAAGGTGAAGGAGTTCAAGACCATGGTCAAGACGCTGCATTCCGCCGGCATCGAGGTGATCCTGGACGTGGTCTACAACCACACCTGCGAAGGCAACCAGCTCGGGCCGACGCTCTCGATGCGCGGGGTGGACAACGCCTCCTACTACATCATCAATTCGGACAATCGCCGCTACTACGACGACTTCACAGGCTGCGGCAACACCGTCAACCTGGAGCAGCCGCATGCGCTGCAGCTGGTGATGGACTCGCTGCGCTACTGGGCCGAGGAAATGCACGTCGACGGCTTCCGCTTCGACCTGGCCTCGGCGCTCGCGCGCGAGTCGGGCAAGGTCGAGAACCTCGGCGGCTTCTTCGATGCGATCCGGCAGGACCCCACGCTCAACAAGGTGAAGCTCATCGCCGAGCCCTGGGACCTGGGCCACGGCGGCTACCAGGTGGGCAACTTCCCGCTCGGCTGGGCCGAGTGGAACGACCAGTACCGCGACGGCCTGCGCGGCTTCTGGAAGGGCGACGGCGGCCTCATCGGCGAGGTGGCCAAGCGCGTCACCGGCTCCGAAGACCTGTACGGCTGGTCGGGCAAGCGGCCCAGCGCCAGCATCAACTTCATCACCGCGCACGACGGCTTCACGCTGCACGACCTGGTGTCGTACAACGACAAGCACAACGAGGCCAACGGCGAGGACAACCGCGACGGCAACAGCCACAACGTGTCGTGGAACTGCGGCGCCGAGGGGCCGACCGACGACCCCGAGGTGGTGAGCCTGCGCGAGCGCCAGAAGCGCAACCTGCTCGCGACGCTGCTGCTCTCGCAGGGCGTGCCCATGCTGCTGGCCGGCGACGAGCGCGGCCACACCCAGCAGGGCAACAACAACGTCTACTGCCAGGACAACGCCCTCGGCTGGCTGGACTGGACCTCCACCCCCGAGCGCCTGGCGCTCACCACCTTCGTGGAACGCATGATCGCGCTGCGGCGCTCGCACCCGTCGTTCCGGCGCCGCACCTTCTTCGCGGGCAAGCCCGCCAAGGGCGAGACCGTGACCGACGTGCTCTGGCTCAAGCCCGACGGCGCCGAGATGCGTGAAGAAGATTGGAGCGACACCAACGCGCGCTGCATCGCCATGTACATCCCCGGCGGCGGCATCGCCGACCGCGGTCCGCGCGGTGAGGCGCAGCACGACGACGACTTCCTGGTGCTCATGAACGCCCACCACGACGAGATCCCCTTCACGCTGCCCGCCACGCCCTACGGCACCTGGCGGCTGCTGGTGGACACCGCGAGCAACTCGCCACCGCCCACCACCGAGGACGCCGCCGCGCTGGCGCCCGCCTGGGCCGAACCCAGCTATCCGCTGCAGTGCCGCTCGCTCGTGGTGCTGAGCCGTCCGGACGTCCGGCCATGAGCGCCCGAACGCATCGCATGCCGTTTGGCGCCACCGTGCAAGCCGGCGCGGTGGACTTCGCGCTCTGGGCGCCTTCGACCGACGCGGTGGTGCTGGAGCACACGCCGGCGGGCGGCAAGCCTTCGGCGCTTCCGATGACGCGCGACGCGGATGGCTGGCACCGCCTGTCCGCGCCGGGCGCGGGGCATGGCGACAGCTACAGCTACCGCCTGCCCGACGGCACGCGCGTGCCCGACCCGGCCTCGCGCTGGAACCCCGACGACGTGCACGGCCCCAGCGTGGTGACGGACCCGCAACGCTTTGCCTGGACCGACGACGCCTGGCGCGGCCGGCCGTGGGAAGAAGCAGTGGTGTACGAGCTGCACATCGGCACCTTCACTGAAGAGGGCACATTCAACGCCGCGCGCGAGCGCCTGGGCGAACTGGCCGAGCTGGGCATCACCGCCATCGAACTCATGCCGCTGGCGGACTTTCCGGGCCGGCGCAACTGGGGCTACGACGGCGTGCTGCAGTTTGCGCCCGATGCCTCCTATGGCACGCCCGACGAACTCAAGGCACTGGTCGATGCGGCGCACGCGCTGGGCCTGATGGTGCTGATCGACGTGGTCTACAACCACTTCGGTCCCGAAGGCAACTACCTGCACGCCTACTGCCCCGAATTCTTCAACGCCGGCAAGCAGACGCCCTGGGGCGCGGCCATCAACTTCGACGGCCCGAACTCGCGCACCGTGCGCGACTTCTTCATTCACAACGCGCTCTACTGGATCGAGGAATTCCGCTTCGACGGCATGCGCATGGATGCGATTCACGCCATTCGCGACGAGACGCAGCCGCACATCGTGCGCGAGATCCGCGAGGCCATCGACGCCGGGCCGGCGCACGAGCGCCAGGTGCATCTGGTGCTGGAGAACGACACCAACCAGGCGTCGATGCTGGTGCGCAATGCGCGCGGCCTGCCCGAGGCCGGCACCGCGCAATGGAACGACGACCTGCACCACGCGGTGCATGTGCTGGCCACCGGCGAGCGCGACGGCTACTACGCCGACTACGCGGACGACCCGGTGAACCGCTTCGCGCTGGCGCTGGCCGAAGGCTTCATCTACCAGGGGCAGGCTTCGGCGTTTCGCCACGGCGAGTTGCGCGGCGAGCCCAGCAAGCGGTTGCCGCCGCAGGCCTTCGTGTCTTTCCTGCAGACCCACGACCAGGTCGGCAACCGCGCCTTCGGCGAGCGCATCCATGCGCTGGGCGATCCGGTGCTGGTGAGCGCCGCCATGGCCTGCCTGCTGCTCTCGCCGCATGTGCCGATGCTGTTCATGGGCGACGAGTTTGCGGCGTCCACACCGTTTCAGTACTTCTGCGATTTCGGTCCCGAGCTGGCAAAGGCCGTGTCCGACGGACGCCGCTCGGAGTTCGGCGGCTTCGCGGCGTTTGCGGACGAAGCCGCCCGCGCGCGCATTCCCGACCCGAATGCCGAGGCCACCTTCCTGGCGTCCAAGCTGCGCTGGCGCGAGCGCGGCACGCGCGCGCATTTTTCGCGGCTGTGCGAAGTGCAGAAGCTGCTGTCGCTGCGCCACCGTCTCATCGTTCCGCATCTGGCGGGCATGGCCGGCGCGGGCACATACAGCAGCGACAACGGCACGCTGCAGGTGCAATGGGACCTGTCGCCCGGCGCACAAGGTGCGCCGCCGATGCGGCTGCACATGCTGGCCCACTTCGGCGAGCAACCCGCGCAGGGCGTGACGATGCCGCCCGGCGAGGTGATCTACAGCGACGGCGCTGGCGGCCACCAAGGCACGCAGCATCTCGCGCGCGGCGCGGTGCATGTGACGCTGGAGGCGCTGCATGCTTGAGGCGAATCACGTCACCGAGCACGTTACCGACGACCTGGCACGGCTCTGCGCGCACTACGGCATTGCCACCGGTTACTTCGATGCATTCGGCCTGCGGCAGGAAGCCTCCGCGCAGAGCCTGATCGCGCTGCTGGCCGAGTTCGGCGTGCAGCTGAACAGCACAGCCGACGCGGGCCGCGCGCTCGAAGCGGCGCAACGCACGCGGCGCACCGAGGCGATGCCGCCGGTGCAGGTGGTGCAAGCCGCCGTGGCCGCATGGTCGGTGCCGCTGCGCTTGCCGACGTCGATGCGCCGGCTTCGCTGGAAGCTCAACGACGAGCAGGGCCGCGAGCAGGAGGGCGAGATCGAGGTCGATGCCTTGCCCGAAACCGGCCGCTTCGACAGCGACGGTGGCGTGCTCACCGAACGCACGCTGCACATGCCGTGGACGCTGGAGGCCGGCTACCACCGCCTGCGCATCGAAGGCCTGGCCGGCGAAACGCTGGTGCTGGCCACGCCCGGCCGCTGCTACCGGCCGCCCGCGGTGCAGGATGGCGGGCGCGTCTGGGGCACGGCGGTGCAGCTCTACAGCCTGCGCTCGCCGCGCAACTGGGGCATCGGCGATTTCAGCGATCTCGAAGAGCTGGCCGTGCAGATCGCCGCGCAGGGCGCCGACATCATCGGCCTCAACCCGCTGCATGCGCTGTTCGCCAGCACGCCGCTGCACACCAGCCCGTACAGCCCGTCGTCGCGCCAGCAGCTCAATGTGCTCTACATCGACGTGGAAGCGGTCGACGGCTTCGAGGCTTGCAAGGCGGCCGTGGACCGCGTGCGGTCGCCCGACTTCCAGGCACGGCTGGCCGCCTTGCGCGCGAGCTCGCTGGTGGACTACACCGGCGTGGCTGCCGCCAAGTTCGAAGTGCTGGAGCTGCTGTTCGAGAGCTTCCGCGCCCAGCACCTGCCGACCGACATCGAATCCAGCAAGCCCGGCGAGGCCACCGAGTTGGGCAGGGCTTTCCTCGCCTTCGTGGCCGAACGCGGCGAGGCCTTGCGCCAGCATGCGCTGTTCGAAACGCTGCAGGCCCACTTCCTTGCCACCGAGGGCGGCGCGTGGGACTGGCATGCCTGGCCCGACGCTTATCGCGATCCGGCTTCCGCCGAGGTCAAGGCCTTCGCGGCGGCGAATGCCGACCGCGTTCGCTACCACCAATACCTCCAGTGGCTCGCCAGCCGCCAGCTGGCGCGCGCGGGGGCGCGCTGCGACGCGCTCGGCATGGGCGTGGGCCTCTACGTGGACCTGGCTGTGTCGGTGGAACGCGCCGGCTCCGATGTGTGGGGCGCGCAGCAGGTGTTTGCACAGGGCGCCAGCGTCGGCGCACCGCCGGACGAGTTCAACCCCGCCGGCCAGCGCTGGGGCTTGCCGCCGATGCGGCCCGACCGGCTGCGCGCCGACGGCTACCGCTTCTTCACCGAGACCCTGCGCGCGAGCATGCGCGGCGCGGGTGCGCTGCGCATCGACCATGTGATGGGCCTCATGCGCCTGTTCTGGATCCCGCCGGCGCGCGGCGCGCACGAAGGCGCGTATGTGTACTACCCGCTGGACGAGATGCTCGCCATCGTGGCCATCGAGAGCCACCGCCACCGCTGCATGGTGGTGGGCGAAGACCTGGGCACGGTCGAAGACGCGGTGCGCGATGCGCTCGCCAGGGCCGATGTGCTGTCTTACCGCCTCTTCTACTTCGAGAAGCGGCAGGACGGCCTGTTCAAGCAGCCCGATGCGTATCCGCCCGCCGCGCTGGTCGCGATCAGCACGCACGACCTGGCCACCTTCGCGGGCTGGTGGACGGCCAACGACCTGCGCGAGCGGCTCTCGCTCGGCCTGTTCCCCGACCCCGCCATCTTCGACAAGCAGTTGATGGACCGAATGCAGGAGCGCATCGAGCTGATGCAGGCCATGCAGCAGATGGGCGTGCTGTCGCGCGAGGAAGTGGCCGAGGCCGCGGGCCTTGCGCTCCCCTCGGCCCGCATCGTCGAGGCGGCCCATGTGTTCCTGGCCTCCGCGCCTTCGGCATTGATGATGGTGCAGCTCGAAGACGTGGCCGGCGTGGTGGCGCAGGCCAACATGCCCGGCACGGTCGACCAGCATCCCAACTGGCGGCGCAAGCTGCCCGACACGGTGGCCGCACTGGCCGGGGGCGCGCGCATGCATTCGCTGGCCGAGGCCCTGCGCACTGCGCGGCCGCACCGTGTCGCCACCGCCGAGGGCAGCGCGCCGGCGGGCCTGGAAACCCGCGTGCCGCGCGCCACCTACCGCCTGCAGTTTCACAAGGACTTCGGCTTCGACGACGCGATCCGCGTGCTGCCCTACCTGGCCAGCCTCGGCGTGAGCCATGTGTACTGCTCGCCGATCCAGCGCGCCCGCGTGGGCAGCATGCACGGCTACGACGTGGTCGCGCACGCGGAGGTCAACCCCGAGCTCGGCGGCGAAGAAGGCTTTGCCCGCTTCATCGCGGCGCTCAAGGCCCACGGCCTCGGCCAGTTGCTGGACATGGTGCCCAATCACATGGGCGTGTTCGGCGCGGACAACGACTGGTGGATGGACGTGCTGGAGAACGGCCCCGCGTCGCTCTACGCGCAGCACTTCGACATCGACTGGCAGCCGCTCAACGTGGAGATCACCGGCAAGGTGCTCCTGCCCGTGCTGGGCGTGCGCTACGGCGAGGCGCTGGAGAGCGGCGTGCTGGTGCTGCACTTCGAGCACGAGCACGGCAGCTTTGCCATCCGCTATTTCGATCACCGGTTTCCGCTGGCGCCCGAGAGCTATCCGGTGGTGCTGGAGCGGGCCCTCGCGCGGCTCGCAAGGCCGGGCGATGCGGACGGCGGCGAAGCATCGGACCGCCTGGCGAGCCTCTCGTCGGCCTTTGCCCATCTGCCGGGGCGCGATGCCTCCTCGCCCGACCAGCTGGCCGAGCGCGTGCGTGACAAGGAGGTGCTCAAGGCCCGGCTCGGACGCCTGGCGCGGCAGCATCCTGCGGTCGCGCAGGCGCTTCTGGCGGCGGTGGCCGAGCTGAACCTCGCGCAGCCCGAAGCCCGCGACGCGCTGCACGCGCTGGTCGAGGCGCAGGCCTACCGGCTCGCGCACTGGCGGGTGGCGGCGGACGAGATCAACTACCGCCGCTTCTTCGACATCAACGACCTGGCGGCGGTGCGCATGGAGCGCGACGAGGTGTTCGAGGCCACGCAGTCCTTCGCGCTGGACCTGGCGGCCTCGGGCGTGGTCGACGGCCTGCGCATCGACCACCCCGACGGCCTCTACGACCCCGCCGAGTACTTCCGGAAGCTGCAGGAAGGCTACGCGCGCCGCGCAGGCCTGGTGCTGCCCACGCACGACGCCGACGGCCGGCCCGCGCGGCCGCTGTACGTGGTGGCCGAGAAGATCGCCGCCGGTCACGAGGAAGTGCCTGAAAGCTGGCATGTGCACGGCACCACCGGCTACCGCTTTGCGAACGTGGCCAACGGCGTGCTGGTGGACACCGCCGCCGAGGCCGACGTGCTGCACGCCTGGCAGCGCTTCACGGGCCAGACGGACGACTTCGCGTCGATCTGCCGCGCGGGTAGGCGCGAGGTGATGCGCAATGCGCTCTCGTCCGAACTGAACGTACTGGCCACCGAGCTGCTGCGCATCGCCAGGGCCGACCGCAGCACGCGCGACTACACGCTCAATGCGCTTCGGCGTGCGCTGTCCGAGGTGGCTTCGTGCATGCCGGTGTACCGCACCTACATCGTCGACGGGCCTTCCGCGCAGGACGAACGCTTCATCGACGAGGCCGTCGACGAGGCGGTGCGCCTGAGCGGCGATGCGGACCGCTCGGTCTTCGACTTCGTGCGCAGTGCGTTGCGCGCAGAGGCGGTGGCGTCCGCGCCGCCGGCACTGGCCGAACGGGTGCGGCGATTTGCCCTGCGCTTTCAGCAGTTCAGCGCGCCGGTGGCGGCCAAGGGCGTGGAAGACACGGCCTTCTACCGCTACTTTCCGTTGAGCGCGCTCAACGAGGTGGGCGGCGAGCCGGACCAGTTCGGCTTCGAGGTGGAACAGTTTCATGCGCTCAGCGCCGACCGCGCGCAGCGCTGGCCGCACACGATGCTGGCCACCTCGACGCACGACAACAAGCGCTCGGAAGACGTGCGCAACCGCATCGACGTGCTCTCCGAAATGCCCCAGGAATGGATGCTTGCGCTCACGCGCTGGCACGTCCAGTGCCGCGGCACCCGCAAGGCGCTGGAAGGCGGCGAGGCCCCGTCGCGCATCGACGAATACCTGCTGTACCAGACGCTGCTGGGCGCCTTGCCGCTGGGCGGGCTCGATGCGGAGGCCACGCCCGCCTACGCCGACCGCATCTGGCAGTACATGCAGAAGGCCGCGCGCGAATCGAAGCTGCGCACCCGCTGGACCCAGCCCGATGCCGACTACGAAGCCGCGCTGGAGAACTTCGTGCGCGAATTGCTCGGCGATGCGGGCGAGGGCGGCTGCCTGACGGGCATCCAGCGCATGGCGGACCGCCTGGCGTGGTTCGGCGCCTGGAACAGCCTCACGCTCACGCTGCTGAAGTACGGCTCGCCCGGCGTGCCCGATCTCTACCAGGGCAGCGAGCTCATCGAGCTGAGCTTGGTCGATCCGGACAACCGCCGGCCTGTGGACTACGCGCTGCGGCAGCAACGCCTGGACCACCTGCAAACGATGGCAGCGCAGGGCGGCCTGGCTGCGCGCGTGGGCGCGATGGCAGCGGCGCCGCACGACGGGCACGCCAAGCTGTGGTTCATCTGGCGGCTGCTGTCGTTGCGGCGCGAGCAGCCGCTGCTGTTCCGCGAAGGCAGCTACGAGGCGTTGACGGTCGAGGGACCGCTGGCCAGGCATGTGGTGGCCTTTGCGCGCCGGCATGGCGAGCAGGTGCTGTTGATCATTGCGGGGCGCTTGTTCGTCGGGCTCTCCAGCCAGGCCAGCGACGACGATGCCGTGCCAGCTTTGCCCGATGCGAATCGGTGGAGCGGCAACACGGTGCGCCTGCCCGCGGGGCTGGGTGCCGTGGCGCTCGACAACCTGCTGACCGGCGAATCGGTGCGGGTCGATGGCGATGCGCTGCAGCTGGGCGAAGCCTTTCGCCACATGCCGTGGGCGGCGCTGGTCATCGGTGCGCAAACCTGATGCGCGCTGCTGTTTTCGTACATCGGTCTCCTACGCCGAACCGCGCCGTACACCGACCCGGCGCGACGGCTGAGCCACTAGCTTGGGTTCAGTCGGGCAATCGCCCGGCACAACCTCAGGAGACATCACCATGAACCGCACTTCCCGCTTGATCGCAACCCTCAGCTTCGCTCTTGGCACTGCCGGTGCCGCATTCGCGCAGGGCACGCCGCCCACCACCGCACCTGCGAACCCTGCCACCGCCGCAGGCCAGCAGAACCCCGTGGGCGGCCCGATGGGCACCACCGGCACGACGCCGCAGGCCGCTCCGATGGCACCTGCTCCCGCACCGATGGCTCCGATGACGCAGAGCCCTTCCAGCAGCGGCAGTTCGACGATGGCCAGCGAGCCGGCCCCGATGCGTCAGGCCCGTGCCGACCGCAACTGATGCCAGCGGCCGCCATCGGATTGCAAGGGATGAATCGATGCGCGCGCTGACACGACGCGCAGGTGCCGCGGGCCCGCGGCTCGCCGCGCTTGCGTCATGCCTGCTCGCCGGGGCTTGCGCCACGGCCATGGCTGCCGAGCCCGATGCGCAACGGCTGGCCGATGCGGCTGTCGCTGCGGCCGACAACCGGGGCGAGGCCTTCGCCGTGGTCGACAAGAAAAAGGCGCGCGTCTACGTCTTCGATGCACAAGGCAGGCTCCAGGGCGATTCGCCCGTGCTGCTGGGCCTTGCACGCGGCGACGATTCGGTGCCCGGCATCGGCGAACGAAAGATGTCCGACATCAAGCCCGGCGAGCGCACCACGCCCGCGGGCCGCTTTGCGAGCGAGCCGGGACGCAACCTGCAGGGGGAAGACATCGTGTGGGTCGATTACGACGCCGCTGTCTCCATGCACCGCGTCCGCGCCAACAACAAGGCCGAGCGGCGCCTGCAGCGCCTGGCTTCGCCGAGCGTGGCCGACAACCGCATTTCCTATGGCTGCATCAACGTGCCGGCCAGCTTCTACGACACCCACATCCGGCCCGTGCTGGGCCAGCGCAAGGGTGTGGTCTATGTGCTGCCCGAAAGCGCGCCGATGCAGTCGCGCTTCAGCTTCAGCGGGCTGGAATAGCCGCCAGCGTCTCGAAAAATCAACGTTCTGTTCGCCGCGCCAGGAGCCCATCCCCATGCCGCTTGCCGTGTTCCTCGTCGAAGACGAGCCGACGATCCAGGACAGCCTGAAGGTCGTGCTCGAAGGTTATCTGCGCGCTGAAATCATCGGTACCGCGCCGTCGGAGGCCGAAGCGTCGGCTTGGCTCGCCGAGAACCCCGAGGCTTGGGACATTCTGGTGGTTGACCTGCTGCTCAGGCAGGGCTCCGGCCTGGGGGTGCTCGCTGCCGTGGCCGCGGCCGGCCGAAAGGGACGCAAGGGCTGCATGGTGGTGGCGCTGACGAACGCGGCATCCGCCGATAACCGCGCGCAGTGCCTGAGCCTGGGCGCGGATGCGGTCTTCGACAAGACCGAAGAGATCGACGAGTTCCTGGCTTTCTGCGCCGAAGGCGTGTCGTGAACCTGACGCAGGACCGCGCCCGCTCGCGAGGGCGCGAGTTCTACCGCACGCCGAACAGTCCGGCTGCGTTGCCCCACGCGACCCGTTGCGCCACCGCCGGCGGCAAGTCGGCGAGCCAGCCACGGTAGCCTTTCATGATGTCGTCGTAGGAGCTCCAGCGCTGGTTGATCCAGGTGTCCGAGCCCACGACGAAGCGGTCGGGAAACGCCAGGATCAGCTCGCGCCACGGCGCGCACAGCTTGCCGCCGTCGCAGGTGAGGCCGGGGCGGTAAGACAGCTCACCCATCAATCGCGGATAGCGCTCCAGCATCTGCCGAACACGCGCCACCGGTGTGCCGCCGATGCCGGTGTGCGCCCAGATGAGCCGCAGCTCGCGGCCTTGGGTCGGCGAGTGCGCCATCAACAGGTCGACGGCGTCGTCGTCCACATGCGCGAGCACCGCCAGCTGCCGCTGCTCGGCCAGCACCATGAGCTTTTTCGCGACCGGGCCGTTGGCGTTGGCGCTTTCGTAGAGGTGGAACTCGCCGATGCCGCGGTACGGGCCGCTCGCGGTGCCGCGCGCCAGTTCGGTCAGCACCATCTCGTGGATGGTCTCGTCGCGGAACCAGTTGGTGTAGTCGGCGCGGTTGCGGTAGAGGCGCACGAAGGGCACCACGGTGACGCCGGCTTCGCTGGTCTCGCGCGAGGCGGCCAGCGTGCGCGTGCCCTCGTTGGGCCGCGAGTTGCCGACGATGGCGCGCACGCCGTTGCGCTGCATGCGCGCCAGCGCCTCGGCCGGCGGAAAGGGACCGTTCGAGCCGTTCCACGCTTCCTCGTTGTAGTGCAGATGGGCGTCGAAGATGGGGCCGGTGTAGTCGGCCGCGTGAACCTGAACGTGAAAGGCGGCGGCGATGGCGGCCAGCGCCATGCCGCAGGCGAGGAGGGCGGTGCGCATCGTCATCATTGTTCCGTTGCTTTTTCCATGGTCCTTGGCCTGGACGAGGGCTCCCACGAATCCGGCGTGGTCGCCACCAGTCCCTTGAAGTCTTTCCACATCCGCTCCCGCGGCAAGCCCGGCACCGTGCGCCCGCCGACCACCACGGTTTTGGCGTAGGCCACCATGCGCTCGCGCAGGTAGCGACGGTCCGATTCAGGCCAAGTCTCTATCGAATGCGGTCCGCGCGCCAGCACGATTTCCTTCACGCCGCGGATGCGGTTGTAGGCGGCCACGGTGCCTTCGAGCGATTCGGCGCGGTCCCACAGGCCCTTGCCGAAGAAGGCGGCGGGCCAGCGGTGCATGCCCGCGAGGGTCTCGGAGGTGGGATAGAAAAGAATGTGGTGGTCCGCCGCCATGCCGCCCAGGAACAGGTTGCGGTCGGCCAGGTCGGGCGCGTCGCCCACGTAGCCCGCGCCGCTCGCGAACGACGACAGCAGGATCGCGCCGCGAATGTTGCGCAGGCCGCGTGGCGCCGCGCAGGTCACCTCGGGCAGGTCGAAGGTGCAGGAGGCGACGTAGTTGCTGGTCATGGCCCACGCGGTCGACATCGAGCCGCGGGAGTAACCGCCCAGCACCAGCGGGATCTCGTTGGCCTTCATGCCCGCCAGCAGCCGGCCGGCGGCCGCGTTGCCTTCGAGCACGTCGCCCGAGGGCGTCAGCATGCGCAGGCCCCGGCCGTTTTCCAGCTGGCCGAGCACGCGGAACACGTCCTCGCCCTGCTCCAGCGTGTTGGTGTCGCTGAAGCCACCCGAGAGCCCTTCGCCGCGCCGGTCGTAGGCGAGCACGTCGAAGCCCGCCTGGTTCAGCGCATGCAGGTTTTCGCGCCACCAGCGCTGGCCCATGGTCTCGGTGGTGGCGTTGGGAAATTTCAGCGATTCGGTCTTGCCGGTCTTCGCGTCGGTGCGCAAGGTCACTTCGTCCGGATGCTGGATGGCCGTGAGCTGCCCGCCGCCGCCCGGCGCCATGAGCGCGAGCGCGCGCACCTTGCCGCCCTTGCCGTCGTCCACGCCCGTGCCTTCGAGGTACCAGCCGCGCAGCTTGATCGGCGCGGTCTTCTTCAGGTCGATGCGCTCGAAGGCATCGGGCGGCACGGTGAACTCCACCGTGTAGGTCCGGCCCTCGGCCTCGGCGATGCCTTCGCGGTACGGTGCCTTGGCAAAGAACGCGGGCCGCCGGATCTTGCGCAGGTCGACCTGGCCTTCGGGGTCGATGCGGCCCGACGGGTCGACCGTGCCCGTCGAGCGCGTGGCGCGCGCCTTGTTGGGCGGCAGCCAGCGCTGGATCTGTGCGTTGACGCGCTGAAAACATGCGGCCTCGGCCTTGCAGTCGCGCCAGCGGGCCTTGAGCTTGTCGGCGGTGAATTCGCTGATGTGATAGTCGCCGCCGGCGTAGCTTTCAGGCGGCTGGTTGGCCGTGAGCAGCAGCGGCACGCAGACGGTCGGCCCCTTGGCATTGCCCGTGGTGCCCTGCGCCCGGGGCAGCAGGTAGCCGGGCAGCATCGCGTTGCGGTCGGCGCCCACCCACGCGGTGCAATCGGTGGCCGGCGGCTTGCTGGCGGTGGCCTGTCGCTGCGCTTCGCTGGTGGCGGTGCAGGCAGTGAACGTGATGCAGGCGGCGAGGGTGCAGAGCGCGGCGCTGATCCGCGTGAGGCGGTTCCTCAGCATGCGGTCGATTCCTTGGAGGTCATGGAGAGAGCGGAGCCTGGGCTGATTCGGTCGGCCATTGTCGGCACTGGCCATGACGATGTGGCGGGGCCGAAGGCGCTTCGTCGTGCGGGAGGGCTCCTACCGGACGCCCTCGATCTTCAATAGATGACGGTGACGGTGATGGTGTTGCCGTAGCTGCCCGGTGCCACGTACTGGCCCGCCGGAATGCGGCCGTACACGGTGTAGTTGCGCGTGGTCGAGTTGCCGCCCAGGGAGGCCAGCGCGCTGTAGCTGTCGGTGACCGTGCCGTTGCCCCACACCGTGGCGTATGCATTGCTGGTGTACAGGTTGTAGGCCAGCGGCGTAGTCGACGGGCCGTTGAGCTGCCGGTTGGCGATGCTGCCGCCGGTGCCCGCGTTGAGGCCGATCGAATACGACAGCGTGACCAGAACCCCCAGGCCAGTGACCGTGCCGACCACCCTGACGGTCGTGGTGTTGCTCGTGGGCGTGGCGTTGCCAGGGTTGTAGTTGCCGAAGGCCAGCGGCGCCAGCACGCTGACCGTGGCGCTGCAGCTGAAGATGCCCAGGCCGGTGCAGGCGGCCCGGGCGTCGTGCGCGGCCAGGCAACTGCCCAGCCCGAGCAGGACCGCGAGTGCAGTGCGGGTCATGCGCGTCATGGCGGCACCGGCTCGCATCGGTAGGGCCCGAGGGCGGGCAGGGCGCGGCTGCGGTCGATGTCGCCCAGCGTGAAGCGGCAGCGGCCCTGGGTCCATCGCGCCTCGAAGCGCTCGCGCGGCTGCGGGTCGTCGATGGCCAGCAGCCCGCCGAAGCCCGACACCAGCGAGGTGCCGCGCGCCGGCCTGAGCACGTCGATGCCCGCGGGCAGCGGGCTGCCGTCGGGCAACCGCACCGTGGCCGTCGCCAGCAGGCTGCGCGAGATGTCGAAGCTCGCCGCGGCCACGCCCTTCTGGCGCGGAACCACGCGCAGTGCGTCGCTGCGCACCTGCGCCTCGATGGGCAGGTCGCCGTTGTCGATGCTGATGTGGTTGACCTCGTAGGCGCGCAGCCCCGAGACGATGGCGCGCCCCTGGCTGTCGGTGGTGGTCCAGGGGTGGTTCTCGCGGTAGACCTTCACGCCCGCGCCGCCCGGTACCGTGACCAGCGCGAAGGCGTCGTCCGACTGCCGGGTGGCAAAGCCCATGCCGCCCGCATAGCCCACCGAGCCGCTGGCGCGCAGGCGCAGCGCGGTCTGGCCCTGCGCTCGCGCCGCCTCGGCGGAAACCTGCCCGTAGCGGCCCCGGAAATCCGCGCCGGCCTCGGAGCGCGCGTTGTCGCCGTCGGCGGCCCGCAGCCGCCAGCCCCAGCCCGCGTCGCCGGGCGGCTGCTGGCTGATTTCGGCCACCGCCGAATGGCCGCCGGGTTTTTGCTGCTGCAGCGAAAGCGAGGCGTTGCGGCCCTCGCCCAGCGCGAAGCTCAAGGTGACGCCCACCGAGTTCGCCGGCCGCCTGCCGTCCTGCCGGGTGTGGGCCAGGTAGGTGCCCAGCCAGGCGCCGCTGCCCACGCCGATGGACCAGCTGGCCGTGGTCACGCCCACGCGCTCGCCGGTGTTGTAGTGCAGCAGCGTGTGGCTCGCGCCCAGCGTGCCGTAGCGGCCCAGCGAGCGGCCGGCGAAAAGTTGTGTCTGCGCGTTGGCGTGCACGGGGCTGTCTTGCCAGGCGATCTGCGTGAAGCCGCGGCTGGCCACCTGCCGGCTCGCCGAGAAATTCCAGACACTGCTGTTGCGGGTGTACGAGGCGCGCCAGAGGTGGCCGCTGTTGTCTTGATGGGTGATGTAGGGATGGACGTTGCCCCGCCCCCGGCTGGCGGCGCCATGCAGCGAGAACTCGCCCACCGTGCCCCATACCCAGGTGAGCCCGGCGCCTGCCGTCTGGCTGCGCGCGCCGGCTTCGCCGTGCAGTTCCATGGTCACGCTGTCGTTCAGGCCGCGCCGCCAGTTGCCGGCCACGAAGGGCGGGCCGTAGTCGAAGCTGCGCTCGCCGTAGCGCAGGCGCGTCCAGCCCGCTTCCACCGAGTAGTCGGACAGCCCCGCGCGCAGCAGGTTCGAGCTCACGTAGTAGGGCGTGACCACCGTGCGCTGCACGCCCAGGGCATCGGTGACCGCAAAGCGCATCTCGCCCGCGCCGGTGAGCACCGGCACGTCGCTGATCGCGAACGGCCCCGAATCGACGCGCCGCTGGTAGCGCAGCGTGTCGTTCACGTACACCTCCACCGCCGACGGCACGGCCGCACCGCCGCGCAGCGTGGGCATGGGGTAGCCGATGTAGCCCGGCTGCAGGCCGAAGCGCGTGCCGAACTGCACGCCGCCGAAGCGAAACGGCGCGGACCACGCCGCCGCCTGCGAAACCGTGTCGCCCACGGTCAGCCGCGTGAGGCGGTCCGGGTCGTCGCGGCGAAAGTAGCTGTCCAGCCGCGTCGTGCCGCGCCCGCCGAGCACCGGGGAGCGGCCGGCCACGAAGCTGGTGCCCGCGAGGCCCCAATCGGCCGACGCAGCCGCATCGAAGTAACCGGAGGCGCGCGTGCCGTCGCGGTCGTGCTGCAGCGCCAGGTCGTAGTTGAGGAAAGCACCGAAAGCCGAAGCCGACAGCGGCGCGCGATCGCCGGTTTGCACATAGGCGGCACCCGGCGTGAAGGCCTCGGCCGGCAGTGTGAGCGCCAGGCTCTGCGTGCTCTCGTCGATTTGCAGCTGCGCGCCGGGCAGCGCGCGCAGGTCGTAGTAGTTCGTCTGGTCGCGCCGCAGCACCGGTGCGGCCGGCCGCACCAGCCGCCACGACGCGAAATCGGGTTCGGCCGCCAGCAGTTGCGCGCCTCGGCGCAGCAGCGGCCGCGGCGCGTGCTGCACCTGTCCGTTGATGCGCACATCCAATATCGCGGGCTGCGCGTCTTCGGCATCCATGGCGGGCTCGGTCTGCGCGCACGCAACGCGCAGCCACAGCCAGCCGCAGCAGGCCCAGGCGCTAGCGCGCAGCGGCAGCCGCACGGGGCACGCGCACATCGGCGTTGAACGGCGTCTCGGCGGCATCGGTGGCGGCCTCGATCTGCAGGCGGGTGTCCGGCGGCAGGGCGGGCAGATCGAGCGGGATGCCCGCCGACTGCCCGGCCAGCACGTAGACCGACAGGTCCTTGCGCAGCAGTTCCGCGCCGCCGTCGCGCCGCAGCACGGCCCGCGTGACCTGGATGTGTTCGCTGCCCTGGTTGTCCAGCACCAGCCGGAGCCTGCCCGCGTCGGACTGCAGGCGCCATTGCAGCGACTGCCCTGCTGCCTGCTGCGCCTTGTGCGGCGGCACGAACACCGGGATGCCGATGCGCAGCAGCGTCTGCAGCCGCGGCCCTTCGGCGCCGGCTTGCGGCAGTGCCTGGTCGCGCGGCAGTTGCCGCAGGAACACGCGGTAGCTGCGCTCCCTGGCGTCGGCAGGCACCTGCAGCCCCAGCCGCACGATCTGCCGGCCGCCGGGCGGCAGCTTGAAGATGGCGGGGTTGACCAGCACCTCGCGCGTGGGCGCGTACACATCGCGCCCGTCCTCCTGCGACCACGCCACCACTTCGGCCTGCACGGCGACCTCGGCCTCGTCGGTGTTGCCCATGGTCAGCGAGGCCACCGGGCGCTCGGGCGTGAGCACGATGCGCAGCGGCGCCACGCTCAGGCTGGCGGCCTGCACGCCGACGGCTGCCAGCAGCGGGGCCAGCAGCACGGGCCACAGCGCAAGGGCGCGCCTCATCGCACGGCTTTCCGCGCTCAATAGGTCAGCGTGAGCGTGATGGTGTCGGCGTAGTCGGTCGCTGCGGCGGCGGTGTACTGGTTGATGGGAATCTGCCCGTAGACGGTCAGCGGCTGCAGCACGCCGTTGCCGGTGTAGCCGGTGCCCGAGACGCTGTTGTCCCAGTTGGTGCTGTACGTCGATTCCTTGTAGAGGCCGTAGAGCAGCGTGTTGTTGCCTGCTGGCGCGGTGGGGCTGGTCATCGCGCGGTTGTCGACCGTGGCGCCGGCGCTGGCGCCCGCGCTCAGGCCGATCGAATAGGGCGTGCCGAAGGTGCAGGTCACGTTGAAGGTGGTGGTGCCCGCGAGCGGCGTCGCGGATGCCGGGTCGTAGGTGCCGAAGGCCAGCGTGGGCGGCGTCGACAGCAGGCAGGCGTTGAGCACCGTGGCTGTCACTTGGAAGGTGGTGGTGACGGTGACCGCGTTCGCGGCTGGTGCCAATGCGAGCAGCACACTCGCGGGCCATGCGAGGCGGGCGATTTTGCGAAAGAGGGGGGCGAGCGTGTGGCGCATGGGGTGGTCCTTTCGTCTGGGACGACATCGGCAATGGATCGTGAGATCTCGGGACACAGCGCTGTTTGTCTTGTGCTTGCCATGCTTGAACGTTGTTCTAACCAATCCGATGTCGGTGTGGTGCGGATTTCGGGCATCGATACGAAATGAACCCGGATCGTTTTTATGTCGCCACAGTACCTTGGCACTCGTTCTGCTGGGACGAATAACTAGGCACTACGAATTGGGGTTGGCGGCGATGGGCGCTGTGCCCTTGGGCGGCCGACGTCACCGGCCCTTCGGGCTTCCCTGCGCTGCTCGCGACGGGCGGGGTCTCGCAGAACTCGCCTTCGGCTCAAACAGCTGCGAGCCCTGATCCGCCCGTCGCTGCGCTGCTCGGCGGTGCCTCAACGGCCGCCCAAGAGCACAGCACCCATCGCCGCCGTCAGCGCGGTTGTCGATCACCCCACTTTGGAGCCCGCTTTCGGTCTTCCTCCCTCTCCCTCTGGGAGAGCGCAGGGGTGAGGGCATCGGCCTCAACGCCACAGCAAGCGCCCGGCCTGCGGTACAGCCCCAACAGCCCCTCTGGGCCGCCGAGGAGCACAGCGTTTCGCGGATCAGGGCTCGCAGCTGTCTGAGCCGAAGGCGAGTTCTGCGAGACCCCGCGAGACGCGAGCACCGCAGGGAAGCCGCAAAGCGGCCGGCACAGTGGGGCTGTTGGGGCTGTACCGCAGGCCGGGCGCCCGCACCACTGCCCAAGGAACCAAACCCCCTTGACGCCCCAGAAAGCCCCTTCCCATACTCGACCGCATGCTTCACCCATCTCACCACGGAGCGGCAACAGCCGATCAGGCAACTCTTCTGACACCGATCGCGCCGAACCTCGCCTGTTTCAGTAACGCCGAAGTGCGGCTCGAGAAGGGCTGCAGTGCCGAGCCCGAAAGGCGAACGCCATGAGCCTTGCGCGCCCTGCATCCCCGCCCGCCCGTGCCACGGTCCGCGAATGGACCGGCCTGGCCGTCATCGCGCTGCCGTGCATGCTCTATTCGATGGACCTCACGGTGCTGAACCTGGCGATCCCGTCGATCACCGAAGACCTCAAGCCCACGGCCTCGCAGCTGCTCTGGATCGTCGACATCTACGGCTTCTTCGTGGCGGGCCTGCTGGTCACCATGGGAACGCTGGGCGATCGCATCGGGCGGCGGCGACTGCTCTTGATCGGCGCGCTCGCTTTCGGCGTTGCCTCGGTGCTTGCGGCCCTGTCCACCAGCGCGAACATGCTGATCGCCACGCGCGCGCTGCTGGGCGTGGCGGGCGCCACGCTCGCGCCGTCGACGCTCTCGCTCATCCGCAACATGTTTCTGGACCCGGCGGAGCGTACCGTGGCCATCGGCGTCTGGATTTCCAGCTACTCGGCGGGCGCCGTTCTCGGGCCAGTGCTGGGCGGGGTGCTGCTGCAGTTCTTTCCGTGGGGCTCGGTGTTTCTCATCGGTGTGCCGGTGATGGTGCTGCTGCTGGTGCTCGGTCCCTTCCTCTTGCCCGAATACCGCGACCCCGATGCGGGACGGCTCGACCTGGCCAGCGCGGCGCTGTCGCTGGGCGCCGTGCTGGCCGCCATCTACGGCATCAAGCAGATCGCCGAACACGGGCCGGATGCGGTGCCGGCGCTGTCGATCGCGTTGGGCGCGTTGGGCGCGGCGCTCGGCTGGATCTTTGCCAGAAGGCAGGGGCGGCTCGCCAATCCGATGATCGACCTGGCGCTCTTTCGCCTGCCGGCCTTTGCCGTGTCGCTCGCGGCCTACATGCTGGCCTGCTTCGTGATGTTCGGCCTCTTTCTCTACAACGCGCAGTACCTGCAACTGGTGCTGGGCCTGTCGCCGCTGCATGCGGGGCTGTGGAGCGTGCCGGGCGCGGGGGCTTTCATCGTCGGCTCGATGGTGGTGTCGGCGCTGGTGCGGCGGATGCGGCCGGCCTATGTCATGGGCGGCGGGCTGGCGGTGGCGGCGCTGGGTTTCGCGATGCTGGTCGTGCTGCCCGAGTCCTCCGCACAAGGCGGGCTGGCGTGGCTGGTTGCGAGCGCGGTCATCTCGTCGCTCGGCCTCGCGCCCGTGTTCACGCTGGCCACCGACCTGGTGGTGGGCAGCGCGCCGCCGGAGCGGGCCGGCGTGGCCTCGGCCATTTCGGAAACCAGTTCGGAATTCGGCGGTGCCTTGGGCATCGCCATCCTGGGCAGCATCGGCGCGGCCATCTATCGCAGCACGATGGCCGATGCAGTGCCTGCGGGCCTGGCCGGTGCGGCCGAGGTGGAGGCGGCACGCAGCACCCTCGGCGGAGCATTGGCGCTGGCGGGCCAGATCGGCGGCAGCGCAGGCGCCGAACTGCTCGATGCCGGCCGCGCCGCATTGCTGCACGGCCTGCGCCTCGTCGCCGGCATCTGCGCCGCCGTGCTGCTGATCGTGGCGGGGCTGGTGGCCTTCAGGCTGCGGGGTGCGGGCCAGGCAAATGCCCCCGCGGCACCGGGTGCCGCCGCATTGCCCGAGCGCTGACGAACACCCATACTGCAGCTTCCACGACGACGATCACCGGAGCCTTTCATGAGCAACGAACTGCGCAAGAAGCTGCACGACCTGGCGGAGCTGGCCGAGCACACCACCGACCCGCAGACCAAGGCCATCGTCGAGGCGATCCGCCTGCAGACGGCGGTGCTGAACGAGCGGCTTTTTTCCATCGAGCTGCAGCTGGGCACGCTCTCCAAGCGCCTGGAGAACAACAACACCGAAAACACGGCCGGTTAAGACCCCGGTCGAGGGCCCGCCGCGGCGTAGGGAGATAATCCCCGCCATGAGCGGCAACACATTCGGAACACTCTTCGCGGTCACCAATTTCGGCGAATCGCACGGCCCGGCCATCGGCTGCGTCATCGACGGCTGCCCGCCGGGCATGGCGCTCAGCGAGGCCGACATCCAGGGCGACCTGGACCGCCGGCGCCCCGGCACCAGCCGCCACGTCACCCAGCGCAACGAACCCGACGCGGTGCAGATCCTGTCCGGTGTCTATGAAGGCAAGACCACCGGCACCCCGATTGCGCTGCTGATCCAGAACACCGACCAGCGCAGCAAGGACTACGGGCAGATCGCCCAGCAGTTCCGCCCCGGCCACGCCGACTTCACCTACTGGAAGAAATACGGCATCCGCGATCCGCGCGGCGGCGGGCGCTCTTCGGCACGGCTCACCGCGCCCATGGTCGCGGCCGGCGCGGTCGCCAAGAAGTGGCTGGCCGAAAAACACGGCATGGTCTTCCGCGGCTGCATGACGCAGATCGGCGAGATCGCCATTCCGTTCGAGAGCTGGGAGCACGTGCCCCACAACCCCTTCTTCGCCCCCGTCGCCGACGTGAGCGAACTGGAGGCCTACATGGACCGCCTGCGCAAGGCCGGCGATTCCTGCGGCGCGCGCATCCGCGTCACCGCGACGAACGTGCCCATTGGCCTCGGCGAGCCGCTGTTCGACAAGCTCGATGCCGAAATCGCCTACGCGATGATGGGCATCAACGCGGTGAAAGCGGTCGAAATCGGCGCCGGCTGGGACAGCGTCACGCAGCGCGGCACCACGCACGGCGACTCGATCACGCCGACCGGCTTCGTCACCAACAACGCGGGCGGCATCCTGGGCGGCATCAGCTCGGGGCAAGACCTGGAGGTGAGCATCGCGATCAAGCCCACCAGCTCGATCATCAGCCCGCGCCAGTCCATCGACATCCACAACAACCCCGTCGAGGTCGTCACCAAGGGCCGCCACGACCCCTGCGTGGGTATCCGCGCGACCCCCATCGCCGAAGCCATGCTCGCGCTGGTGGTGATGGAACATGTGCTGCGCGACCGCGCGCAATGCGGTGACGTGCAGTCGCAGGCCGACAAGATCGAAGCCGCGTCTCCGCAGGCGTCCTTCCTCTAGTGTCATCGCAGCCACCGGTGGCCGCAGGACGCGGCCACATGCTGGCATTCGCTGGTCTGTCGGCCAGCTATTTCGCGCACATCGGTTTCTTCAATCCCTACCTGCCGCTGTGGCTCAAGGACCTGGGGCTGCCTATCTTCACCATCAGCCTGCTGGCCTCGGTGCAGTCGATCACGCGGGTCTTCGCGCCCTATGCCTGGGGCGCGCTCAGCGACCACACCGGGCACCGCGTGATGCTGCTGCGTTTCAGCGCGGCCGTGGCGCTCGCGAGCTCCTTCGGGCTCTGGTGGAACGGCGGCGCCTGGTGGCTCGCGCTGGTGCTGCTGGTGATGTTCACCCACACCAGCTCGATGATGTCGCTGACGGAAGCGGCCATGGCGCAACTGGTGGCCGGCGACTGGGGCCGCTACGGACGCATCCGCCTGTGTGGCTCGGCCGGCTTCCTCGTCACCGTGTTCGTGGCGGGCGAGTGGTTCGAGCGCTTCGGCATGAAGCACTTTCCGGCCTGGGCCGCGGCCACGCTGGCCATCGTGCTCGTCGCCACGATGAAACTGCCCGACGTGCGCGAGCCCGTGGCCGCGCACGACGCCGTCAAGGAGCCCATCGGCCCGGTGCTGCGCGAGCCGGCGGTGCGTTGGTTCTTTGCCGCGCTGTTCTTCCAGGTGATGTCGCACTTCTCGGTGTACGCCTTCTTCTCGCTCTACCTGGATGCCATCGGCTACGGCAAGAGCACCATCGGCCTCCTGTGGGCGCTGTCGGTGGTGGCCGAGATCGTGTGGTTCTTCCTGCAGGGCCGGCTCATCGGCCTCTTGCCGATGTCGGGCTGGATGCTGGTGTGCGGCGTCGCGGCCGTGGCGCGGCTCGGGCTCACCGCGGGGCTGGGCGCATCGATGGCCGCGCTGGTGGTGGCGCAGGGCCTGCACGCGCTGAGCTTCGCGGCGCACCACACCACCTGCATCGCCGTGGTGTCGCGCCGCTTCCCCGGCCGGCTGCGCGGCCGGGGGCAGGCTCTTTTCACGGTGATCGGGTACGGCTTCGGCGGGGTGCTGGGGGTGCTGCTGGGCGGGGCGGTGGCGCAGCAGTTCGGTTATCGGACGATGTTTGCGCTGGCGGCTGTGTTGGCGGTGATGGGGACGCTGTGTGCCTGGCGGGTGGTGAGACTGGAACGCGTGGAGCGAACGGTTCGAGCCTGAGCACAACGGGCCGACCCGAGCGGGAGAAGGCAAGGCGAAGTGTCACGCGCCGTACATGCCCGTGTCACCGCTGCTTTTTACGCTGCGCGCTTCGCAACGTTCCGCCTTATTTCCATGTCCGTTTCCGACGACCCGCGCGGCGCACGCACGCCTCGCATTGCCTCACCCTCTTCATCGATTGCTGAATCGACGGCCGAATCGAACACTGCATCGAGCACGGCCGCGCGCCGGCAGGTGCTCAAGCTCGGCGCTTCGCTGTTGACTGTCGGCGGCAGCAGCGCGCTGCTGGCCGCCTGCGGTGGCGGCAACGGCGGCGGCTCGGTGCTGCCCGGTGTGCTGCCTGTTCCCGCCCCTGCAACGGCGCCGCCCGCCTCAGGACCCGCACCCGCACCCGCGCCGCAGGTCGCCGCCAAAATTTCCGCCTTTGCGCTGGCCGTGATGCCCGACACCCAGTTCTACGCGCGCTACGCCACGGCCGCCGAGAGCGACCAGTACGACAAGCGCTTCGGCAGTGCGCCCTTCGCAGCGCAGACGAAATGGATCGCCGCCAACGCCAAGGCGCTCAACATTCCCTTCACCGTCCACCTGGGCGACGTGGTCGACCAGGTCGGAAAGCCCGACCAGTGGAAGGTGGCCGATGCCGCCATGAAGGTGCTCGAAGACGCGAAGCTGCCCTACAGCGTGCTGGCCGGCAACCACGACGTGCTGAACGATGTCGACTACAGCGTCGACCCCGTCAACGGCACCGACGCCGCACGCAACCTGGCCGCCGAGCCGTACCTGCAGTGGTTCGGCACCGAGCGCGCGAAGAAGCAGGCCACATTCGGCGCGCGCGACACCAGCGGCTTTCACGAGTACCACGTGTTCGAGGCGCAAGGCCAGAAGTTCATGGTGCTGTCGTTGTCGTGGCGCGTGTCCGACGCGGGCATCGCGTGGGCGCGGCAGGTGATCGCGAAGAACCCGACCTTGCCCGTGATCCTGGTGAACCACCAGTTGCTCAACATCGACGCCGACGGCACCAGCCCGCTGGAAACCGACTACGGCAAGATGCTCTGGGAGAAGCTGATCCGCGACAACGACCAGATCTTCATGACGCTCAACGGCCACCACCACGGGGCCGCGCACCTCACCAAGACCAACGACTTCGGCCACAAGGTCGAGGAAATGGTGGTCGACTACCAGATGGCTTACCAGGGCGGCAACGGCCTCATGCGCCTGTACGAATTCGACCTGACGAACAAGAAGATCAAGGTGCTGTCGTTCTCGCCGTGGGTGCCGCAGAAGCCGGCCGCCACGCTGAACGGTTTCGACCAGGCCGTGCTCACCACGCCCAACGAGGCTTTCGTCATCGAGATGGATTTCGCGCAGCGCTTCGCGGGCTTCAACAAGGGCTTTGCCGCGGGCGAGGCCACGGTCGGGCAGTCGCTGGTCGAGCAGGCGAAGGCGCTGATCCTCGCCAATTACAAGGACCCCGAGGCCATCGTGCAGCGGCCCGCTGCCGATGCGGATGACTACCCCAAGGTCGCGAACACGCTGGCGCACTGGCGCTTCGTCGGTGGCACGGTGAACCAGCCGGTGCTGCCGGGCACCGTGATCGCCGATGTGACAGGGAGCAACCCGCTGCGTCGCGACGCCCTGAACCAGAACGGCGTGGCGGGTGCGGCCGACGGCGACGTGGTGTGGACCGACGACCGCCACCACCTCTCGGCCGCGCCGGGCTCGGTGCGCTTTCTCAACACCAACAAGAACACCCCGCGCCTGAGCTACTTTCTGACCGATGCGGCCGCGCCGATCAACGCCCAGACCCTGACCAACGGCTACACCGTCGAGGCTTTCGTCAAGATCGACAAGAGCTGGACCAGCGGCAACCACGCGTGGATGAACATCATGACGCGCGACGGCCGGCGCGGCGATCTGTCGGGCTACACGGGCGGCGACCCCGAAGCCCCGCCGATGCTGTTCGCGATTTCCAGCCTGCGCGAGGTGCAGTGGGAAGTGGTGCCGGAGCAGCCCGGCAACCGCTCGGCCAAGACCAACTGGTCGGGCGAGGTCATTGCCGACCGCTGGGTGCATATCGCGATCGTGAACGACCCGGTGTCGCACGACACCACGATGTACGTCGAAGGCGCGCCGGTGCTGCGCAACGCGGCGGCCATTCCGGGCCTGGCCACCCGCTCGGCCGACTCGCCCTGGGTGGTGGGCGGCGGCTCGTGGGACGGTGCGCGCGCCGACGGCTTCTTCGGCAACATCGGCGAGGTGCGCGTGGTGGCCGCGGCGTTGACGCCGACGCAGTGGTTGACGGCGCGCAAGGCCGGGTAGCCGCCAGAGGCGCAAGCCGGGGCGCCCGCCGCCCCGTGAACTTCAGCCTGCGCAGCCCACGCGTCAGGCCCGACTTCAGCTCAATGCGTACGGCCGCGATCAGCGGCCGTTTTCTATTGGCGCGTTGATTTGCCTCTCCATGTTTTTGCATTGCCTCTTACGACAATTCAACAATTAAAATAATTGTTAAAACGTGCACAGGGAGGTGAGCGAAGAGCTCATTTTTAAAACAATGTTCTTAATTGATCAATTGCTATTGGTTAATTTGGCTGACAAGCCCGGCGCGGTACACCGATGAACCGCCGCGTCACCATCCAGACCCCGCTGGGCGATTCGTTGCAATTTCGCAAGCTCGTGGGCCGCGAAGCCTTGAGCCAGCTGTACGCCTTCGACATCGACCTGATGGGCAACAGCAACGCGTTGGACGCCAAGGCGCTGCTGGGCAAGGCATCGACCGTGGCGGTGGAAACCGAGAGCGGCGGCGTGCGCTACCTCGCCGGCATCGCCACACGGTTCGGCCTGGAGCAGGAAGACGCGCGCCATTCCTTCTACAAGCTGCGGCTGCGGCCCTGGCTCTGGCTGGCCACGCGCCGCAGCGACTTTCGCATCTTCCAGGACAAGACCGTGCCCGAGATCCTGGCGGACGTGCTCGGCACCTATGGCTACCCCATGGAGCAGAAGCTCGGCCGCGGCGACTACCGCCGCTGGGACTATTGCGTGCAGTACCACGAGAGCGACTTCGACTTCGTCTCGCGCCTGTGCGAACTCGAAGGCATCTACTACCACTTCAGGCACGAGCAGTCGCAGCACGTGCTCGTGTTCGCCGACGACATCGCCAGCTCCCACACCCCGCTGCCCGAAGGTGAAGAGGTGCGCTACCACCCGCTGGAAAAGTCGGGCATGGGGCAGCGCGAACGCATCTACGCCTGGGAGATCGCCGAAGAGGTGCGCCCCGGCCACCACTACAACGACGACTATGACTTCCAGAAGCCCAAGGCCGAGCTGTCGCACCTGCGCCAGATGCCCCCGGGCCACGACCACGACAGCTACGAGCAGTACGAATGGCCCGGCGGCTTCGTGCAGCACGGCGACGGCGAGACCTATGCGCGCATTCGCAACGAAGAACAGCTGAGCCAGCGCAACCGCGCCACCGGCCGCGCCAACCTGCGCACGCTGGCCACCGGCCACACCCTGCGCCTGACCGGCCACCCCAAGGCCGACCAGAACCAGCAGTACCTGCTGCTGAGCGTGAGCTACCACCTGCAGGAAAACCTGCAGGCCAGCGAAGGCGCCGACGGTACGGAAGGATCGGTGCAGCGCTTCGCCTTCGAAGTGCAGCCCACCACCTACGCCTGGCGCCCGCGGCGCACCACCGACAAGCCGCGCACCCGCGGCCCGCAGACCGCGATGGTCGTGGGCCCTGCAGGCGAGGAGATCTGGACCGACCAGTACGGCCGCATCAAGGTGCAGTTCCACTGGGACCGCATCGGCCAGAACAACGAGAACTCCAGCTGCTGGGTGCGCGTGTCCACCGCGTGGGCGGGCGCCACCTTCGGCATGACCTCGGTGCCGCGCATCGGCATGGAGGTGATCGTCGACTTCCTGAACGGCGACCCCGACTACCCGATCGTCACCGGATGCGTGCACAACGCCGACACCATGCCCGCATGGCAGCTGCCCGAGCAGAAGCACCTGTCGGGCATCCGCAGCCGCGAGCTGGGCGGCGGGCGCGGCAACCATCTGGTGCTGGACGACACCCAAGGCAAGATCCAGGCGCAGCTGCGCAGCGACCACCAGGCCAGCCAGCTGAGCGTGGGCCATATCGGCCGCATCGAAGACACCGCCGGGCGCCAGGAGCCGCGCGGGCAGGGCTTCGAGCTGCGCACCGACGGGCACGGCGTGCTGCGCGCGGCCAAGGGCTTGCTGGTGAGCACCGAGGCGCGCGCCAATGCGCAGGCGCACATCACCGACATGGGCGAGACCGTGGGCCGCCTCACGCAGGCGCGCGACCTGCACGAGGGCCTGGGCGAAGTGGCGCGCGGCGCGCAGGCGCACGATGCCGGCGACCAGGACGAGGTCACGCAGGTCCTGAAGGAACAGAACGACGCGATCAAGGGCCAGGGCGGCAACCGCGAGCAGGGCGAGTTTCCCGAGTTCCAGGCCCCGCATCTCACGCTGGCCAGCGCCCGGGGCCTGCAGACCGTGGCGCAGGGCTCCACCCACGTGGTGAGCAGCGAGCACACCGCGCTCACCAGCGGCGGCCACACCAGCGTGAGCGCGGGCAAGAGCCTGCTGGTGAGCGTGCAGAGCGCCATCCGCCTGTTCGCCGCCAAGGCCGGCATGCGGCTGGTGGCGGCCAGCGCCGACATCGACATCAAGGCGCTGAAGGACAGCGTCAACGTGCTGGCCAAGCTCAACATCACGCAGACGGCCAACAGGATCACCATCCACGCGAAGGAAGAGGTGGTGATCAACGGCGGCTCCAGCTACAGCCGCTGGAGCGCCGGCGGCATCGAGCACGGCACCTCGGGCATCTGGCGCGAACACGCGGCGGTGCACAGCCTGGTCGGGCCGGCCAGCCAGGGCAAGCCCGCGCTGCCCAACCCGCCGCAGGTGCCCAAGGGCCAACTGGACCTCTATCACCAGTACATCAAGCCGACCGGCGAAAAGCACCAGGGCGTGGCGCAGGGCGACTTCAGCGTGGTCGATTCGGAAGGCGGCACGCACGCGGGCACCTTCGACCGCAACGGCTTCGCGACGGTCTCGGGCCTGCCCATCGGCACCGCCAAGGTGAGCTTCGGCAAGGACCCGCGCGATCCGTGGGAAGAGGGCAGCTACTTCGGCACGCCGAAGGACTGGAAGGAGAAGGCGCCGACGGCCGGTGGAGCGGATGCGGGTGCGGGTGCGGGTGCGGGCTTCGCAGGCGGTCTTTCAGGCCTGGCCGGCGCGGCCGGCGGCACCGCGGGTGCGCTCGCGGGCGTGGCGGGCCTGACGGGCGCCGGAGGCAAGACGGCGGGCGCGCTCGGCCAGGTCGCGCAGGCGGCCGGCATGGCGCAACAGGCCGTGGGCGCGGCGCAGGCCCTGCAGCAGGGCGGCGCCAAGGCGCTGCTCGGCCAGGCCAGCCAGGCCGCCACCGGCATGGCGATGCAGGCCGCCGGTGCGCGGCTCGGGCCGATGGGCTCGGCCGCGGCGAACGTGGCCGGCAGCGTGGTGAACGGTGGTGGGGTCGGTGGCGTCACCGGTGGCCTGGCGGGCGCCGTGCCCGCAGGCATGAAGACCGGCGCTGCCGCCACCACCGCCGCCGCCAACCCCGTGCTGCAAGGACGCACGCCGGGCTTCAGCGGCTGATCGCGCAGGCGACACCCACCACTTTTTTCGAACAACGACAACGCGCCCCGGGCGACAGCAGGACAACCAACGCATGGCGGAAGGATCGCAACAAAAGCCACCCAGAGAACCCCAGACCGCGGTCGCGCCGCTGAACACCATCGTCGGCGACGACATCGCCGCGGCGAGCAAGGCGGTCGACAACTGGCTGCGCTCGTTCAGCGGCGGCTACGTCACGCTGGAGCGGCTCACCATGGTGCTGGGCAGCATTCCCATCGTGGGCAACATCATGGCGCTGGTGGATGTGTTCCTGGACATCATCAACATCGTCGAGAAGAAGGCCAAGGACGGCATCGAGTCCTTCCTGCTCTGGGTGAGCCTGGGCATCAACCTCATCGGCCTCATTCCGCTGCCGCCCACCATGGCCGCCGCCCGCATGAGCCTGCGGCCCACGCTGCACCTTGTGAAGCAGGAGCTCAAGACGGCCGTGTCCAACCTGGGCGAAGCCATCGTGGTGGCGCTGGTGGGGCACCTGAACGCCACCATCGTGGGCGAGCTGGACAAGTTCATCGACGGCGCCATCGCCAAGCTCGACGAGATGCTGAAGAACTGCGCCAAGCTCGCCGACAGCGTGGTCGACAACCTGGTCGACGTGCTGCGCCGCGTGCTGGGCCAGAAGGACCTGTTCACCGTGGGCAAGGCGCCCACGCCAGAGAGCAAGGTGCACGACCCCAAGACGCAGAGCACCTGGAGCCGCATGTGGGGCAGCGCGGTGCGCTACACCAAGCAGTCGGCCAACTACGTGGCCAAGGCGGCGGCGAGCCAACTGCCCGCGAGCGTCGCGGCGCAGGTCAACGGCGTGATCTCGCGCCTGCTCGACTTCAAGGGCAACCTGCGACGCCAGCTCGTGCGGCTGGCCGACAAGGAGGCGCAGGCCAGCATCATGTGGCTGCTGCACAAGCTGCTTGCGGCCATCAAGCGCAAGAAGGGCCAGCGCCAGGCCATCGTGCCGCCGCGCACAGGAGCGGTGGCCGACAAGGCCCGGCCCGGCGCGCAGCTGGGCCACATCAGCAAGCAGGCGCCGGCCCGCAACGACCCCGGCTGCCGCAACCGTCCCGCGCGTGCGGCCGTGGGCGGCTCCATCAGCCTGGCCACGGGCGCCGAGAGCTTCGTGCACACCGACTTCGTGCTGGGCGCGCCGCTGCCGATCACCTGGTCGCGCGTGTACCGCAGCCAACTGGGCGCGTACGACAAGGGCGCGCTGGGTGCGCGCTGGATCACCGCGTACACCACGCGCATCGACATCGGCGCAGAGGGAGGCCTGGTCCACCACGCAGTCGACGGGCGCAGCCATGCCTATCCGGCGCTGGCGGTGGGGCAGGCGCATCGCAACGCCATCGAGGACCTCACCCTCACCCGGTTGAGCGACACGCTGATGGCGCTGGACTTCGGACGGCAGGGCGAATGGCGCGAGATCTACGAGCGCGTGGACAGCCGCCAGCCGCACTACCGGCTCGTGGCGCAGCAGGCCCCCGACGGCAAGGCCATCGGCCTGCGCTACGACCATGTGATTGCGGCAACCGGCGAGCGCGTGCTGAGCGACGTCATCAGCAAGCAGGGCGAGGTGGTCATGGCGCACGTGGGCACCTTGCCCGATGCACAGACCGGTCTCATCCAGTCGCTGTGGGAACTGAAGGACGGCCAGGTCGTGCGCCAACTTGCCGCCTACACGCACGACGCGGAGCGCGACCTCGTCGCCGCCCAGGACGAAGACGGCGCGAGCTGGAGCTACAGCTACGCACACCACCTGGTCACCCGCTACACCGACCGCACCGGCCGCGGCATGAACCTCGAATACAACGGCACCGGCCCCGACGCCAAGGCCGTGCGCGAGTGGTCCGACGACGGCAGCTTCGCGCTCACGCTCGAGTGGGACCCGAACATCCGCCTGACGTACGTGACCGATGCGCTGGGCGGCGAGACCTGGCACTACTACGACATCGAGGGCTACACCTACCGCGTCATCCATCCGGACAAGCTGCAGGAATGGTTCTTCCGCGACGACGCCAAGAACATCACCCGCCACATCCACACCGACGGCAGTACTGACGACTACACCTACGACGAAGACGGCAACCTGCAGACGCACACACGCGCCGACGGCAGCCGCCTGCACTTCGAGTACGACGCGAAGAACCGCGTCACCGGCATCCTCGATGCCGAGGGCGGCGTGTGGAAGCGCGACTACGACGCACAAGGCCACCTGACCGAAGAGATCGACCCGCTCGGCCACAAGACCGAGTACGCCTACGACAAGGCCGGCCGCCCGGTGCAGGTGACCGATGCCAAGGGCGGCACGAAGCTGCTCACCTACACCCCCGGCAACCGCCTGGCGAGCTTCACCGATTGCTCGGGCAAGACCCGCCGCTGGACCTATGACGACCGCGGCCGGCTGGTCACCGCCACCGACGCGGCGGGCCACACCACGCGCTACCGCTACACCCCCGCCGGCGAACGCGCGGTGCGGCACGGAGAGGGCAACCGCCCGGGGCAGCTCGAAGAAATCGCATCGCCCGACGGCACGCGCGAACACTTCGTGCACGACGCCGAAGGCCGCCTGCTCGCGCACACCGATGCGGCGGGCCGCTGCACGCGCTACAGCTACACCCGCGCCGGGCTGGTGGCCGGGCGCGTCGATGCGGCGGGCCATTCGCTCAAGTACCACTGGGACCTGCTCGGCCGCCTGACCGAGGTGCAGAACGAGAACGGCAGCCGCTACAGCTTTGCCTACGACCCGGTGGGCCGCGTGCTCGAAGAAACCGGCTTCGACCGCAAGACCACGCACTACCGCCGTGAAGAAGGCACCGGCCGGCTGGTCGAGGTGGCCGAAGGCGAGCGCGTCACGCAGGTGGAATACGACGCGATGGGCCGGCAGGTGATGCGCGCCGCGGGCGGGCAGGCCGAGCATTTCGCGTTCGACCGCAACGGCCGGATGATCGAAGCGACCAACCGCGATGCGCGCCTGCAGTGGTTCTACGACCCCGCCGGCAACCTCGTGCGCGAACACCAGCACGACCTGGAAAGCGGCTGCACGGCCGTCTGGCAGCACCGCCACGACGAACTCAACCAGCGCATCGCCACCATCCGCCCCGACGGCCACACCACCCAGTGGCTCACCTACGGTTCGGGCCATGTGCACGGCCTCTTGCTCGACGGCGAAGACATCCTGGGCTTCGAGCGCGACGACCTGCACCGCGAGGTGCTGCGCGAACAGCGCAACGGCCTGGCGCAGCGCCTGCGCTACGACAGCCTGGGGCGGCGGCTGGAGCAGCAGATTGCGCAGACGCGGCCCGGCGCCATCGAGGCGCTGGAACTGCGCCGCACCTACAGCTACGACAGGAGCGGCCAGCTCGTGGGCATCGGCGACAGCCGCCACGGCAACTTCAGCTACCGCTACGACCCGGTGGGCCGTCTGGTGGAGGCCCACAGCCGCTTCGGCCGCGAAACCTTCGCCTTCGATCCGGCGGGCAACATCGCCGACCCGGCGGAAGTGGAAACCACCCGGGCCACCACCTCGCGCCTGCTCGACAACCTGCTCAAGGCCTACGCCGGCATCCGCTACCGCCACGATGCGCACGGCAACCTGGTGGAGCGCACCCGCGATGGCCGCACCACCACCTTCACCTGGGACGGCTTCGGCCGCATGGCCGCCGCCACCGACGACGACGGCACCGCCACCACCTTTGCCTACGACCCGATGGGCCGGCGCATCGCCAAGCGCTCGCACGACCGCATCACCCGCTTCGGCTGGGACGGCGACACGCTGGCGTTCGAGAGCACGCAGAGCCTGGCGGGCGAGCAGCAGGGCGAAGGCCGTGGCTGGAGCGTGCACTACATCCACGAGCCCGACTCCTTCGCGCCGGTGGCGCAGGTGCGGCAGGCGCACGCCATCGTGCTGGGCCGCACCCCCGATGTGCAGGCGCTCATGGCCGACAACGGCGGCGCCTACGACATCGAGCACGACTCGCTGTGGAACGGCGAGCTGCAGCCCGCGCCGCGCGCCTTTGCCAAGGAGGAGGTCGCCTTCTACCAATGCGACCACCTGGGCACGCCGCACGAACTCACCGACCACGAGGGCCGCATCGCGTGGTCCGCGCAATACAAGGCCTGGGGCGAGGCGCGCGAAGCCATCAGCGAAGCCGGACGGCGCGCGGGCTTTGCCAACCCCATCCGCTTCCAGGGCCAGTACTTCGACGCCGAAACCGGCCTGCACTACAACCGCTACCGCTACTACGACCCCGCGAGCGGACGCTATGTGTCGCGCGATCCGCTGGGCCTGGCGGGCGGCCACAACCTGCATGTGTACGTGGGCAACAACCCGGTGCGGGGCATCGACCCGCTGGGGCTGACCGACATCAACCTCTTTCCGACGAGCGAGACCATCCGCACGTCGGCCGACAAGATTCCGCGCCCCAAGGGCACGTTCATGGTGGGCGGGCACGGCAACGAGAACCTGATGGTCGACGCTTCGCACAATCCCATCTCGCCCAAGCAGATGGCCGAGCGCATCAAGGCCCACCCCTCGTACAAGGAAGGCCAGCATGTGGTGCTGCTCTCGTGCAACACCGGCAAGGGCACGGACCCCTATGCGAAGAAGCTCGCCACCGAACTGAATGCGCCCGTCAGCGGGCCCGACAGGTTCCTGTGGATCTGGCCCGACGGCAGGAGCAAGCCGGCCGGCATGAAGCCGGACGGCACCATGGACGACGCGGACCCCGGCAAATGGCACACATTCCAACCATGAAGAAAAAACCTGCTTCGCTCCTGCCGCGGGTGCCTGCACTGCTGGCGGCCTTCGTACTTTTCAACCCTGTGATGGAGGCATTCGCCGTGGACAACCCAACCCCCCAGCCGCTCTCGAGCGCATCGAGCTTCATGCTGTCGCCCGAGCAGCGGACCGCGCTGACGGCCAAGGCCGAGGCGGGCGATGCCGAAGCCGCGTTCCGGCTGGCCAACTTCCACACCTTCACCGCGTACGACCCTGCCAAGCGCATGCACTGGCTTGCCATTGCCGCCAAGGGCGGGCACGCGGTCGCGCAGAACAACCTGGCCTACGACTACCTGCACGGCGACAACAAAGACCTGAAAGAGGCCGCGCGCTGGGCATCGGAGTCGCTCAAGAACGGCAATGCCGCGGCGGCCGATCTGCTCAAGGAGATCGAAGCCGCCCAGGCGAAGCAGGTCAAACAAGCGCCCCCCGGCGGACCGCAGCGCCCGTGAGCTCCCAGATCATCATCCTTGCGCACGACATGTGGCGCAAAGGCGCGGGCGGCGCCCCCGCCGGGCTCGTGGGGCAAGCCGACAGCTTTGCCTACGCGGGGCTTGACCTGGGCCTGGCGCAATTCGCCGCCACCACTTTCGCGGGCACCAGCTTCACCGCCACCAGCTTCAAGCAGGCGGGCTGGACCGGTTGCCAGTTCACCGGCTGCAGCTTCACGCAGTGCGACTTCGGCGGCATTTCGGTCAGCGGCTGCACCTTCGTCAACTGCAGCTTCACGCGCGCGAACTTCGACGGCGGCAGCATCAGCGCCACCACCTTCATCCAGTGCCAGTGGGACGACATCAGCTTCGCGGGCGGCCAGTGGAACGACGTGGGCGTGCTGAACTGCGGCGGCACCGTGGTGCATGCGCAGGGGCTGCAGGGACGCAGCGTCGACTTCACGGGCAGCACTTTCGAACAGCTCGAATTCCAGGGCGCGAGCATCAACTGAGGGAGAGGGAGAAAAAAATGGCAGGGACGGACGACAAGAAAGCGCCGGCGCAGCGCGAACCCCAGACGGCCGTTGCGCCGCTGAACACCATCGTGAAAGAAGACGTCGCTGCCGCGAGCAAGGCGGTGGACGACTGGCTGCGCGGCTTCAGCGGCGGCTACGTCACGCTGGAGCGGCTGACGATGGTGCTGGGCAGCATCCCGGTCGTCGGCAACATCATGGCGCTGGTGGATGTGTTCCTGGACATCATCACCATCGTCGAGAAAAAAACCAAGGACGGCATCGACACCTTCCTGACCTGGGTGAGCCTGGGCATCAACCTCATCGGCCTCGTCCCGCTGCCGCCCACCATGGCCGCCGCGCGCATGAGCCTGCGGCCCACGCTGCACCTCGTGAAGCAGGAGCTGAAGACGGCCGCCTCCAACCTGGGCGAGGCCATCGTCACCACGCTGGTGGGGCACCTCAACGCCACCATCATGGGCGAGCTGGACAAGTTCATCGAAGGCGCCATCGCCAAGCTCGACGGCATCCTGAAGGACTGCGCGAACCTGGCCGACAAGATCATCGACAACCTGGTGGACATCCTGCGGCGCGTGCTGGGCCAGAAGGACCTGTTCACCGTGGCCAAGCCCGGCGGCGCTGAAACCAAGGTGCACGACCCCAAGACGCAGAGCACCTGGAGCCGCATGTGGGGCAGCGCCGTCAGGTACACCAAGCAGTCGGCCAACTACGTGGCCAAGGCGGCGGCGAGCCAGCTGCCCGCGGGCGTTGCGGGCCGCGTCAACGGCGTCATCACGCAGATGCTGGACTTCAAGCGCGTGCTGCGCGGGCAACTGACCCGGCTGGCCGACAAGGAATCGCAGGCCAGCATCATGTGGCTGCTGCACAAGCTGCGCGATGCGCTGCTGCGCAAGAAAGGCAAGCGCCAGGCCATCGTGAATCCGCATGCGGGGGCAACGGCCAAGAAAGACGTGCCGGGCACGCCGCTCGGGCACATCAACAAGCAGGCGCCGGCGCACGGAACCGGCGGCTGCAAGACCTGCCCCGGACAGGCGCGTGTGGGCGCTTCGATCAGCCTGGCCACCGGCAACGAGAGCTTCACGCACACCGACTTCGCGCTCGCCGCGCCGCTGGCGATCGAGTGGTCGCGCACCTATGTCAGCGACCTCGATGCCTTCGATCGCGGCAGCCTGGGTGCGCGATGGATCACGCCGTTCAGCATGCGCGTGGACGTGGCCACGCCGGTGCGCGGCGCACGGCAGGGCAAAGCCAGCTTCGTGTATCACGCGGCCGATGGGCGCAGCCATGCCTGTCCGGTGCTCAAGGTGGGGCAGACGCACTTTGACCCCATCGAGGAAATCAGCTTCTCGCTGCTGAGCGACAGCATGCTGGCGCTGGACTTCGGCAAGCCCTTGCCTGCGGGCGAGCAGAGCGAATGGCGAGAGATCTACGAACGCGTGGAGAGCCGCCAGCCGCACTACCGGCTGGTGGCGCTGCAGGCGAAGGACGGCAAGTCCATCGGCCTGCGCTACGACCATGTGATTGCGGCAACCGGCGAGCGCGTGCTGAGCGACATCATCAGCAAGCAGGGCGAGGTGGTCATGGCGCACGTGGGCACCTTGCCCGATGCACAGACCGGGCTCATCCAGTCGCTGTGGGAACTGAAGGACGGCCAGGTGGTGCGCCAGCTGGCGGCCTACACGCACGACGCGGAGCGCGACCTCGTGGCCGCGCAGGACGAAGACGGCGCGAGCTGGAGCTACAGCTACGCACACCACCTGGTCACCCGCTACACCGACCGCACCGGCCGCGGCATGAACCTCGAATACAACGGCACCGGCCCCGACGCCAAGGCCGTGCGCGAATGGTCAGACGACGGCAGCTTCGCGCTCACGCTCGAGTGGGACCCGAACATTCGCCTCACCTACGTGGCCGATGCGCTGGGCGGCGAGACCTGGCACTACTACGACATCGAGGGCTACACCTACCGCGTCATCCACCCCGACAAGCTGCAGGAATGGTTCTTCCGCGACGACGCCAAGAACATCACCCGCCATGTGCACACCGACGGCAGCACCGACGATTTCACCTACGACGAAGACGGCAACCTGCAGACGCACACGCGCGCCGACGGCAGCCGCGTGCACTTCGAATACGACAGGCTGCACCGCCTGACCGGCATCCTCGACGCCGAAGGCGGCGTGTGGAAGCGCGACTACGACGCACAAGGCCACCTGACCGAAGAGATCGACCCGCTCGGCCACAAGACCGAGTACGCCTACGACAAGGCCGGGCGCCCTGTGCGCATCACCGACGCCAAGGGCGGCGTGAAAGCGCTGGCCTACTCGCCGTCGGGCCAGTTGCTCAGCTACACCGACTGCTCCGCCAAGACCAGCCAATGGGAGTACGACGCGCGCGGCCGCCTCACCAAGGCCACCGATGCCGCGGGCAACGCCACCAGCTACCGCTACGCCGCGGGGCAGCTCGAACAGGTGGTGCAGCCCGACGAGACCGTCGAGCACTTCGTGCACGACGCCGAAGGCCGCCTGCTCACCCACACCGATGCCCTCGGACGCGCCACGCGCTATGGCTACACCCGTGCGGGCCTCGTCGCAGGCCGCACAGACGCCGCCGGCCGCTCGCTCAAGTACCACTGGGACCTGTTGGGCCGCCTGACCGAGCTGCACAACGAGAACGGCAGCCGCTACGACTTTCGCTACGACCCCGCGGGCCGCCTGCTCGAAGAAACCGGCTTCGACCGCAAGACCACGCAGTACATCCATGAAGAGACCACCGGCATCCTGGCCCAGGTGGTCGAAGCGGGCCACCGCACGGAGCTGGAATTCGATGCCCTCGGCCGTTTGAGCGAACGCAAGGCCGGCGAGCAATCGGAACGCTTCGGCTACGACCGCAGCGGCCGCCTGATCGAGGCCGTGAACGGCGACGCGCGCCTGCAGTGGTTCTACGACGCGGCCGGCAACCTCACGCGCGAGCATCACCACTACCTGGAGCGCAAGCGCACGGCCGTCTGGCAGCACCGCTACGACGAGCTCAACCAGCGCATCGCCACCGTGCGGCCCGACGGCCACGTCACGCAGTGGCTGACGTACGGATCGGGCCATGTGCACGGCTTGCTGGTCGACGGGCAGGACATCCTCGGCTTCGAGCGCGACGACCTGCACCGCGAGGTCGCGCGCGAACAAGGCAACGGCCTGAGCCAGCACCTGAAGTACGACCCCGCCGGCCGCCTGCTCGAACAGCAGATCTCGCGCACCAGGCCCGGCGCCATCGAGGCCGCGAGCGCGGCCGGCATCCAGCGCAGCTACAGCTACGACAAGGCCGGCCAGCTCGTGGGCATCGGCGACAGCCGGCGCGGCAACCTGAGCTACCGCTACGACCCGGTCGGGCGTCTGCTCGAAGCCAACAGCCGCGTGGGCCGCGAAGTGTTCGCCTTCGATCCGGCGGGCAACATCGCCGACCCTGCAACGCCTGGAGACCCGGCCCAGCGCGCGGTCGGCAAGCTGCTCGACAACCTGCTCAAGAACTACGCCGGCACCAGCTACCGCTACGACGAGCGCGGCAACATGACCGAGCGCGTGCGCAACGGCTGGCGCACCGTCTTCGCCTGGGACGGCTTCAACCGCATGACCGCGGCGACCGACCAGAGCGGCATCACCACCACCTTCGCCTATGACGCGCTGGGGCGCCGCATCGCCAAGCGAACCGGCGAGGCGACCACCCTGTTCGGTTGGGACGGCGACGTGCTCGCGTTCGAGAGCACGCAGAGCCAGTCAGCGATGCAGGAGGGCGGTGAGCACGGTTTCAGCGTGCACTACATCCACGAGGCCGGCTCGTTCGTGCCGCTGGTGCAGGTGCGCCAGGCGCGCGCGATGGCGCTGAGCGAGACGACGGACGCGAAGGCGCTGATGGAGGCCAACGGCGGCGTCTACGACATCGAGCAGGACCCGTTGTGGAACGGCGAGCAACGCGGCAGCAGCGTGGTGCCGCGTGCGTTCGACAGGAAGGAGATGGCGTTCTATCAATGCGACCACTTGGGCACGCCGCAGGAGCTGACGGACCATGAAGGCGTGGTTGCTTGGTCGGCGCAGTACAAGGCGTGGGGAGAGGCGCGGGAGGCGATCAGCGAGGCCGGGAGGCGGGCGGGGGTGAGGAATCCGATACGGTTTCAGGGGCAGTATTTTGATGAAGAGACGGGGTTGCATTACAACCGGTATCGGTATTACGACCCGCAGTCCGGGCGTTTTATATCTCAAGATCCGATCAAGCTGCTTGGCGGTTTGAATCTTCACGGCTTTGCTTCGAATCCTGTGGAATGGATTGATCCTTTAGGGTTGGCAAGAGGAAAAGGAATTACGCCAAACAACAAGGGAACGCGAACCACGATGGAGGGCGGGGGGCTTTCAGAGCCCTCGGTTGGCTACAGCGGGCGAGCAGGCGGCAATGGGGCCAGCAACCCTGTGGTGAAGGAACTCTACGACTCTGTACCGGACGATCAGCAATCAGATACGCATTCCTGGTGCGGCGAACCTGATGCGTTGAGTAGTATTGCCAACCAGTACAAGGTATCAAATGCTGACGAACTTCGAAAAGTCGTTAACGGGGCCACTTCCACCACTGTAAGAAATGATGGAAAGGAACTGCCGTTTTGCAGCTCTTGTGGTCATGTGATGAACAGGCTCGGTGTTTGTGATGGAGCAAAAAAATGAACGGACCATTTAGTGAGGTCGAGGAAGAAAACATCGAGTTCCTCGAGCATGAGTTAACGGGCAAAGAAGTACCTTATGCCCGAATGATGAGGATGTACGCAGAGTTTTTGCTTGCGTTGATTTCGACTAAGGAGGTTGAGCAAAAATTAGGGATGTCTTCCGAGTTGACCTTGGTGGCTCAGCATCTTCAAACTGCAGTCCGCAGTCTCGGCAAAGAAGTCAGCGACGAACTGCGTCGACCTCTCAGGGTCGAACTCATAAGTCTTTGTGGTCGCGTCGAAAAAAAGCAGCCTGCTCTGGCAGCGCTTACTCGGTGTGCGGTGTGTTGCTTCTCCGATGAAGGGGGCTGGGAGCCTGATAGGGAAGAAGACCCGACACCTATTCCGCGCTACCTCTTCTTGCTGAAGAAATTCGATCCTGATATGGGAATGAATTTCTTGACTCACGCGCATTCCGTCTTGCTTGCACCTTGTTAGACCACGACACGGTTTCGAGTTCTATGAATGAAATTTTTTTGAACTCCTCGAGAATTGGAAGGCAACTCTATGGCGTTGCATGCTTAGAGGCATTCGTCAAAAAATTCGATATAGAACATCCTTCGATCAATGCATTGCTTTTGCACCTGAGGGCGCTTGAAGGCTCAGATTTTACGACGTGGGAGCGAGAGGGTGCTTCACTATCTCTGAATGGTCGGGGAGATATGCCTCCTGCAGATTTATTGAAAAATCTGCCAAAAGGACTCGAACAAGATTTCTTGAGTTTGGTCGATTCAGTGGTCGAGATAGGAATTGTGGAGGCTTACGGAGAAGAGAGCGCTCTGCCACTAAATTTCTTACAAAAAGCTGTTGAAATATTGAGTTCTCACAAAGTCCCGTTGCCGGATTTTCGGGCGCGTTAATAAGATTCATCTGCAGAGCAAAACGAAAAACTCCATCTGTAAAAACTCATCCAAGCTCAAAAAATGCCGAAAAATCGATTGATCTCAAGACGATGACGTGCAAGGAGATCAAATGATCAGTTCGGCGGAATAATTTGTTCGGCTGCGTGATAGCGAAGAAAAATCAGAATACGATAGAGCAGCCACGGATGAAGCTTCAATTTCAGTTTGGCGGGACGTAGTTGCTAGATATCCTGACCATAGAAAATGGGTGGCCCACAATAAAACGGTACCTTTGAAAATTTTGAATGAACTGTGTAGTTATGGATCGGATGTCAGGGAATTCGTGGCGATGACAAGGCAACTACCAGATTCCTTGTTTAGTTTTCTTGCAGAGGATTCTGATGCGACAGTTAGGCAGCGGATCGCAGCGAACAAAAAAACGCCATTGAGAATTCTCGAAAAATTGAGCGCTGATCCGGATGAAGATGTCGCGCGTGTTGCTCGATTTAATCTGGGAAAAGCCAAACGTAACTGACTCCTGTCGTCGATGGCGATTTGAAATGGCAGGCGTTTCATAAGAGAGCTATTCTTATATCTCTCCCCGGTGAAATTCGAATGGAGTATAAATAGCCTCAGAAATAGAATCAGCGACGGCATCGATATGGCAATTTACCAGAGGATTGCGGATGACTGAAATCAGTGAAGTTTGGATTTTCAACGGGGCAAATGCAAAGTTTCCTTCGGCGGTCTTCGTTGCTAGGGAGGATGCTTTTGCATGGATAAAAAAGCTAGAGCTGACCGGCGTTTTGACCAAATACCCTGTGGGTATCTCGGTCTACGATTGGGCGATTGAAAGTGGTAATTTCAAGGTGAAATCAGAGAAGGGTTCAACGCCCGAATTTATAGCAAATTTTTCGAGCGCCGCGCAAGAGCACGTGCATTTTGAAAACGGAATCTTCAATTAATCATATTTTGAATCCGAGCTAGAGGCGATCTTAACTTTGGCGAGGAAAAAATATGAATGATGCGGAAATAATTTTCAGCATTGAGTCGATAGTTCAGTCAAAAAAAGTCTATTGGGTTCAAGATGACTATATTCGAGCTGGCGAATCGGTTCATTGGGAGTGTTTTATCAGGCTGCTTGAAGACTCTGTTGCGGTAGGCTTTGATGAGTATTTGGATAAATACGAGGATGCCGTGGATATGTATGACGCGTATCTTCGAAATAAGCTACCGAATATCAAGGCGGCTGTGGAGTTTGTTTTGAGCTCATTCCCTCTGGCTGCTGCGAAAATGCGAGCGCGTTAATCTTTTCACGATACTCCCCGTCTTATATTTTCTTGCTTAGGCAAGTCGCCTCCAAAAGGGGCATGGAGTTTTGTTGTGCGGCTACGGCCATATAAAAATGCAACTCCTAGTGGTCTATCGACGAATGTGACTAATGAAAAAAGCTTGTATTGAGACGCGCGCAGGCGATGTATGTCAGACTCTCGCGGATAAAAAAGTGAATGACTATCAGAAAATTCTCAATCCTCAAGCTGTGTTGGCGCTGTATGGAAATTTTTCACCCTTGAGTGATTCGGAAGTATTGGAAATACTGTTGAAGCGAGATGAGCCCAGGGTTTCCATCAAACTAATGACCGAAAAAAAGCCGGTGAATCCCCCAGCCAGATGGGCTGAGGCCTACGATGTTATTTATCTGGGTATTTCGTTTCTCGGGGTGAGGAATTTGGTTGCCGCTGGTTGGGATCATAAAAACTCAGTGAATCAAATCAGTATCCAAACTTCCAATGGCTTGGTTTCAGTGCACATCTATTGCATAGAAGGGTTTTCGATGATTTTCGATTGCGAGTGGATCTCGATTGATAGTCTGGTTCCTGGAAATATCGGAACTGCCTAGGCAGTAAATTAATTATCGATATGTTCAGATATTGATAAAAGCTGAGCCTTTAGAGATGCCGAGATGTTCGTGCCTTGGTCACACCCGCTACGGCAAGGCCATACACGATTTTCTACGCCAGCTTGTTCTCGGGGTCTAAAGTGATAATTTTCAATTTCGGGCCGTTGAGCAAAGATGAGTTGACGGTCATCCTCGACGACGAGGGTGCCAAGCTGTTACGCTCACGAATTGCCGCGCTGGCTCACTGCGCTTCACTTGTTGAGCGCATCGACTGTTATTGCTATTCTGGTAAAAAACTGGAGGACGCTCAAATCGAGCTTCGAGCGGAGAATTCGGACCTCCTCGAAAGGGGAAAGACAAAGTTGCTGCTGCGATTGAGTGGCGATGCAATCGAGTATGCAGATCATCTATTGGCCGGATTTTTGAAAACAGGTTATTTCTTTCCTGCAGAATTTTGGTCTTTCTCGCGATCGGATCGAAAATATGATACCCAGGTATTTTTCGTAAAATTCGATTCGACCGACGCCGCCGTGTAAACAATAATCAAATGTGCGTCCCTTGCGACTTCTGATTTTGACTGGGCGAGTTACGAAGCCTTTAAAGGGTCCGCTAACCGAATCCCGCAAGCCGTGCACTCGTTTTGATGCTTCGGCGACGGAGGCCGGAAACTATTATTGGAAAATCGAAAATCAAGTTCTGGTGCAAGCGCAATTGTTCAGTGCTACCGAGTCGATCCTTCGAGTACTTGTCGCCCCCTTTTGGGTCCAGGGCCTAAACATATAGAAATCGATGTGCTGAAATTGAGCGATCCACGTCGTATAAATTAGGCCTCCGGTCCATGATTGAAAAAAAGCTGCAAGCGCTTGCGCAAAAGCGTCATTTAAAAAATGACTTTCCGGAAATTTGTGAGTTCCCGAACGCTGAGTACATCTGTTTTCCTGAATCGTCGCAAGTATTGAAAGCATTACAGGTTGCGGCAGAAAACAAGACCTCCTCAGAAAGCCTTGACCCCGCGCTGTATCAGGAAGCAATCGAGCGCTTCTTTGAAATCGAGAAGCAAGATGACTACCTGTACATCGTCCTTCCTTGTCATTCTGCACAAATCGGTTATACCTATACGCGCTATCCATTGCTCAAATTGCGGTCCACCAAGATTTCTCTTCAAATCTGGAAAATTCTTCAGGCCAAGACTGAAGTGCCCGATTTCCTCGCCTTTTGCGCAGCTGATTTTTCTTATGGTGTCGTCGTCGATGTGTTTGCAGGAGATCCCCTTTTGCATCGCACGGATGGCCCGGTCTACGAGATAAAGATCTGGCCGTAGATCTGACGAAAGTGGTTGGAATCCAGACCGGCAAGAAAATCTGACCCTGGTCCCGCGCGATCTCTTCCCGTTGAAAAAATTCGATACCGGTATCAGACTGAATTTCGTGGCTTATGCCCATACACATCTGCATTCTTCGAGTTAGCCGAGGCATCGACGAAGGCCGGGCAAACCCCGGGTTTCCTCTAACTAAACTCACTTGATTTAGTCTTCCCGCTGGCCGATAGTCCCCTTGCGCCCCGACGCCGCGCCTTCCAAGCCGCAACGCGATCCGGTTCCCAAGCCCGCAGGCACCACTTTCCCAGCCTGCCCACGGAGACAAAAATCATGCAACGCAGCAGCAGCAGCAGCAACACCCGCTCCCTCCTGACCCTGGCCGCCATGTCGCTGGCCGTATCGGCCGCCTTCACGGCGACCACCGCCGCTTTCGCCGCCGACCAACCCATCATCGGCCTGGTCACCAAAACCGAAACCAACCCCTTCTTCGTCAAGATGAAAGAAGGCGCCCAGGAAGAAGCCAAGAAGCTCGGCGCCAAGCTGCTGTCGGGCGCGGGCAAGGCCGACGGCGACAACGCGGGACAGATCACCGCGATGGAAAACATGATCGCGGCCGGCGCCAAGACCATCCTCATCACGCCGAGCGACGCCAAGGCGATCGTGCCGGCCATCAAGAAGGCGCGCGACAAGGGCGTCATGGTGATCGCGCTCGACAGCCCGGCCGATCCGCCCGAAGCCACCGACGCGCTTTTCGCCACCAACAACTACACCGCCGGCGTGCTGATCGGCGAATACGCCAAGGCCGCGATGGCCGGCAAGCCCGCGAAGATCGTTGCGCTCGACCTGCTGCCGGGCCACCCGGTGGGCGCGCAGCGCCACAACGGCTTCATGAAGGGCTTTGGCCTGCCGGCGAACGAGGCCAAGTCGAACGAACTCTCGAAGGCGCCCGAAATCGTCTGCATGGCCGACAGCTACGGCGACCAGGCCAAGGCGCAGACCGCGATGGAAAACTGCTTGCAGAGGGCGCCCGAGGTGAACCTGGTCTACACCATCAACGAACCCGCCGCGGCCGGTGCCTACAACGCGCTCAAGCGCGCGGGCAAGGAGAAGGGCGTGATGATCGTTTCGGTCGACGGCGGATGCCAGGGCATCAAGGACACCAACGCCGGCATCATCGCCGCGACCTCGCAGCAGTACCCGCTGAAGATGGCCGCGATGGGCGTGGCCGCGGGCGTGGAATTCGCCAAGACGGGCAAGAAGGCCTCGGGCTACGTCGACACCGGCGTGACGCTGATCGCAGGCAAGAGCGTGGCGGGCGTGGACAGCAAGGACACCAAGACCGGCGCCGAGCTGTGCTGGGGCAAGAAGTAAAAGCGTAGAGCCGGGGAGCACACAACGATGGCGACCACCACCACAAAACCTGCAACGCACCACATTCCCTGGGGCGCCCTGGGGCCGTGGCTGGCCCTTTTGGGCGCATGCATCTTCTTCGCGACCCAGTCCGACCGGTTCCTGACCGGCGGCAATCTCTCGCTGATCCTCCAGCAGGTGATGGTGGTGGGCGTGATCGCCATCGGCCAGACGCTGATCATCCTCACGGCGGGCATCGACCTGTCGTGCGGCATGGTGATGGCGCTGGGCAGCATCATCATGACGAAGTTCGCCACCGAGCTGGGCATGCCGGTGCCGATCGCCGTGCTCTGCGGCATCGGCGTGACCACGCTGTTCGGCCTGCTCAACGGATTGCTGGTCACGCGCATCAAGCTGCCGCCGTTCATCGTGACGCTGGGCACGCTGAACATCGCGTTCGCGATCACGCAGCTCTATTCTTCTTCGCAGACCATCACCGACCTGCCCGCGGGCCTCACGGGCCTGGGCACCACCTTCACCATCGGCAGCGCCGAGGTGGCGTGGGGTTCGGTGCTGATGGTGGCGCTCTATGCGCTCGCGTGGTTCGTGTTGCGCGAGACGGGCGCGGGCCGGCACATCTACGCGGTCGGCAACAACGCCGAAGCCACGCGGCTGGTGGGCATTCCGACGCAGCGCGTGCTGCTGGGCGTGTATGTGGCGGCGGGCGTGCTGTACGGCATTGCCTCGCTGCTGTCGGTGGCGCGCACCGGCGTGGGCGACCCCAACGCGGGGCAGACCGAGAACCTGGACGCCATCACCGCCGTGGTGCTGGGCGGCACCAGCCTCTTCGGCGGACGCGGCATCGTGCTGGGCTCGCTGATCGGTGTGCTCATCGTGGGCGTGTTCCGCAACGGGCTCACGCTGATGGGCGTGTCGTCGATCTACCAGGTGCTGGTGACCGGCGTGCTGGTGATTCTTGCGGTGGCCGCGGATCAGCTTTCGCGCAAGGGGGCACGCTGATGAACGTCGTTGCCAACCCCAAGATCGTGATGCAGGCCAAGGGCCTGGTGAAGCGCTACGGCCAGGTCACGGCGCTCGACGGCGTGGACTTCGAACTGCGCGAAGGCGAGATCCTCGCGGTGATCGGCGACAACGGCGCGGGCAAGTCCTCGCTCATCAAGGCGCTGTCGGGCGCGACCATTCCCGACGAGGGCCAGATATTGCTCGACGGCAAGCCGGTGCAGTTTCGCAATCCGCTCGATGCGCGGCGTGCGGGCATCGAAACGGTCTACCAAGACCTCGCCGTGGCACCTGCCATGACCATCTATGAAAACCTCTTCCTCGGCCGCGAGCTGCGCCGCCCCGGCTTCCTGGGCAACGTGCTGCGCATGCTCGACAAGAAGAAGATGCTGCAGGAGAGCGCGGCGCGCATGGCCGACCTGAAGGTGGGCATCCAGTCGATGACGCAGGCGGTCGAAACGCTCTCGGGCGGTCAGCGCCAGTGCGTGGCGGTGGCGCGCAGCGCGGCCTTTGCGCGGCACGTGGTCATCATGGACGAGCCCACGGCGGCGCTCGGCGTGAAGGAGGGCAACATGGTGCTGGAGCTGATCCGCCGCGTGCGCGACCGGGGCCTGCCCGTGGTGCTTATCAGCCACAACATGCCGCATGTGTTCGAGGTGGCCGACCGCATCCACGTCGCGCGACTGGGCAAGCGTGCGGCGGTGCTCAACCCCAAGCACATCAGCATGAGCGACACGGTGGCCGTGATGACCGGCGCCATGAGCGCCGACCAGCTGCCCGCGGAGGCGCATGCCTGATGCGGAAGCCAGCATTGCCGTCGGCTTGCGACCGCCCGACCTGCTGCGCCCGCGCGGCTCCAACCAGGTCGGCATGCGCCAGTTCAACGAGCGCGTGGTGCTGCAGGCATTGCGCGTTCACACGAGCCTGCCCAAGGCCGACCTCGCACGGCTGACCGGGCTGAGCGCGCAGACCATCGGCCTCATCACCGCGCGCCTTGAAGAAGACGGGCTCATCGTCAAGCAGAGCCGGGTGCGCGGGCGCATCGGGCAGCCTTCGGTCCCGTTGGCGCTGAACCCCGACGGGGCCTTTGCCATCGGCATCAAGGTAGGGCGGCGCGGCGCCGAATGGCTGCTGATCGACTTCGCTGCGCAGGTGCGCGAGCGCCATGCGATGAGCTACGACTTTCCGGATGCGGACGCATTGCTGCCGGCCATTGCACAGCACATCCATCGATTGCGCGATGGGCTGGGTCCGCTGGCCGCGCGCAATGTGGGTGCAGGGCTGGCCGCGCCCTTCCTGCTGGGCGGCTGGCACCGAACGCTGGGCCTGTCGAAAGCGCAGTCGGACGAGTGGAACCAGATGAACCTCCTGGCCGAAGTGCGGGCACGCACCGACGTGCCGGTGAGCTTTGCGCGCGACACGGTCGCCGCCTGCGTGGCCGAACTGACGGGCGGGCGGGGGCACGACCTCAAGAGCTTTCTCTATATTTTTGTGGACACCTTCGTGGGCGGCGGGCTGGTCATCAACTCGCACCTGCACACGGGCATGCATGGCAACGCGGGCGCGTTGGCGTCGTTGCCGATGCACTCGGCGCGCGCGGGGCAGGGCAGCACCGCGTTGCCGCCCCAGGTGATGGCCGAGGCCTCGCTGTGGGAGCTGGAACAGCGGCTGCAGGGCGAGGGCCTCGACCCCACTGCAGCCTACGACGACCGCGCGTTGCAGGCGCCGTTTGCCGTGGCAACGCAAGCCTGGCTGGGCTCGGCGTCGCTGGCACTGGCGCATGCGATCGTCAGCAGCACCGCGGTGCTCGATCTCTCGGACGTGGTGATGGACGGGTCCATGTCACGTTCGCTGCTGCAGGCCTTGCTCGACCAGACGCGTGCTGCGTTGCGGCAGTGCAATTGGGAGGGGCTGTGGGCGCCTGTGCTGCACGAAGGGCGCGTGGGGGCGCAGGCTTGCGCGCTGGGCGGCGCGATGCTGCCGCTGCATGCGAACTTTGCGCCGGACCATGATGTGTTTCTGAAGGCCGGCTGAGAGGCCAGGCCACCCAGGTGGCAGCGCACCTGATGCAGACTTGGATGGCCGGCCTTTATTGAGCGAAAGCCGTGCGGAGATTGCCTGGGGAAGGCGATCAGTCGCTCGTGATCGCTTCCCCAGCGAAACCGCTTAGTTACCGCACGTGCCCGACTTCGCCAAGCCGAGTTTGGCGACATCGGCCTTGCCTTGCTCCTCTGGAATCTGCTCCAGGTCGGCACCGCCCACGAAAGCGCCCATCTTGATGAACTGCCGGACGAAGTAGTTCTTGCCGGCTTCCATGAACAGCTCCATGGAATTGGGCGAAAACTCCGATTCCGTTTCGATCTTGTTCTTCTTGCCGCCTTCGACCTGTGTGTAGAAGAACACGTCGGCTGCACTCTCGCCCAGGCAGTTGCCGTTGACCATGATGTCCTTCTTCAAGGCCTTCCCCACGAAGCTGTTGCGGTAGACGTAAAGGCCGGATTTCCCGCTGGCCGGCGCACTGAACTGCTTGGCCTTGTCACTCTCCTCCTTGCTGGCCATGTTGACGGAGGCGCATCCTGACAGCAGCAGCGCCGTCAAGACAACGATGGTGCTCTTTTGATTGATCTTCATTTTTGTGATCTCGGTTGTGCACAGAAGACCGAGTGCTCCCTGCACCCGGCCGCCCGCGGCGGGGGTGCCGCGAGCGGCGCCATTATGCTTTTTGCTTCAAGGCGTAACCGAGATCCAGAGGCCGAACTGTTCAGAGCCCGATAGCGCGTCCACGAGCTCAGCGTCGCGGACGTGCGAAGCCCGCGCTCTGCAATGTGCCCGCGAGCTTTGCGATCCCGCCCGTGCCGCTCGCAGCCCGTCCGATCAACGCACCGCCCGCCGCGCCAGCGGCGATGCGCATGAGGAATGAGCGGCTGCGGCCCGCCGCCAGCAACAGCAGCACGCCGGCACCGAGGACGATGAGGTGCTCGCCGGGGTAATCGGCGCGCGCGGCGTCCACTTGCTTGATCTTGTTGATCGTCTGTTCGAGGCCCATGGCTGAAACTCCTTGTTCGTGTGCATCCGTTCTACCGACTGGACACGGGGCGCCGCTGTAGGCCTGCGCCACGCGCCGCGACGGAATCCATCTCGACAATGCCGTGGAGAACATCGCGCCCGGCAGGACTTTCGATAATGCAGACCCACTTCAAGAAAACAGCAACAGAATGAGTGCCGCAGATTTCCTCTTCGCGCCCGAGGTGCAGAAGCTCCTGATGGTCGCCTACGCGGCGCCCGATCAACACTTTTCTTCCAGCGAACTGGCCCAGCGAACGAAGCTGGTTCCCGACGATGTGGTGCGCACGCTGGAGCACCTTGTTGGCAGCGGCATCCTGAAGCGGCACAAGCCCAAGGCAGACGAAGCTGAAACCGTCTCCATCGACCCCGCTTTTGTCTTCCACCACGAACTGCGCAGCATCGCGCTGAAGTCCTTCGCGGTGGCCGAGCCGGTGCGCGCGATGCTGCGCAGCAAGTTCAAGGATTCGGTCGTGCGCGCCTTCGTGCTGGGCGAGGACACAGACGGCACCCTCGAACTGCTGGTCGTGCACGGCCAGCTGACGCCCGACGAAGCGGCCATGACGGCTGCGTGCCAGAAGCTGTCGAAGAACATTCACCGCCAGCTGAAGGTGCACGTCATCCCGAACGCGAGGTTCAACGGCCTCACGCCGCGCGACCCGCTCATGCCGAAGCCCTCGGCGCTCGAGATCATCAAGCTCGGGGATACGAAGGCCCAGTTGCCCGTCGAGCGGGTCGGCCTCCTGCAAAGTGCGAAGAAGAAACTGGCCGCGCTGTCCCGCCCATAGGCCTGAGCGCGCTACTTGCGCTTGTCTCTTGCCGCCGCGAGGCTGAGGGCTTCGGCGATCAGCGGCTTCACGGTCTCGAAGGTCTTGTCGCTCGGGTTGATCACGCTCACCCAATACATCTTTGCGTACACCGGATGCGGCATCAGCCGGTCGAGCGCGGCGAAGTCGATGCTCGCCTGTTCCTGCTCGCCGAACAGCGCGCGGAAGGTCTCCTTGCCCACGCCCAGGTTGAGGCGAAAGACGCCGGGGCGGTTCAGCTTCGACGCGCTGTCGGACTCGCTGTCTTTGGTGACGATGGTGGCAAAGGGAAACTTGTTGTCCGCACCCTGAAAGAAGAAGGTGTTGTCGTCGGCCACCTCAAAATGGCCGCCGCCGAGCGAGTCGATGATGTGTTGGGTGATGTTGTCTTCGGTCATGGCGATCGGGTGTGGGGTCAGGGCTTCCAGCGGCGCAGGCCGAGTTCGTCCGCGAGCGCCCGGTAGGTGGCGATGCGCGCCTGCACATAGTCGTCGAGCGCGGCGCCGGTGAGCGCGAAAGGATAAAGGCTGTGCCGCTCGCGCAGCGCCGCATATCCGGGCGCAGCCACGGCTTCGGCGAATGCGGCGGTCCATGCACGCACCGCGGACTCAGGCACGTTCGCGCTGAGGTACAGGCCGCGCACGGTGGGCCAGACGATGTCCACGCCTTGCTCGCGCGCGGTGGGCACGCCGGTGAGCGCGCCGCCCAGGCGCGTGTCCGACAGCACCGCCAGCAGGCGCACCGCGGCGCCGCCCGCCATGGCCTGCAGCGCCTCGGCCGCGTCGCCGGGGAACGCATCGACGTGCTTGCCCTGCAGCGCGCGCAGTGCATCGCCGCCGCCCTCGAACGACACGAAGCGCATCGCGCGGTGGTCGCGGCCCGCGGCGCGCACCAGCAGCGCGGCCTTCACCCAGTCCTGGCTGCCGACCGTGCCGCCCGCGCCGAAGGCCACGCGCGAGGGCTCCTGGCGCAGGGCCGCGACCAGGTCCTGCAGGCGCTTGTAGGGCGAGTCGCGGTGCACGGCGATCACGCCGTAGTCGGTGCCCAGCGTGGCGATCCATCGCACGGCCCAGGGCGCATGCGGGCCGAAGCGGCCCTGTGCGAGGTTGAGCAGCGAGCCGCTGGAGAACGCGACCAGCGTGCCCGGCCCGCCCAGCTGGCCGGTGGCGATGCGGTCGAAGGCCACGGCGCCGATGCCGCCCGGCAGGTAGCGCTGGGCCAGCGGCGGCCGGGTGGGGCGCACCGCCTGCAGCGCATCGCGGGCGAGGGCGCAGGTCAGATCGAAACCACCGCCCGCCTTGGCCGGAATCACGCAATCGGCCGCGGCCAATGACGGGTCGGCGGACTGTGCGGCAGCCATGCGGGCGACGCCGGGCACGAGCAGCGCAGACAGCGCACGCAGCGCATGGCGTCGGGTGGCGAAGAAGGGCATCGGCATGGGGTGTGCGGCGCGGTGTGGAGGGCGGTCAGTTGGCCGCCGGCCGGGGCCACCAGATGATCGCATGCAGCCCCGTGCCGGCCGCGCGGGCTTCGAGCCGCAGTTCGCCCTTGTGCCGATGCGCGATGGAGCGTGCGATGGCCAGGCCGAGGCCGAAGCCGCCCTTGCCCGCGCGGGCGCCGCGCCTGAAGCGCTGGCCCAATGCCGCGCGCTCTTCATCGCCGAGTCCCGGCCCGTCGTCTTCGACGTTGAGGCTCCAGCCCGCCGCATCGCCCGCCGCAAAAAGGGTGATGGTGCCTTCGGCGGGCGTGTAGGTGATGGCGTTCGTCACCAGGTTGCTCAATGCCTCGCGCAGCAGGCCCCGGTCCGCGACCGCGAGGAGCCCGGGCGTGGGTGCGTGGGTGCCTACGTCTATGCCCAGGTCGATGTGCTTGGCGCGCGCCATCGGCAACAGGTCGACCGCCACTTCGCGCAGCAATGCGCCGAGGTCGAACGCCGCGGGCTCCACCGCCACCGTGTCGCTGCGCCCCAGCGCAAGCAGCTGCTGGGCGCTGCGCGTTGCGCGGCTGATCTCGGTGCCCAGCGCATCGAGCGCGGCCTGCACCTGCGCCGGGTCCTGCTCGCGCTTTGCATAGTCGGCCTGCATCTGCAGCGTGGTGAGGTGCGTGCGCAGCTGGTGCGAGGCGTCGTCCAGAAACTGCCGCTGCTGCGTCACCAGGTCCTGCGTGCGCGACATCTGCTGGTTGACCGCGGCGACAAGCGGGCGCACTTCGGCCGGCAGGTCGGCTTCGGCGATGCGCGTCAGGTCGTCGGGCGTGCGCGCCTGCACCTCGCGTGCGAGCCGCGACAACGGCCGCAGCGCAGCGGCCAGTGCGAGCGCGGTGCCGCAGAGCAGCAACGCGAGCACCAGCCCGTCGCGCAGCGCCGCACTGCGCACGAAGCGCGCGCTGAACTCCTGCCGCGAGCGCGTGCTTTCTCCCACTTGAATGAGCACGCTGCGCCCGGTGCTGCCGGCCGGCGCGCGGTCCAGCTCGCGCCGGTAGGCGGCCAGGCGCACGGCCTCGCCGAAATACGTGGCGTCGTAGAAGGCCGGCACGCCGGTCTTCAGATCGGTGGGCGGCGCGGGCAGGTCGGCGCTGCCGAGCTCGACCAGCCCGTCCGATGTCGCCACCCTGAAGAACACCTGGCCGCTGGCCGTCAGCTCGAAGAACTCGAACATCGTGTACGGCAGCTCTACCGAAAGGCCGCCCGAGACGGTGGAGATGTTGGCGTCGATGGATTTCAAGGCACCCAGCAGCGAGCGGTCGTAGGCCGCGTTGGCGGCGGCGAGCGCGTCGTGCCGCGTCATCCACAGTTCGAGGCCCGTCACCACCAGCAGGGCAGGGAACAGCAGCAGCGCGAGCCGTTGCCAGAGGCTGGCACGCCTGAGCCGGTTGGCGATGCCCCGCATCACGCGCACACTTCAGTCTGATTCCAGCACATAGCCCAGCCCGCGCAGCGTGACGATGCGCACGCCGGTGCCTTCCAGGCGCTTGCGCAGCCGGTAGACGAAGACCTCGACCGCCTCGGGATGCACCTCTTCGTCGTCGGGAAACACCCGCTCCAGGATCTGCTGCTTGGACAGCGGCTCCCCGCTGCGCTGCACCAGCACCCGCAGCACCGCCAGCTCGCGCGGCGACAGGGCCAGCGCCTCGCCGTTCAGCGCAAACTGCCGGCGCGCGCTGTCGTACACCAGCGGCCCGCACGCCAGCCGTGGATGCTCCACGCCGCGCGCCCGCCGCACCAGCGCATGCAGCCGCGCCTCGAGCTCGGCCAGCGCGAAGGGCTTGGCGAGGAAGTCGTCGGCGCCTTCATTGAGCGAGGCCACCCGCTCGTTGAGCGAATCGCGCGCGGTGAGGATCAGCGCCGGCAGCCGCTGGTCGCGGTCGCGCAGCCGCTGCAGCACCGTGTGGCCGTCCATGCCGGGCAGGCCCAGGTCGAGCACCAGCGCGTCGTGGTCGCGCTGCTGCAATGCGCGGTCGGCAAGCCGGCCGTCGTCCACCCATTCGACCTGGATGCCCGCATGCTCCAGCGCCTTGCAGAGCCAGGTGCCCAGGGTGTGTTCGTCTTCGGCCAGCAGGATGCGCATGGCGCCGATGCTAGGGCCTGCGGGGCTCAGTCTGGCTTGATGTTTGCCCTTGCGATCACCTTCTGCCAGCGGGCTTGCTCCGTCGCGATGAACTGCGTGAACTGTTCCGGCGTGCCGCCCACGGCCTCGGCCGCATCGGCCGTGAGCCGTTGCATCGAATCGGGCGACTTCACCGCCTTCATCGTTTCGGCCGAAAGCTTGGCCAGGTTTGCCGGCTCGATGTTGGCGGGCGCGAGCATGCCGTACCACTGCGTCATCTCGAAACCCGGAAAGCCTTGCTCGGCCACGGTCGGCACATCGGGCAACTGCGCGAGGCGCTTGGCCGAGCCGGTCGCGATGCAGCGCACCTTGCCCGCCTTGATGAACGGAATGATGGCCGCCGCGCCGATGGCCGAGGCGTCGAGCCGGCCCGAGAGCAGGTCGGTCACCATCGGGCCGGTGCCGCGGTAAGGCACGTGCAGCATGAACACGTCGGCCGTCATCTTCAGGTACTCGAAGGCCAGGTGGCCCGCGCTGCCGTTGCCCGCGGAGCCGTAGCTCAGCTTGCCCGGCTTGCTCTTGGCATAGGCGATGAATTCCTTGAGGTTCTTCGCGGGCACGTCGGGGTGCACCACGTAGAGGCTGGGCACCTTGGCCAGCAGGCTCACGGGCTTGAAGTCCTTGTTCGCGTCGTAGGGCAGCTTGGCGAAGATGTACGGGTTCACCGCCAGCGTGCCGATGTGGCCGAGGATCAGCGTGTGCTGGTCGGTGCTGCGCGCCACTTCGCTCATCGCGATGTTGCCGGCCGCGCCGGGCTTGTTGTCGACGAAGACGCTCTGGCCCAGCGTGCGCGAGAGCTCGGCGGCGGTGGAGCGCGCGACGATTTCCGAACTGCCGCCCGGGGCGAAGGGCACGACGAAGCGCACCGACTTGCTGGGCCAGCCCGATTGGGCCGAGGCCAGCGAGGGGAGCAGTCCGCCGAGGGCGAGGGCGGACCCGCCCTGCAGCAGCCGGCGGCGCGTGGAAATCTCGTTCAGGAAGTCATAGGACATGGTGCTTGTCTCCGTCACTTTTGTAGGAAGGACCGGATGCTGCACCACGGAGGCTGTCGGAATGCTGTCAGTCGCGGTTAGGGCCTGTTCACACTACGCAAGGGGACCCCTTGCGTAGTGTGAACAGGCCCTAGTCCAGTAGTCCTGCCCGAATTCGCGGGCGAGCCGCGCGATGAGCGCCTCGGTGCGCGCGAGCACTCCCGCAGCCTGCGCCCGCACGGGTTCGTGGTCAAAGCGCAGGTTGCGGTGCGTCTCCCCCGAGTCCGGGTCGCTTTCGTGCATGTAGAGCGTGCCTTCGTAAAGGTGCAGCTCGAACGCCCAGCCCTGCTCGTAGTAGGAGAACACTTCTCCCGCTTGCCGGGTGTCGAGCGATTCGATGAAGAGTCGGCCCTCGATGAAGTGGTCGTGCCACGGAAAGCTCAGCACCAGACCGTCCGGCGCATGGACCACCGGCCGGTTCCAGAAATACGCGCCGCGGCGCGGGTCCCTGCCGTGGCGGCCCGCCTTGTCGAGCACGTCGCGGTAGTGCCTGCACAGCTCGCCTTCCTTGCCCGCGGCGTCGGCGGACAGGACGAAGTGCCGCTCCACGAGCGAAATGGCGGGCTGCACCAGCGGTTCGCGCAAGGCTTCCCATTGCGTTGGCGAGAAGTCGTTCTCCGGGCCGTAGTAGAAGTTGGGCGAGATCGCAAAGCCGATGTCGACCTGCACGCCGTCCACCGGCTCCGACTGACGGATCCAATCGGGAAGAGCGGACTCAGGAGTCGCCATGTCAGATCAGGTTGCGCATTGCCTGCGCCGTCTCGCGCAGCACCGGCAGCACGCGCGCCACCGCGTCCTCGGAGCTTTCATGCCCCATCGGCATCGTGATGTTGAGCGCGCCCACCAGCGTGCCGTGCCGGTCGCGCAGCGGCACCGCGATGCCGCGCGAGTTCAGGTCCAGCTGCTGCTCCGACAGCGACCAGCCCTGCGCGCGGATGCGGGCCAGTTCGAGCTTCATGCGCTCCATGCTTGCGATGGTGTGCGGCGTGAACACCTGCAGCTGGCGCGTGGCAAGCCAGTCGGCCAGCGCCGCGTCGCTGCGCAGCGCCAGCATCAACATGCCCGCGGCCGTGACCTGCGCCGGCACCCGCGCGCCCAGCACGTAGCCGGTGCTCATGCTGCGGTTGGGTCCGTTGCGGGCGATGTAGATCACTTCGTCGCCGTCCATCACGCTGAGGTAGGCGATCTCGTTGGTGCCGGCCGCCACGCGCTGCAGAAAGGGCTGCACCACGCGCGGCAGGCGGGCCGATTCCAGGTACGAGCGGCCCAGCCGCAGCACCCGCGGCGTGAGCCAGAAGAGCTTGCCGTCGCTGGCGACGTAGCCCATGTGCTGCAGCGTGAGCAGGTAGCGGCGCGCGGCGGTGCGCGTCATGTTCGTGCGCTGCCCGGCCTGGCTGGCGGTCAGGCGCGGGTTGGCGTCGTCGAAGGCTTCGATGATGCTCACGCCGCGCTCCAGGCCGGCGATCCAGTCGCGCTTGTCCAGGCCCGGCGGCGGGCTCGAGTCGTCCTTGCGCGGTTCAGGCGGATCGTTCGGGCTGGGCGTGTCGGTCATGGTCGGGAGTGTGCCTTTGGCGAGCGCGGGGCAGGCTGCATTCGGTGAGGGTGAAAACCCTAGGTTTGATCGATTGTCAGTTTTTTGTGATCGATCATCGCTCGAAATGTGAACTGCAGCGCTGCAGAAAGTTGTCGATGGGTCTATAAAGCTCGGCACCCCGCCTCCCAAAGAGCGATTGACGAACGGAAGACAAGCACATGAGCCATTCCATCAGCGGCAGCACCCAGGCTTACCTGATCCCGGGCGATCCGGTGCGCAATGTGCGGCTTCCGCGCATGTTCAACGCCACGTTCGAGCGCTTCGGCATCGACGCGGTGCTGCTGCCCATGCAGGTGCCGGTGCGCGACTTCGCGGTGTTCTTCAAGTCGGCCTTCCTGGCGCGCAATGTGCGCGGCATGGTCATCGCGCCGCCGCACAAGCCGCTGGTGGTCGACCTGCTCGACGGCTGCGGCCTCTTCGGCCGCGTGGCGGGCTCGGTCAACGTGGTGCGCCGCACCGAAGGCGACCAGCTCGAAGGCGACCTGTTCGACGGCGAAGGCCTGATCGGCGCGCTGGACCACTGCAACATTCCTTTTCGCGGCAAGCGCGTGCTGATCCTGGGCGCGGGCGTGAGCGCCGCGGCCATCGGCGTGGCGCTGGCCGAGGGCGGCACGGTCAACGGTGCGGAGCACATTGCCTTTCACGACACGGCGGCCGGCAAGGCGGCGGGCGTGGCGGCCAAGCTCGATGCCTTCTTCGATGCCACCGTGGTCGCGGCCGACAGCAATGCGCCCGAGGGCTTCGACCTGGTCGTCAATGCCACGCCGCTCGGGCTGGTCGAAGGCGATGCGCTGCCGGTGGACGTGACACGCATGGACCGCCATGCGGCGCTCTTCGACATCCTGCTGCGCAACCAGCCCACGCCGCTGGTGCGCGCCGCGCGTGCGCGCGGGCTCAACGCGCAGGCCGGCTTCGAAATGCTGATCCAGCAGATGCCGCACTACCTGCGCTATTTCGGCCACCTGGATGCGGCCGAGGCGCTGCAGGCCGACGCCAATTTCTTGCGCGAGATCGTCTATCCGCCCGCGATGCAGGCCGAGATCGCCAACCCCTTGCGCTACCACTCGCCCAGCGTCGCCTGAGGCTTCGAATCCTTCAACGAAACGGCTTTCATGATTTCCGGTAAGACAACGCTCATCGCCCATATCGGCTATCCGACCGAAGCCTTCAAGGCGCCGATGATCTACAACCCCTGGTTCGACAAGCAGGGCATCGACGCGGTGGTGGTGCCCATGGGCGTGAAGCCCGAGGACTATGCGGCCAGCCTGAAGCAGATCTTCAGGTTCTCGAACATCCGCGGCGCGCTGGTAACCATGCCGCACAAGGTCACGACGATGGGGCTGGTGGACGAGGTCACGCCCACGGCCCGCGTGGCGGGCGCGTGCAACGCCGTCCTCAAGCGCCCGGACGGCACGCTGCTGGGCGACCAGTTCGACGGCGCGGGCTTCGTGCGCGGCGTGGAGCGCAAGGGCCGCCTCTTCAAGGGCGCGCGGGTGCTGGTGTCGGGCACGGGCGGCGTGGGCTCGGCCATTGCGGCGTCGATAGCCGCCGCCGGCGCTGCGGAACTGATGCTGTTCGACATGAGCGACGCCTCGGCCCAGGCTCTGGCCGCAAGGCTGCGCGAGCACTACCCGCAAATGAAGGTCGCCACGGGTTCCAAGGACCCGGCCGGCTACGACGTGGTGGTCAACGCCACGCCGCTGGGCATGAAGGACACCGATCCGCTGCCCTTCGACGTGGACCGCATCGCTCCCACCACCTTCGTCGGCGAGGTCGTCATGAAGACCGAATACACCCCGCTGCTGCAAGCCGCCAGGGCCAAGGGCTGCGCGGTGCAGGTGGGCACCGACATGCTCTTCGAGATGATCCCCGCGTACCTCGAATTCTTCGGCTTCGGCACTGCGTCGCCCGACGAATTGCGTGCCGTGGCGCAACTCCAGTACTGATCGAAAGAAAGAAACCAGGTCACCGAATGAGCATTTTTGAAGGCTTTCTTTCCACCTCCGAAACGCTGGGCGCCTTCAGCGACCGCGCTTTCGTCGATGCCATGCTGCGCTTCGAAGCCGCGCTCGCACGCGCGCAGGCCGCCGAGGGGCTGATTCCCGAGAGCGCCGCGCACTCCATCGTCGGCAGCTGCAAGGTCGAGCTGTTCGACGTGGCCAAGATCGTGCGCGAAAGCGGCCGCGCGGGCAGCGTCGCGATCCCGCTGGTGAAGGCGCTGCGCGAAGCGGTGGGCCTGTTCAATGCGCAGGCCGCGCCCTTCGTGCATTTCGGCAGCACCAGCCAGGACGTGATCGACAGCGCCATGGCGCTGGTCACGCGCGAGGCCGTCTTGCTGGTGGAAGTGGACCTGTCGAGGATCGTGAGTGCGCTGCTGCGCCTGGCGAGCCAGTACGCCGAGACGCCGATGCTGGCGCGCACGCTGATGCAGCCCGCCTCGGTCACCAGCTTCGGCTTCAAGTGCGCGGGCTGGGCGGCGCCGCTGGTGCGCAGCCGCATCCGCCTGCACAGTGCCGCAAAGCACGCGCTGAAACTGCAACTGGGCGGGGCCGTCGGCACGCTCGCGCAAATGAAGGGGCAGGGCGCCGCGGTGCGTAAGCGCATGGCCGAGGAACTGGGCCTGGGCGACCCCGGCGCCACCTGGCACACGCAGCGCGACGAATGGGTGGCGCTGGGCTGCGAACTCGCGCTGGTCACGGGCAGCCTGGGCAAGGTTGCGGTCGACATCGCGCTGCTCGGCCAGTACGAAGTGGGCGAAGTCACCGAGCCCAGCGAACCCGGCCGCGGCGGCTCGTCGGCCATGCCGCACAAGCGCAACCCCGTGGCCTCGATGGTCGCCATTGCCGCCGCGCACCGTGCGCCGCAGCGCGTGGCGGCCCTGCTGGCCGCGATGCCGCAGCAACACGAACGCGCGCTGGGCGCATGGCAGGCCGAGCTGGCCGAATGGCCGCAGCTGCTGATGTCGGCGCACGGCAGCGTGCGCGCCATGGCCGGTGCCTTGCCCGGCCTGCAGGTCGACAGCGCGCGCATGCGCGCCAACATCGATCGCCTGCGCGCCGAGCTGCCGCGCGAGGCGGCGGACGAATGGTTCGATCCCGCGCTCGCCGTCCATGCCGGCCGCATCGCGCATGCGGAAGTGAAGACTATGCAAGCCACTCTCTCCTCGAAGGACCTCACGCAATGACCGCCCCCGACACCCCGAGCAATCCGTATGAAGACGGCCTGGTCAACCGCCGCCGCGTGCTCGGCGACGCCTGGGTCGACAAGTCGCTGGCCAACCGCAACGGCTTCAACGCCGAGTTCCAGGAACTGATCACGCGCCACGCGTGGAACGACATCTGGGGCCGCCCCGCGCTGGGCGACAAGACGCGCCGGTTCATGGTGCTGTCGATGATGCTGGGCATCCACGCCTACGAGGAGTTCGCGATGCATGTGCGCGCTGCCCTCGACGGCCCGCCCGAGTCGCGCCTGACGCCCGACGACATCAAGGAAGTGATCATGATGGCCGCCATCTACTGCGGCGTGCCGGTGGCCAACCATGCCTTCGGCATTGCCACGAACATCCTGCGCGAGAAGGGGTTGCTGCCCGCGGCACCGGCGCCCGCGCAGTGAGCGCGCATTGAATGCGCCGGTGGCGGCCAAGGGCCGCTTCGACCCCAGCTTCACGTTGATGCTGCCGCTGTTGCTGGCGGCACAGCCGGTGGCCACCGACAGCTACCTGCCGGCATTGCCCGCCATCGCCAGGGAGCTCGGCTCGGCCAGCACCAGCCTCACGCTGTTCGTGCTGGCCTTCGGCTTTGCGCAGCTGCTGTGCGGGCCGCTCGCGGACCGCTTCGGCCGCCGGCCGGTGCTGCTCGCGGGGCTGGCCTGCTATGCGATCGCCGCACTCGGCGGTGCGTTCGCGGGCAGCGCGGGGGTGCTGGCGGGCTGGCGCACGCTGCAGGGTTTTCCGATGGCGGCGATCCTGGTGTGTGCGCGCGCGGCGGTGCGCGATCTCTATCCGGCGCACGAAGGCCCGCATGTGATGGCGCGCGGCCTCACGGGGCTGGGCGCGGTCGGGCTCGTGGCGCCGCTACTGGGCGCATGGCTGGTGCAGGGCGCGGGGTGGCGCTGGGTGATGGTGGCGATGGCGGTCTATGCCTCGCTGCTGCTGGCGATGTGCTGGCGCTCGTTCGGCGAAACGCACAAGCCTTTGCCGCAAGGGGCGGGCGCTGAAGCATCGTCCGCACCGCGCGGCAGCACGCGCGTGGTGTTCGCGAGCCGGTCGTTCCGCGCCTGGGCGTCGCTCGCCGCGGCTACCTACGGCGGGCTCTTCTGTTTTCTGCTGCTCTCGCCGATGGTCTACATCGGCTACCTGGGCTGGTCGCCCGCCATGTACGGCTGGATTCCGGCGGGCGGCTCGCTGGTCTACATCTTCAGCACCACGATGTGCCGCACGCTGCTGCGCCGCTACGGGCCTGTGCGCGCCGTGCGGCTGGGCGCCTCGCTCAGCATGGCCGGCGCGCTCGTCCAGGCGTTGGGCTGCTGGCTGATGCCGCTCAGCGCGGTGCCGCTGCTGGTGGGCCATGCGGTGTACTGCCTCGGCCACGGCATCCATCAGCCCTGCGGCCAGGCCGGCGCGGTGGGCGACCTGCCGCACCTGGCAGGGCGGGCCGTGTCGTGGTCGGGGTTCGGCATGATGATGGTCGCCTTCTGCGTGGGGCAGACCGCCGCGCTGTTCGTCGATGCCGACTACTCCCGCGGCGCCTGGCCCATGGTCGTGCCGATGCTGGCGGCCGGCGCGGTGCTGCTGGCCATCGCCTTCGCCTGGCTCCCCCGTCTTCAACACCCCAAGCATCCGTAGAAAAGGAAACCACACCATGACCCGCTTGAATGTCGTCCGCGAGGGCGAGGGCCCCTTTGTCGTGCTCAGCCATGCGCTGGGTTGCAACCTGCGCATGTGGGACGGCGTCGCCGCCGAGCTGGCGCGCGCCCACACGGTGATCCGCTACGACCACCGCAACCACGGCGGCTCCGAACGGGTGCCCGGCGCGCTGCGCGTGGAAATGCTGGCGCAGGACGCGGCCGAGCTCATCCAGCGTGAAGCGGGCGGCGAGCCGGTGCATTTTGTCGGGCTCTCGATGGGCGGAATGACCGCGCAGGCGCTGGCGGTGCGGCACCCCGAACTGCTCAGGACGATGGTGATCGCCAATTCGTCGGCCCACTACCCCGACCAGGCGCCCTGGCGCGCGCGCGCCCAGACGGTGGGCACCCAGGGCATCGCCGCCATTGCGGCCGGTGCCGTGTCGCGCTGGCTCACGCCGGGCTTTGTCGCCACGCCCGAAGGTGCGGCCGCCGCAAGGTCGCTGCACGAGATGCTGATGGCCAACGACGCAGAGGGCTACATCGAGAGCTGCAACGCGGTCGCGGCCATCGACTTTCGCGAGAGCAACCATCGCATCGCCGTGCCCACGCTGGTGCTGGGCGGCCTGCAGGACGAGGCCACGCCGATGGCCATGTCCGAGGCCATGGCGGCGGCCATTCCGAATGCGCGGCTGGCCACCATCGACGCGGCGCACCTGAGCGCGGTGGAGCGGCCAGTGGAATTTGCGCAGCTGCTGATCGATTTTTGGCGCAGCCTCTGACGCCTGGCCGCCACACACCGAACCTAGGTGTATCCCGTATTCCGTGCGAACAGTGATCGAATGTGATCGATGATCGAACGCTGAGAGCTTTGGCTTCGTTGTGAAAGACGCGCAGCCTTTCTAAAGTCGCGGCCATGAACTCACAACAGCGTTCTTCAGCCCGCGTCGCGGTGGTCACCGGCGGGGCTGGCGGCATCGGCGGCGGCATCGTGGTGGCGCTGTCGCAGCGCGGCTTCGATGTGGTGGTCTGCGACCTGAAGATCGCGCCGGCCGCCGCCGAAGAACTTCGCCGGCGCGCCGCGCCTTCGGCCCGGCTGGCGTTTGTCGAAGGCGACCTCGCCGACCTTTCCGGCCACGCTTCGATGGTCGAGGCCATCTACGCAGCCTTTGGCCATGTCGATTGCCTGGTCAACAACGCCGGCGTCTCGGTCAAGTCGCGCGGCGATCTGCTCGACGTTTCGCCCGAGAGCTACGACCTGAACTTCGGCGTCAACACGCGCGCCGGCTTTTTCCTGACGCAGGCCATCTGCCGCCGCATGCTGGCCGACGGCATCCAGACGAAGGAGAGCGAGCGCTCGATTGTTTTCATCTCGTCGTCGAATGCGGCCATTGCCGCACCGGAGCGGGGCGAATACGCCATGTCCAAGGCGGCGGTCGCAATGATGGCCAAGCTCTTCTCGATACGCCTCGCGCCGCACGGCATTGCGGTGTACGAGGTGCGCCCGGGCCTCATCAAGACCCCGATGACCCAAGTGGCCCAGGAGCGTTTCGACAAGTTGCTGTCAGAGGGCTTCACGCCCATCAACCGCTGGGGCCTGCCCGAGGACGTGGGCCGCGCCGTGGCCACCATGGCCGCCGGCGACCTGCCTTTCACGACGGGCACGGCCATCCAGGTGGACGGCGGCATGCACATCCACCAGTACTGACGCACTGACGCGCCCCATGCATCGCTCCATCGCCACGGTCTCGCTCAGCGGCACCCTTCGCCAGAAGCTCGAAGCCGTCGCGGCCGCCGGGTTCGACGGCATCGAGCTGTTCGAGGCCGACTTCATCAACTTCAAGGGCACGGCCGCCGAACTGCGCGGCATCGTTGCCGACCTCGGCCTGTCGATCGACCTGTACCAGCCGTTCCGCGACTTCGAGGGCATGCCACAGCCTCAGTTTCTGCGCAGCCTGGAGCGCGCCGAGCGCAAGTTCGACCTGATGGAAGCGATGGGCGCACCGATGGTGCTGTGCTGTTCGAACACCTCGCCGCTGTGCGTGAACGACCCGGCGCTGGCCGCCGCGCAGCTGCACGAACTGGCCGAGCGCGCCGCGCGCCGCAACCTGCGCGTGGGCTTCGAGGCGCTGGCCTGGGGTCGCCACACCTCGCTGTACGGCCAGGCCTGGCACATCGTGAAGCAGGCGGACCATGCGCACCTGGGGCTGATCCTCGACAGCTTCCACACGCTGTCGCTCAAGGACGACCCGGCGGGCATCGCCGACATTCCCGGCGACAAGATCTTCTTTCTGCAGATGGCCGATGCGCCCTTGCTGGCCATGGACGTGCTGCAGTGGGCGCGCCACCACCGGTCGTTTCCGGGGCAGGGCGATTTCGACGTGACCGGCTTCTTCGCTCAGGTGCTGCGCGCGGGCTACACCGGGCCGCTGTCGCTGGAGATCTTCAACGACATCTTTCGCGAGACGCCCAACCGCCGCACCGCGGTCGATGCGATGCGCTCGCTGCTGTTCCTGGAAAGCGAAGCGCGCCAACGCCTGGACGCCGCGCAGCCGCAGCGCGTGGAGCTGTTCAACCCGCCGCCCGTGGCCGCGCTCTCGGGCCTGTCGTTCATCGAATTCGCGGCCGACGAAGCCTCGGCGCTCACGCTCGACGCGCTGGTGCGGCAACTGGGCTTTCGCCGCATCGGCAAGCACCGCTCCAAGGCCGTGACGCTGTACCGGCAGGGCGAGATCAACTTCATCGTCAACGCGCAGCCCGACTCCTTTGCGCGCGGCCGCTTCGACGCACACGGCACCTCGGTGTGCGCGCTGGGCGTGCGTTGCGCCGATCCTTTGGCTGCGGTGGGCCGCGCGACGGCCATGCGCTCCAAGCGGCACGACAGCCCCGTGGGCCCCAACGAGCTGCGCGTGCCGGCGGTGGTGGCGCCGGGCGGCAACCTCATTCATTTCGTGTCGGAGGCGCTGGGCGCCAACGGGCTGTACGAGGCGGACTTCATCCTCGAAGACAACGCGCCCGAGGCCAACGACGCGGGCCTGAAGCGCATCGACCACGTCGCGCTCGGCCTGGCGCTCGACCAGCTGGACACCTGGGTGCTCTTTACCCGCGCGGTGCTCGGCCTGGAGCCCGGCGAAAGCCTGGAGCTTGCAGATCCCTTCGGCCTCATTCGCAGCCGCGGCGTTGCCAACGCGGCCCGCAGCCTGCGCCTGGTGCTCAACGTGTCGCTGAGCCAGCGCACCCGCACCGCGCGCACGCTCAGCGTGACGGGCGGCGGCGCGGTGCACCACATGGCGCTGGCTTGCGACGACATCTTCGAATCGGTGGACACGCTGCGCGCCAACGGCACCCGCTTCGTGCCGATCTCGGACAATTACTACGACGACCTGGCCACGCGCACCGACCTGGCGCCCGAACTGCTTGCGCGCATGCGCGCGGCGGGCGTGCTGTTCGACCGTTCGCCGGCCGGCGACTATCTGCACATCTACACCGAGAGCTTCGAAGGCGGCTTCTTCTTCGAGGTCGCCCAGCGCATGGGCGGCTACGACGCCTACGGCGCGCTCAACGCACCGGCGCGCATGGCGTCGCAGGCGCAGGACTGATTTCTTTCCCCCGTTCGTCACTGACTCACCACTGGATCATCACTGGAGACAACCCATGGCCACTGCAACAGCCAAAGAGCCGCAAGGCAGGCACCAGTCGAAGAAAGCCGCCGCAAGCGGCTGGATCGGCTCGGCGCTGGAGTACTACGACTTCTTCATCTACGCCACCGCTGCGGCGCTGATCTTTCCGCAGATCTTCTTTCCCAAGGGAGACCCCACCACGGCCATCGTCGCGTCACTCGCGACCTACGGCGTGGGCTATGTCGCGCGCCCCATCGGCGCCTTCGTGCTCGGCCACTGGGGCGACACGCACGGGCGCAAGCAGGTGCTGGTGCTGTGCATGTTCCTCATGGGCTTCTCGACCTTGGCCGTGGGCCTGTTGCCCACCTATGACCAGGTCGGCCTGCTGGCGCCCGTGCTGCTGGTGCTGCTGCGCCTGGTGCAGGGCTTTGCGGTGGCGGGCGAGATCTCGGGCGCGAGCTCGATGATCCTGGAGCACGCACCCTTCGGCCGCCGCGGCTTCTTTGCGAGCTTCACGCTGCAGGGCGTGCAGGCCGGCCAGATTTTGGCGGCCGCCGTGTTCCTGCCGCTCGCGCACTACATGCCCGAGGAGGCCTTCAATTCGTGGGGCTGGCGCATTCCGTTCCTGCTGAGCTTCCTGGTGATCGTGGCCGGCTACATCATTCGCCGCGAGGTCGATGAAACGCCCGCCTTCACCGATGCCGGCAACAAGGGCCAAGTGGCCAAGTCGCCCATCGTCCAGGCCTTCACCGACAGTTGGGCCGACATGCTGCGCGTGGTCTGCATGGCGCTGATGAACGTGATTCCGGTGGTGGCCACCGTGTTCGGCGCCGCGTATGCGGTGCAGGCCGCCTACGGCATCGGCTTCCAGAAAGACGTGTACCTGTGGATTCCCGTGCTGGGCAACATCCTCGCGGTGCTGGTGATTCCGTTCGTGGGCAACCTGTCGGACCGCATCGGCCGCAAGCCGCCGATCATCATCGGTGCGCTGGCCTCGGGGCTGCTGTCCTTCGTGTACCTGTATGCCATCAGCATCAAGAACGTGCCGCTCGCGATCTGCATGTCGCTCCTGATGTGGGGCATCGTGTACCAGGGCTACAACGCGACCTTCCCGAGCTTCTATCCGGAGCTGTTCCGCACCCGCAACCGCGTGTCGGCCATGGCCATCTCGCAGAACATCGGCACCACCTTCACCGCGCTGCTGCCTGCGCTGTTCGCCGCCGTGGCGCCTCCGGGCTCGAACAATGTGTGGCTCACGGTGGGTGCCATCACCTTCGCGGTGACCATCCTGGCCGCACTCGCCGCGATGAGCGCGCGGGAGACCTACCGCATCCACATGCACGACCTGGGCGACCCCAACGCCGTGCCGGTGGAGAAGGACGAGTACGAGCGCCTGCGCGAGCAGACGCTCTCGGACGCGCGCATGGCCAAGGCCGCGGCCTGACCGTGGGGGCTGGCCGGGTTCAAAACCTTGCCAGCACCAAGGCTTGGGGCGCCGTGAAGAATGGCGCTCCATGACCACCTCTTCTTCCTCTTCCCACCTCAAGATCGATTTCGTCTCCGACGTGTCGTGCCCCTGGTGTGCCGTCGGCCTGAGTTCGCTCGAGGCGGCCATCCAGCGCGTGGCACCGGGCGTCACTGTGGAGCTGCACTTCCAGCCCTTCGAGCTGAACCCGCAAATGCCGCCCGAAGGGCAGGACACCTTCGAGCACCTGAACCAGAAGTACGGCTCCTCGCGCGAGCAGCAGGCAGAGGCGCGCGAGATGATCCGCCAGCGCGGCGCGGCCGTGGGCTTCGAGTTCAGCCCCGAAGGCCGGCCCCGCGTCTACAACACCTTCAATGCGCACCGGCTCCTGCACTGGGCCGATCTTGAAAGCCCGGCCCAACAGGCGGCGCTCAAGAAGCTGCTGCTCAAGGCCTACTTCACCGACCGCCAGAACCCTTCGGACACCGAAGTGCTGGTGCGTGCGGCGACCGAAGCGGGGCTCGATGCGGCGCGGGCCCGCGAGATCTTGAACAGCGACGAATACGCCGACCAGACCCGCGAGCGCGAGCGCATGTACACCGAGGCCGGCATCCACTCGGTGCCCGCGATCATCATCAACGACCAGCACCTGATCTCCGGCGGCCAGCCGGTCGAGGTGTTCGAGCGTGCGTTGCGCCAGATTGCCGGCGCTGCGCCGGCCACCCTGTCCGTGGCCTGACTGCGCGGGGCCGCTGCGGCTTCTTTGCGCAGCGTTACGAAAGTAAAGGGCGTCAACGCGGGGTGGTGCAGGGCGGTTGAGAGGAGCATCCTCAACACGCTCAGCCACAGGAGTCCCCATGAAGAAAAAAAGCCTGCTCGCCGCCGTAGGCGCCACGCTGGCGCCGCTTGCCCTGGTGGCCGCGGTATCGCTGCCGGCCCACGCCGACGAATACGGCAAGCACCCGTTCTACCTGCACGCGCTCACCGACCTGCGCACGGCCGCCTGGCAGGTGGACCACCGCCGTCCTGAAGACGGCCAGGTCTCGCGCGACGAGATGGTGATGCACGACGAGATCCGCGCGGCCATCGGCGACCTGCAGCGCGCCGCGTGGCTCGACGGCAAGCCCGTCGAATGGCGCGAGCCCGCCGATGTGTGGCTGCCGCGCGAAGGCCGTTTGCATGCCGCGGCCGACCTGCTGCGCAAGGTGCGTTCGGACGTGGCGCGCGAAGAAGACGACCCGCGTTCGCGCCCCTTCCAACAGCGCGGGCTGGCGCATGTGGATGCAGCGCTCGATGCCGCGCAGCATGCCATCGGCGACGTGCGCCATCACGACATGCGCAGGGAGTGAGCAGGGTGGTGGCCCGCTGCATGTTGTCGCTGCGCCGCCGGGCGTCGATGGCGCTCGGCGCCTGCGCTCTGGCGCTGCTCGCGGCGGGTTGCGCGACCGCACCGGGGAGCGAGCGCGCCATGGTGTCGGTCTCGCTGCCTTCCTCCGCGCCGCTCGATGCAGCCACGCGCCTGCGCTGGCTCGACCGGGTGAGCTGGGGCGCCAACGCCAGCAGCGATGCACAGCTGGCGCAGCGCGGGCTGGCGCTGTGGATGCGCGATCAGCTCAACCCGCGCCCCGCGCCGTTGCCGGCCGCGGCGCAGGCGCAGATCGATGCAATGACCATCTCGCGCACGCCGGTCGACGAATTGGTGATGGCGCTCGAAGCCCAGCGTAAGGCCGCAGATGCACTGCCCGACGAAGAGCAGAAGAAAGCCGCGCGTCGGGCCTACCAGCAGGCGCTGGACCGGCTGGCCCGCGAGGCCCGGCAGCGCTTTGTGCTGCGCGCGCTCTATTCGCCCAACCAGCTGCAGGAGCAGATGACCTGGTTCTGGATGAACCACTTCAACGTGAACCTGCGCAAGGCCAATCTTCGCGCGCTCGTCGGCGACTACGAAGAGAACGCCATTCGTCCGCATGCGCTCGGCAAGTTCCGCGACCTGCTGGGCGCCACCTTGCAGCACCCCGCGATGCTGCGCTACCTGGACAACGCGCAGAACGCCGCCAACCGCATCAACGAGAACTACGCGCGCGAGCTGATGGAGCTTCACACGCTGGGCGTGGGCGGCGGCTACGCACAGGCCGATGTGCAGGAGCTGGCGCGCGTGCTCACCGGCGTGGGTGTGAGCCTTCAGCCGGCCGATGCGTTGCCCAACGTGCGGCCCGCGTTGCGCGGCGACTATGTGCGCAAGGGGCTGTTCGAGTTCAACCCGAACCGGCACGACTACGGCCCGAAGACGCTGCTGGGACAGCCGATCGAGGCACGCGGCCTGGCGGAAGCCGACGAGGCGCTCGACCGCCTGGCGCGTGCGCCGGCCACGGCGCGCTTTGTGTCGCGAAAGCTGGCCGTGTACTTCGTGGCCGACGAGCCGCCGCCCGCGCTGGTCGACCGCATGGCCGCGGCCTTTACGCACAGCGACGGCGACATCGCGATGACCTTGAAGGCGATGTTCGAGTCGCCCGAGTTCGCCGCGTCGCTGGGCCGGAAGTTCAGAGACCCGGTGCACTACGTGATGGCCGGCGTGCGGCTGGCCTACGACGGCCGCGTGGCGACCAACGTCGATCCGATGATCAACTGGATCAACCGCATGGGCGAGCCGCTGTACGGACACGAGACGCCCGACGGCTATCCGCTCAACGAGGCCGCATGGGCGAGCGCGGGGCAGATGAACACGCGGTTCGAAATTGCGCGCGCCATCGGGGCGAACGGGGCGGTGCTTTTTCGCACTGACGACCAGGCGCCGTTGGAGAAGCCTGCGTTGGCGCCGCTGGCTGAATCGGGCGCGGTGCGCGCGATGCAGGGCGGGCTCAGCCCCGAAACGCGCGAGGCGCTGACGCAGGCGAAGACGCCGCAGGAATGGAACACCTTTCTGCTGGCATCGCCGGAGCTGATGCGCCGTTGAGGCTGGGGGGATTTTCTCCCTCCCCTTCCGGGGGAGGGCAGGGGTGGGGGCAAGCGGCGCTCGATCAAGCGCTGCGATGAATGGAACGCCGCCGTGCCCCCATCCCAACCTTCCCCCGGAAGGGGAAGGAGCAAGGCAGAAGGCAGAAGACAGAAAGCACAAAGGACACACACGTCATGCAACGCAGAGAACTCTTGAAGCGCATCGCCGCCGCCGTCCCGCTCGCCGGCGCCGCGGGCCGGCTCATCGCAGCGCCTTCCGCCGAAGGCGCCAAGCTCCTCGTCGTGTTCCTGCGCGGTGCCTACGACTGCGCCAACCTGCTGGTGCCCACCGCCAGCGATTTCTACTACGCCGCGCGCCCCAACATCGCCATCGCGCGCCCCGGCGAGCCCAACGGCGCGTTGCCGCTGGACGGCAACTGGGGCCTGCACCCCGCGCTCGCGCAAAGCCTGATGCCGCTCTACCAGCGGAAGCAGGCCGCGTTCATCGCCTTTGCGGGCACTGACGACCTCACCCGCAGCCACTTCGAAACACAGGACAGCATCGAGCTCGGCCAGGCACTCGACAAGCGCCGCGACTACCGCTCGGGCTTTCTCAACCGCCTGGCCGGGGTGCTCGGCGGCGGGCCGGTGACCGACGTGTCGCCCATCGCCTTCACCGACCAGCTGCCGATTGCGCTGCGCGGCGACGCCAAGGCCGCCAACATGGCGCTCGCGGGCAATGCGCGCTCAGGCATCGATGCGCGGCAGAGCCAGATCATCGCGTCCATGTACCGCAACACGCCGCTCGCACAGCCGGTGGCCGAAGGCTTTCAGGTGCGGGACGAAGTCATGCGCGCGGTGCAGGCCGAGATGGACGCGGCCAGCCGCAATGCGATGACCGCCAAAGGCTTCGAGCTCGTCGCGCGCCGCATGGCGGTGCTGATGCGCGACCGTTTCGACCTGGGCTTCGTCGACGTCGGCGGTTGGGACACGCATGTGGGGCAGGGCGCCGCAAGCGGCTACCTCGCCAACCGTTTCGAGGAACTGGGCCGCGGCGTCGCCGGCTTCGCACAGGAGCTGGGCGACGACGCCTGGCGCCAGACCGTGGTGGTCGTCATCAGCGAGTTCGGCCGCACCTTCCGCGAGAACGGCAACCGCGGCACCGACCACGGCCACGGCACCGTCTATTGGGTGCTCGGCGGCGGACTCTCGGCCGAGGCCGGCGGGCGCGTCGTCGGCGAGCAGCAGGCGCTGACGCAGGCCACGCTGTTCCAGAACCGCGACTACCCGGTGCTCAATGAATACCGGGCGGTGTTCGGCGGGCTGTTCCAGCGCATGTATGGCTTGTCGCCGGCGCAGCTGGGGCGCGTGTTCGAGGGCGTGGCGCCGCGGGATTTGCGGTTGGTTTGAGCCGTGGCGGGCAGGCTCGCGTCGTCCGTTGCCGCATGTGCAACGACAGCACGCTTGCGCTGCGGAAGCGCGTGCCCGGCCCGCAATGCTGACCCGCACAAGGCGTCACGTCCCACGCTCGGCATGCAGCCAGCGGCCAGCATGAATGCATGACTGATCCACGCAATGTCGCGCACGACAAAAAAGTGCAGCAAGAAAAGAAACACAACGGCGAAGAGATCGCGCCTGGCGCCATCCATGCGCCGCAGCCCGGCCAGAAGCCTGCGCTGAAGCACGATGAAGCGGAGACTCCTGACGGCGACAGTTCGGGTTCGAACTGATCGCTCGGCCTGTCTAGAGCCCGTGTTCTTCGCCCTGCGTGGAATCGATCAACCGCAGCAACTGATAAAAATCCACCGGCTTCGCCACATGGTGGTTGAACCCGGCTGCGACTGACTGAACGCGATCCGAAGGGGCGTCGTAGCCGGTGAGTGCGATCAGTACCGGCTTTGGCGTGTCGTTTCGCTCGCGGATGCGCGAGGCCACCTGGTAGCCGTTCATTCCCGGCAGGCCGATGTCGCACAGCATCACCTGCGGCCGCTGCTGTTCGAACATTTCCAACGCCGCAGGGCCGTCGGCAGCCACCTCGACTTCATGGCCCGAGATGCGCAACAGCATCGCCAGAAGAAGCGCGGCGTCTGCGTTGTCATCGACCAGCAGGATGCGAATGGGTACGGCCGCCGGCACCGGGCGCAGCTCGACCACCGGGTCGACCACAGGCTCCTCGATACGGGGCAGTGTCACCACGAATTCGCTTCCCTCGCCGAGCCCTGCGCTGTGCGCCTGCACCGTTCCCCCGTGAAGTTCGACCATGCTCCGCACGATGGTCAGGCCAATACCCAAGCCGCCCTGGCTGCGATTGAGCAAGCGGTCTTCCTGGCGAAACAGGTCGAAGACGGTCGGCAAGGTGCCGGCGGAAATTCCGCTGCCGTTGTCGGCCACCCGGATCTCGACCTTGTTTTCCACCGGGCGCGTGCTCACGCGGATGGCGCCGCCTTCGGGCGTGTACTTTGCCGCGTTGTGCAGCAGGTTGCTGACGATCTGCGCCAGCCGTGTCGGATCGCCATCGACGTAGAGCGCATCCGGCGGCATGTCCAGCGTGAGCCGATGGCGCTGCGTGTCGATGATCCCGCGATTCGTTTCGACGGCCTGTTCCACGAAATCGTCGACCCGCGTGGGCCGGCGCTGCAGCGTGACCTTGCCGCTGGTGACGCGCGAGGCGTCCAGCAGGTCGTCGAGCAGGCGCGCCATGTGCTCCACCTGCCGCCCCACCACCTTGCGGATGACCGAGAGCGTCGGGTGCACCGCGTCCAGATGGTCCAGCAGCGCCACGGCGCTGCGAATCGGAGCCAGCGGGTTGCGCAGTTCGTGCGCCAGCATCGCCAGGAACTCATCCTGGCGTTGCTTGGCCAGCAGCGCGGCGTCCTTGAGTTCCTGCGCCTGCAGCGTGGCCATGACCAGGTGCTCATTGGCCTCGCGCAAGTTGCCGCTGCGTTCCTCAGCGTGCGACTGCGTCTGTTCGCGCGCGCCGAGTTGCTCTTCGCGCTCGCGAACGGCGTGCTCGCGCTTTGCGACCGCCTCTTCGCCATGAAGAGCCTTCTGGCCTTTGTCCCCTGGCGCGTCGGTGTTCATGGCGGGTGGCCGGTCTACGGACTTGCCGCCGTCGATCCCAGTCGGGGGTGGCCGGTGAGCAGTCCTTCCATTTCGGGCCTGGACTGCGCGATGGAGATGCCTTCATCGGTGATCTCGAACAGCCGCAGTTCGTGGCTGTGCGCGCTGTTTCGCAGCTTGACCACCGCCATCACGCGCTCGATCTTTCCCTGCAGTTCCACATAGCGCTGCACGATGATGGCGTCCGTGAGGAACGCCGCGCCGTAGGGGCTGAAACGAAGGTCGGTGTAGCGGTCTTCCAGCTCCGAGATCATCAGGACTGAGGCGCCCAGGCCCGTCAGCACGGCCACCATGCGATGGAGCGACTCGCGGAAGTCTTCGCGAAAGGTCGGCGCCAGCGCAAGCTCGAAGCCCGACAGCGAATCGATGACCACGCGCGTCGCGCCGGTGCGCTCGATCATTTCGGTCAGCGCGAACAAGGTTTCATCGATCGAAAGATCCAGCGAGCGCGTATCGACCACGCCGACATCGCCGTTGGCGATCAGCCGGTCCAGCAGGAACGCGCGTGAACGGCTGGGGCTTTTCTCGAAGGCGGCAATGGCGCCTTTTTCGCCCACCTGTGCCCCCGCGGCAAGGAATGCGGCTGCCAGCTGTGACTTGCCGGAGCCAGAAGGGCCGGCCACCAGCACCGAATAGCCCGCCGGCAAGCCGCCGCACATGAGTTCATCGAGCACCGGCACGCCCATCGAGAGGCGCGGTACAGGCGCGGTCTGGCCGCCGGACAAGTCCGCGGTCGCCGTCTCGGAAACCTGCGGAATGGTGCGCGGAAAGATATGCAGGCCGTCTCCGCTGATGCGAAAGGTGTGCAGCCCGGGAATGGTGGCGTGCCCCCGCATCTTGGCGACCTGGATCTTGCGCACCATCGAATTGCGGTCGATGCTTTGCGCCAGCCAGAAGATGCCGTCGGCAACCGTGAAGATGGGGTTCGAGTCGCTTTCGGGCGCCACGTACTCGCCGATCAGGAAGGTGGTGGCCTGCCAGGTGGTCAGGTGCATGGCCAGGCGCTGGATGAACTGCTGCAGGTCCATGCTGCCGTTGCCCGTGCCCTTGGTCGCCTGGACCACCGAACGAAACGAATCGACGATGACCAGGGCGGGATCGAAACGCTCGACTTCCTCGATGACGCGCGCCAGCACGCGGTCGAAGTCGCCGGTCATCACGTCGTCGGCCAGGTTGATGAAGCGGATGGAGTCGTTGACCTTGCTGGCGTCGAAGAAGCTGTACTGCTGCTGGTAGCGCAGCATCTTCAACGGCGGCTCGCCCAGCACGGTGAAGAACAGCGCGCGCCGGTCCGGCTTGGCGAGCGCGAACATGATCTGGTGCGCCAGCGTGGTTTTTCCCGACCCGGGGGCGCCGGCGATCAGGTTGAAGGAAAACTCCGCCAGCCCTCCGCAGAGCACTGCATCGAGCCCGGGCACGCCCGTCGGCAATCGTCGGATTTCAACTTTGTCATTCATCTCGCTTGCTTCCAGAAAGCTCATCGTCAGCGGGCCGGCCCCAGGCTGAGCGCAACAAGCGGTGTGTTAATTGCTCGCCGATCAGTGTGACCAGCAGATCGGCAAGGGTGCGTAGGAGGGCTACACCAGCTTGTCGCGCCTCGGTCGGCTCGCGCGAGGAAAGCTCGCCGTGCAGGATCGAAAAGAGTGCATCGGGCGCTTGCGTTGCCTGTGAAAGCCATTGAAAGGATGGGCGGGTCAAATGCATGCTGCGTACATAGAGCGCACTCGTGGCCTGGGATCCGATGAGCGAGGCGAGTTCGGTGTGGAGCAGACGCAAGGCATCCACGATTGCTTTTGCGATCTCGTTCGAAGTCGCCAGTTCGCCAGCAGTTTCAGCGAGTGCGTGATCGATTATTTGCTCTCGCATGACGCTTGCGGCGTTGGACGGCTGCGAGTTGGGGTTAGGCATTACCCTTCCCAGCCGCAGAGGATTGAGGTGCGAGGCGCATGCGGGGGAGCATACCTTGCGCACTGTTGCCGCAGTGGCGAGTTCGTGTGGCGATGACCGTACGTACGACGGGCTGATACAGGGTAGAAGCGTGTACCGGGACGAGGGGCGCCTACCCGCCCGATGCGGCTCCGTCCGTGGGGCTTTCGGGATGGATTCCGAGGTGGCACATGGTGCGCGCCTACAGAGGTGCCTGGGGTCGGCTAATACAAATGCCTGCATACCCACCAGGAATGCAGCCATGAGCCCGGATCAGACCACCAGCACTTTCGACCCTCGGGGGCCGCGCGTTGCCGCGTCGCTCGAAGCATCTAGCGCGGCGTCAGCCGAACACGACGGCAAGCGCTATTGGGCGCCGTGCCTGGCCGTCGCGCTGGTGGCGGTGTCGTTGTTCTATGTGAGCTTGCAGGACCTGGTGCGCGAGAGCGCGGCGCGCGCGCCGACCTTGCCGCCGGCCATCATGCCCGCGTATGTCGAGCCAGCCAGGCTGGCTGGCGGCGGTGCGGTGCCGGACGCCGGGGCACAGCCAGCGGTCAGTCCGGCGCAGCGCATGGTGGCGCTCACGACTTTCGAGCCATCGGCAAGCGTTGCCGAGGCGCCGCCTGCCAAGGCGGTACCTGCGGTCGTCGAGGTGCACAAGTGCCTCTCGCCTGAGGGGGCGGCTGCGTACACCGACGGGCCTTGTCCCGACGGTGCAAGCACGAGCACCTTGCGCCTGCCGCAAAACGTGAAGGTGGCCGGGCGCCTCTGAGCGTCGGTGTGTCAGCTACTGCGGCACCAACCCGGCCGCTTTCACCAGGTCGGCATGAAGGCGAATCTCTTGCGCGATGACCTGCGCCAGCGGCATCGCATCTTCCGTCGCCGGCTCCATTCCCGCCTCCAGCAGTCGGGCCTTGGCGGCGCCGCGCAGCAGCGTCTTCACCGACCTGTCGAGCTTGTCGAGCACGGCCTGCGGCGTCCGGGCCGGCGCCAGCAGGCCGATCCACGCCGACAGCACCACGTTGTCGATGCCGCCTTCGCGCAGCGTCGGAATGTCGGGCGCCGACACGGCGCGCTTGTCGCTCAGCACGCCCACCGCATGCAGCTTGCCGCCCTTGAGGTGCGGCAGTGCTTCGGGGAGCGGCGCGAAGACCATATCGACCTGCCCGCCGATGAGGTCGGTGATGGCCGGCGCGCCGCCCTTGTAGGGAACGTGCAGCAGCTTTGCGCCGGTCCTGCTCTCGAAGAGCAGGCCTACCAGGTGCTGCGGGCTGCCGTCGCCCGACGAGGCGTAGGTGAGCATGCCGGGGGCGGCCCTGGCGGCCGCGAGCACCTTGGCCGCGGTGGCGAAGCGCGCCTTGTCGCGCACCACCAGCACCATCGCCTGGTTGACCAGCTTGGTCACGGGGGCGAAGTCGGTTTCGGGGTTGTAGGGCAGCGTCTTGAAGATGCTCTTGTTCGTCGTGAGGAAGGAGGCGGGCGACACCATCAGCGTGTAGCCGTCCGGCGCCGCGCGCGCCACCAGCGGCACGCCGATCTGGCCCGAGGCGCCCGCCCTGTTGTCGACCACGAAGGGCTGGCCGAGGTCGGCCGACAACTGCTGGCTGACCAGCCGCGCCACCATGTCCACGCTGCCGCCGGCCGGCAGGGCGACGACGACCTTGACAGGGCGGCTGGGGTAGGCGTCTTGCGCCGAGGCGGGCGCTGACAGAAGCAAGCCGCACAAAGCGGCCAGCGGCAGGAAGAGGGAGCGGGTGGTAGGCATGCGGGTGGACACTGCAGTTTCCGTGCCGTGACCGAAATCGGCCTTCCTGCCTTCCTGTTGCGCACGCGGATGGACAACGAGCGCGCTGTTTTCCTGTCAAGACTCTTCCCCTGCGTGCAAAACCCGCCACCCCTCAGAATCCCCGCATGCCCCACGCCGTCTCCCTCCTTCGCGCCGCCCGCCTGACGCGGAGTGCCAAGCCCTTTCTCGCGCGCGGCGGTTTCAAGCAGGAGCGCTGCGCAGGCTGCCGGCTGTTGCCCAGCCATTGCATGTGCGCCCTGCGCCCGTCGGTGCCCACGCGCGTCGGGGTGTGCCTGCTCATGGCCGACATCGAACCGCTCAAGCCGAGCAACACCGGCTGGCTGGTCGCCGATGTGGTGGCGGACACCTTCGCTTTCGGCTGGGCGCGCACCGAAACCGACCCGGCGCTGCTGGCTTTGCTTCGCGATCCGCAGTGGCAGCCGTATGTGGTGTTTCCGGGGCAGTACGCGGCGCCCGAGCGGGTGGTGCACAGCGTTGCGCCCAGTCAACCATCGGATAAACACAAGCGCCCGCTCTTCATCCTGCTGGACGGCACCTGGGCCGAGGCCCGCAAGATGTTCAGCCGCAGCCCGTATCTGGCGGCGCTGCCGGTGCTGAGCCTGGAGCCCGAGCAGATCTCCCAGTACAAATTGCGCCGCTCGCGCCGCGAAGACCACTTCTGCACCAGCGAGGTGGCGGCACTGTGCATGCAACTGGCCGGCGAAGAGCTCGCGGGGCAGACGCTGGAGGCTTACCTGGCGGTGTTCACCCACCACTACCTGCGCGCGAAGCACCAGCAACCCGTCGAGTGGGACGGAGACGCGCATCGGCGCCTGCGCGAGCTGACCGGGGTGGCCGTGCAACCGCCGCCGCTGTCGCTTTAAGCCTTGACCAGCGCCGCCGCCTTGTCGACGTCGATGCCGCGCTGAATCGGCAGCCACAGCGTGAACCGGGTGCCCCCTTTGCCCGATTGCCAGCTCGCCGTGCCGCCGATGGCCTCCGCGCGCCGCTGCTGGTTGCGCAGGCCCCGGCCGCTGCGGCGCAGGGCCTCTTCCACGTCGAAGCCCGTGCCGTTGTCCTCGATCACCACGCGCACGCCTTCGCCCGCCATCGCGGTGCGAAAGCTGATGGTGGTGGCCTTGGTGTGGCGCAGCACGTTGGCCACGCACTCCTGCATGATCCGCAGGATGTGCAGCGCACTGCCCGGGTCCAGCCAGGGCAGGGCGGGCACGGGCTGCACTTCCCAGCGCAGCGAAAGGCCGGCGCTCTCGATGCGCGGCGCCAGCCGGAAGCGCAGGGTCGCCAGGAGCAGCAGCAGGTCGGCGTCCACGCTTTCCATGGAGTCGATGGCCAGCTTCAGGTCGTCCATGCAGCCCTTGAGCACGCCGGAGATTTCGGCGTCGCTCATGGCACCTTGCTCCACCGAACGGATCGCGCTGATCAGCGAGGAGCCCAAGCCGTCGTGCATGTCCTGCATCAGCCGCTTGCGCTCGGCGCTGAGCATCCGCTCGTTCTCCACCGCGCGCAGCCGCTGGTAGCTTTGCTCCAGCTCGGCCTCGCGCGCCTGCAGGCGTTGCGCCAGGCCCTTGTTCAGCCGGGCCACTTCGGCGAAGGCGCCGGTGTACCGCTGGAACATGATGTACGAGAAGATGAAGAACAAACTGATGATGGCGTAAGGCGAGGTGTACACGCTCTCCGGGCTCACCAGGTTGTTCTGCAGCAGGCTGTCGTACGAGGTGACCGCCACGGTGAACACCGCCCAGCCCGCCACCAGGCGCCCCTCGGGCAGCTTGGCGCGCAAGGCCTTGCGCAGGTTCACGGTGAAGATCAGCACCGCGACCGGCAGCACCATCAGGTTGAGCAGCGGCGTGACCAGGTAGAGGCTGGCGACGGCCTTGGTCGCATGCGGCAGCGTGACGACGCTGCAGGCCACGGCCAGCGTGACCGCGGTGCGGGTGAGCCAGCGCGAGGGCTGTTGGTGCAGGCGCTCCAGAAACAGGTGGATGGCGATGATCAGCCAGAGCATGGAGGCCACGGTCATCCACTCGAACCACTCGTCGGACATGGGCAGGTAGTCGCCGCTCACGTAGTAGTGAAGCATGCGCATGAAGGCCAGCGTCGAGATCGCGAAGAACAGCATGTAGAGCGGCTCGCGCCGCTTGCCCAGCCACACGGCGAGCGCGAACGCACCCACCGCCAGGAACGCGGCGCTGCCCATGAACGGCAGTTGCACCTGCAGCAGTTCGCGCACCTGGTAGCGCCAGTTGAGCGACGCCAGCTCGCCCACCCACACGGTCGAGAAGCCGCTGCCGCTGCTGCGCAAGCGGTTCACGCGGATCAGCACCGTCCTGGGCACGGGCGCGTTCGCCGCTGAATTCAAGGGCAGCAGCAGCGGGTGGTTGTAGCCGTTGTGAACGGGGCTGCCCTGCGACTGGTAGAGCAGGGCGCCGTCGCCGTACACCGCGATGTGGCCCAGCGTCTTCCAGCGCGGGAGGTAGAGTACCAGCGGCCTGGCCGAGGGCGGCTGCATGGCGGCCAGGTCGAGGCGGTACCAGTCGGTGACGGTCTGCTTGCCGCCCGACGACGTTGGCACCAGTTCGCGGCCGGCCGTGTGCGGGAGGGCGATGGTTCGCCAACCGTCGGCAGGGAGGGCTGCGTCTTCGATGCGCCGCGTCGGGGCGGAATACCCGATGCCGGGGATGGAGAGCAGCTCGGCCTGCGTGAAGTGGACTGCGCCCTCGGGCGGCTGCTGTTGCGCGGCGTTTGCAGATTCGGGCTCGCTGGCCTGTGCGCAAGGCAGAACAGCCAAGGCCACGGCCAGAGGCAAGGCCTGCCGGAACCGGGCCAGCCATTGGACGAGTCGCCGGCAACCCATGTCGCTCGGCTTCATGCTTGGGCCAAGGGCAACAGGGGGCGGTTTCATCGGGACACAATTATGTCCTCGACCGCCTTTGGCCTGCAGCCCTGGCGCATCCATCGGTCATTCCGGACAAAACCCGGCAATTTACTTTGCCGCGGGCGGCGGCTAACATCGGCGCCCCTGGAGATGGCATTCCTCCATGAACCGCCGCGGCATCGCCCGCAGCTGATGATGCCTACAGACACCTGATCACATCGCAGGGCTGTAGGCGTTCGCGTTTCGCGCACATTGCCCCGCTGGTCGATCAGGCCCTTGTTTTCCAACCTGATCTTCATGACCCGCTTTCGCCGCCCCGAACAACTGGAGCTCCTGCCTTACATCGGCAAGTGGCTCGTCATCGCCAGCGTCGTCGCCTTCCTGGCCGGCTCCGCCTCCGCCTTCTTTCTTTTTGCCCTCGACGGGGCCACCCGCTGGCGCGAATCGCATCGCGAGGTGATCTGGCTGCTGCCGCTCGCGGGCTTTGCGGTGGGGTGGATCTACTACCGCCTGGGCAAGCCGGTGGACGCGGGCAACAACCTGCTGATCGACGAGATCCACGATCCGAAGAAGGTCGTGCCGCTGCGGATGGTGCCCCTGGTGCTGGGCGGCACGGTGATCTCGCATCTCTTCGGCGCCTCCGTGGGCCGCGAAGGCACGGCCGTGCAGATGGGGGGCGCGCTGGCGGACCAGCTCACGCACCTGTTTCGCCTGAAGCAGGAAGACCGGCGCATCCTGCTCATGGCCGGAATCAGCGCGGGTTTTGCTTCGGTGTTCGGCACGCCGCTCGCCGGCGCCATCTTCGGGCTGGAGGTGCTGGCCATCGGCCGCATGCGCTACGACGCGTTGTTCCCTTGCATGGTGGCCGCCATCGTGGCCGACCAGGTCGGGCTCGCGTGGGGTGTGCATCACACCCACTACGTCGTCAGCGAAGTGGCACCTGTCGCCTTCTGGAGCGTGGTCGCGGTCGTTGCGGCCGGCATCGTGTTCGGGCTGGCCGGCCTGGTGTTTGCAACGGCGACGCATCGGCTCGGTGCGTTGATGAAGCGGTTTGTCGCCTACCCGCCCTTGCGGCCGCTGCTGGGCGGCATCGTCGTTGCAAGCGCCGTGTGGGCCGTCGACGGCTACCGCTACATCGGGCTGGGCATTCCGACGATCGTGCAGTCCTTCCAGGTGCCCGTGGCGCCATGGGACTTCCTGGGCAAGATGGCCTTCACCGTGGTGTCGCTGGGCACGGGCTTCAAGGGCGGCGAGGTCACGCCGCTTTTCTACATCGGTGCCACCCTGGGCAATGCCATGGCGCCGCTGCTGCACCTGCCGTTCTCGATGCTGGCCGCCATCGGCTTCGTCGCCGTGTTCGCCGGAGCGGCCAACACGCCGGTCGCCACCATCGTCATGGCCGTGGAACTGTTCGGGCCGGCCATCGGGCCGCTCGCCGCCATTGCCTGCATCGCGAGCTACCTGGTCTCGGGCCACACCGGCATCTATCACGCGCAGCGCGTCGGACACAGCAAACACCGCCAGTCCTTGCCCGAAGACTTGCGGATCGCCGACATCGCCCAGTTCCGCCGCAAGCAGACGCAAGAGAAGAAGGACGCCGTCTCGGGGGAGAAGAAGCAATGACGACGCAGCCCCAAAGCCGCACGCACGCGCTGACCGCGCTGCGCCTGTACTTTCCCGCCAACAGCCGCGCCAGGCCCACGCGTTTCTGGCACCGGCTGAGCGCGCCGGCGCTCGCGCAGCACCTGCTGGCGGTGGCCCGGCGCGCGGGCATTCAGCAAGCGCTGCTGTACCAGATCGGCTCGGGCTACCTGCCGGGCGAGCGGCTGTCGCACCACCACCTCGAGGGGCATGCCCTGCGGCATCCGCAGTGCCTGGAACTGCTCGACTCCGAAGCGCGGCTTCGGGCTTTCATGCAGGAGCACGCGGAAGAGCTGCGCAAGGTGCGGGCCGTATTGTTTGCGTGCGAACTGCCGATGAGCGCCGGCGAGCCGGGCTCGTCAGCCGGCACTTGAACCATGTTGAGCATCATCGCTGCCATCGGTGTGGGCGCTGCCAACGTGGCCGGCGTGTTGACCTGGCTCAAGCCTCTGCAACCCAGCCCCTGAACGCCATGCCCGCATAGAACACGCGGACGTTCGTGAAGCCCGCTTCCTCGAGCAGTTCTTCTTCTCGCTGCGGGCTGAGCAAGGGCAGCGTGGACCCGATGGCGGATGCCGCCTTGCGCGCGTTTTCCGGAGCTACGCCTGAAGCGACTGCGAACGCGACATAGCGCGAGAGCCAAACATCACGCTCCTCGGGTGCCTGAGGAAAACTCAGATGCGCCATGACGAACGGCGCACCGGGTTTCAGCCGGCGGCGGATTTCCGCGAGCGTCGATCTTCTTTCGTCGATCGCCACGAAGTGCATCGTCAGGAGGCATGTGGCGGCATCGAACGGGCCGGTGGGTGCTGTATCGGTATAGCCGTGGTGCAGCTGGACGCGCTCGCCGAGCGGCCCCAGCGTTGCCGCCGCCAGGTCGAGCATCGGTTGCGATGGATCGATACCGACGAAGCGCCATTGCGGATGCGCTTGCGCCAGCGCCTTCAGTTCCATCCCGCCGCCGGCGCCGATGACCAGCACCTTCGCCGACTCGGGCGCGCGCTCGGCGACCAGCAGCGCCGCCATCGTCTGCATGTCGTGCAAACCTGGCACGAGGCGGGCCGTTTTCTCGGCGTAGTCGGTGATGGCGGAAGAGTCGCTGAAGGGGGCGTTGGGTTCGGACATGGGAACAGTCTAGGGTCTGGCCAGGCGCTTTGCAGGCCTAGACTGAAGGCGTTTCAACCACCCAGCCGCGACCCCCCATGCTCAAGATCCACCATCTCGGCCACTCCCAGTCCGAACGCATCGTCTGGCTCTGCGAAGAGCTGGGCCTTCCGTATGAACTGCAGCACCACACGCGCGATGCCGTCACGCGGCTGTCGCCGCCCGAACTCAAGGCGCTGCATCCGCTGGGCGCCGCGCCGCTGGTCGAAGACGGCGACCAGCTGCTGGCCGAGTCGGCCGCCATCGTCGAATACATCATCGTGAAGCACGGCGGCGGCCGCCTCAAGCCCGGCCCGGAACATCCGGACTACGCGGCGTTCCTGTACTGGGTCCATTTTTCGAACGGCAACCTGCAGCCGGTGATCGGGCGACTGATGTTCCTGAACCGCCTCGCGCTGCCCGCGGACCATCCGGTCAAGGCTGCGCTGCAGGGGCGACTCGACAAGGTGATGGCGCTGGTGGAAACACGGCTCGGCGAGGTGCCGTATCTTGCGGGCGGCGAGTTCACGGCGGCCGACATCATGAGCGTGTTCTCGCTCACGACGATGCGGCTCTTTCAGCCGATCGACCTTGCGCCCTTTCCGAACATCCGCGCCTATCTGCGGCGCATCGGAGAGCGGCCTGCCTACGGTCGCGCAATGGCGAAGGGCGATCCGGATCTGGTGCCGATGTTGAGCTGAGTTGAGGGGCCGTCACATCGGCGGCATCTTCTCGAACTTCGGCAACGCCGTGTCCAGTGCATCCCACGCGTGACCGCGCACGGTGTACGTGACCGCCTGCGGCCGGTAGCGGCCCGGATCGTCCAGGCTTGCCGCATGCACCGTGAAGATGTCGGGCATGGCCGCAAAGCTCAGGTACACGGGCGAGCCGCAGGCCGGGCAGAAGGCGCGTGTCTTGACGTTGCCGCTGTCGGCGACCATGTCCCAGAGCGCGGCCTTGCCGGTTTGCTTCACGCCGCCGCGTGCGAATGTGAGGTACGAGCCGTGGCCGGTGCCGCTGGCTTGCTGGCAGTCGAGGCACTGGCAGTCGTTCTGGAAGACGGGCTCGGCAGAAATCTCGTAGCGGATGGCGCCGCATGCGCAGCCGCCGGTGTAGGAGTGGGTCATTCCGATGTGTCCTCTGGCGTTGATCGATGACCCAATGTAGTGAGCCCAGGCTCCGACGCGGGAGTAACAACTTCGTCGTGAATCGCGGCGGATGAGCCAGCCCTCGGTCCGCGTCGAGGCTTGTTGCAACTCCCGGCCGGCAGCGCCATTCGCAGGCGGTAAAGTGCCTGCGTCCGGTCGCGGATGTTCCGCGACGCCCTTCACGCGTTCCAACGTTTTTCCATGTCCAACCTCATCGTGCACGGCGGCACGCCGCTTCGCGGCCGCATCACCCCCTCCGCCAACAAGAACGCCGTGCTGCCGGTGCTCTGCGCCACCTTGCTCACCAACGAGCCGCTGCGGCTGCTCGGCGTGCCCGACATCACCGACGTGCGCAAGATCCTCGACATCTTCCGCACGCTCGGCAGCGAGGTGCAGATGGACCACGCCACCGGCACGCTCGAGCTGCACCACCGCGAAACCGCGTTCGATGCCGCGCTGCACCGCCTGCCCGAGGAGATGCGCTCGTCGATCATGCTGGTGCCGCCGCTGCTCGCGCGCTTCGGCGTGGCGCGGCTGGAAGACAACGTCAAGGGCTGCACGCTGGGCGTGCGCGAGATCGATCCGCACGTCGAAGTGTTCCAGCGCTTCGGCGGCGTGGTGGAACGCACCGAGGGCTCGTTGCTGGTGCGCAGCGCCGGCCGCCTGACACCCACGGACCACTGGCTCGACTACGCCTCGGTCACCACCACCGAAAACTTCGTGCTGTGCGCCGCCGCCGCGGACGGTATCTCGACGCTCACCAACGCCGCGTCGGAGCCGCATGTGCAGGAGTTCTGCCGCTTCATGGCGATGATCGGCGTTCGCATCGACGGCATCGGCACCTCGCGCGTGACGGTGCACGGCGGCAGGGCGATGACGGGCGGAGAGTTTCGCTTCGACGAAGACTTTCACGAGATCACCACCTTTCTGGCGCTGGGCGCGATCACCGGCGGCGACGTCATCGTGCGCAACACGGCGCCGGCGAACTTTCCGCTGATCGACCGCACCTTCGCCAAGTTCGGCGTGCGCATCGAGCATGCGGAGGGCTGGTCGCGCGCCATCCGCACCGGTCCGCTGAAGGTGCAGACGCCGTTCACGAGCAACGTGCTCACCAAGGTCGAGGCGGCGCCGTGGCCCTACTTTCCGGTGGACCTGCTGCCCATCTTCATTGCGCTGGGCGTGCGCGCCGAGGGCAATGCGATGTTCTGGAACAAGGTGTACGACGGCGCGCTGGGGTGGACCGGCGAGCTCTCCAAGTTCGGCGCGCATGTGTTCTCTTCAGACCCGCACCGCCTGATCACCTTCGGCGGCAATCCGCTGACGCCTGCGGTGGTCGAGAGCCCGTACATCATTCGCGTGGCGATCGCGCTCTTCATGGTGGCGGCGAGCATCGAAGGCCGCTCGGAGATTCGCAACGCGACGCCCATTCGCAGGGCGCATCCGCGCTTTGTGGAGAACCTGCGGAGTCTGGGCGTGCGGGTGGAGTGGACGAGCGAGGAGTGAGTGGGTGCCCGAAGGGCGCCGTCGGCAGACCGAAGCCGTATTTGTTTTTTCCCCAACCGAAGAAAGAGAGAAATCACCATGGCAAAAGCCTATTGGGTCAGTGCATACCGTGCCGTCAAGGACGCCGACAAACTCGCGGCCTACGCCAAGCTGGCCGGCCCCGCCATCACCGCCGGCGGCGGGCGCTTTCTTGCGCGCGGCCTGCCCGCCAAGGTTTATGAACACGGCCTGGCAGAACGCACCGTGTTGATCGAGTTCGACAGCGTCGAGCAGGCAATCGCCGTCCACGACAGCGCCGACTACCAGGCTGCGCTCGAGGCGCTGGGCGACGGTGCCGAACGGGACCTGCGGATCATCGAAGGGGTTTGAGACGCGTCGGGGTCGGGCGCTCGGCGCGATGACCCCGCCACCCCCGCGCCCTTCGCCTCGGCGGGACAATGCCCGGCATCCCGACATCACAGGACCCTTCAAATGACCACGCTGCAGCAGCTCCTCGGCACCGAACTTCCTCTCATCCAGGCGCCGATGGCGGGCGTGCAGGGCAGCGCGATGGTGGTCGCGGTCAGCAACGCAGGCGCGCTCGGATCGCTGCCTTGCGCGATGCTGAGCCCCGAGGTCATGCGCAGCGAGCTTGCCGCCATCCGCGCCGGCACAAGCAAGCCCTACAACGTCAACTTCTTCTGCCACACGCCGCCCGAGGCCAGTGCCGAACGCGAAGCCACGTGGCGCGCCGCGCTGGCGCCGTACTACGCCGAGTACGGCATCGACGCGGCGAGCATCCCCGCCGGCGCGGGGCGCAATCCGTTCAGCGCCGATGCGGCGAACCTGCTGGCCGAGTTCGGCCCGCCGGTGGTGAGTTTTCATTTCGGGCTGCCGTCCGAGGCCTTGCTCGCGCAGGTGCACGGCTGGGGCGCGAAGGTGCTGGCCTCGGCCACGACGGTCGACGAGGCCTTGTGGCTCGAGGCGCGCGGCGTCGATGCGGTCATTGCGCAGGGACTGGAAGCAGGCGGCCATCGCGGCCACTTTCTCTCGCACGATCTGACGAAGCAGCTGGGCACTTTCGCGTTGCTGCCGCAGCTGGTGCGCGCGGTGAAGGTGCCGGTGATTGCGGCCGGCGGCATCGCGGATGCGAACGGCGTGGCCGCGGCCATGGCGCTGGGTGCGGCGGGCGTGCAGGTGGGCACCGCCTACATGCTCACGCCCGAAGCCACGACGAGTGCGCTCCACCGCGCGGCGCTCAAGAGCGATGCGGCACGGCACACCGCGCTCACCAATGTCTTCACCGGCCGGCCGGCGCGCGGCATCGTCAACCGCGTGATGCGCGAGCTGGGGCCCATCGGTACAGCGGCGCCCGAATTTCCGCTCGCCACCTCGGGCATCGCGCCGCTGCGCGCCAAGGCCGAGGCGCAGGGCAGCGGCGATTTTTCTCCGCTGTGGTCCGGGCAGAACGCCACCGGCTGCCGCGAGCTGCCGGCGGCCGACGTGACGCGCATGCTGGCCCAAGGTTTTCACGCATCCCTCTGAACCACTTCAATGACCCAGCTTCACCTGCCCCTCAAGTTTCTCGAACACAGCGCACAGGCCAAGGTGCGCGAGCCCTGGCTGCTGGTGCTGATGCACGGCGTCGGCAGCAACGAGCAGGACCTGTTCGGCCTGGCGCGGATGATGCCGCCGCAGTTTCATGTGCTGAGCCTGCGCGCGCCTTATGTGCTGTCGCCCGATTCGTATGCGTGGTTCGAGTTCGGCGTGCTGCCCAACGGTGAGCGTCGCATCGACGAGGAGCAGGAGCGCGAGAGCCGCTTCCTGGTCGGCGAGATGATCGACTCGGCCGCGCAGCAACTGGGCGTGCCGCCCGAGCGCATCGTGGTGGGCGGTTTCAGCCAGGGTGGGATCATGGCGCTGTCGCTGCTGCTGACGCAGCCTGCAAAGCTGCGCGCTGCGATGGTGTGGCACAGCCGGCTGTTGCCGCAGGTGCTGCCGCACATCGCGCCGCCCGAGGCCTTTGAGGGCAAGGCGCTGTGGGTGAGCCACGGCAGCGCCGACAACGTGATCCCGCCGAGCGCCGCGCAAACCACACGCGAACTGGCGCGCACGCTGCCGCTCGCGCTGTCGGGTTCGGACTTTCCGGGGGCGCACGAACTGCGGCCGGCCGAGCTGCAGGGCACGCTGGCGTGGCTGCAGTCGCTGAGCGCGGCTGCGGGCTGAGCGGCGCCCGTCGTCATGACGGGGTCATCGCGCGCCGTGCTTCGCAGCCGGCGAATCCGTTGAGATCGGCCAGTTCATCCAGGATCGGGCATTCCGGGCGGCGGTCGCCGTCGCAGCAGTCGGACAGGCGCTCCAGCAGGCGTTTCATGCGGGCGAGTTCATCGATGCGCTGAGCCAGGTCGTCGGCCCGCTCGAGCGCGACGCGCTTGACATCGAAGCTCGCGCGGTGCCCGTCCTTCCAGAGGGCGTGGAGTTCGGCGACTTGCGGGGGCTCGAACCCCAGGGCATACGCCCTGCGTACAAAGCGCAGAGTCGATACAGCCTGCGCGTCATATTGGCGGCCTTGGGCATCGATGCGCACCATGTCGCCAAGCAGTCCCAGGGATTCGCTCTCGTGCAGCAATTGCGCGGAAGCGCCGGAGCGTGCAACGACTTCGGCGAGGGTCAGGCGCGCCCGGGTCGCAGGCGCAAGGGGTTTGTCCATGGAGGTGTCCTTTCAGTCGAAGGGCAAAGTCTCCGGGTTGACACCATCGGAAGGTCAAGGGGGCCGTGCGCGATCGCCGGCGAAGACGCTCGCGCACGCGGCGCGTCACACAGCGTTACGAGCTTGTGGCGTGAAGCGCCGGCTATTGATGCAACATCGACCGGCCTTCCGCATCACACAGCCTTCAGCAAAAGGAAAGTGCCGCCATGACCGACAGCGAAACCCCCGGCTCCAGGGACGCCCCCGAATTCAGACCACGCCGCGAAACCCCGATCGGCACCATCATCGTCATCGGCCTGCTGGTGCTGATCGCGGCCTTCTTCGGCTGGCGCTGGTATCAGCAACAGCAACCCAAGCCGGTCGACCCCACGCCGGTGGTTGCAGCGCCCAACGACGGCCCCGCGCCGGTGCCTGCACCCGCCGAGCCCACCGGCCCGCAGAACCCGATTGACGCGCTTGCCGCGCCAGACGCCGCGCTGCCGGCGCTCGCGGATTCCGATTCGCGCGTGATGAAGGCGCTGGTCGAGCTGCTTGGCGGCAAGAACGCCTCGGCCTACCTGCGCTCGGACGGCATGGTGCGGCGCTTCGTGGCCACGGTCGACAACCTGGCGCGCGACCATGCACCCGCCAGCGCATGGCCGGTGCAGCCCACGGGACAGCGATTCATCACCGAAGGACCGCAGGACGGGGTGCAGACCATCGCGGCGAACAATGCGGCGCGCTACAACGGCATGGTGCTGCTCGCCGAAACGGTCGATCCGGCAAAGGCCGCCACGGTGTACGCCAAGCTCTATCCGCTGTTCCAGAAGGCGTACGAAGAGCTGGGTTTTCCGGGGCGTTATTTCAACGACCGGTTGATCGCGGTCATCGACCATCTGCTGCAGGCGCCCGAGCCGAGCGGGCCGGTGCAGGTGCGGCTGGTCGAGGTGAAGGGCGACGTGCCCTCGCAGCGGCCGTGGGTGCGCTATGAATACGTCGACCCGAAGCTCGAAGCGCTTTCATCGGGCCAGAAGATCATGGTGCGCATGGGACCGGAAAACGAGCGCAAGCTGAAGGCCAGCCTGCGCGGCTTCCGCCAGCAGATCGCCACGGGCGAGCTGGCGAAGAAGAAAGGCTGAAGGAAGTCGGCAAGGCGGCGCTGTCAGAGCGCGCCGCCGCTGCCGTGCCTCGCTTGCCCTTGCTTCAGGCCTCTTCGGGTTCCTGGTACTCGCTCACCGGCACGCAGCTGCAGAACAGGTTGCGGTCGCCGTACACGTTGTCCACGCGGCCGACGGGCGGCCAGTACTTGGCCTTCTTGAGTTCGGCCAGCGGGAACGCCCCCAGTTCGCGCGCGTAGGGATGCACCCACTCGGTGCCCAGCAGGCTGGCCGCGGTGTGCGGTGCGTGCTTGAGCGGGTTGTCGTCCTTGGGCCACACGCCTTCTTCGATCCGGCGGATTTCGCCGCGGATCGCGATCATCGCGTCGATGAAGCGGTCCAGCTCGACCAGCGGCTCGCTTTCGGTGGGCTCCACCATCAGCGTGCCCGGCACGGGGAAGCTCAGCGTGGGCGCGTGAAAGCCGTAGTCGATGAGGCGCTTGGCCACGTCTTCGGCGGTGACGCCGCTGGTGTCCTTGAGCGGGCGCAGGTCCAGGATGCACTCGTGCGCGACGTGGCCGTTGGGGCTCGCGTACAGCGTCGGGTAGTGGTCCTTCAGGCGCGCGCTGATGTAGTTGGCGCTCAGGATCGCGGTTTCGGTGGCGGCCTGCAGGCCCTTGGCGCCCATCATCCGGCAGTACATCCAGCTGATCGGCAGCACGGCCGCGTTGCCCAGCGGCGCCGCGGAAACAGCGCCCACGCCGCTCGACGCCATGCCGGCCGTCGCATGGCCCGGCAGGTAAGGCACCAGGTCTTCGACCACGCAGACGGGGCCCACGCCGGGGCCGCCGCCGCCGTGCGGGATGCAGAAGGTCTTGTGCAGGTTCAGGTGGCTCACGTCGCCACCGAACTCGCCCGGTGCCGCCACGCCGACCAGCGCGTTCATGTTGGCGCCGTCCACGTAAACGCGGCCGCCGTGTTCATGCACGAGCTCGCAGAGTTCCTTCACACGGGTTTCGAACACGCCGTGCGTGCTGGGGTAGGTGATCATCACGGCGGCCAGGTGGGCGCTGTGCTTTTCGCAGGCGCGCTTCAAGTCGTCCATGTCGACGTTGCCTTGCGCGTCGCAGGCCGTCACCACCACCTGCATGCCGACCATCTGCGCGCTGGCCGGGTTGGTGCCGTGCGCGGACGAGGGAATCAGGCAGATGTTGCGGTGGCCCTGGCCCTTGGCTTCGTGGAAGCCCTTGATGGCGAGCAGCCCGGCGTACTCGCCTTGCGAGCCGGCGTTGGGCTGCAGGCTGATGCCTGCGTAGCCGGTCGCTTCGCACAGCCATGCGCGCAGTTGCGCGTCGAGCTGCGCATAGCCCAGCTGCTGCTCGGCGGGCGCGAAGGGGTGGATGTTCGCGAACTCGGGCCAGGTGATGGGGATCATCTCGCTGGTTGCGTTGAGCTTCATGGTGCAGCTGCCCAGCGGGATCATGCTGCGGTCGAGCGCGAGGTCCTTGTCCGACAGGCTGCGGATGTAGCGCAGCATCGAGGTTTCGCTCTTGTGCGTGTTGAACACCGGATGCGTGAGAAAGGCGCTGGTGCGGCGCAGGTCTTCGGGCAGGCGCGGCGCGGTGGTGGCCAGGTCGTCGAAGCGCGGCATCGCGGTACCGGCGGGCACGAACAGGGCCCAGAGCGTTTCGACGTCGGCGCGCGTGCTGGTTTCGTCGAGCGAAATGCCCAGGTGCTGCTGCAGCCGCTGGCGCAGGTTGACGCCGGCGGCATGCGCGCGTTCGATGATCCTGGCGGTGTCGTCGCCGGTGCGGATGGTGAGCGAGTCGAAGGCGAATTCGTTGACCGGCTCGCGGCCCATTTGGGCGAGGCCTTGCGCAAGGATGGCGGTGAGTGCCGCCACGCGCTGCGCGATGCGGGTGAGTCCGTCGGGCCCGTGGTACACGGCGTACATGCTGGCCACCACGGCCGGCAGCACCTGCGCGGTACAGATGTTGGAGGTGGCCTTCTCGCGGCGGATGTGCTGCTCGCGCGTCTGCAGCGCGAGGCGGTAGGCGGGCTGGCCGTGCGAGTCGACGCTCACGCCGACCAGGCGGCCCGGGAGCGAGCGCTTGAACGAATCGCGGCAGGCCAGGTAGGCGGCGTGCGGGCCGCCGTTGCACAGCGGCATGCCGAAGCGCTGCGTGGTACCGCAGACGATGTCGGCATCCCATTCGCCGGGGGGCGCGAGCAGCGTCAGCGCCAGCAGGTCGGCGGCCACGCAGAAGGCGGCATCGCACTGGTGGGCGTGGCCCGCGAGCGGGCGCAGGTCATGCACATGGCCGGTGGTGGCGGGGTACTGCGCGAGCACGCCGAAGAATTCGCCGCTCACCATCAGGTGCGGCAGTGTCTCGGACACGGTGCTGACCTTGACCTCGATGCCCAGCGGCGCGGCGCGCGTCTTGATGACCTCGATGGTCTGCGGATGGCAATCGCCCGAGACGATGAACACGTTGCTCTTGCTCTTGACGCTGCGTTTGGCGAGCGTCATCGCCTCTGCCGCAGCGGTGGCTTCGTCGAGCATCGACGCGTTGGCGATGGCCATGCCCGTGAGGTCGCACACCATCGTCTGGAAGTTGAGCAGGGCCTCCATGCGGCCCTGCGAAATCTCGGCCTGGTAGGGCGTGTAGGCCGTGTACCAGGCGGGGTTCTCGAGCACGTTGCGCAGGATCACGCCCGGTGTGTGCGTGCCGTAGTAGCCCTGGCCGATGAAGCTCTTGAACACCTTGTTCTTCGATGCCATCACCTTCAGCTCAGCCAGCGCCTCGGCTTCGGTCACGGCGGCCGGCAGCCGCATCGGCTTGGCGCGGCGGATGGCCGCAGGCACGATGCCGTCGATGAGCTCCGCCCGCGTTTCCGAGCCGATCACCGGCAGCATGCGCGCCTCGTCCGCCGCATCGATGCCGATGTGGCGGGCGAGAAATTCTTCGGCGTTCTCTAGTTCTTGCAAAGAGGGAAGGGCGGGAATCGGCATGGCGTGATGGATCAGCGTAGAAAAGAAGAAGGACTCAGCGGTCGCCGCCGGGCCGCCCCAAGGCGGGCCGCGCCTTCCCCATGGGGGATGGCGAAGCACACGAAGTGGCAAGCCGAGGGGCAAACATTTTCAGGATTCGGCGGCGAACTTGTCGTAGGTGGCGGCGTCGAGCAGTTCGTCGAGCTGCGCAGGCTCGCTCAGCTTGACCTTGAAGAACCAGCCGTTGGCCAGCGGGTCGCTGTTGGCGAGCGACGGGTCGGCGCGCAGCGCTTCGTTCACTTCGGTGATCTCGCCCGAGACGGGCATGAACACGTCGGCGGCTGCCTTCACCGACTCGACGACACCGGCGACTTCGCCCTGCGCGAAGGTCTTGCCGACTTCGGGCAGGTCGACGAACACGACATCGCCCAGCGCGTCCTGCGCGTGCACGGTGATGCCGACGGTGGCTGCGCCGCCTTCGGCCGACACCCATTCATGGTCCTTGGTGTACTTGATGCTCATGAAAAAAACTCCTCGTGGAAAAAATGATGATCGGGGTGCAGAGCCTAGCTGCGCCGGCCGGGTTCAACCGCGGTAATAGCGGGTCGGCACAAAGGGCATGGTCGAGACTTCCATCGGCACCGGCTTGCCGCGCACGATGGCCTGCACGCGTGTGCCGGGCTCGGAGAACGCGGTGGCCAGGTAGCCCATCGCAACGCAGCGGTCGGCGCTCGGGCCGAGCAGGCCGCTGGTGACGATGCCGATGTCCTGCCCTTCGAAGGACTGCAGCAGCGTGCCGTCGCGCACCGGAATGCGCTCCAGCGCCACGAGGCCGACGCGCTTGCGCTTCAGGGTGTCGTGGTCGGTATGGCCGGCAGCGCCTGCGGTTGCGGCCGTGAGTTGCGCCAGGATCTTTTCCGCGCCCGGAAAGCCGCCTTCGCGCGCACCGCCCGCGCGGCGCACCTTCTGCATCGCCCAGTTGAGCGAGGCCTCGACGGGCGTGGTGGTGGTGTCGATGTCGTTGCCGTAGAGGCAGAGCCCGGCTTCCAGCCGCAGCGAGTTGCGCGCACCCAGGCCGATGGGCTTGACCTCAGGCTGGGCGAGCAGCAGGCGGGCCAGGGCCTCGGCGTCCCTGCCGGCCACGGAGATCTCGAAGCCGTCTTCGCCGGTGTAGCCGCTGCGGGTGACAAAGGCAGGGATGCCGCCGATCTGCACCGCCCCGCCCGTCATGAACACGAAGCGCTCGATGCCGGGCGACAGGCGCGCCAGCGTGGCCGCGGCCTGCGGGCCCTGCAGCGCGAGCAGCGCGTGGTCGGGCAGGGGCTGCACCTCGCAGCGCGCGCCGATCTTCTGCTGGATGTGGGCGATGTCTGACACCTTGCAGGCGCCGTTCACGATCACGAAGATCGAGCCGTGGCCCTCATTGAAGAACATCAGGTCGTCGAGGATGCCGCCTTCGTCGTTCAGCAAAAGGCCGTAGCGCTGCTTGCCGGCGGGCAGGTCGATCACGTCGACGGGCATCAGGGTTTCGAAGGCGGCCGCTGCATCTGGGCCGACCAGGCGCAGCTGGCCCATGTGCGAGATGTCGAAGAGGCCCGCCGCATCGCGCGTGTGCTTGTGCTCGGCCATCAGGCCGGCGGGGTACTGCACGGGCATCGAGTAGCCGGCGAAGGGCGCCATGCGGGCCCCGAGTTCCACGTGCAGGGCGTGCAGCGGCGTCTTGAGAAGTTGGGTGTCGGATGAAGCGGAAGAAGCGGCCACGGGGCACTCCAAAGGGGCAGTCGAAATCCATGGCTGCAACGCCACGGGCCACCCCTGCTGTCCGCTTTACCTGAGAGATTCGCCCCACGATCGGGGTTTGCTCCTTCGGTGGGCCAGTGCAATGCATGCATGCCATGGCCTCTCTCCAGCAAGGAAACGCCGGTGTGCACCGGCGTCTTGTCAGTCCTTTTGCCTGAGCGTTCGGGGGTTCCCTGCGCCTTCGGCGGCCCCGTCGTGCGGGGCTCTCTCCTGACCCGGGCGAGTGTAGTGGACGAATCGCAAGACTTCGGCACTTCGGGCTTCGATGTGCAACCTTGGTGAGGCCAGCGCGGCATCGACGCCGCCCCGGTTTTCTGGAATTCCGGCTGGTGAATATGCTCTTTTGATATTAGTATCTTAGGCTTATACGTATAGCCACTAAAGGACTTCAAAGCATGACAATTGCCAGAAACATGAGCTTCGCCGAGATCCAGAAACGCATTCAGGAAATGGACAATGAACGCGTCGAACTGGAAATGGCATTGCAAGCCAAGCGCGGTGAAGAATTGAAAGTGCTGGCCGATGCCTATGCCAAGAAACTCGAAGCAGCCGGTTTCAGCATTGCCGAAGGAAAGACCGCGCTGGACCCGTATGACAAATCGGAATCAAAACGCAGCCGTTCACCCAATGGCAGTCGCGCACCGGAAGCCAAGGCTTATGTGAAGGGCACTGTTTACAAGGACCCCCATTCCAGCGCGACCTGGACGGGCGGAACCAAGGGCCGTCAACCGCCGTGGCTGGTTGCCGCGCTCGAAGGTGCATCGGACAAAGCCGAGGCTTTTGCAAGGCTCGCGGTGGGTGGGGATCACGTCAATAACGGGTGATTGAATCTGGCTAAAAACGAATATGTTTTTAGCCACGAAATTTTTATTGCTTAGGGAAAGTCTGCGCAGGAAGGTCTGAACAGGTCACCAAACGGCGTGCGATGAAGGTCAATGGCAGGCACGGAAATGGATCGCACCGCCAGATGCTCCGAATCGACGAGATGGCCAATCATGTCCGTCACAGATCCGTGCTGTTCGGAAGAATGACCATGTCGCGAATGGTCACGTGGCGCGGTCGGGTCAGCATGAACAGCACGCACTCGGCCACTTCGCTCGGTTGCATCAGGCTGCCCGATGCCAGTGCCTCTTCCATCTTGGCTTTCGGCCAGTCGTCCAGCAGTGCGGTCACGACGGGGCCGGGAGCCACCGCACCGACCCGCACGCCGTGCCTGGCGAGCTGGCGGCGCGTGGTGTGCACGAAGGCCTGCACCGCGAATTTGGAGGCGGTGTAGACCGGCTCCCAGACCACCGGCACCATGCCCGCGATCGAACTGGTGAAGATGATGTCGCCCGACTTCTGTGCGACCAGGTGCGGCAGCACGGCGTGCACCGAACGGAATGCGGCGTTGATGTTGAGATTGAGCATGCGGTCCCAGGCGTCGGGATGCCCGTCGACCACGTCGCCGCCGACATACGCGCCAGCATTGGCATGGAAGATGTCGAGCCCGCCCGCCAGCGCGATGATTTTCTCCAGCATTGCGGAGTTCTGTTGCGGATCGAGCAGGTCGACCTGCAGTGCAATCGCGCCGGGGCCGAGCGCGGCACAGACCTGCGCCAGGCGATCCGCATCGCGGTCGATCAGCACCACCTTCGCCTGCGCCTCGATGAGCGTGCGGGCGCATTCGAGGCCGATGCCCGATGCGGCGCCGGTGATGGCCGCAACGCGGCCCTTGAGAGATTCAGCCATTGTGTTTTTTCCAGAGGCCAGCTTCACGAGCGGCCATGCGACAGACGCGATTGCCGCGAGAGCGAGTCGACGATGACCGCGATCGCCAGCACGGCACCGGTGATCGTGAAGGCGGTTGCCTCACTTGGCGCGAATACTAAAAGCGTTGCCCCACCATCAGCTACTGCAATTCGCGGCAGCGATCGATACGTTTTGGTCTTTTTCCACCCCGAGGTGGCGCGAAGGGTCGGACAGGGTTTCCTGTCTGAAAGATGGGTTCAGTGCACCACTTCCGCCGGCGGCAGCAAGCGCTCGATCCGCTCGCGCAGCGACTCGGCGCGCTCGGCACCGGCCGTCTTCTCGACTTCACTGAGCATCAGCGCCGCAATGGTCAGCATCGCCTGCCGGTCGCGGGCTTCGCGCAGGGCGTCGCGCATCTGCAGCGCGAACTTGGGATCGCGGCGCACGAACATGCGCTCGCAGATGTCGAACAGGAACATCCGCGTGGTGGCCAGCGAGCGCTTGCCGTCGAAGTTGTCGGTCGAGGTGGCGATGCGGATCGGATCGGCCGCTGGCAACGGTGCCGGCGGCGCAAGTGCGGCGGCGTGTGCGGCAGCTTGCGCGGCAGCCGCAGCCACCGCCTGCGCGTCCTGCAGATAGCCCTTCATCACCAGCGCCTGGATCGCCTGCTCTGCTTCCAAGCGGTTGGGGAACAGCGGGCTGAAATCGGTCAGCGAGCGCCGGCCGTCGGCCATCAGCAGCAGCGCGCGCTCACGCTGGCTGAGCGTGCGCTGGCCGGCCTGGAGTTCGTCGCGTGCCTTGTCGGTCTTGGTGGGAAACATGGCGGCCACAGCTTTCGGAAATCGAAGGCTGCAGCATCGTTGCAAGCGGTGACATCTTCATGAACCATTCGGTTTGCATGGAGAAATCACCGCCGCCGCTTCGGGCGCACGCTCGAAGGCTCAGCCTCCGATGCTTTCCTTGCGAATCAACCACTTGTCGCCCACGCGCTGCAACTCCAGCGTCTTGCGGTCGGTGCTGCTGAACTTGTCGGCGCTGTACACCTGCTTGAAGCGCGCGCTGGCGTTCTGCCCGTTCACGCTGATGACCAGGTCATCGACGGTCACGCTGATCTTCGACTTGCCGGTGATGCGCGCGCGCCGCTCGGCTTCCCACTGCTTGCGGTCCTGTTTTTTGGACGGCGTGAACTCGGTAGCGTAGGCCGCCAGGTAGCGCTCCACGTCGCGCGCGGACCAGGCCGCGGCCCAGGCGCGCACGGTGGCCTCGACTTCGGCGATGCCATTGGACGGCGCCTGCGCGGGCGCGGCGGCCGTCGCCGGTGCGGTGCTGGGTGCCGGCGTTGCAGCAGCGGCCGACGACGCAGCGGGTGCGGGTGGCGCTGCGGCCGGCGTGGCAGCCAGCGCGGCCGAGGACAGCAGCCCCGCGGCAAGAAGACAGGCGACGAGTCGGTTCATGGCGCGGTTCCCTCTGTTGTCTGTTGTGGGCATTGAATGTGGCGCCGATTCTGGCAGCGAACCCGCCGCGCGGGACAGAAGGCAGCAACGCCCGCTACTTGAACCCCAACGCCCGCGGCAGCCAGGTGCTCAGCGCCGGCACGAAGGTCAGGATCATCAGCACCGCGCCATGCGCCCACAGGAAGGGCACCAGTTCCTTCACCAGCGCCGACATCGGCACCTTCGACACGTTGCATGTGACGAACAGAAGCCCGCCCACCGGCGGCGTGATCATGCCCAGCGTGAGGTTGAAGATCACGATCATCGCGAAGTGCACCGGGTCCACCCCCAGCTTCATCGCTACCGGCGCGAGGATGGGCGCGAGCACCATCACCCCCGGCAGCGGCTCGATGAAGATGCCGAACAGCAGCAGGAACACGTTGACGATGATCAGGAACATCCACGGCGAGAGGTTCATGCTGATGAGCCATTCGGCCATCTGCTGCGGAATGCCCTCGATGGTCAGCACCCACGCGAACGAGGCCGACAGGCCGATGATGATCAGCACCGAGGCCGAGAGCAATGCCGAGCGCGAGAGGATGTCGGGCAGCATCTTCCACTCCAGCGTGCGGTAGATGAACTTGCCGCACACCAGCGCGTAAAACACCGCCACCACCGAAGCTTCGGTGGGCGTGAACCAGCCGGCGCGCATGCCGCCCAGGATGACCACGGGCAGGAGGATCGCGGGAATCGCCTTCCAGGTGGTGATGAGGATTTCGCGCAGCGGCGGCGTCTGCCCGTCGCCCTTGTAGTTGCGCTTTTTCGAGACGTGGAAGTTCACGATGCACATCGCCACCGCGATCAGGATGCCGGGCATGATGCCGGCCGCGAACAGCGTGCCCACCGACACGCTCTCGTCCTGCAGCGCATAGATGATCATGATGATCGAGGGCGGAATGATCGGCCCCACGATGGCGGTGGAGGCCGTGAGCGCCGCCGCATAAGAGCGGTCGTAGCCGGCCTTGTCCATCATCTTGATGAGCATCGACCCCGGACCCGCCGCATCGGCCAGTGCCGAGCCCGAGATGCCTGAGAAGAAGGTGAGCGACACCACGTTGGTGTAGCCCAGGCCGCCGCGCCGGTGGCCGACGAACTGGCCGGCGAAGCGCAGCAGCACCTCGGTGAGCGAGCCACCGCTCATGAGCTCGGCCGCCAGGATGAAGAAGGGCACGGCCATCAGCGGAAAGCTGTCGATGCCGGTGAAGGTTTCCTTCAGCAGCACCATCAGCGGATAGTTTTCCGCAAGGATCAGCGTGGTGACGGTGGAGAGCCCGAGCGCAAAGGCCACGGGCACGCCGATGGCCAGGAAAATGCAGGCCGAGACGATGAGAACGATGCTGGCATCCATGGTCGTTCTCCTTACAGCGACGCCGAGGCGTTGGCGTCGAAGTGCGCGTCGGACGCGAACTCGCGCCGCAGCACGTAGCCGCGCACCACCAGCAGCCAATGCACGATCAGGAGCAGGCCGCCGAACAGCATCGCGCTGTAGATGTAGGCGAACGGAATCTGCGTGACGGCGGTAAGCTGGAACATCGTGCGCTGCATGTAGAGCCAGCCGTACCAGACCATGAAGCCGAAGAAGGCAAACAGCAGCGTGGCGACCAAGGCGCGCACCGCGATGGCGCCCGCGCGCGGCAATGCGTCCTGCAGGTTCTCCACCGCGATGTGGCCGCCGTAGCGCAGCACCGGACCGGCACCGAGGAAGGTGAGCCAGATCATCATGTGGCGCGAGACCTCTTCGGCCCACTCGAGCGAATTGCTCGTGGTGTAGCGCATGACGACGTTGGTGAAGATGATGACCGACATGGCGGCCAGCAGAAGAATCAGCGCCCACCGGTTGGCGGCGAGGAAGTAGCGCTCGAAGGCTTGCACGTGTTGTTCTCTTGAATTGGGCTCGCCCCCAGGCTGCGCGCACTTCGTGTCGCTTCGCCAACCCCCTACCGGGGGCAACACCAACGGCCCGGCAGAGCCGGTTCCGTGGTGTTTCTCGAATGGGGCAGCGTATTACTGGACGTCCGCAATCTTCTTGATGTTGTCCGCCCCGAACTCCTTGGCATAGCTCGCATAGGCTGGCTTCAGCGCTTCGCGGAAGGCCGCGCCGTCGACGGTCTTGGTGACCTTCATGCCGTCCTTCTCGAGCTGGGCGATGCCGTTGTTCTCGTCGTCGTTCACCTTCTTGCGCTGGGCCACTGCCGCCTTCTTGGCCGCATCGACGAAGACCTTCTTGTCGGCATCCGACAGCTTGTTCCACACCTTCGGCGAGAGCAGCAGCAGGGCGGGCGAGTACACGTGTCCCGTGAGCGACAGGTGCTTTTGCACCTGCGAGAACTTGGACGCCAGGATCACCGGAATCGGGTTTTCCTGCCCGTCGACCGTGCCCTGCTGCAGCGCGCCGAACAGTTCGGGGAAGGCCATGGGCGTCGGCAGGATGCCGAAGGTGCGGTAGCCGTCCATGTGCACCTTGTTTTCCATCGTGCGCATCTTCAGGCCAGCCGCATCGGCGGGCTTGACGATGTCGCGCTTGCTGTTCGTCATGTGGCGAAAGCCGTTCTCCGTCCAGGCCAGCGCGACGATGCCTTTGCTCGGGAACTTGGTGAGGATGTCCTGGCCGATCGGGCCGTCCATCACCTTGCGTGCGTGGTCGTAGTCGCGAAAGAGGAAGGGGATGTCGACGATCTTGACCTCGGGCACGAAGTTGCCCACCGGGCCGGTCGAGGTGTTCACCAGGTCCTGCGTGCCCAGCTGGATCGCCTCGATCTGCTCGCGCTCGCCGCCCAGGGCCGAGTTGGCGAAGTGCTGGCACTTGAAGCGGCCTTGCGTGCCCTTTTCGACCTCGTCGCAGAAAGCCGTGGAACCCACGCCGTAGTGCGACTCCTTGGATGTCGCGTAGCCGATCTTCAGCACCGTCGGTTGTTGAGCGAGGGCGGACGTGCCCAGGGCGAGCGAAAGGCAGGCGGCGGCGATGTGGCCGAGTTTCATGGTGTCTCCGGGGGGAATGTGATCGGGGTCAGGAATGCGTCAGGCGCATTCGACTATGCCGCAAGCGTGGGCTTCGCCGCGTCGGGATTTTCACGGACGCCGTCCGTCCGCTACGTCGCACTTAAAGTACCGTCCGGAGTGGAGGACCCCAGGATGGACAACAGATTCGAAGTGTCGGACGCCGTGCGCGATCTGGACCCCGACCGTATCGACGGCGACCGCTTCAGCTGGCGGGCCGCGCTGCTGGGCGCGGCGGTCGGCGTCGGCGGACAGACGTACGGCGGCACGCTGCTCGCCAACCTGAGCATCTGGCTCATGGTGGCCCAGGGCCGTTCGGTCAAGGAGGCGTATGCGCAGCTCTACAGCTTTGCACTGTCGCCCTATCTTGTGCTGTCGCTCGTGCTCCTCACGCTCGTCCTGCTCCTCTCAGGCCAGGTTGCCGCGTCCCTGGCGCGCAGCCGGCCTTACCTGCACGGCCTGGTCGCGGGGCTGATGACCTCTTCGTTCTATGTGGTCATGACGGTGAATCCGTCCGGGATGGTGATTCCCGCGTGGTACGGATGGATGTCGCTGACCCTGCCCATCGCCGCTGGCCTGGCCGGGGCGCATCTGTATGCGCGCAAGCACGCAGGCACCACTCGGGCGTAACGACATGGAGCAACCCAATCCCTACGCGCCGCCCGCGGCGCCGCTCGACCAGGCGCCGTCGCCCTTGCAGACCAACGCGAAGAAGCCGATCTCGGCGTGGCTGGTTCAACTGTTCACCGTCGTGGCTTGCGTTCTCGCAGCCCTCGGGCTGTTCCGGCTTGTTTCATGGCTGCTCGCAAACCGCGGGATGGCGTGGACATGGGGTGTCCTCGTGATCGAGGTCGTCTGGCGCTTCTCCCTGTTGGCCATCGCGGTGGGCGCGCTGATCGGGACGCAACGACGCACCAGCTACGGACGCTGGTCGGGCCTCGTCTTCATTGCACTGGTCTTTGCGTTATGCGTCTACACGCAGTTTTCCGACAAGACCTCGTCCGCGCCTGTGGACCTCTACACGAGCGAAGCGATGCGAGTGGGGGAAAGCATCGGGATCGTCTTGTTGCTGATCCTGATCGCCTGGTGGTTTTACGCGTTCGGTTTTTCCAAGAAAGCGCGCCGGTATTTCCTGAGTTCACCAGGCAGCCGGAAGCCCTGAAGCGCCCATGAAAAAGCCCTCCGAAGAGGGCTCGCGGAACCAGCGCGGGGAGCGCCTTACATGCCCACGTAGTTCGGCCCGCCGCCGCCTTCGGGCGTCACCCACACGATGTTCTGCGTCGGGTCCTTGATGTCGCAGGTCTTGCAGTGCACGCAGTTCTGCGCGTTGATCTGCAGGCGCTGCTTGCCGTCCTCGGTGCCCACGAATTCGTAGACGCCGGCAGGGCAGTAGCGACTTTCGGGACCGGCGAACTGGGCCAGGTTGATGTTGACCGGCACCGTCGCATCCTTGAGCGTCAGGTGAGCCGGCTGCTGCTCTTCGTGGTTGGTGTTGCTGATGAACACGCTGGAGAGGCGGTCGAAGGTGAGCTTGCCGTCGGGCTTGGGGTACACGATGGGCTTGCACTCGGCCGCGGGCTTGAGGTACAGGTGGTCGGGCTTGGTGCGGCGCAGCGTCCAGGGGATGTTGCCCTTGAGCAGCCACTGCTCGATGCCGTTCATGAGGGTGGCGACGCCCAGGCCCTTCTTGAACCAGGCCTTGAAATTGCGCGCCTTCTTCAGTTCGGCGTGCAGCCAGCTCTTCTCGAAGGCTTCAGGGTAGGCGCTGAGCTCGTCGTGCTGGCGGCCGGCCTGCACCGCGTCGAAGGCGGCTTCGGCGGCCAGCATGCCGGTCTTGATGGCGGCGTGGCTGCCCTTGATGCGGCTCACATTCAGGTAGCCGGCCTCGCAGCCCACCAGCGCGCCGCCCGGGAACACTGTCTTGGGCAGCGACTGCAGGCCGCCCGCGGTGATGGCGCGCGCGCCGTAGCCGATGCGCTTGGCCGGCTTGATGCCCTTGGCCTCGTCGCCCTCGAGGTACCAGCGGATGTTGGGGTGCAGCTTCCAGCGCTGCATTTCCTCGAAGGGGCTCAGGTACGGGTTGCTGTAGTCCAGGCCGGTGATGAAGCCCATCGTGACCTTGTTGTCCTCCATGTGATAGAGGAACGCGCCGCCGTAGGTGTCGCTCTTCATCGGCCAGCCGGCCGTGTGCAGCACGAAGCCGGGTTGGTGGCGCTGGGGGTCGATTTCCCACACTTCCTTCACGCCCAGGCCGTAGGTCTGCGGGTCGCGGCCTTCGTCGAGCTTGAACCTGTCGATGAGCTGGCGGCCCAGGTGGCCGCGCGCGCCTTCGGCGAACACGGTGTACTTGCCCAGCAGTTCCATGCCGAGCTGGAAGTTCTCGGTCGGCTCGCCGTCCTTGCCCACACCCATGTTGCCGGTGGCCACGCCGCGCACCGAACCGTTCTCGTTGTAGAGCACTTCGGCAGCCGGAAAGCCCGGGAAGATTTCCACGCCCAGGTTCTCGGCCTGCTGCGCCAGCCACTTGGTGAACGCGCCCAGGCTGATGATGTAGTTGCCGTGGTTCTGGAAGCACGCCGGCAGAAACGCGTTGGGTGTGCGCAGGCCCGACTTCTCGCCCAGGAACACCATGGCGTCGTCGGTCACGGGCTGGTTCAGCGGGGCGCCCAGCGCCTTCCAGTCGGGCAGCAGCTCGTTGAGCGCGCGCGGGTCCATGATGGCGCCCGACAGGATGTGCGCGCCCGGCTCGGAGCCCTTCTCGAGCACCACGACCGAGATTTCCTTTTCTTGTTGCGCAGCGAGCTGCTTGAGCCGGATCGCGGTCGCGAGGCCGGCGGGGCCGCCGCCGACCACGACCACGTCGTATTCCATGGCTTCGCGAGGGCCGAACTGGGCAAGGATTTCGTCGTGGGTCATGTGGGTGTGGTCGATAATGTTTTGAGGCTCGGACGCTGCGAGGGCCGCGAAACATTTTAGGGGGAGCGCCACACGTCACCTGCGCGACTCCCCCAGAGACATCCAGCACACACCCAGGACCCGTTCCCCATGGCTTACAGCATCGATCTTTCGGGCCGCGTGGCCTTCGTTACCGGGGCCTCCAGCGGCCTGGGTGCCCAGTTCGCGAAAACGCTGGCGCGCGCCGGCGCCGCAGTCGTCCTGGCAAGCCGCCGCGTCGACAAGCTGAAGGAGCTGCGCGCCCGCATCGAAGGCGAGGGCGGCGACGCCCATGTGGTCGAGCTCGACGTCACCGACCACGGCAGCATCAAGGCCGCCGTGGCCCGCGCGGAGACCGAAGTCGGCGCCATCGACATCCTGGTCAACAACTCGGGCGTCAACACGCGCCAGCGGCTGCAGGACGTGATGCCCGAAGACTTCGACTACATCTTCGACACCAATGTCAAGGGCGCCTTCTTCGTCGCGCAGGAAGTGGGCAAGCGCATGCTGGCGCGCGCCGACGGTTCGGCGCCGGGCACCTACATTGGCGGGCGCATCATCAACGTCGCCTCGGTGGCGGCGCTCAAGGTGGTGCCCAACATCGGCGCCTATTGCATGAGCAAGTCGGCCGTGGTGCAGATGACCCGCGCCATGGCGCTGGAGTGGGGCCGCTTCGGCATCAACGTGAATGCGCTGTGCCCTGGCTACATCGCGACCGAGCTCAACGAAGAACTCTGGGCCACCGACGCCGGCGCCAAGCTGGTCAACGCGCTGCCGCGCAAGCGCGTGGGCAAGCCCGAAGACCTCGACGGCCTGATCGTGCTGCTGGCCAGCGGCCAGAGCCATTTTGTGAACGGTGCCGTGATCGCCGCCGACGACGGATTCGCCCTCTGACTCCCAGAGCGTGGATAGGCATTGCGGCCGGGCTGGGCGCAGGCGCGCTGTGGGGCCTGGTGTTCGTGGCGCCGCGCATGGTGGGCCATTTCGGCATGGTCGACATCACGGCCTCGCGCTTTGCGGTGTTCGGCGCCGTCTCCGCGCTAGCGGTGTTCGCGCGGCCGGCTGCCGTGCGCTGGCCCGACGGGCGGCAGGCGCTGGCGGCGCTGGGGCTCAGCGTGCTGGGCTTCAGCGGCTACTACCTGCTGCTGGCCTTCGGCATCGAAGCCGCAGGCACCGAGGTGCCCAGCCTCATCATCGGCACCATTCCCGTCTGGATGATGCTGCTCGGCCGGCCCGCGGGGCTGCGCATGCGCGCGCTGCTGCCGGGGTTGCTGCTCACGGGCGCGGGCATCGCGTTGATGATCTGGGGCGCGTGGTCGGCGCAGCACGGCGCGAGCGACGGCGGCGGCGCTCGCTTCGGCTGGGGCCTTGCGCTCGCGCTGGGCGCCATGGTGAGTTGGACGATCTACGGCCTGCTCAACGCGAAATGGCTGCAGCGCCACACCGAACTCAACGCGACCGACTGGGCCAACTGGCTCGGCATCGCGACCGGCCTTGGCGCTCTGCTGCTGTGGCTGGTGGCGGGCAGTGACATGGCCACGCTGCAGTCGCGGCCCGACGGCATGCTCTTCGTCTGGATCGCATTGGCGGGCGGCTTCGGTTCGTCGTGGCTCGCGACCATTCTCTGGAACGTCGCGAGCCAGCGCCTGTCGGCCAGCCTGTGCGGCCAACTGATCGTGAGCGAGACGCTGTTCGCCTTGCTCTATTCCTTCGTCTGGGACGGCCGCTGGCCGCAGGCCACCGAGTGGGTGGCGGCGCTGCTGTTCGTGCTGGGCATCCTCGCATCCATCAAGGCGCACCGATGAGAATCGACATCCCCGAAAAGAAGAAGCTCGTGTACGAGATGCTCATTCCCATCCGATGGGGCGACATGGACGCCATGGGCCACCTGAACAACGGCACCTACTTCCGCTACCTGGAAACCGCGCGCATCGACTGGATGCATTCCATCGGCTTCGAACCCGAGCCCGGCGGCCAGGGCATGGTGATCGTCAATGCCTTCTGCAATTTCTACCGGCAGATCGAGTACCCGGGCAAGGTGCTGCTGAAGATGTACGTGAGCGACCCGGGCCGCACCACCTTCGAGAGCTGGGGCACGATGGCGCGCGAAGAGGCGCCCGACGTCATTTGCGCGGCGGGCGGGGCGACGACGATCTGGGTGGATTTTCCGAAGCAGAAGGCGTTGGAATTGCCGGAGTGGCTGCGCGCGATCGTCAGCGAATAGCCGGCGCGATCGCCTTCAGGCCGGCTGCAACACAATCCGCGCCTCGAACCCCCGCGCCGCGCCGACAGGCGGGGACGCCAGCTCCAGCTTCGCGTTGTGCTTCTCGACGATGGTCCCCACGATCGACAGGCCGAGGCCGTAGCCCGCGCGATCCGCAGCATGGCGCACGTGGCGCTGCTGCAGCGTGGCGAGCTGCTTTGCATCGACGCCGGGGCCTGCGTCGCGGACCATGAGCGTGCAGGGCGCTGCCACCTCGATCACCACGCGACCGCCGCCGCCGTAGCGCAGCGCGTTTTCCACCAGGTTGCGCAGCGCGATCGCCAGCGCATCGACATCGCCGAAGGCCACCGGCGCCGCGCTGTCGGGCACCTTGAGTTTCAGGCGCTCGCTGTTGGCCGGGTCTTGCCAGAACTCCTGCGCCACGGTGCCCGCGAGCTGCACTAGGTCGACCCGCGCGCGGGTCAGCGACGCACCCGACTCCGCGCGCGACAGTTGCAGCAGTTTTTCGGTGCGGTGGCTCAGCACCTGCAGTGCCTGGAGTGCGCCCTGCACGTCGTCGCGTTTCAGGTCATGGTCGAGCGCGGTCTGCAAACGAAGGCGCGCGGCGGCCAGCGGTGTGCGCAGTTCATGGGCCGCGTTGGCGGCGAGCGCTCGTTCCACGTCGAGCGACTGCGACAGCCGCTCCAGCAGGCTGTTGACATGGTCGCCCACCGCGCGCAGCTCCTGCGACAGGCCGGGCAGGGTGATGGGGCGCAGGTCTGCGCCGCTGCGCTTTTCGATCTCGCCGGCCAGATCCTGCAGCACGCGCAGCTCGGTGCGCGCCACGTTGCGCAGGACCAGCGCCAGCAGCGGCAGCACCGCGCCCAGCGGAATGATCAGGCCGAACAGCGTCCGGTTCAGCGCGCGGCGGCGCTCGTCCAGCGGGTCTGCCACCTGAAAGTAGAGCCCGCGCGTCGGATGCCGCACGGTGTAGATGCGCCAGGTATGGTTGTTGGCAAAGCCCGCGGCCATCGGCACATCGAAGGCATCGACGGGCGCTTCGGCCGACCGCAGCAGCACATGCTCGTGGATGTCGAGCACCTGGTACATCACGGCGTCCTGCGAGAAGAGCTGCTTGGGCGCCACGAGCGGCGCGCCGCCGGCGGCGGGACTGTCTTGCTGCTGCAGCTTGTCCAGCTCCTGCACCGCCATGTCGAACATGCGGTGCGACACCTCGACCAGTTCGTTGTCGAAGTTGTGGTTGATCTCGCGGTCCACGTACCAGACCACCGCCAGCACGCACAGGAGCCACACGCCGCCCACCCACACGATGAGGGTGCGTGTGAGGCGCCCGGCCAGCGAGTCGTGGCCGTTTCGTGTTCGGGCGATGCTCATTCCTCGTCGTCCGCCGAGAACGACAGCCGGTAGCCCAGGCCGCGCAGTGTCTGGATGTGGCTCTTGCCCAGCTTGCGCCGCAGGCGGCTGATGAACACCTCCAGCGTGTTGCTGTCGGCCTCGTCGCCGAAGCCGTAGAGCGCATCGGCCAGGTTCTCGCGCGTGTGGATGCGCTCGGGGCGCGTGGCCATCACGCGCAGCAGCGCCCACTCTTTCTGGGTCAGCACGACGGCGATGCCGTCCTTGCGCACGCGGTCATGGGCCAGGTCGATTTCGAGTGTGCCGAACTGCAGCACCGGCGATGTGTTGGCGCTGCGCCGCCGCTCGACCGCGCGCAGCCGCGCGAGCAGTTCGGCCGGGTCGTAGGGCTTGATGAGGTAGTCGTCCGCGCCGGCATCCAGGCCGCGGATGCGGTCGGTCACCTGGTCGCGCGCGGTGAGCACGATGACGATGGGGGGCTCCCGCAGCGCGCGCACCTGGGGCAGCAGGGAGAGCCCGTCGCCGTCGCCCAGGTGCAGGTCGAGCAGCACCGCGGCGTATTGAACCGAGAGCAGCGCGCCGCGTGCCTCGGCGATGCTGGCCGCCACATCGACCACGAAGGCCTTCGCCAGCAGGTAGCTGCACACGGCATCTGCCAACGCAGTGTCATCTTCGACCAGCAATATGCGCACGCGGTGTCTCTCTAAAAACTCGAAGTCTAGCCCCGCAGCGCGGCCAGGAGGCGGCGTCAGCATTCGTTCAGGTCGCTTCAGACTGGGTTCATACGGCGACAGTAGGCTCGCGCCAGTTTTCTCAGAGGCCTCGCTTTTTCTCTTCATGACACGCACCGCGAACCTCCGTCTTGCCGCACTGACCCTGCTCGCACTGGCCTTGCTGATCGCCTGGGACGCCTCCGGCGGCGATCTCTGGATGGCGCGCATGGCGGGCACGCCCATGGGGTTTCCGTGGCGCGACAACCCGTTTTTGGTCCATGTGATGCACGCGGGCGCCCGCAACCTCAGCTGGTTGCTGGTGATCGGCCTGTTCGTGGCCATTCGCTGGCCCGTGGGCCTGCTGCGCAAGCTGGCCACGCGCGAGCGCGTTCAGCTTGCGTCGACCGTGCTGGCCTCGGTGCTGGCCGTGAGCCTCATCAAGCACGGCAGCGACACCAGCTGCCCCTGGGACCTGAAGGAGTTCGGCGGCGTGGCGCGCTACGTGTCGCACTGGTCCTGGGGCGTGGACGACGGTGGCGCGGGCGGGTGCTTTCCGGCGGGGCATGCCTCGGCGGCCTTTGCCTACCTGGGTGGGTATTTCGTGCTGCGCCGGGTGTCCCCGCGCGCGGCCCTGATCTGGCTGGGCACGGCGGCGGTCGCGGGCCTGGCGCTGGGGCTGTCGCAGCAATGGCGCGGCGCCCACTACATGAGCCACACCCTGTGGACCGCCTGGATCTGCTGGGTGGTCGGCTTCGTCATCGACCTGGCGGAGACGCGCCTCCAACCCAAGCTGCCGCAACCGGCAGCCGACCTGCATGCATGCACTTGATTTCGCCCTGTTCGAATGGCTCAACGCGGGCGCATCCGCGTCGTTGTGGACCATCGAGTTCGCGCGCTTCGCCTCCGAGGTGCTGCCCGAACTGCTGGCCCTCACGATCGTGGCGGCGGCCATGGTCGACAAGCGTTGGCGCTACGTGCTCTTTACTGCGCTGGTGAGCGTGGTGGCCACGTGGATCGTGGTCAACCTGTTCCGTTCGGCCTTGCCGTTCCCCAGGCCTGCGTTCTACGGCCTGGGCATCCAGTGGGCGCCGCAGGGCACGCGGCCGGGGTTTCCGAGCCTGCACACAGCCGCCACCTTCGCCGCCGCGTTCTCGCTGTGGTGCCTGCCGCAACGCGCGCCCATGCTGGCGGCGCTCGCAGTGGCGGCGGTGGTGGGCTGGAGCCGCCTCTACCTGGGGCTGCACTTTCCGTCGGATGTGGCCGCGGCAGTGATGCTGGGAGCGCTGGTGGCTATCGTGGTGGAGCGCGGCGTCAGCCGTCCGCTGAACCTGGCGCTGTCAAGAATGCCGGCGCGCCGCCGGCGGGCGCGCGCACGGCGAGCCTGAACACCGCCTGAACGCCCAGTTCAGGCTCCTTTCAGGCGGCGTCCCTACAGTCGCTGCATGTCGTTTTCGCGTCTAGAGCCACCACTGCTGCACCGCGCACCTTTTTCCGAGGTGTCGGCGCCACACTTTCACTGGGCGGGGGCACTGCACAAGCGGCTTGACATGTGGCTCGCGCGACCGCGTTCGGCCAGCCAGGTCGTGCTGTGGCTCAGCCTTTACCTGGTGCTGACCGCCAACTGGCCGCTCTGGAACGAACTTGCCCGCATCGGCGGCGCGCCCAGCACCTACTTGCCGACCATCGTGTCCATGAGCCTGCTCACGCTGTGCGGCTCGGCCGCCATGCTGTCGCTCACGGCCTGGTCGCGCTGGATGAAGCCGCTGTGGTTTGCCACGGTGGTGCTGGCCGCGGTGGTGCAGCACTACATGCTGGAGTACCGCGTCGTCATGGACCCGACCATGATCGCCAACGCGCTGCAGACCGACCCCAACGAAGCACGCGACCTCCTGAGCTGGCGCATGGCCTTCAACGTGCTCGCGGTGTCGCTGCCCGCGGGCTGGCTGCTGTGGCGCGTGCGCATCGCGCGCATGGGTCTTCTTGCAAAGCTCTGGCGCAATGCGGCGCTGTTGCTGCTGGCCGCGTTGGTGGCGGTGGGCACCGGCGTGGCCGCCAACCGGCAGCTGGCGCCGCTGATGCGCAACAACATCCACCTGCGCTACATGATGAACCCCATCGCGACCCTCTACTCGACGGGCGCCTTGCTCATCAAGCCGCTGTTCAAGCGCAGCGGCAAGCTGGTTCCGATCACCGCCGGCACCGCCCTTGGCCCGAGCTACGCTGGCCAGGTGCGTCCGCCGATGTTCGTGGTGGTGGTGGGCGAGACGGCGCGCGCCGACCACTTCGCACTCAACGGCTATGCGCGCGACACCACGCCCGAGCTGGCCAGGCGCGGCGTGCTGAGCTACCGCGACGTGCATTCCTGCGGCACCAATACGCTGGCCTCGGTGCCCTGCATGTTCTCGCCGCTGGGAAAGATCGGCTATGAATCGCGCAAGGACGACTACGAAAACCTGGTCGATGTGCTGCAGGCCTCGGGCCTGGCCGTGCTGTGGCTGGACAACCAGGCCGGCTGCAAGGACGTGTGCACCCGCGTCCCCAATGCATCGGCCTTCGACGGTCTCGACGCAGCCACCAAGAAGGCGCTGTGCGACGGCGACGAGTGCCTGGACGACGTGATGTTGAACAACCTGGACGCGCGCATCGCCGCGCTGCCCGCCGAGCGCCGCGCCAAGGGCGTGGTGCTGGTGATGCACCAGATGGGGAGCCACGGCCCCGCGTACTACAAGCGCTCGGCGCCCGACGTGAAGCGCTTTTTGCCCGAATGCAAGACCAATGCACTGGCCGAGTGCGGGCACAACGAGCTGATGAACGTGTACGACAACTCCATCGCCGAAACCGACCGCTTTCTGGCCCGCACCATCGATTGGCTGAAGGTGCAATCGAAGCAGTACGACCCCGCGATGCTGTACGTGAGCGACCACGGCGAATCGCTGGGCGAGTACGGGCTGTTCCTGCACGGTGTGCCCTACAGCTTTGCGCCCGAGGCACAGAAGCACGTGCCGATGGTCACCTGGTTCAGCGAAGGCATGAGCGAGCGCCGCAAGCTCTCGCGTTCATGCATGGAAGCGGGGCTCGATGCGCCGCTGACGCATGACAACCTCTATCACACGGTGCTGGGGGTGATGGATGTGAGCACGCCCACCTACAAGCCTGCGCTCGACGCGCTGGCGTCTTGCCGGAGCGTTTCGCAAGCCCGTTCGGGCTGAGCTTGTCGAAGCCTTGCGCGGCGCTTCGACGAGCTCAGCGTGAACGGACTGTGCCTTGTCGGACGCAGGCCTTTACTTCTTCTCGCGCGGCACTCGCCCCATCAGGAAGAACTCGTTGTTCGGCTGCATCCCGCTGAAGCTCGCCAGCCTGTTGCTGAGGCCGAAGAACGCGGTGATCGCCGCGATGTCCCAGATGTCTTCATCGTCGAAGCCGTGCGCGTGCAGCGGCGGAAAGTCGCTGTCGTCGATCTCGTGCGAGCGGTCGCAGACCTTCATTGCAAAGTCCAGCATCGCGCGCTGGCGCGGCGTGATGTCCGCCTTGCGGTAATTCACCGCCACCTGGTCGGCCACCAGCGGCTTCTTCTCGTAGATGCGCAGCAGCGCGCCGTGCGCCACCACGCAATAGAGGCACTGGTTGGCCGCGCTGGTGGTGGTGACGATCATCTCGCGGTCGCCCTTGGTGAGCGAGCCTTCTTCCTTCAGCATCAGCGCGTCGTGGTACGCGAAGAAGGCGCGCCACTCGGCCGGGCGGCGCGCCAGGCCGAGAAACACGTTGGGCACGAAGCCGGCCTTTTCCTGCACGGCGAGGATCGCGGTGCGGATGTCTTCGGGCAGGTCCTTGAGTTCGGCGAGGGGATAGCGGGTGGCCATGCTTTTGTCTCCTGGTGTTCGATGCCGGGATCATAGGCACCCACCCGCCGACACACGCGCCGAAGGGCCGGCCGCCCCGCCTATTTCAGCGCCTTGCCCTGCGTTGCGCCCAACGGCGTGTGCAGCTGCGACGCCACCCACTCGCCCGTGTTGTCGTCGCGGCCCTGCAGCAGGTAGCGCGTGTTGGGCTTGCCGTAGTTCTGAACCGCCATCGCAGAGAACTTGCCGATGTCGGTCTTCGGGTCGCGCAGGCGGTTCACGATCAGCACCTTCTTCGTGTCGGCGAAGTCGGCCATCATGTTCTGGTCGCCCTCGCTGTCGCCAGCAACGAAGCTCGGGCCGTAGCCGTACTTGCTGACCAGGAAGCGTCGGATGTTCTTCGTCTTGCCCGGGCCCTGGGTCTGGTCGTAGCCGCGGCGGAATTCGGGCTGGATCACGCCGTTGACGTCGCGCTCCAGCTCCATCGCGAGCACGCGCTCGGGCGGGTTGTTGTAGCCGAAGGCGGGGTTCGACGAGATCTCCTTGATCACGTCCACGAACGACGCCGAGCACACCCACACATCGAAGCCCGCGTTGCGGAACGCGGCGTACAGCTCCTGCATCTCGGGCTGCAGGCGCAGGCCGTTCTTCCAGCTGACCGACACCACGCCCGCGCGGCCCGGCAGCGCGACGGGCGATGTCCACTTCACCTTGGCGACCGGCTCCTTCAACTGCCACGCCACCGTGTCGGCCGTGAGCTTGCGCACTTGCGCTTCTGTCATGCCGGCGAAGAGGTACGTGACCCAGGGGTAGGCCGTGTCGTGGTCGAAGGTGTCGCCGATGGCTTCATAGAGATAGCGCACCTTGGTGATGAAGGCGCCGTAGTGCGGGCTCATCGCCACCACGGCCAGCGACTGCGCGCCCTTCATGCCCTTGTAGTTCTGGTAGAGCCATGTGTAGCTGGCCACGATGTCGGGCACCAGAAGGTCGATGTTGACCGGCTTGCCCGCCGCGTTGTTGTATGCAGGCAGAAAGTCTTTCTTCGGAATGTTCTTGCGCAGCGCCACTTCGAGCTGCGCGGGCGTGGCGCCGAAGACGAGGTTCTCCAGCTGATAGATGAGCGAGGCTTCCTCGATGTCCAGAAAGATGCTGGTGTTGTCCCAGTCGAAGACCACGTAGGGTGGCCTGGCGGCGTTGTAGCCGGGGCTGCCCTTGCCGAGGCCGGCGATCAGGCCCTCGATCTGTGCGCGGTTGAAGGCGTCCCAGTGGCCGGGCGACAAGCCCTTGGCGGGCGAGTCGAAGCTGGCGCAGCCTGCTGCGACCAGCGCGGCGGCCATGGGGGTGAGAAGTGCGAGACGGCGTTGCATGCGTTCCCTGTTGTTGTGCGGTTGCCATGTGGTTGCTATGGGAAGCGCCGGGCGTAGGCACCGCCCTGACGCTTCCGCAGCGAGCTACGCATCAGCCGTGCCAGGTTGCATGCGATGGGCGCATGGCCGTGTCGCTTGCGAGCGGTGTGGTCATGGGCTCTGGGCGATGCGTGCGCGCATGGATACCATCGGCGGCCGAATCCTTTTCAGGAGAAACCATGCAGCTTCGTACCGCGCGCATTTTTGTAGCCGACCTGCCGGGCGCCTCACGGTTCTACCAAGAGGTGCTGGGCTTGCCCATCAAGGCCGATGGAAGCGCACAAGGCTTTTGCGTGTTCGATGCGGGAGCGATGAGCCTGGTGGTCGAGCATGTCGATGCGAATGCGCCGGCGGAAGACCAGGTCCTGGTGGGGCGGTTCACCGGGCTGTCTTTCGATGTCGCGGACATTCAGGCGAAGTTCACGGAGCTGTCGAAGCGGGGCGTTGTCTTTGCCGGGCCGCCGGAGCGGCAGGAGTGGGGCGGTGTTCTGGCTACGCTTCGTGATCCTGCGGGGAATGAGCTGCAGCTTGTGCAGCGGGTGGTGGGGTAGGTGTCGATGGCGGGTTGTTGGTTGTACCGTTTTCGGCCAACACCGGACCTTCATGCTTGCCCTCCAATCTGCCGAGAACTGACCGACAGACATGACCCAGCGACACTTCTTCGCGTTGCCCGGCGACTTGCTCTTGGTGTTTGACGCCGTCGAAAGCAAGGCCGCCGTCTCCTATACGCTGGCCGGCATCTTTGACACACCCGACGTTACATCTGTGCACGCCGGTCGGGCGCTTCCTAGTCTGCGCGTGCCGGCGGCGGCTTCGTCGATTGACTGCGCAACCTATCTGGTCATGCCTGCCGACGTGGCGGTGCAAGTTCGACCAATTCCCACTTCGCTCGGTGCTACCCGCTTTGCGATAGACCAGCTGCTCAATCCGGCCAGTGTCACCCTAAGCCATGGCGGCTTCGACGTGAACATGACGCTCATCTCGGGCCGCGTCGCGACCGCGTCTGATGCACTGCAGGCTAGGAGGCTTCAATCTGCTTTCGCCAATGCAATCGGGAGGCTGTTCGAGCGGGTGAACGCGTACTGGGTTGGCCCCATGGCGATGGAGCATTTCCAGCGTGGAGGACGGCTCACCCACAATGCATCCTCTCCGTCCGAGTACGATTTGGCGCAGGCGCGAGCTCAACCGTAGCGGCGGCATGCGGCCAGAAGCTGTCGCTGGTTCGGCCGTTCAAAACAACAACCCGTTCATAGAGGAAAGCCCATGTTGACCGCCGCAGTGCTTGGCATCGCAACTGGCACAGCAATCGGATTTCTGCTTTGCACCTTCGCGTTTTTTGCAGCAAGACGGCACGTCTCCCATGCTATGGCCGCGGGTGCCTCAGTCGCCTACCGTCCGCCTGATTGGCGTGGCTTCGCGAAGAACGCTGCATTCCTCTTGCTAATTCTTGTCGCCCTGCACTGGCTGCCCGACGTTCTCGCATGGGGCTACGCCTCATTTCAGGGGGAGACGCTGGTCATCAGCGAACGACGCTGGAGGGGGATTCTCTTCGTCGGTTACGCAATGGCGTCGACAGGAGTTTCGGCCAATCTCATTGGATTGCTGTGGGCTACAAGGCAGGGCTCACGCAGAACCAAGGTTGGGTAAGCAAAACGCTCCGTTCCAGGTGCCCGAGAGTGTCAGACACCCGCAGCTGACCACCGATTCCGCCGGGCGCAACCAAGCAGCGAATGACTGCTTGGGAGCAGGGCCGATGACCGTTTTGGGCCCTTTGCAGACGTCCACGCCGCCAGATAGCAGTCGCTCAAAGCGACGCGAACTTGTCTTTGAACTGCCTGAAGTCCGTTCGATAGACGTCAACGATGTTCGTGCCGACGATGGGGAACCGAATACCAAGCTCTATCTCTGCATCTGAAATTGCTTCAGCAGACGCAGGGTCGCTGTAGTCCCATTCTAAAAAGTGTTCTTTGAGCATCTTAAGTTCAGCACATGTGAATAGGCCATGACAGACCGAGGTCGGGCACCAAAAAAACAGCCCCTAGTCACCGTTCGCTCGGATGAGACTCTCAACGGTCCTCTTTTGCTCCGCAAGCAGCTTTGTGACGTCAGGCTTGGATGGGGCCACCTGCATCAAGGCTACGTGGATAACCCGATTTCGGACGACTGTTTGACCACTGACAACGACCAAGACCCCAGCATCGCCTGAGTCCATCGCGCTCGACATTACGCTGGCTGAATAAATTGCGCGGTCGTCGTCGTCGATGAAGCCAAGATCTTGAGGCGCATCGACTCCAGGCGAGAACGAGCGCAGCGCCGCCAGCCCCGAATCCATGCCACGTTTGCGGTGTTCGGCCCCTTTGGCGCTCAGCGAGAAATTAATGAAATATCTACGAGTGAAGCCGTTGGGAGCCTCTAATACCTTTCCATCTTTGAGCGGTGTCGTGTATTGACCCATCTTGTCGAGGCGTTGACGTTTTTCCGTCCGGAGCTCCTTGACTTCATCGCAGGGGCCAAACGTGGAGACGATTCGACTCTTGTTCAAGTTGAACTGGGCCTGTTCAGCTCGTATTGCGGACTCGTACCTTGACGCGCCTAGCTCGCAATAACCGGAGGGAACAGGAATTTCAAGCGTCACCCCGTCCAGATCTTTTGGAGCGGCGTGAACGACTCCCGCGAGCAGAAGAGAGACAAGTTGGAGATATTTCAACTTCATGTGGAGCGTGAGCGTGTAAGTGGTAGTAGGAATGGCTGTCGAAAGTTCGCACGGACGATGGTGCGGAACTCATTCTAAAAAATGGCGCGGCGCGATAAATGCTCACAATTTAAGCCCATCAAACACCCGTACTCCCGCCTCGTATGCCTGCGATCTGGAGGTATCTTCTCCGGAATCGGACGACTGCTTCTGGCCGACTGTAGCCTTACGCGCGGCCAGCACAAAGGGGCCCACCAGTCACGCTAGCCAGCGAATAGTGGTCTCAGGGCTTCGCGTGGAGCCCCGCGAACGTCCGACGCGACATCAGTCCTCCCAACGAAAGGGCACATTCTTGATCTCGTATTTGTTCCAGGCTGTGACGATGCCGGAGACGCTCTTGCCTTGGTTGCTACCGCGATAGTTGAGCGAGCTGACGTGGTAGCGATATTCCGGGCCGTTGGCTGCCCCGACGACTTCGATGGCCTTGATGGCCGCGTCGCTACGCTGAACCAATACGCTGACGGTCGCGAATGCCAGCGCCAGGCAGATACCAACGGCGATCGGCATTCGTGCGCTACGTTCTTTCTGTCCGGCTGCGGCACGCGCTGCTCGAACCTGGGGTGATCCGAGTTCTTTTACGAGCCAAATCAGAAGAGCCATGGTGAACACGAACAGCGTGATTCCAACGAGAGCAACGTGGGGGTGCAGCCGAATCTCTGTGAGCGTCAGGTCAGTAGGTTGAAGAGCCGGAGAGACAACGAGCATCGAAATAAGCGCGGCGGCTATGAGGAGTGCAAACCACTGAACATGAGAAGCTGCTTGCAGGCTGCCGCGGAGAAGGAAGACGCCACCGATAACAGCAAATACGCTGATGCTCGATGAATATGGAATGCGGCTCACGATCGAGTAGATCAAGACGCAGATGTCCAGCAGACCGGCAACCACGAGGACGATTCCCGCGCGTTTTAGGGTGGCCGTATGCGGTGCCTCCGCGAATCTATTAGCTACGCTGGTGCTCATCGCCAGTCTCGAAAAACGCGTTGATGTACGCACTTGGCTCAAGGTCGCTCTCGCGCAACAGAGAGAAGACCTCGACGCCCGACGCCGCAACGGGATCAACGAGCCAATAGGACTGGCAAACGTCAAGGTAGGTCGAGTCTTCCCCTGCATAGGCTTTCGCCTCGCGTTTCGCCATCTCTATGGCCTCGTCTGCGGACTCGGCTTGCCACAACGTGATGCGCTCTTCGTATAGATGAGCCTTCTTCTGTCCGTCCCGTGGTTCCCACTCGAAGAGGCAGCGCGTTGAATAGGATTCCATTGTCAGTCTTCACGATTGGTAAGGAGGTCCTCTGGATAGCCTACCTGAAAGCCGTCGTGCACGAACTTCCGCTTCTGGCCGAAATCCGCCGTGCGCCTACTTTTTTCCCGCGTTCGATGCCGCCAAGCGCGCGGCAGTAATCGCCCTGTCTTGGTCGGCAACCAGAACGGGGTCCAGTTCCGCCGCCCGCGCCGCCTGCAATGCGGCGAGGTAAGCGCGGTTCAGTGCGGCGTCGGCAGGCACAGCGATGTCAGGCTGCACCCCGCGGCTCTCCCAGTTGTCCTTGGTGATGGGATTCACAGCTCGGGCGAAAGGCACCAATACTTCAAAGTGCTCGCTAAGGCGAAATGGCTTTACCGGGTGAGCACCCCCGCCTGTGACTTCTCCTATCACCGTGGCCCGTTTCAAGGCTTGCAGGTTGTATGCGAACTCCTCGCCTCCGGAGAAGGTGTCCTTGCTGGTAAGAACGTACACGGGGCGCTCGGTGAACTTCCGGCCCGGGACGCCTGGAGTCGTCCAAAACGCTTCGATCCGATTGTTTTTTCGATGCAAGAGATCGTTCAGATGAACTCGATCTCGGAAAAGATAGCTGGTCACCCAGGCAACCCCGGCTGGCCAACCGCCTCCGTTGTGCCGCATGTCGATGACCAGCGCGGCGGTATCGGCGACGAAGCCGAAAGCCGCAGCCGCCACATCTTGAAGGGCCTCTGGCTTGGAGAAGCCTCTGATGTCGAGGTAGCCAATGTTGCCCTCCAACCGCTCAGCCTTGACGAAGCCACTATTTGCGTACGAATAGTAGCGTCGCTCTTCTTCGGTGACTTTCGTGGAAGGCGATGATGGTGCCAGGCCTGCCGAGGGAATGGGACTAAACAAAACCATCAAGTGCTTGTCGCCATTCACGGATCGCAGGTCTGTCTCCAGTTGGAGGCGAAGCTCCTGGGCGGTGCGGATAGACGCGTAACCGCCGGAACTCTCTTTACCGCGAATGTGCTTGGCGATGTCTGCCGCGCGATCCGCGAAGACGTAGTTCTGCTCGACGGCCGCCGCGGCCCCGACGGCGATATCTCGGATGACGCTGGCGTTGATTGGGACCGAGGGGCCGTCGGTCTGCGCCCGAGCCGCACCGGCGAAAACAAATGTCCCTATCGCCAAGATGGCTCTAAGCCAGAACAGCAACAAGTTTCCGAAGTTTGAGGGCATCAGACGCCGACTTTCAGTCCTGGAAGGATGCATGAGCGATGTTCGGTAGCAGGTGACCGCTGTTGACCAGTTCCGCTGTGCTGGCGAGAGACTTGTCTTGGCCAACCAGCCACTCGCTTGGCGAAACCACTCATCGCGCTGCAAGAGTACTCGCAAGCCGCTCAATCGCTGCGACCTGCCAGTTCCGCTCAGCGACAAATGACTCGGGATCGGAGACTGCGCCGTAGCCACCTTCGCCGTAGACCGCAGCGTACGCGGCATAGTCCGCCGCTTGGACAGCCCTGCCAGCCAGTGCGTTGGCCACCGCATAGCTTGCCGATACAGCAGCGTGACCCACGCCGTCCAGTGATCGGGAGCCTTGGTGCCCAATGGCGAGGGCTGCGGCCTCGGCCGCTGCTTTCTCAAGGGCCTGCAGGTCGGCCTCGCCCTTGAGGTACGCCTCCAGCACGTCGAGGCAGCGCAGGACGCCCTCGTCTTCAAGCAAGTGACGGACTCGCGCTACGCATTCAAAGGCAAACGCCAAGTTGAGCACTTGGTAGGTCGCAGACGATTGATGCGCCTGTAGGGCTGAAGAAACTGCATCTGTCATGGTCCGTGGTCTCTCCTGGGTGAGTCGCTGCGAACGTGTATTGCTCGCCGACTTTAGCCGGTCGTGCCGCCGTCTTGAACAAGCCCGTTAGCGCCATTGGCTTGACGGACAAAGACCCAACCAAGCCGTTGCATCGATCGGTTGAATCCCCGCACGCGCTGTACTCAAGCAGCCAAACCCCTCTCAGGCAGCAACGCCTCCAAAACAAAAGCGGTAGGTCCACTGGCGCCCCGTTCACTGACCGCCAGGCCCAGCTGCCGCCATAGCGCTGGGCTGAGCGGGCGCACGACGATGCGAGGGTCATGCGTGGGCTCTTGCGATTCCTCCGGCAGCAAGGCTGCGCCATAGCCGGCGGCGACCAGCGTCCTGATCGCATCGTTGTAATTGAGCTCGATGCGCGGCCTGCAGTGCACGCCGGCCGCGGAGAACCATTCCGCGGTTAGCCGGTAAAGACGTGTGGAGGCGTCGTTCATGATCAACGGGCGCTGGGCCAGCCATTGCGGGGTCAGCCGCTTGGGTGCTCTCCAGTCCGCCGGCAGAAAGGCGACGACAGCCTCGCGCCGCAGGGGCGTGACATGAACGCCGCGCACCGGCGCCTGCGGCAGCGCCACGACCGCGAGGTCGAGGCTGCCCGCGGCGAGCCGGGCCATGCTGTCGTTGGAGGTCAGCACCTGCACATTCACGTCGATGCCGGGGTGCTTTCGGGCCAGGCGTTCGAGTGCGGGCGGCAGCAGGTGGGCAATGGCGCCCGTCGAAGCGCCCACCCGCACGCGGCCGGTTTGGCCTGCGAGCTGGCGTCGAACGTCCTCCACCGCGTCGTCGGCGTCCGCGAGCAACCTGCGGGCACGCGCGATGAAGCGTTCTCCCAAGGCGGTGGCCTGCGCCGGCCCCCGCCCGCGAACGAGCAGCTGGCCGCCCAGGCGCGACTCCAGTTCCGCAAGCTGGACAGTGACGGTGGGGGCGGCCAGGTGAAGGGCGCGCGCGGCATTGGCCAGGGAGCCGAGATCGGCGACGGCGACCAGGGTGCGCAGATGGTCAAGGCTCAGTTCTCGCATGGCGCTAATTTAACTTTTCTTAATCTGGGGTTGCGTATATTTAGCTGGAGCCATCGAGGTCACATCCCTACGATTGCGTGCCATGGACCTCAACATCTTCATCGACGGCGACCAGGGAACCACCGGCCTTGATCTGCAGAACCGCCTTCGGGGCGGGGACTTTCGCATCCGCACATTGCCGGCAAGCCTGCGCAAGGATGCGGCCGCCCGCCGGGACGCGCTCAACGCGTGCGACATCGCCATCCTCTGCCTGCCCGATGCCGCGGCGCGCGACGCAGTGGCGATGATCGAGAACCCTTCGGTGCGTGTCATCGACGCCAGCTCGGCGCACCGCATCAGCCCGGGTTGGGTCTACGGTTTGCCGGAGCTCGATGCACTGCAAGCTGAACGCATCGCCTCGGCGCTGCGGGTCACGAATCCGGGCTGCTATCCCACGGCGGCGGTCGCTTTGCTGCGGCCGCTGACGGATGCGGGCCTGTTGCCCGCCGACTATCCGCTGGTCATCCACGCCGTCTCGGGCTATTCGGGTCAGGGCAGGGCGGGGGCGGAAGCGCACGAGGCCGCAGCTGGCGGCGCAGCGGCGCATTCGTTGAAGGTCTATGGCCTGGCGCTCGAACACAAGCACGTGGCGGAAATCGAGTCCTACGGCGGCCTGGCGGAGCGGCCCATCTTCGTGCCGGCCTATGGCAGCTACCGGCAGGGCATCGTGCTCACCATCGGACTGCACGCGCGAATGCTGAGCGCCGATGTTTCCGGCTTGCGCATTCACGAATGCCTCGTGGAGCGATACCGCGATGCGGCGCATGTGCATGTGATGCCGATGTCTTCCGCGGCGCCAATGACCGAACTGGACCCGCAAGTCCACAACGGCACGAACGACATGAGCCTGGCCGTTGCATGCAATGAACGCACCGGTCAGATCGTCTTGAGCGCGGTTCTCGACAACCTGGGCAAAGGTGCCGCAGGCGCGGCCGTGCAGAACTTGCGGCTGATGACGAACGCCTCGCAAGGCACGTTGTAAATTCGAAGCGTTGATGGGGCCAAAGGGGAAAACGAGTGAATGAGTACATGCTTCTGATGCATCAGGACGCTACCGATAGGAAAGCTGCAGACGACCCGAAACAATGGGAGCAGTACATCGCAACGCTCCGCGGCACCGGCCAATTCGACGGTGGCAGCTCGATGGGGCGTGGAGAGTGCCTCAAGAAAAATCAGCCGAGCCAACCGACCGGCAATGATTTCAGCGGCTTCATCCGGGTACGCGCAGTGAGCCTCGAAAGCGCCAAGCAGTTTCTTTTGGGCAATCCGGTTTATGAGGCTGGCGGCACGGTGGAGATTCGGGAACTGCCTCGCTCCGGGAGTTGACGGGTTCCTCCTTCGTGGCAGAGTTTGTCCGTCGCGCACGCCGCAATCCCGAAGGAGAAGCACATGGGCCGCAAGGAATTCGAAGCTTCGCTGGCTGACGGCGTGCACGCGCAGTTGGCGCGCATGGCAGGGCAGTGGGAGGGCCGCTTCCGCCTCTGGTTCGAGCCCGGCAAGCCGGCCGACGAATCGGTGCAGCGAGGCAGCATCCGCGTGCTGTTGGGCGGTCGCGTGCTGTTGCACGAATACACCGGTCGCTGCGGCGGCGAGCCAATGCAAGGCGTGGCGCTCATCGCCCATCATCTGGACGAGTGCCGGTACGAATCGGCCTGGGCCGAGAGTTTCGGCACCGGCACGTCCATCATGTTCAGCACCGGCACCAGCGGCGACCCGCGCCTGTCGATGCTGGGCAGCTACAGCGACAAAGAGGGCGGCTCGACCTGGGGCTGGCGCACGGCCATCGAGCAGCCCGACGACGACACGCTGAACCTGCGCATGTACAACATCAGCCCCGCCGGCGAGGAGGCGCTGGCCGTCGAAGTGAACTACCGGCGCATGCCGGCCGAGGCAGGCAGCGCCTGAGGCTTTCACTGCCGGGAGCGGAAGTGGCCCGCAAAGAAAATAGGTTCTGGCTATCCGTGGATTGAAGTCATTCAATTTCCCAGCATTGTGGCCTCTGAATATCCTTGCCGCTCACCCACTCGATCCACCACGGAAAGCAGAGCCCACATGTCTACCGAAGCAAAGTGCCCCTTCAATCACACGGCCGTCGCCAGCGCCACGACCAACCGGGACTGGTGGCCGAATCAGTTGAAGCTGAATGCCATGCACCAGCATTCGACGTTGTCCGACCCGATGGACACGGAGTTCGACTACGCCGAGGAATTCAAGAGCCTGGACCTCGCGGCCGTGAAGAAGGACCTGCAGGCGCTCATGACCGACTCGCAGGATTGGTGGCCGGCCGACTTCGGCCACTACGGACCGCTGTTCATCCGCATGGCCTGGCACAGCGCCGGCACCTACCGCACCTTCGACGGCCGCGGCGGCGCGGGTGCGGGGCAGCAGCGCTTTGCACCGCTCAACAGCTGGCCTGACAACGGCAACCTCGACAAGGCGCGGCGGCTCCTGTGGCCGATCAAGCAGAAGTACGGCAGGAAGATCTCCTGGGCCGACCTCATGATCCTCGCGGGCAACGTCGCCCTGGAGTCGATGGGCTTCAAGACCTTCGGCTTCGCCGGTGGGCGCGCTGACGTGTGGGAGCCCGAGGAACACATCAACTGGGGCGCCGAGAAGACCTGGCTGGACGACAAGCGCTATTCCGGCGACCGCGTGCTCGAGAACCCGCTCGCCGCCGTCCAGATGGGCCTGATCTACGTCAACCCCGAAGGCCCCAACGGCAACCCCGATCCGCTCGCCGCGGCCCGCGATATCCGCGAGACCTTCGCCCGCATGGCGATGGACGACGAAGAGACGGTGGCGCTGATTGCCGGCGGCCACACCTTCGGCAAGACGCACGGCGCCGGCGATGCCAAGCTCGTGGGCGTGGAGCCGGAAGGCGCGGGCATCGAGGCGCAAGGCCTGGGCTGGACCAGCAGCTTCGGCACCGGCATGGGCGGCGACGCGATCACCAGCGGCCTGGAAGTCACCTGGACCCAGACGCCCACGCAATGGAGCAACTTCTTCTTCGACAACCTGTTCGGCTTCGAATGGGAGCTGACCCAAAGCCCGGCCGGCGCGCATCAATGGATCGCCAAGGACGGCGCGGGCGCCGGGACCATTCCGGACGCGCACGACCCCTCCAAGCGTCGTTCGCCGACCATGCTGACCACCGACCTCTCGCTTCGCTTCGATCCGGCCTACGAAAAGATCTCCAGGCGCTTCCACCAGAACCCGGACCAGTTCGCCGGTGCATTCGCCCGCGCCTGGTTCAAGCTCACGCACCGCGACATGGGACCGCGCACCCGCTACCTCGGCCCCGAGGTCCCGGCGGAAGAACTGCTCTGGCAGGACCCGATTCCCGAGGTCGATCACCCGCTGGTCGATGCGCAGGACATCGCGGCGCTCAAGAGCACGATCGCGTCTTCGGGACTGCTGGTTTCGCAGCTGGTGGCGACCGCCTGGGCGTCGGCCTCCACCTTCCGCGGCTCCGACAAGCGCGGCGGTGCGAACGGTGCACGCATCCGTCTTGCGCCGCAGAAGGACTGGGCCGTCAACCAACCCGAGCAGTTGGCCAAGGTGCTCGAAGCGCTGGAAGGCATCCAGCGCGAATTCAACGACGCGCAGTCCGGCGGCAAGAAAATCTCCCTGGCCGACCTGATCGTGCTGGCCGGTTCAGTGGGCGTGGAGCAGGCTGCGAAAAAGGCGGGTCATGCCGTCACAGTGCCCTTCACGCCGGGCCGCATGGACGCTTCGCAAGCGCAGACCGACGTGGAATCCTTCGCCGTGCTCGAACCGATCGCGGATGGCTTCCGAAACTACCTGAAGAGCAAGCAGAGCGTCTCGACCGAGGCCCTGCTGGTCGACAAGGCGCAGCTGCTGACGCTGAGCGCGCCCGAGATGACCGTGCTGGTCGGCGGCCTGCGCGTGCTGAACATCAACGTCGGCCAGTCGCAGGACGGCGTGTGGACCCAGCGGCCGGAGGCATTGAGCAACGACTTCTTCGTGAACCTGCTCGACATGGGCGTGCAGTGGAAGGCGGCGTCGGAAGACCAGGAGGTGTTCGAAGGGCGCGATCGCAAGACCGCCCAACGCAAATGGACCGGCACGCGCGCCGATCTGGTCTTCGGTTCGCAAGCCCAGCTGCGGGCGCTGGCCGAGGTGTACGGAAGCGCCGATGCAGAGGCGAAGTTCGTCCGCGACTTCGTCAAGGCCTGGACCAAGGTGATGAACCTGGACCGCTTCGACCTGGTGTGATGCCCGAGGGCGGGACGCCGTGTCAGCGGGCCGCTTCGCGCGGCCCGAACATGATGATGGCCATGCCGATGAAGCACACGGCCACGCCGATCCAGTCGCTGGCCGACGGTGTGACCTTGTCCACCGCCCAAAGCCACAGGATGGCAACGCCGATGTAGACGCCCCCGTAGGCCGCGTACACGCGGCCCGCGGCCGTCGGGTGAAGGGACAGCATCCAGGCGAACAGCGCCAAGCTCAGCGCTGCAGGTACAAGCAACCAGGCCGACCTGCCTTCCTTCAGCCACAGGTACGGCAGGTAGCAGCCGACGATTTCAGCCACGGCGGTGGCGACGAACAGTGCGAGAGTCTTGAGGGCTTCCATGCACGCATTGTGTGCACCAGGCGCTCGCCCACGTCGGCGGCGGGCAAAGGCATGGATTTTCTGGCCGACCGGCGCGCGAGAATGCGAGCAGTACTACAGGAGAACACTTCTTGACCACCGTCGCCATCACCTCCGCAATCAACGTCAGCAACAGCAACGGCTTTGTCCTGTTTGGCGGCGTGAACGTACTCGAGTCCAAGGACATGGCCCTGCATGCCGCGGAAGAATATGTCCGGGTTACGCGAAAGCTTGGCATCCCCTACGTCTTCAAGGCGAGTTTCGACAAGGCGAACCGTTCGTCCATCCATTCCTTCCGGGGCCCCGGCCTGGAGGAGGGTTTGAAAATCTTCGAGGCCGTCAAGGCGGAGTTCGGCGTTCCTGTGCTCACCGACGTGCATGAGCCGTGGCAGGCGGATCCGGTCGCCGAAGTGGTGGACGTCTTGCAGCTGCCGGCCTTCCTCGCTCGCCAGACGGACCTGGTCGTTGCCCTTGCCAGGACGGGCAAGGTCATCAACGTCAAGAAGCCCCAGTTCCTGAGCCCGCCCCAAGTGCTGAACATCGTCGAAAAAATCAGGGAGGTGGGCAACTCCCCCGTCATTCTGTGCGACCGGGGAACCTGTTTCGGCTACGACAACCTGGTGGTGGACATGCTTGGCTTCGGTGCCATGAAGAAGGTCACCGGCAACCTGCCCGTCATCTTCGACGTGACCCATGCCCTCCAGCAACGCGATGCGAACGCCGCTGTGTCAGGCGGGCGACGCGAGCAAGTGGTGGAACTGGCGCGTGCCGGCCTGGCGGTAGGCTTGGCGGGCCTCTTTCTTGAAGCGCACGCCGACCCGGCGCAGGCCAAATGCGACGGCCCCAGCGCTCTGCCGCTGGACCAGCTGGAGCCTTTTCTCACGCAGTTGAAGGCGTTGGACGATCTGGTGAAGTCCTTCGCGCCCCTGCATATCCGAGCCTGAGTCAGGTCTTGCCGTCAGCCCGGTTCAGCTTCAGCCGGCGAATCTCGGCAAGCTGAAACCTGAAGGCATCAACCGCTTCCTTGGCCTTGGGTTCCCAGGTGTCGGTCTTCATGTGCGCGAGAACCGCTTCCAGCGCATCGCCGAGTTGCCCGATCTGCCGTCCGTAGCTTCCGACGTCATCCAGGATCTGCTGTTCCAGACCAGGGTCCGACGACTTGCCCATGTTGATGTTGATGAACCCCAGCTGTCCGTTGCTAATGCGGGTCAACCAGGTCCAGGGATTGATTTCCTGGCGCACATTGCCGGAGAGCGGCAAGTAGAAGTTCGGCATCGGAATCCTCCTGCGCAACCCGGCGGGCTGCTGCAACGAGGTCAAGCAAGAAGCTCGCCGAGCCGCTAAGCGCCGATGCGTTCCGCTTGCTGCTCGATGAAGGCCGCGACCCGCCGCACAAGCCCCCCGTCGCCGCCTGCTGCCGCCACGCTGCCCACCGCATGAACAGCGACCGTCTCGGCAATGGCAGCGATGATTTCTTCCGCAGCAGCCGCTGTCAGTCCGAAGTGCGGCGCCGCCTCGCGCGCCAGCGCAAGGCTCGATGCATGCTGCCCCGCAAGAATGGCCAGCTCCTGATACCCCGTGTGACCACCCAACTGCATCACCAGGTCGAAGGCCGGCGCCAGGCGCCACTGTCCGTCTTCGCCCTGCAGCGCGCCGTGGTTCTTCACGTGATCGTCGCTGTTGCCCACCACAAGGTTGAACACCATCCGCCTGAACAACTCGGCCAAGTCTTCCTGGGGCTGTGCCGAAATACGCCGCAGCAATTGCGCCAGTTCGACGTAGCTGCCCCGGCTGGAGTCATAGGGCACATCGAGCAGCGCCGAAGCCGAGAGGTAGTGAAAGCGGCGCTCGTCGGTCACCGGACCTGCGCGGTCGAAGCGCTCGACCAGCAGGGCGTGTCCTGACGCCAAAGGCTGCAGCAGAAAAGGCGGCACTGCGATGCCGCAGGCGTCGGCCAGCCAGAGCGTGGCCGCTTCGATCACTTCGACGTCGTGGTCGTCGCCGCGCGATGCGAACTTGGCGATGCAGCGCCGGCCCTCCAGCACAAATGCAGCCTTGGGGCGCGCACCGCCCAGGCTGCCGCCGCGCAGCAGCAGATGCATGTCGGGGCCGATGTCCATGCCATCCTCGACGCGGCGCGAGGCTTCGGCGAGCGCCTGAAGCGACCAGAGCGTGGCGGGCGGCTCCCCGCTGCGGATGGGCAGCGTTTCGGCAAACACCATCGCGCCGATGCGGTCCTCGTTGGTCAGGAGCAGTGCGTCGATGTCCGAGAGCGGCCGGCCCGCGCGAATTTCGAGCACCTTGCGACCCCAGCTGTCGGGCAGCGCATCGCGCAGCGTGAGCGGCATGGCGCCGCCGTCGCGGATGCGGCGCTCGGCGAGCCCGAAGGCGGCATCGCGCAGCGGCAGGTGCACAGGGTTGAGCGCAGCGGCTGCCGGATCTTCGAGGTAGCGCCGGCCATAGGCGAACTCGCCGGACTCCACAACGCCGCGGCGCGCGACCTTCATCAGGCCGGCCGGTTGCACCTCGTCGCCGGTGCGATGCGAGAGGCCGACGTAAATGCGCCGCTCGGCGTCGTGGCTGTCAGAAGTCACGCTCGTCCTCCGCAATCACCCCCGTCGCGCCTTGCGTGGCCGACCTGCGCACACGTCGCTTCGCCGCCAGTCCCGTAGGAGCCGGGGCCACGCTGTCTAGCGAGTCGATCTCGCCCAGAAGCCACAGCGCATGGGCCAGCAAGCCGATGCTGGTGCCGGGCTTGCCCGATTCGAGTGCGCGCAGGGTGTTGGGGGAGCACAGCAAGCGCTCGGCCATTTCGGCAATCGTCCATTCGCGATGCACCCTGTGCGCGCGAAGGCGCAGGCCCAGTCCTTCAAGGGGCGCGATGGTCTGCGAGGGCAGGGCGGAAAGGCTGTGGCTGCTTCTTGGCATCAATAAAATGACTATTAAACGGCTTAAAGATCATTTTATTGCGTATTGATTCATCTGGGAAGGCCTATCGCATGAGCCCCGGCGTCCGCGCATCGCGCTGCTCCAGTACCGCAAGGTCGCTCTCGTCCTTGAGCCCCACGCCTGTCAGCCCCCGGCGCAGCGACTCGCGCATCAACCAGGCCAGCTTGAACGCGGCAGCTTCGCAGGGCAGGCCTTCGGGCCGCACGTTCGAGATGCAGTTGCGCGCCGCGTCGTTCAGCCCGCGCTTGGGCGAATGCGTGAGGTAGATGCCCAGGCTGTCCGGTGAGCTCAGCCCCGGCCGCTCGCCGATGAGCATCACCGACAGCATCGCGCCGAACAGCTCGCCCACTTCGTCGGCCAGGGCCACGCGCGCCTGCGTGGCGATGACCACGGGCGCGTAGCGGGTGTCCGCCGGCAGGTGCGAGCGCAGCGCGGCCAGGAGCGGCGCGGCATGCCGTGCCACCGCCAGCGACGAGAGCCCGTCGCCGATGACGATGCATACGTCGCAGCCGTAGCGCCCGATGCCGCGCAGGCGTCCGTCGTCCGCGTCGTCGAGCTGGCGGCCCAGATCGGGGCGGCGCAGGTAGGTGGTGCGGTCCGCCGCACGGCTGCGTGCGCGGGCCACTTCCCAACGTTGTGCGCTCAGCGTGGCTTCGAGCGCGGCTACATCGAGCGCCGCATGGATCGCATCGCGCGCCATCGCATGCGCCCAGCCGAAGCGCAGCGTTTCATCGGTGGGCATCCCGGCGCCGGCTCGGCCGAGGGCCAGGCGTGCGGGGGTGGCGGAGCGCCATTGCGCCCAGGGGTTGGGGGTGACGGCGTCTGTCATCGCGCAAGGGCCTTGAGGCCGCTCATGTCGGCGAGCAAGCGGTTGGAGGAGGGCGGCGCAAGCTGGCCTGCCGCATCGGTGATCTGCATGCGCTGCAGCCAGGCCTCGAACTCGGGCGCGCGCTTCAGGCCCAGCGTCTGGCGCATGAAGAGCGCATCGTGGAACGAGGTGCTCTGGTAGTTGAGCATCACGTCGTCCGCGCCCGGAATGCCCATGATGAAGTTGATGCCCGCGGTGCCCAGCAGCACGAGCAGGGTGTCCATGTCGTCCTGGTCGGCCTCGGCGTGGTTGGTGTAGCAGATGTCGCAGCCGATGGGCAGGCCCAGCAGCTTGCCGCTGAAATGATCTTCGAGGCCCGCGCGAATGATCTGCTTGCCGTCGTACAGATACTCCGGCCCGATGAAGCCGACCACCGTGTTGATGAGAAAGGGCTTGTAGCGCCGCGCCAGCGCATAGGCGCGTACCTCGCAGGTCTGCTGGTCGACGCCGAAGTTGGCATTGGCCGAGAGCGCGCTGCCCTGGCCGGTTTCGAAGTACATGACGTTGTCGCCGATGGTGCCGCGCTTCAATGCAAGCGCTGCGGCATAGGCCTCGTCGAGCAGCTCGGGCGTCACGCCGAAAGAAAGGTTCGCCTTCTCGGTGCCCGCGATCGACTGGAACACCAGGTCCACCGGCGCGCCGGCTTCGGCAAGCTTGAGCGTGTTGGTCACATGCGTGAGCACGCAGCTCTGCGTGGGGATCTCGAAGCGCTGGATCACCTCGTCGAGCATGTGCAGCAACTGGCCCAGCACCGGCATGCTGTCGGAGGCGGGGTTGAGGCCGATCACCGCATCGCCCGCGCCGTACAGGAGCCCGTCGAGCGTGGACGCGGCCACGCCGCGCAGGTCGTCGGTCGGGTGGTTGGGCTGCAGGCGCACCGCCAGGTGACCGGGCAGGCCGATGGTGTCGCGAAAGCGCGTGATCACGGTGCACTTCTTCGCGACCGACACCAGGTCCTGGTTGCGCATGAGCTTGGACACGGCCGCGACCATCTCGGGGGTGAGCCCCGGCGCGAGCGCGGTGAGCGTGGCGGTCGTGGCTTCGTCGGACAGCAGCCAGTTGCGAAAGTCGCCGACCGTGAGGTGCGACACGGGCGCGAACGCGTCCGCATCGTGACTGTCGATGATGAGCCGCGTGATGTTGTCGCTCTCGTACGGAATGAGCGCTTCGGTCAGGAACTGCTTGAGCGGCGTGTCCGCCAGCACATGGCGCGCGGCCATGCGCTGCTGCGCGGTGGCCGCACCCACGCCCGCCAGGTAGTCGCCCGAACGCGCCGGACTGGCAACGGCCATGACCTGCTTGAGGTCGTCGAAGTTGAAGACTTGTCCCGCGATGGTGGTGCTGTATCGCATCGTCTTTCGCATCGCCCTTCAGGCGTGGGTGGTGGGCGAAGAAAGCATCTCGTCCGGCGCGGCCGCCTTGCGCTGCGCCGAGGTCATGAGAAAGTAGCCGTAGGCCGCAGCCATCAGCACCAGGAACAGCACCGTCAGCATGAAGTTGAACCACACCATCGCACCCAGGCACACCACGCCCAGCCCGAGCGCAATGGCCGGAAACACGGGGTAGAAAGGCGCGCGGTAGGGGCGCAGCAGGCCGGGCTCGCTCTTGCGCAGCTTGAAGAGCGCGGCCATCGAGATCAGGTACATCACGATGGCGCCGAGCACCGCCATGGTCACGATGTTGGCGGTGAGCGTCTGCCCGCCGAATTGCACCCACTCGTCGCTGAAGATGGCGATGACGCCGACCACGCCCCCGGCCAGCAACGCGCGGTGCGGCGTGTGGAAGCGCGGGCTCAGCCCTGCAAAGTAGGCGGGCAGATAACCGGCGCGCGCCAGCGCAAAGATCTGCCGCGAGTAGCCCATGATGATTCCGTGGAACGAGGCGATCAGCCCGAAGAGCCCGATCCACACCAGCATGTGCAGCCAGCCGCTGTTCTCGCCCACCACCACCTTCATGGCCTGGGGCAGCGGGTCGTTGATGTTGGCGAGCTTGCGCCAGTCGCCCACGCCGCCCGCGAAGATCATCACGCCGAAGGCCAGTACCACCAGCGTGACGATGCCGGTGGTGTAGGCGATGGGAATGGTGCGGTGCGGATCGCGCGCCTCCTCGGCCGCCATGGCCGCGCCCTCGATGGCCAGGAAGAACCAGATGGCGAAAGGGATGGACGCGAAGATGCCCGAGATGGCCGCGCCGTTGAGCACGTCGCCGCCGGCCCAGCCGTTGGCAACGAAGTTGGCCAGTGTCCAGCCGGGCGTGACCACCCCCATGAACACCAGGAGTTCGAAGATGGCCAGCACCGTCACGAAGAGCTCGAAGGCCGCCGCGATGCCCACCCCCACCCAGTTCAGCGCAATGAAGATCACATACGCCCCGAGCGCGAACCACTTGGGGTTGATGCCGGGAAACTGCACGTTCAGATAAGCACCGATGGCCAGTGAAATGGCCGGCGGCGCAAAGACGAATTCAATGAGCGTCGCATAACCCGCCACGAAGCCGCCCGTCGGGCCGAACGCGCGCCGCGCATAGGCAAAGGGCCCGCCCGCGTGCGGGATGGCGGTGGAGAGCTCGGTGAAGCTGAAGATGAAGGTGGTGTACATCGTCGCCACCAGCAGCGTGGCGACCAGAAAGCCGAGCGTGCCGGCGGTGTTCCATCCGTAGCTCCAGCCGAAGTACTCCCCCGAAATGACCAGGCCCACGGCAATGCCCCAGAGTTGCAGGGGGCCGAGCACCTTCTTCAGGTGACCGGTGCCGGATGGCGCGGACGATGCGGCCGGCGAGGCTTCGGTGGAACGCATGGGCTTCCTCTCTCTCTTGTGAATGTTGACAGTGCGCATTCACCAAAGCAAGGGCCGTTCCATTAGATACATCGACGTACAGCGGCCGCGGGGGCGCTGGCCATAATCGAGTCCTTTCAATCCCCGAGGTGTTTCGTGAAGTCCTTTTTCTGTGCCGCTCTCGTGTCCGTCCTTGCCGTTCCCGCAGCCTTTGCGCAATCCGCCCCGGTGACCACGCCCAGCGGCCTGATCTACCAGTCGCTCAAGGAAGGCACCGGCGCATCGCCCGCCGCCACCGACGCCGTCAAGGTTCACTACCGCGGCACCTTCCCCGACAGCGGCAAGGAATTCGACAGCTCCTACAAGCGCGGCGAGCCCACCGAGTTCCCGCTCAACGGCGTGATCCCGTGCTGGACCGAAGGCGTGCAGAAGATGAAGCCGGGCGGCAAGGCCAAGCTGACCTGCCCGCCGTCCATTGCCTACGGCGCGCGCGGCGCCGGCGGCGTGATTCCGCCGAACGCCACGCTCAACTTCGAAGTGGAGCTGGTGTCGGTCACCAAGCGCTGATCAACCGCGCGTTGCCACCGCCGCCCATGCGCCGGCCGATTGCATGAAGCGATCGGCCGCATGCAACTGGCTGGCGCTGATCCATTCGTCCGGCTGGTGCGCCTGGGCGATGGAGCCGGGCCCGCACACCACCGTCGAAATACCGACCTGCTGGAAGAAGCCCGCCTCGGTGCCGAACGGCAGGTCCGCCGCCGGCCAGAGCGCGCCCAGTTCGCGCGCCACCGAGACCGCCGCGTCGTTGTCGTGCGCCGACAGCGCCGGCACGCCGGCCACCTGCTCGGCCTGGACCGTGACGCCCGCCGGAAGGTCCGCCAGGGCATCGCGGACCGCATCGCGCACGCGCCGCACCGCCGCTTCGTCGTGCGGCCGAAACTCCCACAACACCTCGCAGCAGCCCGGCACGATGTTGAGGGCGGTGCCGCCGTCGATGCGGCCGATGTTGAGCGTGGCCTCGCTGCCCTCCGCGGCAAAGCCTCGGCGCAGCCCGGCCAGGCAAGTGACCAGGTAGGCGGCGGGCTCGATCGCGCTGGCACCGAGCGAGGGGTCGCTCGAGTGCGCGGGCAGCCCGCTGAACAGCGCCCGGTGCCCGAAGAAGCCGCGGTGCCTCACGCCGATGCGCATCTCGGTGGGCTCGCCGATGATGGCCAGCGCGGGCGCCTGCACCTGCGTCTTCAGGCGGCTCAAGAGCTGGGGAACGCCAAGGCATCCGATCTCTTCGTCGTAAGAGAACGCGAGGTGGATCGGCCGCTTCAAAGGCCGCCGCTGCCACGACGGCACGGCAGACAGGCAGGCGGCAATGAAGCCCTTCATGTCCGCCGCACCGCGGCCATGGAACCGGCCGTCGCGCTCGACCAGCGTGAAGGGGGCGGAGCGCCAGTGCTGGTCGGCCACCGGCACCACATCGCTGTGCCCCGAGAGCACCATGCCGCCCGCCGTGTCGGGCCCGATGCTGGCCAGCAGGTTCGCCTTGCATCCGTCTTCGCTGTGCACGAGCTGCACGTTCGCCCGGTGCGTCTCCAGGTAGTCGGCGATCCAGTGGACCAGGTCCAGGTTCGATCGATGCGAGGTCGTGTCGAATGCCACCAGGGTTCGCAGGATCTCGACGGTGGTCATGACAGTCATGTGCGGGTCGGGTGGTCTCAGTGGAACGGGGCGTGGGCTAGAAACAGCAGGAGTCGGTGTAGATATAGCAACAGCGCCACGGGGTCGACATCGGGCACCGTGCGCGTGAAGCTCAGGACTTCGGGGCTGGCTTGGCGGAGTGATTGCGTCATGGAGTGGCCTCGCTATGCGGCCAAGCATGGCAGGGGGCGACGCGGCGATATTGGCGAAAATTTGAAGCTGAAAGATGGGGCGCGAGACGGCGGCAATGCGTGTGAGGCTGCCTCCGGTCAGGCCGGTCAGGCCGGTCACTTCGGTCACATGGCGTCGAACAGCCTTCGGTACTCGTTCAGTGCAAGGCGCTCGATCGAAGGCGCGGCCCCGTCGTCTTGTGCAACCGCTTCCATCGCCGGGAGAACCTCCGGTATTGCAGGCTCCGCGCCGGGAATCAGGCAGGTCCAGGCAAGACCGTGGCGTTCCACCGCGGGAAACATCGTCAAGCTGAAGCATTCCGTGCCCTTGGGCGCCAGCTTCTCCGGCACCTTGCGGCACTGCCCGTCGGCGCCGAAGCGCAGGCCGTGGTAGGCGCACACCAACTCGTCGCCTTCGATGCGCCCTGCGCTCAGCGGCAAGCCGCGATGCGGGCACAGGTCGCGGCCGATGCAAATGCCGTCGGGCAGGCGATAGATGGCCAGCCGCAGGCCCAGCAGGCTCACCTGCCTCGGCTTTGCCGCTACCGCGTCGACGCGGGCGACCGGAAACCATTGCCGGGCCAGCGCGGTCCAGTCCTGCCCGGAGAACGCGCAGTCCGGCGGCAGGAATCCTTCGGGCAGGGGGAGGGCGCGCGGGGCGTGCGGCTCGTCCATGGGTGTATGGGTGCGCGTAGGCGCGCCGCCTACCTGACAAGCCCGATCCGGATCCTTCGGTTGTGCTGTCCCTTGTTCTCGATCTTCAGGATGCGCAGCGGCGCCGATTGCGAGGTGTTCGACAGATGGGTGCCGCCGCAGGCCTGCCGGTCCAGCCCCACGATCTCGATGATGCGCGTGGTGCCGTCGTCCTGGGGCGGCGGTGCGACGGAGCGGCTGCGCAGCACGCCGGGTTCGCGTGCGAGTCCGGCCGCATCGACGTACACCGCATTCACTTGCAGCCCGTCGGAGATGAGGGTGTTGAGCGCCGGCTCGAGCTTGCGCAGATCGTTGTTGTCGACGTCGGGCAGGTCGAAGTCGATGCGGGCCGTGCCGTCGGCCGCCATCTGCACGCCGGTGACCAGCGAGCCCTCGAAACGCTGATAGACCAGTGCATTGAGGATGTGCAGGCCGGTGTGCAATTGGCTCATCATGGAACGGAAGTCGGCGTCCACGCGGGCGCTGAGCTTGTCGGGCGGAATCGCACCGATGTCGGCTTCGTCGAAGCAATGCCATGCATTGCCGCCCGCCATTTCGATGTGGCTTATTTTTATTTCGCCGCCATTCCATTGCAGCGTGCCGCGATCGGCCAATTGCCCGCCGCCGCCCGGGTAAAAGAAAGAGCGATCCAGGAGAACGGCATTCGGGCGACGCGCAATGACGTCGGCTTCGAAGTCGAAACAATCGGGTTGGGTATGGCAAAGATAACGTGACATGATTTTCGGGGTGCAAGATGCCTATGAAAAACGGCGGGCCGTGACAATGCCGATCAGAATGATCGCGCCTCCCACGAATTCGGGAATGCTCAGGTATTCATGAAATAAATAAGCGCCGAGCACGGTTGCAATGACCGGCTGCACCAGCAACGTGATCGAAGAAAGCGCGGCCGGCAATTTGGCCAGCGCATAGGCAATGAGGCCCTGCCCCCCCACATGGGACACGACCGCCAGCGCCAGCAGCATCAGCATGCCGTGAAGCGTATGCGGAACCAGCGATTCGCCACGCAAGAGCGTGATGGGCAAAAGAACGATCAGCGTGCCGACGCTGCTCCATGCCATGACGGTCATCGTTCGGTAATTCGAGCGCACCAGGCTGACCGCCAGAAGATAGGAACCGTAAAAAACGGCTGTCAAAAGGCCGAGCAGATTTCCGGTCATGTAGTTCGAACCGAAATCGAGCCGATGGCCGATCAGGATGAATGCCCCGGCCAATGCGAACAGCATGCCGAACATGAAGCCGGAGTTGAATTTTTTACCCAGAAACAGATTGGACCCAAGCACCACGAAAATCGGCGCGAGATTGGCCAGAAGGTTCGAATTGGCCAGCGTGGTCAGTGTCATCGACCAGTGATAAAGCGCCAGATTCCCGGAGAAAATAAATCCCACAAGAATGAGCTTGATCGGAATGGTCGGCATTTTTTCGGGCGCAGGCACGTCGGCTCTCACAGGCTCGGCCCTGGCCGCCAGCATATCGAGCAGAAAGAAAATCGGAATTGCCAGCGCCACCCGATAGACCGCGCTGGCCGTCGGGGGCAATTCACTGTGGCGAAGAAAAACGCCGCCCAGCGCCAACGCCGCTGCGCCGAGCAAAAGCGCAACGAAGGACAGGAAATTGTTTTTTGAAGCAGCAGGCAGTGCAATGGTCGTCATGGTTGATTCCGGCACGACCGAGTCTCCATCGGTCATGCCAGTTGGTTTGTTCTAAATATCAGAAAAATTCCGGACCGAAGCGCTAATGCCCTTCGAATCCCTCGATCACCATCAGCTGCATGTCGACTGCAGCGTCCTTTCGCAATCCTCGCGCGAAGGTGTATTCCGGCGATTCGTAGAATTTTCTTGCCGCATCGGCCGATTTGAATTCGACAAGAACCACGCGCCGATCATCCAATGCGCCTTCCAGATGCATGCACTCGCCGCCTCGTGTGAGGAATTTGCCTCCGAATTTTTCTACGATCCCGGGCGTGAGCTGCTTGTATTGGTTGTATTGATCCGGATCCACAATGGACATCCGGCCAATCAGATAGGCGACCATATGCAGCCTGATTCGGTACTTGAAACGCTGTTCAGGCGCAAAAGCCGACAAGCCGTCCGCTATACATAGGCCACTTTTCTTTGCTGGGTGGCAACACCGGATTGCAGCAGGGCCGCATCCAGAACGTCCCACAGGCCGGTCAGCGAATCCAGAAAATCGTCCGCGCCCTCGATCACGAGGTGGGCGTATTCGGTCTTCAAGGCGAGTTCGACCGCGGTGCGGGCGTTCTGCTCGTGGTGCTGCTCGGCGCCGACTTCGCCCCAGTGCTCCAGCAGGTAATGCATTTCGGGCACCTCGAGGTCCACGTTGTAGATGCCGCTGTCCACGAGGCAGTATTTTTCGCCCGGAATCAATTGCTGGTTGGAGATCATTTCCAGTGCCAGCGTGGTGCCCAGGTTTCGGTAGGTGTTGTCGATGTCCGTCATCTTGCGGTGATCGAAGACGCCGATGGCCTTTCTGACCTGCGCGGTCATTCCGGTTTCCATGTCGTAGCCGGGCAGGGAGCCGAGCAATTGATTGGAAAAATCCTTGAGCTTCGCCTCGACCTGCTCCTGGTTGTAGAGATCCGAAAACACCGGCTTCTCGGCCGATTGGTTGACGATATATCCCGCCATCGTCGCCAGCTCGGGGCCGTGGCCCGATTCGCTTTCTACAATTTCCTCGAGCAATTCGCTTTGCCTGTGCAGCCCGTGCGCCTTGAGCGCATCCGGAAAATTCCATCCAGGACGCGTCGATGCGCAGAAACTCTGGATCTGGTGAAAAAGAGCTCCCACCACAGGAGGCTCGGGCTCGATCTTGACCCAATTCTTGAAAATCGGGTGCGAATAGCATCGATGACTTTTAACTCTCTCAACCAGATCGGAAATGGTAACGCTCATTTCGTACTCCTAATTACAGGTGGTTAAAAAACTGGCCTAAAAAAATGGCTATTTGCTTGCCATTAGCATTCGCCCCCCGGGGTGATCGAGAACTTCGACCCGCACATTCGAAAATCCTGCGCGGAACAGTTTTTCAGTCCATTCCTCTTCGCTCAGAAGCTTCCTGGACATGAAATGGTTGTGCAAATGGTTGAATGCCGCGGCGAACGGCTTTTCCCAGTTGGACGGCGCAACGGGAATGGCATCCACGATGATCAGCGTGCCCTTGATGGCATGGGCGCAGCATGCGCGCAGCAGGGCGTCCAGGGTTTCTTCTTCGGCGGGAAGAAGATCGTGCATGACGAATCCCGCATGAATGATGTCCGCATCCCTGATCAGCGACGCGTCTTCCACCAGGACCTGAATAGGTGCGGTCACGAATTGAAGACGGTCGCTCATTCCTGCCTCGTCGGCGGCACGAACGGCTTGTTCGGTGGCCGATGCGCTGAGGTCGATGCCGATGCCGACGGAGCCTGGGATTTTCCTGAGCATGCGAATCAGGAATCCGCCCGAGCCGGAGCCGAGGTCCACGATTTTTCGGGGGGCCATGGCGACAATGGCATTTTCGGGCTGCGGATAAAAGGATTTTTCGCCCATCCATTTCGATGTGCGGGCCACCAGGCCACCGCTGCGCGGGTATTTGATTTGCGCCTCTTCGTTGTTTTCCGAGAATTCCTTGGCGTTATTGATCAAGGGGGCGCAGGCGCGCAGCGCCCACGAGAGATAGCCGACTTCGTTGATCAATTCGTCGAAATTGCTTCCCGCCTTGTAGGTCGCCGGCGCATCCGTACTCAAGACCTCGATGATTCCTGCCTTGCTCAGGGAATCCAAGTACGCGGAAATCACGGACTCCTTGATTCCACAGGACTCGGACGCCGTGGCAGCATCCACGACCGGTGAGTTCTGGATCATTTCGATGATTCCATATTCGGCGCCTATTTCCAGCAGGATGGCGGAGCCTGCAAGTGAAGAGCCGGTAATGCCGCGATCGACGTTTTGCATGAGTCACCTGTGAGTTCAAAGTTACTGAAAACCAATTGATTACTTTGCAATGAGCTGCGAACCATTGATTGCACGATAAAGAGCGCCCCGACCCCCGTATTGGCAAAAATTGCAGTTGCGGGCCATTGCGCCGAAAAAGCGCATGCGCGCGCGGCCCTGTCGTTTCGGGCGCGGCATAAAAAAGGAACGGGGAGTGGTCAGCGCGCCGAACCGGCGCCGGGCTGGCGGGTTCTCAGCAGGTCCGGGCGCGCACGTACTGCAACGGTGTCATGCCGAAGGTGCGCTTGAAATGCCGGGTGAGGGCGCTCTGGTCGTAGAAGCCGCTTGCCACGGCCGCTTCGATCAGTGGCCGGCCCGCGGCGAGGTGGACGATGGCGGCCCGCAGGCGCAACTGCGTGAGGTAGGTGTGGGGCGTCAGTCCGATCGTGCGGTTGAATGCGCCGATCAATTGAAAGGGCGTCAGCCGGGCCGCTGTGGCCATCTGTTCCAGGGTCAATCGCTCCGAGAAGGCGTCGCGCAGAAGTTCGAGCACCGGCGCAAGCACGCGCGCATCGGTGGGTCCCTGGAGCACGCGTTGGCCCGGCTGTGCGTGGTTGTGGAAGAGCGTGCCGAAGCTGTGGACGAACAGCTCCTGCTGGCGCAGCGGATCCCACTCGGCGCTGTGGCCGTCGAACGCCCGGTGAAGCTCCAGAAAGCTGGCGATGAGGTCCGGGTCGCCGAAGATGTTGGAGCCGAAGTACCGGGGTTGGTCGATGCCCAGCGTGGTCATCAGGTGCCTTGTTCCGGGGTCGGCCAGGTAGATGGAGCGGTACCGCCAGCGCGCGCTGCCGCCCATGCGGCCCGAGTGGGGCTCGGCCGGATTGAACACCAGGAGCGCCTGCTGGTGGGCCATGCCCGTGCGGCCACGGCTCTTGAACTCCGCGCCGCCCACCTCGGTGACCGCAATCACGTAGGAATGGTGCACATGCGGTGCGTATTCATGCGTGGTGAAGTCCGCATGCAGCATGTCCATGCCCGGAATGCCGGGCACATGCCAGTAGCGCGATGTATTCAGAGGGTCCAGCTTGGCCAACGAAAACCTCCGTTTGGATCAGCACAGTTGCAGCGCGTGGCGCATTCAACCGATGGCGTGGCACCCGAATGGTGAGCCCAAACCGTTCATTCCCGTGATTACAACGCGATCCTGGGGGGCGAGGGCCGCCACCCGATCGCGGTACGTCGGTCAAGCAAAGCCTGTGCCATTCGGCCGGCCCGGTGCGCCGGATGCGCGCCCGGTGTGGACCCGGGAAAGATCAGGTTCACGAATCCCTGGGAATGCTTCACCATGCCTCCAGCGCCGCCACTTCCCGGAGAGCTTCATGACCATGCCGATCGCAAGCACCGAAACGCACAAGGTGCTCAACCAGGCCGATCCTTGCGTCGGCCACAACGCGTTCACGGACGATGTGGCGTTGCGCGAACTGGTTGCGCGCCATGCGGCCTGGAGCATTCCGAACGCGACGGCGCTCGGCGCATTGGCAGGCGATGAAGAGGTGCAGGACCTTGCACGGCTGGCCAACGAGCACTGCCCGCAACTGCGCACGCACGACCGCTTCGGCAATCGCCTGGACTGGGTCGAATTCCATCCCGCCTGGCATCGGCTGATGGCGCTGGGCTTCGCGCATGGCGTGCCCAGCCTGGCCTGGACGACCCCCGAGCCGTCGGGTCACTTTGCACGCGCGGTGCTCAGCTACCTGTGGAACCAGGTCGAGAACGGCACCGGCTGCCCCACGGGCATGGCCTACGCGGCATGCGCCGGCTTTGCGGGGCGGCCGGAGTTTGCGATGTGGCGCGAGAAGACGCTCTCCGGGCACTACGACCCGCGCCGTCTTCCGCTCCCGCAAAAGACGGGCGCCGTGATCGGCTATGCCATGACCGAGAAGCAAGGCGGCAGCGACCTGCGCCAGACCCAGACCATGGCCGCCTTCGTCGGCACCGAGAACGGCGCCAGCATCTACAGCGTGACGGGCCACAAGTGGTTCTTTTCGGTTCCCACCTCGGACGGCTTCTTCACGCTGGCGCAAACGGCATCGGGCGTCAGCTGCCTTTTCGTTCCACGCTTCCTGCCCGACGGCAGCGCCAATCGCGTGGCCGTGCAGCGCCTGAAAGACAAATGCGGAAACCGCTCCAACGCATCGAGCGAGATCGAGTTCGACAAGACCTGGGCGATGCTGGTGGGCGAGGAGGGACGCGGCGTCCGCGAGATCCTGTCGCACGCGCACCTGACGCGGCTGGACTTTGCCGTGGGTTCGGCGGGCCTGATGCGCCAGGCACTGACGCTGGCGATCCACCATGCAGCCACGCGCGACGGCTTCGGCCGGCGAATGGCCGACCTGCCGATGCAGACGAACGTGCTGGCCGACCTGGCGCTGGAAAGCGAAGCGGCCATGTTGTCGGCGATGCGCGTCGCCCGGGCGACCGACGGCATGGCATCGAGCGAACGCGAACGGCTCTTCGCTCGCGTGGCGACGCCGGTGGTCAAGTACTGGAACTGCCAGCGCGCGACGCATGTCGTCTACGAGGCGCTGCAGGTTCACGGCGGCAACGGCTTCATCATGGAGAACCCCATCGCGCGGCTGTACCGCGAGGCGCCGCTCAATTCGATCTGGGAAGGCACGACGAACATGATGTGCATGGACGTGCTGCGGGCACTGGGCCGCGAAAAGGGCGTGCTCGAAGTGTTCCTGGACGAAATTGCCCCGCCGGAGATCGACGACGCAGCGCATCTGAGGTTCATCGCCAGTCTGCGCGCCGATCTTTGCGGCAGCGCGATCGACGAGGGCAATGCGCGCGCCGTCGTGACGCGCATGGCGCTCGCGCTCCAGGCGAGCGAGATGCTCAAGAACAGCGATGGTGCCGTGGCGCAGCGTTTCGTGGCGTCGCGCCTGGGCGGCCGGCACGCCGGCGTCATGGGGACATTGCAGGCGGGAGCGGACCTGCGCCAGATCGTCGCGCGCGCGGCCTGCACGAGGTCTTCGAGCGAGATGTGATCCAGCCTACAGGCTGCATCGCGTCGCGCTTGTGCCCGACGCTTGCAAGCTGCCCGGTCATTGGACGCCGATGTGCTCAGCCCGGCTGGAACTGATACAGCCAGGTCTCCGTCAAGGTCTGGTCCCCGTTCTTCAGGTAAAGCCGCATGTCGACCGGCTCGTTGCCTTCGGGCGTGTAGTCGAACTGCGCCCGCCAGTGGCCGGGCACGCCGTTGGGCACGGCCTCGGCGAACACGTACGAGAACTTGCCGCGCGGCGCGGTGAGCATCACCTCGGGCTTGACACCGAAGGGGATGGTGGCCAACGGCTGGCCGATGAACTCGACCATGAACTTGCGCACGCCCTGCGGGCGCGGCTGGCCCGGCTGGCCGCCGCGTCCGATGCGGGTGGCCACGCAGTGCGCGAGCGGCGACGGAAAGGGCTCCTGGTCGGTCCAGTGCAGCCGGTACTGCAGGCTGTAGCTCGCGCCGGCCTTGGCATCGGCCTTGGGCACCCAGAACGCGACGACGTTGTCGTGGATCTCATCGTCGGTGGGGATCTCGATGAGCTGCACCGAGCCTTCGCCCCAGTCGCCCAGCGGTTCGATCCAGAGGCTGGGGCGCTTTTCGTAGTTGACGCCGTCCTGGTAGTGGTCGAACGCGCGGTCGCGCTGAAGGAGGCCGAAGCCGCGCGGCTTGGTGTCCGCGAAGGCGGAGGCGCGCGTTTGCGTGGGGTTGTTGAGCGGGCGCCAGATGCGCTCGCCCGCGCCGTTCCAGATGGCGAGGCCGTCGGAGTCGTGCACCTCGGGGCGCCAGTCGATGGCGGTGGGCTTGGTGGTCTCGGAGTACCAGTACATCGAGGTGAGCGGCACCAGGCCCAGGCGGGCGACGTCGCGGCGCAGGAAGAGGCGCGAATCGATGTCCATGATGACGGCCTTGCCGCGCTGCATGACGAACTTGAAGACGCCCGTGACGCTGGGGCCTTCGAGCAGTGCGTAGACCGTCATCGAGGTGGTGTTGCCTGCGGCCGGCGTCTCGAAATAGAAGCGGGTGAAGGTAGGAAATTCTTCGGGCTTGTCGGGCACCGCCACGTCCAGCGCGAGGCCGCGTGCCGACAGGCCGTACTGGTAGAGCTCGCCGATGGCGCGGAAGTACGAGGCGCCGAGGAAGGCGACCCAGTCGTTCTTCTGCCAGTCGAGCTTGGCCTGGTCGCCCAGGCGGCTTTCCTGCAGGCGAAAGCCCGCAAAGCCCGCGCCCGGCGGCAGCGCGCGCGCGGGGCTGTCGGGCGGCATCGAGAAGTAGTCGGGGCGGTAGAGCACCTCGCGCGCAAAGGCATCGCCGCCGGCGTTCTCCAGCACGTGCATGCGCACCGGCGTCTGGAAGAAGCGGCCCAGGTGAAAGAAGGTGACCGGAAAGGCCCCAGGGCCTTCGCGGAAGAGCGCGTTGGCGGGGTTGAACTTGATCTTGCCGTGCGCGTCGTAGTCGATTTTTTCGAGCACATCGGGGGCGAGCGGTGCAGCGGCCACATAAGGCTGCGCGGCCAGGCGCTTGGCCTGTGCGAGGAGGCGGTCGAAAGAAAAGGGCGCGGGTTGGCTCAGTTGCAGGCCGTTGGCGGCCAGCGCCTCGGCGGGCAGTCCAAGGGCGGCGAGTGCGGCGGCGGCACCACCAGCGGCGAGGAAGGATCGGCGATCAAGCATGTGTTTCTTGAGGGTTTCGAATGAGTTTTGGGGGGAGTGGGGAAGCGAGGCGGGTTCCGAACAATCATCCCGGCGCAGCGAGAGACGCGGAAAACATTCTCCTCGACACGAACAGCAAGCAGCATGCCGCATCCGGCCGGGTTGCGCGCGTCAGCCATTCCGCGCAACCAAAGCCGGACAAAACCGGCGATTCGGAAAATTGTGCGTTTATGTTTCGGCGCCGTTTGCGGCACCTTTTGCCGTGCCCGCCGCATCCCCCGCGCGCAGCGCATACACGGCATAGAGCGGCACGCCGAAGACCATCCGGAACATCGGCCCGAACAGCGTGAACGCAAGACCCAGGCCTTCGAGCACGCGGAAGGTGCTGTCCAGGTGCAGGCGCGGGTGAGACTGCGTCAGCTCGGCCGGCCGGCGCAGGCCCCACAGAAATTCAGCGCCGGTGGGCCGCACCGACGGATGGTTGCGGGCGTGGCCGGTGGCGATCCAGCACATGGCATCGAAGGCCAGCACCGAGCCTGCGGGCGCGCGTTCGCCGAAGGTGGCGAACACCGCCTGCACGGTCTCGGGCTTCAGGTACATGAGCACGCCCTCGGTGAAGAGAAAGACCGGTTGCCCCTTGCGCTTGCGGGGCAGGGCGAGCCGGTCCCACCAGTCGGGCGAGGTCAGGTCGAGCTCGCGCAGGTCGTGGCGCGGGTTGTTCTCGGGGATCAGCTCGCGGCGCAACTCGAGCACCTCGGGCAGGTCGGCATCGGTCATGCGCGACTTGTCGTCGTCCAGCCATTGAAAGTAATGGCTCAGGCCGCAGCCCAGGTTCACCACATGCGCGCCGGGATGCTGCTTCAGAAAATCCTGCGCCAGGCTGCGAAAGCGCCGCGTGCGCGAGAGGATGCCGTAGATGGTGGTGCGGTCTTCGGGCAGCGCGTGCCCGTCGTCGCGGATCTTCTCGAGGATGCCGGCGGCGTAGGCGTCCCGCACGGCCACCTGCGGAAAGATCGCATCGCCCGACGCGCGCGCGGCCAGCGGAATGCGCAAGGTCGAAGGTACGGCCGAGAGCGGGCGTGCGGGTTTTCTTGTTGTCATGAATGCAGGAGCGGGACCATGAGCAAAGTCTGGCCGCTCTTGCATGCGGGGGCAAGTCAGTCTTTCGTTCCGCCGGCGATGGGTAGGCCGGCGTGCGGCGTCACTCCCACCAGGCTTCCATCTGGACGCCGAAGGTGGTCGCGCTCCTGCGGCCGTTGGCGCCGAAGCTGGCGGCGTTGGCGTCCCCCGCGGCCTTGTTCCAGCCGGCGCGCGTGGCGTAGATGCGGAACTCGGGCCGGGTCCAGAAGTTGGTGTCCGGCGAGAACGCCACGGCGATCGTGCCCTTGTTCAGCGTCTGCCGGGGCTGGTTGTCGGTGCTGCGGCGCGTGGTCGCGACTTCGGCCAGCAGCTTGGTGTAGCGGGCGATGCCGTAGGAGACGCGTCCGCCCAGCGAGAAGTCCTTGACCTCGGGGCCGTTGTCCGCGCGCGTGGTCTGGTAGCCGATGAGGCCCTGCCCGCCGAAGCGCCCGATCTGGAAGTCCACCGAGTCCAGAATGCGCCGCTGCCTGGCGCCCGCCTGCGGCGTGACCACGGTGCGCTCCACCAGCGGCGCGAAGAGCAGCATGTTGTCCACCCCGAAGCCCGGCGGCAGCAAGAGGCCCGTGGTGGTGCTGCTGCTGTCCAGGTTGTAGAACTTGCCGCTGAGCGAGGCGTGGCCGCTCGATGCCTGCAGGATCACCGTGTTGTTCAGGCCCGGCACCAGGAAGTTCTTCTGGATGTGCATGAGCCCCAGCGCACCGCCGTCGCGCCCCTTGGCGAAATCGCCCGACACCAGCCCGCCCGTGACCGTGAGCTTGCCGTCGGGGTTGGTCGGGATGTCGCGCCACTGCAGGTTGATGCGCTTGGCGTTGTTGGGGTTGCCGTTCTTGTTGTCCACCGAGTCCGCGGTGTGCAGCGCCACGTTGAGCCGGCCCAGGCCGCCCAGGGGAATGTCGTCGATGCCGGCGCCGAAGTTGTCGCCGTCCTCCACCACCCACTTGTCCACGATGTGCACGTCCTGGATGCGGCGGTAGCGCTGGCCGGCCCAGAGGGTTGCGGTGTTGCCGAAGATGCCGCCGAGCGAAAAGTACGCTTGCGCGGTGCCGCTCTTGCCGTTGTAGATGGTGGGCATGTAGAACACGCCCCAGTGGATGCCGTTGCCCAGGTCGAATTTCTTGCCGATGCCGAACTCCAGGTAGTTGTCGCCCTCGTTGCCCAGCCGGTACTTCTGCAGGTCGCCGCCCAGCGAATAGCCGCCCTCGAGCCTGCCCTTGCCGGCGCTGTAGAAGCCGCCGCGGCCATAGCCCCAGAACTCCAGGCCGGTGGCCTCGTTGATCTTCTTGACGAATTCCTTGGTGGGGTCCTTGGCCTCGGCCTGCGGGGGCTCGTCGGTTTGCTGGGCCTGCGCATGGGCCTGCACGCCCAGGCCGGCCAGCAGCATGACGGCAACGGGCAGGCGGCGGTGTTTTGTTCTCATGAAAAGTCTCCTCGGTTCCTGGTGGTTGGTTGGGTGGGTGGAAGTCGTGCGATTTCTTCAGGCAAAGGCATCCCCCCACCGGCCTTGGCCGGTGTTTGGCGATGCATCTGCAGAAGAGGGGGGGGAAGGGCCGCTAGCTGCGCTTGGCTGCCAGCTGCTCCTGTGCGTCCGGGCGCAACATCCACTCGTGCGCCGGATCGTTCTTGAAGACCCAGTAACGGCCGGGTCCGGCCATCACGTTCAGGTAGTACAGGTCGTAGCCGTGCGGCGCGACCACCGGGTGGTAGCCGCGCGGCACCATCACGGTGTCGTGGTTCTCCACGGCCATGGATTCATCGAGGCTGCGGTCGTCGGTGTAGACGCGCTGGAAGGCAAAACCCTGCGGCGGGTTCAGCCGGTGGTAGTAGGTTTCCTCGAGCAGTGTTTCCTCGGGCAGTGCATCGCGGTCGTGCTTGTGCGGCGGATAGCTGGAGGCGTTGCCTGCCGGCGTGATCACCTCCACCACCAGCAGATGCGCGGCGCGCGGATCGTCGTGCGGCAGGATGTCGCAGACGTGGCGCGTGTTACTGCCCTTGCCGCGCACCGAGCGCTTCATCGCGGCGGTGTCGAGCACGCAGGCTTCGCGCTGCTGGCTGCCGGCCGGCGCGGTGCACAGCGCCACCTCGGCATCGCGGACCGCCTCGATGCCTACAGCGGCCCCGCCCGGCACATAGACCGCGGCGGGAGCGACGGGCTCGAACACGCTGTCGCGCGTGCCCAGTTGCGTGTAGCGCCGGCCGTCCACCTCGATGTCGACGGTGCCGGTCAGCACCACCAGGCAGAGTTCGCGGTCGCCGGTGGCCAGGAATTCGGTCTCGCCCTTTTTCAGGCGCAGCACCTTGAAGCCGACGTGCGTCCAGCCGGCGCGCTCCGGCGTCACATCGACCACGGTGCGGCCTTGGGCCGCGGCCTTCACGAGCAATGGACTGAGTGCCATGTCAGTGCGCCTGCGCCTGTGCCGCGGCCATCCTGTCGACGATGCCGCGCAGGGTTTCGTAGCCCTTCTTCGCGAAGGCATAGCTGGGCGCGACCGCCGGGTCCTGCTCGGCCTCGACCACGAGCCAGCCTTCGTAGCCGGCCTGGTGCAGCACCGTGAGCACCGCCTCGAAATCCAGATCGCCGTCGCCCGGCACAGTGAAGGTGCCGTTGAGCACGCCGTCCAGGAACGACAGGCCTTCGTTGCGCGTCTGGCGGATCACGCCCGCGCGCACGTCCTTGCAATGCACGTGTGCCACGCGGCTCACATGCTTCCTGAGCAGCGCCGCCGGGTCGCCCGCGCCGCCGTAGTAGGCGTGGCCGGTATCGAACAGCAGCGACACGCACGCCGGATCGGTCAGCGCCATCAGCGTGTCCACGTCCTGCGGCGATTCGACATACGCGCCCATGTGGTGGTGATAGGCCAGGGTGATGCCGTACCTGGTCTTCAGGTGTTCGCCGAATGCGTTGAGCCGTGCGGCGTAGGCGGCCCATTGCGCCTGGCCCGCAAAGCGCGGGCGCTTGGACAGCGGCGTGTCCATGCGGCCCTGGATGGAGCCTGCGACTTCGCCGTAGACCACGACCTTGCAGTCGTTGAAGCGAAGCTTTTCCATGTGGGCGGCGCAGCGGTCGATTTCCGCAGCGACCGTGCCTTCGGCGAGATGGCCGGAGTACCAGCCCGAGACGCAGGCCAGGCCGTATTCGGCGAGCGTTGCCTTCAAGGCGGCCGGTTCCTTGGGGAACTTGTTGCCCAGCTCGAAGCCGGCGTAGCCGATCTCCGCGCCTTCGCGCAGCGCGGTGGACAGCGGCGTTGCACCGCCCAGCGCGGGCAGGTCGTCGTTCATCCAGGAGAGGGGGTTGATGCCGATTCGGACGTTCCAGGTGGTCATGGCGTGCTTGTTTCCAGCAGTGGGGTTCAAAGTTTCTGATCTCGTTTGGCGGCTTCGTAGCGCGCGCGGGCTTCGTTGACCTCAGCGCGCGCGGAGACTTCGGGGATCGCCACTTCCCACCAGCAGCCGCCGTCGGGGGTGGTGCGTTCCTCGGTGGTGTCGATCACGATCACCTGGGTGCCGCTGGCGGCGCGGGCCGCTGAAAGGGCCTTGCGAAGGGCGGCGATGTCTTGCACATGCACCGCCTGCGCGCCCATGCTGCGGGCGTGACCCGCGAAGTCGATGGTCGAGGCATTGCCGCCTTCGGGAATGCAGTCGTCCAGCATGTTGTTGAACTGCGGCGAACCGCTCGCGCGTTGCAGGCGGTGGATGCAGCCGTAGCCCCGGTTGTCGAGCACCACCACGATCAGTTTGCGGCCCAGAAGCACCGAGGTGGCGATCTCCGAATTCATCATCATGTAGGAGCCGTCGCCCACCATGACGATCACCTCCTTGTGCGGCCGTGCGAGCTTCACGCCCAGCCCCCCGGCGATCTCGTAGCCCATGGTGGAGTAGCCGTACTCCATGTGGTAGCCGCCGGGCGCGCTTGTGCGCCAGAGCTTGTGCAGCTCGGCAGGCAGCGTGCCGGCGGCACACACGACGATGTCGTCGACCGGCGAGTCGGGCGCCGAATCGCGCACCGCGCCGATCACTTCGGCGTCGTAGGGCAACTCGTCCTGGGGTGTTGTGGTGGTCAGTTCGGTCACGCGTGCCACCCAGCCGGCTGCGAGGGTGCGGGCGCGCGACGTCCATTGCGGCGCGGCCTGCCAGCCCGCCAACGCGACTTGCAGCTGCTCGAGGCCTGCGCGCGCATCGGCCACCAGCGAGGTGCAGCCGCGCTTGGTGGCGTCGAAGGCCTGCACATTCAGGCTCAGCATGGGCACATGGCCCAGCAGGCTGTTCGAGCCGGTGGTGAAGTCTTGCAGCCGTGTGCCGACGGCAAACACCAGGTCGGCTTCGCGTGCCATGGCGTTCGCCGCGGGCGAGCCGGTCACGCCGATGGCGCCAAGGTTGAGCGGATGGTCCCAGGCCATGCTGCCCTTGCCGGCCTGGCTCTCGGCCACGGGCACGCCATGGGCCTCGGCGAAGGCACGCAGCGCGTCCCAGGCCTGGCTGTAGAGCACGCCGCCGCCCACGACGAGTAGCGGCCGCTCCGCGGCGCGCAGCAGGTGGGTGGCACGCGCCAGTTCGCCGCTGTCGGGCGCCGCGCGCCTGAAGCGCAGCGTCTCGGGGTGCAGGAAGTGCTCGGGGCAGTCGAAGGCCTCCGTCTGCACGTCCTGCGGCAGAGCCAGGCACACGGGCCCGCAGCTGGCCGGATCGACCAGGGTCTGGATGGCGCGGGGCAGGGCCGAGAGAATCTGCTCGGGCCGCACGATGCGGTCGAAGTAGCGCGTGACCGGCCGCAGGCAATCGTTGACGCTCAGGTCACCGTGCCCGAAATTCTCCAGTTGCTGAAGCACCGGGTCGGGCGCACGCGAGGCGAAGATGTCGCCGGGGAGCAGCAGCACCGGCAGGCGGTTGACATGGGCCAGCGCCGCGGAGGTCACCAGGTTGGTCGCGCCGGGGCCGATGGAGGTGGTCACCGCCATGATCCGTTGGCGGAACTGGGCTTTGGCATACGCGACCGCGGCGTTGGCCATGCCCTGTTCGTTGTGTGCGCGCAAGGTCGGCAGCGCATGGCGTTCGGCGGCCAGCGCTTCGCCCAGCCCGGCCACGTTGCCGTGCCCGAAGATCGAGAACACGCCGCCCACATAGGGCTCGACCGTGCCGTCGGCCATCTCGACGCGCAGGGCGGCCAGGTGGCGCACCAGCGCCTGTGCCATCGTGATGCGTTGGGTCTTGTTTGTCATGGGTGCGATCCGTCCCAGGCTTCGACCAGCTGGGCAAAGTTGCTCGCCACCGCGCTCACCAGCGCCTCGTCGCCGATCTCCTGCCGCAGCCAGCGCAGGCTCGGCGCGACCCACAGCGTGCGGCCGATCATGAAGCCCTTGACGATGGGGTTGGTGGCATCCGCGAAGTTGCGGGCCAGCTGAGGGAGCGGCAGGTTGAGCCCGAGGATCACGACGCCGCGGCACTGCGGGTCGCGCTCGGCGACCATCTGCGCCAGCCGGTCCCACGCGGCCGGCGCCATGGGCAAGAGCTTCCACCACTCGGGCCTGAAGCCCAGGTTGTAGAGGCGCTCGATGGAGCGCAGCACCGCCGTGTCGCGGGCGTTGTCGGTGTCCTCGGCGGGCAGCTTGTCCGCGGGCGGAATCATTTCGAGCAGCAACTCGTGGCCGCTCGCGCGGGTGGCCTCCCACAGCTCCCCCAGGCGGGACTCCTGCTCCAGGCGCAAGGGCGCCGGGTCATCGGGGTGGTAGTAGACCAGGCACTTGACCGTCTGCTCGATGGGCCATTGCGCCAGTTGCGAACCGATGGACAGCGTGCCGTCGAATCGCAGCGGATACGACAGCGGCAGTTCCACCGGCCGGCCTACCCACCAACCGCGTCCCGTGGCGGCGGCGAGCGCGTCGCTGCCGTAGCTGCCGTCGATCAGCACGCCGACGCGGCCTTGCAGCGCGTGGCTTTTCTCCACACGGGCCGCGGCCTCGACCAGCAAGCGCTTGAGACGCGGCAGGCGCGACTCGTCGGTGCCGGCTTCGCGTGCGAGGTCTGCAAACTGGGCGCGATGATCGAAGGCCAGCACCGCCGGCGACGGCCACTGCACGCGTGCGGCGGTGGTCCGGTGCAGATGGGCGAGCTGCGTGTCGGCATCGACCTTCGGGTTACGGCCGCCGCTGAACCAGTGGTCCAACTCGGCGGGCGTCGGCATCGCGGACGAACAGGCGTGGCGCGAGACGACGATCGCGCCGCAGGCGTTGGCGAGCCGCGCGGCCTCGTCGAAGCTCTGGCCCCGCAGCAAACCGGTGAGCAAGCCGGCGGCGAACGCATCGCCTGCGCCGAGCACATTGAGCACCTCGACCTGTTCGCCGCGCACGGTGGGCGCATCTTCGATGCGCGCCGGCACCGCGCCCGGAATGAAGCAGCAGCCGGCCGCGCCGAGCTTGACCACCATGGCCGCCGAAGTGACGCCGCGCACCGCGCGCAGCGAAGCCATCAGGTCGCCGGGCACGCCGCCGGCGATGAGGAATTCTTCTTCCGTGCCGACCAGCAGGTCGAAGCGCGGCAGCATGGCCTGCAGCCGCTGCGTCACCGCTGCATCGGGTACGAACCGGTTGGCGCCTTCGCCGCGCTTGGTAAGGCCCCACAGCACGGGGCGGTAGTCGATGTCGAGCACCCGCAGCACGCCGTGCCGCGCGGCATGGTCGAGCGCGGCGACGGACGCGGCCTGCACCGTCGGCGTGCTCAGGTGCGTGCCGGTGATGAGCAATGCGCGGCATTGGGCGATGAAGTCGCCGTCGATCTGCGCGGCGTCCAGCGCCATGTCGGCGCAGTTCTCGCGGTAGAAGAGCAGCGGAAAGGTGTCGCGGTCCTTGATGCCGAGCAGCACCAGCGCGGTCAGGCGCTGCGGATCGATCTGGATCTGCGAAACGTCGCAGCCTTCGCGCTGCAGCGCCTCGACCAGGAAGCGGCCCATCTGCTCGTCGCCCACGCGCGAGATCATGGCGGCGCGCAGGCCCAGGCGGGCCGCACCGAACGCGATGTTGGCGGACGAGCCGCCCAGGTAGCGCGAGAAGCTGGTGGCGTCTTCGAGCCGGCTGCCGATCTGCTGTGCGTACAGGTCGACCGCGAGGCGGCCCAGGCACACCAGGTCGTGGCGGCGTCCTTCGGGAATCTTCAGTGTCTGCATGTTTTCTCTGTGGTTGTCTGGTCTGTCTTGTGGTGTTCAGTGCTTGCCGCTGCGGCGAGACTTGGCATAGGTGTCGAAGGCGACCGCGATGACGATGATCACGCCGATCACCACCTGCTGGTAATAGGCCGACACGTTCAGCATCACCAGGCCGTTGAGCAGCACGCCCAGCAGGATCGATCCGATGATCGTGCCGCCCACGCCGCCCAGTCCGCCGAAGAGGCTGGTGCCGCCGATGACCACGGCCGCGATCACCCGCAGCTCGTAGGAAACACCGGCCACCGCCTCGGCCGAGCCCAGTCGCGCCGCCAGCAGGAAGCCGCTCAGACCGGCCAGCAGGCCCACCACCACGTACACGCTGACGACGATGCGCTTGACGTCCAGGCCCGAGAGCCGCGCGGCTTCGGGGTTGCCGCCCACGGCATAGATGGAGCGCCCGTAGCGCGAGTAGCGCAGCGTGATGTAGCCGGCCGCCGAGACCAGCGCGAACACGATCACCGGCACCGGAATGCCCAGCACGTCGCCACGTCCCCACCAGCGAAAGCCTTCGTCGAAGCCGCTGATCGGGCCGCCGTCGTTGAGGATCAGCGTGGCGCCGCGCCAGATCGTCATGCCGCCCAGCGTGACGATGAAGGGTGGCACGTTGAGCTTGGTGACGGTCTTGCCGTGCAGGTAGCCCGCGGCCGTGCCGACCGCGCAGGCGATGAGCAGCGCCGCGAGCCAGCTCACCGGAAAGGTGTCACCCAGCATCACCACCACCGAGGCCGCGCACATGGCGGAAAACGCGAGCAGCGAACCGACGGCCAGGTCGACGCCGCCGGTGAGGATCACGCACGTCATGCCGACCGCGATGATTCCGTAGATCGACACCTCGGTGAGGATGTTGGAGATGTTGCGCATCGAAATGAAGCGCGGGTTCTGCGACGCGAACAGAACGATCAGAAGCACCAGGAACAGCAGCACGCCGTACTTCTCGAGGAAGCCGATGACGTCGTGCTTGCGCGCCTTGTGCGCTTTGGAGGGGGGCGCCGTGGCGGCGGTGGAAGTCATGGGTGTCTCTCCTTGGTCTGTTTTCAATGCGGACTCAGGCCGCCATGGCCAGCTCGGCCTCGGGACGGGCGCCCAGGGCCATGAGGTTCATGAGTTGTTCCTCGGTGGCTTCGCTGCCCGGCGTGGAGCCGGTGATGGCGCCGTTCATGAAGGTCACGATGCGGTCGCTCACCGCCATGACCTCGGGAAGCTCGGACGAAATGACGATCACCGCCACGCCTTGCGCGGCCATGTCGAACAGCACCTGGTGCACCTCGGCCTTGGCGCCGACGTCGATGCCGCGCGTGGGTTCGTCCACGATCAGCACCTTGGGGTTGAGCGCCATGCAGCGCGCCAGCAGCACCTTCTGCTGGTTGCCGCCCGACAGGGTGCCGATGCTCACCTTGTCGCTGGACATCTTGATCGACAGCTTGCGGCGGTACTCCTCGATCATCCGGGTCTCGGCCGCCTCGTCGACGAACCACCGCATCTTGCTGAGGCGCCCGAGGCTGGGCAGCGTCATGTTGTGGCGGATGGAGTGCGAGAGAAAGCAGCCCTGCTGCTTGCGGTCTTCCGGCACCAGCACGATGCCCGCGTCGATGCCGTCCCGGGGCGAGCGCAGCACCACCTGCTGGTTCAGCACGCGCACCGTGCCGCTGTCGCAGGGGTCGGCACCGAAGATCACGCGCGCCATTTCGGTGCGGCCTGCGCCGACCAGCCCGGCGAAGCCGACGATCTCGCCTGCGCGCACATGCACCGACATGTCGCAGAGCGAGGTCGCGCTGGTGCCCGAGACGGCCTTCAGCCGGCTCACGCCCTCGACCTTCAGCACCACCTCGCCGAGCACGCCGGACGATTCGCGCTTCACGCCCACCACCTCGCGCCCGACCATGTGGCGCACCAGGTCGTTCACGGTGGCGTCGGCCACTTCGCCGGTCGTCACGTAGCGGCCGTCGCGGAACACCGTGAAGCGGTCGCAGATGGTCTTGACTTCGTTGAGCTTGTGCGAGACGTAGATGATGCCCAGGCCCCGCGACTTCAGGTCGCGGATGATGTCCAGCAACTGCTCGACCTCGCGTCCGCTCAGCGCGGCGGTGGGCTCGTCCATGACGATCAGCCGCGCCTTGACGGTCATGGCCTTGGCGATCTCGACCATCTGCTGTTTCGCGACGCTCAGCGAGCGCACCTCGTCGCGCGGGTCGAGGTCGATGCCCAGGTCGCGAATGACCTTCTCGGCATCGTCGTACAGCCGCGACCAGTGGATCAGCCCGTTGCGCAGCGGCTCGCGGCCGATGTACATGTTCTCGGCCACCGAGAGGGCGGGCAGCAGGTTGAACTCCTGGTAGATCGTGACGATGCCGGTGCGCTGGCGCAGCATCGGCGAGTCGGCGGGCGAGAGCGCCCGGCCTTCGAACTCGATGCTGCCTTCGTCGGCCGGCTGCGCGCCCGCCAGGATCTTCAGCAGGGTGGACTTGCCCGCCCCGTTTTCACCGAGCAGCGCATGCACTTCGCCCGCGACCACGTCCAGCTGCACCCCGTCCAGCGCCTTGACGCCCGGAAAGGATTTGCGGATGCCGCGTACCTTGAGCAACGGGGCCGTCATCACTTGAGCTCGCCGGACCGCGCAGCTTCGGAGAGGTTGGCCTTGGTGATCAGGATCGGCTCGATGCCGACCGACTTGATCTCGGTCTTGTTGCGGATGTTGGCCACCAGCAGCTGCAGGGCGGTGCGGATCTGCTTGCCGGGGCTTTGCTCCACGGTGAGCGTCATTTCTCCGTCGCGCACTTTCCTGAGCGCATCGGGCGATGCGTCGTAGCCCAGCACCTTGATGCCCTGCTTGGAAAGGCCGGCCGACTGGATGGCTTCGACCGCGCCGAGCGCCATGTCGTCGTTGGCCGCCAGGATCACCTGCGGCGGCTTGCCGGTGAGCGAGGTGAGGATGTTCTGCGTGACCGTGAGGCCCTGGTCGCGCGCCCAGTTGGCGGTTTGCTCGGCCACGATCTTGTACTTGGGGCCTGCCTTGGCAAAGGCGTCGTGCACGCCCTTGGCGCGGTCGATGCCCGAGCTGCTGCCGGGCTGGCCGGTCAGGAAGACGATGCTGGCGCCGTCGGGAAAGTTCTTGACGACCCACTCGGCCATCATGCGGCCGCCCGCGACGTTGTCGGCGCCCACGTGGGGGATGGGGCTCTTCGCGCCGTCGACGCGGCGGTCCACCGTGACGACGGGAATCTTGTCGCCGAGCACTTCGTTGAGCGCCGGCGTCATCGCCTTGGCGTCGGTGGGCGCGATGATGATGCCGTCCACGCCCTGCGTGATGGCCACGGAAACGTCGGCGGTCTGCTTGGGCGAGCTGGCCTGGCCGTCGACCACGTTGAGCTTGACCTTGAGCTTCTTCGCCTCGTCCTGCAGCTCGCGGTTCATGAACACGAAGAACGGTTCGGCCATGTTGTGAAAGAGCGCGGCAATGCGTTCGTTGTCCGCGAACGCGGGCGAAGAGGGCAGCGCGAGCGATGCGGCGGCAAGCGTTGCCGTTGCGAAGAGGGCTTTGCGAAAAGGGGTTCGGGTCACTGGCGGTCTCCTTGTTTTGACGGAGGCGATCTTAGAAAAGCGATTCCAGAAATGCAAATGTTTTTCTATTTATTATTTAAGTAGAAACCCTGTTCTATTTGAATCCGCGCCTCCGGACAATGAGGTTCCGCATCACTCGACACCCTTTATTTCCGTGACCATGAAACAAGTTGCCGTCTTCGGCGCCGGCCGCATCGGCCAGATCCACGCTTCCAACCTTGCCGCGCTGCCCGGCGTGCAATTGCGCTATGTCTGCGATCCGGCGCTGCAGAGTGCGGCATCCCTGGCGCATGCGCTGGGCGCGCAGGCGGCATCCATCGAGGAAGCGCTTGCCGATCACGCGGTCGATGCCGTCGTCATCGCTTCGCCCACCACCACGCACAGCGACCTGATCCTTCGCGCGGCGCAGGCCGGCAAGCACATCTTTTGCGAGAAGCCGGTGGACCTGTCGGTGGCGCGCGCCGAGGCCTGTGCCGCGGCCGTGCGGCAGGCCGGCGTGGCTTGCATGATCGGGTTCCAGCGCCGCTTCGATCCCACCTTCAATGCACTCAAGTCGCGCCTGGACGGCGGCGAGATCGGCGTGCCCGAAGTGCTCATCGTCACCAGCCGCGATCCCGGTGCGCCGCCTGTCGAATACCTGCGTCAGTCCGGCGGCATCTTTCGCGACATGCTGATCCACGACTTCGATGTGTTCCGCTGGATCCTTGCCGACGAGGGGCGCGACGAGGCCGTGTGGCTGAGCGCCACCGGCGCGTGCCTCACCGACCCTGCCATTGCCGGGGCGGGCGATATCGACACCGCCATCGTGAGCATCCGCACGCGATCCGGCCGGCTGTGCCAGATCAACACCTCCAGGCGCGCGGCGTACGGCTACGACCAGCGCTTCGAGGTGTTGGGTTCCAAGGGCCTGCTGGCAGCCGGCAATCACCGGCCGACGGAGGTGATGCGCATGGATGCCGCGGGCGTGGCGGCCGACAACCCCGAAGCCTTCTTTCTGGAGCGCTATCGCGCCGCGTACCGGCTCGAAGTCGCCCATTTCTTCGAGCAGCTGCAAAGCGGCGGTGTGTTCCGCACCTCGGTGCACGACGGCGTGGCCGCGCAGAAGCTGGCCGATGCGGCCGCGCTGTCTTTCGAGCGCGGCCAGCCCGTGACTTTCGAGGCATGACCGGGGACATCTCGATGAGCCTCACTCCGCGCAACCCCCCGCTTCGCATCGGCATCGCCGGCCTGGGCCGGCTCGGTCGGCGCCACGCCGAAAACCTTGCCTACCGCGTCCGCCATGCACGCCTGACCTGGGCCTGCAGCCCCGTCCCGTCCGAGCTCGACGAGGCCCGTACCGAACTCGGCATCGAACAGACCACCAGCGACTTCGACCGCATGATCCAAGCGCCGGACGTCGACGCGATCGTGCTGGTCACGCCCACCGCCCTGCATGCGCAGCAGACCATTGCGGCGCTGGAGGCAGGCAAGCATGTCTTCGTCGAGAAGCCGCTGGCGCTGGACGTGGCCGACTGCGAGCGCGTCGAAGCAGTTGCCGCGCGGCATCCGGACCGCGTCGCAATGGTCGGCTTCGTGCGCCGCTTCGATGCCAGCTACCGCCGCGCGCATGAAGACATGCGCCAGGGCGCGATCGGCCGGCCTTTTCTGGTGCGCTCGCAGACCTGCGACATGAACGACCCTTCGGGCTTCTTCGTGCGCTATGCGGCGCAGTCCGGCGGCATCTTCATGGACTGCAGCGTGCACGACATCGACCTGGCGCGCTGGATGCTCGGCAACCCGCGCGCCGTGCGCGCCTTCGCCACCGGCACCATCGCCATGCACCCCGGCCTTGCCGAGCACGCGGACGTGGACAACGGCCTGGCGATGGTGGACTTCGAGGGCGGCGGGCGTGCGGTGTTCTACGCCTCGCGCACCTTCGCGCACGGCCACGAAACGCAGACCGAGGTCATCGGCACCGGCGGCAAGCTGCTGATCGGCCACGGCGCCGAGCGCGACCGCATCGTCACCAGCGACAGCCACGGCGTGCGGCATGCGTCGACGGCCGATTTCTTCGAGCGTTTCGGCGATGCTTTCGTGCACGAGATGAACGCCTTTGTCGCGGCCTGCCGCGGCGAAGCGTCACTCGGCCTGACGCTCTCCGACGCCACCGAGGCCACGCGCATCGGCCTGGCCATCACCCGGTCGCTGCGCAGCGGCCAGGTCGAGATGCTTTGAGGAAGAGCGGGCAGGGAAGAGGGGCGGTGGGCGGACGGGGCTTGGTATCCTGACCCCATGACCACCGCAGCCCCTTCCGTCACCTCTGTCGAGCAGCTGCTCAAAGCCCTGGAGAGCGAGTACAAGGGCCTGAGCAAGCAGCTCAAGCTGATCGGCAAATACATCGAGGCGCACCACGGCCGCCTGGGCCTCGAGGGCATCCAGGACGTGGCGGCCGCCTGCGGCGTGCAGCCTTCGGCCGTCGTGCGCTTTGCCAAGCACTTCGGTTTTTCGGGTTTCACCGAAATGCAGAAGCTGTTTCGTCAAGCCATTGCCCAGCAACTGGCCCCCGACCGCAACTACCAGGCGCGGATCCGCGACGTGATCCAGACGGGCGCGCCGCTGATCAGCGTCGATATTGCGCAGGAGTTCCTGAAGGGCAGCATCGGCGGGCTCCAGGGGCTCATCGACGGCCTGGCGCAAAGCGACCTGGACAAGGCCGTCGAGTTGCTGGCCGGGGCGGATGCGATCTGGCTCCTGGGCATGCGCCGTTCGTTTCCGGTGGCCGCCTATCTGGACTACGCACTGCAGCACACCGACAAGCGCATCTTTCTGCTGGACGGTATCGGCGGCATGCAGGCGGGCCAGTTGCGCTCCCTGCGCGAGGGCGACGTTTTGCTGGCGGTTTCTTTTCCGCCCTATGCGCCGGAGACGCTGGAGGTCTTGCGCAATGCCCGCGAGCGAGGGGCCCGGATCATCGCGATCACCGACAGCCGCCTGAGCCCGCTGGCGGAACTGGCCCAGGCCGCGCTGTTTGTGCAGGAGAGCGCCACCTTCGGGTTTCGCTCGCTCACCGGCACGATCGGCCTGGCGCAGAGTCTTTTCATTGCCCTGGCCTACCGGCTGGAGCTGAACCGGGCGCCGGATGCCGAGCGCCTGGGCGCCGGGCACTGAAAGCGCTTACGTGGCTTACTTGGCGGTAGGCATCACGAACTCGGCACCCTTGCCGATGCTCTCGGGCCAGCGCTGCATGATCGACTTCTGCTTGGTGTAGAAGCGCACGCCTTCTTCGCCGTATGCGTGCATGTCGCCGAACAGGCTCTTCTTCCAGCCGCCGAAACCATGCCATGCCATCGGCACCGGGATCGGCACGTTGATGCCGACCATGCCCACCTGGATGCGGCGGCTGAATTCGCGCGCCACGTTGCCGTCGCGGGTGAAGCAGCTCACGCCGTTGCCGAACTCGTGGGCGTTGATGAGGTCCACTGCGTCCTTGAAGTTCTCGACGCGCACGCAGCTGAGCACCGGGCCGAAGATTTCTTCCTTGTAGATGCGCATCTCGGGCGTGACGTGGTCGAACAGCGTGCCGCCCATCCAGAAGCCGTCGCCGCAACCGTCGCCGGCCTTGTTGCCGTCGAACACACGGCCGTCGACCAGGAGCTTCGCGCCTTCCTTCTCGCCCTGCGCGATGTAGCCGGTGATGCGCTCGTGCGCCGCGCGCGTGACGATGGGGCCCATCTCGGCCGCGAGGTTGGTGCCGTTGAGCACCTTCAGGGTCTTGGTGCGCTCGATGAGCTTGGGGATCACCTTGTCGGCCACGTCGCCCACCAGCACCGCCACGCTGATCGCCATGCAGCGCTCGCCGGCCGAGCCGTAGCCTGCGCCGATCAGCGCATCCACCGTCTGATCGATGTCCGCATCGGGCATGACCACCATGTGGTTCTTCGCGCCGCCCAGGGCCTGCACGCGCTTGCCGTGGCGGGCGCCGGTTTCGTAGATGTAGTTGGCGATGGGCGTGGAGCCCACGAAGCTGATGGCCTTGACGTCGGGGTGCTCGATGAGCGCATCGACCGCGACCTTGTCGCCCTGCACCACGTTGAACACGCCGTCCGGCAGGCCCGCTTGCTTGAACAGCTCGGCGATGCGCAGCGACGCGCTCGGGTCGGTCGGGCTGGGCTTGAGCACGAAGGTGTTGCCCGCGGCAATGGCCACCGGGAACATCCACATCGGCACCATCACCGGGAAGTTGAAGGGTGTGATGCCGGCGACCACGCCCAGGGGCTGGCGCAGCGTCCAGTTGTCGATGCCGGTGCTCACCTGGTCGGTGAAGTCACCCTTGAGCAGCTGCGGAATGCCGCAGGCGAACTCGACGATGTCGATGCCGCGCGAAACCTCGCCCTGCGCGTCGGTAAAGACCTTGCCATGCTCGGCCGTGATGATGTGGGCGAGCTCGTCCTTGTGCTCGTTGAGCAGCTGCAGAAACTTGAACATCACGCGCGCCCGGCGGATCGGCGGGGTGTCGGACCAGGCCGGGAAGGCGGCGCTGGCCGCGGCAACGGCGGCGTCGACGTCGGCGGTGCTGCCCAGGGCGACCTTGGCGGTGACCGCGCCGGTCGCGGGGTTGGTGACCTCCTGCGTGCGGCTCGATTCGCCGGCCGCATGCTGGCCTGCGATGTAGTGGGCAATCAGTGCGGGCGTCGAGGTGGAAGAGGTCACGGAGAGATCCTGGAAGTTGGGAGTAAGCGCAAGTCTAGGAACGCGGAGGGCGCCTGCCTATACTCCAGCGCTGAATTGTTTGTTCGCCAAACTGAACAATGGAACCATGGATACGAAAAAAGCCGAGTCGCTCTGGGCGCATCTGCATTGGTTGATCGTGCTCGGCCAGCAGGGCAGCTACACCGCCGCCGCCGCGCGGCTGGGCGTGAGCAAGGCCGCAATGAGCCAGCGCATCACCGAGCTGGAGCGGGCGATCGGCGTCACCCTGGTGCGGCGCACCACGCGCAGCATGCGGTTGACCGAGGCCGGCCAGCGCCTGGTGGAGCAGACCCGCGAGCCCTTCGAGCAGATCGCGCACAGCTTTCTGAATGCGCGCGACCTGGCGGGCGAGCCGCGCGGCCTGGTCCGGGTGACCGTGCCCGTGGCCCTGGGCCGGCAGCAACTGCTGCCCCGGCTGACCGAATTTCTGCTGGCCCATCCGTCGATCCGCATCGAGATGGAACTGTCGGACCGGTTGAGCTCGCTGGCCATGGAAGGGTTCGACCTGGCGATCCGCCATGCGGCCGCGCCGCCCGACACGCACGTGGCCTGGCGCCTGTGCGCAACGCATTCGGTGCTGGTGGCGAGCCGCGCCTATCTGCGGCGCAAGGGAACGCCGCTCACGCCACAGATGCTGACGGCGCACGACTGCCTGCACTACCCGCGCGGGCAGGAAACCAACGTGTGGTCGTTCGAGCGGCGCGGCGGCCGCGGGCGTGCGGCCGAGCGCGTCACCGTGCCCATCGACGGGCCGCTGGCGGCCAACAACAGCGAGGCGCTGCGCGATGCCGCGCAGGCGGGCCTGGGAATTGCGCTCTTGCCCGACTTCAGCGCGCAGGCGGCCCTGCAAGCAGGCAAACTGGTCGAGGTGTTGCCGGACTGGCGGCCCACGGGGGCCTTCGCCGAAGAGATCTACGCCATTCGTCCTTACTCGCTGCACATACCTCGGGCCGTGACCTTGTTCGTCGAGCACATGCGCGAAGCGCTGAAGGCGGGATTCCAGGTGGCTTGAGGCGCGTCGTTCCGGAAGGGGGGCGGATCGGTCAAGCGGTTGCCGCGCCCGCATCGAACCAGCGATCGGGCGCGGGTGACCAGCGGGGATCGGGTTCCCGCTCGAGCAACGCACAAGCCAGCACCCCCAGGTCGGCCCCGAAAACCTCATTGGCCGCATCGGCGCCACCATCCTCGTGCCGCGCATCGGTGGCGAAGCGCGCGAAGAGGCCCCAGTCCTTGGCCAACTGTTCGACCATGATGCGCGCGAGCTCATAGGACAGCAGGTTGCCGTCGTCGGTCCTGAAGAACGACTCGCCCGACCAGAACGCCTGGATCGTCGCCTCGTCCCAGAACGCCAGGTGCTTGCGTCGCAATTCCTGCGGCGTGTGCTGCGCCGCGCCCGGGCCCGTGAGCCTGCGTTCGGTGTTGACCGCCAGCCCTTCGTCCAGCCACCTCGGCAAGTCGAGATGGGACAGGGCGCTGTGCGTCATCTCGTGGGCGATGACAGGCTCGATGGCTGCAAGGTCCGCTCGCTTGGCCAGGAAGTGCGGACACCCGGCATCGATGAACATGCCGCCGCTCAATGCAAACTCGCCCTGCTCGGGGTAGTAGCCCGACACATAGCCGTAGTAGGTGTCTTCGTCGTCCACGACCAGCAGGATGCTCCTGTCGTCGGCTTCGAACGACGCGATGCCTGCAAGCACTCGCTGAATGCGCTTTCGCGCGGTCTCTACATAGGCCGCGGTGGCGGCGGCCACGACGTGTTCCAGCGAGGAGAGCACCCAGGCCCGCTCGGATTCGTACAAGTGAAAGTGCGGGCCCAGGGCGTCCCTCAGATGGAGCAGCCAGGCGCGTTTTCCCAGCGCCATGGCTTGCCGTTGGAGGCCTGGGTCATTCAACGATGAAGCCCATTCGCCGAGCGCTTGCCAATCGAGCAAGGGAAGGCCGTTGGATACGTCCAGGTTCGGGCGCAGCGGAAACGCCGGCGCTTCGTCGAGTGCTATTTCAGCGGGCGCGTCGTCGTCGACGAAGCCCGCGGGCGGCGTGCTGGGGTGTGCGGGCAGGCGGCGCCTTGCAATCCGGGCGCCCACGCGGGGAACGAGCCAGACCATGGCGATCAGCAGTGCGAATGCTGCGAGGACAAGCAAGGTAGGCATCGACGCGCCTCAGGCAAAAAGAAGACCAGCATATCCACGCGCGCCAGTGCCGAAAGTCATGGGCATAGGCCAAAAGATTCTTTGACATGTTATGTCGGAGCGCCTACAGTGGGTCCGTCGAAGCGCGGCTCGCTTCCAACGGTACACAACCACAAGGAGAGGTATGCAATCACTGCTCGATCAACTCAAGGGGCTCGATGCGCTGGCCGGTGCCGCAATGGGTGGGCTGCCTGTGCAGCTGCAGCCCATTCCGGGTAATACGCCGGTGGTCCAGGTGAGCATCGAAGGGCGCGACGAGCTGCCCATCTTCATCACGAGTTCGGACATGCAGATCATCTGCATCTGCTATTTGTGGACCGAAGAAGAAGTGAAGCCCGAACGGCGCACCGAACTGCTCGAATCGCTGCTCGACCTCAACCCTTCGGTGCCCTTGTCGTCCTTCGGGCGCGTGGACGGCCGCTACGTGCTCACCGGTGCGCTGGGGCGCAATGCGAGCGTGGAAGACGTCGCGCGAGAAGTGGCCGTGCTCAGCGACAACGCGCTCGATGCCCTGGACGCCTTGTCCGAATTCCTGAACTAAGCGGAGATCACCATGACAGTCATCAAGAAGCTGGTCACCTTGCTGCGCGGCAGCGCGCGTGAAATCGGCGAGAGCGTGGTCGACAGCAACGCCACGCGCATCTACGAACAGGAAATCATCGACGCCAAGCACAGCATCGAAAAGGCCAAGGGCGACCTCACCGGCGTGATGGCCAAGGAAATGCAATCGGCCCGCCAGATCGAGCGCCTGAAGAACGAGGCCGCGCGCTACGAAGGCCTGGCGCTGGAGGCGCTCAACAAGACGCAGGAAGGCCTGGCGCTGGACGTGGCCGCCAAGATCGGCACCATCGAGCAGGAACTCGAGGAGCAGGCCAAGGCCCATGCCTCCTACTCGCTGCAGGTCTCCAGGCTCAAGGACCTGATCAAGTCGGCCGAGGCGCGCATCCGCGAGCACGAGCGCGAAATCGGCATCGCCAAGACCACCGAGAGCGTCTACCGCGCCACGCAGTCGATCTCCGAGAACATCGGCAGCGGCGGTTCGCGCCTGGCCAATGCGCGTGAGTCGCTCGAACGCATCCGCGCACGCCACGAAGACCTGGCCGACCGCATGACCGCCGGCCAGGCGCTCGAGAACGAACTGGGCCACCAGGCGCTTGAGAAAAAGCTGGCCGCCGCGGGCATCGGCAGCGACGCGGACCGCACCGGCAAGGTGATGGAGCGCATCCGCGCCCGCCAGGCCAACCCGAGCGGACCGGCCTCCGAATGAACGTGCGGGTCAAGCCGGTTCGCTGGCAAGGCTCGGACGAGGCGATACGCGCCGTACAGGTGGCGTTCGACGTGGAAGAGGCCGTGCTGGAGGCGGTGCGCGCGGCGGCTTTTGCGCAGCACGTGTCCACCTCCGACCAGATCCGGCAGGTGCTGGGCCTGGCGACCACGTCCAAGCCCAAGCGCCCGCGCCTGACGGTGTCCCTCAGTGGGGCAGACTATGCGTTTCTGGCGCAGCGCTACGGCCTGGCCGCCGACGACCGCCTGGCCATCAAGGAGAGGGCCACGCGCGACCTGATTGCATTTGCCAGTGGGAAGAAGAAGGCCGGCGCAGGGAAGCCGAGCCGCAAGTAAAACAACAAAACAACCCGCACGCGGGAGGGATCAATGGGCAATTTCATGGATGCGGTGGTGGGCTACCCCACCGCGATCTACACCGTGCTGCTGGGCGTGGTGCTGATCTACTGGGTGCTCGCGGTGCTGGGCATGGTGGACATCGAGCACAGCGGCATCGACATCGACCTGCACACGCATGCCGACGGCGACAGCGGCGACGTCGGGCAGCTCGCAAGCTACGTTGTGGCCTTCGGGCTGAACGGCGTGCCGTTTTCGGTGGCCGTGAGCCTGCTGGTGCTGGTGTCCTGGACGGTCTCCTGCCTGGGCGGCGAGTGGCTGCTGCCGCTGGTGCCGACGATGCTGCTCAAGGTGGTGGCCGGCACGGTGCTGCTGGTGGCCAGCGCGGCCATCGCCATTCCCGTCACCGCGGTCGCCATCCGGCCGCTCAGGGGCCTGTTCGTGAGCCACACCGCCGTGAGCAATGCCGCGCTGGTCGGCCAGACCTGCCGCGTGATCACCGGCGTGGTGAACGAGAAAGACGGCCGCGCCGAAGTGGCGCGCCGCGGCGCCAGCCTGAACATCCGCGTCTGGGCGCCCACGCCCAACACCCTCAAGCGCGGCTCGCACGCGCTGATCCTCGAATACGACGAGGTGGCAGGCCGCTACCTCATCGCGGCGCACGAAGACCTCGTCTGACCGCGCGCACCCCCTCAACGTTCGTTCGCTCTTAAAGCATCTGGAGAAAAAATGGAGCCCATCATCTTTGCCGTGGTCATACTGGCCGTGGTCATCCTCGGCCTGTTCGCGATGTTCGCCAAGTTCTATCGAAAGATCGAGCAGGGCCATGCACTCATCGTGAACACGCTGCGCGCCGAGCCCGAGGTCACCTTCACCGGTCGCATGGTCTACCCGATCATCCACAAGGCCGAGCTGATGGACATCTCGGTCAAGACCATCGAGATCGACCGCTCCGGCAACGAAGGCCTCATCTGCCGCGACAACATCCGCGCGGACATCAAGGTGAAGTTCTTCGTGCGCGTCAACAAGACGGCCGACGACGTGCTCAAGGTGGCGCAGGGCATCGGTTGCGCGCGCGCATCGAACCACGAGACGCTCGAGGAGCTGTTCTCGGCCAAGTTCTCCGAAGCGCTCAAGACGGTGGGCAAGTCGATGGACTTCGTCGACCTCTACCAGGCGCGCGACGGCTTCCGCGACCAGATCATCAGCCAGATCGGCAACGACCTCTCGGGCTACGTACTCGAAGACGCCGCCATCGACTACCTCGAGCAGACGCCGCTGTCGGAACTGGACGCCAACAACATCCTCGATGCGCAGGGCATCAAGAAGATCACCGAGTTGACGGCCTTCGAGCATGTGCGCACCAACGAGCTGCGCCGCAACGAGGAAATGCAGATCAAGAAGAAGAACGTCGAGACGCAGGAAGCCCTGCTGGAGCTCGAACGACAGCAGGCCGACGCCACCTCGCGCCAGCATCGCGAAATTGCCAGCGTGCGCGCCCGCGAGGAAGCCGAAACCTCCAAGATCCAGTCCGAAGAGCGCACCAAGTCCGAAACCGCGCGCCTGCTCTCGGAGCAGACCGTGTCGGTGCAGCAGGAAAACGTCCAGCGCGAAAAGGAAGTGGCCGAGAACAACCGCAAGCGCGCGGTGGCTATCGAAGAAGAAAAGGTCACGCGTGCCCGCGACCTGGAGATCGTCGACCGCGAGAAGGAAGTGACGCTGCAGCGCATCGAAAAGGACAAGGCCGTCGAAGTGCAGAAGAAGGCCATTGCCGATGTGATCCGCGAGCGCATCGTGGTCGAGCGCACGGTGGCCGAGCAGGAAGAAGCCATCAAGGAGCTGCGCGTGGTGGCCGAGGCCGAGCGCACCAAGAAATCCGTCGTGATCATGGCCGAGGGCCAGGCCGACGAGAAGATGGTGATCGACGTGAAGGCGGCCGAAACGCAAGAAAAGCGCGCCCGTCACAAGGCCGCCGAAGAGCTCACGCTGGCCGACGCCAAGCTCAAGGTGGCCGAGCGCGACGCCGAATCGAAGAAGCGCGAAGCCGAGGGCGTGGAAGCCCTCTCGGCCGCACCGGGCCTGGCGGCCGCCAAGGTCGAGATCGCCACCGCGCAGGCGCGCCTGGCCACCTTCGAGGCCGAAGCCTCGGGCAAGGAGAAGCTGGGCTTGGCCGACGTGCATGTGCGGCAGGCCGATGCCGACGCCATCCTCAAGGCCGGCCAAGCCGATGCGCAGGTGATCGAAGCGCGCTCGCAGGCCGAAGCCGCCGGCATGCGCGCCAAGTTCGACGCCGAAGCCTCGGGCAAGGAAAAGCTGGGCCTGGCCGATGTGAGCGTGCGTACCGCCGATGCAGAAGCCACCCTGAAGTCGGGCCAGGCCGATGCGCAGGTCATCGAAGCCCGCTTCAACGCCGAGGCCAAGGGCCTGCACGAGAAGTTCGAGGCCATGAAGTCGATGAGCCCGGAAACCCGCGACCACGAAGAATTCCGCATGCGCCTGGAAAAGTCGCACATCGAGACCATGAAAGGCATCGACGCGCAGACCGCCATCGCCAAGGAGCAGGCCGACGTGCTGGGTACGGCGCTCGCCAACGCCAAGATCGACATCGTGGGCGGCTCGGGCGACTACTTCGACAGCTTCGTGCGCTCGCTCTCGGTGGGCAAGGGCATCGACGGCGTCATCTCCAAGAGCCAGGCGGTACAGGTCGCCTTCAAGGACCAGCTCTCGGGCGATCGCGACGTGGTGAAGGACGTGCGCGACATCGTGGGCGCGCTGGGCAGCGCGTCGGGCGAGATCCAGAACCTGAGCGTGGCTTCCCTCATGAGCAAGATCGCCGCCGACGGCACCGAGAGCCAGAAGTCTGCATTGCAGAACCTGATTTCCACCTTCCGCCATTGACCGGAGCGCGCGCATGAATCCGAACCTGAAGTGCGGCTGCTCCGCGCATGCGGCGATGCGGCCCGTGGCGCTGGCCGAGGCGTTGCTGGGCGTGCAGTGCGCCGATTGCCACGGCATGGTGATGGCCATGGACGACTGGCGCGCCTGGAAGGCAGCAGACCCGAAGCGCGTGCCGCACGAGGTCGATGATGAAGTCATCGAGGTGTTCGACCTCGCCGCCGTGCGGCACTGCCCCGAATGCGACCGACTGATGCAACGCCTGCGTGTGAGCGCCGGGCCCGACTTCCGCATCGACCGCTGCGTCGCCTGCCAGAACCTCTGGTTCGACGCGGGCGAATGGCGCGCCATCGTGAGCCGCGGCCTTGCAGGCCGGCTCGATGAATTGCTGTCCGACGGCCACCAGCGCCGGCTGCAGACCGAGGAGGTGCGCGAAGTGCGCCTGGCCGCGCTGCGCCGCCGCTACGGCAACGACTGCATCGACGAGCTGGACCGCATCCGCGCCTGGCTCGACGCCCAGCCTCACCGCGACGAACTGCTCGCACTGCTGCGCGCGGACTGACCGCGCCGATCCATGCAATCCACCGACGAAACGGGAACGCCGTCCGGCACCCAGTCCGCCACAGACCCGACCGAAGCGCTGGTGTCCGGCAGCGGCAGCTACGACCTGCTGAAAAAGCGGCTCGAAACCCAGGGCGAGGGCCTGCTCAAGAAGACGCAAGCGCTCAACGAGCAGCGCCTGGCCGAATTCGGCCGCTCCGACCAGGCCCTGATACTGCGCACCCGCGCGCGCACCGAGAACAACGCCGCGTCGCGCGACATCGTGCGCATCGGCGATCTGCTGCTGTTCGGCTACAACGTCTTCATTGGCCTGCGCAAGGAAACGGCCGTGAGCGACGTGTTCGGCCTCTACCGGCTCGCGACGCCCGGCGAAGCGGCCACCGAAAACGACGAACTGCAGCCGGTGCCGCTGGCCGGGACCTTCCTGGAAGACACGCGCTTCGTCTCCGACTTCCGCGAGCTCTACGCCTACTACAAGCAGGCCACGATGCTGCAGCTGCGCGTCACGCAAGACAAGCTCCTGGCCTCGTTCCAGATCGGCCAGCAGCTGCACGACGTGCGCGTGTTCCGCTGGGCCATCGAGCGCGACGGCGGCATCAGCTACATCGACAACCGCGGCGAGCGCGACATCGCCTTGCCCGCGAGCCACGACTTCGAGTGGACCGTTGCCACGCGCGAGGACCATGTGGGCGGCAAGCATCCGCATGTGAACGTGCTGGACACGGTGTTCGTCGAAACGCTGGGCGGCGACTTCACGATCAAGATCGAGAACAACACCGAGAGCGGGCTCGGCATCTACAGCGAGCCGGTGGAGGACAAGAGCCAGTCGCTCACCGACGCCGAGATCGCCTGGGCCAAGCTGGGCATGCTGATATTGCTGCGGGTGAAGCCCTACCGCGAGCAGGTCACGCGCTACCTGGTGTTCAACATCCGCACCCAGCAGGTCGAGCGCATCGACGCCATCGGCGGCTCCTGCGTGCAGCTGCCCGAAGACCACGGCATCATCTTTCCGGGCGGCTACTACCTGCAATCGGGCGAGCGCAAGCGCTTCGACCTGCCGGGCGAGGTGGTGGAAAACCTGCGCTTCAAGCGCATGCTGCGCTCGCCCAACGGCGAAGACGTGGCCTATGTTTTCTACGATCCGAAGCCGGGTCGCTATGCGATCTTCAACTACAACCTGATCGACAAGAAGCTCGCCACGCCGATCATCGCCAACGGCTATGCGCGTTTTGCCGACGGCCGCATCCTGGTGTCCCAGGACAGCGAGGGCGAGCCCACGCGCGTGCACCCGATGCAGCTGTGGCAGACGCCTTTTGCCAGCGAAGAACATGTGAGCGCGCAGCCGCCCGCGACCGGCTTCTTCGGCAAGATCGGCAACGCCGAGCTGGTGCGCGGTGTGAGCGACCTCATGGGCATTGCCCGCGCGGTGCGCGAACAGGCGCCGACCAAGGCCGCCTACGAGGATCTGATCCGCCAGTGCACCCGCGTGAGCGATGCCTACTTCTGGCTCGACGCGCCCGAATCCGCCGGTCTCATGGCCGAGCTGCGCAGCATTGCCGATGTGGCGCGCAGCACGCTGGCCGAGTTCGAGAAAGTCGACACCATCCGACGCGAAACCGCGCGTGCATTGGCTCGGGCCGAAGACGAGCAACGCGCGTTGATGGTCGACATTGCAAGCACCATCTGGCGCGCACCCGACGACTTCGTGAAGGCGCTGGGCCGCCTGCGCGAGCGGCGCGGCGCCTTGCAGATGCTCAAGGAACTGCGCTATGCCGACCTTCCGCGCATCGCCGCGATGGACGCCGCGCTGGAAGCCGAGCAGCAACGCATCGGCGAACGCGCAATGCAGTTCCTGGCGGCCGACACCGCCTTCAACGGCCAGCGTCAGGCGCTCGACAAGCTCGCGCTCGAGTTGCCCAACCTGGCCACTTCGCCCGCGCTCGGGCAGATGCTCACCACGCTGGACGAACAGGCCGCCGGCCTCGACCTGCTGACCGAGCAGCTGGGCAGCCTGCCGGGCGGCGACGCGGTGATCCGAACCTCGATCCTGGACCGCATCTCGCTGATCTACGCCGACATCAACCGTATGCGCGCCGATGCACGCATGCGGCGCAAGTCGCTGGGCGCGACCGAGGCGCGCGCGGAGTTCGGCGCGCAGTTCAAGCTCTTCAGCCAGGCGGTCGAAAACGCGCTGGAGTTTGCCGACACGCCCGAGAAGTGCGACGACGCGCTCACGCGCCTCCTGGCCCAGCTGGAAGAAATCGAAGGCCGCTTCGCCGAGCAGGAAGACTTTCTGGCCGACATCGCCGAGAAGCGCGAAACGGTGTACGAAGCGCTGTCCGCACGCAGGCAGAGCCTGGTCGAATCTCGCCAGCGCCGTGCGCAAAGCGTGGTCGATGCGGCGGGGCGCATCCTCGACGGCATTCCGCGCCGCATTGCGCAGCTGGCCGACCTCACGCAGGTTCACAGCTACTTCGCGGCCGACCCGATGATCGGCAAGCTGCGCACGCTGATCGCCGATTTGCGCACGCTGGGCGCGGCGGTGCCGGCCGACGAGCTTGATACGCGCCTGAAGACCGCGCGCGACCAGGCCCTGCGTTCGATCCGCGACAAGCGCGAGCTGGTGAGCGAAGGCGGCGACACGCTGCGCCTCGGCCGCCACGCCTTCACCGTGCACCGCCAGCCGGTCGACCTGACGCTGGTGGCCCGCGACGAAGGCATGGCCTACCAGGTCACGGGCACCGACTACCTGAGTCCGGTGGACGAACCCCGTCTGCTGCCGCTGCAGCGCTACTGGAACCAGTCGCTGGTGTCCGAAACACCGGATCTCTCGCGCGCCGAATACCTGGCCGGCCGTCTTCTGGAGGCCTTGCTCGACGGGAAGGCCGAGCGCAACTGGACCGAGGTGCTCACGCTGCTGGCTGAAGACCCGCTGCATCCGAAGTTGCTGGAGATGGTTCGCCGCTTCGCCGCGGCGCGGTACCAGGAGGGCTACCAGAAGGGCATTCACGACGACGACGCATTGCGCCTGCTGGGCGCGCTCGTCGCGATGCAGGACCAGGCCGGATTGCTCGCCTGGGGGCCGACCGAACGCGCGCTGGCCTTGCTCTACTGGCAGCACGGCCACCTGATCGCCCACCGCGAATCGCTGCTGCGCCGCGCGCGCGCCGCGATGCAGATGCAGACCCTGTTCGGCCGACGCGACGCGCTCGAGCAGCTCGAAGCCGACACGGCGCGCGCGCTGAATCATTTCTCGCGCGACGTGGTGCCCGACATGTTGCCGCTGGCGGCGGACGCGAACGAAGAAGAACGCGATGCGCACGACGGCCGTGTGTCCACGCTGTGCGACCAGGCGGCCGCCTACCTGGTGCGCGAACTGGCAGGCGAGCACGGCGGCGAAACCTGGGCCGTCTCGGGTGCGGGTGAAGACCTGGCCGCCGCCTTGCTGCGCGAACTGGAGCGCGGCGGCCGCCGCGACGCCTGGCAGCACGACCTGGATGCCGCACCGCCGGCGGAGCGCTGGCGTCTTTCCCGCGACTGGGTGCGCGCCTACGCCGTTCATCAGGCGCCGCAGATGCTCGACTGGGTCGACGACGCAGCCAGCGTGCTGGCCATTCCGTTGCAGCGCACCCGCGTCAACGCGGCCCTCGACCGTACGGTCGAAGGCCTGCGTGGCGAGCATCCGCGTGTGGCCGATGGACGCATGACGCTGAACCTCAACGACTTCTGGCGCCGCTTCCTGTTCCACACCATGCACGCGGTGCCGGGCTACGAGGCGCTGCACAGCCTGCGCCACGAGCTGCTGGAGCGCGAGAAGGCGCGGCTCAAGCTCGGCCAGTTCCAGGCCAAGCCGCTCTCGACCTTCGTGCGCAACCAGCTGATCGACGAGCTCTACCTGCCCATCATCGGCGACAACCTCGCCAAGCAGATCGGTTCGGCGGGCGAGGGCAGCCGCACCGACCGCATGGGCCTGTTGCTGCTGATCTCGCCGCCCGGCTACGGCAAGACCACGCTGATGGAGTACGTGGCCGACCGGCTCGGGCTGATCTTCGTGCGCATCAACTGCCCCGCGCTCGGCCACGGCGTGACCGCCATCGATCCGGCCAACGCGCCCAACAGCGCGGCGCGGCAGGAGCTGGAAAAGCTCAACCTGGGCCTTGCGATGGGCAGCAACGTGATGCTGTACCTGGACGACATCCAGCACACCAGCCCCGAGTTTCTGCAGAAGTTCATTGCGCTGGCCGACGGCACGCGCCGCATCGAGGGCGTGTGGAACGGCGAGCCGCGCAGCTACGACATGCGCGGCAAGCGCTTCGCGATCGTGATGGCGGGCAACCCCTACACCGAGTCGGGCGACGTGTTCAAGATTCCGGACATGCTGGCCAACCGGGCCGACATCTACAACCTGGGCGACGTGCTCTCGGGACGCGAGGCGGCGTTTTCGCTCTCGTACATCGAGAACAGCCTGACCTCCAACCCCACGCTGATGCCGCTGGCCTCGCGCGACCCCAAGGACGTGCAGCTGCTGGTGAAGATGGCGCAGGGCCACGACGTGCCGAGCAGCGCGCTCTCGCACGCCTACAGCGCGGTAGAGCTCGAGGAAATCAAGGCGCTGCTGCAGCGCCTGTTCAGGGCGCGCGACCTGCTGCTCAAGGTCAACCTGGCGTACATTGAATCGGCCGCGCAGCAGGAGGCCTACCGCGCCGCGCCGCCGTTCAAGCTGCAGGGCAGCTACCGCAACATGACCAAGCTCGCGGGCAAGATCACGCCGCTGATGCGCGACGACGAGCTCGATGCGCTCTTGCGCGACCACTACCGCGGCGAGGCGCAGACGCTGACCACGGGCGCCGAAGAAAACCTGCTGCGCCTCGCGCAACTGCTGGGCAGCCCGACGCCGGAAGAAAGCGCGCGCTGGACCGTCATCTGCGACGAGTTCGTGCGGCAGCGCAAGCTCGGCGGCGCCGACGTCGACGGCAGCCAGCGCATCGCGAGCAGCATGCTCGACGTGGCGCGCGCGGTCGATGCGCTCAAGCCCGCGCCGCCCCCTGAAGGCGCCAGCGAAAGCCAGCGCCTGGCCGACGCCATGCTGCAGATCGCGGTGACCTACCGGGAGCTGATCCTGCCGCTGGTCACTGCCACCGAACGCCGCCTCGAACTGGACCGGTCGATCAGGCAGGACATGGAGCGTCTGGCAGCCGAGGTGCAGGCAAGTCGACCGGCCCCCAGGCGTGCTCCCAAATCCGACAAGGATCATTGAATGTCCGCATTGCCCGAACTGCTCGCCCAGTTGGATGCCACGCTGGCCGATGCGCGCCTGAGCGACGACGAGCGCCGCGTGCTGGTCCACACCCTGCGCGAAGCCTCGCCGCCCGAAGACGGCCTGCGCCAGCTGCGCAACCGCGCTTTCGACCTGGTGCGCGCCCGCACCGCCGACCCCGAGCAGCTGTCGCTGCTCAAGTGGCTCGAAGGCGTGGTCCGCGCGATCGACATCGGCCGCTCGCCGGATGCCGTCACCGTGAGCTCGCAGGCCTTCTTCAGCCCGGGCACGGCGTGTCTTCAGGCCATCAACCAGCAACTGAAGGCGGCCAGGCGCTCGGTCGACCTGTGCGTGTTCACGCTGTCGGACGACCGCATCACGGCGGAAATCCTGGCCGTGCACCGGCGCGGCGTGGCGGTGCGCTTCATTACCGACAACGACAAGGAGTTCGACCGCGGCAGCGACGTCGGCCAATTGCGCGCGGCCGGCATCCCGGTGGCGGTGGACCGCACCGAGGCGCACATGCACCACAAGTTCGCGATCTTCGACGGCGCGCGGCTCATCAACGGCAGCTACAACTGGACGCGCAGCGCCTGCGAATACAACGAGGAAAACGTGATCGTCAGCAACGACCCGGCGCTCGTGCGCCGCTTTGCGGATGAGTTCGACACCTTGTGGAAAGACCTTCAGGCCGCCTGATGCCAAGACGAATCGACTACGACTGGGAACTGCCGCCCCAGATGCAGCAGCGGCTGGGCGGCTCGACCTACGGCGCCCAACGCATCATTCACGAAGAGGGCCACCTGACGGTGATCCTGCACGAGCCGCCCGCCGGAACCGGCGCGGAGCGCAAGCCCGCCGTGTTCCTGCGCAAGCCCGACGGCGCCTGGCTGCACAAGGGCAACAACCCCGGCGAGCGGGCGCTCGCCAAGCTGCTCGAAAGCTACCGCACGGCCTTCAGTACGTTCGAGATCCGGCACCAGTCGGCAGAGACCTCCCAGGATCTGTTCCAGATCCTGGGCCCGCTGATTCCGCTTTCCCGTGCGGCGAGGAACATGCAGGACACCCTGCAGGCCGCACGCGATGCCGTCAAGGACGACCCGATGCTGATCGACCTGCGCGACCACGCGGTCGAGATCGCGCGCGGCTTCGAGCTCCTGTTGGCGGACACGCGCATGTCGCTCGACTATCGGCTTGCGGATGCGGCGGAGGCGCAGGCGCGATCGGCCATGGAGATGAGCCGCGCGCAGCACAAGCTCAACACCATCGCCGCGCTGACCTTTCCGCTGATGGCCATCGGTGCGGCCTTCGGCATGAACCTGCACAGCGGCGCGGAAAACCTGCCAACCTGGGTGTACTGGGCGATCTTCGCGGCCGGCATCTGCCTGGGCGTGATGCTGCGCGGCTGGGTCAAGGCCCCTGTCGCACAGCCCGTTGCCGCCAGACCCCCGGCGGCGCTCAAGAAGAAATAGAAAGAAGGCCTCAGTTCCTGACGCCGAGCACCGACAGGATGATCGCCGCGAGGGTCAGCGTCACCGGCAGGCGGTGCGTGGCAATGGCGTGGACCTGGGCGGCCGACAGCCGGGTTTGCTGAAGGAGGTTCTTTTCGGAATGAAGCGCTGTGGACATATCAAGTTCTCCTGAAGTGGCTGCGAACGGCTTGTTCGCATGGGTTCCACGATAGGCCTGCGAGCGCGCAGCGGCACGGCGCTTTCGCAGACACGGCGTTTCCGTTTTCGAAACGATCCGCGGGGCGGGTGCTGGAACTTCCCGCCGTGTCCGGTGATCGCGTGGCCGATAATCGGCGCTCACCATGTTCTGATCCCATCAGGCCAGCCACGCTCCGTCGAAGCCAGCCCGTCCCTAGGACTTCGACCCATTCATTCCGGCTGTGGCGGCCCCGTGTTCGAGCGTTATTACCGCGAACTCCTGAGTTTTCTGTCCCGCAAGGTGTCCGACCGCGCAACCGCGGCCGACATGGTGCAGGAGAGCTACGCACGCGTGTATGCGGCGCAGCAGGCTGGCGAGCCGGTGCGGGAGCCGCGTGCGCTGCTGTACCGCACGGCGCGCAACCTGGTCATCGACCAGGGCCGGCGCAGCGAGGTTCGCGCCCGCTATGCCGAGCCGGAAGACGACATGGCCTCCGACGAGGCGGACAACACGCTCGGCCCGACGGCCTTCGAGCCCGATGCGGCGCTCGCGTCGCAGCAGATGGTCAATACGATCCTGGCCGCCATCGACCGGCTGCCGCCGCGATGCCGCGAGGCTTTCATCCTGCACAAGTTCGACGGGCTCGCGCATGCCGAGGTGGCGCGCCGCATGGGCGTCAGCGTGAAGATGGTGGAGCAGCACGTCAAGAATGCCGTCGCAGCGTGCAGGCGCTGCCGGCAAGAGGTCGAGGAAGGCGCCTCGACTGCGGCAGCCCCGCTGCAAAGAAGAAGAAAACGCGATCACGAATGAACAAGTACAACGAAACACGGTGGCTCCGGGCAAGGCACGTAGGGTTGGAGGCGGCTCGTGCGTCTACCGGAATGAAAGCCCCATGACCTCACCGCAACGCGTCCTTCCGGACCCCGGCCTCGACGACGAGGCCCTGGACTGGTTCGTCCGCCGCACCGGCGGCGGATTCGGCGCGGGCGATGAGGCGGTGTTCCAGGCCTGGCTGGAGGCCGATGCCGGCCACCGGAGCGCCTATGCGCGCCTGCAGGACGATGGGGCGGCGATCGATCGCTTGCCCGCCGCGGGCCTTCGTATCCTTCGCGCCAACCTGAAGGCCGATCTGGCAGCCGAGCGCGCGGATGCCCGGCCGTCGCGCCGCCGCTTTCTGGTGCCGGCTTTCTCCGCAGCCGCCGTCGCCGCGGTGGCTGGCGTCGCAGGGGTCATGGGCTGGAACCATTGGCAGGCCCAGCCGGTGTTCGCGCAAGACTTCAGCACGCCGCGCGGTCAGCAATTGCAGGTGCGCCTGCCCGACGACAGCTACCTGCGGCTCGACACGGCAACGCGCGTGCAGGTCACCTACTACCGGCAACGTCGCGAGGTGAAGCTGGTTGCGGGGCAGGCCGTCTTCAGCGTGCACGGCGATGCGGCGCGGCCGTTCGACGTGCTGGCGGGGCCGTTGCGCATCACGGTCGTCGGCACGCGGTTCTCGGTGCGGCATACGCCCGGGCTACCCGGCGACGACGGGGTGCGCGTGGCGGTGGAGGAAGGGCGCGTGCGGGTCCGTCGCGTGGGTGCCGATGCGTCGGCAGCGGCGTCCGCAAAAGCGCTCGACCTGAGCGCGGGCCAGCAGACCGTTGGCGATGCCCATGGCGTGCTCGCACCCGTTTCCCCCATCTCGACGGCCGGCATCGCGCCCTGGCGCGACAACCGCCTGAGCTTCGACAACGCCCAGCTCGACCAGGTGCTGGCGGAGCTGGAGCGCTACGGCGACACCCGCCTCGTGATCCGCGATGCCGCGGTGGCGAGTCTGCGTGTCACGGGCACTTTCAACCCGGCACGGCCCGACAGCTTCATCCGGGTGTTGCCGCAGGCGGCCCCCGTGCGCCTGCGCGATGCCGATGGCGCGATGGAGATCGTGCGCAGGTGACATAGGGTTCGGCCGACTTCGCGCGTCTACCCGGGTGAAGAAGCAACTCACCCTCAGGAGAAGATACGAAATGAACCGTCCCGTGTTCCGGCCCGCACCCGTGGTCCTGGCCATTGCGCTGGCCCTCGGCATCCCCGCCGCTCATGCACAGCAAGGCGCGAGCGCGCAGCCGAAGGCGCCCATGTTGCTCGACATCGCCGCGCAGCCGCTGGGCCAGGCGCTCAACGACTGGGCGCGCCAGACGCGCATCGAGCTCATCGTGCCGCCGGCGCTGGTGGCCGGGCGAGCTGCACCGGCCGTGGCGGGCAGCCTGACGCCCGTCCAGGCGCTGGAGCGGCTGCTCGCGGGCAGCGGCCTCGTCGCGGAGCCAGACGGCCGGGCCGTGGTGATCAGGGCCCGGCCGTCCGGCGCGGCGTCCACTTCGACGACGTTGCCGGCGGTGGTGGTCGAAGCCGAGGCGGAACGCGAAACCGCGAACGGCCCGGTGCGCGGCTACCTCGCCACGCGCAGCGCGACTGGCACCAAGACCGACAGCCCGATCATCGAAACGCCGCAGTCGATCTCGGTGGTCACGGCCGACCGCGTGCAGGCCATCGGTGCGACCACGCTGAAAGATGCGCTTGGCTACAGCCCTGGCGTCGGCACCACGCCCTACGGGACCGATTCGCGCTACGACTGGATCTCGGTGCGCAGCTTCGACGCCTACAGCCCCGGCTTCTACATGGACGGACTGCCGCTGCGCAACAACGGCACCTTCGGCGTCTGGAAGACCGACAACTACGGCGCCGAGCGCATCGAGCTGCTGCGCGGTCCGTCTTCCGTGCTGTACGGCCTGGGCAATCCGGGTGGCGTGGTCAACGTGGTGAGCAAGCGTCCCACGGCCGAACCCCTGCACGAGTTGCAGATGCAGGTTGGCGACCACAACCGTCGCCAAGTCGCGGGCGATTTCTCCGGCCCGCTCGACAGCGAAGGCAAGCTGCTCTACCGCATTACCGGCGTGCTGCGCGATGCCCGGCTTCCTGCGGGGAAGATGCCCGACGACTACAGCTACATCGCCCCCTCGCTGACCTGGAAACCATCGAGCGACACCACGCTGACGTTGCTCTCGCAGTTCAGCCGCACCCGTGCGGGCGTCTACACGCGTGTTCGGCCTGCGGCGGGTTCGCTGGTGCCGAGTGCCATCGGCACCTACCTGCCGAGTTCGCTCTTTGTCGGCGATCCCAATTTCGATCGTTTCCACCAGGACCAGGACATGATCGGCTACCAGTTCGAGCACCGCATCAACGACACATGGACCGTGCGCCAGAACGCCCGCTACGGGCGCCTGAAGATGGACTACGCCCAGCTGCAGGCGCCGAACTTCGCCACGTTGAATGCGGACGTGCCGAACGATCCGTCCAATTTCCAGTTCCTGTCCAGGACCCTGGCGGGCAGCCGGGAACGGATCTCCGCCTTCGCCATCGACAACCAGGTGCAGGCTGATTTCAGGATCGGCGACTGGCAGCACAAGGTGCTCGCGGGCCTGGACTACCAGCGCACACGGGTCGATGCGGTCAGCATCAGCGGAGGCAGCGCGCCTCTTCTCAACATCTATGCGCCGGTCTATGGCGGCGTGTTCGAACTGCCCGCACCGTACGGCGACGGCATCAACCGCACGACCCAGACCGGGGTGTACCTGCAGGATCAGATCAAGTGGCGCGACAGCTGGGTGCTGACGCTCGGCGGGCGCTACGACCGCGCCGATAGCAACGCCTACGACCGGCTGGACCACACGACCGCGCGCACTGCCGACCACAAGTTCACCAGCCGTGCGGGCCTGGTCTACCTTGCGCCGAACGGTTGGGCGCCGTATCTGAGCTACGCCGAGTCGTTCGGGCCGAGCGGCGAAGTCAATCCGGAGACGGGTGACCCGTACAAGCCCGAGACGGGGCGCCAGTACGAGGCCGGGGTGCGCTACCAGCCGCCGGGCCGCAAGGAGAGCTACAGCGCGGCCATCTTCGACCTGCGGCGCAAGAACTACATCACCTACGACGGCAACTTCATGCCGCGACAGACCGGCGAGGTGTCGGTGCGCGGCCTCGAACTCGAAGCCACGGCCGAGTTGGCTTCGCGCCTGAACCTCACGGCTTCCTACAGCTACACGCCAAGGGCGATCGTCACGGTGAGCGCCAACCCCGAGCAGATCGGCAAGCAGATGACCGCCGTGCCCCGCAACCGGCTGTCGGTGTGGGCGGACTACCGCTTCGGCAACGGCGTGAAGGTCGGACTGGGGGCGCGCTACGTGGGTTCGACCCGCGGCGATGGCGAAAGCTCGCCGGCACCGCTGCCCGCAGTGACGCTGTTCGATGCCATGGTGGGTTACGACATCGACCGCTGGAGCCTGGCCCTGAATCTGCGCAACCTGACGAACAAGACCTACATCGCCAACTGCGGTTACGGCAACTGTTACTACGGCTATCCGCGCACGGCCGTGGCCACGGCGACCTACCGCTGGTAGCGCGCGCCAGGCCGCTCAGCCCGCGATGAGCTTCTGAACCAGCTCCGCGGTGGTCGCCGCCGTGTACTTGCGCATCAGCCGCGCCCGGTGCAGCTCGACCGTGCGGTGGCTGATACCCAGCGCCTTGCCGATTTCCTTGGAGGTCAGCCCGCGCATCACCTGCGCCGCCACCTCGCGCTCGCGCGGCGTGAGTTCGGCCTTGACCGCGCGGCGCGAGCCCAGGTCCTCGAAGGTCCAGATGCCGGCCTCGTGCGGCGCGGCGCGGTTCATCGCGTGGCCGGTGACGTGGCACCAGAAAGTCTCGCCGGCGATGGCGCCGTGCAGGCCGCCCAGGCGCTTCATCATGCGGTTGTCGGCGTAGTTGCCGTTGGCGTTGAGGAACGGCTCCATGCGCTTGCCGATGCGCTCGAACTCGGCCACGCTCGGATAGAGGATGCTGAACGAATGCCCCACCAGTGCGGAGGGCGTTGCGCCGAAGATCTCGCACACCCGCTGGTTGCAGGCCACGATGGTGCGGTTGCTCGAGACGACCATGCCGACGGGTGCATGTTCAAAAGCCAACCGGTAATCGATCTCGGGCATCGGGGGTCACCATTACGAAATACTACGTATATGGGTACGTAGTATCGTTGACGGGTTTCCCCCATCCCCCACCCACCCACTCTCACCATTCCATCAAGGAGCCCGAGTGAACAAGATTTATCCCTCCGCCGACGCGGCACTCAAGGGGGTCGTGGCCGACGGGCAGACGCTCGCGGTCGGCGGCTTCGGTCTCTGCGGCATTCCCGAAGCGCTGATCGACGCGCTGAAAGACTCCGCCGTGCAGGACCTCACCGTCATCTCGAACAACGCAGGCGTCGACGGCTTCGGCCTCGGCAAGCTGCTCGAGACGCGCCAGATCAAGAAAATGATCGCGTCTTACGTGGGCGAGAACAAGGAGTTCGAGCGCCAGTACCTCGCGGGCGAACTGCAGCTCGAATTCACGCCCCAGGGCACGCTGGCCGAAAAGCTGCGCGCGGGCGGCGCCGGCATTCCGGCCTTCTTCACCAAGACCGGTGTGGGCACGCAAGTGGCAGAAGGCAAGGAACTGCGCGAGTTCGACGGCGAGACCTACGTCATGGAACGCTCGCTGGTGCCCGACGTGGCGCTGGTCAAGGCCGACGTGGCCGACAAGTCGGGCAACCTGCGCTTTCGCCTCACGGCGCGCAACTTCAACCCGGCCGCCGCCATGGCCGGAAAGATCTGCATTGTCGAGGTCGAGAAGATCGTCGAAGTGGGCGAACTGGCCCCCGACGACATCCACCTGCCGGGCATCTACGTGCACCGCATCGTGCTCAACGCCACGCCCGAGAAGCGCATCGAGAAGCGCACCGTGAGCGCCTCGGCACCGGTCGATGCGGCCGCGGCCAAGGTCGAGGCCCAGGCCGTCATTGCGCAAGCCGCCGCCGCCACCGAACTGCCCGTGCCGACCGTCCCTGTCGGCAAGAAAGAAGGAGCCTGAAATGCCCTGGACCCAAGACCAGATGGCGGCCCGTGCCGCCCAAGAACTCGAAGACGGCTTCTACGTCAACCTGGGCATCGGCATTCCGACGCTGGTGGCCAACCACACCGGCACCAAGGAAGTGTGGCTGCAGAGCGAGAACGGCATGCTGGGCATTGGCGCTTTCCCGACCGAAGACGCGGTCGACGCCGACCTCATCAACGCCGGCAAGCAGACCGTGACCACCATCCCCGGCTCGGCCATCTTCGGCAGCCACGACAGCTTTGCCATGATCCGCGGCGGCAAGATCAACCTGTCGATCCTGGGCGCCATGCAGGTGAGCGCCGAAGGCGACCTCGCCAACTGGATGATCCCCGGCAAGATGGTCAAGGGCATGGGCGGCGCGATGGACCTGGTGGCCGGCGTCAAGCGCGTGATCGTGCTGATGGAGCATGTCGCAAAGAAGAAGGACGGCACCGAGGACCTGAAGATCCTCGAGAAGTGCACGCTGCCGCTGACGGGCGTGGGTGTGGTCGACCGCATCATCACCGACCTGGCGGTGATGGACGTGGTGCCTGAAGGCCTGAAGGTCGTCGAACTCGCGCCGGGCGTGAGCTTCGATGCGCTGCAGGCGAAAACGGGTGCCAAGCTGATCCAGTAAGACTGCGAACGCCATCATCGAGAAGGGCAGGGCCGCGCGAGCGGTCCTGCCTTTTTGCTTTGGGCGCCCGCCGGCGCGGCACGTTCTTCGCGCCGGTGTGAAATTTTGAGTATTTCTCCGAGTGTTTAAAACGCAATCCTGTTGCATTCGCGGAGAATGCGAGTAATTCGTATTTGCAACACAGGGAGAGAAAAATGACAAAGAACGCTTTGGCGTTGCGGCGTGCGCAACTGCCCGGCATGGCCGTGTTCGCCGTACTGGCCGCCACACTCGCGCATTCGGAGGACATCCACGCGCAGTCCGCCACCACGTCGCAAACGCTGCCATCGGTCACGATCGATGCGCGCACCAACCAGGGCTCGATGCGGCCGGGCGCCCTGAGCGACGAACTGGTGCGCACCGAATCGATCAGCGCCCGCAGCATCGAGCGCTCGGGCGCCACCAACATCAACGAAGCGGTCGACAAGCAACCCGGCATCGCGGTGCAGGTGGAGTGCTCCATCTGCAACGTACGCAACGTGCTGCTGAACAACCTGCCCGGTCGCTACACCACCCTGCTGATCGACGGCATTCCGATCTATTCCTCGGTGTCCTCGGCCTATGGACTGGACAGCGTGAGTGTCGATGGCCTGGAGCGCATCGACATCGCGCGCGGAGCCGGCGCCAGCCTCATCGCACCTGAGGCGCTGGCCGGCACGGTCAACCTGGTGACCCGGCGGCCGACCGAGCTGGCGGCCAAACTGCGCACGCAGGCCGGCAGTTTCGGCTCGCGGCAGGCCGATGCCTATCTGGCCAAGCCGCTGGATGGCGGCGCGTTCACGCTCAGCGGCAGCTACAACCGGCACAACTCGGTCGACGCCAACGGCGACGGCATCTCCGAGTACACCGGCTACGACCGGCGCATGCTCGGAATCGGCGGCTTCGTGGACGACCTGGGCGGCTTCAAGATCCGCAGCCGGATCGACCTCGTCGATGAAAAGCGCGGCGGTGGCGCGCTCGGCCGCGACTACGCGGCAATCAAAGCCAGCAACAGCGGCAATCCCTTCAACTTCACGCGAGGGCCGAACGGCTCGCCTTTTGTCGACGGCTGGGTGATTCCCGAAAACGGCGAGTTCATGCCGTACGACAGCGGACGCGGCGGCTTCTCCGAAATCATCTTCACCAAGCGCAGCCAGTTCGTTGCGTCGGGCGAACGCCGGCTCGGCGACGGCACGCTGCGGCTCGCACTGGGCGCCGCGCACCATCGGCAGGACAGCTTCTACGAACTCGCGACCTACCTTGGCGACCAGAAGCAGTACTACGCCGAGGCCAGTTACCAGGTGCCGGTGGGGACGTGGCTCCTGACCTCGGGCGCCAGCTACCGCTACGAAAATCTGCGCAGCCACGGCAGCACGGACGCCGGCGCCCTGGTCAACGGCATCGACAACTACACCTTCAAGGTGCCCGGCGCATTCGTGCAGGCGTACCGGAGCTTTCTGGACGACGCGCTCGAGGTCAATGCCTCGCTGCGCTACGACAGGCACAGCGCCTATGGCGGCATCGTCTCGCCGCGTTTCAATGCGCTGTACCACCACACGCCGCTGCTCGCGAGCCGCTTGAGCATCGGCAAGGGGTTCCGCGCGCCGACCAGCTTCTTCGAGCAGGACCACGGCATTCTCGACACGCTGCGCATCGACCGCCGCATCACGAAGCCCGAGGTTTCCCACAACCTCGGCTACGCGTTGAACTACGCCGACGACCGGCTGGCCGTGACCGCCTCGTACAACTTCAACCGCATCAAGAACTTCGCGCTGCTCGACCCCGGCCAGTTCGATGAGAACGGCGAGCCCGTCACGCTGTTCACCAGTGCCGAGAAACCGGTGACGGTGCAGGGGCTGGACCTGAACCTGTCCTACCAGCTCACGCCCGCGCTCACCGTGTCGGGCGGCGGCGAGCTGTACGCGTACCGCTTCCCGGCGGGCACGTTGATCTTCGCGCGGCCCAAGGCCCGGGCCTTCTTCGGGTTGGACTACGAAAGCGGTCCGCTGGACCTGACCGCCAAGCTGGTCGTCACCGGGCCGATGGACCTGAACAGGTTCCATGACGACGGCAGCGGCAGCCAGAACCGCTTCAACTTCGACGGCACGCCCAAGCGCACGAAGAGCCCGACCTTCGCCACGCTCGACGTGCGGGCCGAATACGCCGTCAACTCCCGCCTGTCGCTGTATGCGGGCGTGGACAACCTCTTCAACTACCGGCAATCGAAGAAGGAGGGTTTCCTGTGGATCTCCGGCAGCGGCGCCCAGGACGTGACGCACCTGTGGGGGCCGAATCGCGGGCGCTTCGTGTATGCCGGTGCGAAGTTCTCGCTCTGACGGTGTGCCGGGTCGTGTCATGCGCGCGGCCGTCGCCGTCGCGCTGGCCATGGGCCTGGCATTCGGTGCCAACGCGCGCGGCCCGGAGGGACAGACGTGGGACTTCACACTTCCAACGCTCGACGGCGACCGCTTTCTCTCGCTCGGCCGTATCCGCGGACCGGTGCTGGTGAACTTCTGGGGCCGCGACTGCCCGCCCTGCATCGCCGAGCTGCCGCGCCTGCAGGCCTTTGCGCTTCAGCACCCTGAGTGGACCGTGCTGCTGGTGTCGACCGACGTGCCCGCCGTGGCCCGGCGTGCGTTGAGCGACCGGGGCATTGCGCTTCCGGCCGTGCGCGCCGGGGCGAATGTGGCGGGCTTGATGAGAGCCGCAGGCAATGTCAGCGGAGGGCTGCCTTACTCCGTGGCCGTGAACGGCGCGGTGATCTGCCGCGCGATGGCGGGCGAGCTGTCGGCGGAGGATCTGGGGCAGTGGGCGCGGGCCTGCAGTCCTGGGGACGCGCGCGGCGGGCGTTGATGGCCGGCAAGGCGGCACCCGGCGACAGGCTCAGTTCGTCGAATCAGCCAACAACGCCGCCATGCAAAAGAATCCCACGCTGCGCCAAAGCGGTTTCGCGCAGGAATTCCCACACTGCCTGCATCCGTGCCAGATGCTTGGTTTCCGCCGGCATCGACATCCAGAAGGTCCGCGTGAAATTCGCCTGGCCGGCCAGCACCGGCCGCAGCGCCTCGTCCTGCTCGGCCACGAACGCTGGCAGTACCGCAATCCCCGCACCCGCCGCCACCGCGCTGTGCTGCGCGAGCACGCTGGTGCTGCGCAGCGCGAACGCGTCGGGCCGGTGCAATTCATCCAGGTACTGCAGCTCCTTGCTGAACAGCAGGTCGTCCACATAGCTGATGAAGCTGTGGCCGCGCAGGTCCTCGCGGGTCTTGATCGGTTTGTGCGCGGCCAGGTACTTCTTCGACGCGTAGAGCCCCAGCGTGTAGTCGGTGAGCTTGGTCACCACCACCGGCCCGCGCGCCGGCCGCTCCAGCGAGATCACGATGTCGGCCTCGCGCCGCGACAGATGCACCAGCCGCGGCATCGCGAGCAGGTCGATGGTGAGCTTGGGGTGCTTGAGGGCGAAGAGCGCCAGCTCCGGCGCCAGCACCACCGTGCCGAAGCCTTCGGTGGCGCCGATGCGCACAAGGCCCGACAGGCCCTCCTGCGAAGCCGGCGCGGTGCTCTCCACGGCCTGGAAGGCACTCTCCATTGCCTCGACCTGCGGCTGCAGCCGGCGGCCCGCTTCCGTCAGCCGGTGGCCACCGGATTCGCGCGAGAAGAGCGGGGCGCCGACCTCCTTTTCAAGCGCCTGGATGCGCCGCGCCACCGTGGTGTGGTCCACCTCCAGCCGGCGCGCCGCGCTCATCAGCGTGCCCGAGCGGGCCAGCTCCAGAAAGTAGCGCAGGTTGTCCCAGTCCATGTGCTTGTGTGCCCTTCAGTGATTGCGCCCTCTGATCGAACGAAGGTGTGAAGGCTCTGCATTTTTGCAAAGCCATGGCGCATATTTGTCTATTGTCATGGCAAATCTGCAAAGCTAGGATGCGTGCTGCACCGGCCTCGACCGGCATCGCCTTTTCAGATTCCCAGAGATTCACAGGAGACAAACCCCCATGGACGCCACCACCACCCCCTCGACCCAGGTCGCCACCGTCAAGCTCTTGATCGGCGGCAAGCTCGTCGAATCCAAGACCACCGAATGGCGCGACATCGTCAACCCGGCCACGCAGCAGGTGCTGGCCCGCGTGCCATTCGCAACGCAGGACGAGCTCGATGCCGCCGTGGCCTCCGCCAAGGAAGCCTTCAAGACCTGGCGCAAGACCCCCATCGGCGCGCGCGCCCGCATCTTCCTGAAGCTGCAGCAGCTCATTCGCGAGAACATGGGCGAGCTCGCCGCGATCCTCACCGCCGAGCAGGGCAAGACGCTGCCGGATGCCGAAGGCGATGTGTTCCGCGGCCTCGAAGTGGTGGAGCACGCCTCCAACATCGGCAACCTGCAACTGGGCGAACTGGCCAACAACGTCGCCAACGGCGTGGACACCTACACGCTGCTGCAGCCGCTGGGCGTGTGCGCCGGCATCACGCCGTTCAACTTCCCCGCGATGATCCCGCTGTGGATGTTCCCGATGGCCATCGTCACAGGCAACACCTTCGTGCTGAAGCCCTCCGAACAAGACCCCATGGTCACCATGCGCCTGTGCGAACTCGCGCTCGAAGCCGGCATTCCGCCCGGCGTGCTGAACGTGGTCCATGGCGGCGAAGCCATCGTCAACGGCATCTGCGACCACAAGGACATCAAGGCGATCAGCTTCGTCGGCTCGACCAAGGTCGGCACGCATGTCTACAACCGCGCCACGCTGAATGGCAAGCGCGCGCAATGCATGATGGGTGCGAAGAACCACGCCATCGTGATGCCCGACGCGAACAAGGAGCAGACGCTCAACGCACTCGCAGGCGCAAGCTTCGGTGCCGCGGGCCAACGCTGCATGGCGGTGTCGGTGGCGGTGCTGGTGGGCGAGGCCCGCAACTGGGTGCCCGAACTCATTGCCAAGGCGAAGACGCTGAAGATCGGCGCCGGTACCGAAAAGGGCGTGGACGTGGGCCCGCTGGTTTCCTGCGCCGCTTACGACCGCGTCAACAGCCTCATCGAACGCGGCGAGGCCGACGGCGCCAAGCTGGTGCTCGACGGCCGCAAGCCCACTGTGCCCGGCTACGAGAAGGGCAACTTCGTCGGCCCGACGATCTTCACCGGCGTGAAGCCCGGCATGACGATCTATGACCAGGAAGTGTTCGGCCCGGTGCTGTGCATTGCCGATGCCGAGACCATCGACGAAGCCATCGAGCTGATCAACAGCAACCCGAACGGCAACGGCACGGCGATCTTCACGCAGTCGGGCGCAGCCGCCCGCCGCTTCCAGGAAGACATCGACGTGGGCCAGGTCGGCATCAACGTGCCGATCCCGGTGCCGGTTCCTATGTTCTCGTTCACCGGCTCGCGCGCTTCCAAGCTCGGCGACCTCGGCCCGTACGGCAAGCAGGTCATCATGTTCTACACGCAGACCAAGACGGTGACGGCACGCTGGTTCGACGACAGCACCGTCTCGCAAGGCGTCAACACCACGATCAGCCTCAAGTAAGAAGTCCGCCGGATGGACTTCGAACTTTCCGAAGAGCAGCGCGCCTTTGCGCAGAGCGCGCGCGACTTTGCACAGGCCGAGTTCGCGCCTCATGCGGCGCAGTGGGACGCGGAGGCGATCTTTCCGAAAGAGGCCATCGCCAAGGCCGGCGAGCTGGGCTTCTGCGGGCTCTATGCGCCCGAGCGCATCGGCGGCCTCGGCCTGCCGCGGCTCGATGCGGCGCTGGTGTTCGAGGAGATGGCCGCGGTCGACCCCTCGACCACGGCATTCATCACGATCCACAACATGGCGACCTGGATGCTGGGCACCTGGGCGACCGACGCGGTGGCGCAGCAGTGGGGCGAGGACCTCACGAGCGGGCGCAAGCTCGCGTCGTACTGCCTCACCGAGCCCGGTGCCGGGTCCGATGCCGGTTCGCTCAAGACGCGCGCCGAACTGCAGGGCAACGGATACGTCATCAACGGCGGCAAGGCCTTCATCTCGGGCGCGGGCGCGACCGACGTGCTGGTGCTCATGGCGCGCACGGGCGGCGGCGGCGCGGGCGGCATCTCGGCCTTTGCCGTGCCGGCCGACGCACCCGGCGTGAGCTACGGCAAGAAGGAACACAAGATGGGCTGGAACAGCCAGCCCACGCGCACCATCAACTTCGACAACGTGCGCATCCCGGCCGACCATCTGCTGGGCAAGGAAGGCGAAGGCTTTCGCATTGCCATGAAGGGGCTGGACGGCGGGCGCATCAACATCGCGACCTGCTCGGTGGGCGCGGCGCAAGGCGCGCTCGATGCGGCGCGCCGCTACCTGCACGAACGCCAGCAGTTCGGCAAGCCCATATCGAGCTTCCAGGCGCTGCAGTTCAAGCTGGCCGACATGGCGACCGAACTGGTTGCGGCCCGGCAGATGGTGCGGCTTGCCGCATCGAAGCTCGACGCAGGCCATGCCGACGCCAGCACCTACTGCGCGATGGCCAAGCGCTTTGCGACCGATGCGGGTTTCAACGTCTGCAACGACGCGCTGCAGCTGCATGGCGGCTACGGCTACCTCAGCGAGTTTCCGCTGGAGCGGCTGGTGCGCGACACCCGCGTGCACCAGATCCTCGAAGGCACCAACGAGATCATGCGCGTGATCGTTGCGCGAAAATTGCTCGAAGGCGACAGCGACATCCGCTGAAGCTTCCGACGCAACGCATTCAAGAATCCCAATCCATGACCGACTCCGTAGTTCTCTTCGACGAAATCAACACCGCCAGTGGCAAGCGCTTCGCCGTCGCCACGCTCAACGCCCCGGCCTCGCTCAACGCACTCTCGGTGGACATGGTGCGTCTGCTCACGCCCAAGCTGCGCGAATGGGCGGCAGACGACGGCATCGTCGGCGTGCTGATGCAAGCCGCTGGCGAGAAAGCCTTCTGCGCGGGCGGCGACCTGCGCCAGCTTTATCAAACGCTGCTCGAATGCGGCCCCGCGCGCAACACCTACGCCGAAGACTTCTTCCGCGAAGAGTACGAGCTCGACCACCTGATCCACACCTTCCCCAAGCCCTTCCTCTGCTGGGGCCACGGCATCGTGATGGGTGGCGGCGTGGGCCTGATGTCGGGCTGCTCGCACCGGGTGGTGACGACGCAGAGCCGCATCGCGATGCCCGAGATTGCCATCGGCCTGTACCCGGATGTGGGCGGCAGCTGGTTCCTGCGCCGTACGCCGGGCCGCACCGGCTTGTTCCTGGCGCTGACGGCCGCGAACCTCAATGCCGCCGATGCGATCTTCTGCGGCCTCGCCGACGTGCTGGTGCCGCAGGAACGCAAGAGCCAGGTGCTCGAAGCCATCGCTGCGGCCGCATGGGCGGGCGAGAGCAAGGCCGACCGGGCCACGCTGTCGCGCCTCCTCGCGAAGGCGGGCGAGGGCGCCGAGATGCCCGCATCGAAGGTGCGCGAGCACTACGACACCATCAACGCACTCATGGCCGGCGACGATCTGCTCGACATCGCCAACCGCCTGCGCAACCTGCAGAGCGACGACCCCTGGCTGCAGTCCGCCTCCAAGACCTTCATCAAGGGCGCGCCGAGTTCGGCCGCGCTGAGCTTCGAACTCTGGCAGCGCGTGCACCGCATGTCGCTGGCCGAGGTGTTCCGGCTCGAATACTGGGCGTCGCTCGGCTTCTGCGCGCACAAGGACTTCGCCGAAGGCATCCGCGCGGTGCTGATCGACAAGGACCGCAATCCGCGCTGGAACCCCGCGACCCTCGAAGAGATCACGCCCGCCTTCATCGAGGACCACCTGCGTCCGCGCGGCGAGATGCCGGCGGAGCTTGCATCGCTGGTCTGACATCGCATTCATAAAAGACAACGGAGACAACACACATGAAGATCGCATTCATCGGCCTGGGCAACATGGGCGGCCCGATGGCCCTGAACCTGCTCAAGGCCGGCCACACGCTCAGCGCTTTCGACCTCTCGGCTGACGCCTGCAAGAAGTTCGGCGCCGAGGGGCTGCCGATTGCCAGGTCGGCGGCCGAGACGGTGGCCGATGCCGAAGTCGTCATCAGCATGCTGCCTGCCAGCGCGCACGTCGAGGGCCTCTTCCTCGGCGGCGCGGGCAAGACCGGCCTGCTGGAGAGCATCAAGGCCGGCACGCTGGTGATCGACAGCAGCACCATCGCCGCGGCCACATCGCGCAAGGTGGCTGAAGCGGCCGCTGCCAAGGGCATCGCGATGATCGATGCGCCCGTGTCGGGCGGCACCGGCGGTGCGATTGCCGGCACGCTGACCTTCATGGTCGGCGGCGAGACGGCGGACCTGGAGCGCGCGCGCCCGGTGCTCGAAAAAATGGGCGCCAACATCTTCCACGCGGGTGCCGCAGGCGCGGGCCAGACCGCGAAGATCTGCAACAACATGCTGCTGGGCATTCTGATGATCGGCACCTCCGAGGCCCTGGCGCTCGGCGTGGCCAATGGGCTCGATCCCAAGGTGCTGTCGGAAATCATGCGCCGCAGCTCGGGCGGCAACTGGGCGCTCGAAAAGTACAACCCGATGCCGGGTGTGATGGAGACGTCGCCCGCCTCGAAGAACTACGCGGGCGGTTTCGGCACCGACCTGATGCTCAAGGACCTGGGGCTGGCGCAGGAGAACGCGGCCGCCGTGCGCGCCGCCACGCCTCTGGGTGGCTTGGCGCGCAGCCTGTATGCGGCGCACAGCCTGGCGGGCCACGGCGCGCTGGACTTTTCCAGTGTGCTGAAGCTCGTGCAGAAGGCCGGCTGATGACCTGGCGGGGCGCCCCTGCGCCCCGGCTTTGTCTTGCGCAGTCTCGATCTGCGCGTGAACCCGAGCTCAGGGCCGAGGTTCGCCGGTAAGGCCCAGCTCACGCCTGCACCGCAAGTCCGTCATGCGGACCACCTGCGGCGCGGTATCGATCGAGCGTCCGGTTGCTTCCACGGCTCCCCACTGGTTCATTACGAGGTCGACGCCATACTTCTGCGGCCATTGCTTGCCGATGGCGCGTTCGATGCAATGCTGAACGTCGAGGTAGCGCTCGGCCATTGTTGTGGTGGCGGTGGTCTGCGCCGACACCGGCGAGGCGCTGAAAGCCACGGCGGCAAGGGAGACAAGGGCGGTCAGGCGAGCAAGCATTGAAATTGAAGATCCGGATGGCGATGGAGCGGCGGTAGTTTAGCCAGCTCGCTACGTCGTTCGGGGTAGACCGTCGTGCAGATGGTCAGGTACCCCAGCCGTGCCTATTCTTGAGGTCCACCCCGACCCTCGGCCCTGGTTGCCAGGTGCCCGTCACCTTTCAGCGGGTCGGATCGCTGCGGCGAAACAGATCGCGCACCGCCGGACATGGGCTGCACCGCAACTGCATCGCGGCGCTGCAGACGATCACCCCCGTGAAGGATTCCCCATGAAATCTCATCTCTGCTTTGCATCTGCCCGTTGGCGAGTCGGCGGCGCGACGATCGCAGCCGCGCTCGCCGGCTGCGGCACGATCGGGGCCTGGACCCCCTTCGGTGCGCGTGATGCCACAACTTCCACGGCATCGTCGCCGCCTGCGTCATCCGCCTCATCTGCGCCATCCACGCCGTCGCAACTGCCGCCGAGCACCTCGGCCGCCGACGTCGATGCCAGGCGCCCGCCACCCGGCGCATCTGCCGCGGCGCCCTCGCCGGCGAGCGGCCACGTCGCTGGCCGATCGCGCACCTTCTCGACCAAGCTCGCCACCTATACATCCGTCGGCTTCGATGCGGTCCCCGGATGGCGCCAGGACGATTTTTCAGAAAGCTGGCCGGCTTTTCTCGGGAGTTGCAAGGTGCTGACCCAGCGCGGCGCCGAGTGGCGGCAGGTATGCGATCGCGCGCGCAAGGTAGACCGCGGCAACGACGTGGCGATACGCAACTTCTTCGAGACCGACTTCGCCGCCTACCAGATCCGGGACGACGACAGGCGCCCCGACGGCGTGGTGACCGGCTATTTCGAGCCCGAGATCACGGGCAGCCGGCAGTACGAGCCGCCCAACATCTATCCGGTGTATGCGCAACCCCAGGACATGCTCTTTGCGGACGCGCGCAAGCTGCCCCCGGGCAACGGCATCGTGGCAGCGCGCGTGAGGGGGCGCAACGTGGTCGTTCAAAGTGGATTGAGCACGCGCGACATGGGCGCGCCGGGCCTGTATGCGCTCGACCTGTCCGCCGTCACGCGGGATACCCTGGACCGCAAGGTCCGCCTTCGGATCGAAGGCCGGCGGCTCTTGCCCTATTTCACCCGCGAGGAGATCGAGACGAAGGGCGCGCCCAACGCCAAGGTGCTCGCGTTCGTGAGCAGCGCGGCGGCGCTTTACGAGATGCAGATCCAGGGGTCCGGGCGCATTCGCCTGAGCAACGACGAAGTGATCCGCGTGGCCTACGCGGAGCAGAACGGCCAGCCCTTCAGGCCCAGCCTGGCGCAATCGGCCTCGGGCAAGGCGCGCAGCCCGGTCAAGGTGCGCGGTTCGTCGATCGAGCTCGAACTGGACGACGGCGATGAGGACGACGACGTGGATGGCGATACCGATGTCTCGGTTATTCGCACGCGCGGCTTCACGCTGGCACTGCCCAAGACCAGCGGCGCGGTGATGGTGCCCGGACGACGCACTGCCGGGAGGGCGACAGGCTCGGGCATCAAGGATCCGAGCTACGTGTTCTTCAAGGAAGCCGGCGCCACGGCCGGCGGTCCGGTCGGCGCGCTGGGCGTACCGCTGTCGGCGGGGCGGTCCATTGCGGTGGATCCGCGCAGCACGCCTTTGGGCTACCCGGTCTTCGTCTCGACCCGCACCCCCGGAAGCGGCGTGCCGATGCGCCGTCTGACGATTGCGCAGGATACGGGCGGCGCGATCCGCGGCGCTGTCAGGGCGGACTACTTCTTCGGAAACGGGCAGCAGGCCGCGACCCAGGCGCGTCGCATGAAGGAGCGCGGTCAACTGTGGGTATTGCTGCCGCGCGGGCTGGCCGTGGCCGCAGCCGCCAGTTCGACGATTCGCACCCGGGGAGCTGCCGTGGGCGCCGACTTGCCCGAATGCCTGGTGCCCGCGGAAGGCAGCTGCGTCGACGATTGATGCACAGGCGCCGGGAAACGGCGGCGACGTACGCGCTCAAGGAGAATGTCGCGATGAATCGCACCGTCGCACGGATCACCTCGGCGCTGCTGGCGTCGATGGCTCTTGCCTTGCTCGTGGCATGCGGCGACGGATACCCCCGGGCCGATCGACCCAGCGACAGGCGCATGAACGCCTCCACCCACCTGCAGTTGTTGAATCGTTCTCTCGCAACCAAGCAGCGCAAGCTGACGATGCGCGACGCTTGCCATCTGGTGTTGTCGAAGCCGGGTGCTGCGAAGCGAGAGGGCGTTCTGCTGCCTCTGCTGTCTACCAATGTCGTCGTGGGCACGGACTCTGAAACCGGCCGATTTCTCGTGAAGCTGGTCGAGATCGCAAACGGAAAGGCAAGCACGCGTCTGCGCCTTGCGGTTGGGGAGTGGCTCGATGCAGTGGCTTGGCGCTCGCATTTCCAGCAACTGCAGATACGTTGCGCGGCAACACAGGCATCCACAACGCCGCCTGGATAGCCGCCCGGGAGTTCGCCCGGTTGCGCGGCAAGCCTTGGGAAAGTGCGAAACGAGGGGGAACTTTGGTGAATGCACAGCCCCAGAGGGGGACCGCGCACGAGCGCGGCAGATCGTTCACGACTTTTTGCTTTGAAAGGCCTTCGTCAATGTCACTGGTTCGCCATCTCTCCGCATTGCTTCTCACAGGTTTCCTGTTCTTCCTTGTCACGCCCCTGGTGCAGGCGCGCGAGATGGTCAGTGTTGCGCGGGGGGAGGTGAACATGCGCTCCGGTCCCGGCACGCGGTACGACGCGCAGTGGGGGTTGAGCCGGGGCTATCCGCTCTCGGTGGTGGGGCGCAAGGGCGGCTGGATCAAGGTCGCGGATTTCGAGAACGACAAGGGTTGGGTGCTGCGCTCGCTGACCAACCGCACGCCCCATCATGTCGTCAAGTCGAGTGTTGCGAACATTCGCAGCACGCCAGGCACACGCGCACGCATCGTCGGCAAAGCGGTTTACGGCGATGTACTCCGGACCTTGGAGCGCCGCGGCGACTGGGTCAAGGTTCGGCACGAGCGGGGCACCACCGGATGGATTGCACGCCGGCTCGTTTGGGGCTGGTGATCGCCTAGCATCCGGGCCGTGCGGATTCGCGGGCTCCGATGGTGCGTTTGCCTCGCGCCGCACAGATGTGAAAAGCCCGTCGACACAGGCTGTGGCAGGCCTCCCGATTCAGCCCAACCAGGTCTTCACGGCCCACAGCACGCCCACGACAGCCGCGACCAGCATGACGAAAAGCATCCAGGCCCGGGTGAACGCCTGCGTCTCGGTGATGGCGACGGCGGCGGTCGCGGGAGGGGTGTCAGGTGTGGCGGGTGGTTGTGGGTTCATTCCCGACTCTACCCCGCCGCGTCGGGCGATGCGGGTTTTGCCGGCAACCCAGTTCGTACCAGCGCATGTCGTTGCCTTCGTTGTGAGCGCAATGCCCGACAGCAGTTCGAAGATCTAGGCCGCTCACGCGTGTTCGTGTCGCGTCAGAGCAGTTCGATCCCCGGCAGGCTCTTGAAGCAGCTCTCGCGCGTGATGTGCACGAAGTCAGCGAGCCATGGCTGGTCCGAGGTGCCCTGCGTGCAGGCCATGTAGAGCCGTCCCGTCAGCCCCTTGCTGCCGACGCGGCGCGCCGTGACGTAGCCGCGGTCGAGGTAGTTCTGCACCGCCCACAGCGGCAAGGTTGCCACGCCGCGTCCGCTCGCCACCAGCTGCAGCATCGCCACCGTGAGTTCGGTGGTGCGACGGTGTGCGGGCTCCACGCCGGCCGGTGCCAGCACCTGCCGCACGATGTCGAGCATCTCGTCGGGCACGGGGTAGGTGATCAGCGTCTGGTCGGCGAAGTGCCTGGCCGTGAGGTGCGTCTTGGCCGTGAGCGGGTGGTCGTTGGCGAGCAGCGCCACGATCTCGAAGCGGAACAGCGCGTGGTAGTCCACCGTTTCGTCGGGGTCCTCCTCGGACACGATGGCCACCTCGGCGCGGTTCTGCATCACGAGCGCGATGGGGTCGGGGTGGAAGCCCGAGACGATGTCGAGCTCGATCTCGGGCCAGCGCTGGCGAAAGGCGTCCATCGCGGGCATCAGCCAGTCGAAGCAGGTGTGGCACTCGACCACGATGCGCAGCTGCCCGCTGCGCCCCAGCGCGAGCCGTGCCACGTCGCGCTCCGCTTCTTCGATCAACGGCAATGCCGTGTCCGCCAGTTGCAGCAGCCGAAGACCGGTGGTGCTGAACTGCGGGGGCACCGACTTGCGCTCGAAAAGCTGCGCACTGTAGCGGTCTTCGAGCAGCTTGATCTGGTGCGACAGCGCCGACTGCGTGAGGTTGAGCAACTGCGCCGCGCGCACCAGGCTGCCGGTGTCGCGCAACGCGATGAGCGTGCGCAGGTGGCGTATCTCCAGGATCGATTGCAACATGAATGAGATTCAAGTGAATGGGCAAAAGGTTTCGTTTGAATCATATTCTCCAAACGCCGACCATTGCGGATTCTCAAGATTCAAGCGACAGGATTACCCGCAATGACCACCCGTACCCACACCCTCGGCTTTCCGCGCATGGGCGCCAACCGCGAGCTGAAGTTCGCCCTCGAAAAGCACTGGCGCGGCGAGATCGACCGCGCCGCGCTCGAGGCCGTCGGCGAACAACTGCGCGCGCGCCACTGGCAGGCCCAGCGCGATGCGGGGCTGGCTTACGTCACCGTCGGCGACTTTGCCTACTACGACCAGGTGGCCAACCACATTCAGCTGCTCGGCTGCGAACCGGCGCGCTTCGGCTTCAAGGGCGACGAGGCCGAGCTGTCGCGCTACTTCAAGATGGCGCGCGGCGTGGAAGATCAAGCCGGACATGTGCATGACCAGAACTGCAAGCACGGCACCGAAGGCACCTTCGCGCTGGAGATGACCAAGTGGTTCGACACCAACTACCACTACCTCGTGCCCGAGTTCAATGCGGCCACGCAGTTCAAGCTGGCCTCCACGCGGCTCTTCGACGAGGTGGCGCAGGCGCAGCAGGCCGGCCATGCGGTCAAGGCCGTGCTGCTGGGCCCACTGAGCTTCCTGTACCTGGGCAAGGAAAAGCAGGTCGGCTTCGACCGCTTCTCGCTGCTCGACCAACTGCTGCCGGTGTACGAGCAAGTGCTCGCGCGCCTGAAGCAGCAGGGCGTGGAGTGGGTGCAGATCGACGAGCCCATCCTCGGCCTGGACCTGCCCGAGGCCTGGCGCAATGCCTTCGAGCGCGCCTACTGGCAGCTCGCGCGCAGCGCGCCCAAGCTGCTGCTGGCCACGTATTTTTCGCCGCTGTCCGAGAACTTGCGACTGGCGTGCCAGCTGCCATTGGCCGGCTTGCACGTGGATGCGGTGCGCGCGCCGCAGGAGCTCACGGGCGTGGCCGACTGGCTCGCCGCGCACAAGGTGCTGTCGGTCGGCATCGTGGACGGCCGCAACATCTGGCGCACCGACCCCGATGCGGCGCTTGCCACGCTGCGCCCGGTGGTCGACAAGAACCGCGGCGAGCTGTGGATCGCGCCCTCGTGCTCGCTGCTGCATGTGCCGTTCAGCCTCGCGGCCGAGACAAAGCTCGATGCCGAGCTCAAGTCGTGGCTCGCCTTCGCTGTCGAGAAGCTCGATGAGCTGCGCGTGCTCGGCGCAGTGCTCGACGGCAACGAGGTTTCCGTCGCCGCTGATCTCAAGGTCGCCCGCGCCGCGGTGGCCGCGCGCCGCGCCAGCCCGCGCGTGCACCGCGCCGACGTGGCGTTGCGCCTGGCGCGCCGCGTGGCCGGCGACGACGCCCGCGCTTCGGCCTTCGCGCAGCGCCAGTCGGTGCAGCGCTCGCGATTTGCCTTGCCCTCGCTGCCCACCACCACCATCGGCTCGTTCCCGCAGACCCCGGACATCCGCGCCGCGCGCGCCGCCTTCAAGCGCGGCGAGCTCGATGCGGCCGGCTACCGCGACAAGATGCGCGCCGAAATCGCGCTGGCCGTGCGCAAGCAGGAGGAGCTGGGCATCGACGTGCTGGTGCATGGCGAGGCCGAGCGCAACGACATGGTCGAGTACTTCGGCGAGCAGCTCGACGGCTTTGCCTTCACCGCCAACGGCTGGGTGCAGTCGTACGGTTCGCGCTGCGTGAAGCCGCCGGTGATCTTCGGCGACGTGGCGCGACCGGCCGCGATGACGGTCGAATGGACCGCCTACGCGCAGAGCCTCACCAAGCTGCCGATGAAGGGCATGCTGACCGGCCCAGTCACGATCCTGCAGTGGTCTTTCGTACGCGATGACCAGCCGCGCGCCACCACCTGCGAGCAGATTGCCTGGGCGATCCGCGACGAAGTGGTGGACCTTGAAGGCGCCGGCATCGGCATCATCCAGATCGACGAGCCCGCGATCCGCGAAGGCCTGCCGCTGCGCCGCGCCGGCTGGCCCGCGTACCTGAAGTCCGCCACGCGCGCCTTCCGCATCAGCGCGTCCGGCGTGCGCGACGAGACGCAGATCCACACGCACATGTGCTATTCGGAGTTCAACGACATCCTGCCGGAGATCGCCGCGATGGATGCCGACGTGATCACCATCGAGACCAGCCGCTCCGACATGGAACTGCTGCGAGGCTTTGGCGGCGAGAACGATTCGGGCGGCTTCCGCTACCCGAACGAGATCGGCCCGGGCGTCTACGACATCCATTCGCCGCGCGTGCCCTCGGTGGACGAGATCGTGCGGCTGATGCGCAAGGCCGCGGACGTGGTGCCGCACCGCAACCTGTGGATCAACCCCGACTGCGGCCTCAAGACGCGCGGCTGGCCCGAAACCGAGGCGGCGTTGTCGAACATGGTCACAGCCGCGAAGCTGCTGCGCGAGGAGCTGGCAGCGGCGTGAGCGGCTCGGGTCGGGAGAGAAGGGGGCGAGCGCCAATAATGGCGCCATGACCGTCTCTCTCCACGTTGCGAAACGTTTCTCCCTTGCTCCTTTTCTTCTGTTGTCGCTGCTGCTCGCACCAGTTTTGGCCGGGGCGCAGGATCGCGCGCAGGCCTTGATGCAATTCGAAGGCGTGCAGGCGCGCTATCAGGCCGCGTATGCGCCCGGTGCCGTGTCGCGCGATGCGCGACAGTTGCTCGACCCGCCGGACCAGGCCATCGCCGACAAGGCGCTCGCGGCGCTGGACACCGCCGCCGCGCGTTCGTTCGACGTCAAGGCCTCGGTCGCTGCGATCCAGCAGGAGGTGGCTGCGGCGGGCAAGGGCGGCGCCGCACCGGGCCCGCAGGTGCAGGAGGCCGTGGCGCGCTTCGCCAAGCTGCGTGCCGACTACGCTGCGATGGACGACGCGGCCAAGATCGAGTTCTTCAACCGCGAGCGCGCGAAGCCGGCCGACCCCGCACGCACCGAATTGCTCGAACGCATGGCGGTGGCAGACGTCCGCGAAGTCGATTTCTCCAGCCAGCTGCTGCTGAGCTCCGTCGTCAAGCAACTGGCCCGCGGCAACGCCGGCCAGTTCACCTCGCTGCCCGATCGCACGCTCGACATGGCAGTGGACACGCTGTGGTCGCGCGGCATCACCTCGCCGCGTCCGCGCAACCTGTTGACGGTGGCGCGCGAGTTCGAAAAACAGGTCACGCAAGCGCTGCTCGCGGCGCTGCCCGACGCGGACGTCGCCTCCCTGCTCGCTTGGCGCAACGATCCGCAGGCCGCGGCCGAGCGCGAGGCGCTGGTGGGCACCTACCGTGCCGAGGTCAAGGGGAGCGGCGCCGTGGCGATCCGGACGCTGGTGCGCGGCTGGCCCCGCTCTTGAGCGCGGTGCGCGCCGTGCCATACCTGTCGGGCGCCGCGGCATAGGGCATGAAGCGGCTCTGGTTCTCGTCCACGTCGAGCGGCCGGCCCACGAACGGAAACGCCCGCTGCGGGCAGGCCTCGCGTTCGCACACCTTGCAGCCCGCGCCGATGGGCGTCGGCACCTCGGGGTCGCGCAGGTCCATGCCCTTGGAATAGACGAGCCGCGTGGCATGGCTGATGTCGCAGCCCAAGCCGATGGAGAAAGTTTTGTTGGGCGAGCCGAAGCCGCGGTAGCCGTGCGACACGGTGCGCGCGATCCAGAGGTAGGCGCGACCGTCGGGCATGCGCGCGAGCTGCGTCAGCACGCGGCCCGGCTGCGCGAAGGCCTCGTACACGTTCCATAGCGGACAGGTGCCGCCGGTTTTCGAGAAGTGGAAGTGCGTGGCCGACTGGCGCTTGGAGATGTTGCCGGCGCGGTCGACGCGGATGAGGAAGAAGGGAACGCCGCGCGCCTCGGACCGCTGCAGCGAGCTCAGGCGGTGGCAGATGGTTTCGAAGCCCACGCCGAAGCGGCGCGCGAGCTGGTCGATGTCGTAGCGCAATTGCTCGGCCGCTTCAAGAAACACGCCATAAGGAAGCAGCAGTGCGGCGGCAAAGTAGTTCGCGAGGCCGATGCGTGCCAGCGAACGCGCGGTGTCGCTCGACAGCGGCGCCTGGGCAACCAGCGTGTCGATCATGTCGCCGAGTTCGAGAAAGGCCAGTTGCGTCGCAAGCTGGAAGGCGTGCTGGCCCGGCTCCAGATAGCGCGAGAGCCGGAGCACGCGCGTGGCCGGGTCGAAGCGGCGTTGCGCGCCGCCTTCGTCGTCTTCGGCCGGAATCACCTGCACGCCGTGTGCTTCGAGCAGGCGCTGTGCAAGCCGGTCGCCGGGGTTGCCTTCGCGCAGCCGCCACTCGGCGGAGAAAGCCTCGGCGGCGTCGTCGAGCGGGGCGATGTGGTTCTGGTGCGCGAAGAAGAAATCGCGCACTTCCTCAAAGGGCATCGGCCGTGCCTGCGGCATGCGCGCGAGGTCGCCGCGGCCATCGCCGAGTTCGCCGGCCAGCGCTTCGAGGCGCTCCATCGCATCACGGTGCCGCTGGTGCAGCGCGATCAGTGCGCGGCCCACTGCGGGCATCTGCGTGGCGACTTCGCGCAGCTCGGCGAGCGCGACCGCATCGCCGCCCGGGTTGTCGGCCAGCGCCTCGCGCAGGCTTGCGACGAGGCGCGCTTCTTCGTCTTCGGAAAAAGCCTGGATGTCGACGCCCAATGTGGCGTGCAGGCGCAGCAGCACCGGCACGGTGAGTGGCCGCTGGTTCTGCTCGATCTGGTTGAGGTAGCTGGGCGACAGGCCTAACTGCTGCGCAAGCGCGAGCTGGCTCAGGCCGCGCTCTTCACGCAGGCTCCGCAGCCGTACGCCCATGAAGGTCTTCTTCATCGCCATCTCCATTCTTCGATGTTCGCAAGATTCGCAAAATCTGGGCGCTGTCTTCGCAATCATTCGCCAATTCAGTCCTTCATTATGGTCACGATCTTGCGTAAATTGCGAATCATGCAAAACGCACGCGGCACCGTCCGATCGATCGAGGTGGTATTCCCCGAACACACCAACCACTACGGCACGCTGTTCGGCGGGCAGGCGCTGCAGCTGCTGTCGAAGGCGGCCTTCCTCAGCGGCCGCGGCTTCGTGCGCGGCGACGTGGTGATGGCGCGTTGCGGCGAGGTGCTGTTCCATGCGCCCGTGCGGCTGGGCAGCACGCTGGTGCTGGAAGCGCATGTGTCGCGCGTCGGCCGCAGCTCGCTCACCGTGCGCGTGGCCGGCAGCGTGCAGGACGTGGCCACCGAGGCGCTCAAGCGTGTGCTCGATGGCGAATTCGAGATGGTGGCCGTGGATGCCGCCGGACGCCCGGTGCGGTTGGCGAACACGCCGCGCCTTCATGAACAGACATTCGAGGAGACCGTATGACCCTGACCGCAGACAGCCCGCTGGCCACAGGCTTCAAGCCCAAGAAATCCGTCGCACTCTCGGGCGTGACCGCGGGCAACACCGCGCTGTGCACCGTGGGCCGCACGGGCAACGATCTGCACTACCGCGGCTACGACATCCTGGACATCGCCGATGTCTGCGAGTTCGAGGAAATCGCGCACCTGCTGGTGCACGGCAAGCTGCCGACCGCCTCCGAACTGCGCGCCTACAAGGGGCGCCTGAAGGCGATGCGCGGCCTGCCCGCGAGCGTGAAGGAAGCGCTGGAGCGCCTGCCCGCGAGTGCGCATCCGATGGACGTGATGCGCACGGGCGTCTCGGCGCTCGGCTGCGTGCTGCCCGAGAAGGACGACCATTCGCTGCCGGGCGCGCGCGACATCGCCGACCGCCTGATGGCCTCGCTCGGCTCGATGCTGCTGTACTGGTACCACTGGTCCACGCAGGGCCGGCGCATCGAGGTGGAGACCGACGACGAATCGATAGGTGCGCACTTCCTCCACCTGCTGCACGGCCGCGCACCCTCGGCGAGCTGGGAGCGCGCGATGCACACCTCGCTCAACCTGTACGCCGAGCACGAGTTCAACGCCTCGACCTTCACCGCCCGCGTGGTGGCGGGCACGGGCTCCGATGTGTACTCGGCCGTCACCGGCGCCATCGGCGCGCTGCGCGGACCCAAGCACGGCGGCGCCAACGAGGTGGCCTTCGAGATCCAGAAGCGCTACGACACGCCCGACGAAGCCGAGGCCGACATCCGCCGCCGCGTCGAGGCGAAGGAGGTGGTCATCGGCTTCGGCCACCCGGTCTACACCGTGTCGGACCCGCGCAACGTGGTCATCAAGCGCGTGGCGAAGAAGCTCTCGGACGAGGCCGGGTCCACCCGCATGTACGACATTGCCGAACGGCTCGAAACCGTCATGTGGGAGGCGAAGAAGATGTTCCCCAATCTCGACTGGTTCAGCGCCGTGAGCTATCACATGCTGGGCGTGCCGACCGCGATGTTCACGCCGCTCTTCGTGATCGCGCGCACCAGCGGCTGGGCGGCGCACATCATCGAGCAGCGGCAGGACAACAAGATCATCCGGCCCAGTGCCCACTACACCGGGCCCGAAGACCTGATCTTCGTGCCCATCTCGGACCGCCGCTGAGGCATCCAGACCGCTTCGTACCGTTTACCGCAACAGAGAAGAACCATGTCCGCTCCCATCAGCAACGTCCGCCCCGAACCCGACCCGGTGCTGGTCGACATCGTCGACTACGTGCTCGCGCACCAGCAGATCACCAGCGCGCTCGCCTATGAAACCGCGCGCCACTGCCTGATCGACACGCTCGGCTGCGGCCTCGAAGCGCTTGAGTACCCGGCCTGCACCAAGTTGCTCGGCCCGGTCGTGCCCGGCACGGTGGTGCCCCACGGCGCGAAGGTGCCCGGCACGCCGTATCAGCTCGACCCGATCCAGGCCGCGTTCAACATCGGCACCATGATCCGCTGGCTCGACTTCAACGACACCTGGCTCGCGGCGGAGTGGGGCCATCCGAGCGACAACCTGGGCGGCATCCTCGCGACGGCCGACTGGCTGAGCCGCAATGCGGTGGCCGCGGGCCGCGCGCCGCTGACCATGCGCGACGTGCTCACCGGGATGATCCAGGCGCACGAGATCCAGGGCTGCCTCGCGCTCGAGAACTCGTTCAACAAGGTCGGGCTCGATCACGTGGTGCTGGTCAAGGTTGCATCGACCGCCGTGGTGGCGCGTCTCATGGGCCTGTCGCGCGACGAGATCATCAACGCCGTGTCGCTCGCATGGGTCGATGGCCAGAGCCTGCGCACGTATCGCCATGCGCCCAATACCGGCAGCCGCAAGAGCTGGGCTGCGGGCGATGCGACGAGCCGCGCGGTGCGCCTGGCGCTGATCGCGAAGACCGGCGAGATGGGCTACCCGAGCGTGCTCACCGCCAGGACCTGGGGCTTCTACGACGTGCTGTTCAAGGGGCAGCCGTTCAAGTTCCAACGGCCTGCATCCGAATGGGGCAGCTATGTGATGGAGAACGTGCTGTTCAAGATCAGCTTCCCGGCCGAGTTCCACAGCCAGACGGCGGTGGAGGCGGGCATGACGCTGCATGGGCAACTGCAGAAGTCCGGCAAGACGGTGGACGACATCCGCCGGGTGACGATCCGCACGCACGAGGCGTGCATCCGCATCATCGACAAGAAGGGGCCGCTGAACAATCCGGCGGACCGCGACCACTGCATCCAGTACATGGTGGCGGTGCCGATGATCTTCGGGCGCCTGACGGCCGGCGACTACGAGGACAGCGTGGCGAACGATCCGCGCATCGACGCGCTGCGCGACAAGATCGTCTGCGTGGAAGCCCCCAGGTTCACCGCCGACTATCACGACCCCGAGAAGCGCAGCATCGCCAATGCGCTGACCGTCGAGTTCAAGGACGGCACAAGTTTTTCGGAGATCGTTGTCGACTACCCGATCGGCCACAAGCGCCGCCGTGCGGACGGCATTCCCTTGCTCGAAGCCAAGTTCCGGACCAACCTCGCGCGCAGCTTCGCGCAGAAGCAGCAGCAGGCGATCCTGGATGTGTCGCTCGATGCGAAGAAGCTCGAGGCGATGCCGGTGAACGAGTACGTCGATCTCTACACCGCCTGAAGCCATGCGCGTGAACAACGAGTCGCCGAAGAAGGCGCTGCGCCGGCTGGCCGAGGCGCGCCGCGGTGCGCTGGTGCCGGGCGCATTCAATGCGATGTCGGCCCGCATCGTCGAAGACCTCGGCTTCGAGGCGATCTACATCACCGGTGCGGGCGTGACCAACATGTACCTCGGGCTGCCCGACCAGGCCTTCATGGGGCTGCACGAGATTGCCGAGCACACCGCGCGCATCCGCGATGCGGTGAGCCTGCCGCTGCTGGTCGATGCCGACACGGGCTTCGGCAATGCGCTCAACGTGCGGCACACGGTGCGCATGCTCGAGCGCGCTGGCGCCGACTGCATCCAGCTCGAAGACCAGGTCAGCCCCAAGCGCTGCGGCCACTTCGCGGGCAAGGCGGTGATCGACACCGGCGAGATGCTCGGCAAGATCAAGGCGGCCGTCGACGCGCGACAGGACAGCGACCTGCTCATCATGGCCCGTACCGACGCGGCGGCCGTGCATGGCTTCGAGGCGGCCATCGAGCGCGCACATAAGTTCAGCGAGGCCGGCGCGGACATCCTCTTCGTCGAGGCCGTCACGCAGGCCGATGAAGTGCGCGCGTTGCCCCGGCGCCTGGGCAAGCCGCAGCTCATGAACATGGTGATCGGCGGCAAGACGCCCACCTTCGGCGCCGAGGAGCTGGGCCAACTGGGCTACGGCTTCGTGCTCTACGCCAATGCCGCGTTGCAGGGCGCGGTGGCTGGCATGCAACGTGCGCTGACCGTACTTCGCGACACGCGGCGCCTTGATGAAGACCCCCAGCTGGTCGCGCCGTTTGCGGAACGGCAGCGTCTTGTAGGCAAGCCGCTGCTTGATGAACTAGAGAGAAAGTACGCAAATTAGCCGGGTTTTCGGCGGCAAGATCCGCACTTGACTTAGCCTTGTCAGCAAGTTCCGCTTCATTGTTTCAATTTCGTGAACGCTGCGATTCGATTGTGCGGGGGTTTACCCTAGTCATTCGGGCGCAAAATTCATGTCATCCCAAGCGAACACATAAGGAAATTGAAATGAAGACCTCGAACATCCTCGCCGCCGCCGCTCTGTCCCTGCTCGCCGCCGCTGGCGCTCATGCAGAAACCTACGAAGGCGTGCAGCCCCTGACCTCCGGCTACAGCCGCGCTGAAGTGGCGCCCCAGGCCGTTGCCGCTGCCCGCGCCGGCAACGTGTACGGCGACGGCGTGTCGTCTGCCGTGGCTCCCGCACTGGTTGCTTCGACCGACCGTGCCATCGTTCGCAGCGAAGCCGTCGCCGCCGCACACGCTCCGGGCCAGAACCTGCGCCGCGAAGCCTTCGCCGGCAGCGTCGTGCCTTCGCAAGCACGCAGCTTCACGCGTCAAGCCGGCCTGTAATCTGATGGCGGCGCAAGCCGCCTCAGGCAGCAAGCCAAACAAAAAAACCGGACCGTGCGAAAGCACGGTCCGGTTTTTTTGTTTGTTTATTGGGCTATGTGTTCTTCGACCCGTGCCGGTGGCAGTCGGGCGCATGGTCGTCCACGATGCCCGTGGCCTGCATCCACGCGTACACGATCACCGGGCCGACGAACTTGAAGCCGCGCTTCTTGAGCGCCTTCGAAATCTCTTGCGACAGCGGCGTCTGGGTCGGCACGACGCCGGTTGTGTTGACGATGGGCATGCCGCCCGCCATGCCCCAAACGAACGCTGAAAAATCCTCGCCCGCCGCCTGCATCGCCAGATAGGCGCGCGCATTGCCGATGGCCGCCTCGATCTTGGCGCGCGAGCGCACGATGCCTGCGTCCTGCATCAGGCGTTCGACATCGTCGGCCGTGAACTTGACGATCTTCTCCGGCACGAAGCCCTCGAAGGCCCTGCGAAAGGCCTCGCGCTTGCGCAGGATGGTGAGCCACGAGAGGCCGGCCTGGAAGCCGTCGAGCATCAGCTTTTCCCACAGCGCGCGGCTGTCTTTTTCGGGCAGGCCCCATTCGGCGTCGTGGTAGTCGGCCAGCAGCGGGTCGGTGCGGGCCCAGGCGCAGCGGGTCTTGTCGGCTGTGGTGCTGGTCGTGGTCATCGAGATGAAAAGTGCCTCGCGTTCAACGCAGGCCGTGCGCCTGCAGTGTGGCCTTGAGCCGCCGCACCTCGTGCTGCAGGTCCAGGATGAGCGCGGCGGCGTCGAGCCCCACGCCGAAGTCGCGTTCCAGCCGGCGCGCCTCCAGCGCGCATTGCAGGTCGGTGCTCGAGAACTGCCAGCGTTCGGGCGGCGCTTCGGCGGCCGTGATCTGCACGATGCCGACCTCGACCAGCTGCACCACCCAGGCAGTGTCGGCGCCGACGGCGTGGGCCAGTTCGGTCAGGGCGAGCGGCTGCGAAGCGCTGACGGCGGTTGCGGTGGTGAAGGAAACAGTCGCCATGGTCAGACTCCCAGATGCTGGCGCGGGTTGAACGCAGCGGCGGCCTGCGCCAGCTGCTCGTAGGCCTTGCGCGCCTCGTCGTTGTCGGCCGGCGGCAGCGCGATGTCGATCAGCAGGTACATGTCGCCCGGTGTCTTGCCCTTCAGGCCGCGACCCTTGAGCCGCAGCTTCATGCCGCTGCGCGCATTGCGCGGCACCGTGACCTCGACGATGCCGCCGCCCGGCGTGGGCACCTGCACCTGGGCGCCCAGCGCCGCTTCGGTGGGGGTGACGGGCAGCGTCATGTAGATGTCGCGCTCTTCCACGCGGTAGAGCTTGTGCGGCGCAAGGCGCACTTCAAGGTACAGGTCGCCGGCCGCCTCGCCGCCGTGGCCCGGCATGCCCTGGCCCGCAAGACGGATGAACTGGCCCGGATGCACACCCGGCGGGATCTTGACGCTGAGCGTGCGGTTTTCCCACTGCGGCCGGCCTTGCGCGTCCAGGGTCTGCGCGCGCAGGGTGATCTCGCGCTCGGCGCCGTTGAGCGCGTCTTCGATGGCGATCTCGATGGCTGCGTGGTGGTCTTCGCCGCGCGCACGGTAGTTCTGCCGCGTGGCACCGCGCCGCTCGGCCTCGCCGAACACCGACGAGAAGAATTCGCTGAAGTCCGCATGGTCGGCCGGGCCCTGGCGCGGGCCGCGGTGGAACTCGTAGCCCGAGTCCCAGCCCGGCGGCGGCTGGAAGTCGCCCTCGGGGCTGCCGCCGCGCGCCACGCGATCGGCCAGCGCGTCGTAGGCCGCGCGCTTTTCCTTGTCGCGCAGCACGTCGTTGGCCTCGTTGATTTCGCGCATGCGCGTCTCGGCGTCGGGCTCCTTGCTGACGTCGGGGTGGTACTTGCGGGCGAGCTTGCGGTAGGCCTTGCGCACCTCGTCTTCGGACGCGGTGCGTTCGATGCCCAGTGCGCTGTAGTAGTCCTTGAATTCCATGGCGGTGCGGGTTCGATTCGTTGGACGGCGTACCGGGCGGTGCTGGCTATGCCAGTGCCGCGTCGCCGCCCGCGTGCCGCAGCAGCGGCGTGATGGACCATGTGGTGCCGCTGCGCGCAAAGCGCAACGGCTGCGCGTTGCCGAGCACCTGCGTGTCGATGGGCACGCGCAGCAGCGCGGCCAGCGCATACAGGGTGCCGCCGTGCGCCACCACCAGCACCGGCGCGGGCTGCCGCAGGGCTGCATCGAGTGCGGCGCGCTTGCGGGCGACGAACTGCATGAGCGTCTCGCCGCCCTCGGGCTGGCAGGCCCAGTCGATGTTGGCGGACGAGGTGCCGATCAGCGCGCCGAAGTTGCGCTCGCGCAGCTCGGCCTGCGCCGTAGGCACCAGCCTGAGCGCCGTCCCCACGGTGTGCGCCGTGTCGAAGGCGCGCCGCGCATCGCTGCAGACGATGGTGCGTATGGGCTCGCCCGCCAGCAGCTCGGCCGCATGCGCCGCTTGCCGCAGGCCCAGCTCGCTCAACGGCTCGTCGACCGCCTGGAAGATGCGCAGCGCGTTGCGGCCGGTCTGACCGTGGCGCAGGAAGTAGAAGTGATCGCAGTCCGGCGCGAGCGGCTGGGCGGCGGCGATGTGCACCAGCTGGTCGAGGCCGCCGGCGGCGGTGTGAGTAGAGGAGCTTGCTTGGGACATGGGATCGACAATGCGTGGCTTCAACCGAGCTTCATGCTCAGAACTTGGGAATGCGCAGCGTCTTGCTGATCATCAGCGTGCCCGAGAGCGCGAACAGCAGCACGAGCGGATGCAGTTGCCACGGGCCCAGCACCCACGCGCCGCCCCACACGGCAGCGCCGATGCCGCCTTGCGACGCCGCATAGGCCAGCACGCCCACCAGCACCACGCTGGTGGGGATGGGTGTGCCTTCGAAATACTTCACCTTGTCGGCGCCTTCGGAGAGCGCCTCGGCCGTGACGTTGTAGCGGGCGAGCCGGCTCACGCCGCAGCACACGAAATAGACCAGGAGGATGCAGTCCCAGCCGCCGTCGAGCCCCGCCGCGAAGGCGAGTGCGGCGGGCGCGACGCCGAACGAGATGATGTCGGCCAGCGAATCGAGCTCGCGCCCCAGCGCCGAGTGCGTCTGGCGCCAGCGCGCGATGCGGCCGTCGAACACGTCGAAGATGAAGGCCGCCGGCGCGAGCGCCGCCGCCCAGTAGAACTGCGCGAGCGACTGGCTCGCCATGTAGGCCATGGCCAGGAACACCGCGCCCACGCCGCAGGCCGCATTGCCCAGCGTGAACACGTCGGCCAGGTGGAAGCCGCGGATCATTGAAAAATGCCTGCGGGCCGGTGCGGGGGAGGGTGTGGTCATGAAGAGGCAGGGAAGGGCGTCGAATGACGCGTGAATCGCACCATAACCGAAGCAGGGCGCGCTTCTTGTAGTCGCGCTCCGACGCGCGGACCCGTGTGGGCCGGCATCAAGGCGCCGAGTGCGCGATGGTGGCGTGCTGTCGGTCAGGCCGCGTCGTGCGCTTCGGCGATGCGCGCAAAGCGTGCGAGCAGCGCCGCGGCCGCGGGAGTGGCGGCGACGCTGTCGCGCAGCGTGGCGGGATCGATGCCGCCTGGCTTCAGGTGGTCGGCGGCCAGATGGTCGATGTAGCCGCGCATCGCCTCTGCATCGAACTCGGGGTGGAACTGCACGCCCCAGGCCTTGTCGCCCACGCGAAAGGCCTGGACCGGCTCGTGCGCGTTGCCGGCCAGCCGCACCGCGCCTTCGGGCAGGCGCAGCGCGCTTTGCAGGTGCACCACCTGGGCCTGAAACTCTGCCGGCATGCCCTGCAGCAGCGGGTCGGCGGCTGCGGCTTCGTCGAGCGTGACGGTCACCGTGCCGATCTCGATGCCGTTCGGATGGTTGCCCGCCTCGCCGCCGAGCGCATGCGCAAGCAGCTGGTGGCCGTAGCAGATACCCAGCACCGGGGTGCCGTGCGCCACGAGCCGCGCCAGCCATTCGGCGGTGCGCTCGCTCCAGGGTTCGCGGTCTGACACCATCGCGTGCGAGCCGGAGACCACGGCGCCCGACAGCGTGCCCGGCGCGGGCAACGCATCGCCGCGGCGCGGATCGATCACGAGGATCGGCAGGGTCTGGGTGGCGAGGCCGGCGGCGATCCAGTGCTCGAAATCGCCGTGGTGCTCGCGCAGGGCTTCGAAGGTATCGCCGAGCTTGACGATGACCAGGGGGTGCGGGCGGTGGTTGTCCATGGCTGAATCATGCCTCGCGACGACGCGGGGCACGCCGCCTGCCGGTTACAGCCGATACACGCGAGACGCCGATGAAGGCCATGGCGCTTGGGCCTCGGCGGCGGCGCTCCTACGATCGGGCTTCGTTCCACCCATTCGCTTCGAATCCCATGAATCCACTCGTACATCGCCGCACCCTCCTGCTCGCCGCCTCGGTCCTGCCGCTCGCGAGCGCCTGCACCGCATGGTCCGCCAAGGGCGCGCAACAGGATGCCTCGGCACAGCTCACCGCGCTCGAAAGCGCATCGGGCGGACGGCTCGGTGTCGTCGGCTTCAACACGGCCAGCGGCGCGCGCCTGGTGCACCGCGGCGACGAGCGCTTTCCGCTCTGCAGCACCTTCAAGCTCGTGCTGGCCGCGGCCGTGCTCGAACGCAGCGCGAAGGCGGGCGGCGCCGGCCTGCTCGCGCGCCGCATCAACTACAGCAAGGGCGACCTGATCGCCCACTCGCCCATCACCGAGAAGCACGTCGCCACCGGCATGACGGTGGCCGAGCTGTGCGCCGCCACCCTCCAGTACAGCGACAACGCCGCGGCCAACCTGCTGATGAAGATGCTGGGCGGCCCGCCCGCGGTGACAGCCTTTGCGCGCGCATCGGGCGACGAGGCCTTCAGGCTGGACCGTTGGGAGACCGAACTCAACACCGCCATTCCCGGCGACCTGCGCGACACCACCACGCCCGCGGCCATGGCGGCCAGCGTGCAGCGGCTGGTGCTGGGCGATGCGCTCGGCGCTGCGCAGCGCGACCAGCTCAAGGCCTGGCTGCTGGGCAACACCACCAGCACCGAACGCTTCCTGGCCGGCGTGCCCGCGGGCTGGAAGGTGGGCGACAAGACCGGCGGTGGCTCCTACGGAACGAACAACGACGTCGGCGTGCTGTGGCCGCCCTCGGGCGCACCGCTGGTGCTGGCGGTCTACCTGACCTTTCCACAGGAGGATGCGAAGGTGCGCAACGATGTCGTGGCGTCGGCCACGCGCATCGCGGTGGAAGCCTTGCGCTGATCCGCGCGCCTACAGCACGAACCAGCCCACCGCCACATAGTGGCTCGCCGTGCCCGCCAGCACGAACAGATGCCACGCACCGTGCGCATGCCGAAAGCCGAAGCGGTTGCGATAGAACACGGTGCCGGCGGTGTAGAGCACCCCGCCGATCAGGAGCCACGCGAGCCCGCCGCCGTCGAGCCGCGCCGCCAGCGGCACGGCAGCCAGCACGCCGACCCAGCCCATGCCGATGTAGAGCGCGAGCGGCGGCTTCTGCGGCACGTCGGTCCTGGGCGGCTGCAGCTCGCGCCAGATGCCGTAGAACGCCGCCCCCCAGATCGTCGCCAGCAGCAGCCAGCCCCAGAAGCCCTGCAGCGTGACCAGCGCAAAGGGCGTGTAGGTGCCGGCGATCAGCAGGTAGATCGCGCAGTGGTCGGCGCGCTCCCACACCCGCTTCAAGCGGCCGCGCGTGCTGTGGAACAAGGTGGAAGCCGCATACAGCGCCACCGCCGAGAGCGAGAACACCAGCGCGCCCGCAATGCGCGCGGGGTCGCCGGTGGGCACGGTCTTGGCGAGCAGCAGCGCCGCCGCCGACAACGCCAGCACCAGGCCCAGCAGGTGGCTGTATCCGTTGAGTCGCTCGCCGGGGTACATGCGTGGATGTTGTGGAAGCTGAAAGCCCGGGGATGCTAGGTGGGGGCCGTGACGGCACGGTGACTGCATCGCCCTCGGTCGGGCAAACCCGCCTACCACTTTTGTTTCAAATCCTTACGATCCGTTCGCCGGGTCTTTCCGGCGGTCGACCGCTTGCACTGGCGCGCAATTTGCACTGGGTTGACCTTCTCAAACAGAGGGAGAGAGTTCATGAAAAGCTTCTTGCCGTGGCGCCGGGCGGGCGTCGTGCTGATGGCGTTGGGTGGCGCGGTGTTCGGTGCCTCCGCTCAGGCCCAGGTGCTGCAGCTGAAGTGGGGCCACGTCTTCGAGCCCACCAGCATCTTTCACCAGCAGGCGGAGCTGGCGGCCCGCAAGATCGGCGAGCAGTCCGAAGGCAAGATCAAGATCGAGGTGGTGCCGTCTTCCAGGCTGGGGCAGGAGGGCGACTTCGCCCTGATGCTGGCAAACGATTCCATGCAGATCGCCTACGTGGGGCAGGCCACGCTGGCCGAGGGCTATCCGCCGCTGCGCCTGGGCAGCTACCCCTTTGCCTTCAAGGACCTGGACCACATGCGCAAGTACCTCGCCAGCCCGCTGCTCGCGGAGCTGATGAAGGGCTACAACGAGAAGAGCGGCAACCGCATGGTCGCCTCGGTGTACTACGGCGCGCGGCAGGTCACGTCGAGCAAGCCGCTGCTGCGTCCCGAAGACTTTCGCGACCTGCGGCTGTACGTGCCCGACGCCTCGGCCTACCAGCTGTTTCCCACCGCACTCGACGCCAAGCCGGTGACGCTGCCTTTCATGAGCCTCTACGGCGCGCTCAAGAAGGGCGAGGTGGAGGCCCAGGAGAACCCGCTGGGCACGGTCAAGGACAAGCGCCTCTACGAGGTGCAGAAATACGTGCAGCTCACCGGCCACATCTACGACACGCTGGGCATCGTGATCGGCAAGGCCGCCTGGGAGAAGCTCACGCCGCCGCAGCAAGCGATGGTCGAGAAGACGCTGGTGGAAACCGCCAAGTGGACCAATGTGGGCGTGATCGCCGGCGAACTCGAAGACGAGCAGTTCCTGCGCGGCAAGGGCATGACGGTGTCGCCGGTCAACCGGCAGGCGTTTCTGGAGCGCATCGTCAAGCGCTCGACGCCGGAGCAGTTCGGGGCACGGCCGGGCGACTACGCCAGGCTGCAGGCGCTGAGCACGGCCGCGCACTGAAAGACAGCCGGCCGCCCGATGGCCGCGCCCTCGGCTGCAATCGAGAACGAAGCCTCCGGACCTGAACTCAAGCGGCGAAAGCGCGTTGCAGGCTGAGCGAGAGCTCGGCCACCAACGCTTCACGCTGCGGCGAGGGACGCCAGAAGCTGCGCGTTGCCACACCCGTCGTTTCCCACTCCGGGTGGTTGCGTGCCGGCTGCACGCCGCGCACCGCGGCGGCTGCCGCGCGGGTGGGCGCATCGCCGTTCTCGGGCGTCTGGGCGCTGATGCGTTGCGTGGCCGCATGGCCGCGCTGTTCCAGCGCCTGCGTGAGCTTGAGCTGCCAGGCCACCAGCGTGAAGAGCACGCCGTCTTCCACCGTGAGCTCATGCACGTCGCGCAGCTTGTTGGCGAGCTTGCGGCCCAGCGGCCCCCAGCCTTGCGACACCGCGCCGCCGATGGCGCCGCCCAGGGCCGCGCCCGCGCCCAGCGAGAGGCCGGCCACCGCCAGGTCTGCCACCACGCCCACGGCCGCGCCGATGACGGCGCCCTTGCCCAGGCGCAGGCCGGCATCCTTCATCGCCTCGGGGCTGAAGAAGTCGAGCGTCCAGCGGCCTTCGATGGCCTGCAGCGGCGCCTCGTCGGCATCGCCCTGGCGAAAGCCGTAGAGCGCGAGCAGGTCGTCGGTGCAGCGCTGGGCCTTGTCGAACACGGCCTTCTGCAGCGCGGCGACGAGGGCCTGGCGCCGCGCCGTGTCGGCGAACTCGGTGGCCGACACGGTGCGGCGTATGGAGGCCGCATCGACCAGCAGCGCCGCGATGCGCGTGCAGGCGGACGCGCGGCGCTGGGCGGCTTCGGTGTCCAGGAAATCGACCACGGCATGCAACTGCTCACGGCGGTCGCGCAGCAGCGTGGCCAGGTCGTTGTACAGGTCGCGCTCGGCGCCGACGAAGGGCGACGCCGCGTCGAAGCGCACCTGCACATGCAGGCCGTAGGCCGAGAGCAGCTCTTTCCACGCAGGCTCGCGGCTGGCCGCATCGCGCACGAAATTCAGCACCGGCATCACCGGCCGCGCGCAGGAGTTGAGCAATTCGATCTCGTCGCGAAACTTGGGCAGCACCGGCTCGCGCACGTCGATGACCAGGAAGGCGGCGTCGATGTCGCGCATGGTGCGCAGCACCTTGGCTTCCTGCTCGAACACGCCGTGCGCTTCCGGCCCCTGCAAGAACTGGTGGATGCGCTCGGGCGGCGTGGCCTGTGCGTCGAAGCCCGCCAGGTGCTCGCGCAGCGCCACCGCGTCTTCCAGGCCCGGCGTGTCGAAAAAACGGACAGCGGCCTTGCCGTCGACGTCCAGGTCCACCGATTCCACATGGCGCGTGGTGCCCGGGCGCTGCGACACCTCGCCGAATCCGATGCGCCGTGTGAGCGTGCGCAGCAGCGAGGTCTTGCCCGCGTTGGTGTGGCCGACGACGGCGATGCGGATGGCGTCCTGCGTCATTGCGTGGGGCCCAGGCCTTGCGATGCCGTGGCCAGCCGGTCGCTCGCCGGGACGTGTTCCAGGCCGGTGTCGCGCAGCCAGTCGGTCCAGCGGCGGGTGGCGCTGTCGTCGGGCGCATCGGCCAGCCACAGGCGGCATTCGCCGCAATGCGCGAGCACTTCGCGAAGAAAGCGCTCGGTGCCGCGGTCGGGGCTGGATGCGGCATGGCACACCAGAAGCACGGCGCGCGGTCGGGCGTGTGCCAGCCGGTCGAGCAGGGCGCGCCGGGCCGGGGCGCTGCCGTCGATGCGCAGCACCTCGGTGGCATCGGCCGGCAGGCCGGCGGGCGGCCATGCGGTGTCGGGCGGCAGCTCGAAACCGATGACGAAGAAGGCGTCCTGCAGTTCGGAGGGCGAAAGGCCGGCCGGTGCGATGCCGCGTGTGCGGCCGGGGTCGGCATCGACGATGGCGGCCGGCGCGAGCGCCGAAAAGCGGTCGAGCAGCTTGCGGTAGTAGGGCTCGCGCCAGTCGGGCTGCAGCGCCTTGCGGCGGCTGCGCCACACGGCGGCACTGAGCAGCACCAGCGCCAGGCGCGGCAAGAGGCCGTACACCACGATGCAGCCGGTCAGCCACATCGCCCAGGTGCGCTGGCCGGCAGCGCCCGGCGAGGCAGAGAGCACCATCGCCGCATCGGGCACCGGAAAACCCAGTTGCGACGGCGCCCAGCCCAGCACCTGCACCGCGCGCACGAAGAAAGCCGGCTCGAGGATCGTGGTCTCCCAGCTCAGCGTGTAGCTGCGAAAGGCCAGCGCGAACAGCATCGCGGCCAGCACCACCGCGAACGACAGCGACCAGATGCCATGGCTCACCAGCCCGAAAAACCAGGGCAGCAACTTCGCACGGGTCAACAGCCCCGTGGCTGCGCGCACCAGCACCGGCGCCTGCCCGCGCTTGCCGCCGGCCACGCGCGCGGTGAGGGACAACCAGATCCAGCCCAGCGACGCCGTGCCGAACGCGCCCGGCGGCAGCCACAGCCCCACCAGCCAGAACAGCAGCGTGAGCGCATGCAGGCCCAGCAGGCTCACCAGCGCGACGATCACATTGATATGGCGCTCGCCGCCGCCGACCACGTTGCCCGCGAGGCCCAGGCCCGCAAGCACGATGAGCGCCACCAGCGCGAGCAGCACCCAGGGCGCCCATTGGCGGGCGCGCGTCAATTCGGATTGGAGCCCGATGCGTTCGCCCAGTTGAAGCGCGCGTTCGGTGATGCGGGCCGGGCCGTCGGGCATGCGCGATGCGGCGGTGCGCAGGGCTTGGGCGTCGTCGAGCGGGCCGGCCTGTTCGGTCCATCGGATCGCCTCGGTGATCACCGCATCCGGAAAAGCAGATTCACGCAGCGCGGTGTTGGTCAACAGGGTCCCTTCGCAAGTGGTGCCCGCACGGGGCCGGGGCGCGCGAATTATGCCCGGCGCTGTCGAGGGCGCATGAGGCGAATCGGGCAGGCGCCATGAGAAACGGGGCCGCGAGCGGCCCCGTTCTTTCAGGGATGTGTTGCAGCAGGCGAGTGCCTGGTCTCAGCGAAGGCCGAAGAACGAAAGCACTGCCACTACGACCACGACCAGACCGACGATATAGATGATGGAATTCACGCAAGGACTCCTCGTTGATGGGATGAACCAAGGATCGGGCCTGGGCCGGTTCTGCGATGTCGGCGAGGGGCGGCCAGTGCTGTAGGACTTGCGAAGCCGCGGCGCATGAAAAATCTCCGGTTTACACGGCTTTGTCGGCGAGGAGGAGGCCGGTTTGACCATTGTTTGCAATGGGGCGGCGATATCCACGCAAGACTCTGGCCCTCTCACGAAGGCCCGCCATGCGACCCAACGAATTGCCTCCGTTCACAGGCTCCCATCCCGCGCACCCCGGCGCCCGTTCGCTCCGCCCGGCCGATGCGCCCGCCACGCATGCCAACGCGCAATTGCTGCCCACGCTGTTCGACCGCCTGCGCGACGAGGCCCCGAGCCAGGCCAGCGAGCAGCCTTCTGACTACGCCGTCACGCCCGCCCGCATGCGCGACATCGTGCAGCGCGACCTGGCCTACCTGCTCAACACCACCAACGCCGAAGACCTCATCGACCGCGCCCGCCATGCCGATGCGGCCTCGTCGACAGTCAACTTCGGCGTGCCGCCGCTCGCGGGCAGCTACCTGTCGGAGCGCAAGTGGGCCGACATCGAACGCATCATCCGCCGCGCGATCCAGGACTACGAGCCGCGCCTGCTGCCCGAGACGGTCACGGTGGTGCCGCTGATGAAGGAGGGCGGCGCGGCCGGTGACTACAACGTGCTGCTCTTCGAGATTCGCGCGCTCATCAATCTGCGGCCCTATCCGCTCGCGTTCACCGTGCAGAGCGCGGTCGATCTGGAAACCAACCGCATGCGCGTGGTGTCTTCGGCCCGCTGAGCTTTCTCGCCCAACAACTTCATTCAGGAAAACACGCTGCCATGGACCCGCTCCTGCTCGACTACTACAACAAAGAACTGGTCTACATGCGCGAGGCCGCGGCCGAGTTCGCAAGCTCGCACCCCAAGATCGCGCGGCGCCTGGGCATGCACGGCATCGAGGTGGCCGATCCCTATGTGGAGCGGCTGATCGAGTCGTTCAGCTTTCTCTCGGCGCGCATGCAGATCAAGCTGGACGCGGAGTTTCCGCGCTTCACCCAGCGGCTGCTGGAGGTGCTGTATCCCAACTACCTGAGCCCGACGCCGTCGATGGCGGTGGCGCAACTGCACCCCAGCGTGAAGGAAGGCGACTTCACGCGCGGCTTCGTGGTGCCGCGCGGCACGGCCTTTCATGCGCGGGTGCCGCCGGGCGAGGAAACGCCGTGCGAGTTCCGCTCCAGCCAGGACGTGACCCTGTGGCCCATCGAGATCGCCCAGGCCAGGCTCACCGGCGCGCCGCCCGACATTCCGGCGCTGGAGCGCTACCTGCCGCCGCATGTGCAGGTCGCGGGCGCACTGCGCCTGCGTTTGCGCACCGTGGGCGAGATGGGGTTCGGTGCGCTGGTCGGGCTCGACCGCCTGCCCGTTTATTTGCGTGGCAACGAACAGGTGGCCTCGCACCTGTTCGAACTGCTGCACACCTCGGCGGTGGCCGCCTTCGTCGGCGAGCCGGGCAAGCTGATGGACAAGCCGCATGTGGTGACAGACGGCGCGCTGGTGCACGAGGGCCTGGCGCCGGGGCAGGGGCTGCTGCCGCTGGCCTGGAACACCTTTCACGGCCACAACCTGCTGCACGAGTACTTCGCCTGCCCGGAGCGCTTTTACTTCTTCACGCTGACGCAGCTGGCGCCGGGCCTTGCGCGCGTTCATGGCAAGGAAGTCGAAATCCTCGTGCTGCTGAGCAAGCCGCCGGGCTCGCTGGGGACGCTGGTCGATGCGGGGCAGTTCGCGCTGTTCAGCACGCCGGTGGTCAACCTCTTCGAGCGGCGCACCGACCGCATCGAACTCAACGCGGCGCAGCCCGAATTCCATCTGGTGCCCGACCGTTCACGGCCGCTGGACTTCGAGGTCTATTCGGTGCAACGCATCGCGGGCCAGCAGGCGCAGACCACGGCCGAGATGGAATTCCGCCCGCTCTATCAAACGCTCAACGAAGACGAAGGCAACCACGGCCGGTATTTTTCGGTGCGCCGAGAGCCGCGTCTGGCGTCCGACACCGCGCGCAAGTACGGCACCCGCACGCCGTACATCGGCACCGAGGTGTTTCTCTCGCTGGTCGACCAGCACGAGGCGCCGTATCCGGAAAGCCTGCGCTACCTGTCGGTGAGGGCGATGCTCACGAACCGCGACCTGCCGTGCCTGGTGCCGCGAAACGGGCATTCCGACCTGGCCGTGGCCGATTCGATTCCTGTGTCGGCGGTGGGACTGATCCGTCCGCCGAGCACGCCCAAGTCGCCGTTCGCGCAGCGCGAAATCGCGTGGCGGCTGATCCGCCAACTGGGCTTCAACCACCTGCCGCTGGCCGACATGCCGCACCGCGAAGGCGCCCAGGCGCTGCGCGACATGCTGCGGTTGTTCGTGTCGGCCGACAGCGACGTGCTGCGCCGGCAGATCGACAGCCTGGTCGGCTCGCGCATCGAGCCGGTCACGCGGCGCCTGCCAGGATCGGGCCCGCTGATCTACGGGCGCGGCGTGCAGTGCACCCTGAGCGTGGATGAAGAGGGCTTCTCGGGAACCAGTCCGTATCTGCTCGGGCTGGTGCTGGAGCACTACCTCTCGCGGCATGTGAGCATCAACGTGTTCACGCAGACGGTGCTCGAGTCGATGCAGCGCGGCACCGTCGCCAAGTGGCCGGTGCGCATGGGTGGGCGCGGCATCGTCTGAGGCCGGATCGGCCCTTCAGCGTCAGCGCTTTTTTTCCGGGCCGAGCGCCTGCACCAGCAGCCACTGCATCGCCGAGCGGATTTCCTTCGCATCGGCCCCGCCGTCGATCTCCAGCGCCGCGCGGTCGAAGGCCGCGGAAAGCAGCCGGGCGAGGGTGTCCAGCGACACGGCGCCCTTGCCCAGGCCGGCACGCGCCAGGCCCTGGCGCAGCGAGTTCGCCGAAGTGGCGTCGTCCATCGCCATCATTTCGGCATGGCCCAGCACGGCCGGCCCGTCGATCAGCAGCAGCCGCGTGCGGCCCGGCACGGTCATCGCAGTCAGATAGGCCTCGCTGCCGTCGAGCAAGGCCTGGCGGGGCGTGAGCTGCTCGGGCGCGGCCGCTTCGATGTCGGCGGCCACGGCCTCTTCCTCGCGCAGCAGCACCTGCCTGAACAGGTCGCGCTTATCGGTGAAGTGGTGGTACAGCGCACCGCGGGTAATGCCCGCGGCCACGGCGATTTCGGGGGTGGAGGTGTCGCCGTAGCCCTTGCTGACGAACAGGGCGCGGGCCGCCTCGATGAGCGCGAGGCGGGTGGCTTCCGTGCGTTCACGGTTGGTTCTGGACACTGGCGGTGAGGATGAAATGGTCATTTACATACAGCCTGTCTGTAGGTTAATATCTGCGCGTACATGCAGTCTGTATGTTAATTGAAAGGACCCACACCATGAAAGTGACCAGCTATTACCCCGTGCTCATGACCAACGACGTGGCCGCGACGGCCGGCTTCTATCAGGCGCACTTCGGCTTCACGCCGTTGTTTACCAGCGACTGGTATGTGCATTTGCAGATGGAGGGCGAGCCGTCGATCAACCTCGCCGTGCTCGACGGGCGGCACGAAACCATTCCCGCGGCCGCGCGCGGCCAGGTGGCCGGCGGCATGCTGCTGAATTTCGAGGTGGACGACCCCGATGCGGTTCACGACCGCCTGAAAGCGGCGGGCCTGCCGATTCTCTTGCCGCTGCGCGACGAGGCCTTCGGCCAGCGCCACTTCATCACGAGCGACCCGAACGGGGTGCTGATCGACATCATCAAGCCGATCCCGCCGAGCGGCGAATTCGTGGCGCAGTACGAGGCGGGCGGACTGCCGACCTGATGAACGCGCGGCGCTGCAGAGCCGTTCGCAGCGCGAACCGTCCCGCAGCTCAAGCCAGCGCCGCTTCGCTTCCCTCGTCGAGCGCATCCCCCAGGAACCCGCCGCTCTGGTGCGCCCACAGCCGCGCATACAGCCCGCCCTGCGCCATCAGCGTGCGGTGGTCGCCTTCTTCCACCACGCGGCCTTCGTCGAGGACGATCAAGCGGTCCATCGCCGCGATGGTCGACAGCCGGTGCGCAATGGCGATCACGGTCTTGCCTTCCATCAGCGTGTACAGGCTTTGCTGGATCGCGGCCTCGACCTCGGAGTCGAGCGCGCTGGTGGCTTCGTCGAGCAGCAGGATCGGCGCGTCTTTCAGCATCACGCGCGCAATCGCCACGCGCTGGCGCTGGCCGCCCGAGAGCTTCACGCCGCGCTCACCCACGTGCGCCGCATAGCCGCGCCGTCCGCCGGCATCGCCCAGGGTCTGGATGAAGTCGTGCGCCTCGGCGCGCTGGGCGGCCGCCTCGATCTGCGCCGGCGTGGCATCGGGCCGGCCGTAGGCGATGTTGTCGGCCACCGAGCGGTGCATCAGCGAGGTGTCCTGCGTGACCATGCCGATGTGGGTGCGCAGCGAATCCTGCGTGACGTGCGCGATGTCCTGCCCGTCGATCAGGATGCGGCCGCTCTCCAGGTCGTGAAAGCGCAGCAGCAGGTTCACCAGCGTCGACTTGCCCGCGCCCGAACGGCCCACCAGCCCGATCTTCTCGCCGGGCCTGACCGTGAGGTTCAGGCTGTCGATGACGCGGCGGCCCGCGTCGGCATAGCGGAAGCTCGCGTTCTCGAAACGCACCTCGCCGCGCGGCACCTCGAGCACGCCGGCATCGGGTGCGTCGAGCACGGTGCGCGGACGCGACAGCGTCTTCATGCCGTCCTGCACCGTGCCGATGTTCTCGAACAGGCTGGTCATCTCCCACATGATCCAGTGCGACATGCCCTGCAGTCGCAGCGCCATGGCGGTGGCCGCGGCCACCGCGCCCACGCCCACGGTGCCGTTCGACCAGAGCCACAGCGCCGTGCCCGCCATGCCGGCCGTCAGGCCCATGCTCAGCGTGTGGTTGACGATTTCGAAGGCGCTCACCAGCCGCATCTGCCCGTAGCCGGTGTGCATGAACTCGCGCATCGCATCGCGCGCAAAGCCCGCCTCGCGGTGCGTGTGCGAGAACAGCTTGACGGTCGCGATGTTGGTGTAGGCGTCGGTCACGCGGCCGGTCATGAGCGCGCGCGCGTCGGCCTGCGCCTTGCCGACCTTGCCCAGGCGCGGCACGAAAAACGCGAGCGCCGCGATGTACAGCGCCAGCCAGATCACGAAGGGCCACACCAGCTGCGCGTCGAGCACGCCCACCAGGATGATCATGGTGGCCACGTACACGCCCATGGCCACCAGCACGTCGGCGAGCACGAAGATGGTGTCGCGCACCGCGAGCGCGGTCTGCATCACCTTGGCCGTGATGCGGCCCGCGAACTCGTCCTGGTAGAAGGCCATGCTCTGGCCCAGCATCAGCCGGTGGAAGTTCCAGCGCAGGCGCATCGGCAGGTTCACCGCCAGCGTCTGGTGCTTGACGATGGTCTGCAGCGCCACCACCGCGATGCTGACAACCAGCACGCCCGCCATCCACAGCAGCGCGTCGCCGCGATCGGCCCACAGGCGCGACGGCACCTGGCCGCCGAGCCAATCGACGACACGCCCGAGGATCGCGAACAGGGCCGCCTCGAAGATCGACATGACGGCCGTGAGCAGCGCCATGGCGGCGATCTTGCCGCGCACGCCGTGCGTGCAGGCCCAGAGGAAGGCGAAGAAGCCTTGGGGCGGCAGCGGCGGTTCGGCGGCGGGGTACGGGGGAAGCAGTTTTTCGAAGAAGCGGAACAAGGACACGGTCTCCCAGAGAGCCATGGACTTTAGCCGCGACCGCATGACCTTGCACCTGAAAGGTGCGCTCCCGCTGGCTGCCTGGCGTGCTGCCTCGCCGCTATCCGGCGCCCTGTTTCTTGTGCCGTGTTGCCTTGGGTTCCACGCCGCCCAGCCGCTCGCCCAGAAAGTCGATGAAGGTACGCAGCTTCGGCGCCATGTACTGCCGGCTGGTGTACACCGCGAAGAGCGTGATGGGCGGTGCTTCGTAGGCCGGCAGCAGCCGCACCAGCCGGCCTTGCGCCAGGTCGTCGTCGATCAGCCACAGCGGCATGAACGCGATGCCCATGCCCGCATGCACCGCGTGCAGCGTGAGCGTGGTGTCGTCCGAGCGCATCGCGGGCGTGAGCCGCAGCGGCAGCATCCGCCCGCCCGGTCCCTTGAGCGAGAGGTTGTCCAGGTTCACGTAGCTCGGCACGATGGCGCCCAGGCGCGACAGGTCGGCGGGCAGGGCGGGGCAGCCGCCCATGCGGCGCAGGTAGTCGGGCGTGCCCGCCAGATGAAAGGGCACGCGGCACAGCGGCCGGGCGATCAGCGCGGGCGAGAGCTCCTGCGTGGCGCGCAATGCGACGTCGTAGCCGTCGGCGGCCAGGTCGACCTTGCGGTTCTCCAGGTGCATGTCGACCAGCACCTCGGGAAAGCGCTCGCGGTAGTCGGCGAGCACGCGCGCGAAGCGCGGCGTGGCGCACCACACCGGCGCGCTCACCTTGAGCTGGCCGCGCGGCGTGTCGCTGGTCTGGCCGATGGCGGCCTCGGCGGCGTCGAGCAGGTCGAGCGCGCGCCGGCTCTGTTCGTACCAGGCGGTGCCGGCTTCGGTCAGGCTCAGGTGGCGGCTGGAGCGGTGCAGGAGGCGCGCGCCCAGCGACTTCTCGAGCTGCGCCACATGCTTGCTCGCCATGGGCGGCGACATCGACAGCCGCCCGGCCGCGGCCACGAAACTGCCGGCCTCGACGACCTCGCGGAACACGCGCAGGCTGGTCATGCGGTCCATGGATAGTTTCCTCTGGAGAACTGATTCCATGCATCGTAGCCTGTCGATTTCTCTTGAAGAAATGTCTACAGTGGGCCCAACGCTTTCAAGGAGCATCGACTTGACCCACGACGACCCGAACAGACTCAGCCGCCTGCCGACCTACTTCATCTCCCATGGCGGCGGCCCCTGGCCCTGGATGAAGAAGGAGATGGGCCCCACCTACGACCAGCTGGCCGCATCGCTCGCCGACATGCCGCGCCAGATCGGCCGCACGCCCAAGGCCATCCTGATGGTGTCGGCGCACTGGGAAGCCCCCGCCTTCACGGTGCAGGGCAACCCCAGGCCGCCGATGATCTACGACTACGGCGGCTTCCCGGCCCACACCTACGAGGTGCGCTATGACGCACCCGGCTCACCCGAACTCGCGCAGCGCGTGCAGTCCCTCATCGCGGCGGCCGGCCTGCCGGTGCAGATCGACCCCGAGCGCGGCTACGACCACGGCATGTTCGCGCCGATGGCCGCGATCTACCCGAAGGCCGACGTGCCGGTGGTGCAGCTGTCGCTGCGCCGCGGTCTCGACGCGGCCGAGCACTTGGCGCTGGGCCGTGCGATCGCACCGCTGCGCGACGAGAACGTGCTCATTGTCGGCAGCGGCCTGAGTTATCACAACCTGCGCAACTTCGGGCCGCAGGCCCATGGCGTGTCGAAGGCCTTCGACGATTGGCTGGACCAGGCGGTGGTGCAGGGCGCGGCGGGCAACCGCAGCGGACAGTTGCTGAACTGGGCCGCGGCGCCGTCGGCGCGCATGGCCCATCCGCGTGAAGAACACCTGATTCCGTTGATGGTTGCGGTGGGCGCGGCCGAGGCGGAAGCCGGCGAGCGCGTCTATCACGAGGACGCGTTCATGGGCGGGCTCGTGGTGTCAAGCTATCGCTTCGGCGCTGTCTGAGAGCTGGGACGCCCCACACCCTCCGCATCGACCAGCCCCACCCGGGTCTGCCGTCCCCAGGTGCCGCGCCCGGTCAAGAAGGTCCACCATCCCCAGGCCGCGCCCGTGTGTCGAAGGATCTGAAAGGTAAAGGGCTCGACCAGCGCCGCGAGAAAAGCCTGCGCCATGCCGGCTTCGCTGCGGTGCCCCACCCAGCGCCGGTACAGGTACACCGACCAGAGGTGAAAGGCGAGGTCGAGCACGATCTTCGCGCCGATCACGCCGGCCACTGGTGCCAACACGCCGAAGTTGCCGCGCACCAGGTACACCAGCAGCAGCCCGAAAGCCGCGAGGCCGTAGAGCGGCTGCAGCGTGTCGATCGCCTTCACCGGCAGCATCAGCGTGCCCAGCCAGCCGTAGCGCCGGTCGCCCACCATCGCGCGGTACCAGTACTGCGTCTGCAGGAACCCGCCGAACCAGCGGCGGCGCTGCCGCAGGAATGCGCCGGTGCTGCTGGGCGCATCGGTGTGCGCCTGCGCATCGCCGAGCACGCGCACCGTCCACGGCAGGCCGTGCGCCTGGGCATGGCGGTGCAGGCGGTGGATGAGTTCGTAGTCTTCCACCAGGCAGTCGGTGTCGAAGCCGCCGACCGCGCGCACCGCGTCGAGCCGAAAGCCCGCGAAGGCGCCCGAGATCAGCAGCAGTCCGTTGACGCGCATCCACGCATAGCGCGAGAGGAAATTGCGGATGTATTCATAGGTCTGGAACCACTGAAAGCAACGCCCCGCCAGCGTGCGGCTGCACACCGGCGTGATGACGCCGGTGGCCGCGACCAGGTTCGGCTCGGCCGAAAACGCACGGCGCACCGCGCCGATGGCCTCCTTGTCGAGCAGCGTGTCGCCGTCCACCGTGAGCACCGTCTCGGTGGCGATGCATTCGATGGCCGCGTTCAGCGCCACCGCCTTGCCGCCGTGCGGCAGGCGCAGCCAGCAAAGGCTCGCATGCAGCGTGCTGGGCGCGCTCAACGCGCCGAGCGCGGGTTCGGCGAGCCCGTAGTGGCGGGTCAGCAATTCGGCCGTGCCGTCGGTGGAGCCGTCGTCGGCGATCACGATGCGGTCGGGCGCATCGCTCTGGCCGAGCAGCGCGGCGAGCGTGACCGGCAGCACCGCGGCCTCGTTGTGCGAGGCGACGATCACGCCCAGCGTGCTGCGGTGCGCACCGCTCGCTTCAGGCCGCGCGGGCTCGGCGCGAAGCCGAAGAATAGGCAGCGTCTTCCAGCCCACGAACAGCAGCAGCACGGTGTCGTACAGCACATAGACCACGCCCACCGACCATGCGCGCACATCGCCCACGCGAAACGCCATGGCGAACAGCAGCGCCCACAGCACGAGCACGCCCCCATGGATCAGCCAGCTTCGCAGCGGGGTGGCGGGAGGGGAGAGCCGCGGCGATGCGGCCACAAACGCGCGTTGAAGTGAATCGTTCAAGAGAAGATGCCCGGACAACCAGCAAGGTACGCAAGGAACCTGCCAACGGTTTCAAAAGCCTGGCAATGGCCCGGGGACGCCCCGGGACAATCGCAAGTGCTTGGGAATGAGTGCATCTACCCCCGAAAATTCCCGCATGCCCGAACAAAACCGCTACACCCGCACCGCCATCGCATTGCACTGGCTCATTGCCTTGCTCATGGCCGTCAACATCGCGTTGATCCTGCTGGTGAACTACTACCCCGACGAATGGGTGCGGCCCGCCATCGACACCCACAAGTCGACCGGCATCACCGTGCTGGGGCTGGTGATTCTTCGCATCCTCTGGCGCTTCACCCACCGCCCGCCTGCCATGCCGGACACCTACGGGCGGCTCGAACGCATGGCCGCGCATGCGGCGCACGGCGTGCTGTACCTGCTGATGATCCTGCTGCCGCTCTCGGGCTGGATGCACGACTCGGCCTGGAAGGACGCGGCCACACACCCGATGCAGCTCTTCGGCCTGTTCGAGTGGCCGCGCATCGGCTGGATCATGGGCATCGAGCCGGTGCTCAAGGAAACATGGCACTCGGTGCTGGGCGGCGTGCACACCTGGGCGGGCTATGTGTTCTATGTGCTGTTCGCGCTGCACGTGCTGGCGGCGCTGAAGCACCAGTTCTTCGACGGCGAAGCCGAACTGCAGCGGATGCTGCCCTGAACCGACAGCGATCCGCGTGGCTTATGCGGATCGCTCGGCTGGCTCGGCCGACGCTGTAGCGCCCCGCTGCAGCATCCCCATCAGGAAGGTGTGCAACAGCGCCTCGCGCGTTGCGAACAGCTGCGGCGTCGCGCGGCCCAGATGGCCGCCGCTCGCTTCCTCGTACAGCCACGATTGCGCATGGCCCAGCGCACGCATGCGCGCCACCATCTTGCGTGCGTGCGACGGATGCACCCGGTCGTCGTTGCGGTTGCCGATGAAGAGCGTGGGCGGGTAGCCCGTGCCTCCATTCAAGTCCTTCAGTTCCTTCACGCTCTTGAGGTTCTGCAGCGGCGACCAGCGCGCGAGCACCTCGCGCTCCGCGGGCACTGCGGGATCGCCGTATTCCTCGATCCACGACGGCCCCGCCGTGAAGCGCGTGAACTCGAGCATGTCGGTCAGCGGCACGCGCGCGACCGCCGCACCGAAGAGCTCGGGCCGTTGCACCAGCACCGCCGACACCAGCGCGCCGCCGTTGCTCGCGCCGTAGATGCCCAGCTTGCGCGGGCTGGTGATGCGGCGCCGCGCCAGGTCTTCGGCCACCGCGATGAAGTCGTCGAAAGCGGCCTGGCGGCGTGCGCCCTTGGCGGCCTCGTACCAGCCGGGGCCGAACTCGCCGCCGCCGCGGATGTGCGCCAACACATACACGCCGCCATAGCGCAGCCAGTTGATGCCGGGCATGCGCTGGTAGTCGAGCTCCAGCGCAATGCCGAAGCCGCCGTAGCCATAGAGCAGCGTGGGCGCGTTGCCGTCCATGGCCAGCGCGGCGGGGGCGATCACCGTGTAGGGAATCAGCGTTCCGTCGGCCGAGCGCGCTTCCAGCCGCTGCACCTGGAGGCCGGAGGCGTCGAAGAGCGCGGCCTGCCGCTTGAGCGGTGCCCAGGGCCGGGGTTCGGCAAGGTCCATCAGCCCGAAGGTCTGCGGCACCAGCGGGGCTTGCGTGGTGAGCCACACGCTGTCGCCGGGATCCGCGCGGTCGGCACGGATGCCGATCACGCCGGCCGCGCCGTTGTCGGGCAAGCCCACTTCGCGGGCCTCGAAGGTCTCTCCGTTCCAGTGCTGGAACACCAGGCGCGGCTGCAGGTTGTCCGACCACGCCACGGCGAACCCGTCCTGCAGCCGCTCCCATCGAATGAGGCGCTGGCGCGGCGCCGTCGACAGCAGCGCATGAAAGCGCCGCACCGGCTGCGTCGCGGTGGCGATCGGCGTCACGATCACGCTGCCCGCGGGGTGGCGCGTGGTGCCGTCGTCGAACACGCTGCGCAGCCACAGCACGATCCAGCCTTCGCTCAGCCACGCGGTCGCGTCGGTCGGCAGGTCGAGCACGGGCGAGAGCATGTCGCCCTGCAGCAGCTGGTGGCGGTTCTGGAAGAAGCTGATGCGCCGGCCGACCAGCGCCATGGCGGGACGGCCGTCGCGCGGCTCGATCGTGTCGATGGACACGCCCAGGTCGCTGGGCTCGCCGCGCGCCGCCTCGGGCGCCTCGGCCAGCGCGCTGCCGCGGCGCCAGCGGCGGATGGTCATGGGGTAGCCGCTGCGGGTGAGCGCGCCGGCGCTGGATTCGGTGGCGACCAGCACCTCGTCGTCGCCGTACCAGTCGGCCCACTGCTTGGCCAGCGGCAGGCGAAAGCCGCCCGCCACGAACTGCCGGGCGTTCAGGTCGAACTCGCGCACCTCGGTGCGGTCCGCGCCGCCTGGCGACAGATACACCAGCGCGCGTTCGCCGTTGGGGCTGGTCACGTAGGAGCTGAAGGTCCAGGCGCGGCCTTCCTGCCGCCCGAGCTGGTCCAGGTCGATCAGCACCTGCCACGACGGATGTTCCTTGCGGTACTCCGCGAGCGTGGTGCGGCGCCACACGCCGTTGGGTTGGTTGGCGGTGCTGTAGAAGTTGTACAGGTGGCCGCGGTGCGCGCGCACGAACTGGATGTTGTTGTCCCGCGAGGAAACCGAGTCCAGCGTGTCTGCGTAGCGGCGCGCGTAGTCGGGCAGGGCGGTGATCAGCTGGCGGGCCTCGGCCGTGCGCGCCTGCACCCATGCGAGCGCCTCGGGGCCGTTGAGCTGCTCCAGCGCCGCACCGAGCGCGTTGTCCTGTGTCCGGGCAGAAGGCGGTTGGACAAGCGGCTGGGCAAGCGGCTGGAGCGGTTGGGTGAGGGCGATCAGCGCGAGCTGGCGGCGATTCAACAAGGTCATGGATGCGGTGGAGGCGGCCCGCACCACGGCGTCGTGGACTGGCTGGCGGCCTCGTTGTGTTTGTTGAAGGGCGAGCGGCCCGCACAGCGGGTGGCTGGCCGGATTCTATGCAGGGCATGCCGGCGGCCCGCTGCGAGGGCCAAAGCGGCGCGGCAGAATCGGGCGATGCCTTCGACCCACGACAGCCCCGGCTCGCCCGCTTCATCCCTCGCTTCCTCCTTCACGCCGGCCGACGACAGCGACCCCGGCGCCCGCCGCGAAATCGCGCGCATCGACGCGCTCGGCACCCACCACGACCCCGTGCACCAGGGCGTGCGCGTGCGCTGGCGCCGCTTCGGCACCGACACGACGAAGCCGCCCATCGTGCTGCTGCACGGTGGCCACGGCAGCTGGATGCACTGGCTGCGCAATGCGGAGGCGCTGTCGGCCGAGCGCACCTTGCTCTTGCCCGACATGCCGGGCTTCCACGATTCCGACGGACTGCCGCGCGTGGCGCCGGGCGAGGATTCGCTGCCGCCGCTGCTCGAGGCGCTGGGCGGCACGCTCGATGCGCTCGTGGGTGCTGGCACGCCCATCGACCTGGGCGGCTTCTCGTTCGGCGGCCTCACCGCCGCACGCTTTGCGGTGCGACGCGGCGGGGTGCGGCGCTTCGCGCTCATGGGCAGCGGCGGACATGGCACGCTGCGCCGCATGACGGTGCAGATGATCAATTGGCGCGCCGCGCCCGACCGCGCCGCCGAGCGCGCCGCGCTGCTGCACAACCTGGGCGCGCTGATGCTGCACGATGCCTCGGCCATCGACGCGCTGGCCTTCGAGATCCATGACATCTCCTGCCACGGCACGCGGTTTCGCAGCAAGGAGGTATCGCTCTCGGGCGGGCTGCAGAAGGCACTGGACACACTGGCCGTGCCCACACTGCTGCTCTGGGGCGAGTTCGACGTCACCGCCGATCCGCGCCCGCTGGTGGCGCAACTGGTGAGCGAAGGCCCGGGCCGCGAGGGCGCGGTCATCGACGGCGCAGGGCACTGGGTGCAGTACGAGCGCGCCGCGGAGGTCAACGCGCGCTTGCTGAAGTTCTTCGGCTGAGTTTCAAGGCCGCAGCGCGTCGGCGTGCTTGCGCCAGAACGCCGCATCGGGAAAGGTGCCCGCGCCGGCCGCGGCGTTGTCCGCCATGTGCTCGCCGCGGCTGGTGCCCGGGATGGTGCAGGTCACGGACGGGTGGCTCAGCACGAATTTCAGCAGCAGCTGCGCCCAGCTGGTGCAGCCGATGTCGGCGGCCCACACGGGCAAGGGTTGGCCCCGCAGGCGGCGCAGCAGGCCGCCACCGCCGAAGGGCATGTTGACGATCACCGCCACGCCGCGCTCGGCGGCGAGCGGCAGCAGGCGCTGCTCGGCCTCGCGCGCATCCAGCGAATAGTTGATCTGCAGAAAGTCGAGCTTCTCCGCACGCAGCACCGCCTCGACCTCTGCGTAGGCCGAGGCGGTGTAGTGCGTGATGCCGATGTAGCGCACGCGGCCCTTGTCTTTCCAGCCGCGCAGGGTGGCCAGGTGCGTGCGCCAGTCGACGAGGTTGTGCACCTGCATCAGGTCCATCTGCTTCGTGCGCAGCCGCGCGAACGACTGCTCCATCTGCGCGATGCCGGCGTCGCGGCCCGAGGTCCAGACCTTGGTGGCGAGGAAAGGCTTGCCGCCCGGTTTTGCGGCGGCCAGCAGTTCGCCGGTGGTTTCCTCGGAGCGGCCGTACATCGGCGAGCTGTCGATCAGCCTGCCGCCGGCCGCGAAGAGCGCATCGAGCACGCCGGGCAGGCGCTTGTATTCGTCGGTGCCGGGGCGGTGGTCGAAGCCGATCCAGGTGCCGCAGCCGACGACCGGCAAGGCCTCCTGCGTGGAAGGGATGGGGCGGGTGGTCATCTGTATCGCGGGCTTGCCCGGTTGCTGGGCGAGCGAGGGGAGCGCGGCGCTTGCGCACAGGGCCGCCCCGAGCCGGAGCAGCTGGGCGCGCGCCACTGCGGGTGTGGCGCCGAACCGGGGCGCGTTCGTTGAAGGTGTCACGAACGAATTCTGCGCCCGGCAGGCGTCGGGGCGAAAGCGCTCAGCGCAGGTAGCGCCCGTCGGCCTTGAGCATCGACAGCTCCGAGAAGGTCAGCCCGCGGTGCTCGCCGGGCCGGTACGACACCGCGATGCCGCCGAGGTCCAGCGTCTTGAACGACTCCAGGCCCTTCTGCAGCGACTCCGGCGTCGGGTTGGCACCCGCGCGCTTGAGGCCTTCGACCATGACCTTGGCGGTGACGTAGCCCTCCAGGCTCGCATAGCTGAAATCGTTCACGCCGATCTTCTTCATCGCCGCCTGGTACTCGGCAATGACCGGCATCGCGCTGTTCCACGGGTAGGGCACGACCTGCGAGATGACCACGCCGGCCGCGTCCTTCTGGAGGTCCTGGAACAGCTTCTGCCCGTTCAGGAAGGAGAACGAATAGAAGGCCGTCTCGCCCCCCGTCGCGCGGTAGGCCTTGATGAACTTGGCCGCCACGTCGTTGGTGGCCGACAGCACCACCGCCTTGGGCTGGAGCTTGGCCAGCTCGGCGGCGCGTTCGGCCGCATCGGAGCCGTCGTTCTTGATGGCCACGCTGCCGACCATCTTGTCGCCGCGTTCGGCAATGAACTTCTGGGTGCTCTCCATCGCCGAGCGCGCGCCGGGGTTGTCGTTGTGCGCAAAGGCGATGCGCGACAGGCCGATGGTGAACAGGTGGTTCACGATGCGGCTGTATTCCTCGTCGAAGCTGATGCGCACCGGAAAGCCGTAGTCGGTGAACTTCACCACCGGGCCCGCGCCCGTGTACGGACCGACGACCGGAATCTTCAGTTCGTTGGCCGCCTTCAGCGCGCCGACCGCCGACGAGGTGCCGATGGGCATCAGCACGCCGATGGCGCCGTCGCGCGCGAAGGTCTTGACGTTCTCGGCGCCCTTGGCGGGGTCGTAGGCGTCGTCGAGCTGACGCAGTTCCACCGGCCGGCCGTTGATGCCGCCGTTCGCGTTCAGCGTGGTGAACATGGCACGGATGCCGACCAGCGGTTCGGTCGACAGGGACGCCAGCGGGCCGGTCTGCACGTAGGTCTGGCCGATCAGGATCGGCTTGGTTTGCGCTTGCGCCGCGGGCGACAGGCCGAGCACGAAGGCGGCGAGGGCGGCGAAGGCGGAAGCCAGCAGATGCGTCTTTTTATGTTTCATGGTTACAAACTGTTAATAAAAGTGATCTTAAGGGGCTAGGCCCTTCGGGTAAATCGTTCTTTGGTTGCGGTGCAGCACGCGCAAGATCAGAATTCGTCCTCATATTCACCATGGGAATGCCACTCTCGATCCTCCGACTGTCCTCGCTGGACCTGGTGCGGGGCTTCGTCGCGGTGGGGCGGCGCATGAGCATCTCGCTCGCGGCCGAGGACCTGTGCCTCACCCAATCGGCAGTCAGCAAACAGATTCATGCGCTCGAAGGGCAACTGGGCGTGAAGCTGCTGGTGCGCGGCCACCGTTCGATCTCTTTCACCGCCGAGGGCGAGCGGCTCTTTCGCAGCGCGGATGGCGCGGTGCAGCAACTGCAGGACGTGATGGGCGGCATCCGCCAGGCGGGCGAGCAGCGCCCCGTGACGCTCAGCGCCAGCATCGGCATGACGGGGCTCTGGCTGCTGCCGCGCCTCAGCCGGGTGCAGAAGCTGCTTCCGGGCGTGGACGTGCGCGTCTCGGCCAACAACCGGCTCGCCGACCTGCGCAACGAGGGCATTGACCTCGCGATCCGCTACACCACGCCCGCGCTGGCGCCGGCCGGGGCGCTGCGGCTCTTTGGGGAAACGGTGGCGCCCGTGGCGCATCCCTCGCTCGGGCGGAAGACGCTGCGCGCGGCCAAGGCCGTGTCGCGGCTGTGCCTGCTCGACTTCGACGATCCGCAGCATCCTTGGCTGCAGTGGAGCGGCTGGCTGGCCTCGGTCGGCTGGGCCGATGCGAAACCGCAGGCCGTGCTGCACTTCAACCAGTACGACCAGTTGATCCAGGCCGCGCTGGCCGGACAGGGCGTGGCGCTGGGGCGGCTCGAACTGATCCGGCCGCTGCTCGACGAAAAGCGCCTGGTGCGCGTGGATTCGCCGGCGCCAGCACAGGCCTCGGGGCATGCGTACTGGCTGATCCAGGCCGAAGACGAGCCGCGCGAAGAGGTGCACCATGTGGCGGCCTGGCTGCTGGCCGAGGCGCGGCAGTCACGCGATGCCGTGGATGCCGCTTCCTGAGCAGAAGGCCATCGCCTCGTCGAGGCGGTCGTTGCCCCAGAACATCTCGTCGCCGGCGAGGAAGGTGGGGGCGCCGAAGATGCCTTTCTCGACGGCGATTTCCGTCTGGCGCCGCAGCCGCGCCTTGTTCGCATCGGAAAGCGCCTCTTCGATGATCCGGTGCGCTGGAAGATCGAGTGCGGCCAACAGGTCGCGCATGGCCTGAGGCGAATCGATGTCGCGGTCTTCGGCGAAGTTCATCGACATCGTGCGTCGGCAGAACTCGCCCATCCAGGGCTGCGCCGCGCCGACGAGCGCGATGCGCAGCGGCAGCACGGCGCCCCTCGGAAACTGCGTGGGCCGCTGCCACGGCAGGCCGTACCGGCGGCACTGGCGGGCCATGTCCTTCCACGTGTAGTCGCCTTTTTCCTTCTGCAGCACGAAGGGTGACGACGCCCAGCCGAAGGATCGGAAGATCGGCCCGAGCAGAAAGGGCTGCCAGCGGATGCGGACGTGGCGGCGGGCCGCTTCGCCCTCGATGCGCATCATGCTGAGATAGCTGTAGTTGCTGCCGAAATCGAACCAGAAGTCGAGCACGGGAAGGGCGCGCGGCGTCATTCGAACACCACCAGGCAGCGGGCCTCGATGCTTTCGCGCAGTGGCGCGTCGGCGGGCGCATCGGGGTGGTCGAAGGCCGCGTGCGGCGTGTAGCGCGAGACGCCGCCCAGTTGCGAGTCGTACTGCTTGAAGACCAGCGCCTCGTGCCGGTCCATTGCCGAAAAGTAAGACCAGCAGTGCGCGGGCGAATGCGTGGCCAGGTAGATCTCGCCGGTGCGGCGCGGGTAGCGGACCTCGGCATTTACCAGGTCCTTCGCCATCACCGAGCGCGCATCGCAGACGGCCAGCGGCGTGTCAAGCACCGGCCCCTTGATCGAGCGCCAGATGTTGACGATGCAGTAACGCCTCACGGCCGCGGCTTCGTCGGGGTCGGTCAGCACCATGCCGAGCCGGCGGCGGCCGGAGTCTTCGGTGTAGTCGTTGTGGATGCGGCCATTGGCGGCCGCCTTGCCGTTGGTGGCGCGGCGGCCGAAGCTCAGCGCGGTGCGGTCGGCCTCGCGCTGGCGCACCAGGTGATCGAACACATGGGCCCGCGTGCCGCCCGTGACCGCGAGCGCCAGTTCGGCGACTTCGCGGTGGTAGATGGCGGTGACCTCGGCATTGTTGAGGAAATCTGAGACGGCCGTGGGCGCGTCGCGCAGCACGAAGCCTTCGCGCTCGATGTCGGTCGGCGTCGCGGCTGCGCGGGCATCCGCGATCGGCATGGGGCGCAACTCGTAGCTGCCGCTTTCCCAGGGCGTGCCGGGCGGCGGCGCAAAGGTGTAGCTGAAGGGGCGCAGCGCGGAAGGTTGCAGGTAGTTCAGGCCGGCGGTGACGGTGGGGTTGTTCATTCGGGGCTCCTTGGTCTTAAGGGGCATTGGAGCGAAAGCGCGGCGCCGGCTCAAACGACTTCTGCGCGCCTTGGCATGAGCCAAAGGAATATGAAAAGGCCTGCCGAGAAGAAAGCCTTCTTCCTTCTTGTGAGTCATGAAATACTGTATAAAAATACAGTGGACACCTCCGATCATGGGCCTCCCTTTCCTCGACTCCTTTTCCTCCGCCGCCGCCGGCCGTGGCGTCTGGCACGCCGACGAGCTCGGCCTGGCCGACGCGCAGGTCGCCGCCACCGGCCATGCCGCGCTCGACGCGCATCTGCCGGGCGGCGGCTGGCCGGTGGGCGCCATGACCGAGCTGCTGCAGCGCGCGCCCGAGGCGCATGTCTGGCGGCTGCTGTTGCCCGCGCTGGCGCAGGCGGTCCAGGGGCGCGGCGGGCCGGTGGTGCTGATCGGTGCGCCCTATGAGCCCTGCGGGCCGTCGCTTGGGGCGCAGGGCCTGCCGGTGGAGGCGCTGATGTGGGTGCGCAGCGATGCGCCGGCCGCCCGGCTGTGGGCCTGCGAGCAGGCGCTGCGCTGCGCGGACGTGGCCGCCGTGCTGGCCTGGTTGCCGCAGGCGCGGGTGGGCGAGCTGCGGCGGCTGCAGTTGGCCGCTGCGCAGCATGAGGTGCTGCTGTTCGTGTGCCGGCCCGAATCGGCCGCGCAAGGGGCTTCGCCCGCGCGGCTGCGCATTCAGGTGCAAAGCTGCGAGACGGATTCATCGCAGATCGAACTGCACATCCTCAAGCGCCGCGGCCCGCCGCTGGCGTCGCCGGTGATGCTGCCGGCCCGCAACGAGCGCATGACCGCGCTGCTGGCGGCTGCCCGGCTGCGGCGCAAGTTGCGGCTGCAGCAGCAGGGCACGGTGCCGGTTGGCGACACGGCAGCGTCCGCGACCGTGATCCGCATCGACGCGTGGAAAGGAGGCCCCCATGCACTGGATCGCATTGCGGTGGTCGCTTGAAGCCGACGCGCCCGACGCACCGCAACTGCCCACGCCCGAAGCCCTCGGCTGGTGGGCGCTGCAATACACGCCGCACGTCGCCTGGCAGGACGAGGCGCTGATGCTCGAAGTCTCCGCCTGCGAGCGCCTGTGGGGCGGCCGGCTGCAGCTGATGCGCCAACTGGTTGCCGCCAACCCCGCCCCCGATGTGCGCATGCTGGGTGCGCAGGGCGCCACGAGCCTTGTCGCGCTCGCACGCTTGCGTATGTTCGAGATCAATGAGCCACGGCCCAAGGATGTGCCGGCCGGCCTGCCGCTGGAAACGCTGACCGCCGCGCATCCCCATCTCGACCTGCTCGCCCGCCTGGGCTGCCGCACCTGGGGCGACGTGGCAGCCTTGCCGCGCGGCGGCCTTGCGCGGCGCTTCGGCGTGGGGCTGCGCGAGGCGCTCGATGCCGCCTGGGGCCTGCGCCCCGAGGGCCACAGCTGGCTCACGCTGCCCGATGTGTTCGAGCAGAAGCTGGAGCTGCCCGCGCTGGCCGAGACCGGACCCGAGTTGATGTGGTCGGCCAACCGCCTGCTCTCGGCGCTGCAGATCTGGCTGCGCGCCCGGCAGCGCGGCGCGCGCGCGCTCGAGCTGCAATGGACGCTCGATCTCAAGCGCTTCAACGGCGTGAACCTGCCGCCGCACCAGCAGGTCACGGTGCGCACGGCCGAGCCCACGCAGGACATGGCGCACCTGCGCCGCCTGCTGTCCGAAAAGCTCGCCCTCGCCACGCTTGCGGCGCCCGCCAGCTGGCTGCGGCTGCGCACGCTCGAAACCGATCCTTGGGCCGGCGCCAGCACCAGCTTCTTGCCCGAAGACAACCGCAAGGGCGACAAGCTGCACGAAATGGTCGAGCGGCTCAGCGTGCGGCTCGGGCCGCAGCAGGTGGTGGTGCCCTGCGCGCACGCCGACCACCGGCCCGAGCGCAAGCAGGCCTGGCAGCCCGCGCTGCAGAAGGACAAGGCACCGGGCAAGCTGCCCGAGAAGGCCCGCAAGGAAACCAAGGCCGCCCTGGCCGCGGCTTCGCAGCCCGATGCGGTCTACCCGCCGTGGCTGTTGCCCCAGCCCCTGCTGCTGGAGATGGACGGCGAGCGCCCCTGCTACCGCGGCCCGCTGAGCAAGCTGATCGGGCCGCAGCGCGTCGAGGCCGGCTGGTGGGGCGGCAAGGAAGAGGGCGGCCAGCCCGCGATGCGCGACTACTACGTCGCCGAAAGCCCCGAGGCGGGGCTGGTGTGGATCTTTCGCGAACGGCCCTCGGCGCGCTTTTCTTCGGGCGAGGTGCGCTGGTACCTGCAAGGCTTCTATGCCTGAACTGAGCGACAAGCAGGAACGCAAGCGCCAGCCGGCCAAGGTGCATGCGCTGCCGCGGCGCGACCGGACTCCGCAGGATTCGCCGGGCGCATCGGGTTCAGCGGGTCCATCGGGTCCAGGGGGCTTGCCCGGGTATGCCGAACTGCACTGCCTCACCAACTTCAGCTTCCAGCGCGGCGCGTCCACGCCCGAGGAGATGGTCGAGCGCGCCTACCAGTTGGGCTATGCGGCGCTGGCGATCACCGACGAGTGCTCGGTGGCGGGCATCGTGCGCGCGCATGTCGCCTTGCGCGACTTGCCGGCCAAGCTGGAGGAGTACGAGCGCGAGAACCCCGACGAACCCCCGATTCCGCGCAACCCCGGTTTCCGCCTGCTGTTCGGCAGCGAGTTCCGCTTCGAGCACTTCAGGCTCGTGGCAATCGCCAACGACACCGAGGGCTGGGGCAACCTCTGCGAGTTCATCACCGCCGCGCGCAACACCGAATTGCCCAAGGGCGAATACCGTGTGAGCTGGGACGGCAGCGACGTGGCTTCGCTGCAGCACTGCCAGCTTCTCTTCGTGCCGCATCGCCACCCGGGCGGCGCGATGGATGTCGCCACGCTGCATGAAGACCTGCTGGCCGCCAAGGCGCTGTATGGCGACAACCTCTGGCTGGCCGTGGAAATGCTCAACGAACTCGATGACGACCTGTGGTTCGTCACGTTGATGCAGGCGGGCGAGCAGGCCGGCGTGCCGTTGGTGGCGGCCGGCGACGTGCACATGCATGCGCGTTCATGCAAGCCGATGCACGACGTGCTCACGGCCGTGCGCGAAGGCAAGACCGTGGCCGAGTGCGGCTTTGCGCTGCAGTCGAATGCCGAGCGGCACTTGCGGCAGCGGGTGCGATTGGCGGAGCTTTACCTGCCCGGGATGCTGGCGAACACGCTGGTGGTGGCCGGGCGGTGCAGCTTCGATCCGAAGGTCATCCGGGAGAACTACAAGTACCCGCTGGAAATGCTGGGGAGCAACGAGACGGCAACGCAGACCTTGGCGCGCAAGACGTGGGAAGGCGCAGAGGAGCGCTACCCGAACGGCATTCCCGATGCGGTGCGTGCGCAGTTGCATAAAGAGCTGGACCTCATCCACGAGCTCGAATACGAGATGTTCTTCCTCACGGTGGAAGACATCGTGCGCTTCGCCAAGTCGAAAGAAATCCTCTGCCAGGGCCGCGGCTCCTCGGCCAATTCCGCCGTCTGCTATTGCCTGGGCATCACCGCGATCGACCCTGAAAAGGGCCATCTGCTGTTCGAGCGCTTCCTCAGCCGCCATCGCCACGAGCCGCCCGACATCGACGTCGACTTCGAGCACCAGCGGCGCGAAGAAGTCATCCAGTACATCTACGAGAAATACGGCCGCGAGCGCGCCGCCATCGCCGCCGTCGTCATCTGCTATCGCTCCCGCAGCGCGTTGCGCGACGTGGGCAAGGCCATCGGCATCGACGAGCGGCTGGTCGATGAATTCGCCAAGGACCACTACTGGTTCGACGATGCCGTGCTCGGCGAACAGCTGAACGCCGCCTGCGAACGCGCGGGCGTGAAGGAAGACCCGCTCAAGCTCGTGCAGTGGATCGAGATGACGCAGCGGCTCAAGGGCTTTCCGCGTCACCTGAGCCAGCACGTCGGCGGCTTCGTGCTGACGCACACCCGGCTCACGCGGCTGGTGCCGGTCGAGAAAGCGTCGATGAAAGACCGCTCCGTCATCCAGTGGGAAAAAGACGATCTCGAAGCCATGGGGATGCTCAAGGTCGACGTGCTCGCGCTCGGCATGCTCAGCGCGATTCGCCGCGGGCTGGACCACATGAATCGATGGCGCGGCTCGGCGGTGCGGATGCACCACATCCCCAACGACGACCCGAAGGTGTTCGACATGGTCTGCGACGCCGACACCGTCGGCGTGTTCCAGATCGAGAGCCGTGCGCAGATGTCGATGCTGCCGCGCCTGAAGCCGCGCACCTACGAAGACCTGGTGATCGAGGTCGCCATCGTGCGGCCGGGGCCCATCCAGGGCGGCATGGTGCATCCCTATCTCAAGCAGCGCGAGCGGGTGCGCAAGGGACTGCCGATCCTCTATGAAAAAGATGAACTGAAGCCCGCGCTGGAACGCACGCTGGGCATTCCGATCTTCCAGGAGCAGGTGATGCAGATCGCGATGATCGCCGCCAGGTTCACCGCCGACGAGGCCGATCAGCTGCGCCGCGCGATGGCGGCATGGAAGCGCAAGGGCGGGCTCGGCAAGTTCCACGACAAGCTGGTCAAGGGCATGACCGACAACGGCTACAAGGCCGAGTTCGCCGAAGCCATCTTCAAGCAGATCATGGGCTTCGGCGACTACGGCTTCCCCGAAAGCCACGCCGCGAGCTTCGCGCTGCTGGTCACCGTGAGCAGCTGGCTCAAGAACTACGAGCCCGCCTGCTTTCTCGCGGCGCTGCTCGACTCGCAACCCATGGGCTTCTACAGCCCCTCGCAACTGGTGCAGGACGCGCGCCGCCACGGCGTCGAGGTGCAGCCTGTCGATGTCACGCACAGCGATTTCGACACCACGCTCGAACCCCGCGCACCCGATGCGCCGCGCATGCCGCCGGGCACCGACGCGCGCTACGCCGATCGCCTGGGCAACGAGAACCAGCCCGCGGTGCGGCTCGGGCTGAACCGCATTTCGGGCCTCAGCAAAGAGGGCGTCGAACGCCTTCTGAAAGCCCGTGCGCAAGCGCCTTTCACCAGCACCGAAGACCTCGCCCTGCGCGCCGAGCTCGACGGCAAGGACATGGCCGCGCTCGCCGCCGCCGATGCGCTGATGTCGCTCTCGGGCCATCGCCGCCAGCAGGTGTGGGACGCCACCGCGCAGCACCGCTCGCCGGCGTTGCTCAAGGGCGTGCCGATCAACGAGCAGGTGCTGCTGTTGCCCGCCGCGCCCGAAGGCGAGGAGATCGTCGGCGACTACGCGGCGCTCGGCCTCACGCTGCGCCGCCATCCGCTGGCGCTGCTGCGCCCGCGCCTGGCGCGCATGAAGCTCATGAGCGCGGAAGAATTGCGCGCGCAGCCCACCGGCCGCACCGTGCGCGCCTGCGGCATCGTCAAGGGACGCCAGCGGCCCGGAACGGCCAACGGCACCATCTTCGTCACGCTGGAGGACGAGACCGGCAACGTCAATGTGATCGTCTGGAACCATGTCATCGACGCGTGGCGCGAGCCCTTGCTGAAGTCGCACCTGCTCGCGGTGCAGGGCACCTGGCAGCGCGACGACGACAGCGGCGGCAAGGTGCAGCACCTGGTCGCCACCGGCTTCAAGGACCTCACGCCGCTGATGGGCCGGCTCGCGCGGAGCAACACCAGCCGCGACTTCCATTGACCGGCGAGCGGCCGCGATGAATGCAACCGATCGTTCCACGCCTCGCGCCTTCCACGACTTTTCGCTAACCTGTTCCTCCATGTCCGCACTTGCCCTTGCCCCCATCGTCGCCGCGCCCATCGGCCCACCGCCGCCCGCGCCCGATGTGCCCAACCCGGTGATGCCGCCACCGCCGCCGCCGCCCGAGGGCGATCCGCCGCCGGCCTTGCCGCCTGTCACCGACCCCGGTTTTCCGCCGCCCGTGGTGGAGCCGCCGCCGATGCAGACGGCGGCTGGCGCGGTGGCCGCCAACGATGCCGTGCCCTTCGGCAAGCTGCATGCGCGGCGCCTGCGCGAGATCTACCGCTCGGCCGGCTGGCCCTGCTGCGACGGCATCGAGGTCGAGCTGCTGGCGGCCGGATTTCTGGAGCGCGTTCGCACGGCGCATGGTCATGAAACCCTTCGCGTGACCGACACCGGCATCGCCCGCATCGCGACCACGCTCACCCTCAACCGCGCGGCGCTCACACCGCACGAGGCGCTGGTCGAACGCGTTGCGCGCGAGATGACGCGCGGCGGTCGCATCGCATGGCGGGGCCTGGGCCTGCGCGCACGCCTCCCGCCGCTGGAGCCGCTCGAAGAGGGCGGCAAGCCGCGCTGGTGCATTGCGCGGCCCGATGTGTTTTCGATCCGCAACACCAGCGTCGAGGCCTATGCGCACCCCATCGTCCACGAGGTGAAGGTCAGCCGCGCCGACCTGCTGGGCGACCTGCGCAAACCCGACAAGCGCGCGGCGTATCTCGACCTGGGCGGCGAGTGCTGGTACGTGCTGGGCAACGACGCGCGCGGCCGCTGCATCGCCAAGCCCGAGGAGATTCCGCCTGAATGCGGTGTGCTGGTGCTCGAAGGCGAGCGCCTGGTGGTGGCCCGCGCCGCGGTGCACCGCGCCTTCGACCGCATTCCGTTCGCGGTCTGGCTGGCGCTGGCCAAGGCACAGCCGATTTCAGGTTTTGAAGACGATGTGCAGGACCTGCTGATCTAGCTAGCTAGCGGATCAGCCCGGATCAGGTGACGGCTTCGTAGCTCCGGTGCGCGATGGCGACGACGTCGTCGGGCTTGAACTGGCTGGCCATCTGGCGCATGGCTTCTTCGCGGTCTTCGGCGCTTGCTGACGCATCGAAGACCTGGTCGCTGAATTCGAGAATGTCGCGAACGATGCGCTCGTGGCGGTAGTAGGCGAGGGCGACGGGGTCGATGTCGGTGGCGCCGTAGCCCTGGTAGAACGGCGTCTCTTCCTGCGGCTGGTTCCAGACGTGGCCCACGCCGCCGCCGATGAACATCAGGTCGCGCTCCTTCGGCGCGAGCATCAAGGTGTCCCAGTCGACGATGGCGATCTGCCCGTCGTTGCCGACGAGCACATTGCCCGCGTGAATGTCGGCGTGGCACAAGACCTGTGGCAACGCCTTCTCCAGCAGGATCGATGCGAGCTGCTCGCTGCGGTAGACGAGGGTCTCGATCTCCTCGTCGTGCGCGCCCCAGAAGGCATGAAACCGTTGGACGATGGCATCGCCCACGAAGCCGTTGATGAAGCGGCGCTGGTAGCGCCTGACGCCTTCGCGCCATTGGTGCGCGTAGCTTTCCTTGGGGACGCCTGCGAGCAGTTCGGGCGGCAACTCGGTGCGATGAATGATGCCCAGCGCTGCGCCGAGGGCCGTCCATTGCGCGGCGGTGAGGGCACGCTCGAATCCGTTCCGGCCTTCAAAGAAGGGATAGAGCATCCACTCGAAGCCGTGGCGCTGCACGCTGAGCTGATGGTCCGTTGTCGGCAGGGGTGCCATCACTGCGGCGATGCCCTTGTCGCGATGGAGAAAGGCTGGCACCGCAACGGCCGACTTCTCGAAATCGCCGCTGCGCAGCTTCAGGAAGTACGCCGTGCCGTCGTTCGCCTGCACGCGGAACACAGCGGAATGGACGTCTGCACCCAGTGGGAGAAATTCGATGCGTGTCGCTTGAAGGCCGTAGGTTTCGGCGAGGCACGCTTGAATGGCGTCGTGGGTGATATCGGGTGGTGTCAGCATGCGGCGGTGATGGCGTTCGTTCGATGGGCGCCGAAAATTGTCTCACCCGATAAGGCCACGAAAGCTGACTGCCCCGTGTCAGACGCCGTCTTTTTTGTCTTCTCTGCCGGCCTCGAAAGTGGCCAGCACCTGGTGCTCCACGGGATGCGAAGTGAACGAGCGCACCAGCACGAATTTCCTCACACGCCACGGGATCGGCGGCAGGCTCATCGGATAGGCCGCGCCCTCGGTCCGCCGGGCGATGGTGATGTGCGGCGTGAATGTCGGCGTTTCAGTGACGATGCCTGCCTTCTGCACCGCGCGGCCGATGCCGGCATGCAAGGTGCGCAAGGCGCTGTGCTCGGCGGGCTGCAGCACAGCGATGTCGTTGCGCCATGTACGTGAGCTGTCCAGCACGAGGTCCATGGGTTGCACACGAACCTGGGCGAGCGCTTCGCGCAGGCGTTTCTCCACGGCCCTGGGCTGGTCGCCGAAGCAGTGGAGCGTCAGGTGCAGTCGCGGGCTGCGAGGAAAGTAGTGGCCCCTTGGCCAGATCCAATCCTTTCGGTGTTCTTCGATCGCCGCTTGCACGTCGGGCTCGGGAAACAGCGCGATGAGAAGGTGCCGTTGCCTCTCGAAAGAAGGGGCGTCCCAGTCGGGCTCCGGCTCGTCCGGAAGATGGTCGCCACGCTTGAAGTCGTCCATTGCAGTTCTCCTGGAGAAAGAAGGATGAAAGGCGGTTCAGCTCTCCGACGGCCACCAATGCTCGGCCGTTGTCCGGATGACGCGCGCCGCCTGAACGCGGACGTCATCCTTCGCATCGATGTCGTCGTGGCCCTGCTCGCGGCCCACGCGGAAGGGCCAGGTCGAGATGCGGCCTGTGCGCTGGCGAGGTTGCAGCGGCTGCACTGCATGCAGCCGGGAGAAAAAGGGAATCTGCGCTGCCGGCGCGGAGGGCGCCGGCGGATTGGCGGTGGTCATGGAGTCGCCTCGAATGTTGCTCTAGGAGACGATCTATTCTAGAGAAAAGACTGTATTTATGTACAGTATATTTGCGGCCTATCGAGGGTGGCCGAGCAGGGCGTCGAGGTCGATCGCGGCCGCCATCGCCTTGTAGCCCGCATCGCCCGGATGCAGGTGGTCGCCCGAATCCATCGCCGCCTTCAGGCGGATCGGGCGGGCGGGGTCGCGCAGCAGGGCGTCGAAATCGACCACCGCATCGAAGGCGCCGCTTTCGCGGATCCAGCGGTTCACGGCCTGGCGCACCTTGTCTTTTTCGGGCGAGTGGTGGCCTTCGAGGCCGGTGCCTTCCAGCGCGCGCTCGTTGGGCGTGAGCGTGCCGGCCACGATGCGCACGTTGTGGGCGTGGGCCATCTCGATCAGCTGGCGGAACCCCTGAATCAGTTCTTCCGCGCGCATCGCCGGCTCCTGCGGCGCGAAAGGCCCGCCAGGCCAGCCGATGTCGTTGGTGCCCAGCAGCACGATCACCGCGCGCACGCCAGGCTGCGCGAACACGTCGCGGCCTGCGCGTTCGAGCCCGGCGCGGCCCATGCCGTCTTTCAGCAGCCGGCCGCCCGAGATGCCGGCGTTCAACACACCCACGCCTCGCTCCGCCAGGCGCTCGGCCAGCGCATCGGGCCAGCGGGTGTCGGCGCCGGGCGTCGAGCCGTTGCCGTCGGTGATCGAATCGCCCAGCGCGACGACGGTGACTGGCGGCTTGGGGGTTTCGACGACCAACCCGCTCACATAGACACGGGTGCCCCACTGCGATGCGGCGGCCGGCAGCGCGAGGGCGCCGGTCAGGTCGCCGTCGGCAAGGTACGCGGTTTCGCGCGCATCGAAATGAAAACCCGCGGGCTGGCTGGGCCTGGGCAGGTAGAGCGACACCGCGACTTCGCTGAGCGCCGGCAGCGCCAGGTCCACCGGGTCGCTGACCAGCCGCGCACCGGGCGGCACGGTCACCTCGGCCTGCCCACCGAAGCGCAGCGCGCGATCCGTGCCTTCGACGATGGCCGAGCCTTTGCCATGGCGCGCCACGCGGGCCGCACCGATGTACAGCGGCGTCGTGCCGCCTTCGTTGCTGATCACCACGCGCAGCCTTGCACCGCCGATGCTCAGGCGCGCGACCTGGCGGATCGTCTGCTTGTTGAACTGGAAAGGCAGTCCGCTGGTCAGCACGAAGTCGCCGCCCCAGATCGGCTGGACGCTGGCCATCCAGCTGGGGCTCCAGTACGCGGTTGCGGGTGGCGCGGTCTGGGCCACCGATGCGGCGGCAATGCCGGCGAGGGTCAGTGCCGCACCGCAGTGCTTGAGGATCGATCCGAAGGTCGATGCATTCATGTTCCTGTCCTTGAAAGTGAAGCGAGGCCTTCACTTTCTTCCATGCCGATGCAGATGGGTAGCTGGCAAGATCGCATCCACCACATTCCATATTCGAATACATCCATGGACACCCTTCGTGCACTCTCGGCCTTCGTTCATAGCGTGGAATCGGGCAGCCTCTCGGGCGCGGCCCGCGCGCTGGACACCACGCAGCCCACCGTCAGCAAGCTGGTCGCGGGCCTGGAGCGTTCGCTGGGCGTGCGCCTGCTGCGCCGCGCAGCCACGGGCCTGAGCCTCACCGAGGAAGGCCAGCGCTTTCACGAGCGCGCCCGCCGCGTGCTGGAGGACTACGGCGATGCGGTGGCCGACGCGCGCGAGCAGGTGCAGCAGCCGCAGGGCCTGTTGCGCGTGAGCGCGCCGGTCACCATGGGGCAGCGGCACCTCAATGCGATGGCGGTGGAGTTTCTGCGGCTGTACCCCGACATCGAACTCGAGCTGGTGCTCGACGACCGCTTCGTCGATCCGCGCGAAGAGCGCATCGATGTGTCGCTGCGCGTGGGCGGCACGCTGCCGCCCGATCTGGTTGCGAAGCACCTGGGCACCTGGCCGCGCGTGCTCGTCGCGTCGCCGGACTACCTAGCCTCACGCGGCAAGCCGCGCAAGCCGCAGGACCTCGTCGCGCACGACTACATCCGCTACGCAGCAGGCGACGACGACGGCGTGCTGCTGCAAGGTCCGGAAGGCACGGTGACCGTGCCGGTGCGTAGCCGCTACCGGGTGAACAACGCGGTGGCCATGCGCGATGCCGTGCTCGGCGGCGCCGGCATTTCGCTGCAACCTACATGGATGGTGGCCGACCATCTGGCCGATGGCCGCCTGGTGCGCGTGCTCGCGCGCCACACGGGGCCGGCGCAGGAAGTGCACCTTCTCTACGCCCCGCGCCGCCACCAGCCGCTGCGCGTGCGCGTGCTGGTGGACTTTCTGGCAGAGCGCGTGGCGCAACTGCCAGGGGCCAATCGTCAGCTGAGCGGCAGGCGCAAATAGGTGCCGCGCAGCGGCTCCTGGCCGGCGCCCGGCTTGCTCCAGTCGCACACGCCGTTCGGAAAGATCGTCTGCAGCCGCGCGAGGTCGGCGCCGGCGATGGTCACCGCATAGTCCGCGGCGTTGACGGGCTTCCGCTGGCACTTGAGCACGTCGTTCACCATCGGCGAGCCGGCCTGCAGGCGCGGCGTGGTGAAGCGCGGGTACACCACGTTGCAGCTGGCTGCCGGGTCCATCGATGCGGGTTCGTCGATGCGCGTGCCGGTCTTGTTCCAGCATGCGTCGTTGGCACCGGCGGGCTTGTTGCGCACCACCTTGTCGATCGAGGCAGGCGCGGGGTCGGCCGCCATGTTGTCCAGCCACTTGTTCATCAGGTCGATCGAGGCGGACATGTAGTCGACGCCCGAAGTGCCGCCCAGCGTCCAGATGATCTGGTTGTCGCTGCGTCCGTTGGCGCGCTCCAGGCGGGCCCGGATGATCAGGTCCTGCGTGGTGTCGTGGATGTCGCCCACCGCATCGGCATTGCCGCGCTGCGTGATGATCGGGATGTTCGCCAGGCCCGGACCCCTGAAGCTGTTCTTGAAGCCCCCGGCATAGGTGAGCTTGAGCGCATCGGGGTCGGCTTCGGAGCGCGCGGCCTGCGGGTTGCCGTCGCCGTCGAAGCCGCCGATCTTCTCGTTCAGGTCGAGGAACTCCTTCACCGAGATGTCGCCGCTGTTCAGCGCCGCCAGGCCGTACTGCAGGCCGACGTTGTCCAGCGGACGGCGCGCCTCCTGCGTGCCGGGGCGCTTGCCCAAGAGGTTCACGTTGGTCTGGAACAGGTCGCAGCGGATGCCGGTGGGGTTGGTCGCCCGGTTGAAGACGTTCGCCACGTTGGCCGGCTCGGTCAGGCCGCAACCGGGCGCGTTGTCCGACTTGATGATGCTGGCGAATGCGAAGTCCCACGACACGCAGGTGTTGGTGTTGAAGCCGTTCACCGCGTTCTGCTTGGCCGTGGTCCACGCCGCGTCCAGCTTGTAGACGTTGTTGAGCAGCCGGCACTCCATCACCTCGGGCATCAGCGTCTCGGGGAAGGACACGATGGGCTGGATGCCGTCCAGCAGCCCCGGATAGAGCTGCGCGATCAGGTACTGCTGGATGGCGCCGCCCGAGCCGCCGAAGCCGACGGTCCACTTGGGCACCTCGCCGAATTCCTCGATGACGTGCTCCTTCATCATCATCAGCGTCTCGCCCTGCAGGTGCGGGTTGGCGTGCTGGTTGTTCCAGAGCTCGGTCGAATTCATGAACGCGAAGCCGCGCGAGAGCTGGAAGTCCAGCAGCACCGTGTCGATGGCGTGCACGCCCTGGTTGTATTGCGCCGAGCCGCAGCAATCGAAGTAGGCGACCAGCTTCCTGTTCCAGCCGGGGCCGGGCTTCCACACGGCCGGCGAATCCTTGGCCGGGTTGTCGAGCACCGCGAGGCGGTACACGCCGCGGTTGATGGTGCCCGACTCCACGCGCACGATGTAGGGCACCGTGTTGCCGTCGTTGGTGGTGGTGGTCACCAGGTCGGCCGGGCGCGGGCCGGTGGGGTCGGCCAGCGGCTTGAAGGTGTTGACGTTGGTCCGGTAGAACCACGCCACCTGCGTGGTGGCCGAGCAGTTGGCGTCCAGCGGGGCGCCCAGGCCGTTCTGCACGGTGCGGCATTCGTACGGCGAGATGTGCGGACCCGAAAGGATCGGCCCTGTGATGGGGTAGTTGACCAGCCGGGTCTCGGTGCGCTGCGCGGCCACATCGGCGTTGCTCACCACCAGCGTGTTGACGCTGCCGGTGGTGCTGGCCGCATCGGTCGTGAGCCCGGTGACCAGGCCGCGCAGCGTGCGGGTTGTGGGGTTGACCGCCGGCACCTGCGAGGTCACGTCCTTGCCGTTGAGGCTTACGCGCACCTTGTCCAGCGGCACGCCCACGGGCGCGGTGATCTCGAGCAGCGTGTCGCCGCCGCTGATCATGTCGGGCGCGGAGGACAGCGTCTTCACCTGGAAAGCCGCCGGTGTCTGCGTGGGCGGCGGCGGGTTCGCGCCGGGAATGAACGAGAACCCGGAGCCGCCGCCCGACCCTCCGCCGCAGCCCGCGACCAGCAGGGCGCTGGCGAGTGCGAGCGCGGGCGAGATGCGCAGCCGGGGCCACGGAAAAACCCGCTTGTGCGAGCGGCCAGGTGTAGCGAGCATGGATGTCTCCTTCTGTTATGTGTTCGGGAAGATTAAGGATGGACGTTCCAGGCTGCGGTCGTCGCGACGACACATGAGGCGCCAATCGCTAGAGGTAATCCCTGATTCCGCGCGAGCCCAGCCGGTGCAGGCAATGGACGACATGGTGCGGCGTTCGCTATGGGCCGCGGGCCTGTCGCATGCCGACCTGGAGCATGTGCTGGGCAGCATGCAGGAGCGCCACTTCGCGCGCGGCGCCTGCATCGCGCGGGCAGGCCAACTGGTGGAGCACTGGATGGGGCTGATCGACGGCTTCGCCAAGATGTCGGTGGCCTCCGAGGACGGGCGGGTGTCCACGCTCACCGGTGTGTCGACGGGCGTCTGGTTCGGCGAGGGTTCGCTCTTCAAGCACGAGGACCGGCGCTACGACGTGTTCGCGCTGCGGCCCACGCGCGTTGCGCTGATGCCGCGCCGCACCTTCGAATGGCTGCGCGGCACCAGCGTGCCCTTCAATCACTACCTGCAGAACCTGCTCAATGCGCGCTTGAGTCTTTTCATCGGGGCGCTGGCGCATGAACGGCTGCTGGACACCGATGCGCGCGTCGCCCATTGCCTGGCGAGTCTTTTCAACCCCGACCTGTACCCCGATGCGCCGCGGTTCCTCGAGGTGGGGCAGGTGGAAATCGGATTGCTGGCGAACGTGTCGCGCCAGCGCGTGAACGTGGCGCTGCAGCGCCTGCAGGCGCTGCAATTGATTCGCCTTGAAAAGCGCGGGCTGACGGTGCTGGACCTGTGCGGGCTGGTCAACTACAAGGCCCGCGAAGCAAGGGACGGCACCGGCGACGGCACACCGCCCATCCGCTGCGCCTGATGCGCGCTTACTCCACGCGCACTTCGAAGTACGCCTCGTCGGCTTCGCCCAGCGCGCGAAAGCCCGCGGTCTTGGCCGCTTCGTAGGCCTTGGCCCAGCTGGCGGCCAGGGCGATCTCGTCCTTGGCGAGTTCGTCGGCGCTGGATTCGCTGGCGTTCTCGAACGCCTTCAGCGCGGGCTCGACGTTGTCGCCCAGCAGCTTGTCGAGTTCGCGGCGAAAGCGCGATTCGGCGGTGGCAATGACGTCGGCGGGGGCGTCGGGGAAATCGATCAGGTTCACGGTGTAGCTCATGCGCGGCATGCTACGTGAATGCCGTGAATCCCCGGCGCACTCAGAACGAATGGCCTTCGCTGCTGCGCCGCAGGTCTGCCTCGACCATCATCGTGCACAGCTGCTCCAGGCTGGTCCGGGGCTCCCAGTCCAGCTTTTCCCTGGCGTACGACGCATCCCCGATGAGCAGCTCCACCTCGGCGGGCCTGTAGAACTTGGGGTTGATCTTCACCAGCACCTTGCCGGTCCGGCTGTCGACCGCCACCTCGTCCTGCGCCGTGCCTTCGAAGCGCAGTGCATAGCCCGCGGCCTTGAACGCCATCTCGACGAACTCCCGCACGGTTTCCGTGCGGTTGGTGGCCAGCACGTAGTTGTCGGGCTTTTCGGCCTGCAGCATGCGCCACATGCCGTCCACGTATTCCTTGGCATAGCCCCAGTCGCGCTTGGCGTCCAGGTTGCCCAGCGCGAGCACATCGAGCTTGCCCAGCTTGATCTTCGCCACCGCATCGGTGATCTTGCGCGTGACGAATTCGCGGCCGCGCAGCGGGCTCTCGTGGTTGAAGAGGATGCCGCTGCAACCGAAGATGCCGTAGCTCTCGCGGTAGTTCATCGTCATCCAGTGCGCGAAGAGCTTGGCCACGCCGTAGGGGCTGCGCGGGTAGAAGGGCGTGTCTTCCTTCTGCGGAATGGCCTGCACGTTGCCGAACATCTCCGAGGTCGATGCCTGGTAGAACTTGATGCCGCGGTTCGTCAGGCGAATCGCTTCGAGCAGGTGCAGCGCGCCCATGCCGGTGATCTGCGCCGTGGCTTCGGGCTGGTTGAAGCTCACGCCCACGAAGCTCTGCGCCGCCAGGTTGTAGACCTCGTCGGGCTCGGCATCGCGGATCAGCGTGAGCGAGCTGCCCAGGTCGGTGAGGTCGTACTCCACCAGATGCAGGTCGGGGTGGTCCTGGATGCCCAGCGCCTCGATGCGCCAGAAGTTCACCGAACTGGTCCGGCGGTAGGTTCCGTAGACGGTGTATCCCTTGGCCAGCAGCAGCTCGGCCAGGTAGGCCCCGTCCTGTCCGGTGATGCCTGTGACGACGGCGCGTTTTTTCATGGGTTCGTTCGGGTGAAGAAATGAAGAGGGCTCAGGCCGGCGCGCCGGCGGTGAGCGCAACGGGAGGCTGGGGCACCGGCTGCACCGACGACGCCCAGGCGGGCACCTCGGGCACGTCCAGCACCTCCACCGCCGCGCAGCGGCCGTAGGTGTCGTCGAAGCGCACGATGTCGTCCTCGCCCAGGTAGCTCCCGGTCTGCACCTCGATCACTTCCAACATCGTTTTGCCGGGGTTCTCCAGCCGGTGGATGGCACCGCAGGGCAGGTAGATCGACTCGTTCTCCCGCACCAGCTGCACCGCGCCGCCGCAGGTGGCCTTGGCCGTGCCCCGGACCACGATCCAGTGCTCGGCGCGGTGGTGGTGCATCTGCAGCGACAGCTTGCAGCCGGGCTTGACGGTCAGGTGCTTCACCTGGAAGCGCTCGCCGTTGTCCACGCTGTCGTAGGCGCCCCAGGGCCGCACCACGCGGCGATGCTCGGTGGCCTCGGCCGTCCCTTCGCGCGCCAGCATGCGCACCACCTCGGCCACCTGTTCGGCGCAGTCCGCGCCCGCCACCAGCACCGCGTCGGGCGTGTCCACGATGATGAGGTCCTCGGTGCCCAGCGCCACCACCGGCCGGTGCGGCGCATGGACGAAGGTGTTGCGCGAATTCAGCACGCGCCCCTGGCCGCTCAGGCGGTTGCCCGCGTCGTCGGCCGCGTGCAACTGGGCCACCGCGTTCCAGCTGCCCACGTCGCTCCAGGTGCCCTCGAAGCGGACCACCGCGACATCGGCGTGCTTTTCGAGCACCGCGTAGTCGATGCTGTCGCTCGGGCAGGCCTCGAAGGCTTCGCGGTCCAGCCTGAGGAAGCTGCCGTCCGTGGTCACGCCGGCGGCCGCGCGTTCGCAGGCGGCCAGGATGTCGGGCGCATGCGTGCGCAGCGCCGCGAGCAGCGTGCGCGCCCGGACCAGAAAGATGCCCGCGTTCCAGCAGTAGTTGCCCTGCAGGATGAGTGTCTGCGCCACCGCCGCGGTGGGCTTTTCGACAAAGCGCGCCACCGCGTGGCTCGCGCCATGGCCCGTGGCCCCGGCCGACTCGATGTATCCGTAGGCCGTGCTCGGAAAACTGGGCGCCACGCCGAAGGTGACGATCCTGCCCGCCAGCGCCGCCTCGATGCCGCTGCGCATGGTGGCCGCGAACAGCGCCGCATCGGGAATGTGATGGTCGGCGGGCGCGAACAGCAGCAGATCGTCGGGCTCGGCCAGCAGGGCGGCGGCGGCCATGGCGGCGGCGGTGTTGCGCGGCGTGGGCTCCAGGATCTGCCGACCCTGCACCTGTGCGTTGTCCATCGCTTCGCGCACCAGGAAGCGATGGTCTTCCGATGCGATGCAGGTGATGGTGCGGTTCAGGCCCGACAGCCGTTCCAGCGTCAGTTGCAGCAGGCTCTTGCTGCCGATCAGCGGCGCGAACTGCTTGGGCAGCGCCTTGCGCGACAGCGGCCAAAGCCGCGTGCCGCTGCCGCCGCACAGGATCACGGGATGAATGGTGGGAGCGTTCATGTCGACCAGCCTTTGTGCAGGGGGTTGGAGAGCGATGCGGGGTGCGGCAGCTCGACCGCGCGGTCGGTCTGCGGCAGGGTCAGGCCGACCCGCAGGCCGCCCGTCGAAAGGTTCGCGATGCGGATGCCCGCGCCGATGGCTTCGGCGCGCGCCTGCATGTTGCGCAGGCCCCGGCCCCAGGTGCGCGGTGCTTCGCTGCCCACCGATTCGGGCAGGCCCCAGCCGTCGTCGCTCACCTCCAGCACCATGCGCGCGTTGCCGCGGCCGGGCGCAAGCCGCAGCTGCACGCGGCGCGCGCCGGAATGGCGCAGCGCATTGGCCAGCGCTTCCTGCACGATCTTGCAGAGCTCGCGGTGCATCGGGCCGTCGTCGGGCGTTCCGCCGTCCGGGTCATCCGCCTCCGGCAGCTCGGTCACATCCCATTGAAGTTCGATGCCCGAGCGCCTGAAGGCCGGCTCGAAGCGGTAGCGCAGGTTGCCGAGCATCTCGCCCAGCGACATGCGCTCGCCGCTCAGGCCGTCCACGGTCATCTGCAGCTCGAGCAGGCAGTCCTGCAGGCCGCGCGCGATCTCCGTGTTGGTGTGGTTGCGCACCGGAATGCTGGCCAGCAGCATCACCAGGCGCGAAGCCACGCCGTCGTGCAGGTCGCGCGAGATCCGCTGGCGCTCGGCGAGCGCGGCCGAGAGGGCATCGGGCGCAGGCGCCTGTGCGTTGTCAGGCTGCGCCGCCGCGGGGCGTGCCGGCGTGCGGGCCGCCGCCATCAGCGCGATCAGCGTGACCACGTTGATCGACTGCAGCGCGATCAGCGCAAGCGGCAGTTCCTCGGCCGGGGCGTGATCGGTGAAAAACCTCAGCAGCAGCGCACCGACGGTGGGCGCCGCCTGGATCACCACCGCCAGCAGCATCCAGCGCGTGAGGCTGCCGCCGCGCAGGCCGCCCAGCCGCCAGTTCAACATCAGCAGCGCCCAGGCCACGAAGGACAGCCAGAAGCGCTCGTCGCTCCACATCCGGAGGATGGCGTCGTATGCATCGATTGGCATGGTTTTTCCCTGTTCGTTCATGCACGAAAGACAAGAGCGCGGATTGCCGGCGCTCAGATCAGCCCGCTGTGGACCGCGTAGTTCACCGCCTGCGCGCGCGAATGCACGTGCAGCTTCTTGTAGATGCTCTTGATGTGCACGTTGACCGTCTGCCCGGTGATGCCCAGCCGAGCGCCGATCTCGGCAGACACATGGCCGCAGGCCACGAAGCGCAGGATCTCGCGCTCGCGCGGCGTCAGCGTGGCCTCGCGCGAAGAAGAAGGCGCGGCCAGCGGTGCGCTGCTCGCGGCCGGCGCATTCTGAGCAATGTGATGGTGATTGCCGTTGTGGTTGAGCCGCTGCAGCAGCCGCCGCGCGACCCGGGGCGTGATGGCGGCGCCGCCGTTCACCACCTGCAGCACCGCCTCGGCAAAGCTCTGCAGCCAGGCGTTCTTCAGCAGGTAGCCCGTGGCGCCCAGCTCGAAGGCGCGCAGCACATGCGCGTCGTCCTCCAGCGCCGAGATCACGATGATCTCGCCGTTGCTGTGGTGCCGGCGCGCTTCGTCGATCAGCTCGAAACCCATGCCGTCGCTCAGGCGCAGGTCGACCATGAGCACGTCGAACTCGTGCGTGGCCAAAAGCTTGCGGCCCTCGCGGATGCTGTCGGCCTGGCCTTCCAGCTGGATGCGCATGTCCGACAGCAGCTCCTGCGCGATCACCCGGCGCACGAACTCGTCGTCGTCGATCAGCAGCACCCGCACCGGCGCCGTTTCCTGGCCCGTCAGGAAGTCGGGCCAGGGCATCGGGGAGGGCGTGCAGACACCGGCCGGGTAGCCCGAGCGACGCTCGGCCATCACGCCGGAGGGTTTCTCCGTAGAAGAGTGGAGCGACTTGTCAAGCATTTTGGACAGCCCAGGTTGGAATTTTTTTGAACATTCGGTTTTAGCAACAAAAGGTCAACAAATGTTTACGATTTGAGAGGATTAGCGCTTTAGACCACTCGGCGTTTGGCGTACCCCGTTGGGTGTAGGACTACAAAAGTACTCTTTGTAATCGAAAGTCGTTTTCTTTCCGGTCATGTCGAGGCGCTCACAAAGCCGGCCGGAAGCGCCGGATCGGGGTCGTCGAAGCCGCGCGGATTGCCCAGCTGCCAGCGCCAGCTGTCGGCGCACATCTGGTCCAGGCCGCGGCGGGCATGCCAGCCCAGGCGGTCGCGGGCATGCTGCACATCCGCCCAGTAGGCCGGCGCATCGCCGGGCCGGCGCGGGCCGACGCGCCATGCGACGGTGCGGCCGGAGGCGCGCTCGAACGCCGAGATCACCTCCAGCACCGACGCGCCCCGGCCCGTGCCCAGGTTCACCGTGAGCAGGCCGCGGTGGGTGGTGGCATGCCGCAGGGCCGCCACATGGCCCTCGGCCACGTCCATCACATGCACGTAGTCGCGCACGCCGGTGCCGTCGGGCGTCTCGTAGTCGTCGCCGTGCACCACCACATGGCAGCGTTCGCCCGCCGCCACCTGCGACACATAGGGCAGCAGGTTGTCGGGCGGTCCGTGCGGGAGTTCGCCCAGCAGGCCGCTCTCGTGCGCGCCGATCGGGTTGAAGAAGCGCAGGCAGGCAATGCCCCAGCGCCCGTCGGCCCGGGCCAGGTCCGCGAGCAGGCGCTCCACCATCACCTTGGTGCGGCCGTAGGGGTTGACCGCGGCATAGGGCGCGCTTTCGCGGATGGGCGAGCGCTGGGTGCTGCCGTACACCGTGGCCGAGGACGAGAAGATCAGCGTGCGCACCCCGGCGCGCTCCATGGCGCGCACCAGCGCCAGGCTGCCCGCCACGTTCACGTCGTAGTAGCCGATCGGGTCGCTCACCGACTGGCCGACCGCCTTGAGCCCCGCCAGGTGCAGCACCGCGTCGAAGCCGTGCTCGGCGAAGGCGCGGTCCAGCGCCACCGCGTCGCGCACGTCGCCGCGCACCAGCGGCGGCTCCACCCCGGTGATGCGCGCCACGCGTTGCAGCGAGCGCGGGTCGCTGTTGACCAGCGTGTCCATCACCACCGGCCGCAAACCCGCCGCGATCAACGCCACGCAGACGTGGCTGCCGATGAAGCCCGCGCCGCCCGTCACCAGAATCTTCGGCGCGCTCATGCCTTGGACTCCACGGAAGCCTGTGGCTCCAGGGAGGGACTTGGCGCTTGCGTGCCGACGCCGGCGCCAGTAACGCAGCGCAGCAGTTCCTGCTCGAAGCGCGAGAGGATGGCGTTCTGGTCCAGCTCCGCCTTCGCGAATGCGCGGCCCGCCGCGCCCAGTGCCGCGCGCACGGTGGGCGCCAGCGCCAGCTCCTCGATGGCCCCGGCCAGCGCCTCCGCGTCGCCGGGCGGCACCAGCAGGCCGCGGCCCGACACCGCGCGGGCCAGTTCGGTGCCGGGGTGCGCCGTGGCCACCACGGCCTTGCCGCTTGCGAGCATGCCGGCCAGCTTCGAGGGCATTACCAGGTCGGCGGCATCGGCGCGCTGCGGCAGCACGTGGATGTCGGCCATGCCCAGCAGTTCGTTGAGCCGCTCCATCGGCTGCAGGTCGAGAAAGTGCACGTTGGACAGCCGGACGCAGGCGGCCATCAACGATTCGCGGCTCGGCCCGTTGCCGCAGATGACGAAGTGGATGTCCCGCGCATAGACCAGCAGGCGCGCCGCCTCGGCCAGCAGCTCGATGCCCTGCTTGCTGCCCAGGCTCCCTGAATAGAGCACCACCAGGGCGTTGTCCGGAAGGCCGAGCTCGGCGCGGTAGCCGCCGTTGCCGGCCGGGGCTGCCGCCGGGTTGGAGGGGTTCGTTGGGCTCGCCGGCTCCACCGGATGGATCGCCGACACGTCCACCCAGTTCGGAAACATCACCAGCCGGCTCTCGTCCACGCCCTTGCCGCGGGCCATGTCGAGCATGGCCGTCGAGATGGTCGACACCCGGTCGAAGCGGCTGAACAGCCAGCGCTCGGCCGCGAGGGCCATGCGCCGCGCGCGCGCCCCGCGCAGCCAGCCCAGGCTGAAGGCGGCATCGATCTCGTAGTCGTGAATGTGCAGCCACGACTTGCTGCCCACCACCTTGGAGAAGAGCAGCGCCGCGGGCGTGCAGAACAGCGGCGGCTCCACCACGAACACCACGTCCGGCCGCCAGCGCAGCTGCGTCAGCAGCAGCGGCATGCTCGACAGCATGAAAGAGAACAGGTGCGCCATGCGCGACACCCCCCGGGGCCGCGCGGGCACCCAGGTGGGCGCACGCCAGACCTTGACGCCGTGGTGTTCGCTCTTGCGCCAGGCCCAGGCCGAATACCCCTGAAACACCTTCCAGTGCGGGAACGAGGGCGGCGCGGCAATCACGCGCACCTCATGGCCGCGGGCCGCCAGCCACTCGGCCATCTCGCCGGAGTACTTGCCGATGCCCGTGACCTCGGGCGTGAAGTTCATCGAATACATGAGAATTTTCACGGGGTGACCCTTCAGTCAATGAGCCGGACGCAGCAGGCGAACGAGCGGAAAGAAGCCGAACTGCGCGCGCATGCGCAGCTCGTACAGCAGCAGTTCGGAGAAGAACGCAATGAAGAACACGTAGTGCGGCTTGCCCGGAAAGAGCAGCATCACCACGCCGTAGGCGGCCATCCGCAGCACCACCTCCAGCAGCGCCCAGCGCCCCAGCGAGCCCATCGAGGTGTTGAGCGACAGCAGGATCTCGTGGTGGACCGTGTAGGTGCGCAGAAGGAAGTAGGGCGCGATGCACACGAAGATGTCGCGCGCCTGCTCGCCCACCTTGAGCAGCGGCGCCGCAACCGCCAGCAGCGCCGCCAGCGCCGCAAAGAGCACGCAGCCCAGCAGGAACGCATGCCGCGCCAGGCGCAGCTTCTCGGTGCCGAAGTTGCTTGCGTTGGCGTCCAGCATCGCCGGCGTCTTGGTGACCAGGAAGGCCTGCACGAACTGCGAGGGCGCTTCGGCCAGCAGAAAGGCCAGCTTGAATGCGCCCACGTAGCCGAGCGGCATGAAGAGCGCCACGATCAAGAGGTCCGACTTGCGCAGCAAAAAGCTCAGCAGCGCATACACCGTCGCGCTGGCCTGCGCGCCCAGTTCGAGCACGGGCTTTCCGCGCGGCGGCGCCACGCCGCTGGCCGGCAGGGCAATCGCCGCGCCCACCATCGCGAAGGCCAGCAGGTTGATGACCAGCAGGTGCACCACGCCGATCTCGAAGCCCAGCGACGCGAGCGCCGCCACGCCCAGCACCAGCAGCGTGGAGCGAAGGCCGGACTCCAGGTTGAGCAGGCCCGCATGGCCCAGCCCCCGGCTGTACGACAGGCGCAGGCTGTTGAACGCAAAGACCGCCAGCGTCACCGCGATCAGCGCGAGCGGCAGGCCGATCACCGGCAGGCGCTGCGCCGCGATGATGGCGGCGGCGAGCCCCACCGCCAGCGGCAGGCCGATGGCCAGCGTGCGCGCCAGGTCGCCCCGGGTCACGCCCGGCGGCACGCGCGCGGCATTGCGCGAGAACAGCAGCGAGCTCCCCAGCGTGCCCACCACCAGCGCCACTTCCAGCACCGACTGGTAGATCGAGTACTCGCCGAAGCGCGCCGGCGCGACCTGGGCCGCCAGCAGAAAGATCGCCAGAAAGCCCGACAGGTACACATACAGCCGCGACGCGAGCGCCCCCAGCCCCAGGCGCTGCGCCAAGCCGGCACCGGGCAGGACGAGGCGCATGGCGATCGGCTGCTTCATGGCGCTTTCCGGTCGGCCGGGACCTTGGCCGAGGGCACGCCCGCCAGGCGAAGGCCGTCCATGAGGCGGCGTGTGCGCGAAGCGATGCCGTGCGCGTTGTTCCTGGCCCTGCGCGCCATCCGCAGCGCCCAGGTCAGCGCCGCCATCGTGCGCACCCGGCCGTGCAGCGCATGCGGCATCGCCATCTTGGCGGCGCCCTGGAAGTGCAGCGCCAGCACGCGCACCGCGTCGCCCCCGGCCGTCTGCAGGCAGGGCTGGCCGTCGATGAACGCAAGGCGCTTGGCACCGCCCCGAACGCGAAACTCGCCAGGCAGGTGGTTGGTGCCGCCGTTGATGTTGTGGTCGATCACCCGGCCGTCGAACACCCGGTTGATCGGCGCGGTGTTGCCCGAGGCCTCGGCCCACAGGTAGAGCAGCGTCATGTCCGAGACACCGCCGCGCATGTTGCGCAACGCAAAGCGCTCGGCAATCTCGCGCAGCCGCGCCACGCCCGCGGGCGTGGTGTAGGTCTCGATCACGCAGGCCACGAAATCCCGCAGGCCCGCCGCCGTCCAGTAGCTCACATGCGGCGAGATCTCACAGGGGTTCCAGCCGTCGGTCGGGCGGATGAAGGAACCCGAGAAGTCGGCTTTGCCCACCAGCCGCGCAATGTGCGCGCCGGCGCCGCGAAACAGCAGCACGTCGCTGTCGATGAGCACGAATTCGCTGCACTCGGGGTTCGCCGCCAGGTAGTCGGCCAGGAGGAAGTAGCGCCGAAAGCAGATCTTCTCGAACGCCGGCGTGTTGCTCGACAGGTGCACGTACGCCTTGCGGAAGTGCTCGTAGGCGTAGCCGGTGTCGGTGCCGGCCAGCACCACCAGGTTTTCCTGCGCCCGCGCGGCGGCCTCGCGGCACTGCAGCAGCGTCTTGTTCTGGCGGTCTTCGACAACGATGAAGGCGAGGGCTTGGGTCATGGTGTGTGTGTTCCGGTGTGCGGGTCGCCGAGGCGATCAGGGCCTGGGCGGGGTGGTGGCGCTGCGCACCAGCGCCACATGCGAGGGAAGAAAGCGAAAGTCCTTGTCCAGCGGCATGTCCAGCGTGAACATGCCGCGCCTGGCCGCCGCGTCGGCGAGCCATCCGCGCAGTTGCGCGCTGGAAAAGCGCGGTGCGCTGGTCCGGGCCCACGAGGTGCCCAGCGGCGTGAGCACATGCAGCCGCAGATCGGAAGGCGGCGAGCTCAGGCGCTCGGGCGGCTGCATGAGTTCGCCCGCCATGAGGTTCTGGCAGGGCGCGCTCTTGAGGCTGAAGCGCGCCGCGCCTTCGCCCGCGTTGAAGGCCAGCCACCGGTTGGAGGCCCCGCTGCGGGCGGCCGCGCACAGCGTGCCCCAGTCGTCGGCGTTCATGTCCGTGGTGTTGTAGACGCCGTCGAACCACCAGCCCGTGACCATCGCGCCGTAGTGCTCCGACCAGTCCTTGACCACGGCCGACCAGCCGGTGATGAAGCGCCTGGGCGGCGGCAACTGCTCGGACACATCGCCCAGGCAGTCCATCAGGTAGGCATCGCCCTGCGGCGCGCGGAACGGCAGGTACAGCATCAGCGCGATGCCGTGGCGCTGCAGCGCGCGGCCGATGTCCAGCGGCAGGTCGCGCGGCGAGCGGTTGCGGGCGCTGCGCGGGCACAGCGCCTCGAGCGCGGCATTCGGCGCGATGAACTGGCCGTTGTTCTGCCCCAGCGTGAGGATCAGGTACGTGGCGCGCATCTCGGCCAGCGAGGCGGCGAAGGCCTCGGCGTCGAAGCGGCCGATGTCGCCGATGGACTGCTTGTCGGGCAGGTAATGCACCATCACACCGAAGCCGGGCGCGGCGGCCGGTGGCGCCGCGGCGAACGCCTGCGGCCCTGCGGCGGCCAGCGCCAGTGCAGTGAGCATGAGCCGGCGAAGAAGACGGGGAACCAGAAGAGAAAGCTTCGTCATTGCATGGCTCCGGTCATCGAAGGCGCGCGGCTGCGCTTGAGCGTGAGGTAGCGCGCGGCCACCGCGCCCGGCGTGCAGTCGCGCGCATGCAGCCATGCCGGCCGCGCGCGCCGGTGCCCTTCCAGGTAGCGCGCGATCTCTTCCAGGTTGCCGGCTTCGGCCTTCTCCGCGGCTTCGATGCCGATCAGCAACCCGTAGCCGGCAAACAGCTCGCGATGCACCGGAATGTCCGACAGCAACAGCGGCACACCCAGCGTCGCCGCCTCGGCGGCCGAGAGGTTGAAGCCCTCGAAGGTGGAGAGCGAGATGAAGGCCGTGGCGCCGCGGTACAGCCCCAGCAGCGCGTCGCGCGACACCAGCCCGCGGTGCCGCACGCAATGGCGAAGGGCAGGCGCCATGCGCGCCACCATGCGCTGGACCTCGGCCGCGCCGTTGCCCGTGATGTCCAGGTAGTCGACCAGGCCGTGGCGCTTCATGCGCTCGAACAGCGCCAGGATGCCGGCGAAGTTCTTGTGCGGGTAGTAGTGGTAGGCCGCGATCAGGTAGCGCCCGGCGTTGCCGGATGCACCCGCGGTGCGAGCGGCCCCGGCGCTTGTGTCCACCGGGTTGAAGATCACCGAAGTCCGCTCGCAGCGCGCGAAGTGGCGCTCGAAATCGTCCTGGCTGCTGCGGCTGATGAACACCACGTCGGCCGCGCTGCGCGAAACGCGGCGCAGGTTCCAGTCCAGCCACCCGCGCTTGTGCGCCGGGAAGTACTGCGGGTAGGCCTTGTACTGCAGGTCGTGCACCACCACGATCGAATCGCGATGGCGGCCCAGCGGCGCAAAAGGCAGAAAGTAATTGGGGAACAGCGAGAACAGCTGCTCGCCCGTCACCCACGCGCGCGCCCGGTGAAAGTTGTAGAGCAGCGTGTCCAGCACGAATCGGCTGATGCCCAGCCGCCGCGCGGCCTCGTAGATGCGCGGATGGCGCTCGCTGACGGCCTGCACCCGGTCGTCGGGCGATGCGCGCATGCTCTCGAGCAGCACTGCCGAGACGTTCAGCACACCGCCCGCCGACGGGTTCAGCCGGATGGTGTCGTAGAAAAGGTAGGTGGCCATGGCGTTCTCAGGCGGTGGGGATGCCGGTGTGCGCCGGCCGGCTCGAAGGCTCCTGCGACTGACGAGGCGACGGGTCCGTCAACGGGCGCATCGCCCGGTGCGTCCGCCTGCGGAACCAGGAGCTCAGCCCACCGGCCACCAAGGCCGCGATCAGCCCCGATGCGGCGAACGGTCCCCAGCCCAGGATCGGGCCGCGCATGAAGGGCACGTACGCGGCCAGCAGCACCAGGGCGCAGAGGTACGACGCCGTCAGCGTGCGCTGCGGGTTCACCACCCGGTCGACGATGCGAAAACCCGCCGAGACCGCAAAGCCCAGCAGCACCGGGCCGAGCAGCCCGAAGTCGAAGTACGCGGTGGCAAAGGGCGGCAGCGACAGGTTGGTCTGCGAAAAGTTGGCCGCCACCGCCGACCAGCCCAGCGGGTCGAACTCCGGAAACATCTTCAGATCGCGCGGCAAAAAGAACGACGCGGCCGACAGCAGGTAGCGCCCGAAGCCGGGCTCCGGCGAAGGCGCGCGTTCCAGCAGGCCCGCAATCACGAACATCGCGTCGAAGTCCTGGCTGAACGGAAAGGCCTCCAGCGATGCGCCCCACATGGCGTCGCGGGAGATCAGGTTGAGCACCGGGCCCAGGCCCGCGATGGCGCCGAAGACGATGGCGGCCAGCGTCCAGCGGTGGCGGCGGCCGATGGCATGGATGAGCAATGGCAGCAGCCCGATCAGGATCACCTGCCGCGCCGTGTTGACCGGGTTCGCCGCAATGGCGGCCAGCGCGAGCGCCAGGCCCGCGGCGCACCAGGCCCACAGCGTGCGGCGGCGCGCGGCGTGGATGGCCAGCGCCACGAAGCACATCAGCACCACCAGCTTGGGGATGGTGGAAAACACGATGTAGTCGATGGGCAGGCTCGCCTCTTCGCTCACCACGCCGCGCGCCACGAAGTTCAGCTCGGGCCGGATGAAGAGCGTGGCGAACGCCGCGAGCGAGCAACTGAGCAGCAGCAGGAACGGATGCGCCACGCCGCGTGCCGCGGTGTACGGGCCGCCGCCATGGACCGCCGGCCGCTCGCTCATGCCCAGCCGCGCGGCCTCCACGCCGGCCATGTACAGCAGCAGCAGCATCAGCGCCTGCGTGTGCGCCGCCGTGCCGAGGATGCCCACCTGCCAGAAGTCCACGTCCGCGGCGATCTGCATCGCAGGCGCCAGCGAGAAGTAGATGAGCAGCACCGTGTAGTGAATCAGCAGGAACACGCTGTCGCCCCTGGCCCCGAGCATCGACAGCTGCACCGCCGCAAGCACGAACACGGCCGCGTAGCCCCACACGGGGTCCACCAGCCCGCACAGCAGGGCGCAGGCAATGCCGAACCAGAAGGCCAGGGTTCTCATGGCGGCGTCCGGGGCGTCAGGCCAGCTCGACCAGCGTTTCAGCCGTGCGGATGCACTTCTGGTAGTCCGCGTAGGTGCGTCGCAGCCCTTCGTCGAGCCGCACACCGGCGCGCCATCCGAAGGAAGCGGCGCGCGACACGTCCAGCAGCTTGCGCGGTGCGCCGTCGGGCTGCGCCAGGTCGTAGCGGATGGCGCCCTCGTAGCCCACCACCTCGCGGATTTTTTCCACCAGCTCGGCGATGGACACGTCCTCGCCGGTGCCCAGGTTGATGTGGCCGCGCATCGGGTCGGTGTGCTGCTCGTACGCGGCGCGCGAGAGTTCCATGACGTCCAGGCAGCCCTGGACCATGTCGTCCACATACAGGAACTCGCGCCGCGCGCGGCCGCTGCCCCAGATCAGCACGCTGGGCGCATGGCTGATCTTGGCCAGGTGAAAGCGCTGCACCAGCGCGGGCACCACATGGCTGTTTTCCAGGTGGTAGTTGTCGCCGGGGCCGTACAGGTTGCTCGGCATCACGCTGCGGTAGTCGATGCCGTGCGTGGCGCCGTACTGCCGGGTGTAGCTCTCGCACAGCTTGATGCCCGCGATCTTGGCGATGGCGTAGGGCTCGTTGGTGGGCTCCAGCTTGCCGGCGAGCAGCGCCTCTTCGCGGATCGGCTGGTCGGCCAGGCGCGGATAGATGCAGCTCGAACCCAGGAACAGCAGCCGCTTGACGCCCGTGGCAAAGGCCTGCTGCGTGATGTTCGCCGCGATCATCAGGTTCTCGTAGATGAACTGCGCGGGGTAGGTCATGTTGGCGTGGATGCCGCCCACCTTGGCGGCCGCAACGTAGACCTGGTCGATCTGTTCGCTGGCAAAGAAGCGCGCCACCGCGGCCTGGTCCAGCAGGTCGAGTTCCGCGCGGCTGCGCGCCACCACCTCATGGCCGAGCTCGGCCAGCCGCCTTGTGAGCGACTGCCCCACCATCCCGCGATGACCTGCAACATAGATACGCATATCGTTCTTTCGGTAGAAGGAGTTGATGAACTGAAGAGGAGGAGGAAGAAGAAAAAAGGGGTGTGCCGCGCCCGGTCAGCGCGACCCGCGCGCGCCGGCCACGACCGCGAAGGTCTTGAGCACGATCCCGATGTCGCGCAGCACGGAGAGCGTGGCCACGTACTCGGCGTCCATGGCCGCGCGGCGGCGGTAGCTCACCTCGTTGCGGCCGCTGATCTGCCAGAGGCCGGTGATGCCCGGGCGCACCGCGCAGTAGTGCTCCCAGTAGCGGCCGTACAGGTCCTTCTGCGCGAACATGCAGGGGCGCGGGCCGACCATGCTCATGTCGCCCACCAGCACGTTCCAGAACTGCGGGAACTCGTCGATGCTGTATTTGCGAAGGAACGCGCCGAAGCGGGTGATGCGTGGGTCGTGTTCGAGCTTCTGGAACACCTCCCACTCCTGGCGGGCCGCGTCGTTCTCGCGCAGGTGCCGGGCCAGCACGGCCTCGGCGTCCGGCACCATGGTGCGGAACTTGAGAAAGCGGAACACCCGGCCGTCCTTGCCGTAGCGCGGCTGCATGTAGATGGCGGGGCCGCCCGAGGTCAGCAGCACGCCGGCCCAGACGAGCGCAAAGGCCCAGCCGAAGAACACGAAGAAGGCAGTCGCCATGACGACGTCCACGGAGCGCTTGGCGGCCTGCAGCAGCGGCGAGCCGCCCACGCGGGCCCGGCCTGCAGTGCGTGCCTTGCCTGTCCGATCGGCTCTGCCTGCGCGAGCGGCCGCGCCTGCGTTCGAAGAGCGCGCCTGCGCGCGTGTGTTCGAAGGGCGCGCCTGCGCGCCCGTGCGAAAGGTGTTCATGGTGTGGCGTGCTCCGGTTCGTTGCGCGGGGTGTGGCCCACGGCGGGGTAGGTGTGCTGGCGCACGCGGTACAGGCCGTACCCGTAGCCGTAGCTGCCGTAGTGGCGCTGGCGCGCGTCCAGCGCGTTGAGCACCACGCCGTGCGGCGCCGCACCCACGTGCGCCAGGCGCTTGGCGCTTTCCACCAGGTCGCCCAGCTGGCTGTCGTCCGCGCGGGCCAGCAGCAGCAGCGTGCCCATGGCCGAGGCCATCGCGACGGTCTCGGTCGCCAGCAGGATGGGCGGTGCATCGACGATCACGGTGTCGTAGCGCGCCGACACGGTTTGCAGCAACTCGGCAAAGGCTTCGCCGGCCAGCGCCGTGGCCGGGTCCTGCGGCAGCGTGCCCGCGGTGATCAGGTCCAGGTTGGGCAGCACATGCGTGTGGATCGTGCGCATCAGCGGCGCGCCGCCGGCGATCAGCTCGGCCAGGCCGTCGGAGTGCTGCGCCAGCCCGAACTGGCTGGCCAGGCTGCCGCGGCGCAGGTCGGCGTCGATCAGCAGCACGCGCTTGCCGGTGGCCGCGAGCACCGCCGCGAAGTTGGCCGACACGAAGGTCTTGCCCGCGCCCGGCGTGGCGCTGGTCAGCATCACGCGGTTGTTCGGCGCGCCCAGCATCAGGAAGCCCAGCGTGGTGCGCAGGCGCCGCACGCCTTCCAGCGCCGGGTCGTCCGGATGCAGCGCCGCGAGCAGCTGGATGCCGGGCTTGCCGATGCGCACCGCGCGGTCCAGCCTGGCCTGCTGCGTGCTGAGCGCGATGGTGCTGTACACCGCCAGGCCGGTGTGCGCCTCGATCTCGTCGGGGTTGGCCACCGTGCTCTTGAGCGTCTTGCGCAGGATGGCGGTCACCGCCCCCAGCAGCAGCCCGGCGGCCAGCGCCAGCGCCATCACGATGGCGGCTTTGGGCCGCACCGGCTTCTCCGGCAGGAGCGCGGCGTCGAGCACGCGCACGTTGCCGATGCGGCCTTCGCGCGCCAGGCGCGCCTGCAGCGAGCTGTTCAGCAGCGAGGCATACAGGTCGGTGTTGACCTTGATGTCGCGCTGCATGCGCACCGAGTTCTGCTGCAGCATCGGCATGCGGCGGATGCGGCCGTCCACCTTGCCCAGTTCGTTGCGCAACGCGCCGATCTGCGTGTCCAGCATGACCACGGTCGGATGCTGGGCGGTGAAGCGGCTCATGAGGTCCAGCCGCTTCAGGCGCGCATCGAAGAGCTTGGATTGCAGGTCGACGTTCTGCGCCAGCGCATTGCGGGCCTCGTCGTCCAGGCTCACCGTGCCGTTCTGGTTGCGGTACTGGTTGTAGACCTCTTCGGACTTCTCCAGCTGCTGGCGGAACTTGGGCAGCTCGGTGTTCAGGAAGTCGAGCGTGCGCTCGGCCTGCGCGGTCTTCTGGTCGATGTTCTGCCGCACGTAGAGGCGCGAGACCTCGTTGAGCAGCTCGGGCAGCTGCGCGCGGTTGCCGGTTTGCCAGCTCACGTCCATCACACCCGACTGCTTGCCCTTTTCGATCACGCGCAGGTCGCGCTGCAGGTCCAGCAGGGTGAGCTGCTCGGAGCGCCGGGTGAGCTCGAAGGCGCCGCCGGGCCGCGCTTCGAACGAGCCCACCAGCAGGCGGATGGTGCCGCCCGGCACCGCGGCCTCCAGCGGCACGCCGGCACGGCCTTGCAGCGGCGACTCCAGGTCGGGGTGCGTCAGCGTGTAGTTGCCGTCGGTGCCGGCGGTGAGCAGGAAGCGCTCGCCCTCGAAAGCCTGCGGCACGTCCATTTGCGCGACCGAGATCCGCTCGGTGCCCGACACATAGCCGCCCAGCCCCAGGAAGCCGGGCTCCGACAGCCCCTTCGAATGCCGCGCGATGAAGCCGCCCACGAGCGGCAGGTAGTGCGGCTGCGCGGTGATGAACAGCCGCGTGTTCTCGATGGCCTGGCCCAGCACCAGCCGCGACTTCAGGATCTCGGCCTCGCCCGAAGTCGGCGTCTTCACGCTCACGCCGTTGACCGCGGCGTCGCCCGGACTGCCCGAGCGTTCGGCGTCCTCGAGCTGGATCAGCACGTTCGCCTCGTACACCCGCGGCCCGAAGAGCGCGTAGCACGCCCCCAGCAGCAAGGCCGCGGCGGTGATCGCGGCGATCAGCCATCGATGGTCCAGCAGGATGTCCAGGTATTCCTTCAAGCCGGAGCGGGGACTGTCGGGTTCCGCGCCCAGGGGCACGGGTGCGGGGAGCGGGGGATACCAGCGCGCGTTCATGGAGGTCACCTTTTTCCGGATGTCGGGGGCGGGGGGCTTGGCGGGAGGCAGGCGGGGCTCTGCCGGACTACCTGCTGCGGGCGGTATCGCGCGCCAGGTTCGCGACCTGGGCGGCGGGCAGGATGAGGTTGGCAACGCGGTTCCACGAGACCAGCGGCACGCGGTCCACGTAGACCACGTCGCGCGGCTTCAGCTCGAAGCGGTCGGCCAGCGCGAGCGCGACCGGGTTCTTCGCGTTGATGTTGAAAACCTCCGGCGTGCCGGGCGAGCCGTCGGCCTGCGACACGCTGCGGATCACATAGATCTGGCCGGGGTCGGCGGTGAACAGGTCGGGCCCGCCCGCGTCGCCCAGCGCTTCGTTCAGGCTCAGGCGGCCGTTGCGCATGAAGAGCGCGGAGGGCCGCAGCACCTCGCCCATCACGTAGACGCGGCTGTCGTCGCGGGCGCCCACGTACACGATGTCGCCGTTTCGCAGCGGGATGTTGTTGCCGTCGGCGCCGAAGCGCTTGAGCAGCGGCAGGTCGATGTTCACCGTGCGGTCGCCGCGCGAGAGCGCCACCTGCGAGCGGTCGCCCGAGGCGGTGATGCTGCCGGCGCGGTTCAGCGCCTCGGCCAGCGTCATCGGCACGTCGGTGAAGATCTGCAGGCCCGGGGTGCGCACCTCGCCTTCCACATACGCGCGCTGGCTGCGGAACGACTGGATGCGCACGCTGACCTGCGGCGCCTTGATGAACGCGCGGATGCGCCTGGCGATCAGCTCGGACGCGCTGCTCTCGGTGAGCCCCTGCAGCTTGGTGCGGCCGATGTAGGGAAAGCTGATCTCACCCGCCGCATCCACGATGAAGCCGGGCGCGACCGTCACGCCGGTGGGGTCGCTCTGCTGCGAGATCACCGCGCCCGCGTTGGGCAGGAGCTCCGGATGGTCGTAGACGATGACGCCCACCACGTCGCCGGGGCCGATGGTGTAGGCCGAGGCGCGCCCGAACAGCGCCTTCACCTCGGCCGGGATGCCCGTGTTCGCGGCGTTCTGCGCGCGGATGAGCTCCGGCGTGATGGTCTTGACCCTGTTGGTGCCGACCGCGCCGCCGGAGCCGTCGTCGGGTTGCAGCAGCGCCGGCGTGCCGAAGCCCGGCACGCAGCCGCTCAGGCCCAGCGACAGCAGCAGCGACATCGCGAGCCATCGCAGCCGGGGTGCGTTGAAGCCGGTGGCGGCTTGCAGGGCGGCGGGGGGCATAGCGTGCGCGGCTTGCGGCGCGCTGGCGGAATGGGTGCGGATCATGAGGGTTCTCCTTGGCTGAGGCCGGGCTGCGGCTGTGGTGGTCATGGCGCAGCCCAGGTGGTGGGCATGGCGTGCGCGGTTCCCGCGGCGGTGGCAGGGCGGCGCGTGCCGCGCCGTCCGGTGCCGGTGGCGAGGCAGCGTTCGGCGACCCAGTCGCCCACGGCCTCCAGGAACAGCAACTGCCCCTCGGCCGTGCAGACCGTGTGGTCCACCTCGCGCATGAATTCGTAGTCCAGCGACGGCGCGAACGGGGCGTGGCGAAAGGCGCCAAGCTGGTCGCGGCCGCGGTCGCTCACGTGCAGCGAGCCCGAATACAGCAGCTGCATCGCCACGTCGCGCTCGAACAGCCGCTGCATGGTCGCGTCGAACCAGACGGCGTTTTCTTCGGTGGTGCGCCTGTCCGGGAAGAAACCGGGCAGCGGCTTGGCGGCCTGGCTGCGCAGCAGGTGGCGCCGAAGCCAGCGCCATGCCTTGCCCGGAAACGAGGGGTGCGTCGGGGCCGCGAGGGCGCGGCGCAGCGTGCGCTCCCAGCGCGAGCGCCGCTGCGGAAACGCAAAGCCGTCGAACAGCGACAGCGCCACCACGCGCGTGTCCGTCACTGCGGTGGACATGGCGTGCTCCACGCCCGAGCACATGCCCGCGAGCACGAAGCGGTGCACGCCCAGCGTGCGTTCGCACTGGTCCATGGCGGCCTGCAGGCTGTGCACGGCGCGCGTCTGCAGGTCGGGGGCCGTGTCCAGCGCCTCGCTGTCGCCCACGCCGCCCAGGTCGAAGCGCAGGCTGCTCACACCGCGCGCAGCGAGGGCATGCGCCAGTTTCACGTTGATGCGGCGCGGGCCCACGCGGTGGTTGGCGCCCATGTTGAACATCAGGCAGGCGGCGGGTGCCGGCGGCGCGCGCCGCGCGGGCACGGTGAGCATGCCTACCAGGGCATTGCCGGGGCCGAAGCGCACCGGTGTCTGCGTGATGTGCGTCGAGTCATTCATGGACGGCCCCCTGCAAGCGGGTGAGCGCCTCGGCCGGAACCATGGCGCTGTTGGGGTAGGGGTCCGCCGTCCAGTCCAGCGGGTGCCGGAAGTACGCCAGGCGCACCGGCATGTGACGCGACTGCTGGTCGGCGGCCCATTGCGCGGTCTGCGTGTCGTCGGGCGAGGCCAGCACCAGCGTGTCGTGCAGCGCGGTGAGCGGCAGCGATTCGGGCGTGAGCGCGTGCAGCTGCGCGCGCAGCGCCGGTGAGAGGCTGGCGCCCAGCGCTTCCTCGGGCAGGGCGTCCGGGTTTCGCGCGAGGTTGCGGCGCCACGAGAGGTCGGGGATGCAGAAGGTGGTGTCGATCGCCGCCACGTGCTGCTCGCGCAGCAGGCGCGCGTAGCGGCGGCCGTCGATCACCGGCTCCCACAGCACCAGCCGCACCGGGTCGCAGCGCCCGTTGCGCGCGGCCAGCACGGCGAGCGTGGCGCCCAGCCGCGCGCCGATCCACACGATGCGGGCCTGGGGCGCGCGAAGTCGCAGTTCTTCGTGCGCCGACCACAGGTCGCGGCGCCAGCCGTCCATCTCGCCCCCGCGCTCGTCGCCGGGCGAGTCGCCCGCGCCATGAAAGTCGAAGCGCAGCGTGGCGACGCCGGTGCGCGCCAGCCGTTCGGCCAGCACCTTGTAGAAGCGATGGGTCCGCAGGCCTTCCTGGCCGAAGGGCGCGCACAGCAGCACGGCGCTGTCCACCGTCCTGGCGCTTTCCGCGGCGTGGAAGATGCCGAAGAGCTGGCGCGAGCGGGGGCCGAACATGAAAGGCTCGGGCGCGGTGCGGCCGTTCGGCGCCTGGGGCGAGTGCGGGGCTTGCGGCTCGTTCGGCGCTTCGGGCGATGTCCCGCGAGCGGTCGTCGGGAGTGTTCCCGAAGGCGCCGCCGAAGGTAGCGAAGAGGGCGTGAAGGCAACGATGGCCATGGCGTTCATCCCCTGCGCAGCCAGCCGCCGAAGGCGCGGCTCAGCAGGCCTTCGCCGCGCGCAGGCACCCCGGCATCGCCCATCGGGAGGCTGGCGAATTCGGAGGTGTCCATGTCGGACGCGGTCTTGGGCGCCGAGGCGATCTGCCCGAGGTTCTCGAACAGGTAGCGGCGCGAGTTCACGCGCACGCCCGTCGCCTGCTCGGTCTGCTGGATCGCGCGCAGCACCAGCAGCGAATCGCCGCCCAGGTCGAAGAAGTTGTCGCTTGCGCGGATCTCGTTGACGTCGATGCCGATCACCGAGGCCCAGATCTGCGCGAGCTTCGCGTGCTCCGGGATCAGGATCGGGTCTGCCTGCGCATGGCCGTTGGCGTTTCCATTGGCGTGTCCATTCGCGAGCCCGTTCCCGTTCGCACGCACCGGCGCCGCGGCCTGGTCCGGATCGGCCGCCAGCTTGCGAAGGTACGCCGCGCTGTGCGAGTTCTCGTCGCTGGCGAGCCACTCCAACTTGGCTTCGGGGCGCTCGATGGCCCGTTGCAGCAGCTCCAGGTAGCGGTCGCGCAGCTGCGCGCCGGTTTCGCGCACGTACAGGTCGGCGTTGTAGATCAGCGCGCCTTCCAGGCCGTGGGTCTTGTCCATCAGCCACACGCCGATGTCGTCGGTGGCGCCGCGCTGCATCACATGCAGCTGCCGGGTCTTCAGGCTGCCGAGCCGGCGCGAGCGGTCGCGCGCATCCTGGAACGAAAACATCGACTGGTAGGCGGCGGTGATGCGCGCCTCGCCGCCGGTCGTGGGCTCGGTCATCAGGCTCTCGAAGGGCACCTGCTGGTAGTTCATGACCGCCAGCAGCTCGCCCTTCACGTAGCGCATGAAGTCGGGCAGCGACTGCCCAAGGCGCACCTCCAGCGAAATCGGCAGCACGTTGTTGAAGAAGCCCATCACGTCTTCGGTCTCGGGCTGCTGGCGGCCGCGCACCGGGTTGGCGATGACGACGTTCTCCGAGCCGATCACGCTGCGCAGCGTGACCGCATAGAGGCCGAAGGTGAGCATGCTGAGCGTCACGTCCATGTCGCGCGCGGCCTTGCGCAGCGCCTGCGTGGTGGCCAGGTCGATGCTGATCCAGTGGGCGCCGCCCTGGCCGCTCTTGCCCGCGCGGCGCGGCATGTCGGTGTTGGGAAGGCGCGCCCGCGAAGCACCCGCAAAGCGCTGCCGCCAGAAGCCCAGCTGTTCCTGGAACGCGGGCTGTCGCATCCATTGCGCCAGCCATTCGGCGTAGTCGCCGTGCGTGGTGGCGATCTCCGCCAGCCCGTGCGGGCGGCCGCGCTCGGCCGCGTCGTACAGGGTGGAGAGCTCGCGCTGCAGCAGGTCGAAAGACCAGCCGTCCCACACCAGGTGATGCGGCACGAACACGAACACATGCTCCTGCGCATCGAGCTGGAACACCGCCGCATGGGCCATGGGCGCCTGGTGAATGTCGATCGGCCGGTCGGCCAGCTCCTGCATGCGTTCGGTCAGCTCGGCCTCGCGCTGGTCGGCCGGCAGGCCGCGCAGGTCGATGAAGGGCAGCGGGAAGTCGGCCGTCTTCTGGATCAGCTGCACCGGCTGCCCGCTGTCGGGGTCCGTGCCCATGCGGGTGCGCAGCGCGGGCTGGCGGCGCACGATCTCCTGCAGCGCCGCTTCGAAGCGCGCCGCATCGAAATCGCCCGACAGGCGCTGCGCCGAGGGCGCGTTGTAGACCGAGCGGCCGGGGTGCAGCTCTTCCATGAAGCGGATGCGCTCCTGCGAAGGCGTGAGCGGGGCGGCGTGGCGGTCGGGCCGGTACGGCAGCGCCGCTTCCGAGCGGGTGCCCGCGCGCTGCAGCCCTTCGAGCACCGCGGCCAGCTTCTCGGCCGTGGGCGCCTCGAACAGCGCGCGCAGCGGCAGCGTCATCTGGAACTCGCGGCTGAGCAGCGTGGTCAGGCGCGCGGCCAGCAGGGAGTGGCCGCCCATGGTGAAGAAGTCGTCGTGCATGTCCAGGCCCGGCAGGCTCAGCACCTGCTCCATCGCCGCGAGCACCTTGCGTTCGCAGTCGTTGCGGGGGCCGGCGCCGCGCTGCAGGTCGCCGCGCTGCAGCGCCTGCGGGGCCGGCAGCGCGACGCGGTCGACCTTGCCGTTGGGCAGCGTGGGCAGCGCCTGCAGCATCACCACGTGCTGCGGCAGCATGAAGGCCGGCAGGTGTTCGCGCAGGTGGCGCATCAGCGCTTCCTGGTCGAAGGGCACGCCGGGGGTCTGGCCCAGGTAGGCCACCAGGCGCACGTCGCCGGGGATGTCCTCGCGCGCCACGACCACGCTGCGCGAGACGCCCGCCACCTCGCAGCAGCGCGCCTCGATCTCGCCGGGCTCGATGCGGTAGCCGCGCACCTTCACCTGGAAGTCGAGCCGGCCCAGGTGCTCGATGAGCCCGTCGTTGCGCCAGCGGCCGCGGTCGCCGGTGCGGTAGACCGGTGTGTTCACGCCGAAGAGGCGCGTGGTGACGAAGCGCTCGGCCGTCAGTTCGGGCCGGTCGAGATAGCCCAGTGCCAGGCCCTCGCCGGAGATGCAGATCTCGCCCGGCACGCCGATGGGGCAGGGCTGCAGGTTGGCATCCAGCATCCAGATGCCGGTGTTGTCGACCGGCAGGCCGATGGACACGCCGCGCTCGGCCACCAGCGCAGGGTCCACCCGCCAGGCCGTGGAGTACACGGTGGTCTCGGTGGGGCCGTAGCCGTTCCAGATTTCGGCGCAGCGCTCGCACAGCGCGTAGGCCAGCGCGGGCCGCAGCGGCTCGCCGCCGGTCCAGCCGCGCAGGCCCGGCTTGCCCGCCCACTGGGCGTCGATCAGCAATTGCCACATGCCCGGCGTGGCCTGCAGGAAGGTGATGTCTTCTTCGTCCAGCAGCTTGTGCAGGCGCAGGCTGTCCATCGCGGTATCGCGCTGCACCATCACGATCTCGGCGCCGGCCGCCAGCGGCAGCAGCACGTCGGGCACCGCCATGTCGAAGGACAGCGTGGTCACCGCGGCGACCCGGTCGTCGGCGTGGATGCCCGAGGTGCGCTGCATCCACTGCAGCAGGTTGGCCACGCCGCGGTGCGCGGTGCATACGCCCTTGGGCACGCCGGTGGAGCCCGAGGTGTAGATCACATAGGCCATGTCCTCGGCGCCCGGGTCGTCCTGGCTGGGCGCGAGCGGCTCGCCGGATTCCTCGTGCCATGCGGTGTCGCGGTCGATCTCGAAGACGTCGCCGGCTGCGTCCGCGCGCCAGGCGCGCGGCGCGGTCGCGATGTCCGAGGTGGTGAGCATCAGCCGCAGCTGCGCGTCGCTGGCGTAGTGGTCCAGCCGGGCCTGCGGAAACGCGGCGTCCAGCGGCACATAGGCCGCGCCGCTCTTGAGCACGGCCACCACCGCGATGATGGTTTCCAGGCTGCGCTCCAGGCACAGCCCCACGCGGTCGCCGCGCCGCACGCCCCGCGCGCGCAGTGCGCGGGCCAGGCGGTTGGACATCGCATCGAGCTCGCCGTAGCTGCAGCGCCGGGCGCCGTCGCGCACCGCAGGGCTGTCGGGCTGCAGCGGCGCGCGCGCCATGAAGGCGGCATGCGCGAGCGGCGCGCCCTCCAGCGCCACCGCGCGCGGCTGCAGTGCCACCAGCTCCCGCGCCTCCTCGGCCGACAGCACATCCAGCCGGCTGATCGACTTGGCGGGGTTGCGCACCGCCGACTGCAGAACGCACTCGAACATGTCCAGCCAGCGCGAGACGCTCGCGTCGTCGAACAGGTCGGTGTTGTACTGGGCCTCGATCTGCAGGCCGCCGTCCAGCGGGCGCAGGTTCAGGAAGAGCTCGAAGTTCTCGTACTGCCGCGCGATGGTGTCCTGCGCGACCTCCAGGCCCGGAAAGTTGCGCGCACCGGTGGACACGTCGGGGTCGACGTTGAACAGCACGTTCACCAGCGGCACCCGGCTCGGGTCGCGCTGCAGCGAGAGCTTGCCCAGCAGCGCGCCGTAGGTGAGCGCCTGGTGCTCGAAGGCGTCGAGCACGGTGGTGGCGCATTCGCCCATGAGCGTGTCGAAGCGCACATGCGCCGGCGCCGCCAGCCGCAGCGGCAGCAGGTTCACGCAGTGGCCCACCAGGCCGGGCATGTCGCGTGCGAGCTGGCCCGAGGTCGGGATGCCGACCACGATGTCGTCCTGCCCCGTCAGGCGGTGCAGCGTCGCGACCAGGCCGGCCAGGAGGCCCGCGAACAGGCTGGCGCCGGTCTTGGCGCTCACCGAGCGCAGGGCGCCCACGAGCCGGCGGTCGAGCATGCGCACGGCGCGGCGCGAGCCGAAGGTGCGCACCGCCGGACGCGGGTGGTCCGGCGGAAGCTCCAGCATGGGCAGCGTGCCCGAGAAGCTCTTGAGCCAGTAGTCCACATGGGCCTGCATGGCGGGGTCGGCGGCTTCGGCGGCCTCTTCCGCGGCAAAGTCCGCATAGGCGGGCGCCGCCTTCAGCGGCAGGCCCTGGCCGATCTGCGCGGCGTAAAGGTGGCCCAGCTGCTCGGTGATGACCGCCCACGACCAGCCGTCGCACACCACATGGTGGGCCGACATGACCAGTTCATGCTCGGCTTCGCCCAGCCGATACAGCGCGGCGCGAAACAGCGGCCCGTGCTCCAGCGAGAACGGCGTGCACACGGCCTCGTCGTGCGCGGCCTGCAGCGCGTCCGCGCGGGCCTCGGGCGAGAGGCTGCCCAGGTCCTTGTGCACCAGCACGTCGCCGATGGGCTCGCCCACGAGCATGCTCCTGCCGTCCGGCGTGATGCTGGCGCGCAGCGACTGGTGGCGCTCCACCAGCTTTTCCACCGCCCGGGCCAGGGCGTTGCGGTCCAGCGGCCCCTGCATGCGCAGCAGCACCGATTCGTTGTAGGCCAGCGAGGCCTGGGTGCTGAAGGTGGCGCCCAGCCAGATCTCGCGTTGCGACTCCGTCGTCGGGATCACGCATTCGATGAGGCCGCTGGCGGCCGAGGGGCGTAGAACGGCGTTCATGCTGTGGTCTTTCCGTTGATGACAGGGGTCGGGGCGGGGGCGTTCGGCACGTACCAGAAGGGCTGGCCGTCGACATCGCGGGTGAGGATCGAGCCGTCCTGCGCGGGCTTGCGCACGTCGAAGTGCGTCGCCGGCGGCGCGCGGCGGGGCAGGAAGCCGGACTCCTGCAGCTCGGCCACCGATTCCTTGAAGGCGCGCTGGATCGTCGCGACGTCTTCCTGGCTGTGCGCGGTCGTCAGGAAGCACGGGAAGTTGTCCAGGATGTGCACGCCGCGGCTGCGCATCATGGCGAAGAGCAGGTCTTGCAAGGGGTGGTCTTCCAGCCAGTTCACGCGCCAGAGCGAGGCGAAGTGGCGAATGGCAATGGGCGCGCCCACTTCGGCGCACCAGGCGGTGAGCTCCTCGGCCATGGCGGTGGTGGTGGCGCCCAGCGCTTCCTGCAGCGCGGGGCCGGCCGCCTTGAGGTGTTCGAGCGAGGCCTTGCACGCGGCCAGCGCGAGCGGATGCCGCACGAAGGTGCCGGCGAAGTAGGTCACGCCCACGCCCGGAATCGAGTCGTCGCCGTACTGCCAGGGGCCGCCGTCCAGCGCATCCATGAAGCTCCGCTTGCCCGCGACCACGCCCACCGGAAAACCGCCGCCGATGACTTTGCCGTAGGTGGCGAGGTCGGCGCGCACGCCGAACAGTTCCTGCGCACCGCCCAGGCCCGTGCGAAAGCCGGTGATGACCTCGTCGAAGATGAGGCAGGTGCCGCTCTGCGTGGTGATCTCGCGCAGTTCCTGCACGAACTCGCGCGGCTGGAAGTCGGGGCGGCGGCTCTGCACCGGCTCGACCAGCACGGCGGCCAGGTCCTCGGCGTTCTCGCGGATGAATGCCAGCGCTTCGGGCGTACCGTAGTCGAGCACGCGCACGTCGCCGAACATGCCGCTCATCACGCCCGGCGCGGCCGACAGGCCCTTGCCGCCCTTGCCGGCGCGCACCAGCACTTCGTCGAAGGTGCCGTGGTAGGAGCCGGTGAACACCGCCACGGTGCTGCGGCCGGTGACGGTGCGCGCAATGCGCAGCGCCGCCATCACCGCCTCGGAGCCGGTGTTGCACAGGCCCGCGCGCTCGCAGCCGGTGAGCTCGCACAAGAGGCGCGTCACATCGGCCGCGAGCGGATGCTGCGGACCGATCTCGTAGCCGGCGTCCAGCTGCTTCCTGACGGCCTCCTGCACGAAGTCGGGTTGCCAGCCGAAGAGGTTGAGGCCGAAGCCGTTGAGCGCGTCGACGTACTCGTTGCCGTCGATGTCCCACATCTTCGAACCCTTGGAGCGCTCGATGACGATCTGGTAGGTGATCTCCTTGGTGAGCGGGCGAAAGCCGTTGACCACGCGGGGGTCGGCCATGTGGGCGCGGTTGTCTTCGGTGAAGCGCTTGCTGTTCTGCGTGCGCGCGACATAGCGGCGCACGAACGCGGCCAGCCGCGCCTTCTGCCGCGCGCTGGGCTCGGCGGTGTGCTGGGTGTGGATGCGGGCGATGGCGCCGAAGGCCTTGGCGACGTCGTAGCGGAGCGGCTCGCGCGGGGCCTCGGGCTCCTGTGCCGGCGCCTGGAGCGCGGGCGGCACCGGCTGCTGCGGCTGCACCGCCGGGACGGCAATTGCCGCCGACACAGCGGAAACAGGCGCGCCGGACAGCAATGCGAGCTGTTGGCGCATCAATTCCATTTGCTGCGCAATCAACTGGTTCAGTGCGCCGGCCGGTTGCGGGGGCACGGCCGTAGCCATGGGCGCCGCTTCATTGACAACTCGCATCAGGACCGGCGCGGCGGCGGCGGCGGGCGTTGCCATCGCGGGCTCGGGCTGCGGTGCGGCTTCAGGCGGCAGGCTCTGCTGCAGGAACGCCGAGAGCGCGTCGAAGCTGCGGTAGTTCTCCATCAGCTGCCGGAAGCTGAGGTTGACCTTGAAGCTCTTCTTGATCTGCGTGGCGGCCTGGGTCAGCGTGAGCGAGTCCAGGCCGAGTTCGGCGAAGGCCGCGTGGCCCGGCGCCTTGGCCATGTCGATGCCCGAGATGTCTTCGAACAGGGTGCGCAATCGCAGGTCCACCGACGGCGCGCGCGACGCCGGGGGCACGAGGGGCGAAAGGGGCGGGGGCGCTGCAGCGGTCACGGTCGGCTCCAATGAAACGGGTGGAACAGGAAGGGCTGTCGAAAGGGCGGGAAGCTCGGCAAGGGCAGCCGGAGCGACAGGCGCGGCCGCCACCGGCGCACCGGGCGCGATGTCGACCCAGAAGCGCTTGCGCTCGAAGGGATAGGTGGGAAGGCACACGCGGCGCGCACCGTCACGGGCGGCCAGGTGGCCCAGTTCGATGCCGGTGCCGCAGGTCCATAGGCGCGCGGCCGCCAGTTGCAGGGAGCGGGCCTCGTCGGCCGGCTCGCCCTGCAATAGCGAGACGGCGGTGAGGCCCGTCTTCGATGCCGGGGCCAGCGCCTTCGCGCCGTGCTGCCGAACCAGCGTGGCGAGCGTGTTGCGCGGGCCGACTTCCACGAACACCGGATGCGCCGCCGCAGACGCCGCGCTTTGCAACGCGGGCGAGAAGCGCACGGTGCCGCGCAGATGCCGGGCCCAGTAGGCGGGGCTGGTGGCTTCGGCTTCTTCGAGCAGGCGGCCCGTGAGCGTGGAGTAGATGGGGATCTGCGGCGCGTGCAGCACGACCTGGCCGACCAGCGCCTCGAAGGGCGCCACGGCGCCGTCCATCATCGAAGAGTGGAAGGCGTGCGAGGTCTGCAGCGCGCGGCAGGCGATGCCTTCGGCTTCGAACGCGGCCTGCTGTTGGGCGATTGCATCGGTGGGGCCTGCCGCCACGCAGGCGCTGGGACCGTTCTCCGCCGCGAGCGACACCGAAGGCGAGGACGCGAGCCGCGCTTCCAGTGCAGCCGCGCCCAGGCGCACCGACAGCATCGTGCCCGCGGGCAGTGCCTGCATCAGCGCGCCCCGGCGGGCGACGAGCCGCACGGCGTCTTCCAGGCGCATCACGCCGGCGACGACCGCCGCGACGAATTCGCCGACGCTGTGGCCGACCAGCGCATGCGGCCGCAGGCCCAGCGACAGCAGCCGCCGCGCGAGTGCGTATTCGAGCGTGAAGAGCGCGGGCTGCGTGACGGCGGTGGGGGCCAGCGCGAGCGGGTCGTCGCTGAACATGCGCTCGCGCAGATCGAAGCCGAGCACATCGGCCATGCCGTCCAGCGCACGCAGGCACTCGTCGAAGGCGGCCGCGAACACCGGGTCTCCCGCATGCAGCGCCCGGCCCATGCCCGCGTACTGCGCGCCCTGGCCCGGGAACATCAGCACGGGCTGCGGCGTGCGGGTGCCGATGCTGCCGCCGGCGCGCCACGGCGCGTCGTCCGTTGCGTCCGTGCCGTTCATTCGCAAGGCTGCGATGGCTTCTGTGGTGTCGGCGGCCACGATGGCGCGGCGGAAGGCGTGCGCCTTGCGGCCGACGCAGAGGGTGAAGGCCGCGTCGCCCAACGACAGGGCAGGGTGCGCTTCGAGGTGCGCCGCCAGTTGCTGCGCTGCCACCGCGAGCGCGGCCTCGGAGCGGGCGGACAGCGGCAGCAGCTGGATGGCGCCTTCCGCCGATGCGGTGCGCGATGCGGCTTGCAAGGGCGCTTCTTCCAGCACCACATGCGCGTTGGTTCCGCCCACGCCGAACGAGCTCACACCCGCGCGGCGCGGCAGGTCGGTGCGCGGCCAGGGCTGCAGCTGGTTGCTCACGTAGAACGGCGTGCGCTCGAAGTCGATGCCCGGGTTCGGCGCTTGGTAGTGCGCCGTGGGCGGCATCAGTTCGTGGTGCAGCGACAGGGCCGTCTTGATGAGCCCCGCTGCCCCCGCGGCCGTGACCATGTGGCCCACGTTGCTCTTGAGCGAACCCAGCGTGCAGTAGCCGCGCGCATCGGTGTGCTCGGCATAGGCGACGGCCAGCGCCTCCACTTCGATGGGGTCGCCCATCGGCGTGGCCGTGCCGTGGGCTTCCACGTACGAAATGCTCTGCGCATCGACGTCGGCCGCCGCCAGCGCGGCGCGGATCACCGCGGCCTGGCCGTCCACGCTGGGCGCGGTGAAGCTGGCCTTGGCGCCGCCGTCGTTGTTGACCGCGGCGCTGCGAAGCACCGCGTAAACGGTGTCGCCATCAGCCAGCGCGTCGGACAGGCGCTTGAGCAGCACCACCGCCGCGCCGTCGCTGAACACGGTGCCCCGGGCCTCGCTGTCGAAGCTGCGCGTGCGGCCGTCGGGCGAGAGCATCGAGCCCTCCTGGTAGAGGTAGCCGCTGCGCGGCGGGCAGGTGACCGAGGCGCCGCCCGCGAGCGCCATGTAGCACTGGCCGGTGCGCAGCGCATGAAAGGCCTGCGCCACCGCCACCAGCGAGGTGGAGCACGCGGTGTTCACGCTCACCGCCGGCCCGCGCAGGTTGAGCTTGTTGGCCACGCGGGTGGTGATGTAGTCCTTTTCGTTGGCCAGCATCACCTGGAACTCGCCGACGGCTTCGATCAGGTCGGGGCGGGGCGCCACATGGCGCTGGAAGTAGGTGGCGTTGTAGGAGCCCGCATACACGCCCACCGGGCCGGGCGCTTCGTCGGGCACGTAGCCCGCGCGCTCCAGGCACTCCCAGCAGATCTCCAGGAACACGCGGTGCTGCGGGTCCATGAGCGTGGCTTCCTTCGGGGAGATGCCGAAGAAGGCGGCGTCGAAGTTCTCGATGCCCTCGATGACGCCGCGTGCGCGCACGTAGGCCGGGTCGCGGCGCAAGGCCTCGCTCACGCCGGCGTCCAGCGTGGTGTTGTCGAAGAAGCTCACGGTGTCGCGGCCGGCAACCAGGTTGTCCCAGAACTGCTCGACGTCGGCGGCGCCGGGGAAGCGGCCGGCGGTGGCGATGAGGGCGATGGGCTCGGGAGCGTTTGCGCTGTCGGTCTTTCCGCGCTGGCGGGTTTCGAAACGATGGTCCGGCGCGGATTGCCCGGCCTCGTCGGCCGGTACCAGCTGCGCCGCGATGGCGGCCGGCGTGGGGTGCCGGAAGAACAGGTTGGTCGACAGCGGCTGCACATCGTCGCGCTGCAGGTCTGCCAGCACCTGCAGCACCAGCAGCGAATTGCCGCCCAGGTCGAAGAAGTTGTCGTTACGCCCCGCCCGGTCGATGCAGAGGGCGCGCGCGAAGGCCTCGCACACCTGCTGCTCGATGTCGTCGCGCGCTTCCTCGAAAGGCTGCGCGAGCTCGGGGCGCTCGGCGGCGGGCTCGGGCAGGGCCTTGCGGTCCAGCTTGCCGTTGGACGTGACGGGAAGTTCGGCGAGCCACACCTGTGCCGAAGGCAGGAGGGCCGCAGGCAGGCGGGCCGCAAGGTGCGTGCGCAGCGCGTCCCACGAGATCGGCTGCCCGCGTGCGACCAGATACGCCACCAGGCGCAACTGCCCATCGGCCCCGGGCCGAGCGACCACCGCGCACGACTGGATGGCCGGATGCGACAGGATGGCCGCCTCCACCTCGCCGGTCTCGATGCGGTGGCCGTGGATCTTGACCTGGCCGTCGATGCGGCCGATGAATTCGACGGTGCCGTCCGGCAGCCAGCGCGCGAGATCGCCCGTGCGGTAGAGCCGGTCTTCCGGCCCGCCGAAGGGGTCGGGCACGAAGCGCGCGGCGCTGAGTTCGGGTTGCCCCAGGTAGCCGTTCGCCAGGCCATGGCCGCCGATGCACAGCTCGCCCACCAGGCTGGTGGGCAGCAGCGCCAGCGACGGGCTCAGCACCCGCAGCACGGTGTCCTTGATCGGGCGGCCCAGCGGGATGGAGCGCAGGTCGACCGCGAGCTGGGAGCGCTCGATGCGGTGCGTGGCCGCGAAGGTGGTGCACTCGGTCGGGCCGTAGCCGTTGCTCAGCACGAGGCCGGGCAGGGCCTGGAGCGCGCGGCGCACATGGGGCACCGACAGCGCCTCGCCGCCGGTGATGAGGTGGTCCAGGCCGGCGAGGTGCCGCGGATCGCCGTCGATCACCGCGTTGAAGAGGGCGGCCGTGAGCCAGGCCGTGCGCACCTCGTGCCGGGCGATGGTGCGCGCGAGGCCGGCGCCGGTGGGCACGCGCTCGTCGTGAATGACGCAGACGCCGCCGTTGAGCAGCGGGCCCCAGATCTCCAGCGTCGAGGCGTCGAAGGCGAGCGGTGCCGCGTGAAGCACGGCGCGGCCGGGGGCGAAATCGACGTAGTCGACATCGACCACCAGCCGCAGGATCGCGCGATGGCTGATCGCGATGCCCTTGGGTACGCCGGTCGAGCCCGAGGTGTACATGACATAGGCCGCCGATTCGCCGTCGATGGCCGGTGCATTCTGAAAGCCACGGTTGGCATCGTTCTCGGACGCTGTCAGGCCGTCGATCGGGTCCATCAGCACGGCGCTGCGGCCGGCCGGCACCAGGTGGGCCAGCGCGTGGGCGGTCAGCACGCGGGTGGCGCCTGCCTGATCGAGCATGTTGGCGATGCGCTCGGGAGGAAAGTCCGTCGCCACGGGCACGTAGGCGGCGCCCGCCTTCAGGATGCCGAGCGTGGCGACGACGGCGGCCATCGAACGCTCGAGCAGCATGCCGACGTTGTCGCCCGCGCACACGCCCAACTGCCGCAGCTGCTGCGCGAGCCGGTCGCTGCGCGCATCGAGTTCGGCGTAGCGCATCGTCTGCTCGCCTTCCGCCAGCGCCACCGCATCGGGCATGGCCGCGGCGCGGCGGCGGAAGACCGAGGGCACGGTGAGGGCGCGGTCCAGCGCGGCGGGCGGGGTGTTCCATGCGGCGAGCTGGTCGCGGCGGTCGGCGTCGGGCAGGGTGCGGATGTCGGCCAGCGGTGCGTCGGGGCGGGCGAGCAGATCGGCGGCGGTGCCGGCGATGGCCGCGAGCAGGCGCTCTGCCGAGGCGCCGTCCATCAGGCCCGCGGCGACGTCCAGGTGCAGGCGAGCCGGTCGGCCGGGCTCGGCGTCGAGGCGGAGGCACACCGGCGTGTCTGTTTCGGTCGGCAAGTCGTCAGACGAGGTGGCCGCCCTTCGGGCCTGACCGATTTGCGCCAGCCATGCGCCCACCGTGCCGTCGGTCGGCATTGCCGGGGTGGTGCCCAGCCAGCGCGACTGCAACAGCAGCCATGCGGCCTGGAACAGCGTGTCCGGCACATACCCAGTGGTACCCACGAAAGCCAGCCATCGCTGCGTGGCACCCGCATCGAGCGTGAGCGAGGCGCCGAGCCGCTCGCTCGCCGCTGCTGCGGCCGCGGGAGCCCGCGCCACGAACAGGTCGGCCAGCGAGAGCCCTGGAGGGGCTGCCTGCACCGGCGGAGCGAATTGGGTTTCCATGTAATTACCAAGCTTTAATGCAATCGATAATTCTTGAATTTGAATTGATGGGTCAATTTGAATTCAAGCCGGGATCTGCTTTTCGCGATCCTAGAAGCATGGGGTCGAGTTTGTCTTCGGGTTTTTTAGGCCGGTTACATTCGGATATACATATTTCCGGATTCAACTACCTAAAACGGGTGAGTTTGAGGTACCCAACCTATGAATCTGCATAATTTGCCGTCTGATTGACCGACGAATTTACGGATGCGCGTTATTGAAAGAGCGTTTCGATAAAGGGTGCGCAACGTTCAGTGCAGCCCAGTGGCCGGGCGGCAAGGCATGTTTCCCACAGGCTCCACGAGTGACAAAACGACCTGCCACCACCTTGCGTGGGCCGATGGATGAGGGATTCGGATTTGCCGGAGGGCGGGGCGTGAAAACGTGCGAGCTGGTATTCAATCCAGCCAAAAGAATGTTGACTCAGGCGTTAACAAGTCCAAAAAATACAGATATTTTTGACGACACGATGTTACTGGTCGATGATTTCCTGTATTGATTTGAGTTATTTAAATTGATGATTGCCGCGCGCCAGTTCAAAATGGAATTGAATATTCCGGCGAATTTATAGATGGACGCAGAAGAATTTATCTCTCGCAGCCGCAAATCGCGGTTCACAAAAGCCGCTGGCGGACAGGGTCGACGAGCTGACGGCACGGTGGCCGTCAGTCGTGGTCACGGGTGGTTTTTCCTTCGGCAGCAGGCATCGGCTGGATGGCTGCGCGGGGCCGATCCGACAAGCAAATGCCCTGGTTTCGCCAACCAACGAAGCCGCAACCTGCAATTGCGGCACTGCACCATTGCGACCAGATGCAAGCGGTGTCGCCCGAAGGTTCGCAGCCGGGTAGATCGAATGAACTACTTATTTGTGCGGACGTGATCCGTAATTACCGGGTCAGGTCCCATTCAGGGACTGCTGTCAGTGCATGAAACACCCACGGCTTATCGTTATATTCCCAAACCTCTTGAAACAAAGTCAAATAGAGTGAATCCGACTTACTGAAGGCGTGCGTACTACATACAGGCTGGCGCGATTGCTCGACCTGTACGACGTCCCGGAAAAAACATGCCGGTTGTTTGAGGTTCGAGCGCTGCGATGGGTGCTGGGGCCAAGGGAGTCACGATTGGGCCATGCACTGATTGTTGAAGACGACGAAGACTCGGCACGAATGATCGCCGCGCTCGTCGTCCGCGAAGGGCACACTGTCATGTGTGCCCATTCGCTGGCCGCGGCGCGGCGCCTCATCGCCATGCAGCGGCCCGACCTGCTGCTGCTGGACCTGCACCTGCCCGACGGCAGCGGGTTCGACCTGCTGTCCGGTCCCGAGGTGGTGGCCGACACCATGCTGGTGCTCATGACCGGGCAGGCGAGCCTGGAAACCTCGCTTCGGGCGTTGCGCCTGCGGGCCGCCGACTACCTGGTCAAGCCGATCAATCCGCAGCACCTCAAGGGCTTGCTCTCGCGCTTGGTGGCGCCGTCGCAGTTGCGCGCCGAACTGGACGGGGTGCAGGAGCAATGGCGCAAGACTGGCTCCTTTGCCGGCCTGATCGGGCGCTCGGCCCCGATGCAGCGGGTGTACCGCCAGATGTCGCGCGTGGCGGGCACCGCGGTCACCGTGTTCATCCAGGGCGAAAGCGGCACCGGCAAGGAACTGGTGGCGCACGGGGTGCACGACCTGAGCCGGCGGCGCGACCAGCCCTTTCTGGCGGTCAACTGCGCGGCGCTTTCGCCGCATCTCATCGAGAGCGAGATCTTCGGCCACGAGCGCGGCAGCTTCACCGGCGCCGAGCGGGAGCACCGCGGCTTCTTCGAGCGCGCGCACGGGGGCACGCTGTTCCTGGACGAAGTGACCGAGATGCCGCTGGAGCTGCAGGCCAAGCTCCTGCGCGTGCTGGAAAGCGGCACCTTCATGCGCGGCGGCTCGGCCCAGGTGCTTCAGACCGACGTGCGCATCATCGCGGCCACCAACCGCGACCCAGCGGAGGCGGTCACGCTCGGCAAGCTGCGCGAAGACCTCCTGTACCGCTTGAACGTGTTTCCGATCGCGCTGCCGCCGCTGCGCGAGCGCGGCCAGGACATCCAGCTGATCGCCGAGAGCTTCCTGCAGGACCTGCACCGCGCGGACGGCGGCGCGCAACGCTTCAGCCCCGCGGTGCTCGCGCGGCTGGGCGCCTACCACTGGCCCGGCAACGTGCGCGAGCTGCGCAACGTGGTGCAGCGCACCTGGGTCATGGCCACCGAGCCCGAAGTGACCGAGGAATGGCTGCCGCCGCCCGATGGCGCGCAACGCGCGCGGCGCCGCGAGGCCGTGCCTTCGCGCGCGACGATGGCGGGCTTCGACGAGACGGTGCCGGGCGCGCTGGAGACGGGCAGCGGCGACCTGCTGGTCGAGATCGGCAGCCAGCTGGCCGACGTGGAGCGGCGCGTGATCCTGGCCACCTACGAGAGCTGCGGCGGCAACAAGGAGCGCACGGCCGCGGTGCTCGGCATCAGCATGAAGACGCTCTACAACCGGTTGAAGGAGTACCGACTGTGACGCGGCGCCGCGATGCGGCCGCCGTGCGCATCGGCTGGATGCTGGGTGCGGGGATCGCGATCGTGGGCTTGGCCTTTTGCGTTCGGCGCGCCGCGGGCGGGGCGGGGCATGCGCCGGCGAACGAGGACGCGCTGCGCGAGCTGCACTCGCTGGATGCCCCCGATAACCTTCGGGCACTTGAATCCCTCCAGGCGCTCAAGTCTCTTCAGGCGCTCCAGTCCCGCCTTGTGCTGGAGGCCCGCAGCATCGACCATGACCTGCGCAGCCCCATCGGCGCCGTCGCGACGGCCCTGGAAGTGCTGCGCACGGCGGACGACCCCGACACTTGCCGCGAGGTCGCCGACGTGCTTCAGCGGCAGATCTTGCGCATGACCACGCTCACGGAGCGCGTGCACGGCCTCGCGCAGGCGCTGGCCGATTGAGCCTGGCGGCGGGATGCATCTTGGATGAGCTGACACCCGCGTTTCCGGAGCCCGCACCGTTGGCTGCCGCCAGCGCGCTGGAGGCCGTGCAGGCGGCGCTGCGCGAGAGCGATGAGCGGCTGCGCCTTGTGCTGGAGAACGCCGTCGACTGCGCGGTCTTTTCGATGGACACCGAAGGCCGGGTGCGCAGCTGGAACACCGGCGCCCAGCGCCTGCTGGGCTACGGCGAAGACGAGATCCTGGGCCGCTCGGCCGACATCTTCTTCACCGACGAGGACCGCGCGACGGGCGCGCCCGAGGAAGAGTTGCGCACCGCGCTGGCCACCGGGCGCGCCGCCGACGACCGCCTGCACCGGCGCAAGGACGGCGCGCACTTCTGGGCCGGCGCGGTGCTCATGCCCATCCGGGACAGCAAAGGCGAAGTGACCGGCCTGCTCAAGATGCTGCGCGACCAGAGCGAGCACCGCGCCTCGCAGCAGGCGGTGGCGTACGGCCGCGCCGAACTGCTCAACGCGCTGCGCGCCACCGAGTCCGCGCGCCAGGCACTGGAGGCGGCGGACGCGGCCAAAGACCGCTTCCTGGCGGTGCTTGCGCACGAGCTGCGCAACCCGCTCGCTTCGATCAGCGGCGCGGCGCAGTTGCTGGCCGCCGAGTCGCTGCCCGCGGAGGACCAGGCGCGCGCCTCGCGCGTGATCCGGCGCCAGGCCGCCACCATGCAGGTGCTGCTGGGCGATCTGCTCGACGTCTCCAGCCTGCGGCGCGGGAGGCTGGTGCTCAGGCGCGAGCGCGTGTCGGCACAGGACATCGCGGATGCGGCCGTGGAGGCGACGCGCCCGCTCATCGACCATGCCGGTCACGCGCTGGTGCTGCGCATCGCCCCCGAGACGATATGGCTGCACGCCGACCCGATCCGCTTGACGCAGGTGGTGTCGAACCTGCTGTCGAACGCCGCCAAGTACACGCCGGACGGTGGCACCGTGACGCTGGAGGTGCGCAGCGAATGGCGCGAGGCGGTGTTCGAGGTGTCCGACAACGGCATCGGCATGGAGCCGCACACGGTGGAGGCCATGTTCACGATGTTCATGCAGAGCGCGCATGCGCACGCCCGCGCGGCCGGCGGGCTGGGCATCGGCCTGGCGCTGGTGCGCAGCATCGCCGAAGTCCACGGCGGCACCGTGCGGGGGCACAGCAACGGGCGAGGGCAGGGCAGCCGCTTCACCGTGCGCATTCCCCAGATCGAGGAACACGCGAGCGTGGTTCCGGCGCCGCCGCCGCGGCCTTCGTCATCCGAGGTAGTGCCGGATGAAACGGGCGAAACCGTCGGCGTGCAGCGCGTGCTCCTGGCGGACGACAACGTGGACGCCACCTGGGGGATGGCCCGCATGTTGTCGCGCGCCGGCTTCACCGTGGAGATCGCGCGCAGCGGCGCCGAGGCGCTCGCGCTCGCCGAGCGTTTCAGGCCCGATGCCGCGGTGCTGGACATCGGCATGCCCGACCTGGACGGCCGCGAAGTGGCGCGCCGCATCCGGGCAGAGGCCTGGGGCAGCGGCATGTACCTGGTGGCCGCGACCGGTTGGGGCCAGCCCGACGACAAGCGCACCGCCCTGGAAGCCGGCTTCGACGAGCACCTGGTCAAGCCGGTGGCCGCGGCGGAGATTGCGCGATTGCTGCGTACGCGCGCGGAGGCGGTGCGCAACGAGGGTGCGGGGGGCGAGGACTGGCGTTGAGGGGTGAGGGGGCAAGCTCGGGCTTGGCCGGTTGTGTCCGCGAGGGGGTGCGCGAGAAGGGGAAATCGGACGGTCGGCTCGTTCGGTACACAGACTCAGTACGCATGCAGCGAAAAGTCGGCAGATATCCACGTCAGGTAGAGATTGACAACTTCCTTCTCATCGACACTCCAACTGGCTGCTGCTAGATTGCCGAGAGGCGAGGATGGGTGCAGCGAACGAATATCGCGGTCCTGTGCTCGCGCTCTGGACGCCATATTTTCAGCTTCCACCCTGACTGGAAATCATGCAACCATCTTTCGCGACCCTCTGGGCGAACCATCCCAATATCAAGGGTGACGACGCGCTACTGGACAAGAACGTGTACAAAGATCAGTGCGCGATCAATGTGGGCGCCGCCTTTATCCGGTCGAGCGTGGACCTGAGCAGTTTTCGAGGTGTTTACTCCTGGCAGAAGGACAGCCCAAAGTATCCGATTCGGGCTCAGGAGTTGGCAAACTAGATGTAGTCAAGTGATTTTTCAATCAAAGTGAGTCAGGTAGCTGCGGCCACCCGACTCACTTTGATTTCCTTCTCGACGTTTGGGACATTACGGCCAGAGACACCGAATGCTGTGTGTGGGTCGGCCGATTGAATCGGTGACCAGTTTTTTATGTCTTCTGGCCCCTGCCAGGCCGCCGGAGGCACCCCGGTCGAGCCATGTACTCATGCTCAACCTTGCACGCAGAGATCCGGACAGGCTCTTGCAGCTCGCCCAACGCAATCAACTGCCCTTTGGCACTGAGGTGGGGCCGGCTTGGTTTGCATCCGGTGCGCCCATGGCGCGCGACGAGCTCGCTTGAATGGCCTCGCTATAGGTCATGCGCCCGTCCACCACGCTCTCGCAATCCGAGAGAAATTCCGCCGTCGGTCTATGGCCCTCAATACGAGTGTTCGCGAGAGCCTGAGCTATCGCGGATCGCCGTTCTGCCTTCGTGCTCATGTTCGTCGATCCCCTGGTTTCGGCACACTCTGCCCCTTCCGGACTACCATTGCACGGTCGTTCCCGATGTCTTTCCAGCGTAGCGTCTTGTTCGCGTGGCGCAACGAGACCTCGTCATCTTGGGGATCAATAAACGGGCCACGATCAGTTTCAAACAGCCAGCCAATTTGCCCATCGTTGTCGATTGCACAGCACTCCCACAGCGCATCGCACCGAGCTAGTGTCCTGTCCCGTTAATTCGTAGGCACGAGAACTGCTTGTGGTGAGGCATCCTTGGAGATGCTGCCATGCCCAACGCCCACGTACGCACTGAGATCACA
>NZ_JBEPKK010000002.1:0-598931 GCF_040544675.1 Variovorax boronicumulans
TGTTGCTGTTGCTGTTGCTGTTGCTGTTGCTGTTGCTGTTGCTGTTGCTGTTGCTGTTGCTGTTGCTGTTGCTGTTGCTGTTGCTGTTGCTGTTGTTCATGATGCAGATGCTCCTCAAACCAGATGGACGGCCACGAGCAGCCAGTCGATCAACTTGATGCCGATGAAGGGAACGACCAGGCCGCCCAGGCCGTAGATGGCCAGGTTGCGGCGCAGCAGCGCGGCGGCGCCCACCGGCCGGTAGCGCACGCCCTTGAGCGCCAGCGGAATCAGGAACACGATGACCAGCGCATTGAAGATCACCGCCGACAGGATCGCCGACGACGGGCTCGCCAGCTGCATCACGTTGAGCGCGCCCAGCTGCGGATAGGTCGAGACAAAAATCGCGGGAATGATCGCGAAGTACTTCGCCACGTCGTTGGCGATCGAGAAGGTGGTGAGCGAGCCGCGCGTCATGAGCAGCGCCTTGCCGGTCTCCACCACTTCGAGCAGCTTGGTCGGGTTGGAGTCCAGGTCGACCATGTTGCCGGCCTCCTTGGCGGCCTGCGTGCCGCTGCCCATGGCCACGGCCACGTCGGCTTGCGCCAGGGCGGGTGCGTCGTTGGTGCCGTCGCCGGTCATCGCGACCAGGCGGCCTTCGGACTGGTACTTGCGGATCAGCGCGAGCTTGTCTTCGGGCGTGGCCTCGGCCAGGAAGTCGTCCACGCCCGCTTCGGCGGCGATGGCGGCTGCCGTGAGCTTGTTGTCGCCGGTGATCATCACCGTCTTGATGCCCATGCGGCGCAGCTCGGCAAATCGTTCCTTGATGCCGGTCTTGACGATGTCCTTGAGCTCGACCACGCCCAGCACGCGGTTGCCTTCGGAAACCGCCAGCGGCGTGCTGCCACGGCGAGACGTTTCTTCGGCCGCGCGCATCATCTCGGCGGGCATGCTGCCGCCCAGTGCCTCGACATGCCGGCGCACCGCCTCGACCGCGCCCTTGCGCAGCAGGATGAGGTCGGTGTCCAGGCTGTTGGGCGCGGCCGGCAGGTCGGCGCCGCTCATGCGGGTCTGCGCGGTGAACTGAACGAAGCGTGCGCCCTCGACCGCCGTGGCTTCGAGGCCATCGCGACGGGCCAGGTCGACGATGCTCCGGCCCTCGGGCGTTTCATCGGCCAGCGAGGCCACCATCGCGGCGCGGGCCAGGCGGGCCTTGGTCACACCAGGTGCGGGCAGGAAGGCGCTGGCCTGGCGGTTGCCGTGCGTGATGGTGCCGGTCTTGTCGAGCAGCAGCACATCGACGTCGCCGGCGGCTTCCACCGCGCGGCCCGAGGTGGCGATCACGTTGGCCTGCATCATGCGGCTCATGCCGGCCACGCCGACAGCCGAGAGCAGGCCGCCGATGGTGGTCGGGATCAGGCAGACGAGCAGCGCCACCAATGCGGTGAGCGACACCACGGTGCCCGCACCCGCGGCCTCCACGCTGAACACCGAGAACGGCAGCAGCGTGACGGTGACCATCAGGAACACGATCGTCAGCGCGACCAGCAGGATGGTGAGCGCGATCTCGTTGGGCGTCTTCTGGCGCTTGGCCGCCTCGACCATGCCGATCATGCGATCGAGGAACGACTCGCCCGGATTCACAGAGATGCGCACCACCAGCCAGTCGGACAGCACACGCGTGCCGCCGGTCACGGCCGAGAAATCGCCGCCCGATTCGCGCACCACGGGTGCCGATTCGCCGGTGATGGCGCTCTCGTCGACCGAGGCCACGCCTTCGATCACTTCGCCGTCGAGCGGAATCACGTCGCCGGTTTCCACCAGCACGACGTCGCCCTTGCGCAGGTTGGGCGCCTGTTCCGGCAGCCATTGCGCGCCGTGGTGCGGCTCCTGCAGCTTCTTGGCCCAGGTGTCCTTGCGAAGACCGCGCAGCGACGCGGCCTGCGCCTTGCTGCGGCCTTCGGCCAATGCTTCGGCGAAATTCGCGAACAGCACGGTGAACCACAGCCAGACGGTCACGGCGAGCACGAAGGCGGGCTTCATGCCGGTGTCGCCCGGGAAGCTCAGCGAATGCACCCAGAGCAGGCTGGTGAGGATGCTCCCGATGTAGACGATGAACATCACCGGGTTGCGCCACTGGGTGCGCGGGTTCAGCTTGGCGAAGGCACCCCACAGGGCAGGCTTGACCAGCGCTGCATCGAGCAGCGAGAGGGAGGTTTTGGTATTGGCAGTCATGGCGGGCTCCTTATTTCCAGAGCACCAGGTGTTCGACGATCGGGCCCAGGGCCAGCGCCGGCACATAGTTGAGCAAGCCGACCAGCAGCACGGTGCCGATCAGCAAAGAGACGAACAGCGGGCCGTGCGTGGGCAGCGTGCCGCTGGTGACGGGCAGGCGCTTCTTGGCGGCCAGCGAACCGGCAATGGCCAGCACCGGCACGATCATCGCGAAGCGGCCCAGCCACATGGCCAGCCCGAGAAGGCCGTTGTAGAACGGCGTGTTGGCCGAGAGGCCCGCGAAGGCGCTGCCGTTGTTGTTGGCGGCGGAAGTCAGCGCGTACAGGATTTCCGAGAAGCCATGCGCGCCGGGGTTGGCGATGCCGGCCTTGCCGGCGCCCGCGATCACCGCGACCGCGGTACCGGCCAGCACCAGGATGGGCGTGACCAGGATGGCGATGGAGATGAGCTTCATCTCGCGCACTTCGATCTTCTTGCCCAGGTACTCGGGCGTGCGGCCGATCATCAGGCCCGCAATGAACACCGCGAGCATCGCGAAGATCAGCATGCCGTAGAGACCGCTGCCGACGCCGCCGAACACCACTTCGCCCAGTTGCATCAGAACCATGGGCACCATGCCGCCCAGCGGGGTGAACGAGTCGTGCATGGCGATGACCGCGCCGCACGAGGCGGCCGTGGTCACGGCGGCAAACAGGGCCGAGGCGTCGATGCCGAAGCGCACTTCCTTGCCTTCCATGTTGCCGCCGGCCTGCAGCGCACTGGAGACCTGGTCCACGCCCAGCGATGCGACCAGCGGATTGCCGGCCTGCTCGGCGGGCGTGACCACCATCACCGCGACGACGAACATGATCGTCATCGCAGCGAGCACGGCCCAGCCCTGGCGCATGTCGCCCACCACACGGCCGAAGGCGAAGCACAGCGCCGCGGGAATGAGGAAGATCGCGATCATCTGCAGCAGGTTGCTCAGCGCGGTCGGGTTTTCATACGGGTGCGCCGAGTTGGCGTTGAAGAAGCCGCCGCCGTTGGTGCCGATCATCTTGATCGCTTCCTGCGAAGCGACCGGGCCCATGGCGAGGGTCTGCGTCTTGGTGGTGGCGTCTTCCATCACCGGGGCGCCCTTGTCGTCCTTCAGCGGCTGGCCGTCGGCGCCGGTCTTCGGCTGCTGGAAGGCGGTGGTCTCCACCGTGTTCACCGTCTTGTAGGTGTCGAAGTTCTGGATCACGCCCTGGCCCACGAAGAACACCGCGAGCACGAACGACAGCGGCACCAGCACCCACAGCGTGATGCGGGTGATGTCGGCCCAGAAGTTGCCCACCAGTCCCTTGCCCTCGGCGCCCTCGCCCCGGCGCGCAAAGCCGCGCACCAGCGCAAAGGCCACCGCGATGCCGGTGGCGGCCGAGAAGAAGTTCTGCACCGTCAGCCCGAGCATCTGCGTGAGATAGCTCATGGTCGATTCGCCGCCGTAGCCCTGCCAGTTGGTGTTGCTGACGAAGCTCACCGCGGTGTTGAAAGCCGAGTCGGCCGACACCGCGCCCATACCGGCGGGGTTGAGCGGCAGCACGCCCTGCAGGCGCTGCAGCGCGTAGACGACGACGGCGCCCAGGAGGTTGAAGGCCAAGAGCGCCAGCGCATAGGTGCGCCAGTTCATCGAGCGCTCGGGCGCGGTGCCCGCGAGCTTGTAGAGCGGGGCTTCCACGCGCTGCATCCAGCGCGGCACGCGCTCGTTGCACAGCGCGGCGAGGAACTTGCCGACGGGCCACGCCAGCACGATGAGTGCGGCGAGGAAGGAGGCCAGGAGGCCCCAGGCGGAGGTGGTCATTTCAGAATTCCTCGGCGCAGATCAGCGCGAAGACGAGGTAGGCGAACAGGATCACGGCGATCAGCGCGCCGAATCCGTACAGGACTTGCAGGCTGATCACGATGCGTCTCCGTTGCCGGTGCTACCCGTTTTTTGCGGGTGCTGACCGTCGAGCTTGTTCAGCCCGACGACCATCGCCGCCACCACGACCCACAGCGCCAGCAAGGCGCCCATCCAGACGATGTCCATTCAATTGCTCCTGGAGCGAAACACAAGGCCTTCAGTCTCGGCAGCGGTGCGTAAAAACGGGGAACAGAGTCGGCGGGGCCGCATAAAGAAAGCGTAAAAACGCGCCGCTCCGCCGGATGGCCCGGAGCAGGGCGGGGTCATTGCGGTGGCGCACTCGACAGCACGGCCGGCCTCAACCAATAATCAAAGCAATTGCTTGATAAATGGCAAGCCTCCCCCATGCATCACGCCCCCACGAAGCCGCACGTGCCCGCCTGGCAGCCGCACCAGCCGGCCGACCGCATCCTCTCCACGCTCAAGACCCGCGGCGCGCTCGGCATTCCCGACATCGCCAAGGTGCTGGGCGTCACGGTGGAAGCGGTGCGCCAGCAGATGGCCAAGCTGGAGGCCGAAGGCCTGGTGGATGCCGAAAGCCGGCCCAGCGGGCGCGGCCGGCCCACGCAGATCTGGCGGCTCACCGGCGAAGGCCACAAGCGCTTTCCCGACACGCACGCCGAAATGACGGTGCAGATGATCAGCGCGGTGATCAGCGTGTTCGGCGAGAAGGGCATGGACCAGCTGATCGGCGCGCGCGAGAACGCCATGCGCGCCGCCTACACCGAGGCGATGCGCGGCGCGCGCAACCTGAAGACGCGGCTGGAGCGCCTGGCCGAGATCCGCAGCCGCGAAGGCTACATGGCCGAGTTCCGGCCCGAGGGCGACGGCTTTCTCTTCATCGAGAACCATTGCCCCATCTGCACCGCGGCGCGCGCCTGCACCGGCTTTTGCCGGAGCGAGCTGCAACTCTTCGACGAAGTGCTGGGCCCCGAGGTGAGTGTCAGCCGCGTCGAGCATGTGCTCGCCGGCGCACGGCGCTGCGCCTACCAGGTGAGCCCCAAGCCCCAACCCTGACAACCCCTTTCTCCACAACCAACCACAAGGAACCCACGATGGAACACAAGCTCCCACCCCTGCCCTACGCCCTGGACGCGCTGGCACCTGAATACTCGCAAGAGACGCTCGAATACCACTACGGCAAGCACCACAACGCCTATGTGGTGAACCTCAACAACCTGCAAAAGGGCACCGAGTTCGAAGCCCTCACGCTCGAAGAGATCATCAAGAAGGCCAGCGGCGGCATCTATAACAACGCCGCCCAGATCTGGAACCACACCTTCTTCTGGAACTGCATGAAGCCCCAGGGCGGCGGCACTCCCACCGGCGCGCTGGCCAAGGCCATCGATGCCAAGTGGGGCAGCTACGACGCCTTCAAGGAAGCCTTCGTGAAGTCGGCCGTGGGCAACTTCGGTTCGGGCTGGACGTGGCTCGTGAAGAAGGCTGACGGATCGGTGGACATCGTGAACACCGGCGCCGCCGGCACGCCGCTGACGACTGCAGACACCGCACTGCTGACCGTGGACGTCTGGGAACACGCCTACTACATCGACTACCGCAACCTGCGCCCGAAGTTCGTCGAGACCTTCCTGGCCAAGCTGGTCAACTGGGACTTCGCCGCCAAGAACTTCGGCTGATCGATCAGCCGTTGATCAGGTTCAGGATGTTCCCGTCCGGGTCCTTGAACCACGCGACCTTCATGTCGCCCATGACATGGAGGTCGCCTTCGAGCGTCGTATCGGGCATGTCGTAGTGCTCGAAGCGCACGCCCTTGGCCTTGAGGGCCGCGACGACGCGCTCGATATCCGTACCGACCTGCCACGTCACGGCCGTCGCCTGGTTCGTGCCGGCGAACGCCGAGCGGTACACGTTGATGCGCGTGCTGCCGCTGCGGTAGACGACGACTTCGTCGCCTTCCGCGTCGACCTGCGCGAGGCCCAGCGTGTCTTCGTAGAAGCTGCGGGCCACCGCGAGGTCTTTCACCGCGAGATTGGCCACGGCATCGATGTTTGCGAGCATGGGTGTCTCCTGTCTGTGTGTGCGTGAGTCGGCGTTTCATCTTCGGCGCCGAAATGCCTCTGTCAAGTCGCCGCCGTCCGATACGAGGCCCATCGCGAACCGCGAAAACACCGCATTGCCGCTTCCGGCACACTGCACCCTCGGTGCAGTGAGGCCCCAAGGCGCTCCATCGACACTGCTGCAATCACCGATCCGTTCAGACCAAGAGACAAACCCATGATCATCAGCAAATTCACCCGCTCGCTGGCCTTCGCGCTGGCGCTTCCGCTGGCCGCTTCGCTCACGTTCGCCACCACCGCGCACGCGCAGGCCTACCCCGCCAAGCCCATCCGCATGATCGTGCCCTTCCCGCCCGGCGGCGGCACCGACATCCTGGCGCGCCTTGTCGCGCAGAAGCTCACCGAAACCAACCACTGGACCGTGGTGCCCGACAACCGCGGCGGCGCCGGCGGCACCATCGGCATTGCCGAGGCAGCGCGCGCCGCGCCCACGGGCTACGACATCGTGATGGGCCAGAAGGACAACATGGTCGTCGCGCCCTGGCTCTACAAGAACCTGAGCTACAGCCCGGTGAAGGACCTCACGGCGGTGGCCCATGTGGCCTACACGCCGGTGGTGATCGTCACGCAGGCCAACTCGAAGTTCAAGACGCTGGACGACGTGGTGAAGGCCGCGCGCGCCGCGCCCGACACCGTCACTTATGGCTCGCCCGGCAACGGCACCACCATCCACCTGGCCGGCGAGATCTTCAACGGCGCCGCCAAGATCAAGATGCGCCACGTGCCCTACAAGGGCTCCAACGCGGCCATGATGGATGTGCTCGCAGGCAACGTCGACCTGATGGTGTCGTCGGTGCCCTCGGCCATGGCGCAGATCAAGGCCGGCAAGCTGCGCCCGCTGGCCGTCACCTCCGCCAAGCGCAGCACCTCGCTGCCCGACACGCCCACCGTGGCCGAGCTCGGCTACAAGGACTTCGACGTGAGCACCTGGTACGGCGTCTTCGTGCCGGCCGGCACGCCCAAGGACATCGTTGCCACGCTGAACACCGAGATCAACAAGCTCCTGGCCACGCCCGAAATGAAGGCCGCCATCATCGCCCAGGGCGCGGAGCCGCAGAGCATGACGCCCGAACAGTTCGGCACGCTGTTGAAGACGGACTACGACAAGTGGAAGGGCATCGTGCAAGCCTCGGGCGCGACCATCGAATAAGCCTCGCAGCCGCAGAATGGTGTCTCCACAACGGGCCGCAATGACGGCATGGAGACACCGATGGCATTTCTTCGCGAGAACTCACGCACCCTGCTGCTGCTGAAGACAACCGCCCTGGCAGCGGTTGCCGCTTTCATCCAGGGCTGCGCGCAAACGCCGGCGCAGCAACAAGCGCCTTCGGAAGCCACCGTGGCCGCACACGTCGCCGCCGCCACGCGCACGGCCGGCACCGACCTCACGCCGTTCCTGTCGCTGTGCAAGCCCGCGCCCGCCGCGCAGCCGCCGCAGGCCGAGCTGGACAAGGGCCTGAAGGCGCTCATCGACAAGCCCGCACCGCCGCCGGGCAAGGCCTTCGACAACCTCTACTTCGTGGGCGCCGACTGGGTGAGCGCCTGGGCGATCAAGACCTCGGACGGCATCATCCTCATCGATGCGCTCAACAACCAGATGGAGGCGGCCGCGCTCATCGAAGGCGGCATGCGCAGGCTCGGGCTCGATCCGGCGCAGATCAAGTACGTGGTGGTCACGCACGGCCACGGCGACCACTACGGCGGTGCGCCCTACCTTGCGCAGAAGTACCGTGCCCGCGTGGTGATGAGCGAGGCCGACTGGACGATGACCGAGACCAAGCTCGAGTTCGCAACGCCGGTCTGGGGCGCCCCGCCCAAGCGCGGCCCGGGCGATGTGTCGGCCAAGGACGGCGACCGCCTCACGCTGGGCGACACCACCCTCACGCTCTACATCACGCCGGGCCACACCATGGGCACGATCTCGCCCGTTTTCGACGTGAGCGCGAACGGCCGGAAGCACCGCGCGATGCTCTGGGGCGGCACCGCCTTCAACTTCGGCAAGAACCTGCCGCGGCTGGAGAGCTACATCGGCGCCACCCGGCGCATGGACACCGTGGTGAAGGCGCAGAACGTCGATGTGCTGCTGTCGAACCATTCGGCTATGGACAGCTCGCAGACCCGGCTGGCGGCGCTGCGACAGCAGAAGCAGTTGGCGAACGGAGCCAATCCGTTCGTCATCGGCACGCCCGCGGTGTCGCGTGCGTTGAACGTGATGGGTGAATGCGCGCAGGCGCAGCGGGATCGGTTCGCGATGCAGTGAGCTTGTCTTGCTCCCTATCCCCCTTGGGGAGAGGGTTGGGGTGAGGGTCCGCGGCGCGGCGAAGTTCGATGTCTCTTGAGGAGCCTATGCGGCCGGTGGGTATTCTCCATAGCGGTCACTCGAGACGGAGGGCTGAACCGGTGCAAAGCAGATGTTTGCGCAGGAATCAGCGTTAGTAACTGATACTCCTCATCAATTTGTGAAGGCTGCGGGATCTAGTAATTTCACGCCAACGAGTTCTCGTTCAAATTCTTGCGACAGTTCATCTTGCACTGCAATCTGGCCAATTTGCGGCAGGTATGCGAGCGGCGTAGAGGTCAATGCATCGGGCTTGAGAACGAGCTTCGTCACGTCCCTCACCAAGCCATGCTTAAGTAGTCGAGGATCAAACTCTGAATGAGTCAAATCGATCGCCGCGTCCTCCACCGCCAAAACATTTAGTGCAAAAAACTCGCCCGTCAACATCTTCTTCCGATAGGTAATTTCTAGGGGAAGAAACTCGCATTGGCACCGATGCGCTTCCAAGAGGAGCGCAAACCGCCGTGAGACGATCCAAAAGGGGACGGTCATGATGAAGTCGGTCAACCCCGCAGGGCTTTCCCGATCATCTCGAAGGGTGACCCTCATCCGCCCCCAATTCGGTTCGCAAAGCTGTCCCTCATTGAGTTCAACGTTCAAGTCGTCAAATAGCCTAGTCAGATCCGCTTGATGAGGAACCGCTTCCGGCGCAGGGATGCCGCGTCGAAGATTGATAGTCAGCAGCTTTGTCATGTCGATATTTAGTGTCTGCTCCTGGCCGACTGTAGACGTCATCTTGTTGACGGTACGGCCAACGGATTCTGTCTCCGAAACTCTTCGAGGACGCAGTCCGGCAAGATTCCGTAGTTGCCCTTTGCATATGTGTCAACGAGGGTCAGCATGACGGTGTCGTTCCATCGCCGGACGATGGGCCAAATTTTGTACTCCCTACTGCCCGCGATAGCGAGGTAGGACGTAGGCGTCGCCGACTTTTCCAGTTCTGATACCCCAAGCACTTTGGCGAGTTCTGGAAGCGGCCCTTTGCAGTCGATGAGATAGCGGTGATAGAGGACCTCAAGATCGGCGCGTTGAGCGGCCACCTCTCCCTCCGGTTGTGGCTGGGCACGCGCGGTTGCCTGGAATCGGATGAGGTCGGCCGCGAGGCGACCGGACAAGTACCAAACGAATCCGTCATCGTAGGCAAGGCTGGGTTTCGGGTCGGCGTGGGCCGATAAGCCGAGGCACGCTGTCAGGATGAGAACTGCAGTTCGATGAAACATTTGATTCTCGATCGAGGCCAGCTTGAATGCGGCGACGCGATGGCTTGAGGGTGTTGGCAAATGTCCGATGTTGGCCGGATTTGGGCGTCCGGCTATCGCGATGGATTGCTGATCTGCTAAGAGTGTCCGGGACTGAAGTCGCCCTTCGTCGCCGATGTCGGCGCATCGAGTTCGTTTTGCAGCGCCTCAAGGATAGAGGCGACAGTATCTGGCGCCGCCTGCCCATAGCTCTCCTGAAGCGCGTTGGCGATGTGGCGGATTGTGTCAGCCAGCAATATGCCCCACGCGGGAGCCTCACTACGACCGTTCTCTTGCCACATGCCAATTTTGAGGGAGCAATGCAGTCCCTTCTCGGCTACCCATGCGCTGAGCATCTGAATCGATTTTTCGTCGCGCTGTGCTGCCGGAGGGACGATCAAGGGTTGCATGTGGTTCAAATGCGTTTGAAGGATCGGATTGCGGTCTAGGTCTAAGGCTGCGCCGAAGGTCTGCTCATGGCCGATTGTGTTGAAAAACTCCCTCGAATTCTAGAACTGGCTCACGGTTTGCATGCCCTTGATCATCGATGGAGGTACGCATCATGATGGGTCGGAGCACCGTTCAAGATCAGCTGTGTTTGCCCTGAAGGCAGTGCGTTGCGCAACGACCGGCGGCAGTTCACAACGCCGCGCACTCGCATCACCAAGGCCGACACCGTTATTTATCGAGCGAGCCAGACAGACTGCGGCGCCTGTGAGATGAAGGATCGCTGCTGCCCGAGCACGCCCTTCCGAAAGATCGCCCGCAGCATCCACGAGGGCGCTCGTGAGGTGGCACGGTCCATCGCGCAGACACCGCAGTACAGACAGTCGCGCAGGAAGCGCAAGAAGGTGGAGATGCTGTTCGCACACCTCAAGCGCATCATGAAGCTGGATCGACTCCGGCTTCGCGGGCTCAGCGGTGCGCAAGATGAATTCTTGATGGCTGCCACAGCCCAGAACCTCAGGCGAATGGCCAAGTGGTTGATGCCATCTGCGGCGATGAAGACGGCTTGAGGTGAGTCTGCAAGGCTGCCACGAACTCACGAATCGCCAACTCGACTGCGAACCCTGTGGGATCGCCAGCGCAGGCTGGATTCAAGGCGAGTTTTTCAACACAATCGGCCGAATCTTGCCATGTCTGTGGATGTGAGAAGGTGCACGCGGAGCCACACGGCACCGTGCTACTTAGGCACACTTCGTCGTGGCGGCTTGGCAGCCGTTTCCACTTCCTTGCAGAACGTCGCCATTGCGTCAGTGAGCCAGCTCCGACCCATCGTAGTGAACTCATCACTCGCGAAAGCTTGCTCGCGCGCGGCGGTGAGAACCTCAAAAAGCTGATCGACAGGCAGATCGGCTTCACTCAGGCTGACGACCTTGCCTCCCCAGTACTCTGCTAGCTCTCGTGCAAGTAGCTCTGACACCGGGTCGCTGGCCCCATAGCGCTCAGATGCAATCGATGCCGCCCTCCCGAGGATGTCGTGAACCGCGGTGCTAGTCCCCCAGCAAATGTGGTCGTAGAAGGCAAGTGCTGAAGACATGGGAAATCTTGTCTAAATGTCTGCTTTTGGCCGATGACCGAAATCGAAGAGAGGCTCACATTGATCATCCTCTTCGCTGCAGAGGATATCGTCCTCAGGTACCGAAAACACCCCACCAAAGCCCTCTTGTCGGATCGGGCGTGGGTTCCAGTCGTGAGTAGCTACACAGATCAGCCGAAAGGCGGACTTCGATCGGTGCGGCCTGACGAAAGGTCGTGAATGCGTCACTCGCTTCCACCTGTTGCACGAACTCATTGAGTGAGGCATCCGACCAACTCACAAATGCCTGACCGACCCCATAGGCTTGGTGTCGATTCAAATACTGGATTTCCGTCATATCCAGCGTGTACTGCAAGCGAAGAGACAGCCGGACAGCGGGCCACCGGCCTGCCGACGCATCTTCTGGCAAGGGGCGAAAAAGACGATTGATCGCGACTTCAAATCGAACTCCCCTGTCTGCCGTCCCTAGATGCGCATCGAATGTGACCCCTTCACCTTCCGGGGTCAAAACCGAATACTTATCAACCGACTCGCGGTGAAATTCCAGTACCGCAGGCCATGCGTCGCATAGCTTCATGGACTTGAGCAGCGGTCCTTGCTTCCGTAGGAATGCTCGGAAGTCCTTCTCTGCCTGCAGTGGCGGAGCAGATTTCGGCTCTGTTTTCATCGATCTTCTATTGTGTTTTTGATCGGCTTCCTACAGATCTTGCCGCAGCATTGAGCGACCGGTTCTGGCCGACTGAAGCCGGAGGGCGGTGGGTGACGCATGACTCGTCAGTCCAAACCCACAGGAATACCGGTAGCGCCGTTCAGCTTAGTGATCCTCCAGCGGTCAGGACTCGTCTGTTCGTAGTCCACGCGGTAGTCAAAGTTGGAGTTCATAGTGAGAAGTAGAACTTTGAAGCTCACACCGCTCTCCCGTAGCTCGCGGGCCAATTCAGTCATCCCCTCGTAGAACGGCCCCTCCTTCATGGCGCTCAGAAGCGTTACCTCACCGGCCCGCTCAAACGACGCACTGGCGCTGTCCTGCAGCTCGTCGATGTAGTACCGAAAAAACATACGTGACCAACCAGGAAACTTCTCCAACATGAGCCTTGCGCAGGTCTGCGCGAGTTCCACCACTATTTCAGAGTCGCGCTTGTTGGGGTGCGTCATATTTGCTTGGTTTCGGCCGAATTTTGCCTGGCAGAGTGAGCGACTGGTTGTGGCTGAGTGCCGTCAATCTCAATGAATAGACTGGTGACCAGTGAATTTCAAGAAATCGGAGTAATGATAGAGACCAACAAATAATCCGACGCCGAGAGCTAGTAGGAAGTAGCCAGCAAGAATCCAGAACGGGGCCGCAGCAAGGAGTGCTCCGATCTCTCGGAAGTCCATGGCGGGGAACAACACTACAAGCGGGATGATGACGGACATGATCAGCACAGGAATCATGTAGAGCACGGAAAACTGGACACCGCGAAATATTACTGATGTCTTCTCGTCCCACAGGTCCGGCTGAATCATTAGCGGGATAGAGAAGAAGTGATATGGCTTTCCGGGTACGTGAGTTGGTGGAGGATTCATCTAGAAGGAGAAGAAGCAAGGCGGTCAGCAAAGGTGCGCTCCAGACCAATTTCGCTGCACGAGCCGCTGAGCGCAGAGACAGTCAGATTTGGCGCCTTTCGCGAATGACCGGTCATGGCCGTACTCCGACTTCCCAAGATTCGCTCACGTACCGCCAGCGTACTGTGCGTGCCGCCAATCCAAGTAGCTCAGGCCGTAGTACTCACCTTTATCAAGACGGACGCAAAAACAGGCGCCGCCCACATAGAGCCGTGCGTATGCGAGGGCCGTAACCCTCACCCTGACCCTCTCCCCAAGGGGAGAGGGGACAAGTCAGCGACACGTGCACTTCAATCCGGCACGAACTTCGCGTTGAAGATCTCCACATCCGACTCAAGCTCGAACGTCACCACCTGCCCCATCTTCCCGTCGCTCATCCTGCACGCCGAGAACAGGCTGTAGCGGCCCTTGAAGTAGAACTCGTCCATCACGATCAGCGCGTACGGGTACGGCACGAAGACCTGGTGTTCGAAGATGACGCGGTGCACGTTCCTCGGCGACGGGAAGAGCTTGTAGTCGTTGGTGTCTATCGACTTTGCGGTGGCCATGGGCGTGCTCGTTCTCGGTAGTGAAGGCGTTCAGGCCGGGTCGCGCACGTCGGCCACGGGGTTGGTGCCGAAGTCTTCGCGCGCCAGGTACTTGAGTACCTTGGCGGCCGCGGTGGCGGGGCTGTCGAGGCGGCCTTCTTCCTTCATGCTCACGAAGCGTGTGCGGTCCGGAAAGTTCTCTGCCGATGCGCCGCGCAGCTGCACCTGCATGTCGGTATCAATGATGCCGGGCGCGAGCGAGACGATGCGCGCGCCGTTCGGCGCGGCCGCTTCCTCGAGCGCCACGGCCTGAGAGAAACGGTCCATGCCGGCCTTGGAGGCGCAATACGGCGCCTGGCTGCCCATCGCGTTGCGGCCCAGGCCCGAGGAGATGTTCAGCACCTTGCGTGTGCCACGCCATTCGCGCGTGCCGCCCAGGAACGCGGCGGTCAGCAGCATCGGCGCTTCGAGGCCGATGCGCAGCGCCAGCGACAGCTCGCCGGTCACGGCGCTGGCCAGCGGCGCGGGGTTGCCGACGGTGCCGGCGTTGTTGATGAGGGTCACGCTGTCGAAGCGCTGCGCATCGACGGTCTTGAGCCATGCCGACACGCGGGCGGCGGCGGCAACGGGGTCGGACAGGTCCTGCTCCCATTGTGTGAGCTCGGCGCCAGCGGCCTTGGCGATCTCGGCGAGTTGCGCATCCTGCTTGCGCGAAATGCCGATCACCGCATGGCCGGCCTGCAGCAGCTGTTCGGCCATGGCACGGCCCAGGCCGCGCGAGGCGCCGGTGATGAGGGTGAGGTGGGAAGCAGCGGTCATCGGGGAAAGTCTTTCTTGAACGAAGGCGGGGAGGTTAAGCGGTATCGAGAGCCCCTGAGGCTCAACCGGTACGGAACTGCTTGCGCAGGAAAGCGCGATGCCGCGCGATGTGCTGCAGCTGCGCGGGCGCGATGGTGCCGCCCAGGTCGACTTCGTCCGCGCCGTTGAGCACTGCGTTGGCATTCGTCATCGCACGCGCGATGACTTCTTCCTCGCTCACGCCGAGCTGCGCGGCCAGGTCGAGCGCCACGCGCCGCATCGCGCGCTGCGACAGCATCCACATCGCGCCGAAGCGGTCCCACGCGAGGGCGGCCTCTTCGGCCTTCTCGCGATCGGCAAGGATCTCGCTGAGCGGCTTGGCGAGGATGGCGTCGAGCGCGTCGATCTTCTCGGTCAACGCCTCGTTGCGCGCGATGGCTTCCTCCAGCGTCGGGCCGGTGTCCTGGGCTTTGGCCTTCGTCGCTTCGGGCGGTGGAATGAAGACCGCTTCCGCATTCGCGGGCACCACCTGGATCTGGTCTTTGAGGGTCATGTGTCTTCCGTTTCCGCCGAGGCGTTCTTCTTGTTCGACATCGCGGTCGCGCGCAGGCCCGGCAGGTCGAGCACGCGCAGCCCACCGTACTCCACCCGTATCAAGCCCTGCGCCGAGAGCCCGTTGAGCGCCTCGTTCACCCGCTGGCGCGACAGGCCCACCAGGTACGCCAGTTCCTGCTGCGTGATGCGCAGCACCTCGCCCACGCCCGGGTACAGCACCGGGTTGAACAGCGACACCAGGTTGCGCGCCACGCGTGCGTCGGGGTTGTTGAGCCGGTCGATCTCCAGCGCCGCGATGAACTGGCCGAGCCGTTCGTTGAGCTGGTTCATCACGAAGCGGTTGAAGCCGATGGAGTGGTCCAGCAGCCAGTGGAAGCTCTCGATCGGCAGCCCCGCCACCACGCTGCGGCGCAGCGCCTGGATGTTGTAGCGGTAGGGCTCGCGCTTCATCACCGTGCCTTCGCCGAACCAGCCGCCGGGCGGCACGCCGGTGTAGGTGACCGAGCCGCCGTCGGCGTTGTCGTTGCTCATCTTGAGCAGGCCCTCGACCACGCCGAACCAGTAGGTGGGCGAGCGGCCGACGCGGCAGACCAAGTCGCCGGGCTCGGCCTCGCCCACCACCAGCGCGGCTTCGGCGCGGCGGCGTTCGGCGGGCGTGAGCGTGGGCAGCCAGGGGATGCCGTCGAGCTCGGCGGCATTGGCCGGACGCACGCGGTCCTTGATGGAGTTGGCCAGTACCTTGCGCGATGAACTGTCGAGAAGATGGCCCTGAGGCATCGGGAAACTCCGGGGAGTAGTGTCCCTAGGATTGTCGTCGGAACGACACCCTGACGTCAAAGTGAAGCCTACGATCCGCCCACTGTGCAAACAAACGACCCAACCTTCCCCCGGCTGCTGCTCGCGCATGCCCAGGCCCAGCCCGAGTCGCCCGCCGTGCGCGAGAAAGACCTCGGCATCTGGCAGACCTGGACCTGGAACGCCGTGGCAGAAGAGGTGCGCGAGATGGCCTGCGGCCTCGCGAGCCTCGGCTTCAAGGCCTTCGACAACCTGGCCATCGTGGGCGCCAACCGGCCGCACCTGTACATGGCGGTGGTCGCTGCGCAGAGCCTGCGCGGCGTGCCGGTGCCGCTGTACCAGGACGCGGTGGCCAGCGAGATGGTCTTCATGCTGCAGGACGCGGCCATCGATTTCGTGATCGTCGAAGACCAGGAGCAGGTCGACAAGCTGCTCGAGTGCCGCGAGCTGCAAAAAGACCAGCAGCACGGCATCCGCCACATCATCTACGACGACCCCAAGGGCCTGCGCCACTACGACCAGCCCGGGCTCATGAGCTACGAGCAACTGCGCGCGCTGGGCCGCGAATTCGACAAGGCCAACGTCGGCCACTACGACCGCACGGTGGCGAGCGGCGAAGCCACCGATGTCGGCGTGATCCTCTACACCTCGGGCACCACCGGCCGCCCCAAGGGCGTTTGCCAGACGCATGCCAGCTTCATCGCGGCGGGCCGCGGCGGCGTGCAGACCGACAGGCTGGGCCCCGGCGACAACATCATGAGCTACCTGCCGATGGCGTGGGTGGGCGACCACCTGTTCTCCGTCGCGCAATGGCTGGTGGGCGGCTTCACGCTCAACTGCCCCGAATCGGCCGAGACGGTGATGAACGACATGCGCGAGATCGGCCCGAGCTACTACTTCGGCCCGCCGCGCACCTTCGAAGGGCTGCTCACCGCGGTGTCGATCCGCATGGAAGACGCGGCGCGGCCGAAGCGCTGGCTCTATGCGAAGTTCATGGCGCTCGCGCAGCGCGTGGGCGCCGACATCCTCAACGGCGCGCCGGTGAGCACGGGCGACCGGCTGATGTATGGCCTGGGCAATCTGCTGATCTACGGGCCGCTGCGCAACGTGCTGGGCATGAGCCGCATCCGCGTGGCGTACACGGCCGGCGCGGCCATCGGGCCGGACCTGTTCCGCTTCTATCGCTCCATCGGCGTGAACCTCAAGCAGTTCTACGGCCAGACCGAGACCTGCGCGTACGTGTGCCTGCAGCAGGACGGCAAGGTCAAGCTGCAGACCGTGGGCACGGCAGCACCCGGCATCGAATTGAAGATCGCCGAAGACGGCGAGGTGCTGGTGCGCGGCGTGTCGGTGCTCAAGGAGTACTACAAGCGCCCCGACGCCACCGCCGAGGTGCTCGATGCCAACGGCTACTTCCACACCGGCGATGCGGGCGTGCTCGACAGCGAGGGGCACCTGCGCATCATCGACCGCGCCAAGGATGTGGGCCGTCTTGTGAGCGGCGCGATCTTTGCGCCCAACTACATCGAGAACAAGCTCAAGTTCTTTCCGCAGATCAAGGAAGCGGTGTGCTTCGGCAACGCACGCGACGAGGTGTGCGCGGCGATCAACATCGACTTCGAAGCGGTGGGCAACTGGGCCGAGCGCCGTGGTCTCGCCTACGGCGGCTACGTCGACCTGGCCGGCAAACCCGAGGTGCTGGCGCTGATTGCCGAATGCATCGCCAAGGTCAACGCCGACCTGGCGGGCGAAGACGGCATGGGCGAGACGCAGATCGCGCGCTTCCTGGTGCTGCACAAGGAGCTGGACCCCGACGACGACGAACTCACCCGCACGCGCAAGGTGCGGCGCGGCTTCATCGCCGAGAAATACGCGGTGCTGGTCGATGCGCTCTACGGCGGCAAGACCGAGCAGTACATCGAGACCCAGGTCAAGTTCGAGGACGGACGCACAGGCGTGGTCAACGCCACGCTGAAGATCGTCGAGGTCAAGACCTTCCCCATCGTGAAGGCAGCGGCATGAGCAACCGGAAGATCGGCGAGGTCATCCTCGACGTGCAGAACATCAGCTTGAGTTTCGGCGGCGTCAAGGCGCTGACGGACATCAGCTTCAACGTGCGCGAGCACGAGGTGCGCGCCATCATCGGCCCCAACGGCGCGGGCAAGAGCTCGATGCTCAACTGCATCAACGGCGTGTACTGGCCGCAGCAGGGCTCCATCACATTCCGCGGCCAGACCTTCAAGCACATGAACTCGCGCCAGGTGGCCGAGATGGGCGTGGCGCGCACCTTCCAGAACCTGGCGCTTTTCAAGGGCATGAGCGTGCTCGACAACATCATGACGGGGCGCAACCTCAAGATGAAGAGCGGCCTGCTCGCCCAGGCCCTGCGCTGGGGTCCGGCCGAACGCGAGGAGCTTGCGCACCGCGAATTCGTCGAGCACATCATCGACTTCCTGGAAATCCAGGCGCACCGCAAGACACCGGTGGGCCGCCTGCCCTACGGCCTGCAGAAGCGCGTCGACCTGGGCCGCGCGCTCGCGATGGAACCGCAGGTGCTGCTGCTCGACGAACCCATGGCCGGCATGAACGTCGAGGAAAAGCAGGACATGAGCCGCTTCATCCTCGACGTGAACGACGAGTTCGGCGCAACCATCGTTCTCATCGAGCACGACATGGGCGTGGTGATGGACATCTCCGACCGCGTGGTGGTGCTGGACTACGGCAAGAAGATCGGCGACGGCACGCCGGATGAAGTGCGGAACAACGAAGACGTGATCCGGGCATACCTCGGCGTGGAGCACTGACACCATGCCGCACCCGACCCGGACGCATTGCTCCTTCCCCTCCCGGGGGAAGGCTGGGATGGGGGCACGACAGCCCTCACTGAACAGCCGCGCCTCCTCAAGCGCCGCGTGCCCCCACCCCAACCCTCCCCCGGAAGGGGAGGGAGAAAAACAAGAAAGACACTGACATGGGCTTTTTCCTCGAAACCCTCTTCGGCGGCCTCATGGCCGGCATGCTCTATTCGCTGATCGCCATCGGCTTCGTGCTGATCTACAAGGCCTCGGGTGTCTTCAACTTCGCGCAGGGTGCGATGGTGCTTTTCGCGGCGCTGGCCATGGCGCGCTTCTCCGAATGGTTCCCGCTGTGGTTCGGCTTCCAGAGCCTGATCCTCGCGAACATCCTGGCCTTCATCGCGGCCATGGCGGTGATGATCGTGGTGGCCTGGCTCATCGAGCGGCTCGCGCTCAGCAAGCTGGTGAACCAGGAAGGCATCACGCTGCTCATGGCCACGCTGGGCATCGCCTACTTCCTGGACGGCGTAGGCCAGACCATCTTCGGCAACGACATCTACAAGATCGACGTGGGCATGCCCAAGGAGCCGCTGATGGTGCTGGAAAGCACCTTCCCCGGCGGCCTGCTGCTGAGCCAGGAAGACCTGGCGGCCGCGGCGGTGTCGGCGGCGCTCGTGGTGGTGCTGGCCATCTTCTTCCAGAAGACCGCCACCGGTCGCGCGCTGCGTGCCGTGGCCGACGACCACCAGGCCGCGCAGTCCATCGGCATTCCGCTCTCGCGCATCTGGGTCATCGTGTGGTCGGTGGCCGGCTTCTCGGCACTGGTGGCCGGGATCATCTGGGGCTCGAAGCTGGGCGTGCAGTTCTCGCTGTCGCTGGTGGCGCTGAAGGCGCTGCCGGTGGTGATCCTGGGCGGGCTCACTTCGATTCCGGGCGCCATCATCGGCGGCCTCTTGATCGGCGTGGGCGAGAAGCTGTCTGAGATCTATCTCGGCCCCATGCTCGGTGGCGGCATCGAGATCTGGTTTGCCTACGTGTTGGCGCTCGTCTTCCTGCTGGTGCGGCCCCAGGGCTTGTTCGGCGAAAAAATCATTGATCGGGTCTGAGCCATGTTCTACAGAGAAAACGGCCAGTTCAAGTCGAGCTACCGCGCCGACCAACAGATCTTCCCGATCGCGCAGGACCGCCTCGCGATGCTGGTGCTGCTGCTCGTGGCCTTCGTCGTGGTGCCGCTGGGCGTGTCCGACTACTGGATGCGCGCCATCCTCACGCCCTTCCTGATCCTGTCGCTCGCGGCGCTGGGCCTCAACATCCTGGTGGGCTACTGCGGACAGATCTCGCTGGGCACCGGCGCCTTCATGGCGGTGGGCGCGTACGCGGCCTACAACTTCCAGGTGCGCATCGAGGGCATGCCGCTTATCGCCTCGATGCTGCTGGGGGGCCTGTGCGCCACGGTGATCGGCGTGCTCTTCGGCATTCCGAGCCTGCGCATCAAGGGCCTCTACCTGGCAGTGGCCACGCTGGCCGCGCAGTTCTTCACCGACTGGGCGTTCCTGCGCATCCAGTGGTTCACCAACAACTCGTCGTCGGGTTCGGTGAGCGTGGCGGGCCTCAACGTGTTCGGCGTGCCCATCGAGTCGCCGATCCAGAAGTACCTGTTTTGCCTGGTCTTCGTGGTGGTGTTCGCGCTGCTCGCCAAGAACCTGGTGCGCAGCGCCATCGGCCGCGAATGGATGGCCATGCGCGACATGGACGTGGCCGCCGCGGTGATCGGCATCCGCCCGGTGTACGCCAAGCTCACGGCCTTTGCGGTGAGCAGCTTCATCGTCGGCGTGGCCGGCGCGCTGTGGGGCTTCATTCACCTGGGTGCGTGGGAGCCGGCGGCGTTCAGCATCGACCGTTCGTTCCAGCTGCTGTTCATGGTGATCATCGGCGGACTCGGCTCGATCATGGGCAGCTTCTTCGGCGCCGCCTTCATCGTGCTGCTGCCGCTCTTTCTGAACCAGCTGCCCGCGTGGCTGGGCTTCTCGATCTCGACCGCGCTGGCCTCGCACCTGGAGACCATGATCTTCGGCGCGCTGATCGTGTTCTTTTTGATCGTCGAGCCGCACGGCCTTGCGCGGCTGTGGTCCACGGCCAAGGAGAAGCTGCGCCTCTGGCCCTTCCCGCATTGATTTTTCGCTTCCGAGTTCCCGTTCGTTCGTTCGTAAAAAACCCGGCACCCAGGTGCCCACAAAAGGAGACAGGCATGAAACTGAAATCGCTCGCTCTGACCGCCGCCCTGGTGGCCAGCACCCTCGGCGCCATGCTCGCGCCATCCATCGCGCAGGCTCAGGCCAAGGAGCAGTTCTTTCCGCTTCTGGTCTACCGCACCGGCCCCTATGCGCCCAACGGCACGCCATGGGCCAACGGCAAGCAGGACTACATCAAGTACGTCAACGCCACCGGCGGCATCAACGGCGTGAAGATCGCCTTTGAAGAATGCGAGACCGGCTACGCCACCGACAAGGGCGTCGAATGCTACGAGCGGCTGAAGGGCCGCCCCGGCGTGTCGCTGTTCGACCCGCAGGCCACCGGCATCACCTTTGCGCTGACCGACAAGGTGCTCACCGACAAGATCCCGCTGATCACGCTGGGCTACGGCCTGTCGGCCTCGCAGGACGGCGGCGTGTTCAAGTGGAACTTCCCGCTCATGGGCAGCTACTGGACCGCGGCCGACATCCTGATCCAGCACATCGGCAAAAAAGAAGGCGGCATGGACAAGCTCAAGGGCAAGAAGATCGCCCTCGTCTACCACGACTCGCCGTTCGGCAAGGAGCCGATTCCGCTGCTGCAGGAGCGCGCCAAGCAGAACGGTTTCGAGCTCTCGCTGATTCCGGTGACCGCGCCCGGCGTGGAACAGAAATCGGCCTGGCTGCAGGTGCGCCAGTCGCGTCCCGACTTCGTGCTGCTGTGGGGCTGGGGCGTGATGAACTCCACCGCCCTCAAGGAAGCCGTGGCCACGGGCTACCCGCGCGAGAAGATGTACGGCGTGTGGTGGGCCGGCGCCGAGCCCGACGTGAAGGACGTGGGCGCCAACGCCAAGGGCTACAACGCGCTCGCGCTCAACACCTCGGGCACGCAGCCCAAGGTGATCCAGGAGATCCTCAAGCAGGTGCACGACAAGGGCCAGGGCAGCGGCCCCAAGGACGAAGTGGGCTCGGTGCTCTACACCCGCGGCGTGATCATCCAGATGCTGGGCATCGAGGCGGTCAAGCGCGCGCAGGAGCGCTTCGGCAAGGGCAAGGTCATGACCGGCGAGCAAGTGCGCTGGGGCATGGAGAACCTTGCACTCGACCAGAAGAAGCTGGACGCGCTGGGCTTCTCGGGCGTGATGCGTCCGCTGAGCACTTCGTGCCAGGACCACATGGGCTCCAGCTGGGCGCGCGTCCACACCTGGGACGGCGCCAAGTGGGGCGGCATGTCCGACTGGTATGAGGCCGACGAACAGATCATCAAGCCGATGGTGAAGACGGCCGCCGAGAAGTACGCCGGCGAGAAGAAGCTGACGCGCCGCGACGCGGCGGACTGCCAGTCTTGATGCACTGAAGGTGCCGTGGCGGCTCGCAGGAGCCGCCATTCGCAAGGACAGCCCTCTCGCTGTTCTTTCGAATGCTTCGGACCACACCATGAGCGAACCCAACATACTTCTCAACGTCAACGGCATCGAGGTCATCTACAACCACGTCATCCTCGTGCTCAAGGGCGTGTCGCTCACGGTGCCCGAAGGCGGCATCGTGGCGCTGCTCGGCGGCAACGGCGCGGGCAAGACGACCACGCTGCGCGCGGTGAGCAACCTGCTCGCGGGCGAGCGCGGCGCGGTGACCAAGGGCACCATCGAGCTGCGCGGCGACCGCATCGAGGCGCTGTCGCCGGCCGAGCTGGTCAAGCGCGGGCTGATCCAGGTGATGGAAGGCCGCCACTGCTTCGCCCACCTGACCATCGAGGAAAACCTGATGACCGGCGCCTACACGCGCACCGACGGCAAGGCCGCGGTGCAGCAGACGCTGGACAAGGTCTACGCATACTTCCCGCGTCTGAAGACACGCCGCACCTCGCAGGCGGCCTACACCTCGGGCGGCGAGCAGCAGATGTGCGCCATCGGCCGCGCCCTGATGGCCAACCCGACGATGGTGCTGCTGGACGAACCTTCGATGGGCCTCGCACCGCAGATCGTCGAGGAGGTGTTCGAGATCGTGAAGGACCTCAACACCAAGGAGAAGGTGACCTTCCTGCTCGCCGAACAGAACACCAACATGGCGCTGCGCTACGCCGACTACGGCTACATCCTGGAGAACGGCCGCATCGTGATGGACGGCGAGGCCAAGAGCCTGCGCGAGAACGAAGACGTCAAGGAGTTCTACCTGGGCGTCGGAGGCGCGGACCGCAAGAGCTTTCGCGATGTGAAGAGCTACAAGCGGCGCAAACGCTGGTTGGCCTGACGTACCCCTCCCCACACACCGAATCGATTGATGAAGGGTACGGACATGACCGACCACTACGACAAGCTAGAAATCCGTGACCCCGCCGAACGCGAGCGCGACCTGCTCGCCGCTCTACCGAAGCAGATCGCGCAGGCCCAGACCGCCACGCCCGCATTCCAGAAGATCCTCGATGGCGTGAAGCCCGCGGACGTCACGACGCGCGAAGCACTCGCCAGACTTCCCGTCACGCGCAAATCGGAATTGCTCGAACTGCAGAAGGCACGCCGCGCCGACGACCCCTTCGGCGGCTTTGCGTCGATCGTGCGCGGTGCGCGCATGCCGCGCATCTTCGCGAGCCCCGGCACCATCTACGAACCCGAGGGCGGGGCGCGCGACTACTGGCGCACCGCGCGTGCGTTGCATGCGGCCGGCTTTCGCAACGGCGACCTCATCCACAACAGCTTCAGCTACCACATGACACCGGCCGGCTCCATCATGGAGAGCGGCGCGCATGCCATGGGCTGCACCGTTTTTGCAGGCGGCACCGGCCAGACCGAACAACAGCTCGAAGCCATTGCCGACCTCAAGCCCGAAGGCTATGCAGGCACGCCGAGCTTCCTGAAGATATTGCTGGAGAAGGCCGAGGAGAAAGGCCAGAAGCTGCCCTCGCTCACCAAGGCGCTGGTCTCCGGCGAAGCCTTTCCGCCCAGCCTGCACGACTGGATCGCCGCGCACGGCGTGAAGGGCACGCAGTGCTACGCCACCGCCGACCTCGGCCTCATCGCGTATGAGACCAGCGCGCGCGAGGGCCTGGTCATCGATGAAGGGGTGCTGGTCGAGATCGTGCGCCCCGGCACCGGCGACCCCGTGCCCGACGGCGAGGTGGGCGAGATCGTCGTCACCAGCTTCAACCCCGACTACCCGCTGGTGCGCTTCGGCACCGGCGACCTCTCGGCCGTGCTCGCGGGCACCTGCCCCACCGGCCGCACCAACAAGCGCATCAAGGGCTGGATGGGCCGCGCCGACCAGACCACCAAGGTGCGCGGCATGTTCGTGCACCCTTCGCAGGTGGCCGAGATCGCGCGGCGCTTTCCGGAGGTGCAGCGCGCGCGGCTGGTGGTGTCGGGCGAGATGGGCGACGACCAGATGACCTTCAGGCTCGAATGCGCCGGCGCGCCGGAAGGACTCGATGCGCGCATTGCCGACGCGGTGCGCGAAGTGACCAAGCTGCGCGGCACCATCGAACTGGTGGCGCCGGGCAGCCTGCCGAACGACGGCAAGGTGATCGAGGACGCGCGCAGCTACAAGTAGCGGCGGTTGCAGAGCCCTTCGTCGGGGGCTCGTGCAATCCTTCACGACGATTGCGCTGCAATAGTTGCCGGATCATTTCTCTGGTTTTTCGCAGCGGGCGTCCTCCCATAATCCGCCGCTCGACTCCCGATACACGGGAGCGGGCCCAGGGGAGGAACACATGTCCGCACTCAGTGTCGCGCGAGCGCGCACGCTCGAAATCAGCAGCGCAGCCATTCCATCGGTTCTGGGACGGCCCGCCCTCGAGCCCGTGCGTCTATCCGGCCATGAGGGCATCAACAGCCTGTTCGCGTACGAACTGCTCCTCAAGACACCGGATGCACTGAACCTCGGTGCCAGCCAAGCCGCGGACTTCGACCTTGACGGCTTCATCGGCCGCGAGATCAGCTGCTCGATTGCGCTGGACAGTCCGGATGCTCGCCAGATCAACGCCCTCGTCACCGATGCCTGTCTCTGGGGTGAAGAAGGACGACACCTCCAGTACAAGCTGACCTTGCGCCCGTGGCTGCATCTGGCCACGCTGTCATCCGATTGCAAGGTGTTCCAGAACAAGCACGCGGTCGAAATTCTCGATGAGCTGCTTGCCGACTACGCATTCCCCGTCGACAAGCGACTGATTGAAAACTATCCGGTCCGCGACTACCAGACCCAGTTCAATGAAAGCGACTTCGAATTCTTCGATCGCCTGTGTCAGGAATGGGGCATCAGCTACTTCTTCGAGCACAGCGACGGCCGGCATCGGCTGGTGCTCATCGACAACATGGGCGCCTACAAGAAGAACGAAAGCGCCGCCTACCAGGCAGTCGAGTACCACGCGCCTGGCTGGAGGATGGATACCGAGTACGTCCACAGCTTTGTTCCCCACAACCGGTTGACGAGCGGAAAGTACACCAGTCGTGACTACGACTACACGCGCCCCAGAGCAGACCTGCGCATAGGCCGCAGCCATCCGCGCCCGACCGGGCAGGCCGAAGGCGAGGTCTATCAATGGCATGCGGAGCGCGCCGGCAGCCATTACGCGCAACCGCGCGCCGGGACTTCCGGGGCCAACGATCCCATGGAGGAAGGGCGCCACCTCGCACTGCTGCGAATGCAGGCGCTGCGCACCCATGGCGCTCGCGCAAGAGCCAGCGGCAACCTCCGGGGCATGGCGCCCGGCGCCACCTTCGAACTCCGGCAGCACCCGCGTCAGAAAGCCAATGCCGAGTACCTGATCCTGGAGACGGAGTTCCTGATCGAAGACGTCGCACCGGACAGTCAGGCGAGAGATGCATCCCAAGGCCGCAAGCAGCACTGGAGGGTCGAGCTCGATTTCACCGCGCACCCGCTGACCGAGCCGCTGCGTCCGCTCGCGACTCAGCCCAAGCCTCACGCACTCGGCCCTCAAAGTGCTGTGGTGGTGGGACCCGAAGGACAGAACATCTGGACCGACGAATACGGACGCATCAAGGTTCAGTTTCCCTGGGACCGCATCGGCCAGAAGAACCAGCACAGTTCGTGCTGGGTGCGCGTTTCTTCGGTCTGGGCCGGCAACCAACTGGGCGCTACCCATATACCGCGCATTGGGCAGGAAGTGCTCATCGCCTTCTTGGGAGGCGACCCCGACTTGCCGATCTGCATCGGAAGCGTTCACAACAAGGTGAACATGCCATCGTGGCAATTGCCTGACCAGCACGCGCTCAGCGGCTTTCGCAGCCGCGAGTTGGCCCTCGACGGCGGCAACAGCGCCACCGGGCGAAGCAACCACCTGCTGCTGGACGACACGGCCGAGAAGATCCAGGTTCAGCTCAAGAGCGACCATCAACACAGCCAGCTGAGCCTGGGGCACATCACCCGCATCGAAGACAACGCCGGACGCAAGGACCCGCGCGGCGAAGGCTTCGAACTGCGCACAGACGGTCATGGCGTCCTGCGCGCCCGGCACGGCATGCTCATCAGCACCGAAGCCAGAAGCAGCGTGGCGCGACATGCCAAGGACATGGGAGAAACCGTCCAACGCCTTGCGCATGCGCACGATCAGCACCAAAACCTGGCAGAAGCAGCCCAGCAGGCCCGGGCGCAGGACGACAGCGCGGATCAAAGCGACGTGGCGATCGCGCTCAAGACACAGAACGATGCCATTCAGGGCGCAGGTCCGGCGGGCGGCGGCGACTTTCCCGAATTGCAGGCGCCGCATCTGGTGCTGGCCAGTCCCGCAGGCATCGAAGCCAGCACCGCCGGCAGCACCCACATCGCGAGCGAAGAGCACATTGCGCTCACCAGCGGCAAGCACCTGAGCCTGAGTACGGCGGGCAGCCTCCTGGCCAGTGCGAAGGAAGCGATTCGACTGTTCGCCCACAACGCGGGCATGCGGCTGATCGCCGCCAGCGCCAGCATCGACATCACGGCGCTGAAGAAGAGCATCAACCTGCTCGCCAGACTCGACATCACGTTGACCGCCAACAAGATCACCATCACGGCGAAAGAAGAAATCGAGATCAATGGCGGCACCAGCTACAGCCGCTGGAACAACGCAGGTATCACGAGTGGCACCAACGGCTCGTGGGTTGCGCACGCCTCCCGGCACAGCCTGACAGGCCCTGACAGTCTCCCCGTGCCCGAAATGAAGTTTCCGGAGCCCGTCTGCAAAGAATGCCTGCGCAAGGCGCTGGCTGCCGCCAGCCCCTTCGGAAAGCGTTGACCATGAACCGCATCTATCTTCAAGACGACCTTCCGCCGTCCATTGCAACAGCTGTGAAGACGTGGAGCGACCGACCGGACGCCCAAGACTCGGGCTCGGACACCGTGTATGTGGTGGTGGACGGCGCAATCCTTGGGGCTGAGGGCATGCAACGCATGCATGCCGCCTATGGCGTTGCCGTGCAGGCATTCGAAGCCACCGCACTGGCCGACTACGAAGACCTGGGGCTGCTTCTGTGGCCGTGGCGCGCGCTGCATGACGGTGACGCGCTCGAAACGCTACGCACCGTCATGGCAGGAAAACCCGGTGTGAGCTTCGTGCGCAGCAAAGCAGCGTTGCCGACGCTGTGCACCACGCTCGCATGGCTGGCTGCCGCGCAAACGCAGGACGGCATTCCGCTTTATCTGCGCATCGGCGACACGCGTGTGCTGAGTACTTTGCTGCTGCATGTACGACCGGCGCAGGAGGTGCGATTGCACGACGTGATACGCGCATGGGCTTGGCCCGATCGAAGCGGCCGGCTGCACAGCGTGACGACCGAAGCCATGCCGGCGGCGCATTCGGCTGCGTCCACGCTGGTGCTGGACGACGCGCAGTACGCGGTGCTGTTCGATGCGGCGGAGGCCGACATGCTGCACGCCGGCATGCGGGATGTCGAAGCCGGTTGGCGCGACCGGCGCAGCGGAGCGCAGTTGCATCAATGGCTACGCGACCTCTTGAAAAAGATGCAGGCGCTCGGCATCAAGCAGCAAAAGGATCAGTGGGCGTTTGTATCGCTCGCGCTGCGCGCGCCGGACGGGTTCGAGGCATTGCCCGAATTGGGTGAAACGTGGTTGCGCGTGCGCAGCGGAGCCGCGCAGCTGCCTGAGGAGATCGCGAGGTGGACGGATCTTCAGTGGACCGCGCTCGAGCGTCTTGCGAAGTCGATCCGGGGCACCGCGTCCGCGCCGCCCAAAGGTTCTATATGACTTTCTTCTTCGACGCCCTTCTCCGTCTGCCGACCGGCACCGTCATCAAGTGGACGACGTCACACATCCGCAAACTTCGCCGTCGGCGCCGGGCGTGGTTTGCGCTGGCTTTGGCAGCGGGCCTCCTGGCTTGTTCGCCGACAACCCCGAAGCCGATGACCGCGGGCATCACGGGCTACAACTTCACGGCCGAGGGCGTGCAGGAGTACTACGTCAACGGCATGCGCGGCTCCAATCTGCCGCCTTATGGCGGCGGTGGATCGACGTCGTGCTGTGTGTCGCTGCCTGCGAAGTGGACGCCGGGGCTTACGGTAAAGGTGAGTTGGACGATCGGGGACTACACGCTTCCTTGGTCAAAGTTGGAACCGATGACGCCCGAGCAGCGCAGTGCTTGCTGTTGGCGTCAACGCACTCGCAGCAAACTCGTCCCTGTCGAGCGCTATGCCCAAGACGGCGGCAGGTTGCAAGTCTTCTTTTTGGCGAACGATGCAGTACATGTGTGGGTTTCGAACATTGGTCTTCTGAGTTCCGAACACCCATCGCACATGGGCTATCCCAAGAAGCCCGACACCACCGATTAGCACCTCAGCGGGAAGAACTAACGATGTCCGTCCAATCAATGCCCGCCGCTTCGTTTGGCAAGCCCTCTTTCAATCGGATGGCGAAAGGGGCTGCGACGCAGCTTTATCGATGGCTCGCCGCGCTTGCCATATTGACGGCCGGAATGGGTCTTGCGGCATGCAAGCCCGTGACTGCAAAGCCGCTCACCGTAGGCATCACTGGCTACACCTTCACATCCGAAGGCATTCAGGAGTACTACGTCAACGGCGTCCGAGGCTCCAACCTGCCGCCTTACGGCGGCGGTGGATCGACATCGTGCTGTGTGCCGCTGCCTGCCAAGTGGACACCCGACCTGACCGTGAAGGTGGACTGGATTACGGGCCATTGGACCGTACCGATGGAGCAAATCATGGCCATGGATATCTCTGACGCCATCAAGTGCTGTCTGGCGCGCAGGACTCTCAGCAAGGTCGTCCCCGTGGAGCGTTATGAGGTCGCGGCCTTGGTCCAAGTTTTCTTTTTGCCCGAAGACGAGATCAAGGTGTGGGTTTACGACCCCGGTCCACAAAACCCCAGCCACCCCTCGCGCATGGGCTACCCGAAGAAGCCCGACACCACCGAATAGCGCGCAGCAGCGAAGTCAACCATGTCCGTCCATTCAATGCCCACCGCGCTTTTCGACGAGCGCCTCTTCAGTTTCAAGGTGCAGAGAGCCGCGGTTCGTCTTTGCCGATGGCTTGCCATGTTGGCAGTCGGGCTGAGTCTCGCAGCATGCGAACCCACCGTTGCGAAGCCGATGACCGTGGGCATCACCGGCTACAACTTCACGGCCGAGGGCGTGCAGGAGTACTACGTCAACGGCATGCGTGGCTCCAATCTGCCGCCGCATGGCGGCGGTGGATCGACATCGTGCTGTGTGTCGCTGCCTACGAAGTGGACGCCGGAGCTCACGGTAAAGGTGAGCTGGACGATCGGGGACTACACGCTTCCTTGGTCAAAGTTGGAACCGATGACACCCGAGCAGCGCAGTGCTTGCTGTTGGCGTCAACGCACTCTCAGCAAGGTCATCTTCGTGGAGCGCTATGAGGCTGCGGCCCTGGTCCAGGTTTTCTTTTTGCCCGAAGACGAAATCAAGGTGTGGGTTTACGACCCTGGTCCACAAAACCCGAGCCACCCTTCGCGCATGGGCTACCCGAAGAAGCCGAATTCCGCCGAGTAACACAGCAGCAGGGAAGACCAACCATGTCCGTTCAATCAATGCCCGCCGCTCTGCCCGGCGAACGACCATTCAGTTTGATCGAGCAGATGCAGCGTATCGGCGCATCAGCTTGCATCGACTACAAAGACAAGAAAAGCATGTGCTCTTCGATGATCCATGTGGGGATTTTTTTCGACGGCACCAATAACAACAAGAAACGCGATCAGGAAAATGTCAAGGACCCGAACAAGCGCAGCCACAGCAACGTAGTGGTACTACACGACACCTTCAAAGATGCGCCCGACGAGGGCTATTACCGCTTCTACGTTCCGGGCGTTGGAACTCCTTTCGATGAGATTGGCGAGAGGGCAGAGACCCCTGACGGCAAGTCAATGGCCACAGGGGGCGACGCACGCATCAACTGGGCCATGATCCAAGTGCTCAATGCCATGAAGAGGTCAATTTTTTCGGACGAACGGCTCGTCCCAGAAGCTCAAGTTGGAGCTGATGCGACCACGGCCCCCCTGCACGCCGGCCTGACAACCGGCAATCGCCTCGAGGGCAAGCGCGGCTACTTCATTGGCGGCACGTTAGGCAAGATCAATCAGTTGGAGAGATTGCTCGCCAGCAAGGCTACCGCGACGCCCTCCAGAAAGTTGCTGCAGGTCAACGTATCTGTGTTCGGCTTTTCGCGTGGTGCAGCGCAGGCGCGGGCCTTCTGCCATTTCGTGCATCACATCATGCTGAAGGGGGGGCCTGCTGGCGGCTATACGTTGGCGGGCGTGCCGTTTCGCTTTCAGTTTCTCGGACTGTTCGACTCCGTCGCCTCCGTGGGCCTGGCCGACTCCTCGCCATTCTGGCGCGGCCTGGGCGGCTGGGCCAACGGCACACTGGACATCGTGCCCGGCGTGGAGCGCACCGTGCATCTGTGCGCGGCGCATGAGATTCGCATCAACTTCCCGTTGTCGACCGGGCGCATCGGCGAGAAGCAGTACCCGACCAACTGCATCGAGAAGGTTTACCCTGGCGCGCATTCGGACGTGGGCGGCGGCTACGACCCTGGATGTCAGGGCAAGGCAGTAGGCTCACGCACCAAATTGCTGTCGCAGATGCCGCTGCTGGATATGTACCGTGAGGCGCAGCGCAGCATGGTGCCGTTGCTGACGATCACGCAACTCCAGAAGGCCGCAAAAGGCGATCAAGTCGTCAACGATCTAAAAATCGATCCCCATAGCGAAAAACTCTTCAACGCCTACCGCGGATTCACCACCCATATCAGCGGCACCGTCGAAAACCACCTGCACGGCCACGTCCAGCTGTATTGGCGCTGGCGCCTGCAGCACAGGGGCCAGATGCACAAGTTGCCGTCCTACGCCAAGGCTGTGCGGCAAGACCAGATCGATGTGTGGGAAAGCGACTCCGACTTTTCTTCGGACATTGCGAAGGCCCTTGAAATGGAGCAGGCCGCAGACCGACAAGCAAAAGCCAATCCGAACGGCCCCGACGCATCGCGTCTCGATCAGGCCCAGCGCGACTTCCTGCGCGTGCGTAAGGAATATCTTCAGCCACCATCGACCAGGATGCCGACGCTGGTCGACGCGTTCTTCGACCAGATGCTGCACGACTCCCATGCATCCTTCTACATGGTGGGACCGGTGACCGATTTCGACCGCAAGGAAAAGATTGCGCAGATCCAGCGCAAGGTCGACTTGATCGCCAAGCACATGGAGTGGCTCCGCACAGGCAACGGCACGATGGGTCCACAGACGAGCTACAACGAAGCCAGACCCTTGGCATCCCTGTCGGATCTGGAACGCCGAATCCACGAGCACCAGACCTTGCATCAAGGCCAATTTCCCGAGCTCACCGACAAGGATCGCGAGCAACTGTTGGCCATGGAAGATCTGAAGACCAGCGCCGGCGTGCGGCTGGTGACCAACAAGACGCGTCGCGAACTCGGCGGCCATGTGCGCTACAGGCGTGTCTTCGACAGGAGTTGACGCAACACCGGCGGCTCATGCGCAGATGAACGTAGGCTGCACTTAATCGCAATTTTGCTTTGCGCTGTGCATGCCGGGGTCGGCATGCGAAGACAGCGAGGATGCCAACTCATGGAACGTCCGCCTTGCAAGCTCCTCAGTTCGCGAGCGCGGCTTCGGCCTCTTCGGGTGCAGGACCCACGTACACCGATTGCGGACGAATCAGCCTGCCCGTCTTCACCTGCTCGCGCGCATGCGCGACCCATCCGCTCACACGGCCTGCGGCGAACACGCAGGTGAAGCTCTCGCGGCCGAAGCCCAGGGCCTCGAGCAGCAGCGCGGTATAGAACTCCACGTTGGTTTCCAGTGCGCGGTCGGGCTTTTTCTCGCGCAGGATCGCGAGCGCGGCCTGCTCGGCCGCCTCGGCGAGTTCGAAGCGCGCGGCGTTGACGCTGCCTTCGACGCTCAACCGGCGCAGCGCGCCCTTGAGCGCATCGGCACGCGGATCGCGCACGCGATAGATGCGATGGCCGAAGCCCATCAGGCGCTGGCCGTCGGCCACGGCGGCTTCCAGCCAGGAGCGCGCATTGCCGGCGGTGCCGATGGCGTCCAGCGCATCGAGCACCGGCCCGGGCGCACCGCCGTGCAGCGGTCCCTTGAGCGCGCTGATGCCGGCGAGCACCGCCGATGCGAGCCCCGCGCCGGTCGAGGCGACCACGCGCGCCGCGAAGGTCGAGGCGTTGAGGCCGTGGTCGCAGACGGTGACGAGGTAGGTGTCGAGTGCCGCCGCCTGCGCAGCTGTGGGCGTGCGGCCATGGAGCATGCGCAGCATGTCGGCAGCGTACGGCAATGAGTCGTCGGGCGCGAGCGCCTGCACGCCCAGGCGCCAGCGCATGACGGCGGCGGTGTAGACCGCGGGCGCAGCCACCAGCCGCAGCGCCGTGGCGAGATCGTCGCCGTCGGGCAGGCGGGCGAGCAAGGCGCGCACCGCCTCGATGGGTGGCATGCGGCGCAGCACCGCGTCGTCGGTGGGCTGCAGGCGCTCGAAGGCTTCGCGGCGCGCACGGCCGAGGGCGCCGCGCAGGGCGTCTGCATCCGGCACCTTGTCGAAGAAGCCCTGGAGCAGCAGTCCGACCACGTCTTCATAGCGCCAGCGCTGCGCGATCTCGTCGAGCTGGTGGCCGCGGATCACCAGCCGGCCGGCCGCGCCGTCGACCTCCGACAACACGGTGCGTGCGGCCACCACGCCTTCAAGGCCGCCCGGATCTTCCTGGTCTTTCATCGCTTGGTACTCCTGTTTGTCACGATGAGGTTGATTCTGTCGGCGCTAACATTGACGTCAATCTTGATTTATTCCGTCAACATGACCAAGACGCCGCTCTGGCTTCCCGCCGCCGAGGCGCTCGACCTGATGCAGGTGCGGCCGCAAACGCTGTATGCGAGCGTGAGCCGCGGCCGTATCCGCGCCAAGCCCGATGCGGCTGACCCTCGCCGAAGCCTCTACCACCGCGACGACGTGCAGCGCATCGCCGCGCGCACGCGCGGGCGGCGCAGCAGCGAAACGGTGGCGAGCGAGGCCATCCAGTGGGGTGAACCCGTCCTGGCGTCGGCCGTGTCGACAGTGGCCGAGGGGCGGCTCTGGTACCGCGGGCAGGATGCGTGCGGGCTCGCCGGGCATGCGACGCTGGAAGAGGTGGCGGGGTTGTTGTGGGAGAGCGCGCCGCCGAGCTTCGTCGCCGATGGCACGGCCGCATCGTTCGCACCTGCGCAGTTGAAAGACGCGACGCCGCTGCAAGCCGGCCTGCTCGCACTCGCGGCGCGCGCCGCGACCGACCCGCCCTCGCGCGGGCGCTCACGCAGCGTGCTGCAAGCCGAAGCGGCGGGCGTGATCGGCACGCTGGCCGATGCGTTGCTCGGTCCGGCGCCGTCGAGCACTCGGCTCCTGCACATGCGGCTCGCCACTGCGTGGCACCGCCCACGCGCGGCCGATGCGCTGCGCCGGGCGCTGGTGCTGCTGGCCGACCACGAGCTCAATGCGTCGACGTTTGCGGCGCGCGTGACAGCGTCCACTGGCGCCTCGCTCGCCGCATGCCTCCTGACTGGCCTCTCCACCTTGACGGGTCCCTTGCACGGGGGCGCTGCCGCCGCCGTGCAAGCACTGGTACGCAGCGCGACCGCGATCGGGAGCGAAGTGGCAGTGCGCGAATGGCTCGCGCACGGCCGTCCGCTTGCGGCCTTCGGCCATCCGCTTTATCCAGCCGGTGATGCACGCTGCACCAGCCTCCTGGAAACGATGGCGCTACCGCCCGCATTCGCATCGCTGCGCGCCGCTGGCGAAAAGCTGCTGGGCGAGGCGGTGAACATCGACTTTGCACTGGCGGCCCTGGCCGCCGTCCACAAGCTCCCCGCCGATGCGCCGCTGACGCTGTTCGCACTCGCACGCACCGTCGGCTGGACGGCGCATGCGCTGGAACAGCAGGCCACGGGGCAGCTGATCAGGCCTCGCGCCCGCTACACCGGGCCCACCATCGCGGGATAGCACAGCGGGTGAAGCGCTGCAGCCGCAGCGCAATCAATGCAACGCGGCTTCGTACGCGAGCTCGAACACCTTCGTCATCTCACGGTTGAACGCGGGCAGGTCGTCGGGCTTTCGGCTGGTCACCAGGTTGCGATCGACCACCACGTCCTTGTCGCTCCACACCGCGCCGGCATTCTGCAGATCGGTGCGCAGCGACGGCCACGAGGTCAGCTTGCGGCCCTGCACGCCGCCGGCCTCGATCAGCGTCCACGGCCCGTGGCAGATCGCGGCGACGGGTTTTCCGGATTCGACGAAGGCGCGCACGAAGGCAATCGCCTGCTCATCGATGCGCAGGGCATCGGGGTTGACGACGCCGCCGGGCAGCAGCAGGGCATCGAAGTCGTCGGGCTTGGCGTCCTTCAGCGGCACGTCGACGTCGAAGGCCTTGGCCGGGTCATGGTGGTTCCAGCCACGCACGCTGCCTTCGCTGGGCGAGACGATCTGCGTGTGCGCGCCGGCGGCGTCCAGTGCCTGGCGCGGTGCGGTCAGCTCGATCTGCTCGAAGCCGTCGGTGACGAGGATGGCAATCTTCATGCCGTCCAGCGATGAGGTGATGAGGGTCATGGGTAAAGCACTCCGTTTCGGTGGCAATGAAACTTCACCCTAAGGGCCGCGCACCGGGCCCGCATCGGCACGCGCCGGGTCCGCCTGTCGGACAGCCGGACGCACGGCAACCTCCGCTTACGCCGCTTTACCGGCAGGCGACAGGCCGCGGAGGATTCAAGGGGTTTCCGGGGCGCCATGCCCCGGAAAAACGGGGATTCAGACGCTCAGCTAAGGGCTATTCGGTATAGGTCAGGCAGGAGTCAGCCTATAAGATCGCGGCGATTTTTAACCCAACCGTCCCGGAGACTTATGAAAAAACTGCTTGCCTTCACGGCGATCGCCGCCGCCGCCTTCGGCGCCCACGCCCAGGATTTCCCCGCAGGCAAGACCGTCACGCTGGTGGTGCCTTTCGCCGCCGGCGGCCCGACCGACCGCGTAGCGCGCGACCTGGCCGAAGCCATGCAGAAGACGCTGGGCACCACGATCGTGGTGGACAACACCGCCGGCGCGGGCAGCTCCATCGGCACCGCCAAGGTGGCGCGCGCCAACCCGGACGGCTACACGCTGCTGCTGAACCACATCGGCATGTCCACGATGCCGGCGCTCTATCGCAAGCTCCCGTTCAACGTGGAAACCGACTTCGAGTACCTGGGCATGGTCAACGAAGTGCCCATGACGCTGATCGGCAAGCCCACGCTGCCGGCCAACAACTACAAGGAGCTGACGGCCTGGATCGAAGCCAACAAGGGCAAGATCAACCTGGGCAACGCCGGCCTGGGCGCCGCCTCGCACCTGTGCGGCCTGCTGTTCCAGAGCGCGCTGAAGGTCGAGATGACGCCGGTTCCCTACAAGGGCACGGCCCCCGCCATCGCCGACCTGCTGGGCGGCCAGATCGACCTGCTGTGCGACCAGACCACCAACACCACCTCGCAGATCGAGGCCAAGAAGGTCAAGGCCTACGCCGTGACCACGGCCCAGCGCCTGACCACGCCGGCCCTGAAGGACCTGCCGACGCTCCAGGAATCGGGCCTGAAGGGCTTCGAAGTGTCGATCTGGCACGGCGTGTACGCCCCCAAGGGCACGCCGGCACCGGTGCTCAAGAAGCTCAACGAGGCCGTCAAGGCCGCGATGAAGGACCCGGGCTTCATCAAGCGTGAAGAAGCGCTGGGCGCGGTGATCACCACCGACAAGCGCACCGAGCCGGCCGAGCACAAGAAGTTCGTGTCGGCCGAGATCGCCAAGTGGGCGCCGATCATCAAGGCAGCCGGCGTGTACGCCGACTGATCTTTTCTCACGAGGTTCAGACGAAAAACCCGCCGGTCCTTGGGACCGGCGGGTTTTTTCATGGCCAAGGACAGCGGGACGACTCAGGGGAGCGTGACAGTCCAGACTTCGAAGTTCTTGCGCACGTCCACCTGGCGGGCGGTGCGTGCCGAGAAGACGAAGGTGCTGATCGACGAGCCCTCGGCGTACTGGTAGGCGTTCGGGCCCACCTGCGTGCAGTGGTTATCGCTGGGCGTATTGACCGGCTGGCAGTAGACGATCGCCTTGCGGGCCGTGTTGCGCAAGGTGATCGAATCGGTAAAGCGGTTGTCGTTGGGACCGCGGCCGGCGACCAGGAAAGTCGTCGGTGCCAGCGCGCCGCCCGGCACGACCCAGCCGTCGAGGTTGCCATCGGCGCTGAAGTCGATGTTGTTGGCATCGGGGTCCGAGGGAATCGGCGCGGGGAAGACGATCCCGCGGGCCACGCCCTGCGTCTCAGCGAGCAGTTCGGCGCGCAGTGCGGGTGCGAGTTCCACCGTGGGCGTCAGCTGGGCCTCTGCGATCGTCGGCACGCGCGAGAAGGTGCGCACGTACTGCACCACGCTGGGCGCGCCGCCGACGGGGAAAAGCTCGAGCCGCCAGACGGCCTGGTCTGGAATGGCGGCGAGTTCGGCTTCGGTGAACTGGGGCGACGCGAAGAGGTTGCCCGAATCGACCTGGCCGGGGCTGCCCGCCTGCGCCGGGTCCTGGAAGCGCGCGGCCATGCGCCAGATCGGCGAATTCAGCTTGGTGCCCTCGGCCGTGCCGTCCGCGGTGAGGACCAGCGAGCCCAGGTTTCCGTTCGGCACCAGCGTCAGCGTTCGGCCGGGCAGCGCCTCGGTGGTCGCCACCACCTTCTCGAGGACCGGATCGCCGTTGCCGTCGCGCACGTTGTCCACGGAGATGCTGTAGCCCACCGAATGGAAGACCAGGTTCTGGTGCTTCAGGTAGTCCTTCTTCTCGAGCTGCGGCCGCACGAAGGCACGGTAGGCATTGCTGTTGCCGGTGAGCTTGAGCGCGCCGTCCACCAACTTCGCGTTGAACACGTCGTTGTCGGTGTTGCCCAGCACGTCGGTCCAGCGGTAGGTCAGGGCGATGTCGCCGTTGGGATAGAAGTATTCGAAGTTGCCGCGGTCATGCTTCAGGTCGGTGGGGCCGAAGCGGAACAGGCTTTCGAAGGAGCGGCGTGCGCCACCGCTCACGCGGCCGACGGGCGCGCCGGCCGCAACGAAGTTGGCCGGGTCGTCGCCCACGAAGAGCGTGCGGCAGGCCGGCGCCACCACGTTGGCGGCGGTGCCGAAGGCGTTGCCGTCGGGGTTGATGGTGCTGTCCACGCGCTGGTTGAGCGGCAGCGCATAGCAGGCGTTGATGCGGGCGAGCAGGTCCTGCACCATGGCCGGCGTGGGCGGCTGAACCAGCGCCGCCGCGTCCACGGTGGGCAGCGGGGTGATGGTGGCGTCGCCGCTGCGGAACACGATGGACACCGGCGCGCTTTCTTCGCCGGCCGGCAGCGCCTTCACGGTGATCTCGATGTTGGAGGCTGCGCCGTCGGGGCGCACCGACACGTTGATCGAATCGAGCACCCGGTCCTGGCCCGCGCCGTTGGCCTGGAACTCGCCGCTCATCGGATCGATGCTCAGGTTGAGCGCGTCCAGCAGCGGCTGCAGCGCCGCCACGAGCTTGGCCACCTGGTCGTTGATCGACCCCGCGGTGACCGCGCCGGCATCGGCCTGGATGGCGGCGGCCAGCTGCGAGGGGTCGCCGTTGGGCGAGAGCTGCGCCACGATGATGGTGGTCAGCGGCGTCACGTTGGTGGTGCCGGTGGCGGTGCTGGCGGTGGTGCTGTAGAGCGTCAGGTCGTCGCGCACCGCCTGGATGACCAGCGGCGCCTTGGTGCCGGCGGGCAGCGAGCAGGTGTAGGTGCCTTCGGGCGTGGTGGTCACTTCGCAGACCTTGGCGCCGGTCTGGTCGAACACGGTGAGCGCCGCGCCGGCAAAGGCCGCGCCGGTGGCGACGGTGCCGCTCAGTGTGGTGCTGGCGGCCACGGGCGGATCGCCGCCGCCGTTGTTGCCGCCGGAGGCCGGCGGGATGAAGCCGAATCCGCCGCCGCCACCGCCGCCTCCTCCACCCCCGCCGCATGCGGCGAGAAGTGCCAGGGTGACGATGGACAGGGCATGGGGAATCCTGCGGGTGAGATGTGGCATCTTGGGGCTCTTCGAAAAGGTTGAAAACTCCGGACCTCCCGGGGCTTCGCAAACAATAGCTTTCACTTTTCGAAGAAAAAATGATGCAAATGCACCATTCTTGAAACACGGCGGCCTTCGCCCGGGCTTACAGGAAAGGAACAGGAAAGTCCGCATCCGCGAATCACGGAAACATGGGATGCGGTACCCCGCCACTGCGGCAAGACTCCGCGCATGACCTCCCCGGCACTGCACGACTTCAGCACGCTGCTGCTGCGGCTCTACAGGCTCTCGCACGAGTTGCCGATCGACGCTTTCCAGGACGCCGCGCTCGAACTGGTCAAGCCGGTGCTGCCCTTCGACGCGTCGATGTGGGGCACGGCCACCACGGCCGCCGAGGGCATCGACGTGCACACGCTGCACCTGCACCGCAAGACGCCCGAGATGATGATGGAGTACGACAACTTCAAGCATCTGGACTCCGCGGCCGCGAGCTTCTTCGGCAAGGGACACGGCACGCGGGGCTTCCACTCGAAAAGCTGGTGGAGCGGGCCGGAATACGCGCCCTTCCTGGACTACGTGCAGCGCTACGACCAGAACAACATCTTCATCACGATGGACAGCGACCCGCGGTCCAACTTCATGCACTGGTTCTCGCTGTTCCGCGCCGACCCCGACGCGCACTGCAAGCCCGAGGAGGTGAACCTCCTGGCGAGCCTGTCGCCGCACCTGATGCAGGCGCTGGCGCTCAATCGCATGGTCCATCTCGACCGACTGGAGGCCGGCGGCCAGGCCGCCAGCGGCTCGGCCATCGGCGACCTGCGCGGCGTGCTCTATCACGCCGACAACTTCTTCGAGACGACGCTCAAGACAGAGTGGCCGTCATGGCACGGGCGCACGCTGCCCGATGCGCTTCTCAAGCATTTCCTGCATGACCAGGCGCGCTACAGCGGCCATGCGATCGTGGTCACGCACCGCGTGGAGCAGCGCCTGCTGTTCCTCAAAAGCCGCATGCGCTGCCGCGCCGACAGCCTCACGCCGCGCGAGCACACCATCGCCGAGCTGCTGGCGCGCGGCGACACGCACAAGGACATCGCCGCCATCCTCAACCGCTCGCCGGCCACGGTGCGCAACCACATCCAGTCGATCTACGACAAGCTGGAGGTGGGCAACGTGGCGGGGCTAATCCACGAGCTGCGGCTCGCGGGCTGACCACGCCCGCCCTTCCGCTTACTTCGGCCGGATCGCGTCCGCCGTTCCCTGGATGAAGGCCTTGATGCTCTCGATGTCGTCGCCCGAGAGCTTGCCCGTGAAGTCGGGCATGCCGCGCGCCATGGCCGGGCCCTTGAGGATGAACTTGTCCAGGTTCTCGATGTAGGCCGCGTCCATGTAGCCCAGGTTGGGGATGTTGCCGCCGCGGTCCACGCCCGGCACGCCGTGGCAGAACACGCAGTTGCTCACGTAGAGCATGGTGCCAGCCTGCACCTTGGCCGGGTCGTACTTCACGCCCTGCACCAGCTTGCTCATGCGGTACTGCACGAAGTCCGGCATCTTGGCCGTGCCGCCGACCGCGAAGGTGTAGACCGTGCCCGGCCCCTGCTTCTCGGTGGCGCGCTGCGCGAGACCGTACACGCCGCCCCAGCCCACGGCCACCGACACGTACTGCTTGCCGTCCACCATGTAGGTCGAAGGCGCCGCGACCACGCCGGTGCCGGTGGGCGTTTCCCAGAGCTTCGTGCCGTTCTTCGCGTCGTAGGCCACCAGACGCCCGTCGGCCGTGCCCTGGAACACCAGGTTGCCCGCGGTAGTGAGCGTGCCGCCGTTCCAGGGCGAGGCGTAGTCCACGCCCCAGGCTTCCTTCTGCGCCACCGGGTCCCAGGCGACGAGGCGGCCGAAGGGCTTGCTCTTGGGCGGCTCGGCGTTGGCGAACATGCCGGTGTTCCAGCCCAGCGCCGCATGTGGCCGGCCGGGCACGTTCTCGTCGAACTTCCAGGCCTTGTCGTCCATCAGGTTGATCGGCACGTGCTGGGCGGGCAGGTAGGCGTACCCCGTCTGCGGGTTGAACGACATCGGGTGCCAGTTGTGCGCGCCGAAGGGGCCGGGAATGCTTTCGCCGGGCTTGGTGTTCTCGCGCGCGGCGGCGATCTCGATGGGCCGGCCGTTCTTGTCGTAGCCGGTGGCCCAGTTCACTTCGACGAAATTCTTCGCAGAGATGAACTTGCCGTTGGTGCGGTCGATGACGAAGAAGAAGCCGTTCTTGGGCGCGTGCAGCAGCACCTTGCGCGCCTTGCCGCCCAGCTTGACGTCGGCCAGGATCATCGACTGGGTCGAGGTGTAGTCCCAGTTGTCGCCGGGCGTCTCCTGGTAGTGCCACTTGTACTTGCCGGTGTCGGGGTCCAGCGCCACCACCGAGCCCAGGTACAGGTTGTCGCCGCCCTTGGGGCTGCGCGCCTTGTGCGCCCAGGGCGAGCCGTTGCCGGTGCCCACGTACATCAGGTTGAGCTCGGGGTCGAAGGCGAAGCTGTCCCATGCGGTGCCGCCGCCGCCGGCTTCCCAGTATTTGCCGCTGGGGTCCCAGGTCTTGGCAGCGCGCGCCATCGATTCGTCTTCGAAAGGTTTGGCCGGATCGCCGGGCACCACGAACCAGCGCCACTTCTGGTCGCCGGTCTTCGCGTCGTAGGCTGTGACGTAGCCGCGCACGCCGTATTCGGCGCCGCCATTGCCGATGATGACCTTGCCCTTGAAGACGCGCGGCGCGCCGGTGATGGTGTAGCTGCCCTTCTGCCCTTCGATGGTGTTCTTCTCCCACACCTTCTGGCCCGAGGCCGCATCGAGCGCGATGAGCCGGCCGTCGTAAGCGGCCACGTAGACGCGGCCTTCGTGCAGCGCCACGCCGCGGTTCACCACGTCGCAGCAGCCCCTGAAGCCCTTGGACTTGTCCACCTGCGGATCGAAGGTCCAGAGCTTCTGCCCGGTGCGCGTGTCGATCGCATGCACCACGCTCCACGAGGCGGTGACGTACATGATGCCGTCCACCACCAGCGGCGTGGCTTCCACCCCGCGCGTGGATTCGAGGTTGTACGACCAGACCAGCCCCAGCTGCTTGACGTTGCCCGCATTCACCTGATCGAGCTTGCTGAAGCGCGACTCGGCGTAGTCCAGGCCGATGCTGGGCCAGTCGGGGGTTTTCTGCGCCGCGTTGGCGCGCACGAAGTTGCCGTCGACCTTCCTGGCAGCGGCGGCGGCGCGTTCCTGGGGGCTCTGGGCCAAGGCAGTGGCGGCGCCCAGGCACAGCAATGCGCCGGCCAGCATCCGCAGCCCTGTGGGGGTTCTTTTCATCGAGGGTCTCCTTTTTGTGCCGCAAGGATCGTTCGCGCGGCGCCGGGCTTCATCTTCGGGATTTCCCCAATCGAGCCTTGTTCCATTGCGGAACACATTCGCGAGGGACCCTGAATCCCGGGAGGCACCGAGCACCATGGCTATCGAGAAGTTCGAGAGGTTCGCAAAGTCCGCCCGGCCCGGCCAGACGGGCACAACGGGCGCGCCGCGCCAGCTCTTCGCCACCACGCCCGCGCAGCGGGTGGCGATCGCGCGGCGGCAGTTCTTCGAGGAAGGCGTGCGGCCCTCGGGCCTGATCGGCGAGGCGGTGCTGCAGTCGTGGATGCGCTGCACCCGCACCCATGCCGACCGCCAGCGCATCGTGCCCTTCGATGCCGTCACGCCCAGCCGCCTGCACGCCACGCTCGCGCGCAACCGCGAGCTGCTCGAAGTGGCGCGCCAGGAGCTGGTGCAGATGGAGAACAGCCTGGCCGGCACCGACTGCCGCGTGATCCTGACCGACCGCGAGGGCGTGGTGGTGCATGTCACCCAGCAGCCCTGGACCGCGCACCAGCCGGTGCTGCGAAAGACCGCGCGCGTGGGCGTGAACATCTCCGAGCGCATGGTGGGCACCACCGCGCCCGGCATCGTGGCGAGCACCGGGCAGGCCTGCACCGTCGACGGTGCCGAGCACTACTTCGACGTGCTGTGCGACATGCAGTGCGCCGCCGCGCCGATCCGCGACGTGACGGGCCGGCTGGCCGGCGTGCTCGACCTCACGGCGGAGGCGCGGCGCTTCGGATTCGATGCGGCGTCGATGGTGGCGCTCTATGCCACGACCATCGAGAACCGCCTGCTGCAGGCGCAGTCGCGCGACCACCTGATCCTGCGCTTCCAGGCCAGCGCGAGCCTGCTGGGCACGCCGCTGGAAGCACTGGCCGGCATCGCACCCGACGGCACCATCGCCTGGCTCAACAACGCGGGCGCGCGATTGCTCGGCCGCTTGCCCGAGGCAGCGGACGAGCGCGATGTCGAATGCCTGCTGGGGCACGACCTTGCGAGCCTGCTGCGGCTGGGGCGCCGCGAATCCGCGCAGCCGCTGCGGCTCGCGAGCGGGCTCGGCGTGTGGGTGCAGGCGCACCTGAAGGGTGCGGATGGGGTGGACTTCAAGCATGCAGTGGCGATGCCGGGCATGGCGCTGTCCGCGCACGCCGCCGAGAGCCCCATCGCCGAAGACGACGCGACGGCAGCCGCCGAGCGGAGTGATGCTGAACACATGAGCGAAAGCGAATGCGCACCGCACACCGAAACGCTGCGCGAGCACAGCCGCAAGCTGATCGAGGAAACGCTTGCGGCGCACGGCGGCAATGTGTCGCAGGCAGCGCGGCAGCTGAACGTGTCGCGGGGAACGCTGTACAGGCGCATGCGCGGCTGGCGCGAGGACAGCGGCTCGGCGTGAGCGGCTCGGCGCCTGGACGCCGCACGATCTCTCAGGCGGAAAGAACCTGCGCGGCGCGTGCCCGCCGCGTCACCGCATCGGGTTGCAGCGGCCGCAGGTACTCATGCAAGGCGAGCGCAGCGGCGCCGACCGCGGGCGCGAGCGCTTCATAGCGCGCGGTGCGCAACTCGGGCGCGGGCATGCCGGCCCGCTCGGCATGGCGCTTGACCCCCTCGAACGCCGCCTGCGCAAAGCCGCGATGGTCCGCGCATGACTTGCCGCCAATCACGATCGCGCGCGGATTGAAGGTGACCCACAGGTTCTGCAGCAGCACGCCGAAGAAGGCGGCGGCGCGGGCCATGTCGGTGCCCTCGCGCTCCAGCGTGCGCGAGCCGAAGAAGGCTTCGGCGCAGCCGCGTCGGCCGCACGAGCACAGCGGGCCGTCGAGTTCGAGGATGGTGTGGCCGATCTCGCCGGCCATGCCCTGCGCACCGGTGAACAGCCGGTCGTTGAGCACCACGCCCGCGCCCACGCCGACGTCGCAGCTCACGAAGATCAGCGGGTCTTCGCCCTCGCCCGCGGCAAATTCGTACTCGCCCAGTGCGGCCGCGTCCGCATCGTTCTGCAGTTGCACGGTCACGCCGGGCAGGCCCGCGGCGGCGAAGGATTTCTCCAGCGCGGGCAGCAGGCTCACGTTGCGCCAGCCGAGGTTGGGCGCGAAGCGGACCACGCCGGTGCAGTCGTCCACCGCGCCCGGCACGCACACGCCGATGCTCGACAGCCGCAGCCCCAGAGCCTCCAACTGCCGGTGCCCCGCCGACGCCATGCGCGCGACCTGTGCGCACACGCCGGCGGGCGAGCCGTCGGTCAGCGCGTGGGTGTTGGAGTACAGCACCTCGCCCTGCAGCGAAACGCACACGAGACGCACCGTTTCGACCGCGATCTCCACGCCCATCAATGCGCGCACGCCCACGTCGATCTGCAGCGGCGTCGACGGCCGGCCGAGCCCGTCGTTCACGGCCGCATCGGATTCCCGCAGCCAGCCTTCGTCGAGCAGTTCGCGCACCAGCAGGCTCACGGTCGACTTGGTGAGCCCGCTCTCGCCGGCCAGGCGAGCGCGCGAGAGGCCGGGCTGCGCGCGCAGCAGCCGCAACAGCACGCTGCGGTTCATGCGCTTGAGCAGCTGCTGGTCGCCGATGGTCTTCATGCCGCGGGACGCTTCAGGCAGCGATCGATCAGGCCGCCACGGCCGCTGTCGCCGCGTGGTGCGCCTGTTCTTTTCCTTCGGGCCGCTTGCCCGCGATGATCATGCCGAGCACTTCGTCTTCGGTCACGTCCTGGGTGCGGTAGGTGCCGACCAGCTTGCCGTTCTTCATGACCGCCAGGCGGTCGCTGAGCGAGAACACATCGGGCATGTCGTGCGTGATCAGGAAAATGCCCACGCCGTCGGCCTTGAGCTGCCTGACGAGCCCGCCGACCATCGCGGTTTCTTCGGGTCCCAGCGCGGCGCAGGGCTCATCCATGATGAGGATGCGCGCATTGAAGCACAGCGCACGCGAGATCGCCACCACCTGCCGCTGCCCGCCCGACAAGCGGCGCACCGGCACGCGGATGTTGGTGAAGTTCTTGTTGAGCCGGTGGAACACCTTGCGCGCCTGCACTTCCATGAAGTGGTCGTCCAGCGTGTTCCAGCGCGTCATCTTCTCGCGGCCGAGAAAGAGGTTGGACACCGAGTCGAGGTTGTCGGCGAGCGCGAGCGTCTGGTAGATGGTCTCGATGCCCTGGCCCTGCGCCTCGGCGGGGGTGCGGATGTTGACCTTCTCGCCCGCGATCAGCGTGTCGCCCGAATCGATGGGATAGGCGCCGGCGAGCATCTTCATCAGCGTGGACTTGCCAGCGCCGTTGTGGCCGAGCAGGGCCACCACTTCGCCGGGGTAGAGGTTGACGCTCACGCCGTCGACGGCCTTGACGCCGCCGAAGGATTTGCGGATTTCCTTCAGTTCGACGAGCGGTTTGGATGTGTCGATGGTCATCTCAGTTTTCCCCGAACTTGCGGCGATAGAGCACGTCGAACACCACCGCCACGATCAGCACTTGGCCGATGATGACCATGCGCTTGCCGATGGGCACGTCCAGCAGCAGCATGCCGCTGTCCAGCGACTGCATGATCAGCGCGCCCAGCACCGAACCGAAGATCGAGCCGCTGCCGCCCGCGAGCGCGGTGCCGCCGATGACGGCCGCCGCGATCACGTAGAGCTCCATGCCGGTGCCCAGCGAGTTGGTGCCCGCGTTGAGCCGCGCGATCGACACGATGGCCGCCACGGTGACCAGCACCGCCAGCAGCGCGAACAGCATCAGCGTGACGCGCTTGACCGGAATGCCCACCAGCGCCGCCGCATCGGGGTTGCCGCCCATCGCGAACACATAGCGGCCGAAGCGCGTGCGGTGCACGATGAACGACAGCACGATGGCCACCGCCGCCCAGATCAGCACCGGAATCGGAATGCCCTGCGGCTCGGTCTTCGACGAGATCTGGTAGTTGTTCATGACCGCCGCAAAGCCGACGACCACGGCCACCGGTACGGCGGTGATCAGCACGTCCAGCCACAGTGCCTCGGTGGGCATGTCGTAGCGCTGGCGCGCGCGGCGCTTTTGCACCATGCGGCCGAAGAGCACCAGCGCCACCACGCCCGCAAGCACCCAGCTCGCCGTGGTGCCGATGCCGCCGTCGTAGCCGCCGCCCAGGCGCTGGAAGAATTCGTCGTTGACCGGCTGCGTCTTGCCGTCGGCCACGAGAAACGCCGCGCCGCGAAACGACATCAGGCCGCCCAGCGTCACCACGAAAGAAGGCACGCCCAGCACGGCCGTGAGCCAGCCCTGATAGATCGACACCAGCAGCGCCACGGCCAATCCCGCAAGACAGGCCGTGGGCCACGACCAGCCCGAGGTGTATTGCAGGTACGCGATGAGCACGCCCACGAAGCCCATCACCGAGCCCACCGACAGGTCGATGTGGCGCGCCACGATGATCAGTACCATCACCGTCGAGACGATGCCCACCACGGCCGTCTGCTGCGCGACGTTGTAGAGGTTTTCGGGCGAGAGAAAGACGCCGCCCGACATGACGCTGAAGACGATCGCCATCGCGACCAGCAGCAGGCTCATCAGGATCAGCCGCAGGTCGATGCCGGTGCGGCGCCACCAGCCGGGCGTCGCAGGGGTGTGGTTGGTGCTCATTGGTAGTTCGCCCTCGAAGCGGATGCGCAACCGCATCCCGCCGGGCCCCTTGGGAAGCCCGGCTTGGCACGGCGCTGCGCGGATTGACGACTGGCTGTCGGTTGCTTGCTTACTTACTTGCAGGCGGCGGGCGCGCTGGCGGGCGTGACGCCCTTGCAGAGTTCGTCCTTCTTGATCCAGCCGGCCTTGACGATCACGTCCAGGTTGTCGCGCGTGATCGGCACCGGCGTCAGCAGGCGCGAGGACAGCGAGATCTTCTTGGCGCCGCCGGCCCACGGCGCGGCCTTGTCGACCGGCTTGCCGGCCGCGAGCGAGACCGCGGCCGTGGCGGCTTCGCGGCCGAGTTCGCGCGAGTCCTTCCAGATCGTGACGGTCTGCGTGCCCAGCGCCACGCGGTTGAGCGCGGCAAAGTCGGCGTCCTGGCCCGACACCGGCACGCCGCGCAGGCCCTTGGCCGTGAGCGCAGCCACCGCGCCGCCGGCGGTGCCGTCGTTGGCGGCCACCACCGCGTCGACCTTGTTGCCGTTCTTGGTGAGGATCTGCTCCATGTTCTTCTGGGCGACCTCGGGCTTCCAGCCTTCGGTGTATTCGTCGCCGACGATCTTGATGTCGCCCTTCTTGATGGCGTCCGCGAGCACCTCCTGCTGGCCCGCGCGCAGGAAGTCGGCGTTCGGGTCGCTGGGCGAGCCCTTGATGATCGCGTAGTTGCCCTTGGGCTTGACCTTGAGCACTTCGCGCGCTTCCATGCGGCCGACCTCGACGTTGTCGAAGGTGATGTAGAAAACGCCGGGCGCTTCGATCAGGCGGTCGTAGGCCACCACGGGCACCTTCTGGCGCGTGGCCTTGGTCACGGCGGGGAGGATCGCGTCCTTGTCCATGGCGAGCACGATGAGCGCCTTGGCACCCTTGGCCATCAGGCCCTCGATGTCGCCCAGCTGCTTTTCGGGCGAGCCGCCGGCATCGGCACTGATGTACTTGGCGCCCAGCTTCTCCAGTTGGGCCTTGATGGCGGCCTCGTCGGTCTTCCAGCGTTCTTCCTGGAAGTTGGACCAGCTCACGCCGACCACGGTCTGGGCCAGAGCGCTCACGGCGGTCAGGCCGAAGGCCATGGCGGCCAGGGTGTGTTTGAGTTGCATCGATGTCTCTCCAGAGTTGTTTCGCCCGCAGCAGGCCGAAGCCAGAGCCGGTGTAAGAAATTAGTTAGTTTGAAGGGCGAACTAACTATCCCACCCCGGGCGCGCGAAAGGCATCGGGGAATTCCCCGAGCGAATTGGGCCTGCTTTGGACATCGCGGCGATGCGCCGTGCGTGCGAGAAACAAGCTCACCGCGCAAGCCGATGCGAGCCGCACCGCCACCTGTCTGGCTCGCTGAACGACGCCGGATGCGCAGCGTCATTAGCTCGCCCGCATGAAGGGTCTTTGGTACAGCGTGCGCCTACAAGCAGCCGCGCCCGCGCCCCACGGCCGAGGCCTCAGAGCGCGTGAGGATGAAACCCTGTTCATTCAATTTCCACCTCATCCATCACTCAAGGAGCACAACATGGCACTGGACAAGAACACCACTTCCGACGATCTGAACCGCGATCCCATTTCCGGCGCGCCCGGCGCACATCCCGTAGGCACGGGCGTAGGCGCCACGGGCGGTGCAGTGGCAGGCGCGGCCGTCGGCGCTGTAGGCGGCCCGGTGGGCGCCGCAGCCGGCCTGGTCATCGGCGCCGTGGCCGGCGGCCTCGGCGGCAAGGCCGTGGCCGAGCGCGTGAACCCGACCGTCGAGCACGCGCATTGGCAAAACGCCTACGACCGCGAGCCGTACTACGAAACCGGACGCACTTATGACGACTACGGCCCGGCCTACGAAATGGGTTGGTCCAGCCGCGCGACGGCGGTCGACGAGTTTGCGGCGGTCGAGCCGTCGCTCGCCCGCGAATGGGAAGCGCGCCGCGGCACCTCTTCGCTGGGCTGGGATCAGGCACGTCCCGCGTCGCACGCGGCTTGGGAGCGCGCCGACCGCCTGTATTTCCGCGAGGAAGACACGGCGTTCCCTGAAGGCGATCCGCTGTCGAACGATGACGTGGTCGACGTGCTGAACGATCTTCTGGAGAACACACGCGACGGCGAGTACGGCTTTCGCACCTGCGCCGAAGAGGTCGAGACCGCGCGCCTGAAGGAAGTCTTTGCATCGCGCGCCGCGCAGTGCCAGGCCGCCGCGAGCCAGCTGGTGGAACTCGTGATTGCCCACGGCGGCAAGCCGGCGGAAGGCGGCACCACCAGCGGTGCGCTGCATCGCGGCTGGGTGCATGTGAAGGGCGCCGTGGGCGCCAACAGCGAGCTGTCGATTCTGGAAGAGTGCGAGCGCGGTGAAGACGCGGCGGTGGCGCGCTATCGCAAGGCGCTGAAGCAGGCGCTGCCCGCCTCTGTTCGCCAGGTGGTGCAAACGCAGGCACAGGGTGCGCAGCGCAACCACGACCAGATTCGCGATCTGCGCAACGAAGCCCGCGCGGCACGCGCACGCGACTGACCGACGACTGCGGGCAAGAACTCGGGCGCGGCTTTGTCTCTCAAGGACAAGCGCCGCGCCCCGGTTTCGCTCAACGGATGGTTCAGCAGCCGACCTTTGCGGGTCGGCTTTTTGTCGTGCATCGCGTCCGCTTGCTTGCGTGGTGCCTCGCTCTCGCGCGGGGTAAGCCCGGTGCCGCGTTTGCTTCGCGCTTGATACGATTTTTGTCGGAGGGCCCGTGCCACGGGCATTGAAGACAAGATGGACCTGATCACATCCGGCGCCGGCGAGGCGCTGTACCGCACCATGGTGCGCATCCGCGCTTTCGAGAATGCCGCCGAGGCCGCGAGCCAGGGCGGCGTGAGCGCCTATGGCCAGGAAGCCGCCGGCGCTGCCAAGGTGCGCGGCCCGCTGCATCTGTCGACGGGGCAGGAGGCGGTGCCAGCCGGCGTGTGCGCGCACCTGCGCACGAGCGATTACCTCACCTCCACCCACCGCGGCCACGGCCACACGCTGGCCAAGGGCGCGGACCTCACGCGGATGATGTGCGAGCTCTTCGGCAAGGCCATGGGCTTCAACGGCGGCAAGGGCGGCTCGATGCACATCGCGGATTTCTCGGTCGGCATGCTGGGTGCCAACGGCGTGGTGGCGGCGGGGCTGCCCATCGCGGTGGGCGCGGCGCATGCGCAGAAGCTGTTGAAGAAGGGGGACGACATCACCGTCTGCTTCTTCGGCGACGGGGCCATCAACCGGGGGCCGTTTCTCGAAGCACTGAACTGGGCGCGCGTGTATCGGCTGCCGGTGCTCTTCGTCTGCGAAGACAACCGCTGGAGCGCCACCACCGCCAGCGGGCCGATGACGGCGGGCGAGGGCGCGTCGGCGCGCGCCGAGTCCATGGACATCGCCGCCACGCAGGTCGACGGCAACGACGTGTTCGCGGTACACGAGGCCGCCGCGAAACTGGTTGCCCAGGTGCGCGGCGGCAGCGGGCCGCGCCTGCTGCACGCGCTGACCTACCGCGTCAAAGGCCATGTGTCTGTGGACCTCGCGGCCTACCGCGACCCGGCCGAGTTGGCCGCTGCATTGGAGACCGACCCGATCGCGCGCACCCGCGGGCACCTGCTCTCGGCCGGCGTGAGCGCGGCCACGCTCGACGCCATCGAGAACACGGCGCGCGACGAGGTGGACACCGCCCTCGCCGTGGCCGACGCGGCGCCCTGGCCCGAGCCCGGCATGGCCTTCACCGACGTGCAGACCATCGGAGCGGGCCAATGGCATTGAGCAAGGAACTGAGTTACGCCGAAGCTGCCGTGCTCGCCGTGCAGCGCGAGATGGAAGCAGACGCGCGCGTGGTCGTGCTCGGCGAGGACGTGGGCCGCGGCGGCATCTTCGGCCAGTACAAGGGGCTGCAGCAGGCCTTCGGCGAAGAACGCGTGATCGACACGCCGATCAGCGAGGCCGCGATCATGGGTGCCGGCGTGGGCATGGCCCTCGCAGGGCTGCGCCCGGTGGTCGAGATGCGCGTGGTCGACTTTGCGCTCTGCGGCATGGACGAGCTGGTGAACCAGGCCGCCAAGAACCGCTTCATGTTCGGCGGCCAGGGCCGCGTCCCGCTGGTGGCGCGCATGCCGGGCGGCATCTGGGACGCCTCGGCCGCGCAGCATTCGCAGTCGCTCGAGGCGTGGTTCGCGCACCTGCCGGGCGTGGTGGTGGTGAGCCCGTCGACGCCGCAGGACAACTACGGCCTCTTGCGCGCCGCGCTGCAGTGCGGGGATCCGGTGGTCTACATCGAGCACAAGACGCTGTGGGGCCTGCGCGGCGAGGTGGACGAAGACATCGCCGTGCCGCTGGGCAAGGCGGCCCGGGTGCGCGAGGGCAACGCGCTCACGATGGTGAGCTGGAGCCGGCAGATGCAGGCCTGTGCCGCGGCCTGCGATGCATTGGCGGCCGAAGGCATCGCGGTGGACCTCATCGACCTGCGCACGCTCTGGCCGTGGGACCGCGAGACGGTGCTCTCTTCGTGCGCGCACACCGGGCGGCTGCTGGTGGTGCACGAGGCGGTGCAGGCCGCGGGCTTCGGCGCGGAGATCGCGGCCAGCGCGGCCGAAGCGACCGGCTGCCGCATCGCACGGCTGGGCGCGCCGCGCATTCCGGTGGGCTATGCGCCGGTGCTGGAGGCGCAGTCGCGCATCGGCGCGGAGGCTGTCGCAGCGGCGGCGAAAAAGCTGCTGCGCTGAGCCCCGGGTCTGACCTCAGGCTGCGAAGCCGCCGTCGATGTTGAGGCTGGCGCCCGTCACGAAGGCCGCTTGCGGGCTGGCAAGGTAGGCCACCATGCCTGCGATTTCATCGGGGTGGCCGTGGCGCGGCAGCGCCATCAGGCCATGCATGGCGGCGGCGTTCGGGCCGTCGACCGGGTTCATGTCGGTATTGACCGGGCCGGGCTGCACGTTGTTGACCGTGATTCCGCGCGGGCCGAGGTCGCGTGCCAGGCCTTGCACCAGGCCCTTGAGCGCCGACTTGCTCATGGCGTAGGCCGCGCCGCCGGGCCAGGGCATGCGCTCGGCGTTGGTGCTGCCGATGTTGACGATGCGGCCGCCCTCGCCCATGTGGCGCGAGGCCGCCTTGGCGGCGACGAAGACGGCGCGCACGTTGACATTGAGGGTCTTGTCGAAGTCTTCGAGCGAAAGATCGTCCAGCGTGCCGCCCAGGAACACGCCGGCGTTGTTCACCAGGATGTCGATCTTGCCGAGCGTGCGGGCTGCTTCGTCGATGCCGGCGGTGAGGGCGGCTGCGTCGGCGCTGTCGATCTTCAGCGCGAGCGCACGGCCGCCTTCGGCCTCGATGCCGCGCACCAGCTCGTCGGCCGGGGCTGCGGCGCTGCTGTAGCTGAAGGCGACGGCGGCGCCGTCGCGCACCAGGCGGCGCACGATCGCCGCGCCGATGCCACGCGAGCCGCCGGTGACGAAGGCGACCTTGCCGGCGAGGACTGAAGAAGAGGAGGAAGAAGAAGCGGTGGAGGCCATGATGTTTTCCGTTCGGTTGTGGAGGGAAGAACTTCAGTGTCGGGATTTCATTGCCGTCGCGGTAGCCATCAATCGGCCCAATCAAATTCAACCCAGAGTTGAAGATGGCGCGGAAAATCCGTTCGATGGAACCGCTCAACCACCTGGAATCCTTCGTTCAAAGCGCCGAAGGCGGCAGTTTCTCGGCGGGCGCCCGGCGGCTGGCGCTCACGCCGGCCGCCGTCAGCAAGAACGTCGCGCGGCTGGAAGCCCGGTTGGGCGTGCGGCTGTTCCAGCGCAGCACGCGCCGCCTCACGCTGACCGAGGCCGGCGAGCGCTTCCTGGCGCAGATCGGCGGGGCGCTCGCCACGCTGCAGGAGGCCGTCGCCGGACTCGCCCAGGACGACGGCCAGCCGGCCGGCACCTTGAAGGTCAGCATGGGCCAGGCCTTCGGCCGCGAGCATGTGCTGCCGATGCTCGGGGACTTTCTCGCGCGGTATCCGGCGATCGTGCCCGACTGGCATTTCGACAACCATCAGGTGGACCTGGTCGGCGAAGGCTTCGACGCGGCCATCGGCGGCGGCATCGAGCTGTCGGCCGGCGTGGTGGCGCGCGAGCTGTCGCGCATCCACGTGGTGGCGGTGGCCTCGCCGGCTTACCTGGCGGGGCGCGACATGCCCCGACAGCCGGCCGACCTGGCGCAGCTGGACGCGCTACTGCGCCGCTCCTCGCCGACCGGTCGGCTGCGCAGCTGGACGCTGCAGCACGCCGGCGGCCGGCAGGTCACGGTGGAGCTGCCGCGGCCGCGCGCGATCTTCAACGACCCCGAGGCCATCGCACAGGCCGCGCTGCTGGGGCTGGGCGCGGCGATGCTGCCGATGCCCTTCGTGGAGCGCAGCCTGCGCAGCGGCGAGCTGGTGCGGCTGTTGCCAGAATGGCATTTCGATGCCGGCGTGGTGTGGCTCTACTACCCGAGCAAGAAGCTGTTGCCGCCCAAGACGCGGGTGTTCGTCGACTTTGTGCTGGAGCGCTTTCGCGACGACCGCTTCGCCGAGCGGATGCAGGTGAACTGAAGGCGTCGGCGGCGCCAGGACACCGGGGTTTTCACTCGCGGTGCGGGACGCGGTTCGCCTGTAAAAAGAGCCGCATGAACTTATCTTTCAAAACGAATCGCCGGGCCGCGCTGACGGCTTCCGCTGCCGCCGCCATCGCCCTCATGGCGCCCGCCGCCTGGGCCCAGGGCACCTGGCCGACCAAGCCCGTGCGCATCGTCGTGCCCTTTGCGGCCGGCGGCACCACCGACATCCTGGCGCGAGCCGTCGCACCCGAGCTTTCCAAGGCCTTCGGCCAGCAATTCATCGTGGACAACCGCGCGGGCGCGGGCGGCAACGTGGGCGCCGAGCTGGTGGCGCGCGCGCCCAACGACGGCTACACGCTCCTGATGGGCACGGTGGGCACGCACGGCATCAACCGCGCGCTGTACCCCAAGCTGCCGTTCGACCCGATCAAGGATTTCGTGCCGATCACGCTGGTGGCGGCCGTGCCCAATGTGATGGAGATGAACGCCGACAAAGCCAAGGAACTGAACATCCGCAACGTGCAGGACTTCATCAAGTACGCCAAGGCGAACCCGGGCAAGCTCAACATGGCGTCCAGCGGCAGCGGCACGTCGATCCACCTCGCCGGCGAGCTCTTCAAGAGCATGACGGGCACCTTCATGGCGCACATTCCGTACAAGGGCTCGGGCCCGGCGCTGCTGGACATGGTGGGCGGCAATGCCGATGTGATGTTCGACAACCTGCCCTCGTCGATGGCGCAGATCAAGGGCGGCAAGCTGACCGCGCTGGCCGTGACCAGCGCGCAGCGTTCGCCGGCGCTGCCGGACATTCCGACGGTGGCAGAGGCGGGAGGCCCGTCGCTCAAGGGCTATGAGGCGAGTTCATGGTTCGGCCTTCTGGCGCCTGCCGGCACCCCGCCTGAAATCGTGAACCGGATTCAGCAGGAAGTGGCCAAGTCGCTGGGCACGCCCGCCATCAAGGAAAAGATGCTCGCCCAGGGCGCGATCCCGAGCGGCAATTCGTCGGCCGACTTCACCGCGCTCATTGCGAGCGAGCATGTGAAGTGGGCGAAGGTGGTCAAGGAGTCGGGCGCGAAGGTCGACTGATCAGGTGCCCCAGGTCACGTCCTTGCCGTCGGCCAGGGAGTCCTTGAGCATGTGAAGCAGGGGGGCTGCACGCTGGTGCAGTCCCACATGCTGCTTTTCGGCGTCGCTGTCATGGCCCTCGACGGCGTAGTCGTCGTGGTTGTGGGCATTGCCGGCCTCGCGCGCCAGTGCGGCATCGATCGCGGCGATGGCGGCGGGAATCTGGTCGACCGTGATGATGCCCTGCGGCGCGGCGGACTTGCCCACGATGTCGAGCAACTGGCGTGCATGCACTTCGAGCATCACGAAATCAGGAGCGGCCCGGGACTTGAAACGATAGAGCATGTTTTTTCTCACTCACTTGTAGATGTAATCACGGGCAAAAGGGTACACCGATTGCGCGCCGCGCAAGACGCCTGCGCGCCCTACATTGCCGTCAGGCTTTATCGACAGCATCTGGTGCAGGGAGATCCAACCCTGCTCGAAACTCATGGCCGAGCCGGCGAGGTACAAGCGGTAGGCGCGCAGCACGCGCTCGGCGTTCTCGGCCTGGCGGCCGCCGCTTCGCTGCAGCACTTCGAGCGCCGCGTCCAGCCGCGCCTCGAGCGCGTCGGACCAGGCCCAGAGCGTGCGCGCGTAGTGCGGGCGCAGGCTCTCGGTGTCGACCATCTCCAGGCCGGCCGCTGCAGTCTCGCGCAGCACGTGCGTGACGTGCAGCAGCTCGCCACCGGGGAAGATGTACTTCTCGATGAAATCGCCCATGCCGGCGCCCAGTTGCCGGTAGTTGAGCTCGCCCGAGGTGATGCCGTGGTTCATGACCAGACCGCCGGGCTTGAGCAGCGCATGGATCTTGCGAAAGTAGGTCGGCATGTTGGCCGCGCCCACATGCTCGAACATGCCGATCGAGGAGATCTTGTCGAAGGGCTGGTCGGACGAGAGCTCGCGGTAGTCGCGCAGCTCCACGCGCACGCGGCCCTGCAGGCCCTTCTCTTCGATGAGGCGCTGCACGTACGCATGCTGGTTCTTCGACAGCGTGATGCCGGTGGCATCGACGCCGTAGTGCTCGGCCGCCCACAGCAGCAGCGCGCCCCAGCCGGAGCCGATGTCCAGGTAGCGCTCGCCGGGCTGCAGCATGAGCTTCTTGCAGATGTGGTCCAGCTTGGCTTCCTGCGCCTGTGCGAGCGTGAGCTCGGGCGTACGGAAGTAGGCACACGAATAGACCCGGCGCGCATCGAGCCAGAGCGCGTAGAAGTCGTCGGAGACGTCGTAGTGGAACTCGATCTGCGCGGCGTCCTTGCGCAGCGAATGCGAGCCGTGCGACTTGGCGCGGTGCTGCAGGCGGCTCCACCAGCTGGTGTCGGTTTCGGCCGGGTTGCCCGGCAGCATGCCGACGGTGGCGTCGATCAGGTCGCGCATCGCGCCCTCGATCTGCACCTTGCCCTCGACGTAGGCCTCGCCGATGGCACCCACCTGCCGGGCGGCCAGCTTGGCCAGCACCGCCCACTCCTTGAACGCCAGCGTGACGCGGGCTCCCGCCTGGGCCACGCGCCGGCCATCCGGCAGTTCCAGCGCGATGGGGACAGGCAGCGAGGCCAGCTGCGACTCGATCTTGGGTATCAAGTGTTGCATGGGGCCATGGTATTGATTTTTGCAAGTGTTTGCATCAGCCCGCTCCCGGAGGCTCCGGCGCCCGTGATGAACAGCATTGACAGCAGATTGTTTATGTCTAAACTATTCAGCCATGAACAGCCTCAGCCCGGTCAACACCGCTCCCGCCTCGGACCTCCAACGCATCCTGTGCATCGGCGGCGGACCTGCGGGCCTGTACTTCGCCCTGTTGATGAAGGCGCGCAACCCCGCGCTGGAGGTCACCGTGGTCGAGCGCAACCGTCCCTTCGACACCTTCGGCTGGGGCGTGGTGCTGAGCGACCAGACGCTGGGCAACCTCAAGGCAGCGGACGCCGAAACCGCGGCGCTGATCGGCAACGAGTTCCATCACTGGGACGACATCCAGGTCTTCTTCAAGGGCCGCCAGGTGCGCTCGGGCGGCCACGGCTTCTGCGGCATCGGCCGCAAGCGCCTGCTCAACATCCTGCAGGAGCGGTGCCTGGCACTCGGTGTCGACCTGGTGTTCGAAACAGATGCCACCGACGACCAGGCGATCGCCGCGAAGTACAACGCCGATCTCGTCATTGCCAGCGACGGCCTCAACAGCCGCATCCGCCAGCGCTATGCCGAGGTGTTCAAGCCCGACGTCGACCTGCGCGAATGCCGCTTCGTGTGGCTGGGCACGCACCAGACCTTCGACGCCTTCACCTTCGCCTTCGAACAGACCGAGCACGGCTGGTTCCAGGCACACGCTTACCAGTTCGACGACAAGACCTCCACCTTCATCGTCGAGACGCCCGAGGCCGTGTGGAAGGCCCACGGCCTGGACCAGATGGAGCAGCCCGAAGCCATCGCCTTCTGCGAGAAGCTGTTCGCCAAGTACCTGGGCGGCCACGCGCTCATCAGCAACGCCACGCACCTGCGCGGTTCGGCCAACTGGATCCGCTTTCCGCGCGTGGTGTGCGAGCGCTGGACGCATCGCATCGACGTCGAAGGCCGCTCGGTGCCCGTGGTGCTGATGGGCGACGCGGCGCACACGGCGCATTTTTCCATCGGCTCGGGCACCAAGCTCGCGCTGGAAGATGCCATCGATCTCGCGAACGAGTTCGAACAGGGCGGCACGCTCGACCATGTGCTCGAAGGTTATGAAGCGCGCCGCAGCGTCGAAGTGCTGAAGATCCAGAACGCCGCGCGCAACTCCACCGAGTGGTTCGAGAACGTGCCGCGCTACACCGGCATGGAGATCGAGCAGTTCGCGTATTCGCTGCTCACGCGCTCGCAGCGCATCAGCCACGAGAACCTGCGCGTGCGCGACACGCAATGGCTGGGCGGCTACGAGCAATGGCTCGCGGGCGGCAAGGCGATGGCGCCGATGCTCATGCCCTACACCGTGCGCGGCCTCACGCTGAAGAACCGCATCCTGGTGTCGCCGATGGCCACCTACAGCGCGGTCGACGGCGTGCCGCAAGACTTCCTGCTGGTGCACCTGGGCGCGCGCGCGCTCGGCGGCGCCGCGATGGTGTTCGTCGAGATGACCAGCCCGACGCCCGAAGGCCGCATCACGCCGGCCTGCACCGGCCTCTACAACGACACGCAGCAGGCGGCCTTCAAGCGCATCGTCGATTTCGTGCACACGCAGTCGAGCGCCAAGATCGCCCTGCAGCTCGGCCACAGCGGCCCCAAGGGCTCTACACGCGTGGGCTGGGAAGGCACCGACGAGCCGCTGGAAGACGGCAACTGGCCGGTGCTCGGCGCGAGCGCCGTGCCCTACGGCGAACAGAGCCAGCTGCCCGCCGCCGTCACGCGTGAGCAGATGGACTCGCTGCGCGACCAGTTCGTGGCGTCCACCCGTCGCGCCGCCGAATGCGGCTTCGACTGGGTCGAGCTGCACTGCGCGCACGGCTACCTGCTGTCGGCCTTCATCAGCCCGCTCACCAACCAGCGCACCGACGCGTACGGCGGCGACATCGAAGCACGCTGCCGCTACCCGCTCGAAGTGTTCCGCGCGATGCGCGCCGTGTGGCCCGAGGACAAGCCGATGAGCGTGCGCATCTCCGCGCACGACTGGGCGCCCGGCGGCAACACCGATGCGGACGCGGTCATCGTCGCTCGCCTCTTCAAGGAAGCCGGCGCCGATTTCATCGACGTGTCGTCGGGCCAGACCACGCGCGCCGCCAAGCCGGTCTACGGCCGCATGTACCAGACGCCGTTCTCCGACCGCATCCGCAACGAGGTCGGCATTGCGACCATCGCTGTCGGCGCGATCACCGAGGCGGACCAGGCCAACAGCATCATCGCGGCCGGCCGCGCCGACCTGTGCGCCGTCGCGCGCCCGCACCTGGCGGACCCGGCCTGGACGCTGCACGAAGCCGCCAAGCTGCAGAGCCGCGATGTCGACTGGCCCAAGCAGTACCTGAGCGGACGCGACCAGATGTACCGCGAGATCGCCAAGCAGCAGCAGATCGCCGCAGCCAACGCGGGCTCCGCGGCCGCGCCGGACCCCGAGGAAACGCACTGACATGGACCTCGAAGCGCGCGCGCACAGCGAACACCCCGAAGCCTTGCGGCTCTGGCTGCGGTTGCTCACCTGCACCCAGCTGATCGAGAAGCAGGTGCGCAACGAGTTGCGCTCCCAGTTCGCCACCACGCTGCCGCGCTTCGACCTGATGTCGCAACTCGAGCGCTCGCCCGACGGACTGAAGATGAACGAGCTCTCGCGCCGCATGATGGTGACCGGCGGCAACGTCACCGGCATCACCGACCAGCTCGTGACCGAGGGGCTGGTCGAGCGCATCAATGTCGAGGGCGATCGCCGTGCCTGGCGCGTGCGGCTTACCGCGCGCGGCCGCAAGCTCTTCAACGAGATGGCGCAGCAGCACGAAGACTGGATCGTCGAGGCCTTCGCGGGCCTCAGCAGCAAAGAGATCGCGCAGCTGCACAAGCTGCTCGGCAAGGTCAAGCAACACTCACACAGCCAATTGGCGGAGACCCCATGAAGCATTACATCGGCGCGGGCAACCCCATGCGCGCTCAATTCGAAGCCAAGGCCGACTACAAGGCCGAGCACTTCGCGTGGAGTTACGACGCGGGCGTCGGCACCGTCACGCTGAATCGCCCGGAGCGCAAGAACCCGCTGACCTTCGATTCGTACGCCGAGTTGCGCGACCTGTTCCGCGCGTTGAATTACGCAACCGACGTGAAAGCGATCGTGGTGACCGGCGCAGGCGGCAACTTCTGCTCGGGCGGCGACGTGCACGAAATCATCGGCCCGCTCACCGGCATGCGCATGCCGGAGCTGCTCGAATTCACGCGCATGACGGGCGACCTGGTGAAGGCGATTCGCGCCTGCCCGCAGCCGGTCGTCGGTGCGATCGACGGGGTGTGCGCCGGTGCCGGCGCAATGATCGCGCTGGCCTGCGACCTGCGCTACGGCTCGCCTTTGACGCGCACGGCGTTTCTCTTCACCCGCGTGGGCCTGGCCGGCGCGGACATGGGCGCATGTGCATTGCTGCCGCGCATGATCGGCCAGGGCCGCGCATCCGAATTGCTTTTCACCGGCCGCGCCATGACGGCGCAAGAGGGCCACGACTGGGGCTTCTTCAACGCGCTGCACGAAAGCGATGCATTGCTTGCCGCCGCCACCAAGGTGGCGCGCGAACTGGCCGAAGGCCCGAGCTTCGCGCACGGCATGACCAAGACCATGCTCGCGCAGGAATGGTCGATGACCATCGATCAGGCGATCGAGGCCGAAGCGCAGGCGCAGGCGATCTGCATGCAGACCGAGGACTTCAAGCGCGCCTACGAAGCCTTTGCGGCCAAGCGCAAGCCCGTGTTCGGTGGGGACTGAAGTCATGATGACGAAGATCCCCGCACCGCCTTCGACGGCACACCTCGCACTGCCTTTCTTCGATGAAGCCCATCGTGCGATCGCACGCGATCTTCTGCCCTGGTGCGCCGCACAGGAAGTCGACGAGCGCGACGACCGCGCGGCTTGCCGCGAATGGGTGCGCCGCCTGGGAGATGGCGGATGGCTGCGCTATGCCGTGCCCGGCAGCGCGGGCGGCGCGCTGGAGCGACTCGATTCGCGCGCGCTTGTGCTGCTGCGCGAGACGCTGGGCTACCACTCGCCGCTGGCCGACTTTGCCTTTGCGATGCAGGGGCTGGGCAGCGGTGCGATCACGCTCGCGGGCACGCCTGAACAGCAATCGCAGTACCTGACGGCGGTCGGCAAGGGCGACAAGATCGCGGCCTTCGCATTGAGCGAACCCGACGCGGGCTCGGACGTGGCCGCGATGGCCATGCGCGCCGAGCCGACGGCCGACGGCTGGCTGCTGAACGGCCAGAAGACCTGGATCAGCAACGGCGGCATCGCCGACTTCTATTGCGTGTTCGCAAAGACCGATCCGACGGGCGGCACGCGTGGCATCACGGTGTTCATCGTCGATGCGACGACGCCCGGCCTCGACACCTCCGAGCACATCGATGTGATGGCGCCGCACCCGCTGGCCACGCTGCGCTTCGACAACTGCGTCGTGCCGCGCACCGCGCAGCTGGGCGAAGTCAACGGCGGCTTCAAGCTTGCGATGCGCACGCTCGACATCTTTCGCGCTTCGGTCGCAGCGGCAGCGCTGGGCATGGGACGCCGCGCACTGGCCGAAGCGATTGCGCATGCCAAGGGCCGCCGCATGTTCGGCCAGACGCTCGCCGACTTCCAGCTCACGCAGGCCAAGCTCGGCGAGATGGCCGCGCTGATCGACAGCGCCGCACTGCTCACTTACCGCGCCGCATGGATGCGCGACGACGCTGAACAGCGGGGTGCGGCAGCCGTGGGCGATGTGTCCGCAGCCGCGGCGATGGCCAAGATGTGCGCCACCGAAAACGCGAGCCGCGTGATTGACATGGCACTGCAGATGCACGGCGGCCTCGGCGTAAAGGTTGGCACGAAGATTGAAAGCCTCTACCGCGACATCCGCTCGCTGCGCATTTACGAAGGCGCAACGGAAGTCCAACAACTGATCATTGGCAAATCCGTTCTGCGGGGATAAATACCGTGTCTGCCCAAGTCGACCGCTTCGTTCACGACCGCCTGCCGCCTGCCGAGCAGCTCCCGGTGTTTCGCTATGACCTGCCCGAGCTGCAACTGCCCGACCAGTTGAACCTCGTGGAGGAACTGCTGGACAAGGCCGACGCCAAGGGCTTCGGCGACAAGCCGATGCTGCGCTCGCCGAGCGGCACGCTCACGTACAACCAGGCCGTTGTCGAAGTCAACCGCATTGCGCAGGTGCTGACCGAAGACCTCGGGCTGGTGCCGGGCAACCGCGTGCTGCTGCGCGGCGGCAATTCGGTGGCGATGGCGCTCGCGTGGCTCGCGGTGGTCAAGGCTGGCTTGATCGCAGTGGCGACGATGCCGCTTTTGCGCGCGAAGGAGTTGGGCGAAATCATCGAGAAGGCGCGCCCTGTCGCTGCGCTATGTGACGGTCGGCTGCTCGACGAACTGGTGACTGCGCAGAAAGAGCATCCGGTTCTCGCAACGGTGATTGCATTCAACAAGCCCGACGCGGCCGATTCGCTGTCTGCGCGTGCTGCGAGCAAAAGCGGCGTGTTCACCGCATGCCCCACAGCCGCGGACGACATCGCGTTGCTCGCATTCACATCCGGCACCACGGGCAAGCCCAAGGCGCCGGTCACCACGCACCGCGACGTGCTCGCCATGTGCGAGACCTGGCCGCGCCACGTGCTCAAGGCGCACAGCGACGACATCGTGGTGGGATCGCCGCCGCTGGCCTTCACCTTCGGGCTCGGCGGCCTGCTCGTGTTTCCGATGTGGGCCGGCGCTTCCGTGTATTTCGCCGATGCGCCGTTCACGCCCGAAGGCTTGGTGAAGCTCATCAACGAGATTGGTGCGACCATCTGCTACACCGCGCCCACGTTCTATCGCCAGATGGCGCCTTTCGTGCGGCAGCACGGCATGCCCCGCCTGCGCATCAGCGTGAGCGCAGGCGAGGCCCTGCCTGATGCCACACGTCAGCTGTGGAAGGAAGCCACCGGCATCGAGATGCTCGACGGCATCGGCGGCACCGAGGTGTTCCACATCTACATCTCCGCTGCGGGCGACGATGTGCGCAAGGGTGCGGTCGGCAAGGCGGTGCCCGGCTTCACTGCGAAGGTGGTGGACGACAAGGGCGACGAGGTGCCGCACGGCACGGTCGGCAAGCTGGCCTTGCAAGGACCTGTAGGTTGCCGGTATCTGGACGATCCGCGCCAGACCGACTATGTGAAGAACGGCTGGAACTACCCCGGCGATTCGTTCGTGCAGGACGACGACGGCTACTTCTTCTACCAGGCACGCGCCGACGACATGATCATCACGGCTGGCTACAACGTCGGCGGACCGGAGGTCGAAGACGCGCTCCTGAAGCACCCTGCCGTGGCCGAGTGCGGCGTGATCGGCAAGCCCGACGCCGACCGCGGCATGATCGTGAAGGCCTTCTGCGTGCTCAAGCCCGGCCACGAAGGCGATGCAGTGCTCGTCAAGGCGCTGCAAGACCATGTGAAGGCCACCATCGCGCCCTTCAAATACCCGCGCGAGATCGAGTTCGTGACGGTGCTGCCGCGCACCGAGACCGGCAAACTCCAGCGATTCAAACTGAGACAACTCAACAGCACATCATGATCAACAAACTCTTGCAGCCGGCGGGCTGGTTGCCCCCCAAGGGCTATGCGAATGGCGTGGCCGCGCGCGGCACCATGGTGTTCGTCGGTGGCCAGATCGGCTGGAATGCGCAGCAGCAGTTCGAGTCGGACGACTTCATCGAGCAATGCGGCCTGGCGCTGCGCAACATCGCCGAAGTGCTGCGCGAAGCCGGCGCCGGTCCCGAGCACATGGTGCGCATGACCTGGTATGTGACGGACCGGGACGAATACACCCGGCGACTGGCCGAGCTGGGTCCGGTCTATCGCGATGCGATGGGCCGCAACTTCCCGGCGATGACCTGCGTGCAGGTGGCGGCGCTGGTCGAGCATCGGGCGAAGGTCGAGATCGAGGTCACGGCGGTCGTTCCGGACTGATCTTGGCTCCGCCACACCGCGCCGTCAGCCGATGGCGTGCGCGTGGCGCTTGCGGTAGACCGCCGGCGGAGTGCCTACTTGACGCTGGACACGCGCCGCATCGTGTCGGCATCGGCGAATCCGCTTTGGGCCGGCACTTGCTGGCATCCGGACGCCTTGCGGCCAATGAGATTGCGGATCGGAAACCGCACTTCCATCGCGGCAATTTCTGCAGCGTGATCCGCTGGTCAGCATGGCACGATGAGAGATCCGAGACGTAGAAAAGCCCTCGTTGCGAGGGCTTCATTCATTCAGTTCACAGACCCAAGAAAAAAGGCCCTTTGAAATTCAAAGGGCCTTTTAAATTGGTTGCGCGAGCAAGATTTGAACTTGCGACCTTTGGGTTATGAGCCCAACGAGCTACCAGGCTGCTCCATCGCGCGGCAAGATGGAATTATACCTTATTCAGCAGCGCCTTGCTCGGCATCTGCTTCTTTAATTTCAGGACGGTCGACCAGTTCGACCAGCGCCATCGGCGCGTTGTCGCCCACGCGGAAACCCATTTTCAGGATGCGCGTGTAGCCGCCCGGACGTGCCGCGAAACGCGGGCCCAGATCGGCGAAGAGCTTGACGACGCTGTCGCGGTCACGCAGGCGGTCGAAGGCCAGACGCTTGTTGGCGAGCGTGGGCTTCTTGGCGAGCGTGATCATCGGTTCGATGACGCGGCGCAGTTCCTTGGCCTTGGGGACCGTGGTCTTGATGACTTCGTGCTCGATGAGCGAGTTCATCATGTTCTGCAGCATCGCAAGGCGGTGCGAGCTGGTGCGGTTGAGTTTGCGAAGTCCGTGTCCGTGACGCATGGTGCTTTTCCTTTACTTTATTAAACAGGCAGCCGTATCAGGTACTGCCCGGGCACGAGCCCTCAAGGGCTCAATTCAAAACAAAAATCAACGCTTGTCGAGACCGGCCGGCGGCCAGCTTTCAAGCTTCATACCCAAGGTCAGGCCGCGCGAAGCGAGGACTTCCTTGATTTCGTTGAGCGACTTGCGACCCAGGTTCGGGGTCTTGAGCAACTCGTTCTCGGTGCGCTGGATCAGGTCACCGATGTAGTAGATGTTTTCGGCCTTCAGGCAGTTGGCCGAACGCACGGTGAGTTCGAGCTCGTCGACAGGGCGCAGCAGGATCGGATCGAATTGCTGTGCGCTGCGCGGTGCCGGTGCATCGAATGCAGCCAGTTCGCCGCCTTCGAGCTGCGCGAACACTGCGAGCTGCTCGACCAGGATTTTAGCCGAGGCACGAACCGCATCTTCAGCGGTGATGGCACCGTTGGTTTCGATTTCGACCAGGAGCTTGTCCAGGTCGGTACGCTGTTCGACGCGGGCGCTTTCGACCGTGTAGCTCACGCGCTTGACAGGCGAGAACGACGCGTCGAGAACGATGCGGCCAATCGACTTGGTGGGCTCGTCGGCGTAGCGGCGCATCGTGCCGGGCACATAGCCGCGACCCTTTTCGACCTTGATCTGCATGTCGAGCTTGCCGCCTTGCGACAGGTGCGCGATCACGTGGTCAGGATTGATGATCTCGACGTCGTGCGGGGTCTGGATGTCCGATGCCAGGACCGGGCCTTCGCCGTCCTTGCGCAGGCTCAGCGTGACTTCGTCGCGGTTGTGGAGCTTGAACACCACGCCCTTGAGATTCAGAAGGATGTTGACGACATCTTCCTGCACGCCGTCGATCGACGAGTACTCATGCAGAACGCCGGCAATCGTGACTTCGGTGGCCGAATAGCCCACCATGGACGACAGCAGAACGCGACGCAGCGCGTTGCCGAGCGTGTGGCCATAGCCGCGCTCGAAAGGTTCGAGCGTGACCTTGGCCTTGTTGGCGGCAAGTTGCTCGACCTGAATGGTCTTGGGTTTCAGCAGGGTGGTTTGCATGCAGACTTCCTCTCAATACCCCCGGCTCGTTACACCGGTAAGGCTGGTGAAGCACCTGACCCGCGGCAGCGAAGCACGGGGCAGGAACGTGATCAACAAAAACTTGCTTCCCACACACGCGAGGTGTGCGGGAACAAAAATATCAGCGCGAATACAGTTCGACGATCAGCGATTCGTTGATGTCGGCCGCGAATTCGTCGCGATCGGGCACCTTCTTGAAGGTACCTTCGGCCTTGTCGGCGTTCACATCGACCCAAGCGGGGATACCGACTTGTTGGGCGAGTTGAAGGGCTTCGACAATGCGGTTCTGCTTCTTCGACTTGTCGCGCACGGCAATCACGTCGCCGGTCTTGACCAGGTACGACGGGATGTTGACCGACTGGCCGTTCACCGTGATCGCCTTGTGCGACACGAGCTGACGTGCTTCAGCGCGGGTCGAGCCGAAGCCCATGCGGTAGACGACGTTGTCCAGGCGCGATTCGAGAATGAACAGCAGATTCGCGCCGGTGTTGCCACGGCGGCGATCGGCTTCCTCGAAGTAGCGGCGGAACTGCTTTTCGAGCACGCCGTACATGCGCTTGACCTTCTGCTTTTCACGCAGTTGCAGACCGTAGTCCGAGGTGCGCTGACCCGAAGTGCGACCGTGCTGGCCGGGCTTCGAATCGAACTTGGCCTTGTCTTGAATCGAGCGGCGGGCGCTCTTCAGGAACAGGTCGGTGCCTTCACGGCGGGAAAGTTTGGCCTTGGGGCCGAGGTAGCGTGCCACGAGTATTCCTTTGTGTCATCTGCCGCAGTTGCCTGCGGGAGCCATCTGCGGGACGCGGATGGCGGTGGGCTTAGTTAAAAAACAAATGCGCAGCCGCTCGAAAGCTGGCTGCGCCTTGCGGACTGACGATCAGATGCGACGACGCTTCTGGGGACGGCAGCCGTTGTGCGGGACGGGCGTCACGTCGGCAATGGAATTGATCCGGATGCCGAGCGCAGCCAGTGCGCGCACCGACGATTCGCGACCGGGGCCGGGGCCCTTGATCTCGACGTCGAGGTTCTTGATGCCTTGTTCGACAGCAGCACGGCCGGCCACTTCGGAAGCGACCTGCGCAGCGAACGGGGTCGACTTGCGCGAGCCCTTGAAGCCCTGGCCACCCGACGAAGCCCACGACAGGGCGTTGCCCTGGCGATCGGTGATCGTGATGATGGTGTTGTTGAACGAGGCATGCACGTGGGCGATACCGTCCGCAACGTTCTTGCGAACCTTCTTGCGAACGCGCTGTGCGGCGTTGTTTGCAGGTGCTTTAGCCATGCTGGTCTATCCTTATTTCTTCAGGGACTGCGCAGCCTTGCGCGGACCCTTGCGGGTGCGGGCATTGGTGCGCGTGCGCTGGCCGCGCATCGGCAGGCCGCGACGGTGACGGAAGCCGCGATAGCAACCGATGTCCATCAAACGCTTGATGTTCATCGTCGTCTCGCGACGCAGATCGCCTTCGATCGTGAACAGAGCGATCTGGTCACGGATCTTCTCGAGATCGCCGTCGGTCAGATCTTTGATCTTCTTCGAATATTCGATGCCGCTCGCTTCGCAGATTTGACGGGCGCGGGTGCGACCGATACCGAAAATGGCGGTCAGGCCGATTTCAGCGTGCTTGTGCGGCGGAATGTTGATGCCAGCAATACGTGCCATGTGCGTCCTCTAATACTCTTCAATCAACCCTGGCGCTGCTTGTGGCGCGGGTCGGTGCAAATCACACGCACCACACCTTTACGGCGGATGACCTTGCAATTACGGCAGATGGTTTTGACCGAAGCCGAAACTCTCATTTCATTCTCCTAAAACTGTTTAACGTGGCGGTACACCGCCCATACCCAATATTCTCAATACTGAAACTCACAGCCCTACGATGTCTTGAAGTTAGCCTTCTTCAGCAGCGATTCGTACTGCTGGGACATCATGTAGTTTTGCACCTGGGCCATGAAGTCCATCGTGACGACCACGATGATCAGCAGGGAGGTACCACCGAAGTAGAACGGTACGTTGTACTTCAGGATCAGGAACTCGGGCAGCAGGCAGACGAAGGTGATGTACACCGCGCCGGCCAACGTCAGGCGAACCAGAATCTTGTCGATATAGCGAGCGGTCTGGTCACCCGGACGAATGCCCGGGATGAATGCACCACTCTTCTTCAGGTTGTCGGCCGTTTCCTTGCTGTTGAACACGAGTGCCGTGTAGAAGAAGCAGAAGAAAATGATCGCAGCGGCGTACAGCAGCACATAGATCGGCTCGCCCGGACGCAGTGCGCTGGCAATGTTCTTGATCCAGCCGAAGCCGCCTTCACCGGTGCTGAACCAGCCCACCACCGTTGCGGGCAGCAGGATGATCGACGAAGCAAAGATCGGCGGGATCACACCGGCCATGTTCAGCTTCAAGGGCAAGTGCGACGACTGGCCGCCATAGACCTTGTTGCCGACCTGGCGCCGCGCATAGTTCACGAGGATCTTGCGCTGGCCGCGTTCGACGAACACCACGAAGTAGGTCACCAGGACCACGACCGCGATGATGAAGAGCGCAATGATCGGGTTCATCGCACCGGTGGTCACCAGCGAGCCCAGACCTGCGACAGCGCTCGGCAGACCTGCCGCGATACCCGCAAAGATCAGGATCGAGATGCCGTTGCCCAGACCGCGTTCGGTGATCTGCTCGCCGAGCCACATCAGGAACATCGAGCCGGCCGTCAGGCTCACCATCGCGGTGATGCGGAAGCCGAAACCGGGGGCGATCACCAGACCGACCGACGATTCAAGGGCGACTGCAATGCTGAACGACTGGAACAGGGCCAGACCGAGCGCTCCATAGCGCGTGTACTGCGTGATCTTGCGGCGGCCGGCCTCGCCTTCCTTCTTCAATTGCTCGAAGGTCGGAATCACGTAGGTCATCAACTGCATGATGATCGACGCCGAGATGTACGGCATGATCCCCAACGCGAACACGGTGAAGCGCGACAGCGCCCCGCCCGAGAACATGTTGAACAGGCTCAGAATGCCGCCCTGCTGGCCCTGGAAGAGCGCCGCCAGCTGGTCCGGGTTGATACCCGGCACAGGAATGTGCGCGCCAATCCGGTAGACCACGAGCGCGAGCAGCAAAAAGACGAGCCGACGGCGGAGGTCGCCGAACTTGCCTGTTTTTGCGATCGTTGCCGCGTTAGTTGCCACGAAGAACTTCTTTCAGTCCGAGGGTGATCAGGCGATGCTGCCGCCGGCTGCTTCGATAGCAGCCTTGGCGCCAGCCGTTGCACCCACGCCCGTCAGCTTGACGGCCTTGGTGAGTTCACCGGTCTTGATGATCTTGACGACCTTGGCGAGCTGGCCCACGAGGCCGGCTTGCTTGAGCGCCAGGACGTCCACTTCGGCCAGGCCGAGCTGCTCAAGGGCAGTCAGCGTGACTTCGGCGTTGAACTTCAGCAGGTGCGACTTGAAACCACGCTTGGGCAGGCGACGTTGCAGCGGCATTTGGCCGCCTTCGAAACCAACCTTGTGGAAACCGCCCGCACGCGACTTCTGACCCTTGTGACCGCGACCTGCGGTCTTGCCGATGCCAGAGCCGATACCGCGGCCAACGCGACGCTTCGCGTGCTTGGCGCCGGCTGCCGGCTTGATGCCATTGAGTTCCATATCAGTCTCTCTTACAGAACTTTGACCAGATAACTGATCTTGTTGATCATGCCGCGCACCGCCGGGGTGTCTTGCAGCTCGCTCACGCTGTTGAGCTTGCGCAGGCCGAGGCCACGCACGGTCGCGCGATGCGATTCCTTGGTGCCAATCGGGCTTTTGACCAATTGCACCTTGAGGGTTTGTTGTTGCGTCGTCATTTGAATGCTCTTCCGATTGCTTGCGCTCAGGCGAAGATTTCTTCGACGGTCAGGCCACGCTTGGCAGCCACTGCGGATGCAGTCGTCGAGTTCTTCAACCCGTCGAGCGTGGCGCGAACCATGTTGTAGGGGTTCGACGAACCATGGCTCTTGGCCACGATGTCGGTGATGCCCATGACTTCGAACACGGCGCGCATCGGGCCGCCGGCGATGATGCCGGTACCCTTCGGTGCGGGGATCATGACAACCGAAGCGGCGCCGTGATGACCCGTCACGCGATGATGCAGCGTGCCGTTCTTGATCGAGATCTTGGCCAGGTTGCGACGGGCTTCTTCCATCGCCTTTTGCACTGCAGCGGGCACTTCCTTGGACTTGCCCTTGCCCATGCCGACGCGGCCTTCGCCGTCGCCCACGACCGTGAGTGCTGCGAAACCGAGGATACGACCACCCTTCACCACCTTGGTGACGCGGTTGATCGCGATCATCTTCTCGCGCAAACCGTCCTCAGGGCCTTCGTTCTGCGTTCTTGCTTGAATCTTTGCCATTTTGAATCTCGTGTCCGGTTAGAACTGCAGACCGGCTTCGCGAGCCGCCTCGGCCAGCGCCTTGACGCGGCCGTGGTATGCGAAACCTGCGCGGTCGAAGGCGACCTTCTCGACGCCGGCAGCCTTCGCCTTTTCAGCGATGCGCTTGCCGACGGCGGTGGCTGCAGCGGCGTTGCCGCCCTTGCCCGAACCGCCGAGCGAGGTACGCATTTCGGCTTCGGCCGTCGATGCGGTTGCAATCACCTTGGTGCCGTCGTCGGAGATGACGGTGGCGTAGATGTGCAGGTTGGTGCGGTTCACCGTCAGACGGGCCACGCCCTGCGTCGCGATGCGAATGCGGGTCTGGCGCGAGCGGCGAAGGCGCTGTGCTTTTTTGGTCAACATCATTTTGCTGCCCCTTACTTCTTCTTGGTCTCTTTGATCACGATCTTTTCGTCCGAATAACGGATGCCCTTGCCCTTGTAAGGCTCAGGCGGACGAACAGCGCGGATCTCAGCGGCGATTTGACCAACGCGTTGACGGTCAGCGCCCTTGATCACGATTTCGGTCGGGGTCGCGGTGGCCACCGTGATGCCCTGGGGCATTTCGATGTTGACCGGGTGCGAGTAACCGACCTGCAGGTTCAGCTTGGCGCCGGACGCCGCAGCCTTGTAGCCGACGCCGACCAGGTTGAGCTTCTTCTCGAAGCCCTTGGTCACGCCAACCACCATGTTGTTCACCAGCTGGCGGATCGTGCCGCTCATCGCATTCGCTTCACGCGAATCGTTGGCGGGCTCGAAGCTCAGCTTGCCGTCATTGCTGACGACCTTGACCAGGGCATTGCGGGCCAGGTTGAGCGTGCCGCCCGTACCCTTGACGCTGATCTGGTCTTCCTTGATCGACACATCCACGCCAGCGGGGATGGTGATCGGCATTTTTCCTACTCGGGACATTTCAGTGACTCCTCGATGTCTCGGTTAGGCGACGTAGCACAGAACTTCGCCACCGACACCGGTAGCGCGCGCCTTGCGGTCGGTCATCACGCCCTGGGGGGTCGTGACGATCGCAACGCCGAGGCCGTTCTGGACTTGCGGAATGGAAGCACTGGCCTTGTAGACACGCAGGCCGGGACGGCTCACGCGCTCGATGCGCTCGATGACCGGACGGCCAGCGTAGTACTTCAGGACGATTTCAAGTTCGCTCTTGCCGGCTTCGGTCTTGACCTGGAAGCCGTCGATGTAGCCCTCGTCCTTCAGGACTTGTGCGATCGCGATCTTCACCTTGGAAGACGGGACCGACACGGTGGGCTTCGCCACCATCTGCGCGTTACGGATACGCGTCAGCAGGTCGGCAATGGGATCACTCATGCTCATGTTGTTTGCTCCTGCCTGGCTTACCAGCTGGCCTTGGTGACACCGGGGATGTCGCCAGCGAAAGCCAGTTCACGGATCTTGGCGCGAGCCAGACCGAATTGACGGAAGGTGCCGCGCGGACGACCGGTGATCGCGCAACGGTTGCGTTGGCGGGTCGGGTTCGCGTTGCGCGGAAGCTTTTGCAGGCCCAGGCGGGCGGCTGCGCGTTCTTCGTCGCTCTTCTTCAGGTCGTTGGAAGCAGCCTTCAGTTCAGCGTGCTTCGCAGCGAACTTGGCAACCAGCTTGTCGCGCTTGAGTTCGCGCTGGATCAAAGATTGTTTAGCCATGGTTCGCCTCAGTTCTTGAACGGGAAACGGAAACCCGCGAGAAGCGCCTTGGCTTCTTCGTCGGTCTTGGCCGTCGTCGTGATGCTGATATTGAGACCGCGCAGGGCATCGACCTTGTCGTACTCGATCTCAGGGAAAATGATCTGTTCCTTGACGCCGATGTTGTAGTTGCCACGGCCATCGAACGCACGGCCGGAGATGCCGCGGAAGTCGCGAACACGCGGCAGCGCGATGGTCACGAAACGGTCCAGGAACTCATACATCTGCACGCCACGCAGCGTGACCATGCAGCCGATAGGCTGGTTTTCGCGGATCTTGAAACCGGCGATAGCCTTCTTCGACTTGGTGACCACAGGCTTCTGGCCGGCAATCTTGGTGAGGTCGGCAACAGCGTTGTCGAGGACCTTCTTGTCAGCAACCGCTTCACCCACACCCATGTTCAGGGTGATCTTGGTGAGACGGGGGACCTGCATCGGCGACTTGTAGCCGAACTTTTCCGTCAGGTCTTTCGCGATCTTTTCGCGATAGTGTTGTTGGAGACGTGCCATGTGAGTACCTCTTAGGCGAACTTGATTTCGTCGCCGCTGGACTTGAAGACGCGAACAGCCACGCGCTTGCCGTCAGCACCCTGGGAGATCTTGATGCCCACGCGATCGGCCTTGCCGGTCGCGGCATTGAAGATCGCCACGTTGGATTGGTGAATGGGCATGGACTTCTCGACGATGCCACCGGTCGTACCCTTGAGCGGGTTCGGCTTGGTGTGCTTCTTGACGAGGTTCAGGCCTTCGATGACGACGTGCGAGTCGTCCTTGCGAAGCGAGACGGTGCCGCGCTTGCCCTTGTCACGACCGGCCAACACGATGACCTGGTCGCCTTTGCGAATCTTGTTCATGGCGTTGTTGTCCTTACAGAACTTCAGGTGCCAGCGACACGATCTTCATGAACTTTTCGGTGCGCAGCTCGCGCGTCACCGGTCCGAAGATGCGGGTGCCGATAGGCTCCAGCTTGGCGTTGAGCAACACGGCTGCGTTGCTGTCGAATTTGACGAGCGAGCCGTCGGCACGGCGGATGCCCTTGGCGGTGCGGACCACCACTGCGCTGTAGATCTCGCCCTTTTTGACGCGACCACGCGGAGCGGCCTCCTTGATGCTGACCTTGATGACGTCGCCCACGCTGGCATAACGCCGCTTGGAGCCACCGAGCACCTTGATACACAGGACGGATTTCGCGCCCGTGTTGTCGGCCACTTCGAGCCGGGATTCAGTTTGGATCATTTCTTGATATTCCCAACTTGTACCGATGAGCCTCCAGGAGGGAGACACCGCGGTCAGTCTTGGGCCCGTCGTTGGCGCCTCGAACCACTCGAGGCACTTCCGCTTTGGGCTGAAAGCTTCGCCTTTTGGAAGCGAAGCCGGCGATTATTGCAGGCACTTCTGCCGATGTCAACCGGCTCATTACATCATCTCGCCTTGGCACTAGACTTCGAGGCGTGCGTGCGCCTCCCACCAGCTCCCAGCCAACCCTGTTTTCCGTCCGCCGTCGCCTGATGGCGGGCGCTGCGGCCACCATTGCACTGGGCCTCTCCGGTTGCCGGAGCGCAGGGCCCATTCCGGACAGCGGCCGCCTCCGGCGCATCGCCGAGGCGCGCTGGGCGCACCGCCTCTATATAGAAGGCACGGTGGCCGGCGGGCTCTCGGGTATCGACTACGACGCAAAGCAAGGTGAGTACCTGCTTATCTGCGATGACCGGTCAGACCTCGCGCCCGCTCGCTTCTACCGCGCCCGCTGGTCTCACCCGCAGGCCGCCCAGCCCGAACCCGCTGGCGTTGTCCTGCTGCAACAACCCAGTGGCGGCCCCTGGCCGGACCGGCGCCACGCGGCAGCCGGCCTCCCGGTCGCCGACCCCGAATCCCTGCGGCTGCGCCCCGGCACCGGCACCCTGCTGTGGACCAGCGAGGGCGACATCGCCCGCGGTTTCGGCCCCGCCCTGTATGAATCCGACCGCAACGGCCGCTTCCTGCGCGAATTCGCCCTGCCCGCGATGTTCACGCCCGATCGCGCCCGGCGCAGCGGATCGCGCGACAACCTGACGCTCGAAGGCCTCGCACTGACGCCCGATGGCCGCTTCGCCTGGCTGGCCATGGAAAGCGCCCTGATCCAGGACGGTCCCGCCCCCACCATCCACGCGCCCGGCGGCCCCTGCCGATTCACCCAGGTCGACCTGGAAACCGGGCGGCCCACCCGCCAGATCGCCTACGTGCCCGACGCCATTCCGCTGCGCCCCCTGGTCCCCGGCAGCTACGCCGACAACGGCGTGAGCGAGGTACTGATGCTCGACGCCCACCGCATGCTGGTGCTGGAGCGCGCCTACGCCACCGGAACCGGCAACTCGCTGCGCCTCTACGAAATCGACACCCGCGCGGCCGGCGACGTGCTCGCCGTCGGCAGGCTCGCGCCCGGCAACCACCAGCCCGTCGCCAAGACCCTGGTGGCCGACTTCGCCGCGCTCGGCCTTTCGCGCCTCGACAACACCGAAGGCATGTGCTGGGGGCCGCCGCTTGCCAATGGAAACCGCACGCTGATGGTCGTGAGCGACGACAATTTCAACCCCCTGCAAGTGACCCAGTTCGCCGCCTTCGAATACATCGACCGACCATGACCATCGCCGTGACCTTCCTGCCCCGCACCGCCCCCGCGCCGCTGCCGCCCATCGCCTTCATCGGCGGCGGCAACATGGCGAGCGCCATCATCGGCGGCCTGATCCAGCAAGGCACTCCGGCCAGCGCGTTCGAGGTCGTCGAGCCCTTCGAGGCGGCGCGCACGAAGCTGGCCCAGTCCTTCGGCATCACCGCGCAGGCCGAGGCCGGTGAGGCGCTTTCGCGTTGCGCTGTCGTGGTGTGGGCCGTCAAGCCGCAGACCTTTGCCGAAGCCGCCAAGCCGGTGCGCGCGTTCGCGGACGACGCACTGCACCTGAGCGTGGCGGCGGGCATCCCGTCCGACAGCATCGCCCGCTGGGTCGGCACCGAACGCGTGGTGCGCGCCATGCCCAACACGCCCGCGCTGGTCGGCCAGGGCATGACCGGCCTCTTCGCGCGGCCCGGCGTCACGGGTGCCGATCGCGCACTCGTCAGTCAACTCCTCACGCCCACGGGCGAACTGCTGTGGGTCGATGACGAACCGGCGCTGGACGCGGTCACCGCCATGTCCGGCTCGGGCCCGGCCTACGTGTTCTATTTCATCGAGGCGATGGCCGAAGCCGGCATCGAGATGGGCCTTTCGCCCGACCAGGCGCAGCGCCTGGCCATCGGCACCTTCACCGGCGCCTCGGCGCTGGCGCACAGCGCGACCGAGCCGCCTTCTGTATTGCGCGAGCGCGTGACCTCCAAGGGCGGCACGACCTACGCGGCGATCACCTCGCTGGAAGGCGCGGACGTCAAGGCGCAGTTCAAGACCGCCATTCGCGCCGCGCAGAAGCGGGCGGCCGAGCTGGGCGAGGAATTCGGGCGCGGTTGAGCCCGATCAGGCCGGCAGCGCGCGCGGCCCGAGAAAGAACAGCCACTCGGCCGCCAGCGTGACGGTGCCATCCTCGAGTTCGAGCAGCACCTCTTCCTTCAGCAGAAAACCGTCGTCGCCCTTGGGCGTCGCGCCGAGGATGCGCACCCGCGCCCGAAAGCGCGCGCCCACCGGCATCGGCCTGACGAAGCGCAGGCGGTCGAATCCGTAATTCAGCGCGTGGTTCGAATCGAAGGGCAGCAGCGTGCGCATCGCTTCGCCGGTCAGCCGGATCAGGTGTGCGACCTGGAAGAAGCCCGGCACGATGGTGCCGCCGTAGTCCGTCTCGCGAGCCGCACGCTCCGGATCGAGGTGGATCCACTCCCCTTCACCGTCGCCCGAGAGCGCCGCGTACTGGTCGACCATCTGCTGGGTGATGGCATGCCACTCGGACAAGCCCTCCTGGCCGATCTTCTGCGTCAGGCGGTCGAGCATGTATGTGCGTCCTCTTCTTTATCGGATGGCGTAGCCGGCCACGACACCGACGAACACCGTGAAGCCCAGCCAATGGTTCAGCCGGAAGGCCTTGAAGCAGCCGTCGCGCGTGCGGTCGCGGATCAGCCGCCAGTGCCAGAACGCCTGCGCGGCAGCCGCGGCGATGCCCGCGAAGAACGGCACGCCCAGCGACCGGCTGGCACCGGCCCAGGCCCAGACCGCCAGGAAGATCGCGTAGCTCAGCATCACGGCCGCCACGTCGAAACGGCCGAAGGTGATGGCCGAGGTCTTCATGCCGATCTTCAGGTCGTCGTCGCGGTCGACCATGGCGTACTCGGTGTCGTAGGCCAGCACCCAGAACAGGTTGCCCGCCAGCAGCCAGGCGGCGAACACCGGCACGGTGGACTGCACCGCAGCAAAGGCCATGGGGATGCCGAAGCTGAAGGCAATGCCCAGCACCGCTTGCGGGATCGACACGAAGCGCTTGGCAAAGGGATAGATCAGCGTGATGGCCAGCGCCGCGAACGACCACAGCACCGTCACCCGGTTGGTGGCGAGCACCAGCCCGAAGGCCATCAGCGCCAGCACGGCACCGAGCGCGAGCGCTTCCTTCACCGAGATCGCACCGCTGGTCACGGGCCGCTGGGCGGTGCGCTTCACGTGGCGGTCGAAGTCGCGGTCAGCCACGTCGTTGACGCAGCAGCCTGCGCTGCGCATGAGGAAGGTGCCGAGCGTGAACACCACGACAAGCTGCCATCCCGGCCAGCCGTCGGCCGCGAACCAGAGTGCGCCCAGCGTGGGCCAGAGCAACAGCAGCCAACCCGCGGGGCGGTTCCAGCGGATCAGGTCAAGGTAGAGCGCGAGGCGATGGGCAAGCATGCGAGGGGCAGAAAACGGGCAAAAAAAGAGCGGCCATTGTGCCGCTCTCGGTTTGGCTTCCCCGATCCGGGGAAGTCGTCGCGCTCAGTCCTCCAGCAGGGAGCGCAGCATCCAGGCCGTTTGATCGTGCACGGTGCAACGCGCGGTCAGCATGTCGGCGGTGGGATCGTCGCCAGCCTCTTCCGCCACGGGGATGAACTCGCGCGCGATGCGCGACACGGTCTCATGGCCCTTCACCAGGATGCGCACCATCTCCATCGCCTTGGGCGGGTTCTGCGGCACATCGGGCACGGTGGCGATCTTGCTGAACTCGGCGTACGAGCCCGGCGCGTAGTGGCCCAGCGCGCGGATGCGCTCGGCGAGCACGTCGGTCGAGGTCCAGAGCTCGGTGTACTGCGCCATGAACATCGCATGCAGCGAGTTGAAATGCGGCCCCGTCACGTTCCAGTGGAAGTTGTGGGTGGTGAGGTACAGCGTGTAGGTGTCGGCCAGCACGCGGCTCAGGCCTTCGGCGATGGCCGCGCGGTCCTGGCGCTCGATGCCGATGTTGATGATCGGCGCGTTGCGGCTGCCGGACTCCTGCGCGACGACTGCGCCGCCCTTCTTGGGCACCTTGCCGGCGGAAGATGCAGGCGATGATTTTTTCGAGGCTTTGGCCATGGCGAGAGCTCTTTCTTCAAGTTGGGGGGAACACCGGAATTCTGGAAGCCGGCAGGCGGCTTCGCAACAGCACCACTCTATCCCAGCGATCAACGATTCAAAACAGCCGCGGCGTAGGCCAAGGTCGCAAATCGCCTGTCGCTACGAGAGGCGTTTGACGCCCGGCAGCTCGCACGCATAGATGGCATTGCGCAGTGCGGCGATGGCCTCGTAGCGGGTGAAGGTGCGACGCCATGCCAGCACCACGCGGCGCGTGGGCGGGTCGCGGTCGTGCGCGTCGCGCACCGGCAGGTAGCGCACCATCTGGTCGGAGTCCTTGCGGCCTTTGCCCTTGGGCTTGAGCGCTTCGGCCGGCACCGACAGGCGCGGCACCAGCGTCACGCCCATGCCCGAGGCCACCATGTGCTTGATGGTTTCGAGCGACGAGCCCTCGAAGCTCTTGCGGATGCCTTCGGCATTGCTGGAGAAGCGCGCGAACTCGGGGCATACCTCGAGCACGTGGTCGCGAAAGCAGTGGCCGGTGCCCAGCAGCAGCAGGGTCTCGTTCTGCAGCTCGTCGGAGGTGATCGACTCGCGGCTGGCGAACTTGTGGTTGATGGGCAGCGCCGCCATGAAGGGCTCGTCGTACAGCGGCGCCATTGCCAAGCCGGTGTCGGGAAAGGGCTCGGCCATGATGGCGCAGTCGATCTCGCCGGCGCGCAGCATCTCCAGCAGCTTGGCGGTGAAGTTCTCCTGCAGCACCAGCGGCATCTGCGGCGTGCGCGCGATCACCTGGCGCACCAGGTCGGGCAGCAGGTACGGGCCGATGGTGTAGATCACCCCCAGGTTCAGCGGGCCGGCCAACGGGTCCTTGCCGCGCTTGGCGATCTCCTTGATGCTGGCGGCCTGGTCGAGCACGCTCTGCGCCTGCTGCACGATCTGCTCGCCCAGCGGCGTGACGGTCACTTCGCCGGCGCTGCGCTCGAAGAGCTTGACTTCCAGCTCGTCCTCGAGCTTCTTGATGGCCACCGAGAGGGTCGGTTGGGAGACGTAGCAGGCCTCGGCCGCCTTGCCGAAGTGCCGTTCGCGGGCTACTGCGACGATGTATTTGAGTTCTGTGAGAGTCATAGCTTGCGTCAATTATGCGCAAGCCTCCGTGACCCGGCGTTGTCAGGGGTCGGTGCGGCGCCCGATACGGGCTCAGGCCTTCAGGTACTCAGCCTTGGTGCCCAGCCAGCGGTCGATGTGCCGCTGGGCCAGATCGGCGTGCTTCTGGAGCATCACCGGTGCGAGTTCGCGCGCCCAGTCGAGCAGCAAGCTGTCGGTCGTCAGGTCGGCGAAGCGAAGCAGCGGCGCACCCGACTGGCGTGCGCCCAGGAACTCGCCAGGGCCGCGAATCTCCAGGTCGCGCCGCGCGATCTCGAAGCCGTCGCCCGTCTCGGCCATCGCCTTGAGCCGCGCGCGCGCCGCCTCGCCCACGCGGCCGCTGTCGCCCGGCGCGTAGAGCAGCACGCAGGCCGACGCCGCTGCGCCGCGGCCCACGCGGCCACGCAGTTGATGAAGCTGCGAAAGCCCGAAGCGCTCCGCATGCTCGATCACCATCAGCGAGGCGTTGGGCACATCTACGCCCACTTCGATCACCGTGGTGCTCACCAGCACCTGGATTTCATTGGAGGTAAACGCCGCCATCACCGCCTGCTTCTCGGCCGTGGGCATGCGCGAATGCAGCAGGCCGACGTGGATGGCCTCGCCCAGCGTTTCGGCGAGTTCGTCACGCGTCTCGGTGGCGTTGCGCAGGTCGACCGCTTCGCTCTCCTCGATCAGCGGGCACACCCAGTAGACCTGCCGGCCCTGCGCGATCTGCGCCTGGATGCGGTCGATGACCTCATCGCGCCGGTGGTCGGCCACCAGCTTGGTGACGATGGGCGTGCGGCCCGGCGGCAGTTCGTCGAGCGTGGAGACGTCCAGGTCGGCGTAGTAGCTCATCGCAAGCGTGCGCGGGATGGGCGTGGCGCTCATCATCAGAAGATGCGGTTCCAATCCGGCGCCGGGCCGCCCCAAGCCGGATTGCCCCCCCTTGGGGGGGGGAGGCGAAGCCTCGAGGGGGGCTGCAGCCGGGCCCACGGCCTTGCCTCGCAATGCAAGGCGCTGCGCCACGCCGAAGCGGTGCTGCTCGTCGATGATCGCGAGCGCGAGGTTCTTGAAGCGCACCTTCTCCGAGATGACGGCATGCGTGCCGATGACCAGCGCGGCCTCGCCGCTCTCGACCGCGGCCGACATCGCATCGCGCTCCTTCTTCTTCTGGCTGCCGGTGAGCCAGGCCACGCGCAAGCCGCGTGCGGCCAGCAGCGGATCGAGCCAGCCCACGAGCTTGCCGAAATGCTGGGCCGCGAGGATTTCGGTGGGCGCCATCAGCGCGCACTGAAAACCCGCGTCGATGGCGCGCGCCGCCGCAAGCGCCGCCACCACCGTCTTGCCCGAGCCCACGTCGCCCTGCAGCAGCCGGTGCATCGGGATCTCGCGGCCGAGGTCGCGTGTGATCTCCTCGCCCACGCGCTGCTGCGCGCCGGTCAGTCCGAAGGGCAGCACCGCGAGCAACTGCGCATGCAGCGAAGTCGCCACGGGCTCGGGCGATGAAGGCAACACCGGTGCGCGCTGCGCCGCCCGCTCCAGCCGGGCCTGCAGCTGCGAGAGCTGCTGCGCGAGCAGTTCCTCGGCCTTGATGCGCTGCCAGGCCGGATGGCTGTGGTCTTCGAGCGTCGCCATCGCCACGTCGGGCGTGGGGTAGTGCAGGAAGGTGAGCGAGCTGCGCAGGTCCCACGCGCCGCGCAGGCCGATCTGCACGGGAATCGTCTCGTCGAGCACCGCACGCGCCAGGCCCGAGCGCACCTCGCGCCGAAGTACCGGTTGCGCCAGGCCCGCGACGGTCGAGTACACCGGCGTGAGCGCCTCCGGCAGCGAGGTGCCCGCGGCCTTGACCGTGGGATGCATGATCTGCCGCCCCACGAAACCGCCGCGCACCTCGCCCCGCACGCGCACCCGCGCGCCGACCGCGAGCTGCTTTTGCTGCGACGGATAGAAGTTGAAGAAGCGCAGTTGGCAGGTGTCGCTGCCGTCGTCGATGGTGGCGATCAGCTGGCGGCGCGGGCGGTACACCACCTCGCATTCGGTGACCACGCCCTCGACCTGCGCCATGTCGCCGTCGCGCGTGTCGGCGAGCTTGACGATGCGGGTCTCGTCCTCGTAGCGCATCGGCAGGTAGAGCGCGAAGTCGATGTCGCGCACGAGGCCGAGCTTGCGCAGGGCGCGCTGCACCAGGCTCAGGCCGGTGCCGGGCGGCTGCGGCGGCGCGGCTGCGGCGTCCGCAGGCGGGGAAGAGGCTTTCTTGGCGGGCACGGGCAAGGCTTCTATCGCGGCCGGCAAAGGTCCGTCAAGGCGCTGCGTGCGTCGGGAAACGCGAACTGAAACCCGGTCTGCAGCAGCCGGGCCGGCACCACGCGCTGGCCTTCGAGCAGCAGGTCGGCCTGTTCGCCGAGCAGCAGCTTGACGGGCGCGGCGGGCGTCGGCATCCAGAAAGGGCGGCGCAACACGCGGGCGGCGACGCGGGTGAATTCTTCCTGGCTGAGCGCGCCGGGCGCGGTGAAGTTAAAGGCCTGCGCGGTCGCGTCTGCGTGGGTTTCCGCTTTCTCGGCAATGGTCCAGACATGAGCCATGGCACGGATGACATCGTGCACATGCACCCACGACAGCCACTGCCGCCCGCTCCCCAGCCGGCCGCCCATGCCGAGCATGACGGGCAGCAAAAGTTGCGGCAGCGAGCCCTGGTGGCCGAGCACGAAGCCGAAGCGCATGCAGGCCACATGCACGCCATGCACCGTCGCGGCCTGCGCCGCTTTCTCCCATCGCTGGCACAGCGTCGACATGAAGATGTCCTGCGGCGGCGCGTCTTCCGTCAGTTCGGTGGCGTCGCCTTGCGGCTGCACGCCGTAGTAGCCGATGGCCGAGCCCGACAGCAGCAGCCAGGGCTTGCGCGGACGGGTGGCGATCCATGCGACCAGCGTGCGGGTGAGCCCCTCGCGGCTTTGCAGCAACTGCTGCTGGCGGCGCTCGCTCCAGCGCTGGCCGAGGATGCGCGCGCCTGCAAGGTTGATGACCACGTCGCAGGGGTCGGTCTCGGGAATCTGTTCGAGCCGCTGCACGCAGCGCACCGCGCCGCCGAAGTTCCATGCGGCCGAGCGCGCGTCTCGCGTCCACACGGTGACGGCATGGCCGTCGGCCAGCAGATGCCGAACGAGGGTCTGGCCGATGAAGCCGGTGCCACCGGTCACCAGCACGTGCTGCGACTTCGTGCCGAAATGCACCGGCGTCTCGACGGCCCGCGCCGCTTCCTGGGCCGTCCTGCGGAAAAGCGCGCGCGCCGCTAGCCCGTCGCGCAGCCCGGAGATGCCGACGCCCACACCGCACAGTGCGAGAAAAGCGCCCAGCCAGCCTTGCGGCTGCCACACCAGTGCCGTCGGCTGTGCCGCCCAGTCCACCGCGTTCATCGCCAGCAGCGCGATGAACGCGCCGGCGTTGATGGCCAGCACCGTGTGCGTGACGCGCTCGGTCGGCGGCAGCAGGCGGCTGCCGTCCTCGACCACGAAGTCCCAGAGCGTGAGCACGATCTCCACGCCGAACACCGCCAGCAGCACCCAAGCCCACACGCCATGCCAGGCCCACGACGACAGTCCGATGAACATCGCGCAGTAGATCGACGAGCGCACCGCGTGGATCGCCAGCTCGCGCCGCGCGGTGTTGCGCTGCGCGAGCGCCTCGGTGCCTTCGTGGTGATAGAGCGTGTCGAACGCGCCCATCAGCCCCTGCGCGGCCATGAGCTGAAGCGCCAGAAGGTGCGTGTCGATCATGCGGCCATCCCGGGCTCGGCCACTTCCTCGAACACGCCGACCTGCGTGAAGGTGGTGCCCATGAGCCAGTGCCGGATCTCGATGCGGATGTTGAAGCGCCCGGGCGTTTCGTTGTGGTGCCAGAGAAAGGTCTTGCCGGGCGTGAAGACGCCGGGCAGTGGGATGCGCCAGCCGAACACCTCCCAGAAATAGCCGTCGCTCCGGAAATGCAGGCTGCCGTTCTCCACGCTCAGCACCAGCTTCATGCCCAGGCCCATGCCCACGTACTCCAGCACCTCGCCGCGCGCGCTCTCGCGCATGAAGCTGGTGAACTGGATGGGCTTGCGGCCGTGCAGGCGGTAGATGCGCTGCTTGTAGATGGCCGGGTCGCCGGGCTTGGCGTAGACCTGGATCTCGACCGGGAAGTGGCTGTCGCTGTACGGAATCAGCGCGCCCTGGATCAGCGGCTGCGTCAGGTGCCCCAGCAGCTTGCCGAAGCGCGAGCAGCGCAGCTCGCTCAACGCGCCCAGGTAGTGCAGCGCCTTGCCCGGCGAGGGGTTCTTGTCGAAGCGCCGGCGAATGTCCGGGTGCAGGCCCTGCCAGGCGCTTCCGAGGATCTTCTTGAAGAGCTCGCCTTCGGAGGGGAAAGGTGCCAGCGGTACGCGCGCGACGGATGAATCGACCATGCGGCGATTCTGCCTCGGCAACCCCGCGCCGGGCTCGTAGCGGCGTGCCATGGGACAATCCTGCGCTTCTCGCGTCTTCCTCCCTTTCCCATGCCTCCTTGGCACGGGCCCGTCCGGCCCTCAAGCACCATGCGCGCCTTCACGCTCTCCGATTTCGATTTCGACCTGCCGCCCGAACTGGTGGCACAACACCCGGCCTCCGAACGCACGTCCTCCCGTCTCCTCGACGGCACAGGCGATGCCCCGGCCGACCGCATCTTCAAGGACCTGCCCTCGCTGCTGCGCGAGGGCGACCTGCTGGTCTTCAACGACACGCGCGTGGTCAAGGCGCGCCTCTTCGGCGAGAAGCCGACCGGCGGCAAGCTCGAACTGCTGGTCGAGCGGGTGCTGCAGGGGCAGGAGGTCGTGGCGCACATGAAGGTCAGCAAGAAGCCGCCCGTGGGCACCACGCTGCAGATGGTCGGCGGCTTTCGCGCGACGCTGCTGGGCCGCTGGCCCGAGGAAGACGGCGCGCTGTTCCGTTTCGCCTTCGAGAGCGACACGGGCGAGAACCCCTACATGCTGATGGAGCGCTGCGGCCATGTGCCGCTGCCGCCCTACATCACCCACACCGATTCGGCCGACGACGAGAGCCGCTACCAGACCGTGTTCGCGCGCGTGCCGGGCGCGGTGGCCGCACCGACCGCCGCACTGCATTTCGACGAAGGCCTGCTGGCTGCGCTCAAAGCGCGCGGCGTGCAACGCGCGAACGTCACGCTGCATGTCGGCGCCGGCACCTTCCAGCCGGTGAAGACCGAGAACATCGCCGAGCACACGATGCACGCCGAGCGCTATGAAGTGCCCGAGGCCACGCAGCGCGCGATTGCCGAGTGCAAAGCGCGCGGCGGCCGCGTCGTGGCCGTGGGCACGACCACGGTTCGCACCCTCGAATCGTGGGCCAAGAGCGGCGAGGCCTCGGGCGACACGCGCATCTTCATCACGCCGGGCTTCGCCTTCGCGCACGTCGATGTGCTAGTCACCAATTTCCATCTGCCCAAGAGCACGCTGATGATGCTGGTCTCGGCCTTTGCCGGGTACGAGCGTGTGATGGGTCTGTACGCCCACGCCATCGCGAACCGCTACCGCTTCTTCAGCTACGGCGACGCCATGCTGCTGCAGCGCCAACACGATTGAAGACGACCATGCTGAACTTCGACCTCCTCAAGACCGACCCCGACAGCCACGCGCGACGCGGCACGCTCACGCTCAACCACGGCAAGGTGCAGACGCCGATCTTCATGCCCGTGGGCACCTACGGCACCGTCAAGGGCGTGATGCCGCGCAGCCTGGAAGAGATGGGCGCGCAGATCATCCTGGGCAACACCTTCCACCTGTGGATGCGCCCGGGCCTGGACGTGATGCAAAGCTTCGGCGGGCTGCACCAGTTCGAGAAGTGGAACAAGCCCATCCTGACCGACTCGGGCGGCTTTCAGGTGTGGTCGCTGGGCGCGATGCGCAAGATCAGCGAGGAGGGCGTGAAGTTCGCCTCGCCGGTCAACGGCGACAAGCTGTTCCTCACGCCCGAGGTCTCGATGCAGATCCAGACCGTGCTCAACAGCGACATCGTGATGCAGTTCGACGAGTGCACGCCCTACGACACCCAGGGCCACATCACGACCGAGGCCGAGGCGCGCACGTCGATGGAACTGAGCCTGCGCTGGGCCAGGCGGTGCCAGACCGAATTCGCTCGGCTCGAAAACCCCAACGCGCTCTTCGGCATCGTGCAGGGCGGCATGTTCGAGAACCTGCGCGAGGAGTCGCTCGCCGCGCTCGTCGACATGGACTTTCCCGGCTACGCCATCGGCGGCGTGAGCGTGGGCGAGCCCAAGGAGGAGATGCTGCACATCATGGGCCACACGCCGCACCGGCTGCCCGCGAACAAGCCGCGCTACCTGATGGGCGTGGGCACGCCCGAAGACCTGGTGCAGGGCGTCGCCGACGGCGTGGACATGTTCGACTGCGTGATGCCCACCCGCAATGCGCGCAACGGCACCATGTTCACCCGCTTCGGCGACCTGAAGATGCGTAACGCGCGCCACAAGAGCGATCCGCAGCCGGTGGACCCGAGCTGCACCTGCCATGCCTGCGCGGGCACGTCGGGCGTCTCGTGGAACGACGGCGGCCGCGAAGGCTTCAGCCGCGCCTACCTGCACCACCTGGACCGCTGCGGCGAAATGCTCGGGCCGATGCTGTGCACCATCCACAACCTGCATTACTACCTGAACCTGATGACCGAGATCCGGGAAGCGCTGGACGCGGGCACGTTCACGGAGTTCCGCGCCCGCTTCAAGGCCGATCGGGCGCGCGGCGTCTGACGAGGGGCGGCCGCATCCGGTACGCTCACGGCCTGTTCCCATCGCCGTCGTCTCGTTCCCAATGACCACAGCCTCCTCTTCCACTTCGTCGCCCTCCCCCTACACAGCCCGCTACCCCTCGCTCGAGGGCCGCACTGTATTCGTCTCGGGCGGTGCCAGCGGCATCGGCGAGGCGCTGGTGCGGGCCTTCCATGCGCAGGGCGCGAAGGTCGGCTTCTGCGACCTGGACACCGCCGCCGGCACCGCGCTCGCCGCCCAGTTGCAGGGCGAGACGCCCGCCTTCTTCAGCGCCTGCGACGTGACCGACACCGCCGCGCTGGCCGCCACCATCGCCGGGGTGCGCGCGCGCTTCGGCCCCATCGGCGTGTTGCTGAACAACGCGGCCAACGACCGGCGCCACGAGCTGGCCGACGTGACCAGCGAAGACTTCGACCGCCTCGTGGCCGTCAACATCAAGCACCAGTTCTTCGCCGCACAGGCCGTGGCCGAGGACATGCGCGCGCTGGGCGGCGGCTCGATCGTCAACTTCGGCTCGATCAGCTGGATGATGAAAGGCCGGGGCTACCCGGTCTACCAGGCCTGCAAGGCGGGGGTGCGCGGCCTCACCCGCTCGCTGGCGCGCGACCTGGGCAAACAGAACATCCGGGTCAACACGATCATGCCGGGCTGGGTGATGACCGAGCGGCAGATCAAGCTGTGGGTCAAGCCCGAGTCGGCCGCCGAGATCGACGCGGCCCAGTGCGTGCCGGGCCGGGTGATGGCCGAGGACATCGCAGCGATGGCGCTGTTCCTGGCCGCCGACGATTCGAAGATGTGCACCGCGCAGGACTACGTGGTGGATGCCGGCTGGACCTGAGGCCTTCTTCCTTCAGAAAGCAAAAAACCCGGCATGCCGGGTTTTTTGTTGTTGAGCGTCGTACCGCCGATCAGTCGCGCAGTTCGGCCGGCAGCGTGCCGCCGTTGGCTGCGATGCGGGTCATCACCTGCTTGTGCAGGCCGATGTTCCATTCGGCCGAACCCGGCTCGCCGTCGCTGTAGAGGATTTCGCTGGCCAGTTCCTTGCGCGCGGCGAGGCTGCTGTCCAGACCCAGCAACTTGAGCAGGTCGACGATCGAGGTGCGCCAGTTCAGGCCGGCGGCACCAGGCATCGCGTCCAGGATGGCGGGCACGTCGCCCAGCGGGATCGAGGGCGGGGGTGCCGCAACGGCCGGTGCGCCCGGTGCAGCCGCCGGCGGTGCGGCGACGACTTCAGCGGCGTTGGCCGACGGAAAAATCTTGGAAAAAATCTTGCCGAAAAAGCTCATGGTAGGAGGTCCTCGTCGTGCGTGGTGGAGGCCGGGCGATGCATGAAAGTGAACGCCGGCTGCGTGCGAAATGCAGCGCAGGCCAAGGTTCTAACACCTTGCGGCGACAGCTTCGCCAAAATTGGCCACGCAGCGTGCGGAATACCCGCCTGCGGTAGGAAAGATGCGGCGCCTTTGCGCGCCCTCAGGCCGGCGCTGTGCCGCCATCGGGCCCCGCATGGGCCGAAGTACCGCAGGCATGGCAGAACTTCGAGAACGCGCTCTTGCGCGCCTCGCACACACCGCAGTGGTCGAACAGGCCGATGCCGCAGTGCGGGCAGAAATCGATCTCGCCGTTCTTCAGGTCCACCGGGCGCTCGCAGCCGGGGCACACGCTCTTGGCGATGCGGGCCAGCGCGGTGTCGTAGCTCAACTCCTCGCGGCGCACCTGGTCGGGCTGCTGCTCGGCGAGCTTCTGGCGCGCCAGATAGGCATTGAGCGCAACGATGGCATAGCGCCCCACCAGCACCGTGAGCACGATGCCCACCACGTAGCGCACATAGCCGCCGTAGCTCGGCAGGTACGGCACCAGCTCCACGAAGAACGCGAACAGCGCGAAGAAGATGAAGCCCCAGACGAACGGCCAGTAGGTGCTCTTGCGCTTCTTCGCAAACAACCAGCCAGCCACGGCCAGCAGCGGCAGCGTGAGCGCCAGGCGGTAGGCGAACACGCGCAATTCGATGCGGCGGTACTCGGCATCGAGCTTCACCTGCGCATCGCGCTCCAGTTCCGCGAGCGTCGTGCGGGCGCGCTGCTCGGCCTGGCGCGCGTCGAGCATGATCTTCTGCTGCGCATTGAGCTTGCGCTGGACTTCGTCTTCCTTCTGCTTGAACGCATCGAGCGCCTTGGTGCGCGCGATGAGCTCGGTGTCCTGGTCAGGCTGCGCGGTGGCGCGGCGGGTGGCGATCCAGTTGCCGAAGGTTTCGCGCGCATTGGCGCTGGCCTGCTGCGCGGCGCTGAGCTGCAGGCGGATCTGGTCGAGGTCGCGCGCGGCCTGCAGTTCCGTGGCTTCGGAAGCCTTGATGGTGTCGCGCAGCGGCTCGGCCGCGCGCAGGTCGATGAAGTCGTCGATGCCGCGCACCCGCTCGACCTGCGGCAGGTCGCCGACGACCGTGCTGCCCAGGCCGATCAGGAAGCTCGCGAACACCAGCGCCACGAGCCAGAGGCCGCGGCGGAACCATTTTTCGGAGAGGCGCAATGACTTGCTCATTTCATTCTTTCTTCAGGAAGGTCCTGTTATTGCAGCTTGAACGCCACCGGCGCCGAACCCAGCCCCGCGCGCGGCATCCACGCGAACACCGAGTCGACCGTCACCGTCTCGATGCAGTCCGAGAACCGCTTGTCGTTCGGATGGTCGTCGAAGGCGATGTTGGCCGAGCCCACGCGGCCGCCCAGCCGCGTGAGCGGGCCGAGCTTCAAGGTGGTCGGCTCGTAGCCCTTGAACTGCATCCAGGCCTGCGCCTGCGCGCGGTTGTTGATGGTGGCGGGCTCCATGGCGGCCGCCAGCGTTTCGACGGCCCACTGGTTCGACTGCTGGTACTTCTGGCCCCAGGCGTAGCTCACGATGCTGTAGGGCGCCGCGTTCAATCGCACGATGCGCGAAGGCGACTCGTCGAGCGCAGCCAGCAGCTGCGCCTGCACCTGCGGCGTGGGCACGACCCAGGCCGCCTCGTAGCGCCACAGGTCGTCGAGGAAGAACTCCCCCAGCCCCTGCCGGTAGACCGCGGCCACCGCGGTACCGCACTGGTTGAGCTTGTGCACCACGCGCCACGGCCCCGCGTCGGTCTTGTAGGCGATGCCCAGGTGCGAGTAGCGCAGGCCGTACTTGCTCAGGTCCTGCCCCGCGCGCGCCAGCAGCACCACGCGGGCACCGCTCGCATCGAGCTGCTGCGAGGTGCGCTCGGCCAGCTGCATGCCCCGGACGATGAGCGCCGGGGTCGGCTTGACCTGCTCGCAGGAGCGGCCGGCCTCGGCCTGCAGCGCCACGAGCGCGAGCAGGCACGCCGCGAGCGCCCGCTTCATGACAGCCTCTCGTTGTGCAACAGCGCGCGGCCGATGGCGTTGGGCACGAAGGCCAGCACCTCGCCGGCGGCCGACAGCAGGACGCCGCTGCCGATCACGCTGACCACGACCGCCGTGCCCACCGAGGCGGCCGCGCCGTTGGCGGCGCGCCCCATCACCTTGACGCTGGCGCGCGCGCCGTCCGAGGTGCGCTCGAGCAGGTAGACGGTGCCGTCGGCCGATGCATCGACCGCGACCACGGTGAGCATCGAGCCGCCCACCGACAGCGCTGCGGGCACCGCGACCACCGCCGTGGCGGAAGCGCCGACGGCCGACGCCGCACCGACGACAGAAGCGACGGGCAAGAGGGAGAGCGCAGCCGAGGCATCGCTCTGGGCTTGTGCGTGAAGCGGCATCGCGACGCCCGCGAACGCGGTGCAGACGGCGAGAGCAAGCGTGGCCATCGACTTTTTCATGACGGTCTTTCGTTCGTTGAGGGTGAGAGAAAAAAAACGGCGCTCATTCGGCCGATGCGGAAGCGGCGGCTTCCTGGCGGGCGGCGCGGCGGCCTTGCAGGCGGGCTTCGATCAGGTCGGCTTCATGGCGGTCGCGCAGCATCTTGGCCAGCGTGAAGGCCGCGCTGATCAGGAACAGCCAGCTCACGCCCAGGAAAGCCTTGTAGGCGTCGTTGATGTCCATGCGGACCAGGCCCCAGCCGGTCAGGCCCATGGCGATGAAGAAGCTGCCCCATACCACCAGGCGCCACATCGGCAGGTCGCGGCTGGCGCCGCCGCCGCTCGCGTCGGCATGTTGGGCCTGCTGGGCATCGCGCACGAACTTGGACAGCATGAACACCGTGCTCAGGCAGAACACATAGCCCATCACCATGAACGCCCGGTCCAGCGCCTCGCCCGGCAGCCAGCTCAGGCCGGTGGCACAGAGGAAGACGGCGACTGCGAAAGAGGCCCAGGCCTGGAGCTGCCAGGCCCGCGTGTCGCGCTGGATCGAAACGGTGGTGGATGAGAAGGGTTGCATGAATGCCTCGCGGCGTAGTGAAGGTGGGCGAATGATGGTTCGCCCCCGCACCGCGAGGCTCAAATGCTTAGCCCAGTTCCGGCCTGAGCCGCTCCTGGTATCCCAGAGAGATACTTCAGGCGGCCAGCAAACCGCTCACGCGCTGTTGCAGCGCTTCGGGGCGCACCTCGACCGGCGGCACGGCATGGCCGACGTTGAGCCCCACGCGGCTGTAGAAGCCGCGGCGGAAGGGCTTGGCCATGGCGACCTGCTGGCCGCCGCGCAGCTCGATGCGGCTGAAGTACGAGCCCCAGAGGTTGGTCAGCGCCATCGGGATCACCGGCGGCTCGATGCCTTCGGCGCGCGCGCTCTCGACGATCTTCATCACGCCGCCCTTGAAGGGCTGCAGCGTGCCGTCGCGGGTGATCGCGCCCTCGGGGAAGATTGCGAGCAGGTCGCCCTCGCGCAGCACGGCCAGCGCCTTGGCAAAGGCCGCTTCATAGGCCGCCGGGTCTTCCTTCTGCGGCGCGATCGGAATCGCCTTGGCCAGCTTGAACAGCCAGCCGAGCACCGGCACCTTGAAGATGCGGTGGTCCATGATGAAGCGGATGGGCCGCGGGCTCGCCGCCATCAGCAGCACCGCATCGATGAAGCTCACGTGGTTGCACACCAGCACCGCCGCGCCCTCGGTGGGGATGTGCTCGTCGCCCTTGATGTCGAAGCGGTAGACGAAGCGCGACAGCACCCAGGCCACGAAGCGCAGCAGGTACTCGGGCACCAGCATGAAGATGTAGAACGCCACCACCGCGTTGGCGATGCCGGTGAACAAAAAGATCTGCGGAATGCTGAAGCCCGCGCCCAGCAGCGCGCCCGCGATGACCGAGCTGCCGATCATGAACAGCGCATTGAGGATGTTGTTCGCCGCGATGATGCGTGCCCGGTGCGTGGGCTGGCTGCGCAGCTGGATCAGCGCGTACATCGGCACGCTGTAGAGGCCCGCGAACAGCGACAGCAGCCCCAGGTCGGCCATCACACGCCAGTGCGCGGGCTGGCGCACGAAGGCGCCCAGGCCCATCTCGGCCACCTTGGGCAGCGCGCGCGAAGCAAAGTACAGGTCGATCGCGAACACGCTCATGCCGATGGCGCCCAGCGGCACCAGGCCGATCTCCACCTGCCGGCGGCTGAGCGTCTCGCACAGCAGCGAACCGATGCCGATGCCGACGGAGAACACCACCAGCAGCAGCGAGGCCACCTGCTCGTCGCCGTGCAGCACTTCCTTGGCGAAGCTCGGAAACTGGCTCAGGAACACCGCGCCGAAGAACCACATCCACGAAATGCCCAGCAGCGAGCGGAACACCACGACGTTGCCGTGCGCGAGCTTCAGGTTGCGCCAGGTTTCGCTGAAGGGGTTCCAGTTGATCACCAGACCGGGGTCGGTGGCCGGCGCCTGCGGAATGGCCTGCGCCACGGCCCGGCCGCCCAGCGCGAGCAGCAGGCAGGCCACGGCCACGCTGGTGTGGCCGATCTGCGGCACCGCCACCAGCAGGCCGCCCGCCACCTGGCCCAGCAGGATCGCGACGAAGGTGCCCATCTCGACCATGCCGTTGCCGCCGGTGAGCTCGCGCGAATCGAGCACCTGCGGCAGGTAGGCGAACTTGACCGGCCCGAACAGCGTGGAATGCAGCCCCATGAGGAACACGCAGCCCAGCAGGATCACCGCGTCGGCCCGCACGAAGCCCCAGGCCGCAAGCACCATGATCGCGATTTCCAGGTTCTTGACGAAGCGGATCATCTTCGTCTTGTCGAACTTGTCGGTGAGTTGCCCGGCCGTGGCCGAGAACAGCAAAAAGGGCAGGATGAACAGCGCGCCGATCGCCAGGCCCGCCATGGCCGGCGGCATCCAGCTGAGCTGCAGCTGGTAGGTCACCATGACGGTGAAGGCGAACTTGAAGAGGTTGTCGTTCGCCGCGCCCGCGAACTGCGTCCAGAAGAAAGGTGCAAAGCGCCGCTGCTTGAGCAAGGCGAACTGGTTGGCGTGGGCGTTCGCTTCGTGGGGAGCCACGGGGACCGTCGCAGCGGCGGGGGTCGTCATTCGAAGCAATCCTCTTGGTTTTCTACTGCACCTTCGGGAAACACCGCGGAACCGGCTGGGCCGGGCCGCTTTGCGCGAAGCCTGGGGGTGGTTCCATTTCAGGCCGTCAGCGCGGCTGCGTCGGGATTGTGCCGCAGCAACCTCTCTTGCCAGCCCTTCTCCAGCTTACCGAGCGCCATCAGAACCGGCAGGCCCGCGAGCGCCGCCGTCAGGTGCTTGAGCGTGTGGCCCGACACCAGATGCCCGGTTGCCGCGTAGATCTGGTGGTCGGTCAGCTCGAAGGCCTTGGCCAGTGCGTAGAAAAAGATCACCCAGCCCAGCTTGAGGCCGACCGCGCCGCGCATCGGTGCGGCCAGGGCCATCGTGAGCACCAGCGCCATGCCGCCGAACTGCACCAGCGCCCAGGGCATGACGTTGCCGGTTTCCTGCGACACCTCGGCCGCCAGCAGGCCCGCCGTCAGCATGAACCAGGCGGCCGGCCAGCCGGCGCGCTGGCTCACCCGCTCGCAGACCGCGATGCCGATGAGCCCCGCGAAGGCCACCGCCATGCCGGCGCGGTCCGCGGCGAGCCGGGGAGCGTCGGGCATCAGGTGATAGAAGGCCGAGCCGGCGGCGGTGGCGATCAGGCCCGCGAAGAAGAGCCAGGCGCAGTCCAGGGTGTTGTCCGGCGGATCGCTGGCCGGGGGCGCCAGCGGGAAATGGGCCAGCGCCTGCTGGTGGGAGCGGTCGATGCGGTTCAGGCGGTACAGCCCGATGACGCCGATCACCATGAACGGCAGGTTGCTCAGCACGTCCATCGCATTCGGCAGGCCGTGAAAGCGGCGGTCGTCGGCAAACACCGACGCGAAGGCCACGTCGGCGGCCGGCAGCACCGGGCCGAAACAAGCGATCAGCGTGAGCAGCGCAAGGGTGAAAAGCAGTGCGCGTTCACGGCGGCTGAGAGTGGGCAGAAGCATGGCGGACCTCGGTTGGGTGGGTAACAAGCCGCGGAATTTAGTTGCCAGCCCCTCTGCAGGCATCGAGAATCGATACGAGGTACTGATTCACACCCAACGGTATCTTTTCTTAATACCTTCCCAGCGCCATACACCCTCCCATGAGCACCACCGTCGACCTTGTACTCGCCCTCAAGAACGAACTCAAAAGCGCCCGCATGACCTACGCCGACCTGGCCCGGTCGCTCGACATGGCCGAGTCCAGCGTCAAGCGGATGCTGGCCAAGAGCGACATGCCGCTGTCGCGCGTGGACGCCATCTGCCGGGCCCTGAAGATCGACTTTGCCGAGCTCGCCCGCCGCGTGGCCGACGCCCAGCCGCTGCTCAAGGAGCTGACGCAGGAGCAGGAAAAAGCGGTGGTCAAGGACAAGAAGCTGCTGCTGGTGGCCATCAGCGTGCTGAGCCAGTGGACGCTGGAGCAGATCGTGGCCGCCTATCGGGTCAGCGAGGCGGAGTGCATCGGCTGCCTGGCGCAGCTGGACCGCATCGGCATCATCGAGCTGCGCCCGCTCAACCGGTATCGCCTGAAGCTCGCCAAGACCTTCCGCTGGCGGCCGCACGGCCCGGTGATGGAGTTCTTCCGCGAGAACGTGGTGCTCGACTACTACCGCGGCGGCTTCGACGGCCCGGCCGAGGGCCTGCTGCTGGTGCACGGCTCGATCAGCCGCTCGCTGGCGCCGGCCTTCCTGGAGCGGCTGCAGCGCGTCGCGCAAGACTTTGCGCAGCAGCACCAGACCGACCAGAAGCTGTCGGCCAAGGACCGCGAGGGCTACACGCTGCTCTTGGGCATGCGCAACTGGGAGTTCGAGCTCTTCACCCGGCTCCGGAGAGCCTGAAGGCTCAGGAGGCCTTCGCGGCTTCCAGCGTGTCGCGCATCGTGCGCGCGGCGTTCTTGGCCGCATCGGCGAAGTCGTCGCCCGACGAGGCATAGATGATCGCCCGCGACGAGTTCACGATGATCGGCGCATCGGCACGCCAGCCGGCGCGCACCGTGGCGACCGCATCGCCGCCCTGGGCACCGACGCCCGGAATCAGCAGCGGCACCGTCGGCGCGAGTTCGCGCACCCGTTCGATTTCCGCGGGGTAGGTCGCCCCCACCACCAGCCCGAGCTGGCCGTTGAGGTTCCACGGCCCTTGCGCCAGCCTGGCGACGTGCTCGTACAGAAAGGGCTGGCCCTCGATGTCCGCCAGGCGCTGGCCCTGCAGGTCGGAACCGCCGGGGTTGCTGGTGCGGCACAGCAGGAAGGCGCCCTTGCCCTCGTGCTTGAGGTACGGCGCCACCGAATCGAATCCCATGAAGGGCGACAGCGTCACCGCGTCGGCGCCGTAGCGCTCGAAGGCTTCGAGCGCGTACTGCTCGGCGGTGGAGCCGATGTCGCCGCGCTTGGCGTCCAGGATCACGGGCACATGGGGCGCATTGCGGCGCATGTGGTCCATCAGCTGTTCGAGCTGGGCTTCGGCGCGGTGGGCCGCGAAGTACGCAATCTGGGGCTTGAAGGCGATGACCAGGTCGGCCGTCGCGTCGACGATGCGCGCACAGAAGTCATAGATGCGGCCGGCGTCGCCCTTGAACTGCCCCGGAAACCTGGCTGGCTCCGGATCGAGCCCCACGCAGAGCAAGGAACCGTTTTTTTGCTGTGCGGCGGCCAGCTTGTCGAGAAAAGTCATGGGGGCCGATTTTAAGGACCCGGCCCGGCGGGCTTATCGGGGCGCTGCCTGCTGGTCGGCGGCGAGGCACAGGTCGACCCAGGCGCGCGCCTTGTCGGCCGGGTTCCGCAGCAGGTACGCCGGGTGGTAGGTCGCCACCACCGGCACACCGTCGACCGCGCCATCGATCGAGGCCAGCGGCACCGCGCGGCCGCGCAGCTTGCCCAGCGGATCGGCGCTCTGCATCAGGCTTTGCGCGGCCAGCGGGCCCATCGCCAGCACGAGGCTGGGCGCGAGCGCGGCGGCGTGTTCGCCGAAGGCCTCCGACATCGCCCGGGGGCTGCCGGGCTGGCCCGCGCCCACGCCGCGGTGCGTGCGCATCAGGTGCACCGGCGTCTTGCCCTCGTGCAGCTTCAGGGCGCGCAGCATGTTGTCGAGCAGGCGGCCGGCGTCGCCCGAAAAGGGCTCGCCGTGACGGCCATCGGCCTCCGGCGGCATGTCGGCCACGACCAGCCAGCCGCCCTGGGGGGACGCCGAGGCTTGCGCGGCATCGGCATAGAGGCGGCAGGGCGCGTCGACCAGCACCGCGGCGCCCTGTGCGCCCGGCACGGCAGCCGGAGGGCGCGCGACCGGCGCGGGTGCTGCGGCAGCGGGCATTGCGACAGGGGCCGGCGCGGGGGCTGGCGCGACGCGGCGCTCGCTGACCGGCTCCGGCGCCAATGCCACCGCTTCTTCTTCGTCGGCAACGGCGACCGGTTCGGCGTGAGCTTCGATCACCTCGGGCATCGGCCACCAGACCTTGACGCCCATCTCGTCGAGCATCGCGCGCTGGCGTGCATCGAGCTTCAGAGTCTGTACCGCACTCATTTCAGGGCTCCCCAGGCGGAGCCTGTTTCATTCAAACGCAAACTCATCACGACGGCGTCCTCGCGCTTGCCTTCGAACGACGGGTAGTAGCCCTTGCGCACGCCGACGCTGCGAAAGCCCTGCCGCGCGTAGATCTCCAGCGCGCGCCGGTTGCTCTCGCGCACCTCCAGCCACAGCCACTGGGCGCCTTCGCCGCGCGACCAGCCGGCCAGCGCCTCCAGCATCAGCGGCGCCCAGCCCTGGCGCTGGAAAGCCGGCGCCACGGTGATGTTGAGCAGGTGCACTTCATCGACGCCTTTCATGGCGACGTAATAGCCAATGAGCGATTCGCCCAGTTCGGTGACCGGCGAGGTCACACCCGGCGCCGTGCCGGGGGCCAGCAGGCACTGGCAGTGATAGCCGACCGCCATGGAATCGGTGAAGTTGGCGCGCGTCCACGGATGCGTGTAGGCCGTCGCTTCCACCGCGCAGACAGCCTCGATCCGCTCGATGGTGAGCGGTTCGAGGCGGGCTTCGACGGACTGGAGGACAGCGCTCATGCGGTCTCATGCGGTAGCGGGTGGAACAACATCAACGGCAGCGGCGGCAACCGCGGCGGCCGCCTTCAGGGCGTTCAGGGCGGCGCGCTCTTCGGTGGTTTGCGCCACTTTATCCCGAACATAGAGCGGCCAGGCCTCTGCCGCAGGCACGGTGCGACCGGCAGCCAGCAGCGCGGGGGCCAGCCGCAGCATCGCGGTGGCGGTGGGCAGCGCTTCATGGCGGGCGGCGGCGGGTGCCAGGCGCGGGCCGTAGGCGGCAAAGGCGTTGCCCGCGAGCGACCAGCCGGCGGGCACTTCCAGCGCCTCGGGCGACAGCAGCAGGGGTTCGTCACCGCCATCTGGCAGGCCGAGCGGGCCGTTGGCGTCGAAGTCGTAGCGCGCTGCGTAGAGCTGGTCCATGCGCGCATCGAGCACCGCCACCACCTGCCGCGCACCGAAGGCGTGGCGCGCCTCCTCGGCCACGGCCAGCAGCGTGTCGACTGGCAGCAACGGCACCTTGGCGCCGAAAGCCAGCCCCTGCGCCACCGAGCAGGCGGTGCGCAGCCCGGTGAACGAACCCGGCCCGCGGCCGAAGACGATGGCGTCCAGGTCGGCCAGCGCCAGCCCGGCATCGGCCAGCAGTTGCTGGATGAGCGGCAGCAGCGTGGTCGAGGCCTGTGCGCCGCCCACGCCGTTGTGGGCGAACAATCGGTCGCCGTTGCGCACCGCCACCGACAGGTGCTCGGTGCTCGTATCGAAAGCCAGCCACTTAGCCATTGTTCGCTCGCCCCACGGCCGCGGCCGCCACCACCGGCGCCATGCGCGCGCCCGCTGTCTTCTGCACGCCGAACAGGATGCCGGCGGTCACCAGCAGCAGTCCGGCAACGAGGTTCCAGTACAGCGGCTCATCGAGCCAGAGCACCGCGCCGAAGGCCGAGAGGCCGGGCACCAGCGCCGTGATCATGGTGCTGCGCACCGGTCCGAAGTACTGGATCATCCGGGTGAAGGTGATGCCCGAGATCACCACCGAGCCCACACCCTGGAACAGCATCTGGAATGCGACCTCGCCCCAAGGCGCCGTGCCGATGTGGCTCGCGACCCAGCCGCCCGCCACCAGCAGGCTGTAGGCCGGCACGTAGGTGACCAGCGCGAACACGGTGATGGCGATGGTCGCGCGCACCGCATCCAGGCCGTGGCGGCGCGCCACCACGCTGTAGCAGGCCCAGCAGAAGGCGGCGCTCATGAACAGCAGGTCGCCCTTCCAGACCTCGCCGCCGTCAAAGGCCTGCAGCAGGCTGCGGCCGCCGACCACAAGGTCGCCCGCGACGATCATGGCCAGCCCAATCGCGCGCATCGGCGTGATGCGGTCGCGCAAAACCAGTGCCGCGAGCAGCGTGGTCCACAGGGGCAGGCTGCCCGGCATCAGCACCGAGGCATGGCCCGCGGGCGCGAAGAAGAAGCCGCTGTAGGCCAGCATGGCATAGGCCAGCCCGCCGAAAACGCCGGCCACGGCGGTGATGCGCAGCGACAGCGGCGACAGGCCGAACAAGGAAGACGCGGCCCCCCGATGGCGCGCCACCAGCCAGGCGCCCCAGGGAACCAGCACCAGGCTGGCGCCGCAGATGCGCGCGAAGGCCAGGTCGAACGGGGTGAGCGAACGCCCGGCCGAGGCGCGGGCGATGACGATGAAGGCGGTCCACACCAGCACCGTGACCACGGCCGCGCCGATGCCCAGGGTGCGGGGAGAAAAGCGGGGCAAGGCAGACAGGGGACGCGCGGCAGGCATCCCGCGATTATCGGACGCGGCCCCGGCGCCGCGCCCATGCGGGGCGAATCGGCCGGCGCCCGCATCGCCGATGCCAAGACGGTGATGCTGCCGTATCACGCGAAGCTGCACCTCTTCGCGCCGGGATAATCCCCCGATGCCCTTCGCCCCCCGCCTGATCCCTGCCCTTTTCTCCCTCGCCCTGCTGGCCGGCGCCGGCGCCAGCGCCCAGCAGCTCCCCTCCGAAGTCGAAACCGCCCTGGCACGCGCCAAGGTGTCGCGCGAGACGGTCACGATGCTGGTGATCGATGCCGACGGCACCCGCCCGCCGCGCCTGGCCTGGCGCTCGCAGGTCCCGGTGAACCCGGCGTCGATGATGAAGCTGGTCACCACCTACGCGGCGCTGGACCTGCTGGGCCCGGCCTACAGCTGGAACACGCCGGTGTACGTCGAGGGCACGGTGAACAACGGCGTGCTCAACGGCAACCTCTACATCAAGGGCCAGGGCGATCCCAAGCTGGTGCTCGAGCGCGTGTGGCTGATGCTGCGCCATGTGCAGGGCCTGGGCATCACCACGGTGAGCGGCGACATCGTCATCGACCGCAGCGCCTTCGAGAACACCGCCGAGAACGACCCGAGCGCCTTCGACGGCGAGCCGCTGCGGCCCTACAACGCATCGCCCGATGCGCTCTTGATCAACTTCAAGTCGGTCAACATGACCTTCGCGCCCGACCGCGCCGGGCAGATCGCAAGGGTGAGCTACGAGCCGCCGCTCGCGAGCGTGGCGATGCCGGCCACCGTGCCGCTCACCCCCGGCGAATGCGGCGACTGGCGCACCGCGCTCAAGACCGATTTCAGCGACGTCAACCGCATCCGCTTCAACGGCGGTTTTCCGGCCGCCTGCGGCGAGAAGAGCTGGGCCGTGGCGTACGGCGATCCGCGCACCTACAGCCTGCGCGCATTGGGCGGCATGTGGGCCGAGATGGGCGGGCGCGTGGGCGGCCAGATGCGCGAGGGCCGCGTGCCGGCGGGCCTGAAGCCGGCCTTCGAGTTCGGCTCGCCGCCGCTCGCGGAGGTGATCCGCGACATCAACAAGTACAGCAACAACGTGATGGCGCAGCAGGTGTTCTTGACCATCGGCCTCACGCAGAAGAACCGCGGCACCTTCGAGGCCTCACGCAGCGCGCTGGGCCAGTGGTGGCGCGACCGCATCGGCACCGGCGAGGCGCAGCCGGTGTTCGAGAACGGCTCGGGCCTGTCGCGCGACGAGCGCATCAGCGCCGCGGCGCTGGGCAAGATGCTGCAGGTGGCGTGGCGTTCGCCGGTGATGCCGGAGCTGATGTCCTCGCTGCCCGCCTCGGGCGTCGATGGCACGCTCAAAAGGCGCGCGCTGCGCTCGGGCGGCGCGGCCCACCTGAAGACCGGCACGCTGCGCGATGCTTCCGGCGTGGCCGGCTATGTGCACGGCGCAAGCGGCCGGCGTTATGTGCTGGTGGCCATCGCGAACGGAGAGAACGCGGGCGCCACGCGCGCCGCGTTCGATGCGCTGGTCGACTGGGCCGCGCAGGACAACTGACCTGCCGTGTACTGAAAACTTCTGTAGGTGTACGCCGCTTGCGCGCGGCCATGGCGCTGCCCAGAATCGGACGCTCGTTCGATTCAACACAAACACACAGCGACGCCGCAGGAGACACGCCTTGAACAAGCCGCAACCACGACCATCCACATCGCTGCGCACCGCAGCGGCACTCGCGGGCGCCACGCTGCTGCTCGCAGCCTGCGGCGGAGGCGGCGGAGGTGGGGGCGGCGGCATCGGCGTGGGCTTTCCGCCGCCGGCCACCGACACCGGTCGCGGCTCGGTCGTCACCAACCCGCCCGAGCAGGTGGTGCGGCTGTCGGTGGATCAGTTCCGCACGCTGCTGCAGGCCGACGACAAGGGGAAGGCGCTGCTGCAGGTCTCGGGCACGCCCAAGTGCGGCATCGACACGCGCTACCTCGAATACCGCACCGTCGGCGGCAAGAACGAAGCCACCACCGCGACCGCCGCGATCATGGTGCCCTCGGGCACCGACACCGCCTGCAACGGGCCGCGACCGGTGGTGCTGTATGCGCACGGCACCAACACCGCGCGCGACTACAACTTCGCCAAGTGGACCGACATCAACCAGCCGGCCGCCGGCGAAGGCGTGGTGGTCGCGGCCATGCTCGCGGCGCAGGGCTTCATCGTGGTCGCGCCCAACTACGCGGGCTACGACAAGTCCACGCTCGCCTACCACCCGTACCTCAACGGCGAGCAGCAGGGCAAGGACATGGTCGATGCGCTCACCGCGGCGCGCAAAACCTTCTCGAACATCGACGCGAACGATGCGGGCTCGCTCTTCATCACCGGCTATTCGCAGGGCGGCTACGTGGCGATGGCCGCGCACCGCGAGATGCAGGCCACGGGCAAGGCCGTGACGGCGTCGGCGCCGCTTTCGGCGCCTTCGGCCATCAGCCTGTTGACCGACTACACCTTCCAGGGCTGGCCGGCGCTGGGCTCGACGATCTTCGTGCCGCTGCTGTCGACCAGCTGGCAGCAGCAGTTCGGCAACGTCTACAACGCCACCGGCGACATCTACGAAGCGCAGTACGCCACCGGCATCGACACCCTGCTGCCGAACCTGGTGCCCAGCAGCACGCTGATCTCGCAGGGCAAGCTGCCGCAGCTGGCGCTGTTCCCGGCCGACGCCACGCCGGGGCCGGTGAGCCCGGAGCTGTCGATCTTCTACGGCGCGAACAACCTGATTCGCCAGAGCTACCTGACGCAGGCGGCCACCGACATCCAGTCGAACGCCTGCCCCGGCAATGCGCTGCCGCCGACCGCCGCATCGCTGAGTTCGGCCTCGCCGCTGGACTGCAAGCCGGCGGTGGGCTTTCGCAAGGCGGCGCTGGCCAACGACCTGCGCAACTGGGTGCCGACCCGGCCGGTGCTGATGTGCGGCGGCGCCAACGATCCGACGGTGAACTTCATCAGCACCCGCGCCACCGCGGGCTACTTCCGCGCCAAGGGCATGCCGGCTTCGGCGCTGTCGGTGGTGGACCTGGAAGACTCGGGCGCGATCGACGCCTACTCGGCCGCCCGCGCGGGCTTCGCACAGGCAAAAAGCACGCTGTCGCAGAACACCTCGGGCAGCGCTTCGGACAAGGCGCTGGCGGTCACGCTGGCCTACCACGGCACGCTGGCACCGCCGTTCTGCCTGGCGGCGGCGCGCGGGTTCTTCCAAGGTGTGCTGGCGGCGGGAGGCTGATCCTGCAGAGCGATCAGCCGGCCAGAATCAGGCCGCCGCCGCTCGCTGCAAGCGGTCGCGCACGCCCTCCCACTCGGGCGTGTCGGGCGGTGTCTCCACCCAGATCAGCTTGACGCCCTGCGCGTCGAACTCGCGCAGCACCGCGAAGAGCTGGTGCGCGGTGGCCCCTGCGTCGTCGGGCATGCGGCGCAGCAGCACGCGCTGCGAGCGGCAGCGCAGGTCGGCGCGCGACCACACGGCGATGTGGGCCGCGTTGGCGCCCAGCACTTCCAGGCCCGTCTGGATCGCCTTGGCGTCCATCAGCCGCAGCTTGGCGTTCGGCGCGTAGTGCGCCTCCAGCGTGCCGGAGGCGCGCGGGTCGGGGGTTTCGAGCACGTCGCGGTCGCTGAGCTTTTCGCCGCAGGCCGCTTCGATCTGCGCGCGCGTGATCAGGCCGGGCCGCAGCAGCACAGGCGCGCCGCGGCTGCAGTCGACGATGGTCGACTCGATGCCGACCTCGCAGGCGCCGCCATCGATCACCGGCAGCGCATCGCCGAACTCGTCGTGCACATGCTGTGCGGTGGTCGGGCTCACGCGGCCGAAGCGGTTGGCGCTGGGCCCCGCGACGCCCGGCACACCCTGCTCGGCGCAGGCCTCCAGCAGCGCCTGCGCCACGGGATGCGAGGGGCAGCGCAGGCCGATGGTGTCCTGCCCGCCGGCCGCCGCCGCGCCCACGCCGGGCTGGCGCGTGACGATCAGCGTGAGCGGGCCGGGCCAGAAGGCCTGCACCAGCTTCTGGGCGAACGGCGGCAGCGGCTGGGCGAAGCGCGAGAGCGCCTCGGTGCCCTTGATGCCGGCCGCCACATGCACGATCAGCGGATGGTCGGAGGGCCGGCCCTTGGCCTTGAAGATCCCGGCCACGGCCATGTCGCTGCTCGCGTCGGCGCCCAGGCCGTAGACGGTCTCGGTCGGAAAGGCGACCAGCCCGCCCGCGCGCAGCACCCGCACCGCTTCCGCGATGGCCTCGGGGGATTGGCCGTCGAGGATCATGCGAGATCGGTCGCGGCCACCGCTGGCAGGCCCAGTAGCAGCGCGGCCTGGGTGGCGGCGGCGCGCACGCTCTCCAGCGTGGCGCCGGTGAGGGTGAGGTGGCCCATCTTGCGGCCGCGGCGCGGCGCGGTCTTTCCGTAGAGGTGCAGGTGCACGCCGGGCAGCGCGAGCACTTCGCTCCAGCGCGGCGTGACCGGTGCATCGGAGGTGTCATCGCCCGCCGCGAACCACAGGTCGCCCAGCAGGTTCAGCATGATCGCGGGGCTGTGCTGGCGCGGCGCCGCCAGCGGCAGCCCGGCGAGGGTGCGCACCTGCAGCTCGAACTGCGAGACGTCGCAGGCTTCCATGGTGTAGTGGCCGCTGTTGTGCGGGCGCGGCGCCATTTCATTGACCACCAGCGAGCCGTCGGCCAGCGCGAAGAACTCGACGCACAGCACGCCCACGTAGCCCAGCCCGTTGGCGATGCTCTTGGCCGAATTGACCGCGCCCTGCGCCACCGTCTTGGGCATGTTCTGCGCATGCACCTCGGTGACGGCCAGGATGCCGTCGCGGTGCAGGTTGCGCTGCGGCGGAAAGTGCACGATCTGCCCGTCGCGGCCGCGCGCGACGATCACCGAGCATTCGAATTCGAGCGGCAGCAGCTTCTCGAGCACGCAGGGCACGCAGCCGGTGGCCTGCCAGGCTTCGACCAGCTCGGCGCGCGTCTTCACGCGCTGCTGGCCCTTGCCGTCGTAGCCCAGGCGCGCGGTCTTCAGGATGCCGGGCAGCAGGTGGTCTTCGACGGCGGCGAGTTGGGCGGCCGTCTCGATGGCCGCGTAGGGCGCGCAGGGCACGCCGCAGCGGGTGAAGTGGGCTTTTTCGGCGATGCGGTCCTGCGCGATGGCGATGGCCGAGGCGCCGGGCGACACGGGGCGCGCGACCGCCAGGTGCTCCAGCGAGGGCGCGGGCACGTTCTCGAACTCGGTCGTCACCGCGTCGGCCAGGCCGGCCAGGCGGGCGAGGCCGTCGACATCGGCGAAGTCGGTGTGGATGTGGTGGTGGCTCACCCGGCCGGCGGGGCTGTCGGCGTCGGGGTCGAGCACCGCCGTGAAGTAGCCCATGCGCTGGGCCGCGTGCACGAACATGCGCCCCAGCTGTCCGCCGCCGAGCACGCCGAGCGTGGCGCCCGGGAGGATGGGAAGGTCGGCGTTCTTGTCGCTCACAGGGCACCTCCGCCTTGCGGCGAGAAAAGAGAAACCGGGGCGGCCTGGGCGGCGGGGGCCGGCGGCAGGGTCATGGCTTCGGCGGCGGCGGTTTGCGCGGTGCGGAAGGCGTCGAGCTTGGCGCGCAGCGCGGGGTTGTTCACCGCCAGCATCGCCACCGCGAACAGCGCCGCGTTGGCCGCGCCCGCGTTGCCGATGGCAAAGGTGGCCACCGGCACGCCCTTGGGCATCTGCACGATGCTGTAGAGGGAATCGACGCCCTGCAGGTGGCGGCTGGCCACCGGCACGCCCAGCACCGGCACCGTGGTTTTCGAGGCCAGCATGCCCGGCAGGTGGGCCGCGCCGCCCGCGCCCGCGATGATCGCGGCCAGCCCGCGCCCGGCGGCGCTTTCGGCGTACGCGAACAGCGCATCGGGCATCCGGTGGGCCGAGACCACCTTTGCTTCGTGCCCGATTCCGAATTGCTGGAGAATCTCGACCGCGTTGCGCATCGTCTCCCAATCGGAGCTCGAGCCCATCACTACACCGACCTGAATGGTTTCGTTCATGGTTTCAATTTTACGTTTCACCCCCAGCTGGTTCCGATGATCGACATCACTCTCGAAAATTTTCAGGCCGACCTGGTCGAAGGCTCCGTCGCCACGCCGGTGCTGCTGGACATCTGGGCCGAATGGTGCGGCCCCTGCAAACAGCTCGGGCCGGTGCTCGAAAAGCTCGAGGTCGAGTACGGCGGCCGCTTCACGCTGGCCAAGCTGGACGCCGACAAGGTGCCGCAGATTTCATCGCAGCTGTCGGAGATGTTCGGCGTGCGCAGCATCCCGTTCTGCGTGATGTTCAAGGACGGCCACCCGGTGGACGGCTTCGTGGGCGCCATTCCCGCCGAAAAGATCCGCGAGTTCCTCGACAAGCACCTGCCGGGCGCCGACGAGGCCGAGGCTGCTTCCGAAGAAGCCGCCGCGCAGGACGCGCTGGCCGAGGGCGACACCCAGGGCGCGCTCGAGAAGCTGCAGCACGCCGTGGCCACCGATCCGGCCAACGACGACGCCCGCTTCGACTACATCAAGCTCCTGCTGCAGGAAGGCCGCGTCGACGACGCCAAGGTCGCCTTTGCCCCGGTGATTGCCAAGACCGGGCTGGTGCGCCGCTTCGACTCGCTGCAGCGCTGGATGGACGCCATCGATTTCGCGGCCCCCGTCACGGGCGCACCCCCCGCAATCGCCGAGTTCGACGCGAAGATCACCGCCAACAAGCGCGACTTCGACGCCCGCTTCGGCCGCGCCCGCCTGCTGATGGCCGAGCAGCGCTGGACCGACGCGATGGACGAGCTGCTCGACATCCTCATGCGCGACAAGAGCTGGAACGAAGAGCTGGCCCGCAAGACCTACATCGCGATCCTGGACGTGATCGAGCCGCCGAAGGTGAAGGTGGCCGATGGGCAGATTCCGCCGGACGATCCGGTCGTGGCGACCTACCGCCGCCGGCTCAGCAGTGTGGTGCTGAGCTGAGAACACGAAAATGCGCAGCTTGATGCGCATTCAGTTTAAAAAGCGACTCAAGGGTCGCTTTTTTATTGCCTGCTTGCCCTGAAATAGATAGCATTGCTACTCAATTTGAAGAAAAAGCGTACGCCAATGCTCCAACTCACCGAAGAACTAGCAAACGCCCGCAAGGCCGGCGGCCTGAGCCAGGAAGCGCTGGCCACCCAGGCCGGCCTTTCGCGCATGACGGTGCAGCGCATCGAAAGCGGCCAGATCGATCCGCGCCTGTCGACGCTGCTCGAAATGGCGCGCGTGCTGGGGCTCGAACTGATGCCCGTGCCCGCCGCACTGCGTCCGCAGCTCGAAGACTTCGTGCGCTCGGGCGGCCGGCTGCTCGGCCAGCCGGCCGGCGTGGGCGCACCGCCATCCATCGCGCAGAGCCTGGCTGACGAAAGCCGGTGAGCACCCGCGCGGCCTTCACCACCAGCATCCGCTACCTGCGGATGCACCTGCATGCGCCAAATGGCGGGCGGCGCGCCATCGGCTATCTCTCGCAGTACGGCGACATCCTGCGCGTGTCCTTCGACGAGGCGTACATCGCCGATCCCGGCCGGCCGACGCTCTCGCTGGCCTACCGCGGCGCCGACGAGGCTTCAACCCGCGCCATCCTGGCCTCGGCGCGCGATACCCGCGTCTCGCGCAGCGACGGTCACTGGCCGAGCTACTTCCAGAACCTGCTGCCCGAAGGCCACAACCGCGAGCGCCTCGCGCAGCAGCGCGGCTGCGCAGCCGACGACGAGTTCGAGCTGTTGGCCGCCGCCGGCCACGACCTGATGGGTGCGCTCGAGGTCGAGCCCGTGCCCACGGCCGAAGGCATTCCGGACACCGTGCGCCATTGGCACACCGCGCTGGGGCTCGACGTGCTGGAGCCCGGCTTCGTCGAGATGCCGGTGGAAGACGCCGCCGCCATTCCCGGTGTAGTGACCAAGTTTTCAGCGGTGCAGGACGGCCGGCGCTACGTGGTGCGGCGCCACGGGGCTGCGGGCTCCTTCATCTTGAAGCTGCCGAGCACGCGCCACCCGGACCTGGTCGACAACGAGTTCACAGGCTATCGCCTCTGCGGTGCGCTGGGCCTGGACTGCGCCGAAGCCAGCGTGATCGGCCGCGCCGACGCCGACCTGCCCGAGCAGGTGCCCTTCGAGCAGATCCTCGCGGTACGCCGCTTCGACCGCACCCCCGAGGGCGGGCGCATCCATATGGAGGAGTTCGCGCAGGTGCTGCAGTACGAGCCCCGGCAGAAGTACGGCCGAGGCCTGGCGGTCGACTGGCCCGCGATGCTGCGTGTACTCGACCGCCTGTCGCCCAACCCGGTGGCCGACGTGCGCGAGTGCGTGCGGCGCATCGTCGCCTTCATCCTGCTGGGCAACAGCGATGCGCACCTGAAGAACTGGGCGCTGCGCTACCCCGACGGCGTGGCGCCGGTGCTGGCGCCGCTGTACGACCCGGTGTGCGTGGCCGCCTTCTTCGAGGACGTGCCGGCTGGCGACTACGGCGTCAACCGCGCCATCGACGCCAAGCTGCGCGCCTTCGACTGGCCGGCGCTCGACGCCCTGCTGCGCTCGGCGGGCCTGCTGCGTCCGGCGCGGCTCATGGCGATTGCCCGCGACACGGTGCGCCAGGCGCAGGCCGAATGGCCCGCGCTGCTTGCCCAGGACGGCACACCGGCCAGCGTGCGGCGCTGCGTGCAGGCCCGGCTGGCGGGCGGCGTGGCGTTGGCGTCATTGGCGAGCTAGGCGGTGTCGCATACGATGGCGCCCAATTTCATCTTGTTGCAGATTCAAAAGGAAAGACTGGCCATGCGTTCCTTCGCCCGCCACATTGCGCTCCCCGTTCTTGCAACGGCAGCCCTGTTGACCACCTTGACCGGCTGCGGGAGCGGCATCAGCCTCGATGAACCGATCGAAGGCCCGGTCTGGCGCCTGGCGCAGCTGGGCGACGAGCCCATCGCGCCCGGCGGCGAAGCGCAGATCCAGTTCGACCGCAGCAGCGGCCGCGTGAGCGGTTCGGGCGGCTGCAACCGCGTGTCGGGTACCTTTACGCGCAGCGGCATTTCGCTGCGTATCGGCCAGATCGCCGCCACGCGCATGGCCTGCGCCGATCCGGCGCGCAGCGCCAACGAAGCGCAGTTTTTGTCGGCCCTGCAGAGCACGACCAGCTACAGCCTGGCGCCGGGACGGCTGGCCTTGCTGGACGCCAGCGGGCGGACGGTGGCGACGCTGAATTCAGGAAACCGCTGAGCGCGGCTGCCGGCGGGCTCTTATGGGCTCAGCCGGTGAGGCGCTCCAGCGCCTCGCGGTACTTGGCCGCAGTCTTCTCGATCACCTCGGCCGGCAGGCGCGGCGCTGGCGGCGTCTTGTCCCAGGGCTTGCCGTTGATCTTGGTGGCTTCGAGCCAGTCGCGCACGAACTGCTTGTCGTAGCTCGGTGGGTTGGTGCCGGCGGCCAGGGCGGCCTGGTAGCCCTCCACAGGCCAGTAGCGCGAGCTGTCGGGCGTGAGCACTTCGTCCATCAGCACCAGCGTGCCGGCTTCGTCGAGGCCGAACTCGAACTTGGTGTCGGCAATGATCATTCCCTTGGCCAGAGCGATCTGCGCGGCGGTTTCGTAGATCGCGATGCTGGTCTCGCGGATCTGCTGCGCCAGCTTGGGGCCGACGATTTCCACCACGCGCTCGTAGCTGATATTTTCGTCGTGCTCGCCGGCCGCGGCCTTGGCGGCGGGCGTGAAGATGGGGCGCGGCAGCTTGCTGGCGTTGGTCAGGCCCTCGGGCAGCGGCACGCCGCAGACCGAGCGGCTCTCCTGGTATTCCTTCCAGCCGCTGCCGGCGAGATAGCCGCGCACCACGGCCTCGACCGGAATCGGCTTCAGGCGCTTGACCAGCATGGAGCGTTGCGTGACCTGGGGCACCTCTTCGGCGGTGACCACGCTCTCGGGCGCATCGCCGGTCAGGTGGTTGGGGCAGAGCTGGCCGAGCCGCTCGAACCACCACAGCGCCATCTGCGTGAGGATCTCGCCCTTGCCGGGAATCGGCTCGCCCATGATCACGTCGAAGGCGCTGAGCCGGTCGCTCGCGACCATCAGGATGCGGTCTTCGCCGACGGCGTAGTTGTCGCGCACCTTGCCCCGCGCAAGCAGGGGCAGGCTCTGGATGGAGGAGGTGTGGACGGTGGTCATGGGAACAGAGAGGGATGCTGTGGGGGAAACGGGTGACGGGAAAGCGGATTGTGCGCGCAGAAAAAAGCCACCGCGAACGGTGGCCTTGGAATCGCGGGGAAGTTTTTAAACGACTTCCTGCGCCAGTTCGCCCTTGGCGTACTTGGCGGCCACGACCTGCAGGGTGTCGCCCTTGATCTTGGCGCCCTGGCCTTCGCAGCCGAATTCGATGTAGCGCTGCTTGCAGATCAGCTTGGCGGCTTCGCGCGCCGGCTTGAGCCACTCGCGGGCGTCGAACTTCTCGGGGTTCTCGGCCAGGAACTTGCGCACCGCGCCGGTCATGGCCAGGCGGATGTCGGTGTCGATGTTGATCTTGCGCACACCGTGCTTGATGGCTTCCTGGATTTCCTTGACGGGCACGCCGTAGGTTTCCTTCATGTTGCCGCCGTACTGGCGAATGATCGCCAGCAGCTCCTGCGGCACGCTCGACGAGCCGTGCATCACCAGGTGGGTGTTGGGAATGCGGCGGTGGATTTCCTTGATGCGGTCGATCGCCAGGATGTCGCCGGTGGGCTCGCGGGTGAACTTGTAGGCGCCGTGGCTGGTGCCGATGGCGATGGCCAGCGCATCGATCTGGGTGCGCTTGACGAAGTCGGCGGCCTGCTCGGGGTCGGTGAGCAGCTGCTCGCGCGTCATGGTGTCGTCGGTGCCGTGGCCGTCTTCCTTGTCGCCCTTCATGGTTTCGAGCGAGCCCAGGCAGCCGAGCTCGCCTTCGACGGTCACGCCCAGGCGGTGGGCCATGTCGGACACCTTCTTGGTGACGTCCACGTTGTAGTCGTAGCTGGCGATGGTCTTGCCGTCGGCCTCGAGCGAGCCGTCCATCATGACCGAGCTGAAGCCCAGGTCGATGGCGCCCTTGCAGACGTCGGGGTTCTGGCCGTGGTCCTGATGCATCACCAACGGGATGTTCGGGTACTGCTCGATGGCGGCCTGGATCAGGTGCTTGATGAAGGCCTCGCCTGCGTATTTGCGGGCGCCGGCGCTGGCTTGCAGGATGACGGGCGCGCCGGTTTCCTTGGCGGCCTCCATCACGGCCTGGACCTGTTCGAGATTGTTGACGTTGAAGGCCGGAATGCCGTAGCCATTGGCTGCGGCATGGTCGAGCAGTTCGCGCATCGAGACGAGTGCCATGGGAAATACCTCGCGGGAATTGGGGGAAGAAGAAGGCGGAAAGACGAGAAAAACTGCCTTAATTCTATCGAGACCCCTTGTGGGACAGGACTGACGTCAACCCGAGGAAGTCCATGACCGGCGGCAGCACCGGACCGCCGAGCCACTGGATCGGCTTGCCGAACGCGCCGATCAGCGTGACGTGGCTCAGGTTGTCGAACAGCTGCACCTTTACCGGAACCCCGGCGGCGCGCAAGGCCGCGGCCATCCGGCCGGTGTTGCGGTCGGGGTAGACCAGGTTGTCCTTGGCCGCCGCCAGCAGCAGCGCGCGGGGCGACGCCGCACTGGCATGCACGAGCGGCTGCGAGTCGCGCGGCGTGTTCGGCCAGTTGAAGGCAGCCTGCGCCTGCGGGTCGCCGATGGGAAGAAAGTCGTAGGGGCCGGCCAGGCCGATCCAGCCCGCGAGCTGCCTGGGGCTCGCGCCCACCTCGGCGAGCCAGCGCTCGTCCAGCGCCACCATCGCAGCGTTGTAGCCACCCGAGCTGTGGCCCATCACGTAGACCTGCTTCGGGTCGGCGCCGAATTGCGCCGCGTGGTCCAGCGCCCATTTGACGGCCAGCGCGCTGTCGCGCACGAAGACCGGGTAGGTGAAGGCCGGCGAGAGGCCGTAGTCGGGAATCACCACCACCGCGCCGCGCGCGGCCAGCGCTTCGCCGATGAACTTGTAGCTGGCGCGGTCGCCGCTGGTCCAGGTGCCGCCGAAGAAGAACACCACCAGCGGCCGCGCGCCCTTGGCGGGCCGGGTGGCGGGCAGCGGCTGGTACACGTCCAGTTGCTGCCGGGGCGCGGCCCCGTAGGCGATGCCGCCCTGGAACTGGTAGGTGTCCTCGGGCACCAGCCGGTTGAGCACCTTGATGGGCGAGCAGGCCGACAGCACGGCGGCGGCGGTGACGGTGAGGGCGGTGAAGAGCGCGCTGCGGCGCTGGCGGAGGGACGCGAAGGTGGGAAAGCTCATCGCACCAGTACGCACGCGGGCGGGCCGCGGTTTCGTCAGATCGGGAGCTGCGTGCTCGACAGCACCTGCTTCAGCACGACGAAGGTGCGGATCTGCCGCACGCCCGGCAGGTACAGCAGCTGCTCGGCATGCAGGCGGTTGAAACTGTCGTTGTCCCGGGTGCGCAGGAGCATGAAGTAATCGAACTCGCCCGTGACCACATGGCATTCGAGGCAGCCCGAAACCTTTTGCGCGGCCTTCTCGAAGTCGGAAAACGAATCGGGCGTGGAGCGGTCGAGCACCACGCCGATCATCACGAGCATGCCGACCTCGAGCGCGTCGGGGTCGAGCAGCGCGACGATGCCCTTGATGAAACCCGCTTCCTTCAACCGCTCGACGCGGCGCAGACAGGCAGCCGCGCTGAGGTTGACCTTGGCGGCCAGCGCCACGTTGGACAGCGAGGCATCGCGCTGCAAGGTGCGAAGGATGGCGCGGTCGGTGCGGTCGAGCTCCATCGAGGGACGCAATTTTGTTGTGCTCATTGCAGATCTTTCGGCGGGGAGATTGCCTTTTTGCGCATCGTGCCTTCTTTTTCTCCGGAAATCCATAGAACTTCGCAAGCACGTTGCGGGCCCTTCTTTCTACGATTCAAGACTTCAACCCTGCCGGAGCCGCACCATGAATCTCAAGAAGTTTCCCCGCCACGCCCTGACCTTCGGCCCCACGCCGATCCATCCGCTCAAGCGCCTGAGCGCGCACCTGGGCGGCAAGGTCGAGCTCTATGCCAAGCGCGAGGACTGCAACAGCGGCCTGGCCTTCGGCGGCAACAAGACCCGCAAGCTCGAATACCTGATCCCCGAGGCGCTCGAAGGCGGCTACGACACGCTGGTGTCCATCGGCGGCATCCAGTCGAACCAGACGCGCCAGGTGGCCGCGGTGGCCGCGCACCTGGGCCTGAAGTGCGTGCTGGTGCAGGAGAACTGGGTCAACTACTCCGACGCGCTGTACGACCGGGTCGGCAACATCGAGATGTCGCGCATCCTGGGGGCGGACGTGCGCCTCGACGCCGCCGGCTTCGACATCGGCATCCGCAAGAGCTGGGAAGACGCGATGGAAAGCGTGCGCCAGGCCGGCGGCAAGCCTTTTCCGATTCCGGCGGGTTGCTCCGAGCATCCGAGGGGCGGCCTGGGCTTCGTGGCCTTCGCCGAAGAAGTGCGCCAGCAGGAAGCCGAACTCGGCTTCAAGTTCAACTACATCGTGGTCTGCGCCGTGACCGGCAGCACGCAGGCCGGCATGGTGGTGGGCTTTGCGGCCGACGGCCGCGCCGACCGCGTGATCGGCATCGACGCCTCGGCCAAGCCGCAGCAGACCTTCGACCAGATCCTGCGCATCGCGAAGAACACGGCCGAGCTGGTCGAGCTGGGCCGCGACATCACCGAGAAAGACGTGGTGCTGGACCGCCGCTTCGGCGGACCCGAATACGGGCTGCCGAACGAAGGCACGCTGGAGGCGATTCGCCTGAGCGCGCGCTTCGAAGGCATGCTGACCGACCCCGTGTACGAGGGCAAGTCGATGCACGGGATGATCGAGAAGGTGCGGCTCGGGGAATTTCCGGCCGGCTCGAAGGTGCTGTACGCGCACCTGGGCGGTGTGCCCGCCCTCAACGCCTACAGCTTCCTGTTCAGGAACGGCTGATCAGCTCGCCCTGCAGATCTTCAGCATGTTGGTGCCGCCCGGGGCACCCATGGGCTCGCCGCAGGTGATGGCGTAGACGTCGCCGCTCTGCACGATGCCGCGCTTCTTCAGATGGGCTTCGGCCTGTTCGAGCGCGGTGTCGCGGTCGGTTTGCGAATCCATCAGCAGCGGGCGCACGTTGCGGTACAGCGCGAGCTTGCGCTGCGTGGCCAGGCGCGAGGTCAGGGCGTACATCGGAATGTGCGCGCGGTGTCGGCTCATCCACAGCATCGTGGAGCCCGACTCGGTCAGCGCCACGATGGCCTTGGCGCCCAGGTGGTGCGCCGTGAAGAGCGCACCCATCGCGATGGATTGGTCGATGCGGCTGTAGGTCTTGCCGCTGAAGTCGGCGTCCAGCGTCTTGTCCTCGGCGGCTTCGGCGGCCTCGCAGATGCGGCTCATCTCCTGCACGGTTTCCAGCGGATAGCGGCCCGAGGCGGTTTCGGCAGAAAGCATCACGGCGTCGGTGCCGTCGAGCACGGCATTGGCCACGTCGCTCACCTCGGCGCGTGTGGGCACGGGGTTGGTGATCATCGACTCCATCATCTGGGTCGCGGTGATCACCACCTTGTCCATGTCGCGCGCCATGCGGATCATCTTTTTCTGCAGCGCGGGCACGGCGGCGTTGCCGACTTCCACGGCCAGGTCGCCGCGGGCGACCATGATGCCGTCGCTGGCGCGCAGGATTTCTTCGAGCTTGGGAATCGCTTCGGCGCGCTCGATCTTGGCGATCATGCCGGGCTTGTGGCCGTATTCGGCCGCCGCCACGTTGCACAGCTGGCGCGCCATTTCCATGTCGGTGGCGTTCTTGGGAAAGCTCACGGCCACGTAGTCGGCCTGGAAGCTCATCGCGGTCTTGATGTCTTCCATGTCCTTGGCGGTCAACGCGGGCGCGGTGAGGCCGCCGCCCTGCTTGTTGATGCCCTTGTTGTTCGACAGCTCGCCGCCGAGCTTGACGGTGGTGTAGACCGCCTCGCCCTTGACGCCGTCGACCACCAGCACGATGAGGCCGTCGTTCAGCAGCAGCCGGTCGCCCGGCTTCACGTCGCGCGGCAGGTCCTTGTAGTCCAGGCCCACGGCATCGATGTCGCCGGGTTCGGTGCGCGAGGCGTCGAGCACGAACTTGGCGCCCGCCTCCAGCATGATCTTGCCCTGCGCGAAGCGGCCCACGCGGATCTTCGGGCCCTGCAGGTCGGCCATGATGGCCACTTCGCGGCCCATCTTGCGGGCGGCTTCGCGCACCATGGTGGCGCGGTCGATGTGGTCCTGCGCGGTGCCGTGGCTGAAGTTGAGCCGCACCACGCTGACCTTGGCCTGGATCATCTTTTCCAGCAGTTCGGGCGTGCTGGACGCCGGACCGAGCGTGGCGACGATCTTGGTGGCGTGGCGAGGGATGCGGTCCATGTTCATGAAGTCAGTCTCCGTTTTGTATTCGCTACTGTATACACTTTGTGTGTCCGACGGAAGACACCCCATGAGATTTCGCCGCCGCGCCGATCAACCGGCCGCGCGCCTGGCCAGGATTTCGAAGGCCGGCAGGGTCTTGCCTTCCAGCACCTCGAGGAAGGCGCCGCCGCCGGTCGAGATGTAGCCGACCTGCTTTTCGATGCCGTACTTGGCGATGGCTGCCAGCGTGTCGCCGCCGCCGGCGATCGAGAACGCGCTGCTCTCGGCGATGGCCTGCGCAATGGCCTTGGTGCCGCCCGCGAACGCGTCGAACTCGAACACGCCGACCGGGCCGTTCCAGACGATGGTGCCGGCTTCGCGCAGCTGCGCGGCGAGGATGGCGGCGGTCTTCGGGCCGATGTCCAGGATCAGGTCGTCGTCGGCCACGTCGCTCGCGTCCTTGACGGTGGCGGGCGCGTCGGCCGCGAAGGTCTTGGCCGTGACCACGTCCACCGGAATCGGCACGTCGGCGCCGCGCGCGCGCATGGCTTCGATCACCGCCCTGGCCTGGTCGAGCAGGTCGGGCTCGGCCAGCGACTTGCCGATCTTCAAGCCCGCGGCCAGCATGAAGGTGTTGGCGATGCCGCCGCCCACGATCAGCTGGTCCACGTTGGCCGACAGGCTCTTCAGGATGGTGAGCTTGGTGCTGACCTTCGAACCCGCCACGATGGCCACCAGCGGCCGCTTGGGTTGCGCCAGCGCCTTGGTGATGGCGTCGATCTCGGCCGCCAGCAGCGGGCCGGCGGCGGCGATCTTCGCGAACTGCGCGATGCCGTAGGTGGTGGCCTCGGCGCGGTGGGCGGTGCCGAAGGCGTCGTTCACGTAGATGTCGGTGAGCGCGGCCAGCTTGCGGGCCAGTGCTTCGTCGTTCTTCTTCTCGCCCTTGTTGACGCGGCAGTTCTCGAGCAGCACGACCTGGCCGGGCTTGACGTCGACGCCGTCGACCCAGTTGGCGACCAGCGGCACATCGCGGCCGAGCAGTTCGCCCAGGCGCTTGGCCACGGGGGCGAGGGAGTCTTCGGGCTTGAACTCGCCCTCGGTCGGACGGCCCAGGTGCGAGGTGACCATCACGGCCGCGCCCGCGTCGAGCGCCAGCTGGATGCAGGGCACCGAGGCCCGGATGCGCGTGTCCTCGGTGATGTTGCCTTGGTCGTCCTGCGGCACGTTGAGATCGGCACGGATGAAGACGCGCTGGCCGGCGGCCTTGCCTTGCGCACAGAGGTCGGTGAATCGAATGACGTTCATGGATCTGGAGGTGGTGGAAGACGGGTCGGCCTGCATTGTAGGTTTCGCACTCGAGGCGCTCTACGCGGCTCTTGCGGCCGGTCGATGCTTTTCAGCCCTTGGGCTGCGCCTTGGCAAAGCCTTCGAGGATCTCGACGAAGCTCGCCGCGGCCGGCGAGAGCGTGCGCCGCGCCGCGCTGTAGACGCACACCTCGCGGTGGAAGTCGGGCGATTCGAGCCGCACCATCTGCAGGCCGTGGGCACGCACCAGCGGCGCGGAGTACGTCGGGCACACGGTGAGCCCCAGCCCCGAGGCCACCATGCCGAGCGCGGTGGTCATGTACGACACCTCCTGCGTGGCGGGGCGCAGCATGTAATCGCGCTCGGCCGGGGCCAGCTCGGGCAGCACGCGCTGGCGAAAGTCGCGCGTGGGCGCGATGAAGGTGTAGGGGCCCAGCTCCTGCCAGCGCACCTTGCGGCGCTTCGCAAAGGCGTGATCGGGCGGGCAGATCAGCCAATGGCGGTCGCGCAGCAGCGTGCGGCGGTCGATGGCGCCGTCGACCGGCACGTCCTGCCCCACCGCCAGCTCCACATCGCCGGCCATCACGCCGGCGAGCAGGTGCTCGGGCAGCGTGTCGGCCAGGCGCACATCGACATCGGGATACGCCGCGCGATAGAGCGCGATCACGCGCGGCATCAGCGTGCAGGCCATGAGCTGCGGCGCGGCCAGCCGCAACACGCCTTTCTTCTTGTCGCGCAGATCGGTCACCCCGGCGACCGCGCTCGTGAGGTCGCCGAGCAGCCGATGCACCGACGGCAGGAACTCGCGCCCCGCCTCCGACAGCTGCACGCGCCGCGTGTGGCGGTCCAGCAGCTGCACGCCCATCTCGCGTTCGAGCTCGCGCACCAGCACGCTGAGCGCCGATTGGGTCAGGTGCAGCTGCTGCGCCGCCGCGGTAAAGCTGCCGGCCTCGGCGACGGCGACGAACGCGCGCAACTGGCGCAGGGTCAGATTCATATGGTTATTTCATCAATTGATGAATTAATTTCGATTGCATCATAAGACGCGGCGTCGCCCAATCGCGGCTCCACGGAGACACGCATGCCGACGACGATCGCCCACCCGGCAGCCCCGCCCATTCGGGGGCTGCACCACTTCGCATGGCGCTGCCGCGACAGCGAGGAAACCCGCCGCTTCTATGAAGACCTGCTGGGCCTGCCGCTGGCCCACGTCATCCAGAGCGACCATGTGCCGAGCACGGGCGAGTACTGCCCCTATGTGCACATCTTTTTCCGGATGCGCGACGGCGCGTACATCGCGTTCTTCGACCTGGGCGACGACATCGCCGCGCTGCCTTCGCCGAACACGCCCGCATGGGTGAACCACATCGCGTTGCGCGTCGATTCGGTGGAGGACCTGCGCGCCGCCAAGGCGCGGCTCGAAGGCGCGGGCGTGGAAGTGCTGGGCGTGACCGACCATCACATCATCGAATCGATCTACTTCTTCGACCCCAACGGCATCCGCGTGGAGCTGACCACGCCCACCGTGCCGCAGGCCGAGATGGATGCGCACGCGCTGCGCGCCCGTGCGGACCTGGACGAATGGACCGCCCGCAAGGCCGTGCTGCGCGCAGCGAAGGATGCGGCGAATGTCTGAGCTGCAACTCGCCGTCATCGACGTGAAGCCCGGCGCCGCGATGGAAAGCCAGTCGGGCCTGCAACTGCTGCGCCCGCGCATCTACGGCGCCTTGCGCGCACCGCAGGGCCCGAAGAAGGTCGCGGCCATCGTGATGCACCCGACCAGCAACTTCATGGGCCACTACCTCATCGGCCCGCTGGCCGAGCGCGGCATCTGCTGCATGGGACTGAACTCGCGCTACGTGGGCAACGACACGGTGCTGCTGATGGAGCGCGCGATCCAGGACCTGGGCGCGGGCGTGCGGCATCTGCGCGAGGCCGGCTACGAGAAGGTGTTCCTCGTCGGCAACTCGGGCGGCGCCGCGCTCGCCGCCTTCTACCAGGCGCAGGCCGAGAACCTCACCGCCACGCACCTGCCCGATGGCGACCCTTCGCACCTGCATGCCGATGACCTGCCGCCGGTGGACGGCATCGCGCTGTGCGCCGCGCACCTGGGCCGCACGCGGCTGATGCGCGAATGGATCGACCCTTCGGTCACCGACGAGCACGACCCGCTCTCGGTGGACCCCGAACTCGACATGTACGACCCGCGCCATCGCGTGCCCTACGACAGCAACTTTCTCGCGCGCTTCAGCGCTGCGCAAAAGGCCCGGCTCGACCGCATCGAGCAATGGTGCATCGACCGCCTCGCCCTGCTGCGCAACACACCGGGCGCACCGCGCGACCAGACCTTCATCGTCTACCGCACGCATGCCGATCCGCGCTGCGTGGACCTGTCGCTCGATGCCAACGACCGGCTGCCGGGCAGCGTGTGGGGCGATGCGCGGCAGGTGAACTATTCGGCGAACGCGATGGGCCGCACGACCTCGCTCACCGCGTTCCTCTCGCAGTGGTCGTCGCGTTCGCAGGCCGACGGCCCGGCCAATCTCGCGCGCACCACGGTGCCCAAGCTGCTGCTGACCTACACGGGCGATCAATCAACCTTCCCGAGCACGCGCGATGCGTGGATGGCCGCGGGCGGCGCGCGCATCCGCAATGTCGACATCGTGGGCGGCAACCACTACCTCGCGGGGCAGCCGGAGCTGATCCCGAAGGCAGCCGACGCCATCGCCGAGTTCGCCCACGCGCTGTAGCAGCAAGGCCATGGAAACCTACGCATTCGCGCCGGCCTACGAGCTGCCGGCCTGGCCCTTCACGCCACCGCCCGAGTTGGGCAGCGAGACCATCGTTCGCCATCCGATCGTGATCGTCGGCGCCGGCCCATCGGGCCTCACGCTGGCCTGCGACCTGGCGCAGCGCGGCGTGCCTGCCGTGCTGCTCGACGAGGACGACACCGTCGGCGTGCGCGGCGCTTCGTCGCGCGGCATCTGCTATTCGCAGAAGAGCCTGGAAATCTTCGAGCGCCTGGGCATCTGCGAGCGCATTGCGGCCAAGGGCATCACCTGGTCGTTCGGCCGCACCTTCTCGGGGGAGCAGGAGGTCTACAACTTCAACCTGCAGGCGAACAGCGTCTCCAGGCAGCCGCCGTTCATCAACCTGCAGCAGTTCTACATCGAGTGGTTCCTGGTCGAGCGCATCCTTGAACTGGGGCTGACCGACGTGCGCTGGAAGAGCCGCGTGACGCGCGTGGAGCAACTGAACGACGGCGTGCGCCTGGAGGTCCAGACGCCGGCCGGCAGCTACACCCTCGAGGCCGACCGCCTGATCGACGCCACCGGTGCCAACAGCCCGATCCGCACGCAACTGGGCATCGACGCGCATGCCTCGCGCAGCACCGACCGCTGGTGCATCAGCGATGTGCGCTTCAAGAAGCCGCTGCCGACCGAGCGATGGACCTGGGTCGACGCGCCCTTCAACGAAGGCCGCGGCGTGTGGCAGCACCTGATGGCCGACGGCGTGTGGCGCATCGACTACCAGATGCCCGAGGACTGCGACACCGCCTACATCAGCCGGCCCGAGGTGGCCGGTGCGCGGCTGCGCGAGCAGCTCGGGCCCGGCGTGGAGTTCGAGTTCGTCTGGATCGGCCCGTACGGCTACCGCGATCACCTGCTCGACAGCTTCAGGCACGGGCGCGTGTTCTTCATCGGCGATGCCGCGCATGTGGTGAGCCCCTTCGGCGCGCGCGGCGGCAACGGCGGCATTCAGGACGCCGCCAACCTCGGCTGGAAGCTGGCGCTGGTGGCGCAGGGCCGGGCCGGCGATGCGCTGCTCGACAGCTACGACGCGGAGCGGCAGCCCGCCGCGAAGCAGAACCTCGAGGTGACGAGCCGCTCGGCGCGCTTTCTCGCGCCGCGCTCGCCGGCCGAGCACACGCTGCGCCGCGCGGTGGTGGCGCTGGCGGCGCGGTATGCGTTCGCGCGGGCGCTGGTCAACACGGGGCGCATGTCGGTCGCCAACGACTACCCGCCGACGCCGCAACTGCCCGAGGGCGGACGCACGGTGCAGAACCTGCCGCTGCGCTGGAAAGACGGCCGCGAGACGACGCTGATGCAGCTGCTGGCCGACGGCACGCAATGCATCGGCCTGTGGCTCGCGCCTGCACGCGCCGAAGCCATGGCGGCCATGGATGCGACCGCATCGCTGCCCCTGCGCCTGATCGCCATCGGCGGCGACAGCGGCCTCCCGACGCTGCAGCCCGACGACAAGCTCGCGAGCCACCTGGGCATCGGCGAAGCCGGCAGCTTCGTGCTCGTGCGCCCGGACGCCTACCGCGCCGCCGTGCTCGCGCACGCCACGCCCGAGCGCATCGCCGCCGCGCTGCGCACCGCCCTCGCCCTTGAAGACGCCCCATGAACACAGAGCCCCGCATCCCCGACCCCGACGGCTTCTACGCCGCCCTGCTTGCCGCGCACGAAGGCCTCGATGAGGCGCGCAGCGCCGATCTCAACGCCCGCCTGGTGCTGCTGCTTGCCAACCAGTGCGGCGACCAGGCCGTGCTGCTCGCCTGCATCGATGCCGCTCGCGAAGACCTCAGGACACGCCCCACACCATGACCGACACCGTCTCGTTTGCCTCCGCCTCCGACACCCGGGAACAGAAGCCGCAGCTGCGCGAGCTCGCGCCCGACGTGTACGGCTACATCAGCGACTTCGACCCCAACTGCGGCTTCGTCGTCGGCGACCGCCATGTGGTGCTGATCGACACGCGCCCCACGCCGCGCATGGCGCGCGACTTTCTCGCGGCCATCCGCACGGTGACCGACAAGCCCATCAAGACCATCGTGCTCACGCACTACCACGCGGTGCGCGTGATGGGCGCCAGCGCCTTCGACGAGGTCGAGGCCGTCATCGCGAGCAACGGCACGCTCGACTGGATCCGCACGCGCGGGCAGGCCGACTTCGATTCGGAGGTGGGCCGCTTTCCGCGCCTGTTCGCCGGCGTGGAAGAGATCCCCGGCCTCACGTATCCGACCCAGTCCTTCCAGGGCGAGATGAGCCTCTGGCTCGGCCCGCGTCCCGGGCTGGGCCGCGAGTTGCGCCTGATGGCCTTGGGCCGCGGCCATTCGAGCGGCGACACGGTCGCATGGCTGCCCGACTGCGGCGTGCTGTTCTCGGGCGACGTGGTGGAAAACCACTGCGGCGTGTACGCGGGCGATGCCTACATCGGCGACTGGGCGGGCACGCTCGATGCGGTGCGGGCCTTGAAGCCGCGCGTGCTGGTGCCGGGCCGCGGCGCGGTGCTGCCGAACGAGGCGGCCTGCGCCGAAGCCATCGGCCTCACCAAGGACTTTCTGTCGACGCTGCTGGACAGCGTGCGCGCCGGCATCGCCGCCAACGAAACCCTGCGCGGCTGCTTTGCGCGCGCCGAAGCGGCGATGGCGCCGCGCTTCGGCAGCTGGCCTGTGTTCCAGCATGTGCTGCCTTTCGATGTGTCGCGCGCCTACGACGAGCTGCGCGGCATCGAGCACCCGGTGGTGTGGACCGCCGAGCGCGACCGCGCGCTCTGGCAGACGCTGCGCGGCGAATAGCGCACCGGCACGCCACCGATTTCGACGATTTCACAACAAGCAACGGAGACACAAGACGATGAAGCGATTCCTTCCCCTGCTGGCCGCGGCCCTCGCACTCGCCGCCGCGCCGTTCGCGTCGGCACAGCCGGCCGCGTATCCGAGCCAGCCCGTCAAATGGATCGTGCCGTACGTAGCCGGCGGCGGCACCGACAACCTCGCACGCTCGTTGGCCGAGGCCATGCAGCCGTCGCTCGGGCAGCCGCTGATCATCGACAACCGCCCCGGCGCATCGACCAACATCGGCGTCTCGGTGCTGATGCAGGCCAAGCCCGACGGCTACACGATCATGCAGGCCGAGAACGCGGCGCTGCTCTTCAACGAGCACATGTTCGCCAAGCTGCCCTACAAGCCCGCCACCGACTTCACCTACATCGGCACCATCGGCCGCTTTCCGGTGGCGCTGGTCGTGCATCCGGACTTCCCCGCGAAGAACGTGGCCGAGTTCGTGCGCTATGTGAAGGCCAATCCGGAGAAGGTGAGCTATGCCTCGCCCGGCAACGGCTCGCCGCACCACATGGCGATGGAGCTCTTCAAGCAGAAGGCGGGCCTCACGATCACGCACGTGCCCTACAAGGGCGCCGCGCCCGCCATGACCGACGTGATGGGCGGCCAGGTGCCCACGATGATGCTCGACCTGGCGTCGGGCCTGCCGATCATCAAGGCGGGCAAGGTGCGGGTGCTGGCGATTGCGCTGCCGCAACGGGCCGGCGCGCTGCCCGAGGTGCCGACCTTCGTCGAGGCCGGCTTCAGCGACGTCAACGCCTATGCCTTCCACGGCCTGATCGGTCCGGCCGGCATGCCGCCTGAAGCGGTCGCGCGCATCAACAGCGAACTGCACAAGGCGATGCAGGCGCCCAAGGTGGTCAAACTGTTCTCGGAGTTCGGCTTCGAGGCGCTGCCGGGGACGCCGCAGGAGTTCTACAAGCTCTCGCGGGCGGAGAGCGATCGCTGGGGCAAGATCATCCAGGCAGCGGGCGTGAAGCTCGACTGAGGGCGTTCACCAGCCCAGGCCAAGGTGCAGCGGCAAATACACCGCCATGCCAGCGAGCATGGTGCCGAGCACGCCGCGCCGCCAGTAGTAGTAAGCGGCGCCGACCACGGCGGCGTACAGGCGGGCGTCGTGCAGCGTGGTGATGAGTTGGCCCTGCGTCATCACGATCTCGGGCGCGATCACGCCGGCCAGCGCCGCGGCCGGTGCGTAGTGCAGCGCGCGGTGCGCCCAGTCCGGCAGGCCCCAGGGCCGGTCCAGGATGAAGAAGAAGCAGCGCGTGAGCACCGTGACCAGCGCCAGGCCGACGATCACGCCCAGGGTCCACAGGTCGGTGCCTCTCACTTGTCGTCCTCCGCCGCGGGGTCCAGGCCGAACTGCTTTTCCAGCCAGAAGCACAGCAGCACCGCCACGCCGATGGCGACCACGATGTTGAGCTTGAGCGGCAAGGCATAGGCCGCCACCGCCGTCACGCTGGCGATCAGTGCGGCCAGGATGCGCAGGTGCGTGGTCGCCATCGAGCAGACGATGGCCACCAGGCTCAGCACGCCCGCGAAACCCAGGCCCCAGGTCTGCGGAATGAAGTTGGCCAGCGCGATGCCCAGGAGGCTCATGCCCATCCACGAACACCAGGTCACGAAGTAGTTGCCGGTGAGGTAGGCCTCCTGCGACTGCTGCTCGGCGAGGTTCGAGGGCGGCGCCGGGTACTGCCGGGTGAAGAGCGCGTAGCTCAGGTCGGCCGTGAGGTAACCATGGGTCATGCGGCGCAAGCGCGGCATGTGCATGAGGTAGGGCCGCAGGTGCAGGCTGAAGACCACGAAGCGCAGGTTGACGCAAAAGCCCGTCGCCAGAATCACCCAGGCCGGCGCGCCCGCGAACAGCAGCGGAATGGCCGCGAGCTGGGAACTGCCGGCGTAGACGAAGAGCGTCATGGCCACCGCCTCGATCACGCTCATGTTCGACTTGACCATCGCCACGCCGGTCATCAGGCCCCAGGCGCCGATGCCCAGCGCGGCCGAGGACATGTCGCGGATGCCCACGCGGAATTCGGGACGGCGGCGGATGGCCGCGGAAAGAAACATCAGCCGAACACCTGCCCGGCCTTCAGGTCGAAGCCGCGCAGGAAATCGGCCACGGGCAGGCGCTTGCCGCCGGGGCGTTGGAGCTCGGTGAGCATCACGCGCTCATAGCCCGCAGGGCCCGCCGCGACCGCCACACCGGTGTCGGTGACGGCCAGGATGGTGCCGGGGTCGGCCAAGCCCTCGGAAGCGCCCGAAGGCATGGCGTGCGCGGTCCAGAGCTTGATGGTTTCGCCGTCCAGCGGGCTGTTGGCCCCCGGGAACGGATCGAAGGCCCGCACGCGCCGCACGACGGCGTCGGCGGGCTGGGTCCAGTCGATCAGGGCTTCGTGCTTCTCGACCTTGGGGGCGTAGCTGACGCCTTCGGCCGGCTGCGGCGTGCGGCGGAGGCTGCCGATGTTCGCCAGCGCCTGGACGATCATGCGGCCGCCGAGTTCGGCCAGGCGGTCGTGCAGGCGGGCGGTGTTGTCGCTGCCGATGTCGACGGCTTCGCGCAGCAGCATGTCGCCGGTGTCCAGGCCGGCGTCCATCTGCATGATGGTGATGCCGGTCTGCGTGTCGCCGGCCTCGATGGCACGGTGGATCGGCGCGGCGCCGCGCCAGCGCGGCAAGAGGCTCGCGTGGATGTTCAGGCAGCCGTGCGCGGGCAGGTCGAGCACCCACTGCGGAAGGATCAGGCCGTAGGCGGCAACCACCATCACGTCGGGGCCGGCCTGCTGCAACGCATCGCGCCCGGTGGCGGCTTCGTCCGGGTACTTGCCGTCCAGGCGCAGGCTGCGCGGCTGCGCAACGGGCCACTGGTTGGCGACAGCGCATTGCTTGACCGGGGAGGCCTGCAGCTTCATGCCGCGGCCCGCAGGGCGGTCGGGCTGACTCAGCACCAGCACCACGTCATGGCCGGCCGCTGCAATGGCCTCCAGGGCGACGCGCGCGAACTCGGGCGTGCCCGCAAAAGCGACCTTGAGCCGGCTCAATCCCGGACCCGCTCGAATTCGAGGTCGTCCCCCGTGTGATAGCGCCGGACCACGCCGGCGCGGTCTATGTAGATATAGAGCATGCGGCGCTCGTTCACGGCCTTGTAGCGCCAGGTCCAGACCGCGCCGTCGAAGGAACTGACGCGGTCGATCTGGTACGGCCGCCCGTAGAAGGCCAGGACGTCGTTCTGGCGCCACTGGTCGACCTTGATGTCGGCGCCGAAGCGCGCTTCGCTCAGCACCTGGGTCACCGAGACGACCTTGCCGGCGGCGTCCACGTCGATGTCGGTGACCTCGAAGCCGGCCGGCATGCGCGAATACTGCAGGCGCTCGCCGCCGCCGGTGAGCGGGTAGCGGCCCGTGGGCGCGCCCAGGCGCTGCAGCGTTTCGGCGGCGGTGGTGCCGGGCTGGATGCGCGTGGGCTCGTTGGCGCAACCGGCCAAACCCAGGCCGGCGACCGCAACGACCGCCAGCGCGGCAAGGGAGCAAAGGCGGCGTTGCATGGTGTTCAGGCTCTTTCCCGCATTTCTTCGCGTTGCTGCTTGAGCAGCTTGCTCTTGATGCGGTTGCGCTTGAGGGGGGAGAGGTATTCGACGAACACCTTGCCCAGCAGGTGATCGAGCTCGTGCTGGATGCACACCGCCAGCAGGCCCTCGGCCTCGATGGTGCGCATGTCCCCGTTCTCGTCGAGCGCCTGCACCTTGACCGAGGTGGAGCGCATGACGCCGTCGTAGATGCCCGGCACCGACAGGCAGCCTTCTTCGTTGAGCACCTTTTCGTCGCTGGCCCAGGTGATTTCGGGGTTGATCAGCACGATCGGCTTGTTGCGTTCTTCGGACACGTCGATGACGACGAGGCGCTCGTGCACATCGACCTGGGTGGCTGCCAGGCCGATGCCTTCGGCGTCGTACATGGTCTCCAGCATGTCGGCCACCAAGGCCTTGATGCGCGCGTCGACGCCCTGCACCGGCTTGGCGACCGTGTGCAGGCGCTTGTCCGGATAACTCAGAATGATTCGTTTGGCCATGAAATCGGGGGGAAGTTGTGGCTATTTTCGCCAATTCCGCGACGCGAAGCGCCTTGCAGCCCCGAAAACGTTGCCCTTCCAAGGGCTTCGGGCGCAGAATTCGTAGCAAATTGTGAGATTCGTATGCGCAACGACACACCGTGCGCTCACCCATCCAGACATGAACAAGCTCAGATCCACCGAACGCCAGCGTCCCAATCTCCTCGCCACGCTGACCGCCCTGGCGGTAATCGGCAGTTGCGGCGCCACCACGGCCTGGGCTCAAAACTACCCCGTCACGCCGCAGCAGCGCGCCACCGCCCAGCAGACCGCCCAGGCGGGCGTGCCGCTGAGCGAGCTTTCGCCGAACGCGCCCGACGAATACACGGTCAAGCCCGGCGACACGCTCTGGGCCATCTCGCGCCTCTACCTGCTGCGCCCCTGGCGCTGGCCGGAGCTGTGGGGCATGAACATCAACGAGATCGCGAATCCGCACCGCATCTACCCCGGCCAGGTTCTTTATCTGGACAAGACCGGCGGCCGCGCGCGCCTGACCACCCGCCGCGGCGGCGTGAGCGGCGACGGCGGCACGATCAAGCTGTCGCCCCGCACGCGCTTCGATTCGCTGGCCGGCATGGCGCTGCCCACGCTCAACCCGAGCCTGATCGAGCCCTTCCTCAGCGAACCGATCGTGGTGGACGCCAACACGCTGGACAGCGCCCCGCGCATCGTCGCGGGCAACGACAGCCGGGTGCTGCTGTCGCGCGGCGACCGGGCGTATGCCCGCGGCAATGCCGAATCGCCGCTGCTTGAAACACCGGGCCCGGTCAAGAATTACCGCGTCTTCCGCAACGCCACGCCGCTCAAAGACCCGGGCACGGGTGAAATCCTCGGCTACGAGGCGCAGTACCTGGGCAAGGCGCAGCTGCAGCGCGGCGAATCGACCACCATCGAGACCGTGGCCGACAAGGACGTCATCACCGTCGTTCCCGCCAGCATCGACATCGTGGCCTCGCGCGAGGAAATGCGCGCCGGCGACCGCCTGCTGCCCGAGCCGCCCCGCCAGCTGCTGAGCTACGCGCCGCGCGCGCCTTCGACGCAGGTCGAAGGCCGGATCATCTCGGTGTATGGCAACGCGGTGCAGTTCGCGGCCCAGAACCAGGTCGTGGCCATCAACAAGGGCACGCGCGACGGCATCGACAGCGGCCACGTGCTGGCCATCCTGAAGAACGGCGAAACCATCCTCGACCGGACCGGCGCACGCAAGGAAACCATCAAGCTCCCGAACGAGCGCATCGGCCTGCTGATGGTGTTCCGCACCTTCGAGAAAGTGTCTTACGCGCTGGTGCTCGAGATCAACGACACCCCGCGCGCGGGCGACTTCCTCGTCAACCCCTGATCGGACTTCCGGCGGCCCCACTTCGCTGACATCGGTTTGGAACGCGCAGAACTCGCAGACTGGCTGCGACTCTCCCTGACGCCGGGCATCGGCGACGGCGCCGCGCGCAGGCTGCTCGCGGCCTTCGGGCTGCCCGGGCAAATCTTTGGGCAGACCGCCGCAGCGCTGCGGCAAGTCTTGAGCCAGGCCCAGGCCGAAGCGCTGCAGGCGGCCCCGGCTGGCCTGCAGGCGGCCATCGACCAGACCTGGCAGTGGCTGCAAACCGCCGAGGTCAACGGCGTCACACGCCGCCTCGTGACGCTCGGCGATACCGGCTACCCGGCCTCGCTGCTCGAGATGGCCGACCCGCCGCTGATGCTCTACCTGCTCGGCGCTGCGGACTTCGACCTGACCCAGCTGCGCCACAGCATCGCCGTCGTCGGCAGCCGCAATCCGACACCACAGGGCGCCACCAACGCACGCAGCTTTGCGCGCGCGCTCGGCGATGCGGGCCTGCCCGTGGTGTCGGGCCTGGCGCTCGGCGTGGACGGGGCGGCGCACCAGGGCGCTTTGGATGCGGCCGGCGATACGCCGCGGCTGGCCACCGTGGCTGTCGTGGGCACCGGCCTGGACCGCGTGTACCCCGCGCGCCACCGCGACCTGGCGCACCGCATCACCCTGCAGGGGCTGATCGTGAGCGAGCTGCCGCTCGGCACACCGCCCCTGACGCAGAATTTTCCCAAGCGCAACCGGCTCATCGCGGGCCTGGCGCGCGGCACGCTGGTGGTCGAGGCGGCATTGGCCTCGGGCTCGCTCATCACCGCGCGGCTGACCTCCGAGCAGGGCAAGGAAGTGTTTGCGATTCCAGGCTCGATCCATTCGCCGCAATCGCGCGGCTGCCATGCGTTGATCCGCGAGGGCGCGAAGCTGGTCGAGTCGGTGAACGACATCCTCGAGGAACTGCCGCCCCTGCGCACGCAAGGCCCGGCCGCTGCGCCCGCCGCCGACGGGCCTGCAAGCAGCAGCCACACGCCGGCCGCCGAAGATCCGCTGCTCGACGCCCTGGGTTTCGATCCGGTCAGCCTCGATGCGCTCAGCGCGCGCACCGGCTGGAGCGCCGCCGCACTGCAGGCCCGGATGCTCGAGCTCGAACTGGAGGGGCACATTTCACGCCTGCCGGGCGGACTCTTCCAACGAATGGCATCCACTTAGCCCCGGCATGGGAACGTTCGTGGGCTATATTGGGCTCATGTTCGAAGTGCTTGTTTTTGTCTACGAAAACTATTGGCGCGGCGACGCCTGCCCCGAACCCGCGCAACTGGGCCGCAAGCTCAGCGCGCACGGCTTCGAGGCCGAAGAAATCCGCGATGCCCTGCACTGGCTCGACGGCCTGAGCCTCGCCACCCAGGGCATGCAGCTGGAGCGCGATGCCGACGACGAAGCCATCGCCACGGTCACCTTGGGCGGCGCGCCCGAAGCCGGGGTGCCGCAGTCGAGCAATGCCATGCGGGTCTACGCCCAGGCCGAGCAGGAGCACCTGGGTGCCGAATGCCTCGGCTTCATCCTCTTTCTCGAAGCGTCGAACGTGCTGCCATGCGGCATGCGCGAGATCGTGATCGAGCGCGCAATGGCCGCGCCCGGCGACCCGGTGGCGCTGGACGAGCTCAAGATCATCGTGCTGATGGTCCACTGGAGCACCGGCATCGAGCCCGATGCGCTGGTGCTCGACGAACTCTGCGAAAGCCGCGAAGGCCGCACCGCCCACTGAGACTCCCCCGAAAGGGCGGGAGGGCCTGTTCACACTACGCAAGGGGTCGCGAAGCTCGCCACAGCCCGTCCATCAAGGCGCGTGACGCCGTGCGTGCGTCCGCACGCACAAGGAGCGCAACGCCGAGGGGCGGGCTGTGGCGAGCTTCCCTCCGGGTTGCTTCGCCAAGGGGCCGTCTGCGGCGTTGCCCGCGCTTGCAAGGCTCCAGCCTTGCTGCGCACGGGCGCCTTGCAGCCAGCCCCTTGGCGAAGCAACGCGACCCCTTGCGTAGTGTGAACAGGCCCTAGTTCAGCAGGCGCTCAGGGTTGGCATCGAGCTTGGCCAGCGCCTCGCGCGTCGCGCGCACCGTGAGTGTTTCTTCCTCGGCGGGCACCAGCAGGCCGGCCTGCAGGTACGTGGCAAGGCGCCCCGCCTGGATCAGAAAGCTGCGCCCGTCCGCCGTGGCGAACAGGTGCAGTTGCTTCCTGTCGCTGCGCCAGACGAACTGGACCTGGCTCACGCGGTCGTTGTGGTCGAGCATGAACCAGTTGCCTACCTGCAGCTCGTGCGCCCAGGCCAGCATGTCCTCGGGTACCCTGGTGCCGGCGGCATCCGGCACCACCTCGATGGACGCGGCATCCACGCCCAGCAGCAGTTCGATGCTGTGCGCATCGAGCGGCAGGTCGGCGGTGCCGCCGATGTCGCTCACGAAATCTTCCAGATGGGCCAGGCGCTCGGCCATGGCCTCGATCTTGGCCTGCGGAATGGCCTCGGTCTTCGACAGGAAGGCGTCGGACAGCGTTGCGCCGATGATCTTGATGTGGGCTTCCTGCGGCTCGTCGACGATGCCCAGCAGCGCCATGCCCTGGCGCAGGCGCTGCAGCAACTGCGGCAGATCCTGGATCACGCGGGCGCGGTCGGCGCGGTTGGGCTTGGCGCTCGCGGCCCACACCAGCTCGGAGGCCACGCGCTTGAGCATGACGGTCTGCTCGCCCTGCGCGCCGTAGCGCAGCGCCGCAATGGCAAGCACCTCGGCCCAGACCTTGAACAGGAACTCTCGGATCTCGTCGCGCACCGGCATGTCGTTGAGCATCTTGCGCAACTCGATGGTGTACTGGATCGCCATCGTTTCCTTCTGCTCGACCTGCTGCGCCACGCTCATCACGCGCTGCGTGCTGTCGCTCTGCGTGAGGTAGCGGTTGAGAAAGGCGACGAACTCGTCGAACACCAGTTTGAACACGCGCTGGCCGGTTTCGGGGTATTGCTCGATCACCTGCACCACGCGGCGGATCTCGCCTTCGAGCGCGCTGCCGGTGATGGCGGCCGCATCGAAGCCCATCACACAGGAGCCCATGCGGTCGATCAGCATGCGCGCGGGGTGCTGCAGCGTGCCGAAGAACTCGGGCTCGGCGATGGCCACGCGCAGCACGGGCATCTGCAGCCGCGCGAACCACACGCGCGCCGAGAACGGAATCCGCTCTTCCGCGAGGATGGCCTGGAACATCAGCGCCACGATTTCAACCGTGGCCTTGTCGGCCGTGGTGGGTGCGCGCTTCTTGAGGTCGGCCGTACGCCGGCGCAGGTCGACCGCCGTCTGCTGGATGAGCGTGGCCTGCTCGCCCGAGGCTTCCATGTACTGCGTGGCGGCCATGCGGTAGGCGGCCTCGGCGTCGGCGATGGCGCCGGCGAAGGTGCGCGAGAAGGCCCGGGGCGCCGTGTTGCCTGTTGCCGGGGCTGCCGGATGACCGCCAGCGCCGGTGACGCGGCCCGCGGCCGCGACGGCCGCCATCGAGTTCTGGACGGTGACGGTGGTGTCGCCGCCGATCCGCCCGGTGACGAAACGCTTGAGGCTCAGGAGCGCGGTCTGCGCGCGCTGCCGTGCGATCGTCAGCGGCGAGCCGCCGATCGTCGAGGACGGCATCGTCATCGGTACCGAGGCCTGCTGCGGTTCCGTCTGGAAGCCGAAGCCGGGGCCCGGGCGCTGCTGGACCCCGCCGCCGTGCCCCGCCGCCATGGCGCCGTGGTCCACCGGTGCGGGCGATGACAGCGCACCGCCCGAGAACGAACTGTTGCCTCCGACGCCGCCGCTGTTCCCGGCACCGCCGGTCCTGCGCACGAAGCTCTTGAGGTCGATCTCCTGCATCACGCCGTTGGCGACCAGGAAGGCGTTGGCCCCCTCGTAGGCCTTGACGACCACCTGCAGCAGCTGCTGCTGTACCGTGTCCTGCACCCGCGCCCACAGCTCGCGGCTCAGGCCGGCCGCGAGCCACTGCTCCACCAGCAGCTTGGCCAGCGTCTCGGGCTTGAGCACGTCTTTCGCATCGAGTTCGTGCGTGCCTTCCAGGTGCTGGATGCGCAGGCGCAGGTCGCTGAGTTCGAAGCTGGCCTTGTCATGGATCGCCTGGGCCAGTCGCGAGGCGAGGATGTTGCTTTCGACCACCTCGTCGCCGATCAGCTCCAGCCGCAGCGCCGTGGGGGAGGTCGCGAGCCCGCCGGTCGGCGGGTTGCCGCCGGTGCCCAGCGCCTTGCGCCAGCCCATCTGCGCGAGCGACACCCACTGGGAGGCCTGCCCCTGGAACGCCACGAAGTCGTCGCGGTGCTCCTGCATGGCGCGCGCGTTGCCCACTTCGGACGCCAGGACCGTCAGCCGGTCGCGGATGGCGCTGGCCAGCGGCGCGATGGCGCCTTCGGTGGCCGATACGAAGCGCTCACGCGTCAGGCGTGCGAGCTGCAGGGAAGAAGCGGACCGCGCAATGCTCATTGAAAGATCGGAAAGGCCAAGGGGAACTGTTCATCGGCAACACCCGCGAGCTTGCATCGGGAAACGCTCCCGCACAAGTACGGACAACGCCCATCGTTGCACGAGAACAGCGGCGCGGCCCTGCCGCCACCGCTTTGTTGAACCCCGAAGTATCCGTCAGACCACCGCGCCGGCGTTCGGGTCGTCTTCGGCGTCGCCTTCGCGCTTGGTCGGCGGGCCGCCGCCCTTGATCAGGTCTTCGCGTTTCACGCCCAGCCACATCGCGATGGCTGCCGCCACGAAGCACGACGAGTAGATGCCGAAACAGATGCCGATGGTCAGCGCCAGGGCGAAGTAGTGCAGGGTCGGGCCGCCGAAGAAGAACATCGACAGCACCACCAGCTGCGTGGATCCGTGCGTGATGATGGTGCGGCTGATGGTCGAGGTGATCGCGTTGTCGATGACTTCGGACGTCGACAACTTGCGGTAGCGCCGGAAGTTCTCGCGAACCCGGTCGAAGATCACCACCGATTCGTTCACCGAATAGCCCAGCACCGCCAGCACCGCCGCCAGCACCGCCAGTGAGAACTCCCACTGGAAGAAGGCGAAGAAGCCCAGGATGATCACCACGTCGTGCAGGTTGGCCAGCACGGTGGCCACCGCGAACTTCCACTCGAAGCGAAACGCCAGGTAGATCATGATGCCCACCACCACCATGGCGAGCGCCTTGATGCCGTTGGTGGTGAGTTCGTCGCCGACCTGCGGGCCGACGAACTCGTTGCTGCGCAACTCCACCGCCGGCTCGACCGCCTTCAGGGCGCCGAGCACCTGTTCGCTCTGCTGGGCCGAAGTCATGCCCTTTTGCACCGGCAGGCGAATCTGCACCGAAGTGCCGAAGCTCTGCACCTGCACCTCCTGGTAGCCCAGCTTGGCGACGACCTCGCGCACCTTGCCGACGTCGGCCGACTGCTTGTAGGCCACCTCCATCACCGTGCCGCCGGTGAACTCCACCGACAGGTGCAGCCCGCGATGGAACAGGAAGAAAACCGCCAATGCAAAGGTGACGAACGAAACGATGTTCAGCACCACCGCGTGGCGCATGAACGGAATGGTCTTGTGGATCCGGAAGAATTCCATGGCTGTCTCTCGTGTCCCTTACTTGGTTTCGGCCACGGCCGTACCGGCGGTGCCGTCGGTCTTGGGACGCCAGACCGTGCCGATCGACACGGTCTTGAGCTTCTTCTTCTGTCCGTACCAGAAGTTGACCAGGCCGCGCGAGAAGAACACGGCCGAGAACATCGAGGTGACGATGCCGATGCAGTGCACCACCGCGAAGCCGCGCACCGGGCCCGAGCCGAAAGCCAGGAGCGCGATACCCGCGATAAGCGTGGTGACGTTGGAGTCCAGGATGGTGCCCCATGCGCGCTCGTAGCCCGCATGGATCGCCGCCTGCGGCGATGCGCCGTTGCGAAGCTCTTCGCGCACGCGCTCGTTGATCAGCACGTTGGAGTCGATGGCCACCCCGATGGCCAGCGCCATGGCGGCAATGCCCGGCAGCGTGAGCGTGGCCTGCAGGATCGAGAGGATGGCCACCAGCAGGATCAGGTTGACGGCCAGTGCGATCGACGAGAACACGCCGAACAGCGCGTAGTACAGGCACATGAACACCATGATCGCGGCAAAGCCGTACATCACGCTGTCGAAGCCCTTCTTGATGTTCTCGGCACCCTGCGTCGGGCCGATGGTGCGTTCCTGGATGATTTCCATCGGCGCGGCCAGCGAGCCGGCGCGCAGCAGCAGCGCGAGATCGTTGGCCTCGGACACGGTCATCGCGCCCGACACCTGGAAGCGGTTGCCCAGCTCGCCGTTGATCGACGGGGCGGTGAGCACTTCACCCTTGCCCTTTTCGAAGATCAGCATCGCCATGCGCTTCTTGTAGTTCTCGCGGCTCACGTCACGCATGATGTTGCCGCCCTTGGAGTCCATGGTCAGGTCGACCTTCGGCTGGTTGGTCTGCTGCTCGAAGCCGGGCTGCGCGTCGGTGAGGTTCTCGCCGGTGACCAGCACCTGCTTCTTCACGATCACGGGACGGCCCGAACGGTCCAGGAAGCGCTCGGAGCCGAAAGGCACCGGCCCCGCGCCCTGCTCGGCCGCGCGGCCTTCGGCGCTTTCGTCCACCAGGCGCATCTCCAGCGTGGCGGTGCGGCCGATGATGGTCTTGGCCTGGGCCGGGTCCTGCATGCCGGGCAGCTGCACCACGATGCGGTCGACGCCCTGCTGCTGGATCACCGGTTCGGCCACGCCGAGTTCGTTGATCCGGTTGTGCAGCGTGGTCACGTTCTGCTTGAGCGCCGCGTCCTGGAAGCGGCGCGCGGCCTCGGGCTTGATGCTGGCCACGATGCGCGTTTCAGTGCCCTGTTCGCTCTCGACGGTGCTCAGGTCGGGCATCTGGTCCTGAATGAGGCGGCGGGCGATTTCCACGCTGCCGGCGTCGCGCAGCGTGATCTCCACGGTCTGGCCGTTGCGGTTCACCGCGCTGCCGCGCACCTTCTTGTCGCGCAGGCCGGTGCGGATGTCGCCGGCAAAGGACTCGGCCTTCTTGTCCAGCACGCCGCGCATGTCGACCTGCAGCAAAAAGTCGACCCCGCCGCGCAGGTCCAGGCCCAGGTACATCGGGAAGGCATGCAGCGCCGTCAGCCAGGTGGGGGAGCGCGACACCAGGTTCAGCGCCACCACATACGAGGCCTCGTCCGCATTCGGCACCAGTACCTGCTGCAGCGCATCGCGCGCCTTGATCTGGTCGTCGGTGGTAACAAAGCGCGCCCGCACCGCGGTGGGCTCCAGCGTCAACAGGTCGGGCACGAGGCCTGCCGTCTTGAGCACCTCCTGCACCCGGGCCTGGGTCGACGCGTCGATCTTGACGGTGGACTTGGCCGCCGACACCTGCACCGCAGGCGACTCACCGAAGAAATTGGGCAGGGCGTAGATGAGCCCCACGAGCAACACGACCACGATGGTCGCGTACTTCCAGACCGGGTAACGGTTCATGAGCGGGCGCTTTTAGCAAGCATTTCGAAGATGGAACACGGCGTGAACTGGGGTCCAGCGCCGCAAAGCGCAAGGATCAGCTCACGCTTTTATTTGACGGCGCCCTTGGGCAGGACCTGGACCACAGCGCTGCGCTGGATCTTGATTTCGATGCCGCTGGCGATTTCCAGGCCCAGGTACTGGTCGCCGATCGAGGTGATCCTGCCGAGCACGCCGCCTGCCGTGGCGACTTCGTCGCCCTTGGCCAGCGCTTCGATCATGGCGCGGGCTTCTTTCTGGCGCTTCATTTGCGGGCGGATCATGACGAAATACAGCACCACGAACATCAGCACCAGCGGCAGCATGCTGCCGAGCGAGGACATCATGTCACCGCCGCCGGCGGCTGCGGGCGCGGTCTGGGCGAAAGCAGAGGAAATGAACAAGAGAGTCTCCAGCAGGGGGAAGAGAAACGAGAGGAGCGCGGGCCTTGCCTGCGATTCCATCTCAGGGCAGCCACGAGGAAAACGGGCCGCCGGTCAAAGCTCGGCGGGGGCTTGGCCGCCGCACAGCACCGGGCATTGTATTCGGGGCGCGGCGGCGTTCCAGCGGCTTATCCGGCGCGTCGAGCGGGGCTTTCAGGCGGCGCCCATGGATCACGCTCGCTACATTTTTAATAGCACTCATTGCAAGTAATGCCGCATTCGGCAGTCTTTTCGGAGCAGCCAGACCCGAAGACGCGATGCGCGCAAGCCGGCGCCGGGACAATTCCGCCCCCGCCATGCGCGTACAGAGAGGAGATTCCATGAGCAAGCGCAACAGCTTGACGGCAGCCGACACCCCCGTCGCTCTTCACAGGAGCCCGGACCTGCTCCTGACGGACCTGCGTCATTTGATCGAACAGGCTCGGCATGCAGCAGCGGCGGCAGTGAACGCGGGGCTGACGCTCATGTACTGGCGCATCGGCCAGCGAATCCGCACCGAAGTGCTGGGCGGTCGACGCGCCGGTTACGGCGAGGAAATTGTCGTATCGCTGTCACGACAATTGGCGAGCGACTACGGACGCGGCTTCGAGGAGAAAAACCTCCGGCGCATGGTGCAGTTCGCTGAGGTGTTCCCGTCCGAGGAAATGGTCGTACCGCTGATCCGACATTTGAGCTGGACACACTTTCTGGCGCTGCTGCCAGTCAAGGACCCGCTGGCCCGCGAGTTCTACGCGCAGATGTGCCAGTTGGAAGGGTGGAGCGTTCGCACGCTGCGCGAGCGGGTCGGCTCTCTGCTTTACGAGCGCACTGCGCTCTCGCGCCAGCCAGAGGCGCTGATCCGCCAGGAACTTGGCGAGTTGGGAACCCAGAACCCCGCCGAGCCGGCCTTGCTGTTGAAAGACCCCTATGTGCTCGACTTCCTGGGCCTGGAAGACCGGCACCTGGAGAAGGATCTCGAAGACGCCATCCTGCGCGAACTCGAAGCCTTTCTGCTCGAACTCGGAGCCGGCTTCAGCTTCGTGGCCCGCCAGCGTCGCATCCAGCTCGACAACGACGATTTCTACATCGACCTCCTGTTCTACAACCGCAAGCTGCGCCGTCTGGTGGCGATCGAGTTGAAGCTGGGCGAGTTCCGCGCCGAATACAAGGGCCAGATGGAGTTGTACCTGCGCTGGCTGGCCCGCCACGACCAGGAACCCGGCGATGCGCCCCCACTGGGAATCATTCTTTGCACCGGCAAGAAGCAGGAACAGATCGAACTGCTGGAACTGGACAAATCCGGCATCCACGTGGCGGAGTACCTCACCGTTCTTCCGCCACGCGAATTGTTCGAACAGAAGATCCACGGGGCCCTGGTGGCCGCCCGCGCCCGGCTCGAAGCCCGGATCGCAGACAACGACAGGGCCGACTGATCAAGCCGCCGCGCGCTCCCCCTGCGGGTTGCGCCACTTGCCCATCAGCTCGTTCCAGCGTGTGCGCGCCGCCGCCAGATTGCGCTCCTTCACATGCCCATAGCCGCGGATCTGCTCCGGCAGGCTTGCGATTTCCAGCGCCAGCGGGTGGTTGTCGGCGCGCAGGGCTGCGATCACCTCGTCGATGCTCGCGCGGTACTCGGCGATCAGCGCGCGCTCGGTCTTGCGTTCTTCGGTGCGACCGAAGATGTCGAGCGCCGTGCCGCGCAGGCCCTTCAGCTTCGCGAGAAAGCGGAAGCCGGTGAGCATCCAGGGGCCGAACTGCTGCTTCTGCAGCTGGCCCTTGGCGTTCTTCTTCGCGATGACGGGCGGAGCGAGGTGGTAGTTGAGCTTGTAGTCGCCCTCGAACATGCCTTCGACGCGGTCGAGGAACGACCGGTCGGTGTGCAGGCGCGCGACTTCGTATTCGTCCTTGTAGGCCATCAGCTTGAACAGGTAGCGCGCCACCGTTTCGGTCAGCGCCGTCTTGCCCGTCAGCGACGATTCCGACTTCTGCACCTTGGCAACGAACTGCCTGTATTCCTCGGCGTAGGCAGCGTTCTGGTAGCCGGTCAGGAACTCGGCGCGGCGGGCCACCAGGCCCTCGACCGTCTCGCGCTTCTTGAACTCGATGACCTGGCCCGGGCGCACGCGCTTTTGCAGCTCATCGGGGCGAATCGCCGCCTGGCGGCCCCATTCGAAAGCAGTCTTGTTGTTCTCGATGGCCACGGCGTTGAGCTCGATGGCACGCATCAGCGACTCGTGCGCGAGCGGCACCCAGCCCTTCTGCCAGGCGTAGCCCAGGATCATCGGGTTGACGTAGATGCTGTCGCCCATCAACACGGTAGCGGCCGCATCGGCGTCGAAGGTGCCGATGCCGTCGATGCCAACCGCGCGCGAGATCTCGGCGGCGCAGGCGTCTTCGGGGTTCTGCCAGTTGGCATTGCGCACGAAGGCGGCCGTCGGCGAACTGTGGCTGTTGAGCGCCACGTGCGTGCGCCCTTCGCGCATGCGCGCCATGGTTTCGCCGTTGACCGCAACCAGCGGATCGCAGGCCAGGATCAGGTCGGCCGCCGCGGTGCCCACGCGCGTGGTGCGGATGTCGTCCTGCGTGTCGCCGATGAGCACATGGCTCCAGGTGGCGCCGCCCTTTTGCGCAAGGCCGGCCGCATCCTGCGTGACGATGCCCTTGGCCTCGATGTGCGCAGCCATGCCCAGCAACTGGCCGATGGTGATCACGCCAGTGCCGCCGACGCCGGCCACCACCACGCCCCAGACCTTGCCCCCCGCCAGCGACGGAATCGCGGGCTCCGGCAGCAGGCCGAATTCGGCGGGTGTGGAGCCCTTGTTCTTGCTCTTCTTCTTGAGCTGGCCGCCCTCGACGGTCACGAAGCTCGGGCAGAAGCCCTTCAGGCAGCTCATGTCCTTGTTGCAGCTGCTCTGGTTGATGGTGCGCTTGCGGCCGAATTCGGTTTCCAGCGGCTCCACGGAGAGGCAGTTGCTCTGCACGCTGCAGTCGCCGCAGCCTTCGCAGACCAGCTCGTTGATGACCACGCGCTTGGCCGGATCGACGGCCGTGCCCCGCTTGCGGCGGCGGCGCTTTTCGGTGGCGCAGGTCTGGTCGTAGATGATGGCCGTGGTACCGGCCATGGCGCGGAATTCGCGCTGGATTTCGTCGAGCAAATCGCGGTGCTTCACCTGCACGTGGTCGCCCGGAATCGAGACGCCTTCGTACTTCTCAGGCTCGTCGGTGACGATCACGACCTTCTTCGCGCCCTCGGCATGCAGGCTCTCGGCAATCTGCAGCACCGAGTGGCCTTCAGGCCGCTCGCCAACCTGCTGGCCGCCGGTCATCGCGACCGCGTCGTTGTAGAGGATCTTGTAGGTGATGTTCACGCCCGCCGCGATGCTCTGGCGAATGGCGAGCAGGCCGCTGTGGAAGTACGTGCCGTCGCCCAGGTTCGCAAAGATGTGCTGGTCGGTCGTGAAGGGCTGCTGGCCCACCCATGGCACGCCCTCGCCGCCCATCTGCGTGAAGCCGATGGTGGAGCGGTCCATCCAGGTCGCCATGAAGTGGCAGCCGATGCCGCCCATCGCGCGCGAACCCTCGGGCACCACGGTGCTGGTGTTGTGCGGGCAGCCCGAGCAGAACCACGGCTGGCGGTTGGCGTCGGCCACGCTGGTGGAGGCCTGCTGCACCACCATCGAACGTTCCTTGGCTTCGAGGATGGCGAGTTGCGCGTCGATGCGCGCGGCCATGTCGGCGCCGGCTGCGGCCAGCAGGCCCGTCTTCTTCAGGCGCGCGGCAATGGCCTTGGCGATCAGCGCGGGGTTCAGGTCGGCGTTGGCGCGCAGGAGCGTGTGCGAGGTCGGGTTGGGCATCGACCATTCGCCGCCCGAGTAGCCGTCGTCGCTCGCGCCCAGGCCTTCGTCGAACTTGCCGACCACGTTGGGCCGCACGTCGGAGCGCCAGTTGTAGAGCTCTTCCTTCAGCTGGTATTCGATGACCTGGCGCTTTTCTTCGACGACCAGAATCTCCTGCAGGCCGGTGGCGAATTCGCGCGTGAGCTGCGCTTCCAGCGGCCACACCACGCCCACCTTGTGCAGGCGAATGCCCAACTGGCGGCAGGCCGCGTCGTCGAGCCCCAGGTCGAGCAGCGCCTGGCGCGTGTCGTTGAAGGCCTTGCCGCTGGCCATGATGCCGAAGCGGTCGTTCGGGCCTTCGATCACGTTGTGGTTCAGGCGGTTGGCGCGGATGTAGGCGAGCGCGGCGTACCACTTGTAGTGCATGAGCCGGGCTTCCTGCTCCAGCGCATGGTCGGGCCAGCGGATGTGCAGGCCGCCGGGCGGCATTTCGAAGTCGGTGGGAATGACGATCTCGACGCGCTCCGGATCGATCATGGCCGTGGCGCTCGACTCCACGATCTCCTGGATCGTCTTCATGCCCGACCACACGCCCGAAAAGCGGCTCAGCGCGAAGGCATGGATGCCCAGGTCCAGGATTTCCTGCACGCTGGTCGGAAAGAACACCGGCGTGCCGCAGGCCTTGAAGATGTGGTCGCTCTGGTGCGCGGCGGTGGAGCTCTTGGAGATGTGGTCGTCGCCGGCCACCGCGATCACGCCGCCGAATTCGGTGGTGCCCGCCATGTTGGCGTGCTTGAAGACGTCCGAACAACGGTCCACGCCCGGGCCCTTGCCATACCAGATGCCGAAGACGCCGTCGAACTTGTTGGTGCCCTGCGGCGAGAAGCCCAGTTGCTGGGTGCCCCAGAGCGCGGTGGCCGCAAGCTCTTCGTTCACGCCCGGCTGGAAGACGATGTTCTGTTCTTTCAGGAACTTGCTGGCCTTCCACAGCGCCTGGTCGTAGCCGCCGAGCGGGGAGCCGCGGTAGCCGCTGATGAAACCGGCGGTGTTCTTGCCGGCCTGCTTGTCGCGCAGCTGCTGCAGCATGGGCAGCTTGACCAGCGCCTGGACGCCGCTCATGAAGGCGCGGCCGTAGTCCAGGGAATATTTGTCGTCCAGCGTGACCGTCTCTAGCGCCTTGCGGATGTGCGCGGGCAGTGGGGCATTCATGTTGTCTTGTCTCCTGTTGGCAGGGCCTTGTGGGCCTGGCTGGATTGGCTGTGGGTCTGTGCCCGGTAGGGCGCGAGCCCATGATCTCGCAAAGTGTATGCCGGGGTCCGCGACAGGTGTTTGCGTTCTTTGCCCCCAAAAAGCCTCTTCCAGAAAGAATCTTGCTTAACATCGGCCTCCATGGAAAGCATTGACAAGTTCGACCTCGCAATCCTGCAAGAACTGCAGGCCGACGGCCGCCTCACCAACGCCGAGCTTGCGCAGCGCGTCGGGCTCTCGGCCGCGCCCTGCTGGCGCCGGGTGCGGGCACTGGAGGAGTCCGGCTTCATCAAGGGCTACCGCGCCGAGATCGACCGCCACAAGATCGGGCTGGGCGTGCTCGCCTTCGTGCGCGTAGACACCGAGCGCGTCACCAACGAAGCCACGCGCAAGCTCGAAGACGCGATCCGCAAGATGCCCGAGGTGGTGGCCTGCCACTACATCAGCGGCACCGGCACCTTCGAGTTGCAGGTAGTGGCGCAGGACCTGAACGGCTTTTCGGCCTTCGCGCGGCAGCACCTGATGAACCTGCCGAACGTGAAAGACCTGCACACCAGCTTCTCGCTGGGGGAGGTGAAGGCGAGCAGTGCGTTGCCGTTGGGGCATCTGGCGAAGTAGCGACGCATGACATTTGCCCGCTCCGCGCGGGTTTTGTGCGCGCCCCGCATGCGGGGGTGACCATTGTTAGCAGTGCGAAATCGATGAGCCGACAAGACTGTGGAATCCAGACCGGGACGGGCCCGGCCTTCCACCTTCTTCACGGTTCGCATGATCCTCAGCCCACCCTTTCTGCCTGCCCGGACGTCGCAATCCGAAGCCGCCTGGCTCGACGCCGCCATGGCCCAGCCGACCTCCCGCCTCTTGAGCACCAATGCCCCGGAAGGCTCGTTTCCCCTCAGCCTGCAATTGGCCTGGCACAACGGCATCCACATCCAGGCGCCGCAGGCTGCGGGCGCGTACCTGCCGGCGCGTGCCATCGCCGACGGAACCGTCGTCTTCGTGCATCCGCCGACCCCACCCAACAACGACATCAACCACGCGCTCAACTACAACCCTTTCGACGGCGGTACGCCCAGCGCCGCGTGGACCAGCGACGGCTTCGTCGTCATCGCGCACAAGGGCGAGATCGGTGCGGCGGGCGCGGTGGCCACCGAGTTCGTCTACTACAGCGCGTGCATGCACCTGGGGAGCATCGCCAAACACCTAAGGACGCGCCAGCCGCTGAAGGCCGGCGACTTCGTCTACCGCAAGGAAGCGCTGGGCGCGCCGGGACAGATCTACGGCCACGACGGGCAGGTTCATTTCGAAATCTGCTGCGACGAGGCGAACCTCGAGAAGCTCACCACACGAAAGCGGGACTGGGCCGATCCGCTGGCGCCCCAGCCACCGACGGCCAACGGCCGCACCGACGCCGTCTTCGGAAGCCTCTATATCTATGTGCCCGCAGGCGCGCCAACCCGCTCGAGCCAGCCGACCAGCCACCTGCGTCCGGCCGTTCACACAGGCGGCGGAGCGAGCGCCAGCACCGACTTCTTCCTGCCCGACACCTTGCGCGCCGCGCAGTGGGTGCAGATCACTTATGAGCACGGCAGCGCGATCCTCGCCAGCTACGACAAGCTGGGCGCGCCGATCGGCCAACCCCGCAACGACAGCCGGTACGACTACATCACCGTTGCCGCAGCGCGCCCCGGCGCCTCGCAGAGCTTCGAGTACGACCTGTCCGCCGTCGCCAACGACCGCCACGGCTCGCTCGATGCCGCCACGCAAGCCATGAGCAGCCCGAGCGGCTGGTACGAGCTCCTGCGCTTTGGCCGCAACCTGGGGCCCGACGCACTGCCGGCCAACGCCGCCCACTGGCGCAAGGTCGTCACGCCGGACGGCGGGCTCTGGGTCGATCTCAATGCGCCCGGCACCTTCAAGTTCAGCGACGCCGATTTCCTGGCGATCACGGGCTGGAATTGTTTCGACGACGACCCGACCCAGACCGACCAACGCTGCGATTCGCTGCGCATGAAGACGTTGATCCGCGATCCGGACCGGACGAACGACCGGCGCATGGAGCGAGCGCAGCTGGCGCGGCGATTGGGAGAACCCGAGGTGCGCCAAAAGCTGCGCCGTGCGATCTGCAAATTCCCGAGCGAGTGGGACCAGAAGGATGTCGAGAAGCGGTACGGCTGGCTGGAGACGGAGGATTTCAAGTCAACGGATGACGACGCGACGGGGGCGCAGAAGTGGGAGCGGTTTGTGAAGCACGCGAAGTCGGTCACGTTTCTTGAATTACCGGAAGCGTTTCTGAAGGCGGATTGGCGGTTTCATCCAAGGGAATTCGTGGGGCACATGAGGAAATGCGGGTGGTTGAGTCGCGAGGAGATGAAGCAAATCTATGAGCGCCCATCTGATGAACCTCCGGTATTTCCCGCAATAGAAAAATATCAACTGGCTTTCAATCGCATGACACAAAAATATCTTCTGAATACTCAAAAAAGGCTGCCCCATATTCTTGGCCAAGGTGCAACCGAATCGAATTTTCTACGAACCATGCAAGAGACGGCCATGACTGGCATCGCCATCAACGGCGAAGTGCATGGAAATTCTGGCATCGACCGACAATCGGCAGTTGACGAAAGCCGATTTGGACATTGGTGGGGCCTGAATCCAAATGAACGGGTCGACTGGTACGGGTCGAAAAAATACAACAGCAAAGGCGGGCTGATTTCCAGCTCCTACAACTGGCGGATGGGAAATCTCGGAGATCCTGACGCGCAAAAATTTCGCGGCAGGGGTTTCAAACAATTGACCGGCAGAGACAATTATGCTCAGTATTGGATTTATCGAGGATGGCTGGCCGCGTCCAGTTTTGACAAGCACTGGTGGAGCGACCCACAGTACACCGCAAAAAATGCTCAAGGGATGCGCAAGAATCCGGGAGTTGTCGACAACCCTGAAATCGTTGGCACCCAGCCCTATAACTGCATGGATGCCGGAGGTTGGTATATGGTTTTTCAGCGCTCCGACGTCATTCGAGAAATTGACGGCGATCTGGATCACATTGCTATTGGTACTCACGAGCAGTCGCAAGAAACCGAGACATCCAAGGCGGTCACGCGCGCCATCAACGGAGGCGAAATCGGTTGGGACAAACGCTTGGAAAACACCAGGGCAGCCAAGAAAATTCTTCTCGATAACTGAATACTAAAAATGATTGAAAAAAACATTCTCGGCATTCTGCTTTTCTTGTCATTCTCGGCATGCTTTTCACAAGAAATTTCGGCATCAAAAACTAGCAACCAAACATTGACTCTCAAGAAGGGAGAGAAATCTTTAAGTTGCACAAGCGAAGTACCTTTCGAAAGCTTCCGATATTCAGGCGATCGTCGGTTCTTACTTTTTGAATATTTCAACAAACAACTGAAGACACCTCTTTTTCTAGGCTTCCTCAAATTATCGGATGCGTATGACCGGTGCAATAATAATTCCAAAATAAAGATCAATCGCGAGCCTGCGGGCGACAACATTCTGGACATCAGCGAAGCAGGGAAAATTTATCTGACTTACCAAGAAGATATGTACAGCATTGGCGGCAGCGCATTGCACTCTCGAACATATATCTCAGTCAAACACCTGGACACGTCAAAAGAAATATTCTTTCCCTTCAGCGTCAGAAGACGAGATTCCGAGCGCTTGACAATGAAGAAAGTAGATCTTATCGGCGGCCCGAATCTTATTGATATAACAAAAATCCCGGGGAAGACTCACATAATTTCCAAGGATGGAAAATATATCGTGCCGCTTGGAACTTCATGCAGCTCAGAAGAGTTCTACAAGGGAATCTGGAATGTCGAGACAAAAAAGGAAATTTCCGAGAAGGAGATCGCCGAACTGACTCGAAAAGGCGTTCGATGCGAGGACATGTTCGGCTGATGTCCTTCCGCGGTATGCGAGCATCCGCGCCATCACCGAGACAAAAAGAGGAAGCCGCATGAATCTCGACCCCAGCCACCTTGCACTGGACCATCTGCAACAAGTCCGCCTGCTCACCGCCACCGAACACGCAGCCGCCTCCAACGATCCGGAGCTACCCAACGCCCTGTTTCGCACACCCGCCGAAGCCCTCGCCTGGGTCGTAGCCCGCGAAATCGTTCCGCAAGAACAGCTTGCCGACCTCCCCGCCCGCGCAGCGCCAGGTCAGCAAAACGAAGCCCAGGCCATCGTCTCCGAAGCCACCGACCTCATCAGCGGCGAATTCCCCCTGCCGCCCTGGGCGCAGTTGCACATCCGCCTGCTGGACCGCCGCGTGCACGACGGCGTCAGCGCCAACGCGCTCGACCAGTTGCTGGCCCTTCAGTTGATCGACGCAACGCAGCACGCGCACAGTCTCTCGATGCTGCCTACCCACCAGGAAGCCTGGGCCGCGCCCGACTCGCTGCCCGCCACGCTCGCCTGGACGGTGCTCCGGTCGGGCGCGCTCGGCGAGGACGCGCTGAGGGCGCTGGCCGGCCGCACGTCGCATCCCGACATCGTCGCGGACGCCATCGCCCGCATCGACGGCGCGAAGACGACGACGCGCGTGACATCGACCTCGACCACCTTCTCCCTCGATTCGATGGACTTCAGCACTTCGACGTCCTCGTCGACTTCTTCCTTGCCGTCCGTGCCGTTCGCGTTGCCGCCGTCTTCGTCGTCTTCCACTTCGCAGACGCGGACCTTCACCTGGACATCGTCATCGGCCTCCGGGTCTGCCCCGAGCCGCTGGAAGAAGATGATCGGCGTCGTCGTGGTCGCGCTGATCGCGCTCTATCTTCTTTTCGGTCGCTGAAGCAGAACATCGATGCGGCGGGAGGCCCGATAGCGCCAGCCTAAAATCCCCGCCCACCACCTGCCGCCTTCCGCGGATCGAAGAGGACCCCCGAATGAACCCCATCCGCCGCACCGTGGCCACCCTGGCCCTCGGCTTGGCTGGCCTTGCTGGCCTTGCTGCCGCAACGCTCTCCTTCAGTGCCCAGGCGCAGAACCGCGAACTCGTCGTGGCCTCCAGCGCCACCTACGCGCCCTTCGCCTTCGAGAACAAGGACAAGCAGATCGTCGGCTTCGACATCGACATCATCAACGCCATCGCCAAGCAGCAGGGCCTGAAGATCAAGATCGTCAACACGCCCTTCACAGGCATCTTCGGCGCGCTGAACAACGGCGATGTCGACCTGGTGATCTCGGGCGTCACCATCAACGAGAAGCGCAAGCAGAGCTACGACTTCACGCCGCCGTACTTCGCCGCCCGCCAGCTGATCGCACTGCCGAAGAACAGCAAGGTCACGTCGCTCAAGGACCTGGCCGGCAAGAAGATCGCCGTGGTCAGCGCCTCCACCGCCGACGATATCGCCTCGCGCGAGTTCGGCAAGACCAGCCCCGACATTCGCCGCTTCGAGAGCACGCCGCTCATCATTTCCGAGCTGGCCGGTGGCGGCGTCGATGCGGCCATGGGCGACAACGGCGTGATCGCCTACCGCGTGGCGCAGAACCCTGACCTGAAGACCGTGGACGACAAGTCCTTCCCCGAAGAAGGCTTCGGCATCGTCGTGAAGAAGGGCGACAAGGCGCTGCTCGACAAGCTCACCGCGGGCCTGGCCGCAGTGCGTGCCGACGGCAGCTACGTCACGATCTACAAGAAGTGGTTCAACAAGGACCCGAACGTGCGCTGAGCCGCACGGCACCTGTGACCCGATCACGGCCGCCCTCGAAGCGGCCGTTTGTTTTTTTGAAGAGATGACGTGGAGGCGATGAGATGGAGCAACCCATTCTGCTTTTCGGATGGTTCCGCTGGGACATCCTGGTCGAATACAAGGACCTGTTCTGGCAAGGCGCATGGATGACGCTGCGCATGACGGTGGTGTGCGTGCTGCTGGGTTCGAGCTGGGGCCTGTGCCTGGCGCTCGCACGCCTGGCGCAGCCGCGCCATGCGCCGTGGACCTGGGTGGCGCGCTTTTTCCTGCGTTGGCCGGCCACGGTGTACGTGAGCTTCTTCCGGGGCACGCCGCTGTTCGTGCAGATCCTGCTCATCCACTTCGCGGTGATGCCGGTGTTCATCCATCCGACCAGCGGCATCCTCATCGACGGCGAGCTCGCGCGCACCTTGAAGCAGGAGCACGGCGCGCTCATCTCGGGCGTGGTGGCGCTCACGCTCAACTCGGCAGCGTACATCTCGGAGGTGTTCCGTGCGGGCATCCAGTCCATCTCGCGCGGGCAGTTCGATGCGGGCCGCTCCATCGGTTTCTCGCCCGCGCAGGTGATGCGCTACGTGGTGCTGCCGCAGGCCTTCCGCCGCATGCTGCCGCCACTGGGCAACAACGCGATCGCGCTGCTGAAAGACACCTCGCTGGTCTCCGCCATCGGCCTGGCCGAGCTGGCCTATGCGGCGCGGACCGTGGCCGGCGCGTATGCGCGCTACTGGGAGCCGTACCTGGCGATCTCGGTCGTCTACTGGGTGATGACGCTGGTGCTGACGACGATGCTGCGACGCCTCGAACACCGCCTCGCACGCAGCGACCGCGGGTAGTAGGCTCACCCCCAGGCTTCGCGCACTTCGTGTCGCTTCGCCAACCCCCTCGCCGGGGGCAACACCAGCGGCCCGGCAAAGCCGGTTCCGCGGTGTTCCCGAAAAGAGAGGATTGCATGCTTGCTATGGGCGTCTGAAATCGCCGACGCCACAATAGCGCCACATGCCACCCATAACGACCGAAGAGACACCCATCCCGCCCGCGCAGCCGCAACCCTCGAAGTTCGCGGCCCTCGAGCCGCTGAAGCTCCCCGTGTTCCGCATGCTGTGGAGCACCTGGCTCATCGCCAACATCTGCATGTGGATGAACGATGTGGCGGCGGCGTGGATGATGACCTCGCTGACCACCTCGCCGATCTGGGTCGCGCTGGTGCAGTCGGCCTCCACGCTTCCGGTCTTCCTGCTGGGGCTTCCTAGCGGCGCGCTGGCCGACATCCTGGACCGCCGGCGCTGGCTGGTGGCCACGCAGTTCTGGCTGGCCGGCACGGCCATCGTGCTGTGCGCGGCACTGGCGCTGGACGTGATGACCGCGCCGCTGCTGCTGGCGCTCACCTTCGCCAACGGCATCGGCCTGGCGCTGCGCTGGCCGGTGTTCTCGGCCATCGTGCCCGAGCTGGTGCCGCGCCTGCAGCTGCCGGCAGCGCTCGGCCTCAACGGCATCGCGATGAACGCTTCGCGCATCATCGGCCCGCTCACGGCCGGCATGCTGATCGCGAGCGCGGGGACCATCTGGGTGTTCGCGCTCAACGCGGTGCTGTCGGTGGCCTCGGGCTTCGTGGTGCTGCGCTGGCGGCGCGAGCACACGCCCAATCCGCTGGGCCGCGAAAAACTCATCGGTGCCATGCGCGTGGGCGTGCAGTTCGTGCGGCAGTCGCAGCGCATGCGGGCGGTGTTGACGCGCATCTCGATCTTCTTCTTTCACTCGACGGCGCTGCTCGCGTTGCTGCCGCTGCTGGCGCGCAACTTGAAGGGCGGCGACGCGGGCACCTTCACGCTGCTGCTGGCCGCGATGGGCTCGGGCGCGATCGTCGCGGTGCTGTTCCTGCCGCGGCTGCGCCAGGCGCTGGGGCGCGACCAGCTGGTGCTGCGCGGCACGCTGCTGCAGTCGGGTGCCACGGCGGTGATGGCCTTTGCGCCCAACGCCTGGGTGGCGGTGCCGGCGATGTTCTTCGGCGGCATGGCGTGGATCACGGTGGCCAATTCGCTCTCGGTGTCGGCGCAGCTCGCGCTGCCCGACTGGGTGCGGGCGCGCGGCATGTCGATGTACCAGATGGCCATCATGGGCGCGAGTGCGTTGGGCGCGGCGATCTGGGGCCAGGTGGCCACTGTCACGGCGCTCAACCTGAGCCTGGCCATCGCCGCGGTCAGCGGCACCTTGCTGATGCTGATCGCCCTGCGCTGGGTGACCGACGTGACCGGCGAGGACGACACCAGCCCCGCCGAAGCCGGCTGGGCCGCCGGCCCGCCCGCCGAGGCGCCGCAGGAAGAAGGGCGTGTGGTGATCACGGTCGAATACCTCATCGACCCAGCGCGCGCCGCGGCCTTTCACATCGTCATGCAGCAGACGCGCCGCGCGCGGCTGAGCCAGGGCGCCATCGGCTGGGAGCTGCTGCACGACATCGCGCAGCCCAGCCGCTATGTGGAGCAGATCGTGGACGACTCATGGACCGACCACCTGCGCCGTTTCAACCGCGCGACCGCCAGCGACATGGCGCTGCGGGAGCGCCGGCTGGCGTTTCACCTGGGCGAGACGCCGCCGGTGGTCACGCGCTTCGTGGTGCGGCGCTGAGGTCCGGGCGCACGCAGCGATCGGGCGCCGGAGAAGCCGGCAGATTTTTGACCGAGTGCTCGGTTTTGCTGGCACAGCCCTTGCATCAGAGCCATCAAGGGTATCCACGCATGGCAGACTTTTTTTGACCGGGTGGATAATTTAAGCTCCATAACCCGTCTTCCACGAGGTTTGCCACGATGAATCCGCCCAAGCTGCGCAGCCGCTTCTGGTCCGACCTGACCAGCGAAGAGTTCTCCCGCCTCGACCGCGAACGGCTCATCGCCGTGCTGCCCGTGGGCGCCACCGAACAGCACGGCCCTCACCTGCCGATGTCGACCGACACCGCCACCATCGACGGCATGGTGCGCGCCAGCCTCCCGCACCTGCCCGACGAGCTGCCGGTGCTGTTCTTGCCCACCGTGGCCTATGGCAAGAGCAACGAGCATTCGCGCTACCCGGGCACGCTCACCGTCTCGGCCAACACGCTGATTTCGCTGTGGAAGGACATCGGCGCCTGCGTCGCCAAGGCCGGCGTGCGGAAGCTCGTCCTCTACAACAGCCACGGCGGCCAGATGAGCGTGATGGACATCGTGGCGCGCGACCTGCGCGAGGCGCACGACATGATGGTCGTGGCCGCCAACTGGTACACGCTGGGCCTGCCCGAGGGCCTGTTCACCGCGCACGAGGGCAAGCACGGCATCCACGCGGGCGATCTCGAAAGCTCGGTGATGCTGCACCTCACGCCCGACTGCGTGCGGCGCGACCAGTTCCAGAACTTCAGCTCCATGACCAAGCAGTTGGCCGAAGAAAACAAGTTCCTCTCGATCACGCCCAGCGGCAAGCTCGGCTGGCAGATGCACGACATCAACCCCTCGGGCGCGGCCGGCGATGCCACGCGCGCCACCGCCGAGAAGGGCGCGGCGGTGCTCGACCATGTGGGCCGGCGCTTCGTCGAACTGCTGCACGAGGTGGACCGCTTCCCGCTGTCCCGTCTCGCCAACGAGCCTGCGTGGCGCTAGCCTCCGCTCCCAAGGAACGCGCCATGGAAAGCACCACGCCATCCATTACTCCGCCGCTGGTCAGCCTGCGCCACGTCAGCAAGCGTTTCGCCAACGGCACGCTCGCGCTGCAGGGCATGACGCTGGACATCGGCGAGCACGACTTCATCAGCTTCCTCGGCCCTTCGGGCTGCGGCAAGAGCACGGCGCTGCGCCTCATCGCGGGGCTCACCCGCCTCAGCTCGGGTGACATGCACTGGTCCGGTGCCAACACCGGCGCGGCCAAGGACAGCAAGAGCGATCGCGACCTGGGCTTCGTGTTCCAGGAGCCCACGCTCATGCCCTGGGCCAAGGTGTTCGACAACGTGTGGCTGCCGCTCAAGCTGGCCGGCCAGAGCCGCGACGCGGCCGCGCCCGTGGTGCAGCAGGTGCTGGAGATGGTCGGCCTCTCGCGCTTCGCCGATGTGTACCCGCGCGAGCTCTCGGGCGGCATGAAGATGCGCGTGTCGATCGCGCGCGCGCTGGTCACGCACCCGCGTCTCTTGCTGATGGACGAGCCCTTCGCCGCGCTCGACGAAATGACACGCATCAAGCTCAACAACGACCTCTTGGCCATCTGGCGCGAGCACCGCTTCTCGGTGGTGTTCGTCACGCACAGCGTGTACGAGTCGGTGTATCTGTCGAACCGCATCGTGGTGATGGCGGCGCGCCCGGGCCGCGTGATCGACGAGATCCGCATCGACGAGCCCTATCCGCGCGGCGAGGAATTCCGCACCTCGAGCCGCTACAACGCGCACTGCACGGCGGTCTCGCAATCACTGCACGGAGCCCTGCATGGCATCGACGTCGATCACTGAGCCCGTCGCCCTTTCAGGCACCGACGCGGATGCGGCACCGTCCGAGGCCGTGCTGCGCGCGCACGAAGACAAACTGCGCCGGCGCGAATCGCTGCTGCGCATCGCGGTGCCCGCGGCCATCGTCGTGTTGCTGCTGCTGGTCTGGGAATGGATGGTTCGCGCCAACAACATCCCGCACTACATCCTGCCCGCGCCCTCGCTCATTCTTCGCACGCTGTTCGACAACTGGGATTCGCTGTCGAGCGCGCTGTGGTTCACCGTGAAGCTCACCCTGCTCGCACTGCTGGCGGCCATCGTCGGCGGCGTGCTGCTGGCGATTGCCTTCGCGCTCTTCAAGTGGGTGGAGATCGGCCTCTTCCCGATCGCGGTGATCCTGCAGGTGACGCCGATCATCGCGATCGCGCCGCTGATCCTGATCTACGTGTCGAGCACCACGGCGGCGCTCCTGCTGTGCGCGTGGATCGTGGCGTTCTTTCCGATCCTCTCGAACACGGTCATCGGCCTGAAGAGCGCCGACAGCAATTTGCGCGACCTCTTCCAGCTCTACAAGGCCTCGCCCTGGCAGACCTTTCGCTACCTGCTGGCGCCGAGCGCGCTGCCGTACTTCATGGCGGGCCTGAAGATCGCGGGCGGGCTGAGCCTGATCGGCGCGGTGGTGGCCGAATTCACTGCGGGCACGGCGGGCAAGGAAACGGGCCTCGCCTCGCGCATCCTCGAATCGAGCTTCCGCACCGAGATTCCGATGATGTTCGCGGCGCTGCTCTTGGTGTCGTTGCTGGGCATCGTGATCTTCATCGTGTTCGCAGCACTGTCACGCCTGGTGCTGGGCCACTGGCATGAAAGCGAAATGCGCCGTGAACGCTAGGACGCCCCTGCCCGTCGTCGATTGGGACGCCGTGCGCGAAGACCTGCGCGGCCTCAACCTCGTCACCGCGCCGAGCCAGCGGAAGCAACTGTCCAAAGACTTCTACTGGTACAGCCCCATCCTTACCGCGCAGCTCGCGGGCTGCGTGGCCGACCTCGTCGTCAAGGTCAGCACCGAGGACGATGTGCGCCAGGCCGCAGCAGTCGCCGCGAAGTGGAAGCTGCCGCTCACCGTGCGCGCCGGCGGCACCGGCAATTACGGCCAGTGCGTGCCGCTCGAAGGCGGCATCGTGCTCGACGTGACGCAGATGTGCCGCGTGCTCGACATCCAGGACGGCCGCATGCGCGTGGAGGCCGGCGCGCGCATGCACGACATCGACCTCGCCGCGCGCGAGACCGGGCAGGCGCTGCGCATGTGGCCCTCGACCTGGCATGTGGCCAGCATCGGCGGCTTCATTGCGGGCGGCTTCGGCGGCATCGGGTCGTTTCGCCACGGCATCCTGCGCGACCCCGGCAACCTGCTGCGCTCGCGCGTGATGACGGTGGAGCGTGAACCGCGCGTCATCGAACTCGTGGGCGACGAGATCCAGCAGGTGCACCACGCCTACGGCACCAACGGCGTGATCCTCGATGTCGAGGTCGCCCTGAGCCCGGCCGTCGAGTGGGTGCACTGCACGGTGCTGTTCGAGACGTACCGCGGTGCATTGGACTTCGGCATTGCAGCGCAGGCGCCGACGCTCGACATCTTTTTGCTCTCGACGGTGGAGGCGCGCTTCTCGCCGTACTACACGGCGATGCGCGACCGCTTTCCGATCGACCGGCATGCGGTGTTCACCATGGTCTCGCCCGAGTCGATGGCCGAGTTCCGCGCGTTGGCGGATGCGCACGGCGGCACCATCTCCGTCGCGGGCACCGAGGCCGAACTGCTCGCCGACGGCTTGCCGCCCGCCTACGAGTGCGCCTTCAACCACACGACGCTGCAGGCGCTGAAGGCCGACCGTGGCTGGACGTACCTGCAGGTCGCCTATGCGCAGCCCTTCGATCCGTCGGTGGTCGAGCGCCATCTCAAAATCTTCGGCGACGACGTGCTGCAGCACCAGGACTTCGCACGCGCCAACGGCGAATGCGGCACCTTCGGCATCCTGCTCGTGCGCTGGAAGGGCGAGGCCCACCAGTACGAGGTGATCCGCGAGATCGAGTCGCAGGGCGGCTGCCAGATCTTCAACCCGCATGTGGTCACCATCGAGGACGGCGGCATGAAGACCATCGACACGCAGCAGATCGAGTTCAAGAAGCGCAGCGATCCGATGGGGTTGATGAACCCCGGCAAGACGCGTGGGTGGACCTCGGACATGGCTGTCGAGCGTTGAAATGAAGCGCTGCTTTTTGGTTCGCGGCTGCTGGGGTCATTCGGGGCGCACTCACGCCGACGGGGTACCTTGCTCCGCGAATGTCCTCCGGCCTTCGGCCTCCCCCTTGATTTCGCTGCGCAAGGCACCCCATCGGCGTGAGCGTTGTGAACCACGGTGGTTGATCGTTCGATCACCAGCAGCGTGCCCAAGTGCGAAGAGCACCGGGTGCTCCCCGCAGCGAAATCAAGGAGGAGGGCGAAGCCCGGGGGACATTCGCGGAGGGGAGCACCCGGTGTTCTTCGCACGCGCCCCGAGCGGCAGAATCCCACCCGCATCCATCTCGATCATTCAGATTCAACCCAGGAGTCCACTCCCATGCGCATCCCCGCTCTGACAATCCGCCCGCTCGCCCTCGGCCTGGCCCTCGCGGCCGCCGCCTTCGCCGTGCAGGCGCAGGAAAAAGTGGTGTTCGCCACCAACTGGAAAGCGCAGGCCGGCCACGGCGGCTTCTACCAGGCGCTGGTGGACGGCACCTACAAGAAGTACGGTCTCGACGTCGAGATCCAGCAGGGCGGACCGATGGTCAACAACCGGCCGATGCTGCCGGCGGGCAAGGTCGACTTCCTCATGACCGGCAACCTGCTGCAGTCCTTCGACAACGTGAAGAACGGCGTGCCCACGGTGGTGGTTGCCGCCTTCTTCCAGAAGGACCCGCAGGCCATGTTCGCCCATCCGGGCCAGGGCTTCGACACCTTCAAGGACATGGCCAAGGCGCCCGTGGCCTTCATCGGCAAGGACGGCCAGTTCAGCTTCTGGCAGTGGATGAAATCGGAGCACGGCTTCAAGGATTCGCAGCTCAAGCCCTACACCTTCAACGTCGGCCCGTTCCTGGCGGACAAGAAGTCGATCCAGCAGGGTTATGCGATTTCGGAACCGCTGTCGATCAAGGCGCAGGCCGGCTTCGACCCCGTGGTGCAGCTGCTGGCGGACAACGGCTTCTCGACCTACTCGACCACCATCGAGACGCGCGCCGACCTCATCAAGACCAAGCCCGAGACGGTACGCAAGTTCGTCGAGGCCTCGATCATCGGCTGGAACAACTACCTCTACGGCGACAACAAGGCCGCCAACGAACTCATCGCCAAGACCAACCCCGACTCGCCCGTCGCCGCGCTGCAGGGCTCCACCGAATTGATCAAGAAGATGGGCATCGTGGACAGCGGCGAATCGCTTACCAAGGGCATCGGCGCGATGGACGAAGCCCGCGTGAAGGACTTCTACGACAAGATGGTCAAGGCCGGTCTCTACAAGCCGGGCGAGGTCGACCTGTCGAAGGTGGTGACCACGCAGTTCGTGAACAAGGGCGTGGGCGTCGACGTGCGCAAGAAGCTCACCGGCAAGTAAGCCGCTTTCACAAGAAAAAATTTCCCGTGGGCCGCGCGGGGCTTGCGCCGGGGTCAGATGCCGGCGCCTGGGTTGCCATAAGGCACCGCGCTGCCTTTTGTTCCTTGGGCTCTGACCCTGTCTCGCCGATAGGCGATGCGGCCCTTTTTCATGAAAACGTTAGTCGTCCACTGCCATCCGAACCCCGACAGCTTCAATCACGCGCTCTACCGCACGGCGCTGGCGGCCCTCGAACCCCGGCATGCGGTGCGGACCATCGACCTGTATGCCGAGGGCTTCGATCCCACGCTGACCCGCGAAGAGCGCATGGCCTACCTGGACAACCCCGACCTCATCCGCGAACGTGTGAAGCCCCATGTCGATGCACTGCTGTGGGCCGAGCACCTGGTGTTCGTCTACCCGACCTGGTTCCACGGCCCTCCGTCCATGCTCAAGGGCTGGCTGGAGCGGGTGTGGCTGCCGGGCGTGGCCTTCCTGCCGGCCGAGCGCAAGGGGCAGCTCGCAAGGTCGGGCCTGCGGCACATCCGGCGGCTGACGGTGGTGACCACGGGCGGCTCGCCGCGCTGGTTCGTGCTGGCCATCGGCGACCCCGGGCGGCGGCTCTTCACGCGCGCGCTGCGGGCGCTGTTCGCCTTGCGCTGCAAGGTCACCTGGCTGCAGCTGCACGACATGAACGCCGTCACCGCGAGCGACCGCACGCATTTCATCGAGCGCGTTTCGCGCAAGCTGCAGAACATCTGAAGAAAGCAGGGAGAACCCACACCATGAGCCTCGAACGCACGCTGACCGTCCGCGTCGAACGCATCTCGCGCGAGACGCCGGAGATCCTGGCCTTCGAGCTTGCGCATCCGTGGGGACGCGCGCTGCCGGGGTACGAGGCCGGCGCGCACATCGACGTGCACATGCCCGGCGGTTTTTCACGCCAGTACTCGCTGGCGCGCGGGCCTTCGAACGCCGCGTCCTACGTGATCGGTGTGAAGCGCGAGCTGGCGAGCCGCGGCGGATCGGCCTCGATGCACGAGCGTGTGCGCGAGGGCGACCTGATCGCGATCAGCACGCCGCGCAACACCTTTCCCTTGCGCGAAGAAGCCGCGCACCATCTTCTGATGGCCGGTGGCATCGGCATGACGCCGCTGCTGGCCATGGCGCAGGCGCTCGCGGCGCGCGGTGCGTCGTTCACGCTGTGCGTGTTCGCGCGCAGCGAAGAGCACCTGGCGTTTGCCGATGCGCTGCGCGACCCCGCGCTTGCGCCGCACCTGCGCCTGCATCTGGACCAGGGTGATGCCTCGCAACGCATCGACCTGCACGCACTGCTGGCCGAGCGCGCGCCGGACACGCACCTGTACGTGTGCGGCCCCGGTGGCTTCATGCAGGCGGTGCGCGACGCGGCCTCGGTGGCCCGCTGGCCCGAAGACGCGCTGCACGCCGAATACTTCGCCGCACCGACCGACGCCAACACCACCACCGGCCTGCCTTTCACGCTGAAGCTCGCCCGGCGCGGCATCACAGTGCCGGTCGCGGCCGACCAGACCGCCGTCGATGCGCTGCACGAAGTGGGCATCGACATCCCTGTGTCGTGCCAGCAGGGCCTGTGCGGCACCTGCGTGGTCGAGGGTGACGGCGAAGGCGCGGAGCACCGCGACTTCTGCCTCACGGGCACCGAGCGGCGTGGCAAGGTGGCGCTGTGCTGCTCGCGCGCCAAGGGCCTCGAACTGGTGCTGCAGTTGTGAGCGCCCAGGAGAAGCCGAACGAAAGCGAGAGCGAAGCGCCCGCCACGCGCGGCCGTTCGCGCAAGTACACGCAGGTGCTGGGCGTCATCTACCAGGCCGCGGTCGAGGTGTTCGCGAGCGAGGGCCTGGCTGGCGCATCGACGCAGGCCATCGCCGACAAGGCCGGGCTCTCGAAGGCGCAGCTGCACTACTACATCGACAGCAAGGAAGCGCTCTACCGCCAGGTGCTGCAGGACATCCTGAACGACTGGATCGTGGTGTTCGGCTTCAGCGACGAGGCCTTCGGTCCGCGCAAGGTGCTGGCCGACCTGATCCATCGCAAGATGATGTTCTCGTTCCAGCACCCGCTGCGTTCGCGCATCTTCACCGCCGAGATGATGCGCGGCGCGCCGGTACTCAACACCATGATGGACACGAGCAAGACGCGCACCGACCAGGCCGCCTCGGTGATCCAGAACTGGATGAACCAGGGCCTGATGGACAAGGCCGACCCGATGCTGGTGCTGTTCCACATCTGGGCGGTGACGCAGTTCTACGCGGACCATGCGACGCAGGCCGCGTACTTCCGCAACACCGCGCAGGACGGCGACGACAAGGACCGGCGCTACCTGATCGAGCAGGTGACGGATTTCCTGCTGAAGGGGGCGGGGGTCAAGTAGCCACCGCGCGCCCGTCCGTTCACGCTGAGCTTGTCGAAGCGCCGCGCAAGACTTCGACAAGCTCAGTCCGAACGGTGGAGGGGAATCACATCCATCATCCGTTCACGCTGAGCCTGTCGAAGCGCCGCGCAAGACTTCGACAAGCTCAGTCCGAACGGTGGGGCGAATCACATCCACGATCCGTTCACGCTGAGCTTGTCGAAGCGCCGCGCAAGGCTTCGACGAGCTCAATCCGAACGGTGGAGGGGAATCACATCTTTCATCCGTTCACGCTGAGCCTGTCGAAGCGCCGCGCAAGACTTCGACAGGCTCAGCCCGAACGGTTGGTTGCGGTCGGCTGCGGCGGATTCCGCTCAGCCCGAACGGTGGGTCATTTCTTCGGCAAGTACATCGTCGCTTCGACTTCCACCAGCACCTCGTCGCCCGGCAGGAAACGCGACACCTCCACCACCGTGCTCACCGGCGGCTCGCCCGGATAGAAGAGGCCGCGCACGCGGTTGTAGAACGCGTAGTGCGGCAGGTGGCGAAAGTACTGCACCAGCTTGACCACGTCGTCCATCGTGCCGCCGTGCTCGGCCGCGATTTGGCGGATGCGCTCCAGCACGAACCAGCTCTGCGCGACGATGGCCGCTTCGAAAACATCGACCGACATCTGCCCGGTGGCGTAGCCCACACCTTGCAATGCAGTGCGGGCTTCTTCGGGGATGTCGTCGTAGCCCGCGACCGCGCGGCGCTTGGCCGGGTCGACCGCGACCACGCCGCTCATGAAGACGAAATCGCCGACGCGTTTGGCGGCGGCGTAGTTGGCCATTGGCTTGCCCATGCTCATAGTGATTTCTCCAGAATTCGACCGGCACGGATCACCGTACGCTCGCGCCCGCGCGGCCCGATGAGCTCGTGCTCGTCCGTGGCCGCAAGCAGCACCAGGTCGGCCGGGCAGCCCGGTGCGATGCGGCCGTCCCACGCAAGGCCGAGCGCCTTCGCGGGGCTGACGGTGATCGCATCGAGCCACTCGCCCGCGGGCGCCAGGTGCGCCATCTGCACGCCGAGGCCGAAGGTCTCCAAGAGGTCGTAGCTGCCGTAGGGATAGAAGGCGTCCTGCACGTTGTCCGTGGCCAGGCTCGCACGCAAGCCCCGTGCCGCTGCTTCGTGGATGCGCGTGATGCCGCGCGGCACGGGCGTGCGGTCCCAGGCGCCCTGCAGGTAGAGATTCGTGGTGGGCAGTGCAACGATGTGCAGGCCCGCGCCAGCGCAGAGCGCCAGTGTTTCGTTGGCGACGTTGTCGTCCTGCATCGAAAGCGAGCAGCAGTGGCCGCAGACGACGCCCTGCTTGAAGTCGCGCGCACGCACCAGCTGGGCGATGCTGCGAAGGCCCGTGGCTTCGGCATCGAGGCCTTCATCGACATGGAAGTCGAGGCCGAGGCCTTGCTGCTGCGCCAGATCGAACACGCGGCCCAGCTTGTCGACGATGCCGTCGTTGCGATAGACAAAAGCGCCGAGCACGCCGCCCGCGCGCTTCACTTCGCTGGCGATGCGCTCGCCGGCCGCGAGGTCGGCGAACACATCGAGCGGCGTGAGCGAAACGAACTGCAGCTCGACATGCCCGCGCCATGCGTCGCGCAGCGCCTCGAACACCGCGAGCGCGGCCGGTGCCTCGGGCTGCACCCAATCGATGTGCGTGCGCAGCGCGCGCGTGCCCGATTGCCAGGCGTCGCGCAGGGCCCGCTCCATGCGCAGGCGCAGCGTCTCGGCGGTCCAGCCGGCGCGGTGTTTCTCCATGCGCTCGATGGCCGCGAACAGGTTGCCCTGCGCCGCGCCCACTTCCTGCACCGTGTAGTTCTTGTCGATGTGCGCATGCGCCTCGACCAGCGCGCTCAGCAGCGTGCCTTGCGCCTTTGTCTGCGAGGCGCTGGGTGCGATGGCCGCGACCTTGTCGCCATCGAGCGTGATATCGAAGACCTGCGCATCGCCACAAGCAAAGCCGCGCAGCGGCGCCGGAATGCGCAGCGCCTCGAGCTTCATGCGCGCTGTTGCAGTGCGCGCAGCCACCCCAGGCCCGCGGAAGTGCCGCCGGGTTCCGAGCCGCGCTTCGGCCGGTACTCGCAGCCGACCCAGCCTTGCCAACCGCATTGCCTGGAGACCTCATCGATCACGTCGAAGAGATAACCGTAGTTCTGCTCGCCGATGTCGGGCTCGTGGCGCTCGGGCACGCCGGCGATCTGCAGATGGCCGACGCGGCCGGTGGGCAGGTACTTGCGGATCTTCATTGCCACATCGCCTTCGACGATCTGGCAGTGGTACAGGTCCATCTGCACCTTGAGATTGGGCGCGCCCACGGTCTCGACGATCTGGTGCGCATCGTCCTGCCGATTGAGAAAGAAGCCGGGGATGTCGCGCGTGTTGATCGGCTCAATGAGCACGTCGCGGCCGGCCTTGGCTGCCTCTTCGGCGGCGAAGCGCAGGTTGTCCAGGTACACGGGCCGCACGGCATCGCGCTGCAGGTCTTGCGGCACGAGGCCGGCCATGATGTGGATGCGCGGGCAGTCGAGCGCCACGGCGTAGTCGATGGCCTTGGCGATGCCTTCGCGGAACTCGGCATCGCGGCCAGGCAGGCACGCGAGGCCGCGTTCGCCGCCGTCCCAGTTGCCGGGCGGGCCGTTGAAGAGCACCTGCTGCAGGCCGTTGTGCTTCAGGCGCGCGACGATGTCTTCTTTGGCGAAGGCGTAGGGGAAGAGGTACTCGACCGCCTTGAAGCCGTCCTTGGCGGCGGCGTCGAAACGATCGAGGAAGTCGAGCTCGGGATAGAGCATCGAGAGGTTGGCTGCGAATTGGGGCATGGTCTTTCTTCTACCAGCGCGCACCGAAGGTGGTGCGCAGTTCATCGATCTGGTCGGCCTTCAGCGGCGCGGGCCTTGCAGCGCCGGTGAGCATCTGGAGGCGTGCTGTTTCTTCGAGTTCCTCGAGCACGGCCATGGCGGCGGCCGGCGTTTCGTGCCACACGTTGGGGCCGAGGCGTTCGAGCATCACGGCGCGGATGGGCGTGCCCGCGGCGCCGAAGCGTTCGATGGCCTGCGCCACCATCTCGGCCGCTTCGGGCGCGCCGGGACGGTGATACGGAATGAGCGGCACATGGCCGACCTTCATCACGAAATACGGCGTGAGCGCGGGCAGCAGTTCATCCCCGGCCGGGCTCAGCGTGAGCGCGACGCAATGCGTGCTGTGCGTGTGGATGACGCAGGCGGTCTGTGCATCGAAGCGGCACGCGGCCGCGTAGATGCGCGTGTGCAGCGCGATGGTCTTGCTGGCGCGGTCACCACCGAGCTGCTTGCCGTCGGCATCGAGCCGCGCGAGCCGCGCCGGGTCCAGAAAGCCGAGGCAGGCATCGGTCGGCGTGATGAGGAAGCCATCGTCCAGCCGCACGCTGATGTTGCCCGCCGTCGCATGCACGTAACCGCGCTCGAACAGGCTGCGGCCGACCCGGCAGATTTCTTCGCGCGCTTGGTTCTCGGTCATGCAAGCACTGTAAAGGCCTTGGTGAAGAAATCATCCCCACCGAAGTTGCCGGACTTGAGCGCGATGTGCACGCCCGCGCCATCGACGGGTCCGGCGGCCTCGGCGCGCGCGTGGCACCACGGCACGCCGGGGTCGATCTGCGGGCCGATCTGCATCTGGGCGATGCCCAATGCCTGCACGCAGGCGCCCGAGGTTTCGCCGCCTGCCACCACGAGCTGTCGCACGCCCAGGTCCACCAGGCCGCGCGCGATGGCGGCGATGGTGCGTTCGACCATGGCGCCTGCCTCTTCCACACCCAGCTTGCCCTGCACCGACTTCACGGCGCCGGCCTCGGCGGTGGAATAGACCAGCACCGGTTGCTTGCCGACCAGCGGCGCAGCCCAGGCCAGCGCCTCGGCGGCCACATCGACACCCGCAGCAATGCGCAGCGGATCGACCGCCAACGCCGCACCGCCGCGCTGGATGAAATCGAGCACCTGCCGGTTGGTCGCGAGCGAGCAGCTGCCCGAGACCACGGCGCGCAGGCCACCCGCCGCCGGCAATTCGCTGGCCTGCGAAGAAGGCGCGAGGCCGAAGTTCGCGGGCAGCCCGATGGCCACGCCCGACCCCGCAGTGACCAGCGGCATCTTGGCAAGCGCCGGGCCGAGGCGCAGCAGATCGTCGTTCGACACGGCATCGACGATGGCGATCGACACGCCCTCGCTCTTGAGATGCGCAATGCGCTCCGTGATGGCCGCATCGCCGCGCGCCACCACCGTGTGATCGATCAACCCCACCTTGCGCGTGCACTGCGCCTGCAGCACGCGCACCAGGTTCGCATCGGTCATCGGCGTGAGCGGATGGTTCTGCATGCCGCTCTCGTTGAGCAGCACATCGCCCGCGAACAGGTAGCCCTTGAACACGGTGCGCTTGTTGTCGGGGAAGGCGGGCGTGGCGATGGTGAAGTCGCAGCGCAGCGCCTCCATCAGCGCCTCGGTGACAGGGCCGATGTTGCCTTGGGGCGTGCTGTCGAAGGTGGAGCAGTACTTGAAATAGATCTGCTGCGCGCCCTGCGCCTGCAGCCAGCGCAGCGCATCGAGCGATTGCGCGATGGCCTCGGCCGGCGCGATGGTGCGCGACTTGAGCGCGACCACCACGGCATCGACATCCGCATCGAGTGGCGCGGCCGGCACGCCGATGGTCTGCACCACGCGCATGCCGGCGCGCACCAGGTTGTTGGCCAGATCGGTCGCGCCGGTGAAGTCGTCGGCGATACAGCCGAGCTTGATCGCGCTCATGCCTTCTTGCCCTTGGGCAGCTCGATGCCCGGGAAGATCTTGATGACGGCGCTGTCGTCTTCCTTGGCAAAGCCGGCGGTCGAGGCCTGCATGAACATCTGGTGCGCGGTCGATGCCAGCGGCAGCGGGAATTTGCTGGCGCGCGCGGTGTCGAGCACCAGGCCCAGGTCCTTCACGAAGATGTCCACGGCCGACAGCGGCGTGTAGTCGCCGGCCAGCACGTGGGCCATGCGGTTCTCGAACATCCAGCTGTTGCCTGCGCTGTTCGTGATGACCTCGTACAGCGCGGCGGCGTCCACGCCCTCGCGCAGGCCCAGCGCCATGGCTTCGGCCGCCGCGGCGATGTGCACGCCGGCCAGCAGCTGGTTGATGATCTTCACCTTGCTGCCGGCGCCAGCCCCGTCGCCCAGGCGGTAGACCTTGCCGGCCATCGCGTCGAGCACGGCGTCGGCCGCGGCATAGGCCGCGGGTCTGGCCGAAGTCATCATCGTCATCTGACCCGAGGCCGCCTTGGCGGCGCCGCCGGAGATCGGCGCGTCGACGTAGTTCACGCCCTGCGCATGCAGCCGGGCTTCGAGCGCGATGGACCAGTTCGGATCGACCGTCGAGCACATCACGAAGGTGCTGCCGGCCGGCATCGCGGCGGCGGCACCGTTGTCGCCGAACAGCACCGATTCGGTCTGCGCTGCGTTCACGACCACCGACACCAGCACCGGACACGCGGCGGCCAGTGCGGCGGGCGATGCGCAGGCCACGCCGCCTTCGTTCGCGAAAGCGTCCGCCGCGCCGGGGCGCACGTCGCACACATGCACGTTGAACCCCTTGCCGCGCAGCGTCTTGGCAATGCCAAGGCCCATGGCGCCGAGCCCGATCACGCCGACATTTTTTGAAGTCATGTTGGATTGTTTCTCTGGAAGGATGAAGAAGGAAGGATCGGACGGCGCGGCGCGGGAAAACCCCGTCAGGCCGCCAGCGCCCACAAGGCCGCCGTCATCAGGAAACCGGCAACGCCCAGCACCGTGGTGAGCACCGTCCAGCTGCGCAGGCCGTCGGCCACGCTCAGGCCCAGGTAGCGGGTCACGATCCAGAAGCCGGAGTCGTTGACGTGCGACAGGCCCAGGCCGCCGAAGCCGATGGCCACGGCAAGCAAGGCCACCTGCACCGCGCTGTAGCCGCCCGCCACCACCGCTTCGGCCAGCAGGCCGCAGGTGGTGAGGATGGCGACGGTGGCGGACCCCTGCGCGGCGCGCAGCGCCAGCGAGATCACGAAAGCCGCAAGGATCAACGGCAGGTGCGCCGCCGAGATGCTCTGCGACAGCGCCGCGCCGATGCCCGTGGCCGTCAGCACCTTGGCGAACACACCGCCCGCCCCGGTCACCAGGATCACGGTGGCGGCCGGCGGCAGGGCCGATTCCATGACTTCGTTGGTATGCGCCTTCGACCAGCCCTGGCGCCTGGCGATCATCCAGAAGGCCAGGCCGATGGCGACCATCAGCGCAAAGATCGGCGAGCCGACGAAGCCCAGCAGGTTGCGCATCGGATCGCCCTTGGGCAGCAGCGTGGCGCCGGTCGTGCCGATCATGATCAGCAGCAGCGGGACGGCGATCAGCGTGAGCACCACCCCCACGCCCGGTGCCTGCAGCTTCTGGCGCGCCGAGGCGTCGGCGCCGGCATCGAAGGCGGCGAACTGCTCGGCGGTGGCCGGCAGCATCGCGTAGCGCCGGCGGTTGAGCCAGCGCGAGACGAACTGCGAGAGCACCGCCAGCACCAGGCAGATGCCCAGGCCGATCAGCGTGATCCAGCCGATGTCGGCCTTCAGCACGGCCGCGCCGCCCACGATGCCCGGGTGCGGCGGCACCACGACGTGGGTGGCCAGCATGATGCCCGCCACCGGCAGTCCGAACTTCACCGGATCGACCCCGGCCGCCTTGCAGAAGCCGTAGATGATGGGGACCAGGATGATGAAGCCGACGTCGAAGAAGACCGGAATCGACAGCACCAGGGCGGCGGCCGTCAGCGCGGCCGGCACCCGTTGGGGGCCCAGCCAGACCGTGAAGCGCGTCGCCATGCTGCCGGCGCCGCCCGAGACCTCGATCATGCGGCCCAGCATCGCGCCCAGCGCCACCAGGATCGCCACCGACCCGAGCGTGCCGCCCATGCCGCTGATCAGCGTGGGAATGATCTCCGCGATCGGCAAGCCCGCCGCCAGCGCCACCAGAAAGCTCACCAGCATCATCGCGATGAACGCGTGCACCTGGAAACGGATGATGAGCAACAGCAGCAGTGCGATGCCGGCGACGGCGATGCCGAGAAGAACGGGCGTGGACATGGAATTGGAACGGCCAGGAGTGGATGGACGGGGGTCGTGGCGCGTTCAGTTCGGCTGAATCTTCGCGAAGTCAGTGACCCGCGTTGCGGTTGATTTGTCAGGTAATCATACAAATTTAGACCAAATTGCCCGATCCGGGTAAACCCTCAGGCTCACACCTCGTTTCCTTTTCTTCTTCTTTTATTGACCCGCAGGCCAGCCTTCGACCAGCGGCCGCGCGAGCTGCGCACCCTCCTGCTGCCAGAAGGCCGGGTCGGCCTGCTCGATGCGGCGGATGGCGTTGTCCATGTGGGACTTGGCGGCCTCGCGGGCACGGAGCGCATCGCCGGCCTCGATGGCTTCGACGATCTGCGCGTGCTCCTGCGCAACCTCGCGCGCGAAGTCCGCGCGGCGCGCTTCGTTGGCGCGCGTGACGCGCGTGGCGCCGTGCAGAAACTGCCGCAGGTATTGCAGCGTGCCGATCAGGAACGGGTTGCGCGCGGCCTCGGCGATGGCGCGGTGAAAGCGCACGTCTTCATCGGCGCCGTTGCCGCCGCCAGCAACCGCGGCATGCAGCGCGTCGATGGCGTCGCGGATGCGCTGCACGTCGTCGGGCGTGCGGCGCTCGGCCGCGAGCGCGGCCACTTCGGCTTCGAGCGCGCGGCGTAATTCGACCATCTGGATCACCGCTTCGCGCGAGGCCACGTGCGGCATCTCGAAGCGCAGCGGCTCGACGCCGGCGGCGCGCACGTACACGCCGCTGCCCTGTCGCGAATCCACGAGCCCCAATGACTTGAGCCGCGAGACCGCCTCGCGCACCACGGTGCGGCTCACGCCGAACTGCTCGGCGAGCACCGCCTCGGTCGGCAACCGGTCGCCTTCGGAGAAGCGCCCACTGCGCACCTCGGCCACGAGCGCATCGGCCACCTGGTCGGCCAGGCGGACAGCGGGGGCGAGGGATTGGAAGCGGGCGGTCATGGACAACGTTGGGGTCTGCGACTCTAACTTAGCGATGTCATCATGTTCAGATGGTGCGGTGCCGCGCAATTCGCCTCACTTCCAACGAGTAGGTCTCATTGGGGCTGTCGTATGTACAACAGACGACCGCTATGCTCATCCCGTGATTCCCGACTTCAACCACTCCCATGTATTGCCGCCCTTTGAGGGCGAACGTATGAATAGCGCGCACAGTTCACCCTATCTGGTGACAAGCAGTGAACTGGTACAGCGCTTTGCGATCAGCCGGCAGCGGTGCGTCGTGCTCGATGGACTGCTGCGCTATCGCTCGGAACTTCGAGGGATCGGATTCACGCAAGGATTTCAATGGCTCGACGGCAGTTTTGTCGAAGATATCGAGGCGCGCGAAGATCGAGCGCCGAAGGACATTGATGCAGTGACCTTTGCTCACCCTCCCCCTGGGATGAGCAATACAGCGATCAACCAATTGATGAGCGCTCGACCTGATTTGTTTGATCTGGAGCGCTGCCAACGGGAGTTCCACTGCGACAACTACATTGTTAACCTCGCCATGGCGCCAGAGCGGTTGATAGTGCATACGCGCTATTGGTATGGTCTGTACTCTCACCGCCGCGGAGATGCACTGTGGAAAGGCATGCTGCAATTACCTATGGACTCGGATGATGATTTCGCCCGTGTGATGCTTGATCCACTCATGCACCAAGGAGAACCGAATGCTGGCTCAACTTGAGAAGCAATTTTTGCAAGCCGATTTGGCCCAGGCCCGACAGTTGTTGGCAGAAGGGCAAACACACGATGATCCAATCACGGCACACCAATTTGGTCAACGTGTGCGCCGCCTCGAAAGAGAACTTGCCGAGCTGTCGCAAACAAGCACGCACGCGCCGGTTGGCGTGGCCCTGTTTTTTGGTGGCCGGCCAGTCGTCGGATCTCATGGCATCAAAGCCGCCTTCGGAACCCAGGCTGTCGGTAAATTTCAAAAGCTCGTCAGCCAACGCTATGCGGCGGCTGAGACCGGCCCTCTTTCATCCCGTGGTCGCGTGCCGATGAGCGATGACACTCAACTGCTGGTTACTGATGTCGTACGGGGATCATTCGGCTTCGTTTTACAGGGTAGCGAACCCGCGAGCAGCGATGCTGTGCTACAGGAAGCTGTAGACCATGTCGCCGACACACTGTCCCGCATGGCAGCGGCAGACGATGCGTTGTTCGATGAAGCCTCGGCGGATGTGGATAACCGCCAGCTTGGTACGTTGAAGGAATTCTTCAAGCTCCTGGACGATGAAGGCGCGAGCCTCCGTGTGGTCGAAGGCGAGCGTGATTTCGAACTTACGACGCAAGCCGTTCAACGCGCTCGCCAACGCGCCGAAGCCATGACGATCGAAGACCGGACCGAAACACTCCAGGGCGAGATCATCGGCTGGGCTGAGTATTCGTCGCGCTTTGAGTTGCGGCTGCATGCCGACCGAAGTGTGGTGATCGGTACGGTGGCACGCCCAGCAATGGAGTACGCGCTCCAAGAAGGACTCGTCCCGCTCCATCGCCATGTGCGCGCACGCGTCAAGGTGCGCGAAACACGGATGCGCAACCGCGCTGCGCGCAAGACCTTCGCTTTGCAATCGCTCGAAGCAATCGATCCACCTGCAGATTGGCCGGCCAGGCCAATTCAGCAGTCGATTTAAGCGCCCGAGCTCAGCGCGTACCGCGCAGCCCGCGCGATGCTCGCCGCATCCACGCCGAAGAACTCACGCAGCGCCGCGCGCGTGTCGCTGCGCCCGAAGCCGTCGGTGCCCAGCGTGAGGTAGCGCCGTCCTTCGGGCAGGAAGGCACGCACGCTCTCGGGCACGCTGCGAACGTAGTCGGTGGCGGCGACGATCGGGCCCTTGCCGTTGCCCTTGCCGAGCTGCTGCGCGATGAACGACTCGCCGGCCGCTTCGCCGGCGATGGCGCGCTGCTCGCACGCCAGGCCATCGCGCGCGAGTTCGCTCCAGCTCGTGATGCTGAACACCTCCGCCTCGATGCCCTCATCGGCCAGCAGCTGGGCGGCCTTCACGACCTCGGTGAGGATCGCGCCCGAGCCCATCAGCGTGAGCTTCTTCTTCGCCTTGCCCGAGGTGGGCGGGTAGACGCCGAAGCGATAGCACCCGCGCAGGATGTCGTCTTCCGCACCGGCGGGCACATCGGGCTGCGCGTAGTTCTCGTTCATGAGCGTGACGTAATAGAAAACATCCTTCTGCTCGACCATCATTTCGCGAATGCCCGCATCGACGATCACCGCCATCTCGCCCGCGTAGGCCGGGTCGTAGGCCTTGCAGTTGGGAATGGTCGCGGCCACGAGGTGGCTGCTGCCGTCCTGGTGCTGCAGGCCTTCGCCCCCGAGCGTGGTGCGGCCCGAGGTGGCGCCGAGCAGGAAGCCCCGCGCGCGCTGGTCGGCGGCGGCCCAGATGGCATCGCCCACGCGCTGGAAGCCGAACATCGAGTAGTAGATATAGAACGGCAGCATCGCCAGGCCATGCACGCTGTAGCTGGTGGCTGCCGCCGTCCAGCTCGCGATGGCGCCGGCCTCGCTAATGCCCTCTTCGAGGATCTGCCCATCGGTGGCTTCGCGGTAGCTGAGCACCGAGCCGATGTCTTCGGGCGCATAGCGCTGGCCCACGCTCGAATAGATGCCCACCTGCTTGAAGAGATTCGCCATGCCGAAGGTGCGCGCCTCGTCGGCCACGATGGGCACGATGCGCGGGCCCAGGGCCTTGTCCTTGAGCAGGTTGCCCAACATGCGCACGAAGGCCATGGTGGTGCTCATCTCCTTGCCGGCCGCGGCGGTGGCGAACTGCGCGTAGCTTGCGATGTCAGGCTTGGGCACCACATCGCACGCGGTCTCGCGGCGCGGCATGGTGCCGCCGAGGGATTCGCGGTGCTGGCGCAGGTAGCGCATCTCGGCGCTGTCTTCGGCGGGGCGGTAGAAGTCCATCGCGGTGGCCTGCGCGTCGCTGAGCGGCAGGTTGAAGCGGTCGCGGAATTCGATGAGGTCCACGTCGCCCATCTTCTTGTGCGAGTGCGTGGTCATCTTGCCCTGCGCGGCGCTGCCCATGCCGTAGCCCTTCTTGGTGTGGGCGAGGATGACGGTGGGTTGGCCCTTGTGCTTGGCGGCGGCGGCATACGCGGCATGAATCTTCACGAGGTCGTGGCCGCCGCGCTTGAGGCGATCGATCTGCTCGTCGGTCATGCCTTCGGCCAGGCGCGCGAGCTCGGGGTTCTGGCCGAAGAAGTTGTCGCGGTTGAAGCGGCCGTCTTTCGCCGCGAAGGCCTGCATCTGGCCGTCGACGGTGTTGGCGAACACGCGGGCCAGGGCGCCGCTCACGTCCTGCGCGAAGAGGCCGTCCCAGTCGCTGCCCCACACAAGCTTGATGACGTTCCAGCCTGCACCCGCAAAGAGCTTTTCGAGCTCGTCGATGATGCGGCCGTTGCCGCGCACCGGGCCGTCCAGGCGCTGCAGGTTGCAGTTGACGACCCACACGAGGTTGTCGAGCTTCTCGCGTGCGGCGAGCGTCAAGGCGCTCATCGATTCGGGCTCGTCCATCTCGCCGTCGCCGAACACGCCCCACACCTTGCGGCCTTCGCAGTTCAGAAGATTGCGGTGCGTGAGGTAGCGCATGAAGCGCGCGTGGTAGATCGAGCTGATGGGGCCGATGCCCATCGAGCCGGTGGGGAACTGCCAGAAGTCCGGCATCAGGTACGGATGCGGATAGCTGCTGAGGCCCCGCGCGCCGCTGCCTAGCGTGAAGGCCGGCGCGGTGAGTTCCTGGCGGTAGTGCTTCAGGTCTTCTTCGCTGAGACGGCCTTCGAGGTACGCCCGCGCATAGACGCCGGGCGCGCTGTGCGGCTGGAAGAACACGAGGTCGCCGCGATGCTGCTCGCTGCGCGCGTGGAAGAAATGATTGAAGCCGGTCTCGAAGAGGTCGGCCGCGCTCGCGTAGCTGGCGATGTGGCCGCCGAGTTCGCCGTACGCCTGGTTGGCCTTGGCCACCATCGCGAGCGCGTTCCAGCGCATCAGGGATGCGAGGCGCTCTTCGATCGCGAGGTCGCCCGGGAACGGCGGCTGGTCTTCGGCGGCGATGGTGTTGACGTAAGGCGTGGCCAGCTCGGGCTGCCAGCCGATGCGTTGCTGCCGCGCGAGGCGGGCCAGCTCGACCAGCATCTGGCGTGCGCGCTGCGCGCCATGCGTTTGCGCCAGCGCCAGGAAGGCGTCGCGCCATTCGGCGGTCTCTGCGGGATCGGGGTCGTGCGACATGGGGCTGTCGAGCAACAGGGCGCGCATCTGGTCGGCTGAAATCGGGGCGTTCATGACGGCACTTTAAGCCGGCAGGCGGAAAATTAGCTACTGGCGCCTGTAAGCTCGCGCGGGTGTCGCGGCATAAAATTCCGCCAAATATTGATTTCGAAGCATTTCATGCAACTCGACGCCATCGACCTGCGCATTCTCGACGAGCTGCAACGCGACGGCGCGCTGTCGAACGTGGAGCTCGCGCGCCGCGTGCACCTCTCGCCCTCGCCCTGCCTGGCGCGCGTGAAGATGCTGGAGGCGAACGGTGTGATCGACCGCTACGTGGCGCTCGCGAGCGCCAAGGCGCTGGGCCTAGGGCTCAACGTGTTCATCTCGATCAGCCTCACGACGCAAAGCAAGCAGTCGCTCTTCGATTTCGAGCAGCGCATCGCCGAGCACGACGAGGTGATGGAGTGCTACCTGATGACCGGCGACAGCGACTACCTGATCCGCATCGCGGTGGCCGACATGGCGGCGCTGGAGCGGTTCATCATGGAACAGCTCACGCCGATTCCGGGCATCGAGAAGATCCGCTCCAGCTTTGCGCTCAAGCAGGTCCGATACAAAACGGCGCTGCCGTTGCCGGCAGCGCCGTCCTGAATTGGTCGGCTCCCGGTTTGCGCCTCAGGGCCGATCAAGCCCCGCTCAAGGCGCGGGCAGTTGCCTCGGCCACAGCGCCCACAGGCGCAGCGGCTGGTTCACGCTGGCCGCCAGTCGGCCGGCGTCGGGGCCGGTGCCCGCGAAGTAATCGGCGCGCACCGCTCCGAGAATCGCGCTGCCCGTGTCCTGCGCCACCACGAGCTTCTGCAGCTGCGCGCTCGGCCCGCTCGACGCGAGCCACACGGGCGTGCCGTAGGGAATGCTCTCGCGGTCGACCGCGATGGAGCGCCCGGCGGTCAGCGGCACGCCCTGCGCGCCGCGCGGGCCGAAGGCGGCATCGAGCTCGCTCATCACCTCCTCGCGGAAGAACACGTAGCGCGGATTGCTCCACAGGAGCTGCGACACGCGCTGCGGGTTCTGCGCCGCCCAGGCCTTGGTGTCGTCGGGCCACTTGCCGACCTTGCTCACGCCCTGGCTCATGAGCCACTGCTGCACGCTGCGGTAGGGCTGCTCGTTGGTGGCGGCGAAGGCCACGCGCACGGTGTGCTGGTAGCCGTTGGCCTCGGTGATGCGCAGGCGCCCGGAGCCCTGGATGTGCAGCATCAGCGCATCGATGGGGTCGGCCATCCAGGCGATTTCGCGGCCACGCAACGCGGCCTGCGCCTCGGGCAGGGTGTCGATTTCCTGGCGCGTGTACCAGGGGCGCTTGGGCACCAGCCCCTGGGGCGCCTGATAAAGCGGGACGCTGAATGCGGCGGTGGGCACGCGCGAGGCTTCGTACACCGGCTCGTAGTAGCTGGTGAGCTTGCCTTCGCTCTGGCCGCTCAGCGATTCGACGCGGTAGGGCTGCAGCCGCTCGGTCATCCACTGGCGCTGCTCTTCGGGCGTGGCGATGGCCAGCTCACGCACCTCGCGGCACAGCGGCGCGAAGGCGGCGTTGGGGCGCGCGCAGTTGGCCAGCAAGGCGATCCAGGCTTCGTGCAGCGGGTCTTCGCTGAAGCCCGGAAGCTCCGCCCAACCCACGGGCACCCAGCGGCTCTTGGGGTGCGCGAGGGAGCCGGTGAGCGGCCCGAGATCGCGCGGCGGGGTGACGGCGGGGCGGGTGGGGGCGTCGGGCACGCGGGGGCCGACGGAACAGCCGGCGAGCGTTGCTACGATCACAAGCCCGACCAGCCACTGGAGTCCATTTCTCATGGGTTTGATTCTGCTTGAAGCCCTCGCCGCGGGACTCGTGTTCATCTTGATCATCTGGTGGACCATGTTCTCTGGCCGCAAAAAGGGTGAATTGCACGACGACACCGAGCCCGAAGCCGACAGCACGCCCGATGATCGAGGCCAACCGCCGAAAGCGTGAACTGCTTGTGTAGCCCCAGGCCGCGCACCCGTGTGGGAGAAGCACCTGGTCGCTATTACTTTAGTAGCAATCATCGCAGCAATCACGGCCAATGCGGAAGGTTTTCTTATTTTCCATAGGGCCTTGAGCACGTACCATCGGGCTCTTCACCCGGCGCTAAGCTCTGCCCCGCTTGATTCAACATCGAAAGGGATCGCCATGAAAAAGTTCGTACTCGCCACCTCCGCCCTCGCCATCGTCCTGTCCGGCTGCGCCGGCGGCATGACCGACACCCAACGCAACACCGGCATCGGTGCCGGCATCGGCGCGCTGGGCGGCGCGGCCATCGGCTCGGCCACCGGCGGCAACCGCGGCGCCATCGGCACCGGTGCCGTGGTCGGCGCCGCAGCCGGCGCGCTCGGCGGCTACCTGTGGTCGCAGCGCATGGAAAACCAGAAGCGCCAGATGGAAGCCGCCACCCAGGGCACCGGCGTGGCCGTCACGCAGACGCAGAACAACGAGCTCAAGCTCGCGATTCCGAGCGACGTGTCCTTCGACGTGGGCCGCGCCAACATCAAGCCCAACTTCGCACCGGTGCTCGACCAGTTTGCGAGCGGCCTGCGCAACAACCCGAATGCCGAGGTGCGCATCATCGGCCACACCGACAGCACCGGTTCGGACGCCATCAACAACCCGCTGTCGGTCGACCGTGCCGCCAGCACGCGCGACTACCTGGTCGCACGCGGCGTGAACGCGGCGGCTTTCCGCATCGAAGGCCGCGGCTCGCACGAGCCGGTGGCCGACAACAACTCCGACGCCGGCCGCGCACAGAATCGCCGCGTCGAAATCTACGTGGGCGAGCGCGCTCCGCGCGGCTGAAGCGCGCGCCCGACGGAGAAACCGGCCGCATCGTACGGCCGGGTCCCGTGATTGTTTCAATGGTTCATACAGAGGGAAAACTCATGAGGAAGCTTCTTGTCTCGGGTGCAGCTGCGGCTGCTTTGATGTTCATCGCGGGCTGCGCTTCGCAGTCGACGCCGCCGGCCAAGGCCGACACGACCGCCCAGGCGGCCGCGCCAGCCAACAGCTGGACCGCGCGCCTGGCCGCGCTGAAGACCGACCTCGAGGCCTCGACCAAGGGCACGGGCGTGGTGATCGAGCAGACCGCCGACAACCAGCTGCACCTGATCATTCCCAATGAGTTGTCCTTCGACATGGGCCGCTCCAACGTCAAGCGCAACCTCGCGCAGGTGCTCGACAAGGTCGCCGAAGGCCTGAAGACCGCCACCGCCGCCAGCGTGCGCGTGGTGGGACACACCGATGCCACCGGCAGCGAGGAAGGCAACGAGCGCCTGTCGGTGAGCCGCGCCGACAGCGTGCGCAACCACCTGGTGGGCCGCGGCGTATCGACCACCGCCATCACGACCGACGGTCGCGGCGCGCGCGAACCGCTGGCCGACAACAACACCGCCGCCGGCCGCGCCCAGAACCGCCGCGTCGAGATCTTCGTCGCGGAAAAGGTCTGACCTTCTAGAGGTCTCTCAGGCGGTTGGCGAGCTCGACGGCCGACTTCACTTCCATCTTCTCGAACACGCGCGCGCGGTGGACCTCCACCGTGCGCACGCTGATGGCCAGCTGGTCGGCGATCAGCTTGTTCGGCAGTCCCTCGACCACCAGCCGCATCACGTCGCGCTCGCGGTCGGTCAGTTCGGCCACGAGCCCCGCCAGACTGCGCCGCGCACGCTGCACCTGGAGCGAGCGCAGCGAGGCCTCCAGCGCCTGCTCGATGCGGTCGACCAAGGCGTTGTCCGAGAACGGCTTCTCGCAGAAATCGAAGGCCCCGCGCTTGACCGCGTCGACAGCGGTCGGCACGTCCGCATGGCCCGTCAAGAAAATCACCGGCATCGCCTGCAGCAGGCCGCGCTCGGCGAGCCGGTCGAACAGCACCAGCCCGCTGGTGCCGGGCATGCGCACATCCAGCAAGAGGCACAGCGGCTGCTCGGGCAGCGGGCCCTCTGCCAGGTGCTGCTCGAAGGCCTCGGCGCTTGCGAAGTGCTCGCTGGCCAGGCGGCGCGAACGCAGCAGCCAGGCCAACGCCTCGCGCACGCTGGCGTCGTCGTCCACGATGAAGATGAGCCCGTCGATCAGCGGTTGCATGTCAGTTCCAGAAGCGAAAGCCGGGCCGTACGAATCACGTGCTCGGAAGGGTAAAGCGGAAGACGGTGCCGCGCGGCCGGTTGGGCTCGTGCACCAGCACGCCGCCATGTTGCTCCACCACCGTGCGGCACAGGCTCAGGCCCAGACCCATGCCGTCGGCGCGCGTGGTGAAAAAAGGCGTGAAGAGCCGCTCGGCCACTTCCTGGCTGATGCCGCAGCCCAAGTCGGCCACCGAAAAATCCAGCCACCGCCGGGCGTCGTCGCCCCCCGTGCCGCCGACGGCCACCGCCCGCGCCACGCGCAGCCGCAGCACGCGGTTGCCCATGTTGTCGGGGCTGTCCATGGCCTGCATCGCATTGCGCGCGAGGTTGAGCAGCACCTGCTCGACCAGCGTGCGGTCGCACATGGCGGCGGGCAGGCGGTCTTCGAGCACCACCTCGATGCTCACGCCCAGTTTGCGCGCCTGCAGCCGCACCAGCGGCAGCACTGCGTCGATCAGCGCCTGCGGCGCCACGGCCTCGCGCGTGCGGTCGCGCCGGCGCACGAAGTCGTGCACGCTGCGAATCACCTGGCCCGCGCGGTCGGCCTGCTCGGCGATGCGCCTGACGGCCATCGCCACTTCGCCCTGGTCGCCCTTGGCGTTCGGCCCGATCAGGTTGAGCGAGCCGCTCGCGTAGCTGGCAATCGCGGCCAGCGGCTGGGTGAGTTCGTGGCTCAGGAGCGAGGCCATCTCGCCCACCGTGGCCAGGCGCGCGCTGGCCTGCAGGCGCTCCTGGCTGGCGCGCGAGAGCTCCTCGATGCGGCGCTGCTCGCTCACGTCGATGAAGGCGCTCATCCAGCCGGTCTGCACGCGGTGCGCGTTGATCAGCGGCGCCTCGAAGATCAGCACCGGAAAGCGCGTGCCGTCCTTGCGCATGAAGACCGATTCGAAGCCTTCGCGCGGCGGCATGCCGCCGGCCAGCCGCCGCGCCTGGCGTTGCTGGTATTCGTGCGCGAGCTCCGTCGGCCAATAGGGTGCCTCGGGCGCTTCGGGCGAGCCGGGCGCCGCGGCGTTGTCCGCCATCAGCTCCTCGGCGCTGAAGCCCACCATCTCGCAGAAGGCCGGGTTCACATAGGTGATGCGGCCCTGCAGGTCGCGCGCACGCAGGCCGGTGATGACCGAGTCTTCCATCGCCTTGCGGAAGGCGAGCGCATCGGCCAGGTCGCGCTCGGCGCGCAGCCGCCGCCGCGTGTCGCGCGCGAGCAGCACCAGCACCGACACCAGCGCGATCGAGATCGCGGTGACCAGCGCGGTGAGCATGTTGGGAAACAGGTCGGGCGCGGCACGCCAGCCGTCCACGCGCAGCATCAGCGCGGCGCCTGGCAGGTCGATGAGTTGCTGCGAGGTGAAGACGCGCGTGCCGACGCGGCGCGAGCTGCCCAGCGCCACCAGCCGCGTGCCGTCGGCCTCGGTGAACGCCACCTCCTGCCCGCGCGTGAGCGTGGGGCCCACCAGCTCGATGAGCGTGTCGCGCAGCGAATAGCTCGCCACCAGGAAGCCGCCCGTGTCGATGGGCACGCACAGCTCCATCACCTCCACACCGCCGCCGCCCGCAATGGGCACGTAGTGGCTGGGCGAATAAGCGGAGCCGCCCAGCTTGCGCGCGGCCGCGCAGGCCAGCGCTACATCGGACTGCTCGGGGCCACGGGTGGCATCGTCCAGGATGCGCATGCGGTAGGGGGTGTTGACCGCCTCGATCGGCCTCAAGCCGGCATCGCGCCATTCGAGCCTGATCCACTCGCGGTGCTCGCGCAACAGCGCGGCCGCGGCCTCGGCCCATTGCGTGCGGTCCACGCCCGGCGACTGCGTGGCGCGCAGGCTCTGCGCGTTGCGCTGGAAGCCGCTGCGCAGGTCGGAGACGGCGTCGCCGGTGTCGCGGTCGAGCACGGCCTGCACCTGCTCGACCTCGTGCCGCCCTGCGAGCCAGACCACGGTGACCAGCAGCACCGACACCAGCACCGCCAGCAGCAGCCACAAAAACCAGCGCTGCCACAGCGAGCGCAGCCGCGCGAACGAGGAAAGCGCCCACCGCTGCGGCGCGACGGTCGGCATCGCATCGGGCATCGGCAAGGCCTTAAAGAACGCAGTGCGACAGCACGGGCAACTGCAGGCGCGTGCGCGCGACCTGCGCGGCGTCGATGTCGAACAGCACCACGCCCTCGTCGCTCGCCTGCTGCGCCACCACCGTGCCCCACGGGTCGATGACCAGCGACTGGCCCCAGGTCTGGCGGCCGTTCTCGTGCGTGCCGCCTTGCGCGGGCGCGACCACCCAGGCGAGGTTCTCTATGGCGCGGGCGCGCAGCAGCACCTCCCAGTGCGCGGCGCCGGTGGTGCGGGTGAAGGCGCTGGGCACCAGCAGCAGGTCGGCGCCTTGCCTGGCGAGTGCGCGGTACAGCTCGGGAAAGCGCAGGTCGTAGCAGACGCTCATGCCGATGCGCCAGCTGTGGCCGTCGCGCGAGGGCAGATCGAACACCACGGGCTCGGCACCGGGCGCGATGACGCGGCGCTCGTCGTAGCGCTCGGTGCCGTTGTCGAAGAAAAAGAGATGGATCTTGTCGTAGCGCGCCACGCATTTGCCGTCGGGCGCAAAGGCCAGCGAGCTGTTGAACACATGCTCCGCGTCGGTGCTCTCGATGGGCAGCGTGCCGCCCACGATCCACAGGCCGAACTCGCGCGCCGCATCGGCCAGAAAGCCCTGCACCGTGCCCGCGCCGGCCGTCTCGCGCAGGCCCAGCTTGTCGGTGTCGCGCGCGCCCATCATGCAGAAGTACTCGGGCAGCACCGCGAGTTCGGCACCGGCCGTGGCGGCCTCGGCGAGCAGCGCGTAGGCGCGCGCGAGGTTGGCTTCGCGGGCGATGGCCGACACCATCTGGATGGCTGCGACTTTCATTGCGTGGTCTCCGTTGTCTGGCCCTGGTTCGCGCCGGAACTCGATGGGGCCGCCCGTCCGGGCAGCAGCTGCAGCGAGCGCGGCACCTTGGCGATTTTCGGGTCGGCCCAGGTGCCCTCGATGTGGAACTCCTGCGTGGCGGCGGCCGAGAGCGGCTTGCTCAGCACCCATTGCGCGAGAAAGGTGCCGAGGCCAATGGCCGGGTTGATGGCGGTGGCCACCAGCGCGGCGGTGCCGGCGGTGATCTCGGGCACCACCACCACGCGCAGGTTCTGCGTCTCGCGCACGATGTCGGCCGAGCCGTCCATGAGCGCGGCGGCGTTGACGCCCTTCATCTGCAGGTTGTTGGTGCTCGCTATGCCCTTGTCGATCTTGGCGTTGCCGCGAACGAAGTCGAAGGCGAAGCCCTGGCTGAACACATCCCTGAAGTCCAGCGTGAGGCGGCGCGGCAGCGCCTGCAGGCTGAGCACGCCCAGCAGCTTGGCCAGACCCGGATCGGCCTTGAGGAACTGGCCGGATTCGACTTCGATCTCCAGCGCCCCGCCCAGGCTCGGGTAGTCGAGCGAGAAGGGCGAGCCGCGCCATTTGACGTCGCCTTCGAGCCGCCCCTTGCCGCGCCGCAGCACGCCGGGCATGCCGAAGCGCGTGAGCAGCTCGCCGGCATCGGCGATGTCCAGCGTGAAGGTCATGGCGGTGCGGCGCTGGCCGGCGGCGCCGCCCGGCACGGCCGCCCAGGTGCCCTTGGCCGCGAAGCTCGCCTCGGGCATGGTGAAGCTGAGCTTGTTGAGCAGCCACTCGCGGCCCTCGCCGCCGCGGTTGACCGCATCGATTTCGGCGCGGCCCAGCCGCTTGCCGAGCAGTTCGAAGTCGTCGATGACGATGTCCAGGGCCGGCAGGGTGCCGGGCTGCTCGTCCAGCAGGGTCTCGACCTGTTTCGCTTCGGCCGGCGCGATCTTCAGGCGCGCGAGCCGCGCGTAGAGCCGGCCGGCCTGGGCGTGGCGGTATTCGGCGTAGCCGCTGAGTTCGCTGGCGTCGATGTTGGCGCGCCAGAGCGTGCCGTCGCGCGTGCCGCCCAGCACCACGTTGTGCAGGGTGCGGCCGGCAATGACCAGCTCCTGCGCGCGCACCGCGACACGGCTGGGCAGGTACGCCTGCCCGGGCTCCTCGGCTTCGGAGGACGCGCCGGCGGCGCTGCTGGCGGCGTTGCCGGTGGCGGCGGCGCCCATCAGCGCGTCCCACGCGGCGATGTCGAGCTTGGCCACGTTGACGTTGGCGAGCACGCCCTTGTCGGGCAGGCTCGCGGTTTCGCCGGCGGCCAGGCCGATGCCGATGCTGCCGCTCAGCACGCGCGCCTCGGCCCCGGAGATATCGCGCAGGTACTGCACCGTGCCGATGCGGCCCAGTTCGAGCGAAAGCTGGTCCTGGGTGGCCACGGCGACGCCCTGGCGGTTTTCGCGGGCCAGCACTTTTTTCTCGATGCGCAGCGGCATCTGCTCTTCGGCGGACTTGACGAGCGGTACCGGCAGCTCCAGGGCCAGGCCCTGCAGGCTGCTGGTCAGCAGAAAGTCGGACGCGCCGTCGCGCACCGAAAAGCTCGCTGCGTAGGGCGTGCTACCGGTGGCCTTGCGGGCAACGCGCGCGAGCCATTCGGCCTCGCGCGCGTTGCGCAGGCCCTCGGCGGTGACCACGCCCTGCGCCTTCAGCGCCACCTCGCGGTTGTTCCCGGTGAAGCGGCCGCGGCCCTCCACGCGGATGTCGCCGCCCAGCAGCCTGGCCTGCACGCCGGCCAGCGTGAAGCCCGACTCGGTGAAGTTGAGCGTGCCCCTGGCTTGCGTGAGCGGCGGCCCCTCGGGCACCACCTGCAGTTCGTTGTCGGCCAGCGCCACGCTGGCCTGCACCTTGGCTTTGTCGAGGTCCTCCAGCGGCAGTTCCAGGTGCAGCTTGTAGTCGGCCGAGCCGGTGGCGCGCGCGCGCAGCATGAGCTCGCCGACCCCGCCCGGCTCGACGCCGGCCAGCGGCGCACCCACGCGCAGCACCTCGGCCAGCGGCCCCCTGGCCTGGGCATCGACACGCAGCATCGAGGCGTGGTGCGACATGTCGGCGATCTGCGCCTCGGCTTTGGTCACCTCCACGCCGCTGGCGCCGGCCAGCCGGCCGCGCGCGTTGCGCACCAGCATGCCGGCGCGCTCGAACACCAGTTCGCCCGAGACGCCGGTGAGCGCGGGCCACGCCGGCGCCGGGGTGCCGTTGCGCGCGGCTGTCGCTGATGCCGTTGCCGCTGCGGCGGCGGTGACGGGCGGCACGTAGGCATAGGTGACGTCGGCCACCTTGGCCGCGATGCGGAAGTCGCCCAGCTTCGGGTCCATGAAGGGCATGTCGTGCAGGTCGCCGCGCACGCGGAAATCGACCGTGCTGGCGGTGCCCTTGGTGACGGCGCTGCGCACGTAGTCGCGCGTGTGCTGGGGAATCTCCAGCGGCAGGTAGCGGAACACGCGCGTGCCGTCGGCGCGGGTCAGCTTGCCTTGCAGGTCGAGCACGCCGGGAAAGCGTGCCTTGCTGCTGGAGGCGGCCGGATCGCTGGTGCGCCAGGTGGCTTCGGCCTCACCCTCGGCGTCGGTGTTGGCAAAGCGCAGCTTGCTCACCTGCACCTGCATGCGGCCGTCGTCCAGCTTCCACTGCAGCTGCGTGGCGAGCGTGTCGATCGGGATGACGGGCTCCTCGAACACGCCGGGGAATTCGAGCGTGCCTTGGGCGATGGCCAGCGAGGCGGTGCCGCCGGTGTGGGTGGCGTCGAAGTCGACGGTGGCGCCGCTGAAGCCGGGGGTACCGGGGTGGGCGTGCGGGGGCGTGGCTGCTGTTGCCGCCGCCGCTGTCGCCGTTGCGCCAGGGGTGGCCGGGGCCGCGGGCGCGCCTGAAATTTCGGCCGTCTGCGATGCAACGCGCAGGCCGCTGATCCGTCCCCGCGCCTGGTACTTGTCGGGCGCGCCCAGCGAACCGGTCCAGCTCAGGTCGATGCGCTCGACGAGTCCGCGCGGCGCATAGCCGTCGAGCACGCGGTGCGTGGCCTCGCCCAGCGGCAGCCGGTCGCCGATGAGCGCCAGCGCGGCCAGGTCGAGCCGGTCGGCGCGCATGGCGCCCTGCTCGGGCGTGCGGCCCTCGGCCGGCGTGTGTCGCAGCCAGAGGTTGCCGCCGGGCCAGCGCATGCCGTCGGCCGTGTCGAACTGCAAGGCGGTGGTCGAGAACTCCAGGGTCTGCTCGCTCAAGCGGCCCGCAAGGCGACCGGTGACGGCGCGCAGCACCAGCGGCTGCAGGCCCTTGCCCAGCGAGGCATCGACCCGGTTCAGCCCCAGGTCGGCCGCGCCGCCCACGAACTGGCCGTCGTCCACGTCGGCCCACAGCCGCACCGCGCCGTTGCCCTCGCGGATGCGCGCATCGAGCGACACGTAGCGCCCCAGGCGGGTGACGTCGATGTAGGGCAGGTCGGCGTAGATCTGGCCGTCCCAGGTCTGCCAGCGGCCGGTGCGCACCGACAGCAGCGGCTGGCGGAACTGGCCCCGCAGGGTGAAGCGCTCGCCCCAGCCGGCCGGCGGCGTGGCGTCCAGGCGCAGGCCGTGGCGGCGGCCGCCGTTGCGCGCCACGAAGCGCACGTCGGTCAGCGTCAGCGGCTCGGCCTGGCGCTGCTCGTCGGTCCAGCGCACGGTGCCGCCTTCGATGACGAGTTCGCGCTGCGCGAAAAACCAGTCGGCGGCGCGGGTCTCTCCGGTGGTGTCGGTGTCCATGTGCAATCCAGCCACATGGAGTTTTCCCTGAGCGTCGCGGCGCACGTCCAGCTGCGGGCCCTCGACGTAGAGCTGCTCGAAATTCAGGCGCCAGAGCGAGCGCGGCGACACGCTCGCCACCACGCGCACGAGGCGAAGGGCCTCGCGCTTATCCGCATCCTGGAGCACCACGTCGCGCAGCTCGAAGGCGGGAAAAAGCCCCTCGGAGCGGGCGGTGATCGAGCCGATGCGCACCGGCACGCCGATGGCCTTGCTAGCCTGTGCTTCCAGGGCGCCGCGGTATTCACCGATTCGCGGCACAATCCACGCGTGTAGGACAACGACCGACAGCGCCAGCAGAAGCCACGCAGCGATCAGCAGACCCAACAGCCAGCGCGCCGTCACAGCGGTGATTTTGAGCAGACGTGAAGGGGAAGACGCCGTGTCGTTCATTGAGGGTCGCGCTGTGTCGGGAATTATGACCGTCAGCATTCAGAGGGGTTCCACGGAAACCGATAGCAGTGTGAACCAGTTGCCAGCCACATCGACGCAGAACGCGCAGGTCGCGTCCTCTTCCTACTCCCGTTTCGTCCAGCGGCTGCGGCGCAGGTATGCGGCCGAGCTTGAATTGCTTGCCCCGGGCGAGCCGAGGCGCGAATCGATGGCCGCAGCTTTCGAGGCGTTGCGCCAGCGCGGCGATGCGGTGGGCGACGCGCTGCGCATTGTCCGGCAGCTGGTGATGGAGCGGCTGGTCACGCTCGATTGCGACCAACAGGCGCCCCTTGCCGTGGTGACCACCACGGTCACAGAACTGGCCGAATTTGCCCTGGACGTCGCCTGCGCCGACGCCTGCCGCGAACTCGATGCGGTGCACGGCGCGCCGCTCGGGCCCGAGGGGCAGCGCGCGCAGCTCTGGGTGGTCGGTATGGGCAAGCTGGGCGCACGCGAGCTCAACGTGTCCAGCGACATCGACCTCATCTACCTGTACGACGTGGACGGCGAGACCCGGGGCGACGCCGAAGGGCGCGGCCGGCTCGCCAACCAGGAGTACTTCTCGCGCGCCGTGAAGCGCATCTATGCGCTGGTGGGCGACACCACCGAGCACGGCTTCGTCTTTCGCGTCGACCTGGCCCTGCGGCCCAACGGCAACTCGGGGCCCAGCGTGGTCTCGCTCGATGCGCTCGAAGAGTATTTCCAGGTGCAGGGCCGCGAGTGGGAGCGATTTGCCTGGATGAAGAGCCGGGTGGTGGCGCCGCGCGACGTGGTGCTGGCGGGCCAGGCCCATGGCCTGCGCGGCGCGGTGCTGCCCTTCGTGTTCCGCCGCTACCTGGACTACAGCGTGTTCGATGCGCTGCGCGTGCTCCACCGGCAGATCCGCGAGCAGTCGGCGCGCCGAAGCGCCGGGCGGCCCGAGCGCGCGAACGACGTCAAGCTCTCGCGCGGCGGCATCCGCGAAATCGAATTCACCGTGCAGCTCCTGCAGGTGGTGCGGGGCGGCCAGTTTCCCGAGCTGCGCACGCGGCCCACGCTCGATGCGTTGCAACGCCTGGCGCGCGCCAACCTGATGCCGCAGGAAACCGCCGACGCGCTGGCCCTGGCGTACGAGTTCCTGCGCCGCGTGGAACACCGCATCCAGTACCTGGACGACCAGCAGACCCACGTGCTGCCGGTGGCCGACGACGACCTGCGCTGGATCGCCCAGACCATGGGCCACCCCGACTGCTGCGCCTTTCTCGCGCAGCTGGACACCCACCGCGAGTTCGTCGCGCAGGAGTTCGACAAGCTGCTGGGCGGCGAGAAGCCCTGCACCGGCAAGTGCAACGGCAAGAAGGCCGCCGCCGCGCCGGCCGAACTGGTCGATCTGCTGGACGACCTGCCGCCCGTTTTTGCGGACCGCATCCGCAACTGGTGCGAAACGCCGCGCGTGCTCGCCCTGCGCGAAGACACGCGGATGCGGCTGCGCCAGCTGGTGCAGCGCACAGGCCAATGGCTGAAGGAGCCCGACGGCGACGGCGCGGGACAAACGCCGCGCCATGTGGACGCCGCCATGCGCTGGGCCGACTGGATCGAGCCGCTGATGCGCCGCGAGAGCTACCTGGCGCTGCTGGTCGAACGGCCGGCCGTGCAGGAGCGCCTGCTGCGCCTCCTGGGCGCCGCCAAGTGGCCCGCGCGCTACCTGATGCAGCACCCGGGCGTGATCGACGAGCTCGCAAGCGACGAGATGCTGTCGAGCCGCTTCGTGGCCGCCGAGTTCGAGCGCGAACTGGAAGCGCGGCACGCCTCGCTCACCCGCACCGGCGAGGCCGACGAAGAGCGCTTGCTGAACCTGCTGCGCCACGCCCATCACGCCGAGGTCTTCCGCACGCTGGCGCGCGACGTGGACGGCCGCATCACCGTCGAGCAGGTGGCCGACGATCTGAGCGCGCTGGCCGATGCCACGCTGCGCGTGACCGCCCGCTGGTGCTGGCCGCATGTGCGCAACCGGCACCGCGAGGTGGCGCAGTTCGCGATCATCAGCTACGGCAAGCTGGGCGGCAAGGAGCTGGGCTACGGCAGCGACCTGGACATCGTGTTCGTCTACGACGACGACGACGAGCGCGCCGGGGAGGTCTATGCGGCCTACGTGCGCAAGCTGATCAACTGGCTCACGGTGAAGACACGCGAGGGCGACCTCTTCGAGATCGACACGGCCCTGCGGCCCAACGGCAACTCGGGCCTGCTCACCACCAGCTTCCAGGCCTACGAAAAATACCAGCTCGGCCGCGGCAGCAACACCGCGTGGACCTGGGAGCACCAGGCCATGACGCGTGCGCGCTTCGTGCTGGGCAGCGAAGACCACGGCGCCGAACTGGGCGCACGCTTCGACCAGGTGCGCGAGGCGGTGCTGGTGGCGCCGCGCGACCGCGAAGCGCTCAAGGCCGAGATCATCGCAATGCGCAACAAGCTGCGCGGCGCGCGGCCGGTGAAGGCCGACCGCTTCGATGTGAAGCACAGCCCGGGCGGCATGGTCGATGCCGAGTTCGCGGTGCAGTTTCTGGTGCTGTCGTCGTCGGGCGCGCATCCCGAGCTGTTGCCCAACGTGGGCAACATCGCGCTGCTGTTGCGCGCCGAGCTGGCCGGGCTGCTGCCTGAAGGCGTGGGGCGCAGCGCGGCGCGGGCCTACCGGGAACTGCGTCGCGTGCAGCATCGCGCGCGGCTGAACGAGGAGCCGACGCAGGTCACGCCACCCGCATTGGCGCCCGAGCGCGACGCGATGCTCGCGCTGTGGAAGGCCGTATTTGGATGATCTGACTCACCCCCAGGCTTCGCGCACTTCGTGTCGCTTCGCCAACCCCCTCACCGGGGGCAACACCGGCGGCCCGGCAAAGCCGGTTCCGCGGTGTTTCTGGCGTGGCCAGTATCGGGAAGCAATGGCGGTGTGCGCAGTCGCGGCTGCGGTCCTTCTGGCCGGCTGTGCGAGCGGGCCACGCGGAGGAAGCGGCGGCGTAGCCAGCGGCCGCGACGGTCCCGGCACGAACATCCCGTCCGACCTGGACCGCGTGCCCGACGCCGAGCCCCGCATCGAGCCGATCCGCAGCAGCGGCGGCACCAGCAAGCCCTACACGGTGCTGGGCCGTGGCTACCAGCCGATCACCGACGACCGGCCGTTCCGCGAATCGGGCATTGCCTCCTGGTACGGGCGCAAGTTCCACGCGGCATCGACCGCGAGCGGCGAGCCCTACGACATGTATGCGATGACGGCCGCGCACAAGACGCTGCCGCTGCCCAGCTACGTGCGGGTGCGCAATCCGGCCAACGGGCGCGAGGTGATCGTGCGGGTGAACGATCGTGGGCCGTTCGTGGACGGCCGCGTCATCGACCTGAGCTACACGGCGGCGCTCAAGCTCGATCTGCTGCGCGGCGTGGCGCCGGTGGAGATCGAGCGGATCACGAACGAGGACATCCGCACGGGGGCATGGCGACGGGATTCGGGCACGGCCTATGCCGCCGCCTCGCCGGCGCCTTGGCGGGATCCCTCGCCGCAACGCATGCCGGCAGGCTCGGTGCCGGTGCCTTCGGCCTGGGTGGCGCCGGTGGCGATGAACGCCCCGGAGGCTTCGACAATGCCTGTGGTGCCGCAAACGCCGATGGCGGCCGCGGCGCCTGCGGCGCAGGCAGCTTCAACGGCTTCGGAGCCGGAGGCGCCGCCACCCCGGCAGGCCATGGTGGTGACGGACCTCGCGCCCATGACCCCGCTTGCGGCGCCGGCACCCGCCGCGACTTCGCCTTCCTCACCACCCACGGCTTCCTCGGCGGGCGCACCGTCTTCTTCCGCCGCGGCGGCGGGTTTCTGGGTGCAGTTGGGCGCCTTCCGCGAACGCGACGGTGCGGAGAGCCTGCTGAGCCAGGCGGCGCGCGGCCTGCCTTCGCTCGCGCCGCAATTGCGCGTGTTCAGCGAGGCCGGCACGCACCGCCTGCAGGCCGGGCCGTTCCCCTCCCGCAACGCGGCCGGCGAGGCCGTCGCGCAGTTGCGCGAGAGCCTGCGCATCGCGCCGATGGTGGTCGAGCGCCGCTGAAGAACAAGCTCAGTCCAGCGCCTTGGCCGCGACCGGCACGCGCATGGCGACGTTGAGGCGGTTCCAGGTGTTGATCTGCGCGATCGCCACCGTGAGTTCGGCGATCTCGAGGTCGCTGAACTGCGCCTTCAGCGCGGCGAACTCCGCATCGCGCTCGTCGTGGCTGTCGGCCAGCCGTGTGAGCGATTCCGCCCAGCCCAGCGCCGCGCGTTCGCGCTCGTTGAAGAAGCTCACTTCGCGCCATGCGGGCACGCTGTTGATGCGCTGCCATCCCTCGCCCTGCCGGCGCAGGTCGCGCACGTGCATGTCCAGGCAGTAGGCGCAACCGTTGATCTGCGAGACGCGTGTGAAGACCAGGTCGAGCAGCACCTTGCCGAGCGTGCTCGACTCGATGCTGCCGCTGACGGCCAGCATGGCGTCGAAGGACTTGGGGACGAGCTTGAACCAGTTCAGGCGGGCGGCGGTGTTCATGAAATTGCTCCAGGGTGTGGGTTGAAAAATCTGCTTCCTACCCACTGAAGACGGGCCAGCCACCGGTCCTGTGACAGCGCGAGCGAACTATCTGGCCTGAAAAAGCTGCGCGATGCGCGCGAGCTTGTCGGGGTTGCGCTGCACGCGGATGCGCACGATGCGCTCGTCCTCGATCTCGAAGGTCTGCGCCGATTCGAGTTCGCCGTCGATGAAGCGCAGCAGCCCCGGCTCGCCGTTGATCTCCGCCAGCTCCATGCGCACCGAAGCGCCCATGCGGCGCCAAAGCGAAAAGTACAGCTGCGCCAGGCGCTGGCTGCCGCGCAGCACCTTGCTGAAACTCTGGACCTTGCCGCCGCCGTCGCCGATGAGCTCGACCTCTTCGGACATCAGCGCCTTCAGGTCCTGGAGGCTGCCGCGCGCGGCCGCGCCGGCAAAGGCGCGCAGCAGGCGCTGGTGGGTTTCGCGCGACACCTGGTAGCGCGGGCGGGCGTCCTGCACCTGCGCCCTGGCGCGATGCACCAGCTGGCGGCAGGCGGCTTCGCTCTTGCCGAGGGTGAGGGCCACTTCGCCGTAGTCGGCGTCGAATACCTCGCGCATCAGGAAGGCGGCGCGCGCCTCGGGGGCGAGGCGCTCCAGCACGGCAAGAAAAGCGACGGAAATATTGTCGGAACGCTCGAGCAGCTCTTCGGGCGTGCCGGGCGGCTCGGTCAGCGTGGGCTCGGGCATCCAGGCGCCGATGTAGTGCTCGCGCTGGACCTTGGCGGCCCGCAGCCGGTCGATCGACAGGCGGGTGACGACGGTCACCAGCCAGGCTTCGGCGCTGTCGAAGCTGGCCTTGTCGGCCTCATGCCAGCGCAGCCAGGCGTCCTGCACCACCTCTTCGGCCTCGGCGACGGAGCCGAGCATGCGGTAGGCGATGCCCTGCAAGCGGCGGCGATGGCTGTCGAAGGTGAGGGTCGGGTCGTCGTCCATGCCCGATTAGACGTTTGGCGCCCGCGGGTTGTGACACCGGGCGCCCCAAAAAAATCGCCCCGGCGTGCGGGGCGATTTTGCTGGCTTGTTTGCGTGCCGGGGGGTCAGGCGCCCTGGTATTCGGGCTTGGGCCCCAGCGTGGCGCTGACTTCCTTGCGGTAGCGGTTGAGCTCCTGCACGGTCTTGAAGCTGCGGTTCATCAGGAGGCTCAGGTTGTGCAGGATGCGCTCGCCGACCTTGGTTTCCCAGACGGCGTCGAACTTGATCTGCTTGTCGAGCCAGTGCTCCAGCCAGTCGGGGTCGGGCATGCGGCTCTGGATGGTGTCGTTGGGGAACAGCGACTTGTTGACGTGCAGGTTGGTCGGGTGCAGCGCCTGGGCCGTGCGGCGCGCGCTGGCCATGAGGACGCCGACCTTGGTGAAAGCGGCACGCGCCTCGTCGCCGAACTTCTCGAGCGCACGCTTCATGTAGCGCAGGTAGGCGCCGCCGTGGCGGGCTTCGTCCTGGCTCAGCGTGGTGTAGATGTGCTTGATGACCGGCTCGGTGTGCCACTGGGCGGCGCGGCGGTACCAGTGGTTCAGGCGGATCTCGCCGCAGAAATGCAGCATGAGGGTTTCGAGCGGGGGGGCCGGGTCGAAGTCGAAGCGCACTTCGTGCAGCTCTGCTTCGGTGGGGGCGTGCTTGGGGCTGAAGCGCTTGAGGTATTCCATCAGCACCAGCGAGTGCTTTTGCTCCTCGAAGAACCAGATCGACATGAAAGCGGAAAAATCGCTGTCGTGGCGGTTGTCGCGCAGGAACATCTCGGTGGCCGGCAGCGCCGCCCACTCGGTGATGGCATTCATCTTGATGGTCTGGGCCTGCTCTTCCGTCAGCAAGGAGGCGTCGAACGACTGCCAGGGAATGTCCTTGTCCATGTCCCAGCGGACGGATTCGAGTTGTCTGAAGAGTTCCGGATAGAGCATCAAAGTCTTTCTTAGGCGACTGATTTTAGTCAGCCCGTTTGGCGCGCCCATGACAGACGCGCGATGATGCGAATACGTGCGTCGTTGCGGCACGGATGCACACCCCCCTTTTTTGAACCAGGAGCCCGCCATGCGAACCCTTTTCTTATTGTCGCCGCTCTTGCGCTGCCTGACGGCTGTTTCCCTCGGGGCGAGCCTGTTTGTCGCGCTCCCCGCAAGCGCTCAAACGACGCCCGCCGCGCCCGCGCCGGCAGCCGCCCCCGGATGCCCGGCCATCCTGCAACACAGCTTCCCCCGGCTGCAGGATGAAAAGCCCCAGAACTTGTGCCAGTACTCCGGCAAGGTGCTTCTGGTGGTCAACACGGCGAGCTTTTGCGGCTTTACCCCGCAGTACAAGGGCCTGGAGGCGCTGGACCTGAAGTACCGCGCGCGCGGGCTGGTGATACTGGGCTTCCCGTCCAACGACTTCTCCCAGGAATCGGGCTCCAACAAGGAAATTGCGGACTTCTGCGAAAGCACCTTCGGGGTGAAGTTTCCGATGTTCGCCAAGTCGTCGGTGCGCGGCACGGACGCCAATCCGCTCTTCAAGCAGCTTGCCCAGGCTTCCGGCACCACGCCCAAGTGGAATTTCTACAAGTACCTGATCGGCCGCGACGGCAAGGTCGTGCAGGCCTGGTCGAGCATGACGGCGCCGGACGAAAACGGCTTCGTGAGCGTCATCGAAAAGCAGCTGGCAACAAATTAAGACTGATCAGTTCACAGAAAGACGAATCGGTAATATTATTTACCGATGCGTCCAAATTCTCGTGAACCGAACTTCACAAACGCTTACCAACTCAGCGGGAACCGTGCTGCGGGCACTGCGCTCCTAACTTGCGTGGGTGGCAAAAACCCACAGGTTTTCATGTTGCGAGGTCTTCCGGGCGCCTGCCGTCCGGTTGAAATCCCGAGGCGATTCTTCTCCTCCTCCCTCCCTCCCTCCTTCGCGTCGGGGCGCCTCGCAGCATTTTTATATTCTGGCCGGAACGGGGGCTCGCGATGACGCAGCCCCTCCGCGTCGCCGTCATCGGTGCCGGCATCTCGGGACTGGCCGCCGCGCATTCGCTGCGCGATGCGGCCGCCGTCACCCTCTTCGAAGCCAGTGACTACTTCGGCGGCCACGCCCACACGGCAACGATCGAGCTTCCCCGCTCCGCCGCCGACCGAACCCCGGTTGCGCACGGCGTGGACACCGGCTTCCTGGTCTACAACGACCGCACCTACCCCAATCTGATCCGCCTGTTCGCGGAACTCGGCGTCGAGACGGCGTTGTCCGAGATGTCGTTCTCGGTCCAGGCCACGCGCGACAGCGGTGAGCGGCTGGAATGGAGCGGCAACAACCTGGGCACCGTCTTCGCCCAGCGGCGCAACCTGGTCGATCCGCGCTTCCTGGGCATGCTGGGCGACCTGCTGCGCTTCAACCGCCTGACCACCCGCATCGCAAAAGCTGGCACCGAAGGCGAACTGGCCCAGCCGCTCGGCGACTTTCTGGACACCCATCGCTTCGGCACCGCCTTCCGCGACTGGTACTTCCTGCCGATGATGGGTTGCATCTGGAGCTGCTCGACCACGCAGATGCTGGCGTTCCCGGTCGCCACCATGATCCGCTTCTGCCACAACCACGGCCTGATCCAGATCGCCAACCGGCCGCAGTGGCGCACCGTGCGCGGCGGTTCGCGCCATTACGTCGAGAAGATCGTCGCGGGCCTGGCCGACACGCGCCTGCGCACCCCCGTTCGCCGCATCACCCGCGCCGGCAACGGCGTGCTCGTCGCCACCGATGCCGGCACCGAGCGCTTCGACCACGCGATCCTGGCCACCCATTCCGACCGCTCGCTCGCCCTGCTGGCCGACCCCAGCCCCGCCGAGGCCGCCACGCTGGGCGCGATCCGCTACCAGGCGAACCATGCCGTGCTGCACACCGACGCCTCGGTGCTGCCGCAACGCCGCGCCGCCTGGGCCGCCTGGAACTACCAGCGCGCGGCCGCCGACGAGCGGGAGTCGGGCCGGGTCTGCCTGCACTACCTGCTCAACAAGCTGCAGCCGCTGCCCTGGGAGCAACCGGTGATCGTTTCGTTGAATCCGGTCGGTGAGATCCAGCGTAGTCAGGTCATGGCCGAATACGACTACGACCACCCGGTGCTCGACCTTGCCGCGATCCGCGCGCAGGCCGAAGTTCCTGCCCTGCAAGGCCAGCGCAACACCTGGTTCGCGGGTGCCTGGATGGGCTACGGCTTCCATGAAGACGGGCTCAAGGCCGGCCTGGTGGCGGCCGAGGGCCTGCGGGCGCACATGGCCGCGCAGGACGCACCGCTCGACGCGATGGCGAGGGCGCTGGCATGAACGGGGCGCAGGCGCTGCCGCTGATGGGCTTCGGCGAAGTCCGGCACACCCGCCTGCGTCCGGCGCGCAACGCCTTCGTCTACCCGACCTATTTCCTGATGCTGCCGATGCGCGCCTTGCGCACTCACGGCAGCGGCGTGCTCGCGCTCAACCGCCGGGCGGCGCTGTCCTTCCACGACATCGACCACGGCGACGGACGCACGCCCGAACAGGGCGGCGCGCTGGCTTGGCTCGACGGGTTGCTGGCCGCCCACCAGATCCACGATGCCGACGGCGAAGCCTGGCTGCACTGCTATCCGCGCGTGTTCGGCTACACCTTCAAGCCGGTGAGCTTCTGGTACTGCCACACGGCCGGCGGCGCGCTGCGCGCGATCGTGGTCGAGGTCAACAACACCTTCGGCGAGCGCCACTGCTATCTGCTGGACCGCCCGACCTACGGCGCGGAGCTCAGGGCGACCAAGGCCTTCCACGTCTCGCCGTTCTGCGAAGTCAGCGGCGGCTACCGCTTCCGCTTCTTCGTGGACGGCGAATTCGCGCACACCGTGGTGCGCATCGACCACGACGACGCCGACGGCCCGCTGCTGCAGACCAGCGTCGGCGGCGAACTCGGCCCGATGAACGCCGCAAGCGTCCGGCGCGCGCTCTGGCGCTACCCCGCCATGACCTTCGGGCTCATCGCGCGCATCCACTGGCAGGCCGCCAGGCTCTGGTTCAAGCGCGTTCCCTTCGTCGCCAAGCCGGCGCCGCCCCTTCATTTCGTGTCCAGCGACACCCCGCAGCAGCAGGCGAACCCATGACCCCGACCACCACCGCCTCCCCGGCTTCCGGCTTTTCGCTGCCGCAGGACGCGCCCGGCGCCGCGCGCACCGTGCTCGGCCTGCTGCAGCGCCTGGCGCACGGCTCGCTCACCGTGCGGCTGCCCGACGATTCGGTGCGCCACTTCGGCGCGGCGCCCGGCAGCAGCCCCCTCACCGCCTCGCTCACGCTGCGCAACTGGGAGGTCTGCAAGGCCGCGCTGAAGTCGGGCGACATCGGCTTTGCCGAGAGCTACATCGCGGGCGACTGGACCACGCCGAACCTGGTCGAACTGATCAAGGTGTTCATCGCCAACCGGCGTGCCATCGAAGACGTGGTCTACGGCAGCTGGTTCGGCCGCCTCGTGTACCGCGTGCGCCACCTGATGCACCGCAACAGCAAGGCCGGCAGCTCACGCAACATCCACGCGCACTACGACCTGGGCAATGCGTTCTACAAGCTCTGGCTCGACGAGACCATGAACTACTCGTCGGCCTGGTTCGAGGGCGACCTGGACAAGCCGATGCCCGACGCGCAGCGCGCCAAGGTGCGGCGCGCGCTTCAGCTGGCCCAGGTGAAGCCCGGCGACCGCGTGCTCGAAATCGGCTGCGGCTGGGGCGCGCTGGCCGAGATGGCCGCCTTCGACTTCGGCGCCTCGGTCACCGGCGTGACGCTTTCCACCGAGCAGCTCGCCTTCGCCCGGCAGCGCACCGCGGGCCTTGCGGCCGACCTGCGCCTGCAGGACTACCGGGACATCGACGACGCACCCTTCGACGCCATCTGCTCCATCGAGATGGTGGAAGCCGTGGGCCGCGAATACTGGCCGACCTACTTCCAGAGCGTGAGCCGGCTGCTCAAGCCGGGCGGCCGCGCCTGCGTGCAGAGCATCGTGATCGACGACCAGCTCTTCGACCGTTACATCGACTCGACCGACTTCATCCAGCAATACATCTTTCCGGGCGGCTGCCTGCCCTGCCCGCGCGAATTCCGCCGAGAGGCCGAAGCCGCCGGGCTGGAGGTGGTGGACGAATTCGCCTTCGGCGCCGACTACGCCGAGACGCTGCGCCGCTGGCGCGAGCGCTTCCTGGCGCAGCGCGGCCAGATCCTGCAGCTGGGCTTCGACGAGCGCTTCATGCGCATCTGGGAGTTCTACCTCGCCTACTGCGAGGCGGCGTTCTCGCAGGCGAACATCGACGTGGTTCAGTACACGCTGCGCAAGCGCTAGAGACGGCACGGCCTCTCGTGTCGACCTTCGGACCTCTGGACGGTTTGCGCTACGGCCTGCTCGGGCTGCCGCTGGCGTTTGTCGCGCTGCCGCTGTACGTGCTGCTGCCCAACCACTACGCACGCGATTTCGGCGTGCCGCTGGCCACGCTGGGCGCGGTGCTGCTGGGCGCGCGGTTGCTCGATGCGCTGATCGACCCGCTGCTCGGGCGGCTCAGCGACCGGCTTCACGCGCGCTCGCCGCAAACGGTGCTGGGCTTCGGTGCGGTGGCGGCAGGCGTGCTGCTGCTGGGCTTCGGCCTTTTGTTCTTTCCGCAGCTGCTGGTCGATCCGGCGCGCCACGGCCTGCTGCTCGTGGTGGCCGCGGTGCTGCTCGCGCTGACCTACGCGGGCTACAGCATGCTGAGCATCGCGCACCAGTCGTGGGGCGCGATGCTGGGCGGCGATGCCGTGCAGCGCGGCCGCATCGTGGGCTGGCGCGAAGGCATGGGGCTGGTCGGCGTGGTGCTCGCGTCGGTGATGCCGTCGCTCGCGGGCCTGCCTGCGACGGTGGGCATGTTCGGCGTGTTGCTGGTGCTGGGCTGGGCCTTCTGGACGCGGGCGCCACGACCGGTGCTGGGCGCCGCGCCGCATGCGGCGGTCGACCTGCGGCTGCCGCTGCGCCGCCCGGCGTTTCGCCGGCTACTCGCGGTGTTCGTGCTCAACGGCATCGCGAGCGCGGTGCCGGCCACGCTGGTGCTGTTCTTCGTGCAGGACCGGCTGCGCGCGCCGGCCGCCATGGAGCCCGCGTTCCTCGGCCTGTATTTCGTGGTGGCTGCGGCGTCGATTCCCGTGTGGCTGCGCATCGTGCGGCGCTGGGGCCTGGCGCGCAGCTGGTTCGGCGGCATGTGCATGTCGGTGGCGGTGTTCGCCTGGGCCGGTGCGCTGGGCGCGGGCGATGCGGTGCCGTTCCTGGTGGTGTGCGCGCTGTCGGGTTTCGCGATCGGCTCGGACCTCGTGCTGCCGGGCGCCTTGCTGGCCGGACTCATTGCCGAGGCCGGCGACCAGCCGCATGCCGGCGCGTACTTCGGCTGGTGGAATTTCGCGACCAAACTCAACCTCGCGCTGGCCGCCGGCCTGGCCCTGCCGCTGCTCGGGCTCGCCGGCTACACGCCCGGCGCGCGCGACGCTTCCGCGCTGCAGGCCTTGTCGCTCGCCTACTGCCTGCTGCCGTGCGTGCTCAAGGTGTTCGCGGGTGCGGCGCTGTGGGTGCTGGTGATCCGGCCGACCGCGCGATGAAGCCTTTCAATCCGCCGCTGGCCGATTGGCAGGGCAGGACGGCATGGATCGTCGGCGCCTCCTCGGGCATCGGCCGCGCCACGGCGCTGGCGTTGCTCGAGCGCGGGGCGCGGGTGGCGGTGTCGTCCCGCAACGCCGAGGCGCTCGAAGAACTGGCGGCGCTGCACAACGATGCCGGCTCGCCCCCGCGCGTGATCGTGCTGCCGCTGGACGTGTGCGATGCCGCCGCCGTGGCCGCCGCCCATGCGCGCCTGCAGGCGACGGCCGGCAGCGTCGACCTCGTGCTCTTCAATGCGGCCACCTACAACGTGCTGCGCGCCGACGCGTTCGCGCTCGACGAAATGCTCGCGCACCAGCAGGTCAACTATGTGGGCGCGCTCCATGTGCTGGCCGCGGTGCTGCCCGGGTTCGTGGCGCGCGGCGCGGGCCATGTGTCGCTCACGGCCAGCGTGGCCGGTTTTCGCGGGCTGCCCAAGAGCCTGGCCTACGGCCCAACCAAGGCCGCGCTCACCAACCTGGCCGAGGTGCTCTACATCGACCTGCATGCGCGCGGCATCGGCGTGAGCGTGATCCAGCCGGGCTTCGTGGCGACCGCGCTCACGGCGCAGAACGACTTTGCGATGCCGGCGCTGATCACGCCGGCGCAGGCCGCCGAGGCGATGCTCGAGGGCTGGCGACGGGGCGCCTTCGAGATCCACTTTCCGCGCCGCTTCACCTTCTGGATGAAGCTGATGCGGCTGCTGCCGTACCGGCTCTACTTTCCGGCTGTGGCCCGGTTCACGGGGCTTTGAAACGAAGGGGCTTCTTCGAGGGACACCGTGGAACCGGCTTCGCCGGGCCACCGGTGTCGCCCCCGGCGAGGGGGTTGGCGAAGCGACACGAAGTGCGCGCAGCCTGGGGGAGAGTCAAGGTTGTGTGTCGATGAAGCTGGGGCGAAGCATGAGCTTGTCATACAGCTTGGCGAGATTGCTGTGGTCGCCGCGCCAGTCGATATCGGGAAAGCGCAGGTTCAGCCAGCCCAGCGTGCAGCCCACCGCGATGTCCGACAGGCTCAGGTGGATGCCGCTGCAGAAGGGCTTGTCGCCCAGTCCCTTGGACATGGCGGCCACGCCGTCGATGACCTTCGTGCGCTGGCGTTCGACCCAGCTGGTGCTGCGCTCGTGGTCGTTGCGGCCGGACCAGGTGGCTTCCAGCCGCCAGAGCACGCCGGCGTCCATGACGCCGTCGGCCAGCGCTTCCCAGGTCTTGACCTCGGCGCGCTCGCGGCCTTGTTGCGGAATGAGCTTTCCTACCGGAGACAGCGTGTCCAGATATTCCACGATCACGCGGGAGTCGAACATCGCCTCGCCGCCTTCCATGATCAGGCAGGGCACCTTGCCCAGCGGATTGGAATTGGAGATGGTGGTGTCCGCGGACCAGACGTCTTCGATCACGAACTGGTAATCGAGCCGCTTTTCGGCCAGCACCACGCGCACCTTGCGCACATAGGGGCTGGCGGCGGATCCGATCAGTTTCATGAAGACTCTCTCCCGTTGCTTCTTGATGACATTAGTTCACAGCCATTTTAGGTGAAGGGGCGAACCGGCCGTCCGGATACACCCCAATCTGTAGGAACGGCCCCACGGATCGGCGGCCGCCTAAAATTCGGGCATGAGCTTTTCCACCGTCTCCGCCCTCTCCCCCCTTGACGGTCGCTACGCGGCCAAACTCGCGGCCTTGCGCCCGCTGATGAGCGAACAGGGCTACATGCACCGTCGCGTGCAGGTCGAGGTGGCGTGGTTCATTGCGCTGTCCGACTGCGGCTTCGCCGAGTTCAGGCCGCTGACGGGCGGTGCCCGCAAGTACCTGCTGGGCCTGGTGTCGCATTTCTCCGAAGCCGACGCGCTGGCCATCAAGGAAATCGAAAAAACCACCAACCACGACGTGAAGGCGGTCGAATACTGGATCAAGTCCAAGTTCGAAGCCCGTCCCGAGCTGCTCGCCGCCGCCGAGTTCGTGCATTTCGCCTGCACCAGCGAAGACATCAACAACACCAGCCACGCCCTGCAGATCCAGGCCGCGCGCGAAAAGGTGGTGCTCCCGGCCATCGACGGCCTGATCGCCAAGCTGCGCGAAATGGCGCACCAGTTCGCCGGCGTGTCGATGCTCTCGCGCACGCACGGCCAGACCGCCAGCCCCACCACCGTGGGCAAGGAAATCGCCAATGTGGCGGTGCGCCTGTCGAAAGCGCGCGCACAGATCGCCGCGGTGCAGCTGCTGGGCAAGATGAACGGCGCGGTCGGCAACTACAACGCCCACCTGGCCGCCTGGCCCGACTTCGACTGGGAAGCCTTCAGCCGCAAGGTCATCGAGACGCCCGCGCCGCTGGGCCTGGGCCTGAGCTTCCAGCCGTACAGCATCCAGATCGAGCCGCACGACTACATGGCGGAGCTGTTCGACGCGGTGGCCCGCGCCAACACCATCCTCATCGACTTCTCGCGCGACATCTGGGGCTACGTGAGCCTGGGCTACTTCAAGCAGCGCCTGAAGAAAGGCGAGATCGGCTCCTCGACGATGCCGCACAAGGTCAACCCGATCGACTTCGAGAACGCCGAAGGCAACCTGGGCCTGGCCAACGCGGTGCTGCGCCACCTGAGCGAGAAGCTCCCCATCAGCCGCTGGCAGCGCGACCTGACCGACAGCACGGTGCTGCGCAACATCGGCGTGGCCTTCGGCTACGCCACGCTGGCCTATGCGAGCCTGGCCACGGGCCTGGGCAAGCTCGAACTCAACGAGGAAGCGCTGGCCGAAGACCTCGACGCTTCGTGGGAAGTGCTGGCCGAGCCGATCCAGACCGTGATGCGCCGCTACGGCGTGCAGGGCGCCTACGAGCAGTTGAAGGAAGTGACGCGCGGCAAGACCGTCACGGCCGAAGCGCTGCACGGGCTGATCCGTTCACTGGCCATTCCTGATGAGGAAAAAGCCCGCCTGCTGGCCATGACGCCGGCCAGCTACGTCGGCAAGGCCGCCGAGCTCGCCACTAGAATCTGAGGCTCTCGTGCATCGATCCACCCACCGCCGCGAGCGGTGGGCCGGACTCGCACACAAACCCCGACTTCCCAGCCAACGCGTCCTCTCACGGGCGTGCCAGCCGACAACCATGACGGGACTCTCCGAAGTCCCCGTGATTCATGCTGCGCGCTCCGTTGCGACGTCTCTGGCTGAAGATCCATCGCTGGGTCGGCCTCACCCTCGGGCCGGTGCTGGCCCTCACGGCGCTGCTCGGCGCGGTGCTGGTGGTGGCCAAGCCGATCGACCGCCAGGTTCATTCCGACTTCTTCGTCGCGCGCAGCGCGGGTGATGCCATCGCGGCCGCGGCCGCATTGCCGCTCGAGGCGCTGCGCCTTCGCATCACCGCCGAGTTCGGCCCCGACACCAACTTCACGCTGCGCCCGCCGCACCACGCCGACGAAACGCTCTGGGTGCTGGTGCGCGGCAAGTGGGAAGGCACGCTCTACCTCGACCCGGGCACCGGCGCCGAGCAGGGCCGGCGCGGCGCCGAAGAAGGCTTCTACAACCTGGCCTACAAGATTCACAACAGCCTGCTGCTGGGCAGCACCGGCAAGAGCATCCTGGCTTTCGTGGCGCTGGCCTACCTGTTCCTGCTGGTGACGGGATTGGTGCTGTGGTGGCCGGTGCGCTGGCCGCCGTCGCTGCGCATCGTGCTGAACCGCGGATTGCTGCGCGGCCTCTTCGACCTGCACCGCACGGGCGGCGCGGTGCTCGGCCTGCTGATCGCGGTGTCGGTGGCCACGGGCGCCTACATGGCGTGGCGGCCGTTGGGAGACTTCATCTCCGCCGCCATGGGACAACACCCGGTCAAACCGCCGTCGATCCCCAAGGGCGGGGCGATCGGCCCGCGCCTGCCGCTGGACGAACTCGTTGCGCGCGCGCAGCAGGTGCATCCCGGCCAGCCGATCGGCTATGTGCTGGTGCCCGGCAAGGCGGACCGGCCGATCCGCGTGCGTTTCCGGCTGCCCGACGACCCGCACCCCAACGGCATCAGTTCCGTGTGGCTCAACCCGATGAGCGGCGAGGTGCTGGCCGCGCGCAAGTGGCAAGACCTGGACGCCGGCAACGGCGCGGTGGCGGTGATCTTTCCGCTGCACACGGGCGAACTGGGCGGGGTGGCCCACCAGATCGTCACCGCGCTGCTCGGCCTCGCGCTCGCCGGCCTGGGTTTCAGCGGCGTCTGGCTCTGGTGGCGCCGGCGCGCCATGGCCGCGGCCGCCGCCCGGCGCGGCGCGCTTGCCGACCGCACGACGTACTGAAGAAGAAAAAGCCCCCACGTCCTGCGCACGGTTTTCAGTTTTTTTTCGGAGGAGTTCCCCTTGTTCCCGCACAAACGCACCGCCATTGCGATGGCCTTGTTACCCCTGAGCCTTCAGAGCTTCGCAGCCGACGCCGAGCCTGCGGCCGCCCCGTCGAATTCGCTGGAGACCATCACCGTCACGGGTGACTGGCTCGCAAGCCCCAACGAAACCAAGGTGCTGGAGCACGCAGGCGCGCGCAGCATCGTCGAGCGCAGGCAGATCCAGGAAAGCGGCTCGTCGAGCGTGCGCGACGTGCTGCGCCAGGTTCCGGGCGTGCAGGTGCAGGAGAGCAGCGGCACGGGCGGCAGCGACATCTCGCTCAACGTGGGCGTGCGCGGTCTCACCTCGCGGCTGTCGCCGCGCTCGACCATCTTGCTGGACGGCGTGCCGCTGGCCTATGCGCCCTACGGCCAGCCGCAGCTCTCCCTTGCGCCGCTGTCGATCGGCAGCATCGAGACGGTGGACGTGGTGCGCGGCGCGGGCTCGGTGCGCTATGGCCCCCAGAACGTGGGCGGCATCATCAACTTCGTGACGCGCGCGATCCCCAAGCAGTTCTCGGGCGAGGTGGGCGTGGGCATCGAGAGCGCCGGCCACGGCGGCGGCACCAAAACCACGCCCAGCCTGTTCGTCGGCGGCACCAACGACAAGGGCCTCGGCCTCGCGTTGCTGTACTCGGGCACGCACGGCGATGGCTTTCGCCAGGGCAACGACCACGTCGGCATCGACGACCTGATGCTCAAGGGCGCCTACCGCATCTCGGGCACCGACGACATCGCGGTGTCGCTGCATCACTTCGAGGGCACGGGCCGCATGCCGGGCGGGCTGACCACCGCGCAGTTCGCGGCGAACCCGTTCCAGTCGGACCGGCGCTTCGACGAATTCACCGGCCGCCGCACCGACGGCTCGGTCAAGTACACGCACAACGACGGCGTGAACAAGTTCGAGATGCTGGGCTACTACACCGACTCGTTCCGCAGCAGCTACCTGGAGCAGGAAGGCACCGGCGCCAACGCCAAGAGGCGCCGCCTGACCACCGCGCCGCGCAACTACAAGACCTTCGCCGTCGAGCCGCGCTATTCGCGCCTGTTCGATTCGGGCAGCGTGGTGCAGGAAGTCAGCGTGGGCTTCCGCTACCTCAGGGAAGAAGCCTCCGAGGTGGCGGCGCGCACCGGCTACTACACGCCTTCGCCGTTCGAGAATGCCTACAGCCGCACGCAGGCGCCCTACCAGACCAGCAAGGGCGGCACGGTCGCGCACGCGTTCTACATCGACGACCGCATCGACTTCGGCAACTGGACGGTCACGCCCGGCGTGCGCTACGAATCGATGCGCTCGCACAACGATGTCTTCACCGTGGCGAACAATCGCATCACCAACGCGATCTATCCGAAGATCGATTCCAACGAGGTGCTGCCGACGCTGTCCGTGCTCTACCGCATGAGCGAGCGCTGGTCGCTGTTCGCGAATGCGGGCGTTTCGTTCGGACCGCAGCAGTACGCGCAGCTCGCGCAGTCCACCACCGGCCTGCACCCCGAAAAAGCCAAGACCTACGAAATCGGCACGCACTACAAGGGCGAGGCCTGGAGCGGCGAGCTGACGCTGTTCAACATCAACTTCGACAAGGAGCTGCAGCTCGCGCGCTCGATCACCGGCGACACCGGCCAATGGACCGACCTGGGCGCCACGCGGCATCGCGGGCTGGAGTCGGCGCTGCGCTACGACCTGGGTGAGATGAGCGCCGCGCTCAGGGGCCTGTCGGTGTCGGGCACCTACACGTACACGCAGGCCACCTCCAAGGCCGGCAACTTCGCCGGCCGCGACCTGCCGTTCTACTCGCGCCAGGTGTTGACGCTGGGCGCGCGCTACGAGCGCGGCCCGTGGACGCTGAATGCCGACATCTACGCGCAATCGAAGCAGCGCTCGCCGGGCTCGCCGGACGACAGCGCGAAGTACGTCACGCTGGAAGACTCGACCGGCCGGCTCGGCAACATCCCGGGCTACGCCACGATGAACCTGCGCGCCGCATACGACTTCGGTCCGTCGATGAGCAACCTGAAGCTGGCCGTCGGCATCAAGAACCTGTTCGACCGCCGCTACTACAACCGCTCGATCGACAACAACGGCGGCAAGTACGTGGGCCAGCCGCGCACGGCGTACCTGCAGGCGTCGGTGGCGTTCTGAAGCTCATGCAGCGCGGGCATACACTCGCGCACCCATGGCCCTCAAATCCACCATCTTCAAGGCCACCCTCGCGGTGGCCGACATCGACCACGGCTATTACGCCGACCATGCGCTGACCCTGGCGCGCCACCCGAGCGAAACCGACGAGCGGATGATGATCCGCCTCGTCGCGCTCGCGCTCAACGCGCACCAGCTGCAGGACGTGTGCAACGGCGACGGCACGCTCGCTTTCGGCGCGGGCCTCTCGAACGTCGAGGAGCCCGATGTGTGGCTGCGCGACTTCACGGGCCAGATCAAGATCTGGATCGAGGTCGGCCAGCCCGAGGACAAGCCGGTTCTCAAGGCCTGCGGCAAGGCGGACGAGGTGATCGTCTACTGCTTCAACCACGCGGCCGAGATCTGGTGGCGCGGCATCGAGAACAAGCTCACCCGGCCGCAGAACCTGAAGGTCTACCGCGTGCCGACCGAGGCCTCGCAGGCGCTGGCCGCGCTCGCCCAGCGCAGCATGCAGCTGCAGGCCACCATCCAGGAAAACACGCTTACGCTGGGCGACGGCACGAACAGCATCGACGTCGAACTCGTTCGCTGGAAGTAGGTCTTGCAGCCGCGCGGCGTCAGGCCGCCGGCATCATCTCGCCGCATTGCCAGCACTGCTCGAAGCCGCCCTCGACGCGTTCGCCGCACACGCACTGCCAATTGCGCTGCGGCCGGTGCTGCACGGCATGCAGCAATTCCTTTGCGCGCTCGAACTGGCTCTCGTCGTCGATCCAGATCTCGGGCAGGCACTGGTCGGGCGGCAGCTGGCCCATGACAGCGCCCAGGAACTCGCGCTGCACCGTCGCCGCCACGCCGTCCTCGCGCAGGGCGTGAACCCACAAGGTCGCGATCGCAAGGTTGGGCGCTTGGGCGAGGCGACGCATGCGGTATGCCTCTTCAGGGGGTGTCGTCGGGGCCGAGGGGCTCGGCCGGATCGTCGGGCCATTGCGGGGGTTCCGCTTCGCGCGCCCGTTCGGCGTATTTGTTGAAGCGCCAGGCCGAGTCTTCCATGGTGATCCGGCGCCAGGTCACGCGCTTCTCGACCGGCGTCATCGCGGGCCAGTGCTGCACCTCGTCGAAGCTGCGGCCGCAGCCCTTGCACTGGTCGTCGCCCTGGCTGGTGGAGCAGATCGCGATGCAGGGGGTGTCGGGGGTGCTGTGGTACCAGTCGAGCCAGGCGGCCCAGGCCTTGGGCGGAAAGCCGACCTCGTCGACCTCGTCTTCGTGGTGGAACACCATGAGCGCGTAGACCTCGGCCAACGCGCGCAATTCGGACGCCAGCGTGATGCCGTCGGGCGAGGGACTTTTCTCCCGCCAATGGTTGATGGCGGCCTCGATGTCGGTGATGTGAATGGCGGCCATGGGGAGTGAAAAAACGGCGAGCGGCGATCATAGTCCGCCAATGTCCCGCAGGCCGGCAAGGCCATCGCCGCTACGAAACACATAGCGCCAGAAGGCCTGTTGAAAGCCTTTTCCAGCCGGTTGGTGTAGCGGCGCGGAAAACTTTAGATTGCCACGGCGCGGGCTTCGATGATCTAATCCCGCCCACGAAGGGGAGTAGCTCCCGGCCGCCGTGCACAACGGCGGGCATCGTCAGGTCGTCAATACGAAGCAAAACACTTCCGGCCTGTCGGACAACGCATGCGCGGCCTGGCGCAGGCGCTGTCGAGCAAGACCTTCGATTTGAACCTGCGCAGGTTTGGTCGAAGCGTTCGCGAGTCCCCGGTTTCCCCGGTGCCCTCCATCCTCGCTTTCGATCAGCCCCGTGCGGGATGAATCGAAACGCATCGGTATGCGCCTGTCTGTCGTCGTCCAACCCGGGAGCGGCAGGCGCGGCGCAAAAAACAAAGAGGAATCTATGGAACAGTTCATGGCCCCAGAGTTCTGGGTCGCGGTCGGTCAGATCATCATGATCGACATCCTTCTTGGCGGCGACAACGCCGTCGTCATTGCACTGGCGTGCCGCAAGTTGCCGCCCGCCCAGCGCACCCAGGGCATTCTTTGGGGTACCGCGGGCGCCATCATCCTGCGCGTGATCCTGATCTTCTTCGCGCTCACGCTCCTTGCCATTCCGTTCCTGAAACTGGTCGGCGCCATTCTGCTGGTGTGGATCGGCATCAAGCTTCTGGCACCGGACCATGACGATGCGCACGGCAACATCACCGGCAGCGACAAGCTGTGGGGTGCCGTCAAGACCGTGATCATTGCCGACCTGGTGATGAGCGTGGACAACGTGATCGCCATCGCCGGTGCCGCACAAGGCGCGGGCGAAGGCCACCAGATGCCGCTCGTGATCTTCGGCCTGCTGGTGAGCATTCCGATCATCGTCTGGGGCAGCCAGCTGGTCATCAAGCTGATGGACCGCTTCCCGATGATCATCACGGCCGGCGGCATGCTGCTGGGCTGGATCGCCGGCACGATGGCCGTCTCGGACCCCGCGCTGGCCAACACCGCCGCATGGACCTGGGTGCCGAAGGTGCCGCAGACCGACACAATCAAGTACGCAGCCGGCATCGGCGGCGCACTGCTGGTGCTCGCGATCGGCAAGTGGGTGGCCATGCGCCAGGCCCGCAGCAAGCCGGCAGCGGCCGCCACGCACGGCTGAAGCGCTGGCTTACCCCATTGATCGCTGCAGGCTTCGCCCGGAAACTATCCTGTCCCACAAGTCTCTGCCACTCTAACTATCTGAAGGAGCACTCATGGAAAAGATCATTCTTTATGTCGACGACGCCGTGTATGCCAGCGAGCAGTTCGCCGAACTGGCGCCGGATGCCGACAACGTCGTGGCACGCCATTGGGTGCTCGTGGCCTGCGCGCCGCGCATGACGCATCGCATCAGCAAATGGGTGAGCCACAGCGCGCGCGAGAACTGGCGCGCCAAGTGGTTCAGCAAGGTGCAGGCGCAGCTGCTGCCCCTGCTCGAGCGCAACGGCGGCCAGGTGACACCGGTGCTGGCCAAGGGCCCGCTGGCCGAGCTCACGGTGCAGCTCAAGCGCGAGCACGCCGCCACGCATGTGGTCGATGCGCGCCGCCCGAAGATCGGCGTCGACCTGGAGCCGGTCTCGCCGGACCAGAAGCCGGCCCAACAGACGGGCTGGGCTTTTCCCGGCGCGGTGATGGGCATGGGCGCGCTGCTGATGCTGGCGAACGAGCTGGCGGAGTAAGTAGCAAACCCCAGGGACAACGCTCCTCGACGAGCCCCGGTGCGGCAACGCCCCGGGGCTCGTTCTTTTGGAGACGCTGGGGTATCCTGCGCCGCATGCGCATCATCATCAAATGGCTGCTCAGCGCCCTCGCGCTGCTGGCAGTGGCTTATCTCTACAGCAGCGGTGTCCAGATCCAGAGTTTCGGCTCCGCGCTCATCGCAGCCGCGGTCATCGGCTTGCTCAACATGATCGTGCGGCCGGTGCTGGTGGTGCTCACGCTGCCGGTCACCATCGTCACGCTGGGCCTCTTCCTGTTCGTGATCAACGCGCTGCTGTTCTGGGCGGCGTCGGGGTTGCTCGGCGGCTTTCAGGTCAACGGCTTCGTGGCCGCGCTGATCGGCTCGCTGATCTACTCGCTGCTGGGGCTGGTCATCGAATCGGCACTGGGCGGGCTGCTCTCCAAGCGCTGAACACGCAGCCGCTGCGGCGGTTGCCGCACCCGCCCTACTTGAGCGGCGGCTCCTCGGCCTGACGCTTCACCAGCACATCGACCGCGCGCGCGCGGGTGTCGATGATCGACGCCTCGTAGTGGTCGATGGGGCCGTCCGACTTGCGCACCAGCTCCTGCGCCGCCTTGAAGCGATCGCGCGCGGCCGGGTAATCGAGGATGGCCACGTTGGCCTCGGCATCGGCCCGCACCGCGCGCAGCGTGTCGCCCTGCGCGCCGTACAGATTGCCCAGCGCGCGCCACACCGTGGCATCGCGCGGGTTCGTCGCCACCCAGTCGCGCAGCGGGGGAATCATCGGCGCCGGCTGGCGCATGGCGGTCGCGGCCTCGGCCGCGAGGATCATCTCGGGCCGCTCCTTCGACTTGGCGTCGAGCAAGGCGGCGGCCTTGGGCGCCGCGCCCGCGGCCAGTTCGATCTCGGCCTGCAGCCAGCGCGCCTGCTTTGCCGCGGCGGGATCGTCGGCCGTGCGCGCCACCAGCCGCTCGGCCAGCGTGCGCGCCGCCTTGTAGTCGCGCAGCTCCTTGGCCCCGAGCGCCGCGGCGTAGAGCGTGCCCGCCTGCTGGGCCGGCGAGCTTTTTGCAAACTCGCCGCTTGCGGCCGACGCGATCCAGAGGCGCAGCACATCGACACCCGGCCGCGTCAGCACGCGGGCGCGCGAGGCGATCATGGCGTGGTCCATGGCCAGCGGCATCGCGGGCGCCGTGTCCATGCGGAACTGGAAGCGGCCCTGCATGTCCGAGATGCGCTCGGTCGTCAGCGGATGGCTGCGCAGGTAGGGGTAGGAGCCGTTGTCGTTCAGGCGCGAGGCGTACTGCAGCTTTTCGAACATCGCCGCCGCGCCCTGCGGCGCAAAGCCCGCCTGCGTCATCACGCCGAAACCGATGCGGTCGGCCTCGCGCTCCATGTCGCGCGAAAAGCTCAGCTGGTTCTGCATGAAAAGCGCCTGGCTGCCCATGATCACCGCCTGGCCGGCATCGGAGTTGCGGCTCTTGCTGGCCGCGATCATCCCGAGGATGAGCCCCGCCACCATCAGCGGCATCTGCTTGCCCTGCTTGTTCATCATGCGCGAGATGTGGCGCTGCGTGACGTGCGAGAGCTCGTGCCCGAGCACCGTGGCCAGCTCGTCGCGGCTGCCGACCGCGGCCACCAGCCCCAGGTTGAGCCCCAGATAGCCGCCGGGCAGCGCAAAGGCATTGATGTTGCGGTCGCGGCCCAGCAGGATGGTCCAGGCGAAGCGCTCGTCGAGCTCGGGCGTGAGCTCGCCGCGCGCGCGGGCCGCCGTCAGCAGGCGCTGCCAGATCTCCTGCACGTAGGCGGAGATCACCGGGTCGTCGATGTAGTCGGTGTCGCGGTACAGCTCGCGGGCGATCTGGTCGCCCAGGCTGCGTTCGGCGCTGGCCGTCATTTCGCCGCCGTCGCCGAGGCCGGGCAGCTGCATCTGTGCGCCGGCAGGCACCGGCGCCAGAGCCTGGGCAGCTATCAAAACGGTAGCGCATATCGCTCGCAGCGCGGGCAGTGCGGGGGTCTTGGGCTTTGCGAAGGGAGTCAAGCGCGGCATTCCTCGTCCATGGCTCGGGCTCGTATGATGCGCCTTCAAAACGAACGTTCACCCCACGCCATGAACACTCTCACCCACTTTGACGCCCACGGCCAGGCGCACATGGTCGATGTGGCCGCCAAGCCGGCCACCCACCGCGTGGCCGTCGCCACCGGACGCATCGAGATGCAGCCGGCAACGCTGGCGCTGATCGAATCGGGAACCGCGAAAAAGGGCGATGTGCTGGGCATCGCGCGGATCGCCGGCATTCAGGCGGCCAAGAAGACGAGCGACCTGATTCCGCTGTGCCATCCGCTGGCGTTGACGCGGGTGGCGCTGGGTTTTGCGCTGGCCGAGGCCGGGAGCGTGCCGCAGGTGGTGTGCACCGCCACCGTCGAGACGGTGGGGCCGACCGGCGTGGAGATGGAGGCGCTCACGGCCGTGCAGGTGGCGCTATTGACGATCTACGACATGTGCAAGGCGGTGGACCGGGGGATGCGGATCAACGATGTGCATGTGCTGGAGAAGCATGGGGGGAAGTCGGGGAGTTGGGTGGCGGAGTGACGCACCAGCGGCCCCAGCGGTTCATGGCCGCTACGGTGCAATGCCCTCGCCGGCGTCCTGGCCCTGCTGCATCCAGCGCGCGAAGTCCGCGGGAAACGCATTCCTGAATCGCTCGGCTTCTTCTTGCGCTTCTTTCTCGAATCCCAGCAGTTCCGCACTTTCGATGCGCTTGACGATGACGCGCGGCTCGGGCGAGAAATGCAATGTGCGCTCGGCCAGTGCGTGCATGTGGGCGGCGTTTGCCGGTGTCACCGTGGTCAGCGTCAACTCGGCGAAATCGACCTGCCGTGAGAACAGCCACGAACCCTTGATCCTGGCGAGCGTGTCGTCTTCGTAGGCGGACAGGCGCTCATCGCGCGGCAGATAGATCTGGCTGATGCGGATGTAGTCCCAGGCGGCATAGCCTACGGTCGCCAACAGCACCGTTGCAGCAAGCGGCGCGGTACGGCTCGCCAGCCTTCGGGCCCGGCCCGGCCACAGCAGCCCGATGCAAAGGCCGAAGACCAGCTGAAACGGCCCGTACCACAGCGGGTATTCGAGCAGGCTGTGCAGCACGATCGCGCCCAGCATGCCCCAACCCATCAGGCGTGCCGGGTCGCGCTCTTTCCAGGGCCGGGCCGACAGCACCATCCAGACAAAGCCCCCGCAAATCAGCGCGGCCGCCGGAATTCCGAGTTCGACGGCCAGGTGCAGCGGCAGGTTGTGCGCGTTGTCGAGAATTTCGACGAAACGCCCGCCGTCGTAGGGTGTGCTGTAGTGCGCGAAGGCCAGTTCTCCCCACCCCCAGCCGGTCCACGGACGCTCTGAAATCAGCGTCAGCACGTTGCGCCACAGGAGCCAGCGGCTGTGGTCGTCCGGCGCGCCCGTCTTCAGGCGTTCGATCATGCTTTCGACGACACCGTCGCCACCCGCGAGCCTGGGAAGTATCCAGGCCATCGCAAAGTACAGCGGCACCGTGGAAAGCAGCCAGCCCGGGGCGGGCAGGTGCCATCGGACGTTCGGGTTTCGGGGTGAGCCTTGCCGCTCCCGCCAGGCGATGAAACTCGCCACCCCGACGATGGCCAGCAACTGCAGCAGCCCGGTGCGCGATGTCGATGCGGCAGCCGCGATCAGCAACAGCACACCCGCGCCCGCCAGCGCCAGTCGCACCCGCACCGCGCCGCATGTGGCGTAGAGCCACAGTGCCGCGCAGGCGGAGAGGCTGATCAAGGTGGCGAACTGGTTGCGCTGGCGCAGGTTGCCGTAGGCCTGCCCCAGGCCCGGCGACGTGGTCCACGGCACCAGCGGCTCGGCAAGGCCGTAGTACTGGAGCAAACCCAGCACCGCGCTGACCAGCCCGGCGGCGAGGATGCCGCGGGCAAGCAAGGAAGACACTGCCCCGCGATCACGCGCCAGGCCGCTGCCCACGCACGCGGCGGCCGCGATACCGGCCATCGCAAGGCAGGCGGCCAGCCAGGACGCATGCGAACCCCAGGCGGAGGCCACGATGAGCAGCCCGCCCGTTGCCAGCCAGAGCCATGTGCCGCGCGCCGGCGAGCCCACCGGCCCGGTCAACAGCAGCGCCGCCAGGCAACCCCATGACACCAGGAGCTGCCAGACGTTGGCCGACGGACCTCCGACCAGCGGACAAAGGAACGGGAATGCGACGAGAAAGGTACGGGCGCCCGCCAGCGACCTGGAAGCGGGCGAAACGGCATCGGCGTATGCCGCGTCGGGCGTCATCCGGCCGATTGTGCCGGTCGGGCATGCCGACGAATGGTCATTCGCGTCAGATGGATGGATTTGCACAAACTGACACCAAGAGACATCCTTTAACAATTGTCATTAATTGTTGCTCGCCTGTTCCCGGCCCTGCCGAACACGGCTGAAAAGGTGCCCCTAGATGAAACAACTCGCTCGCAAGCAAAGCGGCCAAGCCGGCCGGTCCCAGGGTTTCACGCTGATCGAAATCATGATCACCGTGGTGATCATCGGCATTCTTGCTGCCATTGCGATTCCGAGCTACCAAGACTATGTGCGGCGCGGCTATGTGGTGGACGGCACGAATGCACTGGCCACCATGCGGGCGGACATGGAGCGGTATTTTCAGGACAACCGCACCTTCGAGAAGTTGAGCACCACGGTGCTGCCGCCTTGCCACGCCGATTTAGACGAGAGCAAACGCAAATTCGGCAACTTTGTGGTCAGTTGCGCCGGAGCCGCCGATCTCAAGCCCACGCAATTCACGCTAACGGCGACAGGAAGTGGGCCGGCCAATGGTGTTGTTTACACCCTCACTGAACTCAATGTGCGCGCCACGACGGGAATGCCATCGACATGGTCGGGTTGGACGTCGCCTTGCACCACCGCGTGGATCGTCAAGAAGGGGCAATCGTGCTCCTGAACACCGCGCCATCCCAGCATCGCCGCAGGGGTTTCACACTGGTCGAAATGATCGTCGTGGTGGCGATCATGGCGCTGCTCGCAGGGCTCGCCATGCCGTCCATGCTCGGCTGGGTGCGCAACAACAAGATCCGCACGGTTGCCGACTCCTTGCAGAACGGGTTGCGGCAGGCGCAAACGGAAGCCACGCGCCGCAGCCGGCAAGTGGTGTTCTCTCTCACGGATGGCACGCCCACCGGCACCACCTATACAGCCAAGGCCAACGGCAGCAATTGGGCCATCAGCACGGTGGCCCCGGCCGACTCGGACGCAACGGCTGCGTTTGTCGAGGCGGGCATCCTGCGCGATGTCGGCTCCAACGTCGTGATCGCTGGCCCCGTGGCGTCGGACAGCGCCGTCACGTCCATCTGTTTCAGCTCGATCGGGCGTCTCGTGGCAAACGACACGCCAGGACCCACAAGCGGAAACTGCAAAGCCGTTGCTGCTCGTTACGACATAACGATGAACGACAGCAAGACAGGCGACCGGCCACTGCGCGTCACCGTCGCACTGGGCGGACAAGTCCGCATGTGCGACCCGGCGCGAACCCTCTCAGCCACCCAGCCAGACGGCTGCCCCGCGTCATGAAACAGCCTCTCGAAAAAATGCGCCGCCATCGCAGCCAGGCCGGCGTAGCGCTGCTCGAAGTCCTGGTGTCGGTGCTTCTCTTTTCCTTGGGTCTGCTGGGCCTCATCGGACTGCAGGCACGCGCCATCAGCTTCTCCGTGGATGCCGAGGACCGCAATCGCGCCGCGCTGCTCGCCAACGAGGTGGTGGCCCTCATGTGGCTCAATCGCTCGCCCACCGTCCCAGCGGATGCCCTGACCGCTTGGAAAAATCGTGTCAAGGACGCCAAGGCCACCGGCCTGCCCGATGGCGAAGGTGAAGTCACCGTCTCCGGCAAGACAGCCAATGTGACCATCACCTGGCAAGCCCCGTCGCGCAGCACGCGCAGCCAACTCAAGACCCACGTGGAACTGCCCCTATGAGCATCCGGCAAATCAAGCGCGCGGTGCAGGAGCGCGGCCTCACCCTGATCGAACTTCTGGTCGCCATGGTCATCGCGCTGGTGGTGACGCTGGCGGTCACCAGCGCCGTGACCTTCGGCGAATCGACCAAGCGCACGACCACGTCCGTCAACGACATGAACCAGTCGGGCTCCTACTCGGCCTACCTGCTGGACCGCGCGGTGCGCAGCGCCGGCTCGGGCTTCACCCAGTCGTGGGACCTGGGTGTGTTCGGCTGCAAGCTGCAAGCCAAGCTCAGCGGCAGCGTGATCCTTCCGCGAACCACTGTCTTTCCGGCGCCGTTCGAAAAATTTCTCGGCGATGCCGCCGGCGTCGCCAACCTTCGGGTCGCGCCGCTGCTTATCGGCAAGGGGCAGTCGTCGGACGGCAAGTCGGACGTGCTGATGGTGATGGGCGGCAATGCCGCGGCCGGCGACGTTCCGCGACCGATCATTTCCGCAGGCGCCAGCGACAAGATCGTTCGCCTGGACAACACCGTTCAACTCAAGAAGAACGACATTGCGCTGGTCAGCCAGGTGGACCAGGACTGCCTGCTCGAGCAGGTCGATGGCTCGTTCGTGGACAGCCTCAACAACGAACTCGTGACGCTCGACGGCAAGTACTACACGGCCGGCGTGGGCACCACGCTCACTTCACTGGCTGCCAGCGGCGCCGCCTACCTCACGCCGCTGGGCAACGCCACCGCCGGCAACGTGCAGTTCCAGCTCTTCGGCATCGGCCCGAACAACACGCTGATGAGCTACGACCTGCTGCGCGGCGACGGCACCGACACCACCCGCGCGCTGGCCGACGGCGTCATGGAGATGCATGCGCTCTACGGGCTGGACACCAACACCGACGGCATCCTGGACGGATGGAAAGCACCCGATGCCACGGGTTTCGACGTCAAGACGATGATGGAATCCGGCGCGCTGAGCCGGCAAGTGGTGGCCGCCCGCATCGGCCTGATCCTGCGAAGCCCCACGCTCGAGCGCGAAGAAGTCTCCCTGACCATTCCCGCGATGTTCGCCGACACAGGCCTCAAGCGCGACGAAGTCGCACTCACCGGCGACGCCCGTCGCTACCGGTACCGGGTCGTCGAATTCACCATTCCTTTGCGCAACCCCCTGTTGCTGCCCAAATCATGATTACTTCCTTGCACCGGCAGCGCCGGGGGCGCCGCGAGCGCGGCGTCGTGCTGCTCATCTGCCTGATCGTTCTTGTCATCCTGCTGGCCGGCGGCGTTGCGGTGATGCGCTCGATGAACACCTCGCTGTCCAGCGCCGGCAACCTCGCCTTCAAGCGCGACCTCGTCAACCAGGGCGAGCAAGCGGCGGTCAAGGCTTTGGCGCTGTTCGAGTCAGGCGTGCTGTCCGCAGCGGGCGCGGACGCCGCCGATGTGAAGGCATCGAACTACAGCGCCAGCACGCTCGCGTCCAACGACAGCGGCATCCCGCTCGCACTGCTGAAGGACGAGCTCTACAACGCGAAGGCGTCCGACACCATCGAGCAGACCGCCGACTTCGTGAAGATCCGCTACCTCATCGACCGCCTGTGCTTCGAACCAGGCGCGGCGACCAAGGCGAAATGCGTCTACGCCCCCGCCACCACCGACGTGCGCGGCGGCAGCGTCCAGGAATCGGGACGCCCACCCCCACCCAAGGCCTTGGTCTATCGACTGAGCGTGCGGGTGGACGGCCCTCGCGACACGCAGGTGTTCCTGCAGTCCTCTTTCACGAAGCCCGAATAACGAATCGCGGACGACGACCATGAACAAAATATCGACCCTTGCCGCGCGACTGGCCGGCTCCGCCGCCCTGGCCGGCGCTTTCCTCGCGATGCCCGGCCTGGCCGGCGCGGCGAGCCTGGCGGACCAGCCGGTCTTTGCCACCTCCAACGTGCCGGGCAACCTGGCGCTCACGCTGTCTGTGGAATGGCCAACGGCCTCCCGTACCGCGCACACCGCGGCCTATGCCAGCGCCAGCACCTTCCTGGGCTACTTCGACCCGGCCAAGTGCTACACCTACGTGGTCGACACCACCGCCAACGAAACCAACACCGGCGACAAGAGCTTCTTCGATCCAACGGCCGTGGCCGTCAATCGCAAGTGCGACGGCACGAAGTGGAGCGGCAACTTCCTGAACTGGGCGGCCACGGCGACCATCGACCCGTTCCGCTGGGCCATGACAGGCGGCAGGCGCGTGGTGGACACGGCGACCGACACCATCCTCGAGAAGGGCTATCACTCCGGACAAGGCCTGTTCGACGATCGCACCCTTCCCGTCGCCGAAATCGCGGGTGCCACGCCGTTCAGCAATGCCACCAGCCTGGGTATTTCGGTCAACGGCCGCAAGTACGCGATGCGCATCACCGCGTCGGGCGCGTCGCTGAAGGGCGAGTACTACAACGCCGCCAACAAGTCGCTCATCGGCGCCCCCACCGTCACCGTGAACCAGGACAACGGAGACCACGAATGGGGCAACGGCGCGCCCGTGACAGGCATCGGCGCAGACAATTTCGCCGCGCGCTTCACGGGCAGCTTCATTGCGCCTGCCACCGGCAACTACACGTTCCGGGTGCGGGCGGACGACGGCGTGCGCCTGTGGGTGGGCGGGCAGCTGCGGATCGACAAATGGATCGACCAGGGCCCGACCAACTACGACGCCACGGTCGCGCTGACTGCAGGCCAAAGCTTCGACGTGAAGGTCGAGTACTACGAGAACGGCGGCGGCGCGGTCATGCAGCTCCTGTGGAAGAGGCCCGGCAGCAACAGCTTCAACACCTTCACCACCGACATCGCTGCCTCGGTCACCAACGACTACACCATGCGCAACAGGGTTTGCAACCCTAAGGCACCTGGCGGCGTGGAAAGCAACTGCAAGCAGTACGGCGACAACTGGAAGCCCGAGGGCCTGATCCAGCAGTACGCGCGGCGCATGCGCTTCAGCGCCTTCGGCTACCTGAACGAAGACGGCAACGACCGTGACGGCGGCGTGATGCGCGCACGCCAGAAGTTCGTGGGCCCGCTGAAGCCGGTGCCGGGCCTGCCCGACACAGCCAACACGCTGAAGGAATGGGACGAAAACACCGGCGTGTTCGTGCGCAACCCCGACCCGCTCGATGCCGCGGCCACGTCCGCCAACGACGTGACCATTTCGGACAGCGGCGTCATCAACTACCTCAACAAGTTCGGCCAGATCATTCCCGGCAACTACAAGTCGAACGACCCGGTCAGCGAGCTCTACTACGCGGCGCTTCGCTACTACCGCAACCTGGGCAACGTGGAGGACTGGAGCAACCTCAACACCAAAGACAAGAACACCACGGCCAAGCGCCTGGACGGGTTCCCAGTGATCAAGAAGTGGGACGACCCGATCCAATACTCGTGCCAACGCAATTTCGTTCTGGGCATCGGCGACATCTACACCCACGCCGACAAGAACGTCCCAGGCAACACCAACACGGCCAACGAACCAGCGATGCCCGCGGCAGTGAAGGCCGACACAACCGTCAATGCCGTGACGGCCACCAACAAGGTCGGCGTGCTGCAAACCGGCCTGGGCACCACCTTCGGCACCAACACCAACGTGTCGAACAACTGCTGCAGCAACAACTCGGCGCTGATGGCGGGCCTTGCCTACGACGCGAACACCAAAGACATCCGTCCCGACGATCCGAAAAGTCTCAATACGATCGGCAAGCAGACGGTTCAGACCTACTGGGTCGACGTGCTCGAACAGTCCTTCCAGTCCAACAACCAGTTCTACCTGGCCGCGAAATTCGGGGGGCTCAAGATCCCCACGAGCATGCAAAGCACGTTCGACCCGTATACCTTCAACGACGCCATTCCGCAGACCTGGTGGGCGACGAGCGGCGACACCCTCACGAACACCCGCAACAACGTGACGCAACCGCGACCGGACAACTACTTCACCGCGGGCCGGCCCGATTCGATGGTGGACGGCCTGACCAAAGCCTTTGCGAGCATTGCCAACGCCATCAAGTCGTTCACCACCTCGTTCTCGCTGTCGAGTCCGCAGGTGTCTGCGGAAGGCGCCAACTCCTACGCGTCGCAATACGACTCGAACGGCTGGACCGGCGTGATCACCGGCAGCAAGCTCACCTTTCCGAACGGCGTGCCGACCCTGAACGAAGTGTGGACCACCGCCACCACGCTGGAAAACCAGCTGGCCGGTGCCGGCTGGGACACGGCACGCCGCGTGGTCACATGGAACGGCACCGCGGGCGTGCCTTTCCGCAAGGCCAACCTGAGCGCCGCGCAATCCACCGCGCTCAATTCGCCGTGGCTTGCGGGTGACGACAGCGGCGACTACCTGAACTACCTGCGCGGCGACCGCAGCAAGGAAAGAACGATCACCGACGAAACCAAGCCTTACCGTCGCCGCGCCTTGCTGCTGGGCGATATCGTGAATGCCAAGGTCACGCCGGTGGGGCCGCCCTCGTCGCAGTTCTCGAACACGGTCAATCCGGGCTATGCGAAGTTCAAGACCGACTACGCACTGCGCCCGACCATCGTCTACGCCGGTGCCAACGACGGCATGCTGCATGCGTTCAACGGTGCGATGAGCGGCAGCGATGCCGGCAAGGAATTGTTCGCGTACGTGCCGAGCATGCTGTTCTCCGGCCCCAGCAACCCGGCCACGCCGGGGCTCGACGGCCTGGGCCAGCTCGGCAACCCCGAGTACGAGCATCGCTACTACGTGGATGCGTCGCCCAAGGCTTTCGACATCGACTTCAACACCGCGGGCGGTGTCTTCACCACCACGCCGACCGGCAACAACTCCGACTGGCGCACCGTGCTCATCGGTGGCCTGGGCAAGGGCGGCAAGGGCTTCTATGCCATCGACGTCACGAATCCCGCGGGCATGACCAGCGAAGACATCATCAAGGGCAAGGTGCTCTGGGAGTTTTCCGCCGCGACCACAGGCGTGGGCGACACCCTGGGCTTCAGCTTCGGCACGCCGGTGGTTCTGAAGACCAAGAAGTACGGCTGGGTGGTGGTGTTCACGTCGGGCTACAACAATACCGACGGCTTCGGCTACGTGTACTTCGTGAACCCCAAGACCGGCGCGCTGCTCGAGAAGGTGCAGACCCCCACGTCATCGGCCGGACTGACGCAGCTCACCGCGTACATCACCGACTTCACGGACGGCACCGCCGACGCGCTCTATGCGGGCGACCTGAACGGGCAGCTCTGGCGCTTCGACGTGACCGCGGCCAAGGGCAGCGTCGGCGCCTACCCCGTGCCGCTGAAGCTGGCGACCCTGGCGGACGGCAGCAGCAACGCGCAACCCATCACCACGCAGCCGCTGGTGGAAATCGACCCCAAGTCCAAGAAGCGCTACGTGCTGCTCGGCACGGGCCAGTTGCTGGACACCGTGGACATCAACTCGACGGCGGGCCAGACCTTCTACGCCATCATCGACGGCACGGCGAGCGGCTTCGGCACCACCGGCACCTACCCGATCACGCGCAGCGTCCTGGGCGAACTGACGGAAAACAACCTGAAGGGCACCACCGTGTTCACCCTTGGCAACAACCAAGGCTGGTATCTGGACCTGGGCAAGGACGCTGGCTCCGGCATTACCTGGCGCATGACGCTGAGCCCGACTTCGTTCAACGGCGTGGTGGTTTTCTCCAGCCTGCTGACCACGGGGGATGCCTGCAGCCCGTCGGGACAAAGCCGCATCTACGCGGTGAACTACGGCTCCGGCACGACGGCGCTGGCAACCGGCGCGGCCTACCTGAGCTATCCCAGCGCGATCACCGACATCCAGATCATCAACAACAACGGCCGCATGCAGGGCATCGCGGGCAATGTGAAGGGTGAAGTGAACCAGCCGCCCATCGACTTCGGCAAGGGGACGGGGCTGCGGTTGTTGAATTGGCGGGAAGTGCCGACTATTGATTGAGGAGTTTTTCCTCAATGGCCGGATGGATAAATATCCGGCCTGGTGGAAATTGACTCAGACGCCCGATGAAACTTATCGGGCGTTTTTTATTGGGCTTTGGAGATTCTTTGCTTGCACCTACCCCTTGCTTTGCCAAGCAAAATAGTTTGCTCGGGGCGGTTGATGTCAGCCAAAGGCTGGCAGCAAACCCGCCCAGATAGCGACTCGGTGAGACAAGTCGTTAAAAATCACAGGACCGCGCTAGATGTTTGCCGAGCTCAATGGCGCCTATATCGAACTGAAAAAGCCAGCCCGATGGTTCCCGTCGAGGGCATCGCTACAGCGAGCCAGTCTTTGATCGAACATCAGGAAAAGATGCCCGCCTCAATAAACTCCGAGGTAGTCAATTCGGAGTTATTCAAGCCAGCTTGGCTTGAGCTTGAGCTTGCGCCTATTTATTGCAAGTAGCCTCGCCAAGATCAGAGAGGCGAGCCAGCGGAATCGGTCTGATTCGGCCGCTAAAGCGGGCACGCTGCAGAGACGTATTTGGGATCGATGTTGGCAGCCTTGCAACTCCAAGAACCGTTCACGTCACGTGTCCAAGTGATCGTTCCGGCTGTCGCACCCTGCAATGGCGCGCCCGCGAGATTTCCGAACGTCGCCACAATCGTTGAGGGGGCGTTTGTCGAGAGCGCGACTTGGGGGACACCAGAGCCAGCCGTTGACCAAGTTTCCGCAATCGTCGGTGCCGCATTGCCTGCGGTCGCTTGCAGGTTTGAACCAGTCGCTTGAGGATCGCAGTTGCGAGCTACTGCAGGGTCCCCAACATTGAACTTTCCTTTCAGCAAACAAATTTCAATGGACGGCTTAATGCCCCCAGATTCGCTCACTACGCGCTGAACCTGCGCCCGGAAAACATAGTTCTGATACTGGGGGATCGCAATTGCGGCGAGTGTTGCGATGATCGCAACAACGATCATCAGTTCGATCAACGTGAAACCTTGGGAATTTTCGTGAATACGCATTGTGCTTCGAGCTCCTCGAGGAGCTACAGCAGAAGACGTGCCAAGGTATAGGCGCTCAATCAACTGTCGCTGCAATTCGGCGACCTCGTTGAAGCCTACTTCATGTTTTGCGCTTCTTGAGCAATCATCTCGCCATCGACAGGCGCTCATCGCTCCCATCAAGTGATTGCCGCTGGTCTCTCGCTCTCGTCGCCCTGTCACGCCGGGTTTCGTCTTCACCTACGGCGCAGGCCATCCTCTTTTAGGCCGCGTTCAGATTTGCGTAGCCGGCTCTCGTGCATGCGCGCTTCTTCGTCGACAGGTTCAGTTCCAACGTCGAGTTGATTTGCGAGCGCTTTGCGTTGTGGCAACGTGTGGCTTCAGATCCTGCAAGGTTCGCGCGAGTCGTCAAGACATCCCTAGTGCAGCGCATCTAGAAAGGCCGCTTCGACATATTCAAATGCGAGCAGCGGGGACTTGATATCTCCCGCCCCGAGCCAGACTAGAAAATTGCCCGCATCGTCCATCAGAAATAGCGCGGACATGCCATAGAGATAGCCGCGCTGAAGCCATATTTGGGCATTCCCCACTCGCCGCCGCTCCAAGAAACCGTCTTGGCAACTCTCTGGCTTGGTTTCGTCACAGCGGATCGCGTCATCGCGCATCTCACGGGCGAAAGCCAACAATGAGCGATTGTCTGCCACGAAACGCGCCAGCCCCTGCGCGTTTCCCGTCATGCCCATGGAAGCCCGCAGAGCCGTCCAGTCGAAATAGCGGACAAAATCGGGGCCGTAGAACTCATGGTGCATGAAGTTGTAATCAACAGGTGAGTCGGCGCGATCCATGTAGTCGAGCCCATATTGCGAGAAGCGCATGTCCCGCTCCAAAACATCCCATAGGCTACGACCAAAGCGGCGCTCGTAAGCGACGGAGGCGAGGCAATATCCCAAGTTGGCATACGCGTAGCGCTCCCCAGGCATGAACTGCAAGGGAGTCTGTGCCAGTTGACCCACGTCTTCGGGACACCACGGCTTCTTGTTGCGGACCACCATTGGATCTTCAGCACGTAGCCGATCAAAGCCCGCTGTGTGATTGAGCAGATGGCGAATCCGGATCTGAGAAATCCGCTTGTCCTTGAATGGAGGCGATATCGATAGCGCCTGAACAAGCGGACTATCCAGCCATGCTGAGCGCACTCGCGCGTCATCGTGCGTCATGCCCATGAATGACACCAGCTTCGAGAGGCTGGCGAGGCGAAAACGCGTATCGGCCGTCACCCGATCACTAATCAATGGCAACCCTTGCCACCCATTCACGCAACCTGCTTGCTGACCCTTGCTGTCCACGAAAACCAATTGATTGGCAGGCGAGTCCAACCGGGTCGGCAGTTTGCGCGTCAGTTCTTTGATCCAAGGCGCAGTCTGCACATCGCAGTCCGTCGACCACGCCGCCAAATGACCCCTGACAGGGTAAAGCCAACGACGCACCATGTTGCCATCCTTCTCCCAAGCCAGCCAAGGCAAAAGGATCAAGGCCATCAACAATGCGTACGCAGCAACGCGCAATCGACTCATTTCTTCTATTAAAAAAATAAAGCGCCCCGAAGGGCGCTTTTTTTCCGCGTTCAAACTCTGCGCTATTCGCGCTTAGTCGCCAGTGCTGGCAGTAGCATCACAGCCGGCCGGCTTGTACTTTGCATCAACAGTCGTCGCGCAAGTCCAAGTGCCCGTAGCGGCCGCACGCGTCCAAGTCAACGTCTTGTCCTTGAGGGTCGCCGCTGCATTGGTGCCAAATGTTGCTTCGATCGATGCGTCCGCCGTATTAGAACCAAGGTCTACCTTGAGACCAGTGTTAACTTGCACTTTAGCGCCCAGAAGATTGCTGACGGTCGAACCGATATCGCACTCAGTTGCAGTAGGAGTAGCACCCGACGCAACGGGGGTGAGCTTGCCGTCAAGAATGCAAGCTTCCGCCGCTGTACGTAGCGAGCCAGTTTCAGACATAACTCGCGCCACTTGCGACTTGGCAACATACGTCTGGTACTGCGGAATCGCAATAGCAGCCAAGATACCAATGATCGCCACAACGATCATCAGTTCGATAAGGGTGAAGCCGGCTTGTGCGCGGCGAGCGATCTTGCGAACGTTCATGATGAAAAACTCCAGGTTGGTTGGTTGAGCCCGGGAACCAGCCCGGAGCGCAGTACCTTCCGCAGCATCCATGCCACCACGCTCGCAATCGGTTACAAGCCCAAAGTAGTGACTTTGTTCACACTTCGGTTACAGCGAGTGACACATCTCGCCACTTGAAGCAACAAACAGTGACAACTTTGTCATGCCACGGTGGGCACCGACTCAAAACGTCAGGATGCCGTTCGCCTTCAGCCAGCGAATGTCGCGCTGCGCCAACCCGGCCACCTGGCGCCCTGCCAGGGTCTCGATCTGGTTCATGATTTCTTCGGTTTCCGCGGGCTTGGTGTGCGTGATGTAGATCGGGTATTGCTTGCCCGGCGCGATGTGGGCGAGTTCGTCGGCCAGCACCGAGGGCGACAGGTGCAGGCTGCGCTCGGCCAGCGCGCGCTCGCGGCTGCTGAAGGCGGTTTCGATGACGAGCATGGCCACGTCGAGCGCGTTGACCCGGTCCCAGAAGGGCGCATTGCGCTCGGTGTCCCCGCTGAACACCCAGTGCGCTCCGCCCTCGGCGCGGCGCACGGCAAAACCGCAGGCCGGCACGGTGTGCACCGCCGGGAGCACCTCGATGCGCTTGGGCGTGCGGCTGCCCAGCTGCAGCGTCTGGCCGACCGAGATGTCGTGAAAGCTCACAAAAGGCGCTTCGGGGCTGGGAATGCTCTCGAAATCGGGCCAGATGACGTTGTTGAACACATGCGCCCGCAGCGCCTCGAGGGTGGCGCGCAGCGCATGCACGCGCAGCGGCCGGGTGCGGCGGCTGCCCACGGCGTCGAGCATCAGGGGCAGCGCGGCGATGTGGTCCAGGTGGCAGTGGGTGAGCACCACGTCGTCGATGGCGGCCATTTCGTCGAGCGTGAGGTCGCCCACGCCGGTGCCGGCGTCCACGAGCAGGTCCGTGTCGACCAGGAAAGAGGTCGTGCGGCAGTCTTTGGCTATGGCGCCTGAGCAACCCAGCACACGAACCTGCATTGTGAGAGACCCCTTGTAGGTGTTGGGCTGCGCGCTTGCGCAGGTGTCTGTCGTCATTTGGTTTCGAACCGGGTTGCGCCGTCCCAGGTCGGGTCGTGCGGGCGCAACGCCATGGAGGCTAATCGCTGCGCGTAGAGCTGGTAAAGGACTTTTTTGGCATCGGCGGCGAGCAGCGGGGCGAGCAGGCTTCGGCCCACGGCCCAATCCTGCCGGCGGTAGGCCTGGAGCACCTGCGCCCAGCGGGCGAGTTGTTCTTTCTGCTGCGCCGTCTGGGCCGCTTCGTCCGGCAAAGGGGTGAACACGGCGACGGCCTGCGCCTTGCCCTTGACGCGCACGCTGTCCAGCTCCTGCCAGACATGGCCGGGCGCCAGCTCGCGGGTGGTGCCGCTGGCGACGATCTCGACGCCGTAGTGGCCGCTCAGCCCTTCGAGCCGCGACGCCAGGTTGACCGCATCGCCCACCACGGTGTAGCTGCGGCGCGCGGTGGAGCCCATGTCGCCCACGCTCATCACGCCGCTGTTCAGGCCGATGCCCACGCTGATTTCCGGGCGGCCGGCGGCACGGTGGACGCGGTTGATGCCGCGCACGGCGTCGGCCATGTCGAGCGCCGCGCGCACGGCGAGCGAAGCGTGGTCGGGCGCGTCGATGGGCGCGCCCCAGAACGCCATGACGCAATCGCCCATGTATTTGTCGACGGTGCCGCGGTGCGCGCTGATCACGTCGGTGAGCCGGCTGAAGACGGTGTTCAGAAAGGCCTGCAGTTCGGCGGGGGACATCTGCTCCGACAGGCGGGTGAAGTCGCGCATGTCGCAGAACATGACGGTCATCTGCTTGCTTTCGGCCCGCATGCTGTAGCGGCCGGGGCGCTCGAGCATTTCGTTGACCAGTTGCGGCGGCACGTAGGTGCCGAAAAGCCGCACGAGCCCGCGCCGCGCATGCGATTCGACGAAGTAGCCCCAGCTCATGTTGAGCACGAAAGCCAGCGCCGCCGTGACGAGCGCCGAGGCCAGCGGCAGCACCAGGCTGTGGCTCACATAGAGCCAGGTGTTCAGGCCCAGCAGCGCCGCGACCGTCGCCGCCCCCAGCAGCACGGCGCGCGGCGCCGACAGGAGCGACAGCCCGAACGCCAGTGCGAGCCCCGCGGCCAGGATGGTGAGCACTTCATAAGCGGGCGCTTCGTCGGGCACGGCCAACAGGCGCCGATCGAGCAGCGCCGAGACGATGTTGGCGTGCACTTCCACGCCAGGAAAGGCCGCGCCCACGGGGGTGGCGCGCAGGTCCTGCAAGCCCGGGGCGGTGGCGCCGACAAGCACGATCTTGTCCTTCAGTTCGCCCGGCGCCAGGCGGCCGTCGAGCACGTCGGCCGCCGCCACGTAGCGGAACGATCCGCCGTTCGCGCCGCCCGGCCCCCGAAAGGGCACCTGCATGCCGGCGGCCTGGTCGACCGGCACGCGCAGGCCCCCGACCATCAGCGATTCGAACCGCAGCGAGCCGCCGCTGGCCGCAAAGGCCGGCAGCACCGGCGGCGATCCGTTGGCGAGCCTGTAGACCGCCAGGCCCAGCGATTCGTAGTACCCGGGCAGGGCCTGGTCGCCTTCGTAGCGTGCGACCAGCGGCACGCTGCGAATGACGCCGTCGCCGCTGTTTGCTTCGCCGACCAGCGTGTTCAGGAAGCCGGCCGCGGGTGCGGCCTGCGCCAGCGCCGGCAGGCTCGCGCCGAAGCCGTTCCAGCCGGTCGCGTAGCCGGCGCCGGCGGGCGCGGCCGGAAAGGCGCCGGTCTGCAGCAGCGGCGCGGCCGGCAGTTGCCCCTTGGCGCTGGGGGTGGAGGTCCGGGTGAAGTAGTAGCCCAGCGCCACGCGCCGGCCCTCGAGCGATTGCGCAAAGGCGGTGTCGTGGTCGAGCGTGGGCGCCAGCCGCTCGACTTCGGCGGCGAGGCCGGGCATGCGGTCGCGCAGCGGCCCGTTGGCAATCTCGCGCAGCGGCTGGAGGCCGGAGCTGCGGTCGGGCTCGACGAACATCACGTCGAAGCCGAGTACGGCCGCCTGCTGCCGGGTCATGAGTTCGGTGGTGAGCCTGGCGAGCGTGTCGCGCGCCCACGGCCATTGCCCCTGGCGGGCGAGGCTCGCGTCGTCGACATCGACGATCACGACGCGTGGGTCGAGCGTCTGCGGCATGGTGGCGCGCAGGCGGATGTCGTAGATGAGGTGGTCCAGGCGCTTGAGCGCCGTCAGATGCCAGGTGCCGGTGGCATGGGCCAGCGCCAGCAGGATCGGCAGCAGCGTGATGGCTATGCGCGGCCAATGCCGCCGCAGCGCGTTCATGGCAATCCGCTCACCCGGCCAGCGTCGCACCGAAGAAAAAATAAAGGCTCAGACCCGGATGAACTGCATGCGCGTGGCGCCGCCGAGCTCGAGCACGTCGCGCTCCTGCAGCGCCACCGCGTCGGTGCCGAGCGGCTCGCCGTTGAGCGTGACACCGCCCATGACGCTGGCCGCCACGTAGCCCTGGCGGCGGCGCGTGACGACGGCCACGGCCACGCCGGGCTTGCCGATGGTGGTGACCACCTTCTGCAGCGACACGTCCTGGCCTTCGTTGCTCCCGGAGAGCACGCGCAGCACCGGCACGCCCAGCTCGATGAGCGCCCCGGATTCCGTGGGTGCCGACGAGAGGGGGATGGCTGCGGGGAACTCGGCCGGCGCCGGGCGCGCCGAAGCGGCGCCGATGGCCAGGTTGCTGCGGGCCCGAAAGTGGATGCGGCAGCCTCCGACCTCGATGACATCGTTGTCCTTGAGCGCCTGCTTCTGGACAGCCTGCGCGTTGACGTAGGTGCCGTTGGTGCTGTTGAGGTCTTCAATTTGAACGCCGCCGTCGATCATGTGCAGCACGGCATGCTCGCCGCTGACCGCCAGATTGTCGATCACGATGTCGTTGTAGGCCCGGCGTCCCAGCGTCGTGCGGTCCTTGGCGAGCGCCACTTGCCCGATGACAACGCCATCGACCGAAATGATCATCTTCGGCATTGCCGACCCCCAAATTGCAAAACTTTATTGCCCGCAAGTACGACGGCGGGCTGCCGTCTCGGCTTTTTATGGAGCCATGCGGGATGTTTCGCCCACGTCCGCCCTTGCCAGAACAACCGAAATGTTGTCCCGGCCGCCATTGTCGTTTGCAATTGCAACCAAAAGTGAGGCTTTTTTCCGAAGGCTGACATCGTGTCCCAAAAGCGTGAAAAGCTGCGCATCGGTCACCATCTCGCTCAACCCGTCGGAGCAGAGCAGGTAAAGGTCGCCGGGTCTTGCGCTGTGCTCGTGCATCTCCAGCAAGACTTGGGCCTCCACGCCGACCGCCCGGGTCACGAGGTTGCGGGTGGGCGAATTCAGCGCTTCTTCGGCGGTGATGGCGCCGGCGTCCAGCTGCTGCTGGCGCAGCGAATGGTCGCGCGTGAGCAGCTCCAGCTTGTTGTTGCGCAGCCGATAGCAGCGCGAGTCGCCGATGTGGCCGACCAGCACCCGCTGCGGCCGGAAGGCCGCCAGCACCAGCGTCGTTCCCATGCCTTGCAGTTCGGCGTTGGTGGTGCCGGCGTGAAGGATGGCGCCATTGGCCTCGTCCGTCGCCGCCTGCAGCGCCCGCCTCACCACGCGCGCCGGCGCCTGCAGCCCGGCCTGGGCGAACCAGCGGCCAAAACTGGCGTGGATGTGCGAGACGGCCATGGCGCTGGCCACTTCACCGCCCTTGTAGCCGCCCATGCCGTCGGCCAGCAAGGCCAGGCCGAGCGCGGGGTCCACATGCACCGCGTCCTCGTTGTGGGCGCGCGTGCGGCCGACGTCCGTCAGCGCGGCGAACTCCCACGCCAGCGGTGGGCGGGTCGAGAAAAGGGAGACGCCGACACTTGCCATGGTTTGCGTTGACCGGTGCCGGCTCCGCCCGCGGGCTCAGTTCGCAGCGGCGTGGGCGCGCCGCTGCAGCAAGCGGCCAGCGGCCACGACAAAGAATGCACCGGCCGCCGCAGCCGCGTAGTGGAGCCATGGGTTGGCCGCCAGCACCTCGCGCAGGGACACGTCGTTCACGATGGTTTCGCCGCCGACCCAGCCGATCAGCGCGGCGCCCAGCATGACGATGATCGGAAAACGTTCCATGAGCTTGATCATGAGGGTGCTGCCGAAGATCACCAACGGAATACTGATGGCCAGGCCCAGCACCAGCAACACCATGCTGCCCTGCGCGGCAGCCGCGACGGCGATCACGTTGTCCAGGCTCATCACCAGGTCGGCCAGGAGGATGGTGCGCACGGCGGCGCCCATGCTGCCGTATTCCTTGGACTCGCCCTCACCGTCGTCCTCGTCGCTCAGCAACTGCAGGCCGATCCACAGCAGCAGCAGGCCGCCGACGATCTGCAGATAAGGCAACGAAAGCAGCTTGGCCGCCACCACCGTCAGCACGATGCGCAGCACCACGGCAGCGCCCGAGCCGAACAGCACGGCCTTTTTCTGCTGTGCCGGCGGCAGCGAGCGCGCCGCCATGGCGATCACCACCGCGTTGTCGCCCGACAGGATGATGTTGATCCAGACGATCTTGAGCAGACCCAGCCAGAAGTCCGCGCTTTGAAGAGTTTCCATGTCTCTCTGATCCCACTGTGTTTTATGAGAAAAAAGCGCCCGCAGGCAAGTGCGGGCGCTTTTTCATTTCTGCGTGGTCTGCGGCAAGCCGCGGCGTTTTAGAGCTTCGCCTTGAGCAGCTTGGCCAGTTCCGAGAAGTTGCGCGTCACGGTGAATCCGCACTCTTCCATGATGGCGAGCTTGGCGTCGGCCGTGTCGGCACCGCCCGAGATCAGCGCGCCGGCGTGGCCCATGCGCTTGCCGGGAGGGGCGGTGACGCCGGCGATGAAGCCGACGACCGGCTTCTTCATGTGTTCCTTGCACCAGCGGGCTGCGTCGGCTTCGTCGGGGCCGCCGATTTCGCCGATCATGATGACCGCGTCGGTGTCCGGATCGTCGTTGAAGGCCTGCATCACGTCGATGTGCTTCAGACCGTTGATCGGGTCGCCGCCGATGCCGACTGCCGACGATTGGCCGAGGCCGATTTCGGTCAGTTGGGCCACGGCTTCATACGTGAGCGTGCCCGAGCGCGAGACCACGCCGATGCGGCCCTTGCGGTGGATATGGCCGGGCATGATGCCGATCTTGATTTCGTCGGGCGTGATCAGGCCGGGGCAGTTCGGACCCAGCAGCAAGGTCTTCTTGCCGCCGGCCGCTTCCTTGGCCTTCATCTTGTTGCGCACTTCGAGCATGTCGCGAACCGGGATGCCTTCGGTGATGCAGATCGCCAGGTCCAGGTCGGCTTCGACGGCTTCCCAGATGGCGGCCGCGGCGCCTGCCGGCGGCACGTAGATCACCGACACGGTGGCGCCGGTTTGCGAAGCGGCTTCCTTGACCGAACCGAAGATCGGGATGTTGAAGATCGACTCGCCGGCCTTCTTCGGGTTCACGCCGGCCACGAAGGCGTTCTTGCCGTTCGCGTATTCCTGGCACTTCTCGGTGTGGAATTGACCGGTCTTGCCGGTAATGCCTTGCGTGATGACTTTGGTGTCTTTGTTGATATAGATCGACATGACGTTTCCTTAGGCTTTCTTGACTGCTGCCACGACCTTCTGGGCCGCGTCCGCCATGGTGTCGGCGCTGATGATCGGCAGGCCCGAATCGGCCAGCAGCTTCTTGCCTTCGACTTCGTTGGTGCCCTTCATGCGCACGACCAGCGGCACTTGCAGGTTCACGGCCTTGCAGGCCGCGATCACGCCGGTGGCGATGGTGTCGCACTTCATGATGCCGCCGAAGATGTTCACGAGGATGGCTTCCACGTTCTTGTTCTTCAGCATGATCTTGAAGGCTTCGGTGACCTTCTCGGGGGTGGCGCCGCCGCCCACGTCCAGGAAGTTGGCCGGCTCGCCGCCGAACAGCTTGATGGTGTCCATGGTGGCCATGGCCAGGCCGGCACCGTTCACCAGGCAGCCGATGTTGCCGTCCAGCGAAATGTAGGCCAGGTCGAACTTGGAGGCTTCGACTTCGGCCGCGTCTTCTTCGTCGAGGTCGCGCAGGGCCACGATTTCGGGGTGGCGGAACAGCGCGTTGCTGTCGAAGTTGAACTTGGCGTCCAGCGCCATGACGTTGCCCTTGCTGTCACGGTTGAGCGGGTTGATCTCGACCAGCGAGGCGTCCGTCTCCATGTAGCAGGCGTAGAGCTTCTTCAGGATGTCGACCGTTTGCGCGGTCGAATCGGCCGGCATGCCGATGCCGTCGGCGATCTGCTTGGCCTGCTCGTCGGTCAGGCCCTTTTCGGGGTCTGCGAACACCGTGATGATCTTCTCGGGCGAGGAGTGGGCCACTTCCTCGATGTCCATGCCGCCTTCGCTCGACGCGATGAAGGCCACCTTCTGGGTGGCGCGGTCGGTCACGGCGGAAACGTAGTATTCCTTGTTGATGTCGGCGCCATCTTCGATGTAGAGGCGGCGCACCTTCTGGCCTTCGGGGCCGGTCTGGTGGGTCTTGAGCTGCATGCCGAGGATGTCACCGGCCAGCTTCTTGACGTCTTCGATCGACTTGGCGACCTTGACGCCGCCGCCCTTGCCGCGGCCACCCGCGTGGATCTGGGCCTTGACGACCCAGACCGGGCCTCCAAGCTTCTGGGCGGCTTCGACAGCCTCCTGAACCGTATAGGCCGGAATGCCGCGCGGCACCGGCACGCCGAACTTGGCAAGGATTTCCTTGCCTTGGTACTCGTGAATCTTCATGAGGGATGTCTCTCGGAAGGAGGAAGTTGAGAACAGGAGATCGGGGGTCTGAGGCTTCTTTGGCTCTGTTGCTCGCGGGCGACGGCAGCCTGGCGGCTGGGGGCGGCGAACAACCGCGGACTGTATCATGGTGCGCCGCACCAATACTCGACGTGCGGTTGCGGTCAATACGTACTTTCTTCTAGCCCTTCTACGCACACTCCGATATGGCCAAGGTTTTCATCGACGGCGAAGCCGGCACCACCGGCCTTCAGATTCGCGAACGGCTGCAGACAATGCCGCAGATCGAGCTCGTGAGCATCGCCCCCGAGCTGCGAAAAGACGTGAACGCCAAGCGCGAGCTGATGGCCGGCGTCGACCTCGTGGTGCTCTGCCTGCACGACGACGCGGCCCGCGAATCGGTTGCGCTGATCGACCAGCTATCTGGCAAGAAACCCAAGATCATCGACGCTTCTACCGCGCACCGCGTGGCGCCGGGCTGGGTGTTCGGCTTTCCCGAGCTGGTCGAAGGCCACTGGCAGGCCGTGGCCGCGGCCGACCGCGTCGGCAACCCCGGCTGCTACGCCACCGGCGCGATCGCCATCGTGCGTCCGCTGGTCGATGCGGGCATCCTGCCGGTCGATTTTCCGGTGTCGCTGCCCTCGGTGAGCGGCTATTCGGGCGGCGGCCGCGCCATGATCGAAGAGTACGAGGGCGGCAAGGCGCCGCTGTTCGAAACCTACGCGCTGGGCCTCAAGCACAAGCACATCCCTGAAATCATGAAGTACACCGGCCTCACCCGCCGGCCCGTCTTCATTCCCTCGGTGGGCAATTTCAAGCAGGGCATGCTGGTTCAGCTGCCGCTGCACCTCGACCTGTTGCCCGGCAAGCCCAAGGCCGGCGACCTGCAGGACGCGCTGGCCGCGCACTACGCGCGCAGCAACACGCCCGAGCAATTCGTGAAGGTGCTGCCGCCCACCGACGACGGCAAGCTGGACGCGCTGGCGCTCAACGACACCAACCAGCTCGAGATTCGCGTGTTCCCGAATGAAGACCACCGCCATGCCGTGGTGATCGCGCGCCTGGACAACCTCGGCAAGGGCGCCAGCGGCGCCGCGGTACAAAACCTGAAGCTGATGCTGGCGCTCTGAGCGCCACGCTCCGCCTCCCGGCTTCGTTTATCTGACGAGCCAGAGCCCCACGCCCAGCAATGCGGCGTGCGCGCCCAGCGCGATGTAGAGCGGCTTGCGCGACGGCATCGACATCTCTTGCAGCGTCTCGTTGATCCGGCGCGTGAGCAGCGCGCGAAGTGCAGGGTCTTGCGCAACGCCCTCCCCCGCCACCGGCTCGCCATGCGCGATGCGGCTTTGCTGCCACTCGGCCAGCATGTCGCTGAGCGGCAGGCGGTTCAGCACGAACGCCACCACCGACCGCACCGCCCTGCCCTCGCCCAGCACCGGCGCGAGCTGCTTGGTCAGTGCATCGACCGACAGCCAGTCGGCCGCGCGCTGCAGCGTGCCGTGCGTGCGCGGCATCGCCTCGATGCGGCCCGCGATGGCACCGGCCAACCGCTGCGACACTGCCTCGCCGCGCGCCACGACCAGGTGCTGCATCGCCTTGGCGCGACCCTGGTGCACGCCCAACATCGCGTAGACGCCAATGAACAGGAGCAGCAGCATCGCGACCAGCAGCGGCGGCGAGGTGATCAGCGCCACGATGGCGCCCGCGCCACCGGCCCGCCCCGCGGGATTGCCCGGTCCGCTCAACTGGCTCAGATAAAAGAAGAAGACACCGCCGCCCAGCACCAGGCCGAGCAGTCCGCCCTTGATGACCGAGCCGGCAAAGCTGAGTCCGGCCTTGGCGCCGGTCCGGACGAGAGACGGTTGGTTGACGGGTTCTGATGACATGGAAAGCTCCTCCGGATTTTTTTCACGCCGCCTCGTGCGAGGGCGGTCGCCGCAGATCATGCCATCGCCGTCCAACACCATAATCCCGCCACATCACAACGAGGAGGATCAACATGGCAGCAGTCAAATTTCAGAAACCGACCGGCGCATTCGTCGCCGCATCCTGGGCCGCGCTGATGATCGGCGCCATCGTCTACCTGATCGGGCTGTGGAACGCCTCGATGCAGCTCAACGAGAAGGGCTACTACTTCACCATCCTCATGTACGGCCTGTTCTCCGCCGTCTCGCTGCAAAAGACCGTGCGCGACCGCATCGAGGGCATGACCGTGACCGGCATCTACTACGGGCTGTGCTGGATCTCGCTGCTGCTGTCGGTCGCCCTGCTCGCCGTCGGCCTCTTCAACGCCACGCTGGCGGCCAGCGAAAAAGGCTTCTACGCCATGGCCTTCCTGCTGAGCCTGTTCGGCGCCGTGGCGGTGCAGAAGAATGTGCGCGACATCGCGGCGCACAAGAGCGAGACGCCGGCGCTCGACGACACGCCCGAAGCCGGTTGATATCGCCGGCTCAATCCGCTTCGAGCAAGCGCTGCAGCGACTGCAGGTCGCGCGCGATCCAGGCGGCATCGCGCTCAAAGGCCGCATCGTCCATGTGCGGCTGGCGCAGCAGCGTGAACTGCAGTTCGCAAGCGTCCGGCGCCACGCCGATCACGCGGAACGGCAGGTAGACCTCGGGCACCCCCTCGGGCGCGACCCAGTGGTCGAGCACGCCGAAGTCGTTGGCCGGCGCAAAGCGCATGCGGGCGTCGCCGCTCTCGGGTGTGCGCACGATCCAGTGGTCGCCGTGCGGCAGCAGCGCGCTCTTGGCGAGACCGCTGGCCCAGTCGGGCAGCCGCGCCGGATCGGCGGCGACCTTGTAGGCACGGCGCCAATCGCAAGCCACGCGTTGCGTGACGACGCGCGACCGCACGCCATGCGCTTCATTCGTCTGCTGCTTCATCGAAGTCGCTCCTGAGAACCTTGGAAACGACGGCGCCCGAAAAACCGCGCGCCATCAGGAATCGCATCTGCTTCGCCCGCTCCTTCGCATCGGTGGGCGGCGCATCGAAGCGGCGGCGCCACAGCGCGGTGGCGCGCTCGACCTCGGTGTCCTGCAGGCCGGCCACCGCCTCGGCGATGGCTTCGGGCGCAATGCCCTTGGCCTGCAGTTCCTGCCGCACCCGCAATGCGCCCGATCGTGCGGCGCGCTGGTTCAGCACCGAGGCCACGACGCGCGGCTCGCTGATGAAGTCCTTGGCGACGAGCTCGTCGAGCGCCTTCGCCAGCGTGCCGGGCTCTTCTTCATGCTTCGCCAGCTTGCGCTCCAGCTCCGCACGGGAATGCTCGCGCTGGCTCAGGAGCCGCAATGCGCGGCCTTTGAGGGAGGGGGCGCCGAAAGCCATTCGGGGGTCGCTCGCGCGGCCCCAGAAAGGCCGCTGCCGAACTTACTCCGCCGCTGCCTTGTCGGCCTTGGGCGCCTTGGCGGGCTTCTCGGCCTTCTCGGGCTCCGACCCTGCATCGGCAGCCAGCAGCGGAATGCCCAGCGACTCGCGCACCTTGTTCTCGATCTCGCGCGACAGTTCGGGGTTCTCGCGCAGAAACTCACGGGCGTTGTCGCGGCCCTGGCCGATTTTTTCGCCGTTGTAGGCGTACCAGGCGCCCGACTTGTCGACGATCTTGGCAGTGACGCCCATGTCGATGACTTCGCCTTCGCGGCTGATGCCCTCGCCGAACAGGATGTCGAACTCCGCCGTCTTGAACGGGGGCGAGACCTTGTTCTTCACCACCTTCACCTTGGTTTCGTTGCCGATGGCTTCGTCGCCCTTCTTGATGGTGCCGATGCGGCGGATGTCCAGGCGCACCGAGGCGTAGAACTTCAGCGCGTTGCCGCCGGTGGTGGTTTCGGGCGAGCCGAACATCACGCCGATCTTCATGCGGATCTGGTTGATGAAGATGACCATGCAGTTGGTCTTCTTGATGGTGGCGGTGAGCTTGCGCAGCGCCTGGCTCATCAGGCGGGCCTGCAGGCCGGGCAGCGAGTCGCCCATTTCGCCTTCGATTTCGGCCTTGGGCGTGAGCGCGGCGACCGAGTCGATGACGATCAGGTCGACGGCGCCCGAGCGCACCAGCGAATCGACGATTTCGAGCGCCTGCTCGCCGGTGTCGGGCTGGCTGATCAGCAGGTCGGACAGGTTCACGCCGAGCTTCTGGGCGTACTGCACGTCGAGCGCATGCTCGGCGTCGACAAAGGCGCAGGTGCCGGCCTGCTTCTGCATGGCGGCAATGACTTGCAACGTGAGCGTGGTCTTGCCCGAGGATTCCGGGCCGTAGATCTCGATCACCCGGCCGCGCGGCAGGCCGCCGACGCCCAGCGCGATGTCCAGGCCCAGCGAACCGGTGGAGACCACCTGGATGTCTTCCAGCGCCTCGCCTTCGCCCAGCCGCATGATCGTGCCCTTGCCGAACTGCTTTTCGATCTGGGCCAACGCGGCCTGCAAGGCCTTGGCCTTTTCACTGTTGGCTACCGAGATGCTTGCGCCCTTGACGACTGCGTCCATATGGAAATCTCCTTGAAAATCAACGGTTTGTGTCTGGATTCAACCCATCTGCTTTTAATCACAGGCTGGATGCTTGAACAGTAGTGTAGGGGCTCATGGATTTGAGTAAACCCATTTTTTGGTCAGTTTGCTTTACCATCTGGCGCCATGTCCGAAGCCGCTTTTCCGACCGATCCCGACGCCTGGCGCCAGACCCACCTGGGCCGCCTCCTGGGCCACGCGATGCGCCGCTTCGACGAGCGCGTGCTGGAGCTGATGGCGCATGACGTCGATGTGCCGCTGGCTTTGTCGAACCTCGCCGCGCGCGCCCAGGTGAGCGCCGCGCACATCCACATCACCCGGCATCTCGCGCGCGAGGGTTCGCGCCTGACCGAACTGGCCGAGCGCGCCGGCATGACCAAGCAGGCGATGGGCGCGCTGGTGGACCAGTGCGAGGCCTGGGGGCTGGTCACGCGCGGGCCCGATCCGCTCGACGCGCGGGCGCGGCGCGTGCTCTTCACGGCCGACGGACTCGCGTGGCTGGATGCCTTCCGCAGCGCGGTGACGCAGGCCGAGCGCGAGTTCCGCAGCAGCGTCGGCAACGACATCGCCACCGTGGTAACCATCGGTCTCGAAGCCTACGCAGCCGCGTAGACTCCGCCGCAGAGACAAATGTGAACGGCGCCGGCGCGGCGCCTGAACCGGCCGGAGGTGGCTCATGCGGATTCTGATTGCCGAAGACGACCAGGTGCTCGCCGATGCCCTGCTGCGCAGCCTGCGCACCTCGGGCGCGGCGGTCGACCATGTGGCCAACGGCTCGCAGGCCGACACCGCGCTCATGACCCACAACGAATTCGACCTGCTGATCCTCGACCTGGGCCTGCCCAGCCTGCACGGCATCGAGATATTGAAGCGCCTGCGCGCCCGCGGCTCGCAGTTGCCCGTGCTGGTGCTTACCGCGGCCGACAGCGTGGAAGAGCGCGTCAAGGGCCTGGACCACGGCGCCGACGATTACATGGCCAAGCCCTTCAGCCTGCAGGAGCTCGAAGCGCGCGTGCGCGCCCTCACCCGACGCGGCATGGGCGCCACCAGCAACGCGATACGCCACGGCCCGCTGGTCTACGACCAGGCCGGCCGCGTGGCCACCATCGACGGCAAGATGATCGAGCTGTCGGCGCGCGAACTCGGCCTGCTCGAAGTGCTGCTGCAGCGCGCCGGCCGGCTGGTGAGCAAGGACCAGCTGGTCGACCGGCTGTGCGAATGGGGCGAGGAGGTGAGCCTCAACGCGATCGAGGTCTACATCCACCGCCTGCGCAAGAAGATCGAGAAGGGGCCGGTGCGCATCGCCACCGTGCGCGGACTGGGTTACTGCCTCGAGAAGATCCCGGGCTGAACCGCAGTCCTGCGGGTTGCCGCTTTACGGCTGCCTGCGCAAACCGGCCGACAGGGTGGCGCCGTTGGTCGTCCTGACCAGGAAGAAGATGCTCCGGAAGTAGCCATTGCTGTCGAAGGTGCCCGCGGGCACCAGGACGATGGCTGCCGGCCCCTGGTAAGACCGGTCTGTCTTGAGCTTGCAGCCATCCTTGCCATCGATGCCGCCATCGACCGCGTTCAGGCTGAAGCCGTACATGTTCTTGGACGTGCCGGGTTCCGCCTGCGCGATGACGCCCGAGATGGCGCAATTGCCCACTTGCACCCCGGCCGTCTTGCCCGTGAACTTCCCGGTGGCATCGACCTCGATCGACAGGCCAATGCCGAAATTGCTGTCCGGATTGGCCCACTTTCCGATCACGCTGTCCTGCGAAACCGCCAGCGCGTTCTCCGTCGCATAGTTCAGCGGGCCGAACGCCGAAGCTTCGCGCTTGCCATAGGCATAGGTCCCCTTCATCGTCTTCTTGGGTGTGAAGGTGCCCGAACCCGTCACGGGCGAGGCATCGATGAAATAGTAGGCCGTGTCCGGATTGAAAGACCAGTCCAGGCCCGTGACCTTGATCGATCCCCACAGCGTGCCGATGTGATCCTTGCTGGCGATCGTGCCGTCGGCGCCGACGAGGGCGAGATCGAGCAGCGAGATGTAGATGCCTTCGCTGTCGTTGCCCTCGGCAGCGGTCGAACCGGCTTGTGGCGCGCTCAACGACGGCAGCGGCTCGCTGCCTGGCACCGGGTCGCGATTCGGCGGGGGCGATGGTGCCCTGGGTGGCGCAGGAGCAGGCGCAGGCGCGGTTGCCGCCGGTGCGACCGGTGGCAGAGGAAACCCGGCGCCACCGCCGCCGCCTCCCCCACCGCCACCACATCCGGTGGCTGCGACGCCCGCGGCCAGCACCGTCGCGACGATCCACAATGGCTGCGCGCAGCCGTTCAATGACTTGGTCTTCATGACTCTCCCTGAGTTCTTTATGGAATTGCAGAAACTGCGCGCAGAGACTACAACCGGGCACCCACGCGACCGCCGGCGCGCGGATTGCAACAGCCGCACTAAGTCACGCCCGCCAGCAATTTCTCGCTCCCATCAGGAACCTGTCCCTTGAAGCTTTTCCAGCGCGCACAGCGCTCCCTGTTCGGCGAAATCCTCGACTGGATGCTCACGCCGCTGCTGCTGCTGGTGCCGGTGAGCATCGGCGTCACCTGGCTGGTGGCGCAGGGCATTGCCAACGCCCCATTCGACCGCGCGCTCGAACACAACGTGAAAGCGCTGGCCGAGCTGGTGACGGTGAAAGACGGCGAGACGAAGTTCGTGCTCTCGCAGCCGGCGCGCGAGATCCTTCGCGCCGACAACGCCGGCCATGTGTACTACCAACTGCTCGACGGGCACGGCACGCTGCTGAGCGGCGAGCGCGAGGTGCAGCGTCCCAACGTGGACGACCCGCCCGCCCCCGGCATCGTCTTGCTGAGCAATAGCGAAGTGCACGGCAACCCGGTGCGCGTGGCCTCGCTGTGGCTCGCGAGCGGCACCGACGACGTGCCGCCCACGCTGCTTCAGCTGGCTGAGACGCGCGAGAAGCAGTCGGTGCTCGCGCTGGAGATCATCAAGGGCGTGCTGCTGCCGCAGTTCGCGATCCTGCCGCTCGCGGTGCTGCTGATCTGGCTTGCGCTGGTGCGCGGCATCAAGCCGCTGTCGGTGGTGGAAGCGCGCATCCGCGAACGGCGCCCCGGCGACCTGAGCCCGCTGGACGAATCGTCGGTGCCGCTCGAAGTGGTGCCGCTGGTGTCGTCGGTCAACGAACTCCTGAACAAGCTCAACGATTCCATCGACACGCAGAAGCGCTTTCTCGCCGATGCGGCGCACCAGCTCAAGACGCCGCTCGCGGGGCTGCGCATGCAGGCCGACCTGGCGCAGCGCGAGGGCGCCAATGCCGACGAGCTCAAGCAGTCGCTCAAGCAGATCGGCCGCGCCAGCGTGCGCGCCACCCACACGGTGAACCAGTTGCTGTCGCTGGCGCGCGCCGAAGGCAACAGCGCCAACACGCACCGCCAGCCCTGCGACCTGGCGCGGCTCACCATCGAGGTGGTGCGCGAAGCCGTGCCGCGCGCGATCGAGAAGCGCATCGACATCGGCTACGACGGCGCGGAGGCGGGCGCGCCGGGCGTGATGTTCGAAGGCAACCCGACGCTGCTCAAGGAACTGGTGCGCAACCTGGTCGACAACGCGCTCAACTACACGCCCTCGACGCCCGAGCGCCCCGGCGTGATCACCGCGCGCGTGCTGGCCGACCCCTTCGGCCATGTGCTGCTGATCCAGGTGGAAGACAACGGCCCGGGCATTGCCGAGGCCGACCGCGAACTGGTGTTCGAGCCGTTCTACCGGGTGCTCGGCAACGAGGCCGACGGCTCGGGGCTGGGCCTGCCGATCGTGCGCGAAATTGCCAACCAGCACCGCGCGCAGGTCAAGCTCGAAGATGCCCATCCGGGCAAGCATCCGCCGGGGGCGCGCTTCACGGTGCGCTTCGAAAGCGGGGCGTGCGCGTGAACGCGGCCCGCGGCGTCGTCAAGGCGCGGGCGCGCCGGCCTTGGCTTCCTTGCGGATCTGCACCCACTCGGGCTTGATCTGCCGCGCCATGCGCTGCGGCTCGCGCTCGTTGAGGCTGGCCGGCGCAAGACCGAAGCCCGCGAGGTCGCCGCGCGCCCACAGGAAATAGCCGGCGTTGGCCATCAGCAGGACGATCAATGTCAGGCGCAGTTTCATGAAGGTCCTGTTCAGAAAGCCATGCCGCGAGGGCGCACGCTCACTTCGTCGCTGGTGATCGTCTGCAGGCCCAGGGACGTGCGCACCTGCAGCTCGCCGCTCCAGGCCACGCCTTCGCAGACACCCTCGGTGCCGTCGCTGAGCGTCACCTCGCGGCCGCGCAGCACGTCGCGTGCGGCAAAGCGCTCGGCGAACTGCGCGAAGCCCTGCGCTTCGAAGGCGAGCACGCTGCGCACCAGCGGCTCGGCCAGTTCGCGCAGCACCTCGGGCGCGGCGGCGTCGGGCCGCCATTGGCGCAGCCAGGCCGGCGGCGTGCGCATGCCCTCGGCTTCGCGCTCGCCGATGTTGATGCCGATGCCGATCACCAGGTAGCGCGCCGCGCCCGGTCCGGCGGCGTGCGGCAATGCGGTTTCGATGAGGATGCCGACCAGCTTGCGGTCGTTCACCCAGAGGTCGTTGGGCCACTTGAGGCCAACCTTGTGCGTGCCGGTCGGATCGAGGCTCTCGGCCACGCTGACACCGACGGCGAGCGACAGGCCCGACCAGTCGGCCGGCGCGAGCGGCAGGCCGAGCGAGAAGGTCAGCGAGGCTTGTTCCTCTTGGCGCTGCGCGCTCTGCCAGGGGCGTCCGAGGCGCCCGCGTCCTGCGGTCTGGCGCTCGGCCACCAGCAGCACGGGCTCGGTGCGGCCAGCGCGCGCGCGGCGCATCAGCTCGGTGTTGGTGGAATCTATTTCGGGCACGGCCTCGACCGCGAACCCCGGCAACAGCGGCGCGATCGATGCGGCGATCCGGTGTTCGTGCCAGGCGGCCGTTGTGCTGCGCATGCTCAGTCCTTGTCGGACTTGTCCTTTTTGGCCTTCTTGACCTTTTCTCCGGCTTCTTTCCCGGCCTTCTTCTCGGCTTTTTTCTCAGCCTTCTTTTCTGCCTTTCTGGCTTCCTTCTTCTTCTCTTCCTTCTTCTCAGCCTTCTTCCTGGCTTTCTTCTTCTTTTTCTTTTCTTCGTCCTCGTCCTTGGGCGTCAGCAGCGTGCCGCGGCACTGCTCGGAGCCGCACCAGCAAGGAAATTCGGACAAAAGCTTCGGCGTGTAGGGCTCGTCGATGATCAAGCCGTAGTCGTAATTGAGCTCTTCTCCTGCAGCGATGTTGCGCAGTGCCTTGATATAAACGCGCCCATCGACTTCGTCGGCTTCGCAGTTCGGCTCGCAGGAGTGATTGATCCAGCGGGCGTCGTTGCCCTTGACGTTGCCGTCGATCACGCGCCCGTCGTCGATGTGGAAGTAGAAGGTGTGGTTCGGCTGGGCCGGGTCGTGGGGATGGCGCCGCAGCGCCTCTTTCCAGTTGATGACCTCGCCCTTGTATTCGATCAACGTCTCGCCTTCGGCCAGGTCCTGCACGGCGAACACGCCGTTGCCGTGGACGTCGGAACGCCGCATCTGAATGCGGCGGCCGCTGGAAGTGGGGGTTTTGGAAGGCATCGCCGAAGTCTGTTAGTTTGAATGTGCACACATGCGCGTGTACGCGTGCGCACGCGGGAAGCCGCACAGTATAGAGAGCCCTTAGATGACAAAGACTTTGGTAATTGCAGAAAAGCCGTCGGTGGCACAGGACATCGTCCGTGCCCTCACGCCGGTGGCCGGCAAGTTCGACAAACATGACGAGCATTTCGAGAACGACAGCTATGTCGTGACCAGCGCTGTCGGTCACCTGGTCGAAATCCAGGCGCCCGAGGAGTTCGACGTCAAGCGCGGCAAGTGGAGCTTTGCCAACCTGCCGGTGATTCCGCCGCACTTCGACCTGAAGCCTGTCGACAAGACCAAGACGCGCCTGAACGCGGTGGTCAAGCAGGCCAAGCGAAAGGACGTGACGCAGCTCATCAACGCCTGCGACGCGGGCCGCGAGGGCGAACTGATCTTCCGCCTGATCGAGCAGTACGCCGGCGGCAAGAGCCCGCTGGGCAAGCCGGTCAAGCGGCTGTGGCTGCAGTCGATGACGCCGCAGGCGATTCGCGACGGCTTCGACCAGTTGCGCACCGAAAAGCAGATGCAGGGCCTGGCCGACGCCGCGCGCTCGCGCTCGGAGGCCGACTGGCTGGTGGGCATCAACGGCACGCGCGCCATGACGGCATTCAATTCGCGCGACGGCGGCTTCTTCCTCACGACCGTGGGCCGGGTGCAGACGCCGACCTTGTCCGTCGTGGTGGAACGCGAGGAGCAGATCCGCAAGTTCGTCTCGCGCGACTACTGGGAAATCCATGGCAGCTTCGCGGCCGAGGCGGGCAGCTATCCGGGCAAGTGGTTCGACGCCAACTGGAAGAAAGCCAATGCGCCGCTGCAGGCCAACGGCGAGCCCGATGCCGAACAGCGCGCGGACCGCGTCTGGAACGAGCGCGACGCACTGGCCATCGCCAACGCCGCGCGCGGCAAGCCCGCCACGGTGACCGAAGAAAGCAAGCCCACCACGCAGGCCTCGCCCGCGCTGTTCGACCTGACCTCGCTGCAGCGCGAGGCCAACGGCCGCTTCGGCTTCAGCGCCAAGACCACGCTCGCGCTGGCCCAGAGCCTGTACGAACGCCACAAGGCGCTGACCTACCCGCGTACCGATTCGCGTGCGCTGCCCGAGGACTACCTGCCGGTCGTCAAGCAGACCATGGAGATGCTGGCCGACAGCGGCATGAAGCACCTGGCGCCGTTCGCCAAACAGGCGGTCGACGGCAACTACGTCAAGCCCAACAAGCGCATCTTCGACAACGCCAAGGTGTCGGATCACTTCGCGATCATCCCGACGCTGCAGGCGCCCAGCGGCCTGAGCGAAGCCGAGCAGAAGCTCTATGACTTCGTGGTGCGGCGCTTCCTGTCGGTGTTCTTCCCGAGCGCCGAGCACCAGGTGACCACGCGCATCAGCACCGTGGAGCAGGACGGCAAGAAGTACCCGTTCCGCACCGACGGCAAGGTGCTGGTCAAGCCGGGCTGGCTCGCCATCTACGGCAAGGAAGCCCAGGACGACGAGAAGGAAGACGACAAGGACGGCAAGCGCCTCGTGGCGGTGAAGCCGGGCGAAGTCGTCACTACCGAATCGGCCGACATCAAGGGCCTGAAGACGCGCCCGCCCGCACGCTATTCCGAAGCCACGCTGCTGGGCGCCATGGAAGGCGCCGGCAAGACCATCGACGACGACGAACTGCGCGAAGCCATGCAGGAGAAGGGCCTGGGCACGCCCGCCACGCGCGCGGCCACCATCGAAGGGCTGATCGCCGAGAAGTACATGCTGCGCGAGGGCCGCGAGCTGATTCCGACAGCCAAGGCCTTCCAGCTGATGACGCTGCTGCGCGGCCTGGGCGTGGAAGAACTCTCCAAGGCCGAGCTCACCGGCGAGTGGGAATACAAGCTCGCGCAGATGGAGAAAGGCGCGCTCAGCCGCGACGCCTTCATGCGCGAGATCGCCGCGATGACCGAGCACATCGTCAAGAAGGCCAAGGAATACGACCGCGACACCGTGCCCGGCGACTACGCCACGCTGCAGACGCCGTGCCCCAACTGTGGCGGCATCGTGCGCGAAAACTACCGCCGCTACGCCTGCACCGGCAAGAGCGGCACGGGCGAGGACGCCTGCGGCTTCTCGTTCGGCAAGTCGCCGGCCGGGCGCACCTTCGAGGTGGCCGAGGCCGAGGCGCTCTTGCGCGACAAGCACATCGGCCCGATCGACGGCTTCCGCTCCAAGGCCGGCTGGCCCTTCACGTCCGAGATCGTCATCAAGTACGACGAGGAAGCCAAGAACTTCAAGCTGGAGTTCGACTTCGGCGACGACAAGAACGCCGAGAGCGGCGAGATCGTCGACTTCAGCGAGCAGGACACCGTGGGCCACTGCCCGGTGTGCGGCGCGCCGGTGTTCGAGCACGGCGCCAACTACGTGTGCGAAAAATCCGTGCCCACCAACGCACAGCCCACGCCCAGCTGCACCTTCAAGACCGGCAAGATCATCCTGCAGCAGCCCGTGGAGCGCGCGCAGATGGAAAAGCTGCTCGCCACCGGCAAGACCGACCTGCTCGACAAGTTCGTGAGCATGCGCACGCGCCGCGCCTTCAAGGCCTTCCTCACCTGGAATGCCGAAGAAGGGAAGGTGACCTTCGAGTTCGCGCCGCGCGAAGGCGGCAGCAAGTTCCCGCCGCGCAAGACCTTCGGCAAACCGGCGGCCAAGACCGCGGCGGCGAAGAAGGTAGCGGCCAAGAAAACGCCGGCTGCCAAGAAGGCACCGGCCGCGAAAAAGGCGGCCGCGCCGCGCAAGCCCGGCGCGGGCCTGAAGCCCAGCGATTCGCTGGCCGCGGTGATCGGCGCCGATCCGGTGGCGCGCACCGAGGTCATCAAGAAGCTGTGGGACTACATCAAGGCCAACGGCCTGCAGGATGCGACCAACAAGCGCGCGATCAATGCCGATGCCAAGCTGAAGCCCGTGTTCGGCAAGGACCAGGTGACGATGTTCGAACTCGCGGGCATCGTGGGCAAGCACCTCTCGGCGCTCTGACGAACGATGCAGCGCCTGCACCCTGCCACCGGCCCCGCTGCTGCGATGACGCGGCCGCACAAGGGCCGATGGCAGGTGTGTTGTTACATGGCCGCGCGGGGCGTCGGCCTATAGTGGGTTGCAGTCCCACCCATTCCTGGAGTCTTACGTGAAGCCATTCATTGCAGCTGTTCTCGCCCTTGCCATGGGCGCCCTGGTGGCGGGCTGCGCCGGTACCGGCTCGGCGAATTCGGCCGGCGGTGCGTCGCCATCGTCAGGCAGCGGTGTCACGGTGTTCGGCACCATCGACGCCGGCGTCAGCGGCAGCACCAACCGTTCAGACCGGCGCTGATAAGCGCCAAGCCTCTCGGCCGGCCGGCGAACGCGTCAGCGCCGTAACAATGCCTGGCGCAGCACCCGCGCCGCGCGGTCGCGGATCTTGCCCGGGCCGGACTGCGGCGGCGGCGTCTTCGGCGCCACCTTGGCGGTGGCGCAGGCCCACAGGAAGTCATGCAGGATCGGCGTGTCGTCGACCGTTTCGGTGCTGCCGTGCTTGTGGAATTCGGGGTGCCACTGGGTCGCGGCGATGTAGCTGCGGCCGCGCTCGGGCCGGCGGCGGATGGCCTCGGGCACACGGTCGGGCAGGCTCCAGGCCTCGATCTCGAAACCCGGCGCGAGCCCCTTGATGCCCTGGTGGTGAATGCTGTTGACGCGCGCCGTGTCCACCTGCGGGAAGAGCTTGGACAGCCGCGTGCCCTGCACGATTTCGATGTCGTGGAAGTTCTGGTCGTAGGTCACCGGGTCGCGGTGCCGCAGGCCGCCCGTGTGCTGGGCTTCGATGTCCTGGTAGAGCGTGCCTCCGAAGGCCACGTTGATGAGCTGCAGCCCGCGGCACACGCCGAAGATAGGCTTGCCGGCCTGCTCGAAGGCCTCGACCAATGCCAGGTCATAGAGGTCGCGGATCTGGTCGCCGATCCAGGCGTCCTTGAGCGGCACTTCGCCGTAGCTGCCGGGCCAGACATCGGCGCCGCCATGCATCACCACGCCGTCCAGCCATTCCGCATAGTGCGATAGCTTGGTGTCGCCGCGCGCGGTTTCGCCGGTGGGGCAGGGCACCATCACGACCATGGCACCGGCGGACATGAGCCAGTGCGCGATCGATTGCTCGACGTACTGCAGCGTCTTGTTGGTGAACAGCGACCGGGCCGGGTCGGCGTGCGAGAAGCAGGCGGACAGGCCGATCTTGAGCCGAGCGGAAACAGGTTGCGTCATCGCGGGACTGTCAGCGCGAACTGAACGGGGAATGCGAAAAGGAAAATCCATTGTGGCGCGTTGGCCTCTCGCGGCGGGTCGGACGACACGCCAAGTATGCTTTCAACGCCGCCACGACGCATAAGGAAGACAAGCCATGAAAACGATCAAGGGTCCCGCCATATTCCTGGCCCAGTTCGCGGGAGACACCGCCCCGTTCAACACGCTCGACGGCATCGCCGGATGGGCCGCGGGCCTGGGCTACAAGGGCGTGCAGATCCCGAGCTGGGACGCACGCCTGTTCGACCTCCAGAAGGCCGCCGAGAGCAAGACCTACTGCGACGAAGTGAAGGGCACGCTCGCACAGCACGGGCTGGAGATCACCGAGCTTTCGACGCACCTGCAAGGCCAACTGGTCGCGGTGCATCCGGCCTACGACGCGGGCTTCGACGGCTTCGCGGCGCCCGAGGTGCGCGGCGATCCGGTGCGGCGCCATCAGTGGGCCGTGCAGCAACTTCACTTCGCGGCGAAGGCCTCGGCCAACCTGGGGCTCACGGCGCATGCGACCTTCTCGGGCGCATTGGCATGGCCCTACCTTTATTCGTGGCCGCCGCGCCCGCCGGGCCTCATCGAGGAAGCCTTCGACGAACTCGCCCGCCGCTGGCGCCCGATCCTCGATGCCTTCGACGCGGCGGGCGTGGACGTGGGCTACGAGATCCATCCGGGCGAAGACCTGCACGACGGGGTGAGCTACGAGATGTTTTTGGAGCGCGTCGGCAACCACCCGCGCGCCTGCCTCCTGTACGACCCGAGCCACTTCCTGCTGCAGCAACTGGACTACCTCGCCTACATCGACCACTACCACGAGCGCATCAAGATCTTTCATGTGAAGGACGCCGAGTTCAACCCGAGCGGCAAGCAGGGCGTGTACGGCGGCTTCCAGAGCTGGATCAACCGCGCGGGGCGCTTTCGCTCGCTGGGCGACGGGCAAGTCGACTTCAAGGCGATCTTCTCGAAGATGGCGCAGTACGACTTCCCCGGCTGGGCGGTGCTCGAATGGGAGTGCTGCATCAAGCACCCGGAAGACGGCGCACGCGAGGGCGCGGCCTTCATCGCCGACCACATCATCCGCGTGGCCGACCGGGCGTTCGACGATTTCGCGGCCGGCGGCGTCGACGTGACGGCCAACCGGATGATGCTCGGACTCGGCTGAAGGACCCGGCTCAGCGGTGCAGCGGGCAGCCGTTGCGCTCGCTGCGAAAGTTCGACGAGGCTGCGTACGCGGCCTTGCGCGCGCGCATCACATTGCCCAGCGGCCGGTGCGCGGCCAGCGCGTGCCAGGGATTGAAGGCCATGCCGTCGTCGATCTCGCGCGCGAGCGCGTCGCTCCAGCCGTCCTGCTTGTCCAGCGTGATGCGCGCCACGGCCACGAAGGGGCTCAGCTCCTGCGGCCACTCGACCGACGCATCCTCGACCGGCATGCGCTCCAGGTCCATACACAGCTGCGCACGCAACTCCCAGACCGCCGGGTTCTGCTGCATGAAATCGGCCACGGCCTCGCGCGTGCCGTCGGGCCTGCCGGCCAGGTCGAGCGGTGCGTTCTCCAGCGCCAACAGGGCGGGCGACACGGGCACGAGCTGCAGCTTGGCGATGTAGGCGCCGTAGCGCAGCGGCACCTGGGTGAAGAAGGTGGCGCCGAGCGGATGCGTCTCCGCATGGCCGCCCAACGCGATCAGCGTGCCGCTCTGTGCGCCGAAGGTTTCGACCGCTTTCTCCACGCCCTGCAACACGCTGGAGAGCACGCGCTTGGCGTTGGGCGCCTTGTCGGTGGTGCTGGCAAGCAGCTTCAGGCTGCGCAGGAACCCCTTGGCATCGGGGGCGGCGAACACCGGGCCGTCGACAAACAGGAAGTCCTGCGAGCTGTGGCCCTCGGAGCCTTCCACGCGTGCGCCCTCGGTGCCGAGCACCTTGACGGCCATGCCGCGCGGCAGCGACACGCGGTCGTCGAGCGCTTCGGCCGGCGGCGTCGACAGCCGCATCACCACCGGACAACGTCGCGGCGCCGCAAACAGCCCCTGCGCCAGCGCTTCGGGCAAGCCGTCGAGCACGCGCAACTCGCCGTGCAGCAGGCCGTGGCTCTTGGCGTGGACGGCGCGCATGGCATGCCCGGTGTGATCCGCCATGGTGGTGGCCATGTCCGCAAGGGTGGCCACGAGGTCCGTGTGCGTTTGCGCCTCGTCGTCGCGGAAGGTTTCGACAGCGGGGTCGTAGCGCACGGGGGTCGCGCTGAGGGTGCTGGTGTTCATGGCGCGATTGAGCGCAAAGGCGCAAGCTGCGCCTGTAGGCGCACGGCGACAAAGCATGCGCTCGAACGCCTGCGCGGGGGCGCCGTGGGCCGCGGGCTCAGAGCAGCCGGACGAGCCGGCGGATGGCGCCGTCGATCTGCGATGCGTCGACCAGGCCGTAGCCGAAGGCGAGGCCGTTGGGTGCGCCGGGCGCCTGCGGGTCCAGCGCGAAGCGCGAGAGCGGCGGCAGCGCGATGCCGGCTGCGGCGGCGCGCGCGACCACGGTGGCATCGCGGGTGTTCGTGCGCAGCCACGCCGACAGGTGCAGCCCCGCGTCGGAAGGAATCACGTCGAGCCGCCCCGCGCCGTGCTGTGCGAGCGCTTGCAGCAACGCAGTGCGCCGTACCCCGTAGATCTTGCGCATCTTGCGGATGTGGCGCGCCAGATGCCCTTCGGCGATGAAGGCGGCGAGCGTCTCCTGCAGCAGCACCGGGCCGTGCCAGTCGGCCAGCTCGCGCGCCCGCACCAGCGCCGCGCGCGCCCAGGGCGGCGCGACCACGAAACCGAGCCGCAGCGCCGGAAACAGGCTCTTCGAGAAAGTGCCGACATAGCAGACCGACTCGGCGCGGTCCAGCGTCTGCAACGCATCGAGCGGGCGGCCGGCGAAGCGGAATTCGCTGTCGTAGTCGTCCTCGATGACGACCGCGTTGCGCGCCCGCGCGAAGGCCAGCAGCGCCGCGCGCCGCTGCGGCGACATCGCGACGCCGGTGGGGAACTGGTGCGACGGCGTCACGCAGATCACGCGCACCTCGGGCGGCAGTTGCTCGACGCACAGGCCCTCGGCATCGGTGGGTACGGCGACCACTTTCGCGCCGGCGGCCGTCATGGCCTCGCGCAGCGAGGGGTAGAAAAGCTGCTCGACCGCGACCACCGTGCGCCCCGGCACGACGAGGATGCGCGCGAGCAGCCCGAAGGCCTGCTGCGCGCCGGCGGTGACGACGATGTCGTCGGCCGTGCAGCCGACCGCGCGGGTGAACGACACATGCCTGGCGATCGCCTCGCGCAGCGCGGCCTGGCCCTGCGGCTCTGCATAGTCGGCGGGCTCGCGGGCGATGCGGCGCAGCGCGCGGTCGGACAGGCGGCGCCAGATGTCGAAGGGAAAGGCCCCGGTGTCGGGCAGGCCGACGCGGAAATCGTCGCGCGCGCGGGGCGGCTGCAGCGTGGGCGGGAGGTCGGCGCCGGAGATGTTCAGCGGCACCAGCCGCGGGTCGCGACGGGCGGATGTGCCTCTGGATGTGCCTTTGGACGTGCGCCCGCGGCGCGACTGCGGCAGCGTATCGGCCACATAGGTGCCGGCGCCGGGACGTGCCAGCAGGTAGCCCTCGCTCAGCAGCAGGTCGTAGGCCGCGAGCATGGTGTTGCGCGAGATGCCCAGCCGTTCGGCGAGCGCGCGCGTCGCCGGCAGGCGTGCGCCGGGCTGCAGCCGGCCGTCGAGGATGGCGTCGCGCAGCTGCCGGTGCACCTCGCGCAGCAACTCGCGCGAGCCGGTGCCCGGCAGGCGGATGGCGAGTTCGAAAAGTGGCTCCATGAAGTTTGCCGATTGTGGTTCTTTTGAGGAGCCAATCGCAAACCTATTCTGAAGGCCTCAGAACGCTCACCGGAGTCTTTTCATGACCACCGATTCCCTCCTCGCCGCGCAAGCCCGACCCGCCGAACGCCTGCCCCTTGGCCTCGCGTGGCTCGCACTGGGCGCCTTCGCCATCGGCACCGAAAGCTTCATGATCGCCGGCCTGCTGCCGGTGCTGGCGGCCGATCTGCAGGTGAGCGCAACGCACGCCGGCCAGCTGGTGCTGCTGTTCGCGCTGAGCTACGCCATCGGCTCGCCGGTGATGGCTGCGCTGTGTGCACGCTTCGGGCGGCGGCCGCTGCTGATCGCCAGTCTTGCCGCGTTCTCGGGGCTCACGCTGGCGGCTTCGATGTCGCAAGGCTTCGCGCAACTCGCGCTGGCGCGGGTGGCGCTGGGCCTGGTGGCCGGCGTGTTCCTGCCGACTGCGAGCGCGGTGGCGGCCTCGATGGTGTCGCCCACGCTGCGCGGCCGCGCGATGGCCATCGTGACGGGCGGCGGCACGGTGGCGGTGGCGCTCGGCGTGCCGCTGGGCGCCTGGATCGCGGGCTGGGGCGGCTGGCGCACCGCCTACCTGCTGATCGCCGCGGTGGCGGCGCTGGCGACCTGGGGGCTGGCTGTCGGCCTGCCGCGCGGGCCGGTGTCGACGCCGGCTGCCGTCCGCACACCCGCCTGGCTGGTGGTTCGCGAGCCCGGCGTGCTGCCCGCCTTGCTGACCACCCTGCTGTGGGCGACGGGCGGCTTCAGCTTCTATACGTACATCGCGCTGTTCCTCTCGGGCACGCTGGGTTTCGGTGCCGAGGGGGTGAGCGCCGTGTTCTTCGCCATCGGCGTGGCGGCCGCTGCAGGCACCGCGGCGGGCGGCTGGGCCACGGACCGCTTCGGCGCGGACCGCATGGCGCAAGGTTTTGCGCTGATGCTGGTCGTGATTCTGGGCGGGCTCTCGTTCTCGGCGCAGATGCTGCCGCGCGGCCTGGCGCTGCCATTCATCGTCGGGCTGTCGGCGCTCTGGGGCTTTGCGGGCTGGGGCTTCGGCCCGGCGCAGGCGGTGCGGCTGATTCGCCTGGCACCGGACCGCGCGCCGATGACGCTGTCGCTCAACGCCTCGGCGGTCTACCTCGGCATTGCAGCCGGCTCGGCGCTGGGCGGCGCGGTGATCGACCTGATCGGTGTGAGCGCGCTGGGCTGGGTGGGCGCGGCCTGCCAGCTAGCGGGCCTGGGCCTGATGCTGCGTCCCACCACGAAGGCAGAAGCGGCTCTTTTTTCGGGAAATGCCGCGGAACCGGCTTTGCCGGGCCGCAGGCATTGCCCCCGGTGAGGGGGTAGGAGAAGCGACACGAAGTGCGCGAAGCCTGGGGGTGAGCTACAATGGCGGGTTCGTTTCGATACCACGACGAAGCACTTCGTCATATTGCCGGCTGACCTGCACTGTCCCTTGGATTTTTCAGGACCCCTCACTTTCTTCAGCCGGCTTCACAGTGTGTTGGAGCGCCAGACCGGGCGCCCATGATTGCCACCACTGCCTTCGTTCTTGTTGAAGCGAATAGCGCGTTCGCCGCGCCGTTCTGGCCGGCCCACGCCCGTTTTCAATCATTTTTCAGGCATTTCGCGTCCAAATTTCGCGCGTTGTGCCAAGGCTTCATGGACATCATTCAACACAGTATCGCGGTGGGCAAGTACCTTGTTTCCCCGCTCATTCGACACCAGGACGACGGCAACTTCGCCGCTTCCGTCTCGATCCGCTCCGGCCACGGCAGCGGCATGCACGACCGCGTGATGCGTTTCACGCCGCGCTTTGCCAGCCACGCCGCCGCTGCAAGCTACGCAGTCGCCGAAGGCCTCGGCTGGGTGCAGGAACGCCATCCGCGTTGCGCCCCGCTCGCCTTGGCCTGCGCAGGCTGAAACAATCACGCCCATCTTCACATCCAACACACATCGAACGAGATTCAGAGGTAACCAAGCATGCCCAAGGAAGAACTGATCGAAATGAACGGCGCAGTGACCGAAGTCCTGCCCGACTCGCGCTACCGCGTCACGCTGGACAACGGCCATCAACTGATCGCCTACAGCGGCGGCAAGATGCGCAAGCACCACATCCGCATCCTGGCGGGTGACAAGGTGTCGCTCGAACTCTCGCCCTACGACCTGACCAAGGGTCGCATCACCTTCCGCCACCTGGAACGTCGCGGCCCGCCGCCGACCGGTGGCGGCAACAACTCACCCCGCCGCTGATCCGCGAGGGACCCAAAGCCTTGCGGCGCCTCGCAAAAGGCGCCGGCAAGGCTTTTGTTTTTTGCGCTTCCGGCCTGCCCGGCCTTCCGGCTGCTGAACGATGACCACACCCAATCCCACAGCCGGCGGCCCGCAAGCCCAGGCCCCTGCCGACAACGGCTTTGCCACCCTGGCGCTCTCGCCCCAGATGCTGGCCAACCTCACCCAGCTGGGCTACACGCAGATGACGGCCATCCAGGCCGCCGCCCTGCCGCCGGCGTTGCTCGGCAAGGACCTGATCGCCCAAGCCAAGACCGGCAGCGGCAAGACCGCCGCCTTTGCGCTCGCGCTGCTCGCCAACCTCAACGCACGCCGCTTCGCCATCCAGGCGATGGTGCTGTGCCCGACGCGCGAGCTGGCCGACCAGGTCACGACCGAAATCCGCCGCCTGGCGCGCGCGGAAGAAAACATCAAGGTGGTCACGCTCTGCGGCGGCGTCGCACTTCGCGGGCAAATTGCCAGCCTGGAGCACGGCGCGCACATCGTCGTGGGCACGCCGGGCCGCATCATGGACCACCTGGACCGCGGCAACCTCGACCTCTCGGCGCTCAACACGCTGGTGCTCGACGAAGCCGACCGCATGCTGGACATGGGCTTCTTCGAAGACATCGTAAAGGTCGCGCGCCAGTGCCCGAAGGAGCGCCAGACGCTCCTGTTCTCAGCCACGTATCCCGAAGGCATCGCCAAGCTCGCGCAGCAGTTCATGAAGAGCCCGCAGCAGATCACGGTGCAGGCGCAGCATGAAGGCAGCAAGATCCGCCAGCGCTGGTACCAGGTGAAAGACAGCGATCGGCTGCACACCGTGAGTCTGCTGCTCGACCATTTCCGTCCCGTCAGCACGCTGGCCTTCTGCAACACCAAGCAGCAGTGCCGCGACCTGGTCGAGGTGCTGCAGGCGCAGGGCTTCAGCGCGCTGGCGCTCTTCGGCGAGCTGGAACAGCGCGAGCGCGACCAGGTGCTGGTGCAGTTCGCCAACCGCAGTTGCTCGGTGCTGGTGGCCACCGACGTGGCGGCACGCGGGCTCGATATCTCGCACCTCGAAGCGGTGATCAACGTCGATGTGACGCCCGATTCCGAGATCCATATCCACCGCGTCGGCCGCACCGGCCGCGTGGGCCAGTCGGGCGATGCCGAAGGCCTGGCGCTCAACCTGGCCAGCATGAACGAGATGGGCAGCGTCGGAAAGATCGAGCAGCTGCAGGGCCGCGAGTCCGAATGGCACGACCTGGCCGAGCTCACGCCGGGCAAGGGCGCGCCGCTGCGGCCGCCGATGGCCACGCTGCAGATCGTCGGCGGGCGCAAGGAAAAGATCCGCGCCGGCGACGTGCTGGGCGCGCTCACCGGCGACTGCGGCTACACGAAGGACCAGGTCGGCAAGATCAACGTCAACGAGTTCTCGACCTATGTGGCGGTGGACCGCGCCATCGCCGCGGAAGCGGCGAACAAGCTCTCCAGCGGCCGCGTCAAGGGCAAGTCGGTCAAGGTGCGGCTGCTGACGCTGCAGGACCAGTAACGGCAACAGGCTGCGGCGTGGCAAGCGCCGCAGCATCGCCATGCGCCGAGGTCGGCGCCACCGGCGCATCGAGTACCGGTGCCGGCGCCTTCATCGACGGCTCCTGCCGCGCCAGTTTCGCGGCCAGCCGGAACGCCACCACCACCGCCAGCAACCCGAAGATCGACGAGCCCACGGCCTGACCGATCAGCACGCCGGCCGCGCCGTGGTGCGAGCCCCACCAGGCGAATGGAATCGTGCCCAGCGTGGCACGCCCCCAGTTGAAAAAAGTCGACAGCAGCGGATGCCCGAGGTTGTTGAACGACGCGTTCGCCACGAACAACCCGCCCGAAAAGAAAAAGCTCGCCGCGAGCCAGGTGCAGAAGAGCGCGATCAGCTCCGCCGCCTGCCCTTCGGCCGAGAACGCGCGGATCAGCACGCCCTGGCTCAGCGCAAGCACCAGCCATGCAACGGCGACCGAAGCCACCATGAACATCAGGCTGTCGCGCAGCCCCTCCTGCACGCGGCGGTACTGGCCCGCACCGAGGTTCTGCGCCAGGATCGGCCCGACCGCGCCGCTCAGCGCGTAGACCAGCCCGAAGGCCACCGGGCTCAGCCGGTCGATGGTGGCCGCGCCCGCAACAGCAGACGGACCGAACTGCGCGATCGCATGCGTGACGAACGCAGCGCCCACGGGCGTTGCCAGATTCGTCAGCATCGCCGGCCCGGCCACGCCGGCGAGCCCACGCGCATCGCTGGCCAGTTGCGATGCCTCGAAGCGCCCGAGCATCCGGTGCTTCACCATCACGCCGTGCAGCCCGATGGCCGCGAGCACCATGCGCGAGACCACCGCGCTGATGGCGGCACCGTCGAGCCCCAGGCCGAAGCCGAAGATCAATATCGGGTCGAGCACCGCCGTCACGAAAGCCGCCGCGAGCGTGACGGTCATCGAGCGGCGCGCATCGCCGATCGAACGCAAGAGGGCCGAGCACGCCATGCCGATGCCCAGCAGCGGCAGCGTGTGCACCGTCACCGCGAGGTAGCGCTGCGCGAGCCGCGCGGTTTCGCCTTCGGCGCCGAGCGCGTGCAGCGCGGGGTGCAGAAAAAACGCCGTGCCGCTGCCCACCACCACCGACAGCGCCGCCATCAGCACCAGGCTCGAGGTCGCGATGCGCCGTGCCTGCACCGCGCGGCCGGCGCCCACCGTGCGCGACACCACCGCCGCGATGCCGATGGTCAGTCCGATGCACAGCGAGGTGTGAAAGAAGCCGACCACGCCCGCGAAGCCGACCGCCGCCGCCGTCTCTTTTTCGCCGAGCAGCGAGATGTAGAACAGGTTGATCAGGTCGACCGCGAACACCGCGATCAGCCCGACAGCACCGGTGCCGGCCATCACGCACACGTGGCGCAGCAACGACCCCGAAACGAAGCGCGGGCGCTCGATGGCGCCCGTTGTTTCGGTTATTGGCATATGAAATCCTCGATGTGGCCTAATCGCGGGTTCGAACATTACTTTTACCCGAGCTTTTCATGCCCAAGACATTCCGTACCGAAGCCGAACGCGTTGCCACCCCGAAGCCGACGCCGCTGCCCGGCTACACGCTGCCCAAGTCCGGTGGCGGCCAGAAGGTCAGCCTGGAACGTGGCACCGCAACGCGCAGCAAGAAGAACCCTGGCAAGCGCGCCAAGAAGGGCGGCTGATCCAGCCCCCGATGGCTCCCCGGAGCCACGACGAACGCGCCTCAGGGCGCGTTTTGTCATTGGGGCAGCCCTGAATCCGCGATGTCCGACGACAACCAGATCTTCATTCCGCCCTCGTTCTTCGCGGTCTACAGCGATGCGCGCCAGCGCCTTCGCGAACCGATCGGCGTGGTGCGCGAGCGCTACGAGATCTGCGAGGACCTGGCCAGCCACCTGGTGAACCACGCGCAGATCCAGCACCACACCGAGGTGCCGGTCGAAAGCGAAATCCTGCGTCGCATCCATGCCGGGCTGGCGACGCCGGAGGCGGGCGTGTCGGCCGCCGAGGCCACCTGGATCGTGCAGCGGCTGGCTGAATTGCTGGGCTGGCCCGGGCTCGAAGAGGGTACCGGCGAGGCCAGCGGCGACTGAGCGAGCCCGCCGCGCTGCGCGGGCTGAGCAAGCGGGCTGCTAAACGGCCTGAACAGGCCGGGCCGCCGTCGCCCGCCGCAGCAGGCTCAGGTAGCCGGGCTGCACTTCCATCCGTACCGTCGCGCCCTGGCGCTGCAGCAGGCGATGTGCCTTCGGCAGCGCCCAGCAGGGCAGGTTGGTGAACATGTGATGTTCGCAGTGGTAGTTGACCCAGTACGGCGCAATGAAGATGCGCTCGACCAGGTTGGCATGCGTGGTGCGCGCCTGGCGCATCGGGTCGGCCTCGTTCTGCGCGACCAGCGCGTGCTCAGCGATGTTGCGCACGCGGCTCACGAGCGGCAGCCAGGTCGCCATCGGCAGCAGCCACATCAGCACCCACGCCCACCAGTAACCGGCCAACGCGAAGGCGAGCAGGCCGAGGCCGTTGCCGATGAAGAATCGCCGGTTCTTCGCGATCTCGCGGCCGAAGGCCTTCAGCGCCGATTGGCCCGGCGCGCGCCCGCGGATGCCTTCGGCGATGTGCCCGAAGCGCTGCTTGTAGAAGGTCTGTCCGCTCAGGTCGCGCACCACCTTGCGCCACATCGATTCGCGCGTGATCGGAAAGGGCGCGGACAGCACGAGGTCCGGGTCTTCGGTCTGCTGCACGAAGCGGTGGTGCTGCAGGTGGTAGGGCCGGTAGTCGCGCAGGGTGTGCGAGCACAGCCAGTGGCCCACCCAATCATTGACCTTGCGGTTGCGGTGCAGGCCTGCATGCGCCGCGTCGTGCATGAGGATGAAGAGCCCCAGCTGCCGCGCGCCGACGATGGGCACCATCAGCGGAACGGTCCACGGCCACACGATGCCCACCAGCAACGCGGCGCCGATGACGCCCCAGCAGTGCGCCACCAGCCACAGCCCCCGCCACGACGAGCGCGTGGTGAGCGATTGCCACTCTTCGGTGGAGAAAAAGTCCTGGGGGAGGGCGCGGGGTGCGACGGCCATCCGGCCAGTATGCGCCGAAGGCCCGGTCGGATCACGCGTAGTTCCCCGGTGTCCGAAGGCGTCGCGGCGTGGCCCTTCGGCCTACTTGTCGATGATCTTGCGGGCGAAGACTTCGAGGTAGTCCATCAGCCGATCGGCGCCGGCAACCGCCGCGGCCTCGTTGCCGGTCGCGATGCCCTGGGCCAGTTCGAGGTGCGCGTTCGCGCCCTCGACGATCTCGCCCTCGTGCTGGTAGGCGTACCAGAAGCGCCGGCACTGCACGATGGGCGGAATCACCGCCTTCACCGCCGAGTTGTTGTGGCTTGCCTGGTGGTTCACCAGGTCCAGCGCATGGTCGGCGCGCATGTAGTCGACAAGGTCGCCGCGGCCCGCGGCCTCGACCATCGCCTCGGCGCAGCGCACGATGTCCTTGCGCTGCAGCGCGGTGGCGCGGCGCGCCGAGCAGGCCGCGATCACGCGTTCGAGCACGCGCCGGGTCTGGATCACGTCCAGGTGGTCGGCCAGGTCGATGGCCGACACCAGCAGCCCGCGGCGCGGCTGCTGCACGATGAGCCCGATCGACACCATGCGCATCAGCGCCTCGCGCACCGGCGTGCGGCCCAGGCCCGTGCGCTCGGCAAGATCGGCCTCGACGATCTGGCTGCCGGGCTCCAGTTGCATGGTGGACAGCAGCGTCTCGATGGCGTCGTAGGCCACGTCGGCAGCGCGGCGCTTGAGCGGGGGGCGAGGGGCGGTTTTCGGGGGGGCCATGGGGTTCTTGTGCGGGCGGGGTGTCATTGTCGGGCGTTGCCCGGGTCCACCGGGTCCGCCAGCCCGGCCAGCGTCGCGATGCGCACCGGCGACAGCGGCGGGCGCGGCGCGGGCGGCGTCCAACCGAACAGGAACTGCGCCGCGTCCCCGCACACGCGCCCCTGGCAGGCGCCCATGCCGCAGCGGCGATGCAGCTTGGCGTCGGTCCAGCCGGTGCAGTCCGCGAGCGCGGAGAAGGGCACGTCTTCGCAGCGGCACACGAGGGTGTCGGGCTGCGGCATCTGCCGGATCTCGGGGGCGAGCGCGAAGCTGCGGTGCAGTTGCGTGGCGAAGGCGTCCCATCGCGCGCGTTCGCCTTCATGTTGTTTCGCGGCGCGCTCGTTGCCGACGGCGGCGTAGCCGGCGATGGAACCTTGCGCGAGCGCGCGCTCGCTGCCGCCGAAGCCGGTGCATTCGCCGGCGGCGTAGACGTCGGGCAGGCTGGTGCGCTGCCGCGCATCGACGGCCAGTGCCTGCGCGCCTTCGGCCGTGAGGGCGCAGCCGAGCAGGCGGCCGAGTTGCGTGTTGGGCGTGAGGCCGAAGCCGCAGGCCACACGGTCGCAGGCGATGTCCACCTCGCGGCCGTCCTGAAGAAGCCGTACCGATTCGACCTGCGTGCCGCCTTGCACCGACACGATGCGCGACGAGGTGCGGTACTGCGGGTCGGCCAGGGTCACCGACTGCGCGGCCTTGCCCGGCCAGCGCCAGAGGCCGGCGGCAAACCCTGCGACCGCCGCGAACGAGGCTTGCTCCGCGATGCGCACGACCTTCGCGCCCGCCGCGCGCGCCGTCGAAGCGGCGGCGAGCAACAGCGGGCCGCTGCCGGCGATCACGATGCGTTCGCCCTCGATCGGCAGCCCCGCCTTGATGAGCGCCTGCAACCCGCCCGCGCCCGTCACGCCCGGCAGCGTCCAGCCCGGAAAGGGCAGCAGCAGCTCCCGCGCGCCGGTGCAAAGGATCAGTTTCTTCCACCGCATGCGCCAGCCGCGTTCGGCGTCTTCGAGCAGCAATTCATTGCGCGCGGGCGCGGCGATCACGCGCGTGCCGCTGCAGACGCGGATGTTGGCGTGGCGCGCGAGCGCATCGCGCCACTTGCGCGCGGCTGCGGGCAACGAGGCGCCGGGGCCGTCGCGCCAGATCTGTCCGCCGGGCGCGGGGTTGTCGTCGATCACGACGATCGATGCGCCGCTCGGCGCGGCAGCGACTGCCGCCGCCATGCCGGCAGGACCCGCGCCGACGATCAACACATCGCAGTGTTCGAGCGCGGTCATTCCGAGGTCTCCACGCGCATGCCTTCGGCGCAGACTGTCTGGCAGGCGAGCCGGTGCCGGCCGTCGATGAGCACGCGGCATTCCTGGCATACGCCCATGCCGCAGAACGGCGCGCGCGGCTGGCCCGTGACGGAAATGCGCGCAACGCCCGTACCGCCGGCCACGTGCAATGCGGCAGCGACCGAGCTGCCCGCCTTCACGCGCACCAGATTGCCGTCGATGTGCAGCAGGGTGTGATCGCTCATGCCATCCCCAGCAGGCCACGCGGCGCATAAGGCGCCGCATCGAACTCAGGCGCGGCGCCGGTCATCAGTGCCGCGAGCAGATGCGCGCTGCCCGGCGCGGTGGTCACGCCCAGGCCTTCGTGGCCAACAGCGAGCCAGAGCTTCTCGCGCCACGGGTGCTTGCCCAGCAGCGGCAGGCCGTCCGGCGTTGCGGCACGCATGCCGGTCCACGAACGCACCGCATTGAGGTTCGCGAGCCCCGGCAAGTAGTCGAGCGTGCGCTGCAGCATGCGCGCGAGCATCGGCGCCTCGACAGCGGGGTCGGTGGTGTCGAACTGGCGCGAGGAGCCGATCAGCAATTGCCCCGTGGGCCGCGGCTGGACGTTGAAGGCCACCGAATCGCCGTCGCTGTGGTGCGCGCTGGTCACGTAGCCGAGCTCGACCAGCTGGTGATGCACCGTGCCCGGGTAGCGGTCGGTGATCAGCAGGTGGCCCTTCTTCGGGCGGATCGGGAGTTCGGGGCACAGCGTCGTCGCCTCGATGCCGTTGGCCAGCACGACCTGCGGGGCGCTGCGGCGGGTGCCGTCGGCGAGACGCAGCGTGCCGTCATCTTCGATGGCATCGACCTTCGCGTGCTCGACGCGGATCGAGGCGCCGCCTCGGGCGATCAACCAGCGCGCGGCGTTCGGCGCGTAGAGGATGCCGTCGCCCGGCACTTCGAGCGCGCCCGCGAGGCCCTTGCGCAACGCGGGTTCCGCGCGTGCCAATGCGGCTGCGTCGAGCAGGCGGCTGTCGATGCCGTCCGCACGCAGCCTGTGCTGCTTGCGTTCGGCCTCGGCCATTTCTTCGTCGTTCGCGGCGATCCAGAGCGTGCCGCAGGCGCTGTAGGCGCAGTCTTCGGACATGCGCGGCGCGAGGGCGCGCCATCGCGCCGTCGAATCGCGGCTCAATGCGAGCTCGGCCGGGTTGTCGTCCATCACCACGAGATGGCCCATGCCGGCGCCCGTGGCACCGCCGATGCGTGCATCGAGTACCAGCACCTTGCGGCCGGCCTGGGCCATCGCATGCGCGCAGGCGGCACCGACGATACCGGCGCCGATGACGATGACGTCCGGGTCCATGCCGGTTGCTAGAGCCGGATGCCCCATCCGAAGGGGTCGCCTTCTTCCACCAGCAGCGTGGCCTCGGCGCTGATGTGCGCGCGGCCGCGCAGCGTGGGGATGACCTTGTCGCCATCCATCGTGTAGCTGGCTTCGAAGCGGCTGCCGATCACGCTGGCCTGCGTCCACGTCTCGCCCGGCGCGAGCTTGCCGTCGGCGGCCAGGCAGGCGATCTTGGCGCTGGTGCCGGTGCCGCAGGGCGAGCGGTCGTAGGCATTGCCGGGGCACAGCACGAAGTTGCGGCTGTCTGCACCGTCGTCGTTCGCGAAGAGTTCGATGTGATCGATCTCCGCGCCCTCGGCGCCTGTGATGCCCTGCGCCGCGAGCGCGCGGCGCAAGGCGGCCGTGTAGTCGGTCAGCGCGGCAAGGTTGTCGCTCGCCACACGCTGGCCGTGCTCGCTCACCAGAAAGAACCAGTTGCCGCCGTACGCCACGTCGCCGCGCACCGTACCGTGGCCCGGCAACTCGACCGCCACATGGTGCAGATATCGGTACGCCGGCACGTTGCGCACGCTCACCGAACCGTCGGCATGCAGCGTGGTCGTGACCGTGCCCACGGGCGTCTCGATGCGGTGCTCGCCCACGCCGATGCGTCCCATGTGCGCCAGGCTCGCGACCAGCCCGATGGTGCCGTGGCCGCACATGCCCAGGTACCCGGCGTTGTTGAAGAAGATCACGCCCGCGGCGGCATCGGGCGACACCGGCTCGCACAGCAGCGCGCCCACCACCACGTCGCTGCCGCGCGGCTCCAGCACGGTGGCCGCGCGCCACTTGTCGTGCCGGTCGGCCAGCAGCGCACGGCGCTCGGCCATGCTGCCGCCACCCAGGTCGGGAAACCCGCCGATCACAAGGCGCGTGGGCTCGCCGCCCGTGTGTGAATCGACGATCTGGATGCGTTGCATGGGCTGTCCGTTCAGTAACTAGCGATAGGGACGGGAGCGGCGTTCTTGAAGGTGAACACCGTGATCGGCGCCTGCTTCATGTTCCCCTTGTCGTCATATGAATAGGTGGCGGCCACGCCCTTGTAGGTGTCCTTGTAGAGCTGCGCGCCCACCTTGTCGGGGTCGATCGAGTTGGCCTTCTTCATCGATTCGCCGATGAACAGCACCTGGTCGTAGTACGAGGCGGCGTAGGCATCGGCATCGGCGTTGAAGCGCTTCTTGAACTTCTCCTTGAAGGCCGGACCGCTCTGCGCCTTCTCGAGGATGGAGCCGCCCTGCGCGCAGAACACCAGGTCGTTGACCGCATCGCCGCCGAGCTTGCCGGTTGCCGGGCTGCAGACGGTGTCGCCGCCCAGGAGCTTGCCGGGCACGGCCAGTTGCTTCATCTGCCGTGCCATCGGCGCGGCCTGCGGTGCATAGCCGCCGAAGAAGATCGCCTCGGGCGCCTTGGCCTTCATGTTGGTCAGGATGGCGGTGAAGTCAACGGCCTTGTCGGTGGTGAACTCCTTGCCGACCACGGTGAGGCCTTGCTTGAGCGCTTCCTTGGTGAACTCGTCCGCGAGGCCCTGGCCGAAGGCGGTGCGGTCGTCGATCACGCCGACCTTCTTGACCTTCAGTTCCTTGGCTGCGTACACGGCCATGCTGGAGCCGATCTGGTTGTCGCTCGCGATGATGCGGTAGAGGTTCTTGTAGCCGCCTTGCGTGACCTTCGGGTTGGTGCCCACGGTGGAGACCATGACGCCGCCGTCGCTGTAGACGCGTGAGGCCGGAATGGCCACGCCCGAGCAGTACGGGCCCATGACGAACTTGACGCCGTCGTCCACGAACTTCTGAGCCACGCTCACGCCGGTCTTGGCGTCGCACTGGTCGTCTTCGGAGACCAGCTCGAACTTCAGCGTCTTGCCGCCGGCGGTGATCTTCTTGGCGTTGAGTTCCTCGATGGCCAGGCGCACGCCGTTTTCATTGTCCTTGCCGGCGAACGCGTTGGGCCCTGAGAGGGGACCGCTGTGGCCGATCTTGACGACCTGCTCCTGCGCATTGGCATGGCCTGCGAGGGCAAATGCCGCGAGGCCGACGATGCTGAGAAAAGGAACCATGCTTGCTTTTGTCTTCATGCTTCTTCCTGGGTTGGGACAATGAAAGGGCGGTTATTAAACAACCGATTGATACTGGGCCGGCCGCGTCGCGAGGGCTTTCTTCACGATGTTCTCGATGAAGGCGCGCTCCTCGCCGATGAGCGGCAGGCGCGGGCGGCGCATGTGCTCGGTGCCCACGCCGACCAGCACGTCGATGAGCTTGAGGTTCTGCACCAACTTGGTCGACACATCCAGGTGCAGCATCGGCGTCATCCACTGGTAGAGCTTGAGCGCCTCGGCGAATTTGCCGGCCTTCATCAGGTCGTAGAGCGCCACTGTCTCGCGCGGGAACGCGCAGCCCACACCCGCCAGCAGGCCGTCGCAGCCCAGCGCCAGGCCTTCGTAGGCCAGGTCGTCCACGCCCAGGAACAGCTGGTAGCGGTCGCCCACCGTGTTGCGCAGGTCGGTGATGCGGCGGATGTTGTCGGTGCTCTCCTTGATGGCGGCGATCCATTCGCAATCGGCCAGCTCGACCATGTGTTCGGGCTTGAGGTCCACGCGGTAGGCCACCGGGTTGTTGTAGACCATGATGGGTTGCTGCGCCGCATTGGCGATGGTGCGCACGTTGAGCATCGCTTCGCGCGCATCGGCCACGTAGATCACCGAGGGCATCACCATGAAGCCGGCCACGCCCAGCTTGTTGGCGCCGTCCACGTAGCGCAGGGCTTCGCGGGTGCTGGTTTCGGACACGTTGGCCAGCACGGGAATGCGGCCGTCGGCGGCTTCGAGCGCGATCTTGGCGACCTGCAGCTTTTCTTCCAGCGTCAGCGTGCTGGCTTCGCCCAGCGAGCCGCAGGTGACCAGGCCGTGGATGCCGTTGCGGATCTGGAAGTCGATGTGGCGGGCGGTGCCCTCGGCATCGATGCTTTCGTCGGCGTGGAACTTGGTGGTGATGGCGGGGAAGATGCCTTGCCAGCGGGGATTGGTCACGTGAAACGCTCCTGTAGTCGGTGTGCAAGTGCGCATGCACGTGCGGTGTGGAAGGGTGCGAAGGGCCCTAATTTAAATATATTAGATATATATCGTCAATATGCCGACGCCATTCCCAGCGGCTTTTCGGCTCGGGGTTTGCCCTGCCCGTCAGAGGGCAAGGCACTCTGTGCCCGTTTCGATGAATGCTCCAGCCGCTCTCATCAATCGCCCGGTTGCATTTGATTACGCTCGAATTACGACAAACAAATGACAGAGGGCGGGCATGAACGATCGAGCAATGTTTCCGGCGAGCTGGGGAGCGCTGGACCGGAGCGGGACCAGGCAATGGCGCGTCACAGCCTCGCAGGAACTGGCCTATGAAGTGCGACAGGTCGACGGGCTGTTCGACCCCCTCAGCCAGGCCCTGCTGACCTGCAACGAGAGCGGCCTGCCAAGCACGCGGCAGGTCGTGGTGATCGACGAACGCGTCGATGCAATCTATGGCCGAGGCATTCGCGACTACTACCACCACCACCGGGTCACCGCCCACATCCTGACCTTGCCGGTGTCCGAGGAAACCAAGGACCTCGACGCCGCGCTCGTCATCGTTCGCCACCTGGAAGCCGCGGGCGTGCTGCGCCGCTCCGACCCGATCGTGGCCATCGGCGGCGGCGTGCTGCTGGACCTGGTCGGTTTCGCCGCCGGCCTGTATCGGCGCGGCGTGCCCTACATCAAGGTGCCCACCAACGGCATGGCGATGTGGGATGCGGCGATCGGCATCAAGACCGCCGTCAACACGCTGGGGCGCCGCAACCGGCTGGGTTCGTACCACGCGCCCAGCACCGCGCTGCTGGACCGCAGCTTCCTCAAGACGGTGGACCGTCGCGACCTCTCGAACGGCATGGGCGAGCTGCTGAAGCTGGCCGTCATCAAGGACGCGCGCCTTTTCGACCTGCTCGAGCGGCACTCGGCGATGCTGCTGGACTCCCGCTTCCAGGACCCGGTGGTCGCGCCCGAAGTCATCGAACACGCGGTGCACGGCATGCTCGAGGAGCTCGCACCCAACCTCTGGGAGCGCACGCTGGAACGCTCGGTCGACTTCGGCCATTCGTTCGGCCCGCTGCTCGAGATGAAGGCGCTGCCCGAGCTGCTGCACGGCGAAGCGGTGGCGCTGGACGTGCTGTTCTCCTGCTGGCTCGCACGCGACCGCGGCCTGCTCCAGGACAACGAAGTGCAGCGTGTGATCCGCGTGATGCGCAGCATGGCGCTGCCGCTGCGGCATCGCTTCTTCGAAGAGCCCGCGCTGCTGATGGAAGCACTCGAAGACACCATGCGCCACCGCGACGGCCAGCAGCGCCTGCCGCTGCCGCGCGGCATCGGACGCTGCGCCTTCGTCAACGACGTGAGCCTGGACCACCTGAAGGCCGCCGCACGAAAGATGGCCGATGCCTGAGCTCCCACTGCTCGGACCGCGCCTCACCTCGCAAGACGCACACGCGCTGGCCATGCAGGCGCTGGCAGACGGCCGCGCGCGCGAGCTGCGCGTCGCCGCGGCGGTCGTGGATGCAGGCGGTCATCTGCTGGCCTTCATTCGTGACGACAAGGCCTTCCTCGGCGCCATCGACGCCGCGGTGGCCAAGGCGCGCACGGCGGTGTACTTCCGCCGCGACACGGCCGCGATGCAGCAAGGGCTCGAACACGGCAAGACCGCGTACCTCGCGTTGAAGGACGCACTGCCGCTCGAAGGCGGGGTGCCGCTCTACGTCCAGGGCGAAGTCGTCGGTGCCGTAGGCATCAGCGGCGCCGCATCGGCCCAGGACGGTGAACTCGCGCGCGCCGTCGCCTCGGAACTCGGATTCACACAAGGCAAGGCATGAGCAACAGGGATGGATTCCGCGACCAGGTCGTGCTGGTCACCGGAGGCGGTACGGGCATCGGCCGCGCCACGGCGCTGGCCTTTGCCCGCCAGGGCGCACGTGTCGCCGTGGCCGGCCGCACGTCGGCGGCGTGCGAAAAAACCGCGCGATTGGTGCGCGAGGAAGGCGGCCTTTGCATGCCGATGGCCTGCGATGTGGGCAGCGAAGACGACGTGACGCGAATGCTCGCGGTCATAGAGGCCGAACTGGGCCCTGTCGACATCGCCTTCCTGAATGCCGGCGTCGGCACCGCGGCGACCGTCGCCGAGCAACCCCTGGCGTCGTTCGAAGCGGTGTTCCGCACCAACTGCACCGGTCTCATGCTCTGCATGAAGCACCTGCTGCGCTCGATGTACGCGCGCGGCGCGGGCGCCATCGTCAACAACCTGTCGGTGCATGCGAGCCGCACCATCCTCGAAGGGACGGGGGCCTATACAGCTTCGAAGCATGCGGCGCTCGCGCTGACCAAGGCCGCGGCGGTAGAAGCCGCACCGCACGGAATCCGCGTCAACGCGGTCTCGCCCGGCCCCATCGAGACCGACATGCTCGTGCGCTCCAGCGCCGTCTCGGGCGGCGTGGATTCATGGGCGCAGCGCCTTCCCATGAAGCGTGTCGGCCGGCCGGAGGAAGTGGCCAACGCCGTGCTGTGGCTCAGCAGCGCAGAGGCCTCCTTCGTCACCGGATCGGTGATCAACGTCGACGGCGGCTTCCTCGCATGCTGAACCGCCCATGACGTGGATCGCGCTGGGCCTGTTGGCAGGCTTGGTCCTGGGGACCTACGATTTCCTGACCAAGCTCGCACTGAAGGAAAAAACGGTGCTCGAAGTGGTGCTGTGGTCATCGCTGCTGGGGGCGCTGATCTGGCTGCCCTTCTTCTTCATTCCGCCGGCCCATGCCGGCGCCTTCCGCCACGCGGGCCTCTACCCCGCACCGCTCACGCATGCGCAGCAATGGGTGCTGCTGCCCAAGTCGCTGATGATGGTCGCGACCTGGGTGCTCTCGTACTACTCGGTCAAGTCGCTGCCGCTGTCGATCTCGGCGGGCGTGCGCGCGTCGGGCCCGCTGTGGACAGCCATGGGCGCCATCCTCTTCCTCTCGGAGCAGCTCGACTGGTGGCAATGGCTGGGCCTGGCCGTGTCGATGGCGTCCTACTACCTCTTCTCCCTCATCGGGCAGAAGGAAGGCATCAGCTTCAAGCGCAACCTGTGGGTGCTGTGCATGCTCGCGGCCACGCTGCTGTCGTCGGCCAATGCGCTGTACGACAAGCACATCCTGGCGACGCTGCAGATGGACCTGGCTGCCGTGCAGGCGTATTCGGCGCTGCAGCGCGGCGGCATCGCGCTGTTGTTGCTTCCCTGGGTCTTCCGGGGGCTGGAGGTGCGCAGCCTGTTTTCCAGGAACTGGGCCGTGCCGGCCATCGCGTTTGCCTACGTGCTCGCGGAGTTCATCTACCTTGCGGCGGTGCAGACCGACGGCGCGCTCATCTCCGTGATCTCGGTGCTGCGGCGGACCAACCTGGTGATGGTGTTCTCGCTGAGCGCGATCTTCTTCACCGAGCGCTTCATCCGGCAGAAAACCATCGCGATCGGCGGCGTGTTGCTCGGCATCGTGCTCACCGTGGCGCACTAGGCGGAGCCCTAACCGTCATGCACCAGCGAACGAATCCACTCGATCACCGTGCGGCCGTGCCTGGAGATCATCGCGCGCTCGGAGGCCAGCAGAAAGTAGCGCTGGTCGGACGGTACGGCGATATCCGACACGCGCACCAGGCTGCCGTCGCGCAACAGCCGCTTGGCCAGCGACCGGCGCCCCAGGGCGATGCCCTGGAGGTTGAGCGCCGCATCCAGCAGGAAGCCGGTGTCCGAAAAGCTGAGGCTGCGCTTGGCGGGCGACACCGGGATGCCGGCCTTCTTGAGCCACGAATCCCAGGGCTGGCGGCTGTGGGAGAGCAGGTGCGCCTCCTTGAACAGCGCCTCGAGCCCCAGGTTGCCCATCTGCGCCAGGTACTGCGGCGCGGTCACCGGAAACCATTCGTCGTCCAGCAGCGGCTCGCAATGGAAAGCCAGCGGCGTCGACTTGGAGTAGCGGATGGCGATGTCCGCCTCGCCCTCGTCGATGTCCACGCGACGCGTGGTGGGCGAGATTTCTATGGACACCACCGGATGGGTGCGGTGGAACTCCGGCAGCTCCGGAATCATGCGGAACCGGGCGAAGGACGGCAACGCGCTGATGCGCACCACGTCGCGCTGGCCGGTGAAGCTGGCAAAGGCCGCTTCCAGCGTGTCGAGCGAGCCGCGCATCTGGTCGTACAGGTGAACGCCCCCGGCTGTCAGCGCCACGGAGCGGGTGGTGCGGTCGAAAAGGCTGATGCCCAGGGACTTCTCGAGTTCGCGGATCCGGTAGCTGACGGTGCTGTGGGAAATGCTCAGTTCGTCGGCCGCCTTGTTGAAGCTGCGAACACGCGCCACGGCGTCGAAGGCAAGGATCAGGTGAATCGGAGGAATTTTTCTCATGGCCAATGAAAACCCGGCGTCCCCTCGGCTGCATGTCGGCATCGATCTGGGAGGAACCAAGATCGAGGGCATCGTACTAGACGACCTCCGGCAAGAACGCTTTCGCATGCGGGTAGACACGGGCGCATCGGACGGCTACGCCCAGGTGCTGCAACGCATCGTCGGGCTCTACCGCGGCATCGTCGAGGAAATCGGCGGGCGCGCGCACACGCTGGGCATTTGCACGCCCGGGTCCATTTCGGCGAAGACAGGGCTGCTGAAGAACTGCAACGCCACGCAGCTCAACGGGCATCCGTTGCAGGCCGACCTCAAGGCACACCTGGCGCGCGACTTTGCGCTGGACAACGACGCCAACTGCTTCGCCATGGCCGAAGCGCAAAGCGGCGCAGGCGCGGGCTTCGGCTCGGTGCTCGGCCTGGTGATGGGCACCGGCGTGGGCGCGGGCATCGTCATCGACGGCAAGCTGCTCGGCGGGCGGCACGGCATCGCCGGCGAATGGGGCCACATGTCGGTCGACCCCGCGGGGCCGGTCTGCTACTGCGGACGCAGGGGCTGCGTGGAGCGCTACCTGAGCGGGCAGGCGCTGGAGGCGGCGTACCTGCAGGCGACCGGCGAGATGCCGGGCCTGGCGGTCATCGTGGACCGGGCGCGCCGCGGCGAGGACGCGGCAGCCACCTTGCTCGACCGCTTCCTCGACGACTTCGCGGCCGCCGTGGCCAGCGTGGTCGCGGTGCTCGACCCCGACGTCATCGTGCTCGGGGGCGGACTTGCAAGCATCGAAGAGCTCTATTCCACCGGCGCCACGCGCCTGTCGGGACTGGTGTTCAACGACGCCTTCGACACGCCGCTGGTGCGCAACACGCTGGGCAACTCCTCGGGCGTGATCGGCGCTGCCATGATCGGCACCTGACATGAACATCACAACCATCGGCGGCGCGACCGTCGACATCATCGTCTCGGGCTCGCACCGCGCGAGCGGGCAGGGCGCCAAGCAGGACGTCGAGGACATCGGCCTCTACATGGGCGGCGGCGCGGTCAATGCGGGCCTGGGCTTCGTCGCGTCCGGCGCGCGGGTGAATGCGGTATGCGCCCTGGGCGACGATGCACAAGGCGCGCGGTTTCGCGCATCGCTGGCGCACGGCGGCATCGGGCTCGACGGCGTGCAGGCCGTTGCGGGCACGCCGACCGGCAAGGCGGTGGTGCATCTGAACGGCGACGGGGAAGCCGCGGTGTTCGCGCAGCGCGGTGCCAGCGTCGAGCTGTCGGTGGCGGCCACGCCCGCGCATCTGCTGGAGGCCGACGTGGTGTACGTCTCGGCGCTGTCGGACGCCGCGATGGCGCAGCTGGTCACCGCGCTGAAGACGGCTCGGCGCCGCCCGTCGCGCCTGGTGCTCAATCCGGGCGCGCGCCAGCTCGCCGCTTCCGCCGCATCGCTGGCACCCTTGCTCGACATGGCCGACCTGGTCTGCGTGAACGGACACGAAGCGCTGCTGCTCGCACAGACGCCCGTGCAGGCACATGCCTGCGGATTCACCACCGAAGACGTCCAGGCGCTGGTCGCAGGCATCGGCCGCCGCACGCGCGCCGACGTGCTGATCACCCTGGGTGCCAAAGGCGCGGTGTTCTTCAACGGCGCCGAGACCCACCACGGCCCGGCGCCGGCCACGCATGTCGTCTCGACACTGGGCGCGGGCGATGCCTATGCGTCGACCTTCGCCCTGCATTGGGCTTCAGGCCAAAGCGCACGCCATGCAATGACGGCCGCGGCAAGCCACGCGGCAGCCGTGCTCGGCGTCGTCGCGGCCAATCTCGCCGGCCCTCTTTGACTGGCAGCGCGCCGCCGCGCAGCAGGCCGTTCAGTCGATCTTCGCGCCCGACGACTTCACCACCACGCCCATCGCATCCCAGTCCGCGCGCAGCAGCTTCTGGAAGTCGCCGGCGCTCTGGCTGCGCGGCTCCACGCCCAGGCGCTTGAAGCGCTCCTGGATCGCCGGGTCGGCCAGCACCTTGTTGGCGGCGGCGTTCAGGCGCTCGACCTCGGCCTTGGGTGTGCCGGCCGGCGCGAGCAGGCCGATCCACGAATCGAAGGCATAGCCCGGCAGGCCGCTCTCGGCCACGGTCGGCAGCTTGGGCAGAAAGGGGCTGCGGGTCTGGCCGGTGGAGGCCAGCAGCTTCATGCGCGCATCGTCCTGGAAACCCATCACGCCGATGCTCGAGGAGATGACCGCCTGCACGCGGCCCGCGAGCACCTCGTTGACGGCCTCGCCGGTGGACTTGGTCGGAATGTGCGTCATCTGCAACCCGGCCTTGGCCAGGAACGACGCCATCGCCAGGTGCGTGGCGCTGCCGTTGCCCGCCGAGGCGTAGTTGTATTTGCCGGGGTTGGCCTTGACCTCCTTGATGAAGTCGGCCGTGTTCGACACGTTCATGCCGCTGGCCACCGCCAGCACATAGCCCGCGTTGCCGACGTTGGCCACGCCGACGAAATCCTTCAGCGGGTCGTAGCTCAGCTTGCTGTACAGGAAGGCGGCGATGTTGTGGCTTGCGGCCGCCAGCACCAGCGTGTTGCCGTCGGCCGGCGCCTTGGCCGCGACGGCCGCGCCCACGGTGCCGCCGGCGCCCGCGCGGTTTTCCACGATGACGCTGGCATCGAGCGCCGCGCCCAGCTCGCTGTTGAAGGCGCGCGCCACCGTGTCCTGCACGGCGCCGGTGCCGAAGGGCACGATGATGCGAATCACGCGCTGCTGCGCATGGGCGGGGGTCAGGCCGCCCAGCGTCATGGCGGCCAGCGCGGCAGCGATGGCCGCCAGCGAACGTCGGGTGAACAGGGTGGAAGTCATGGGTTGGCCGCTTTCATCGTCAACAGGAAAAAAACAAACTCAGGTGCCCGGCTGCAGCCAGCGCTGTGCCAGCTTCACGAAGTAGCTGGCACCGATCGGGATGATCTCGTCGTTGAAATCGAACGAGGTGTTGTGGATGATGCAAGGGCCGGGCCCGTGGCCGTCCAGCCGGTGGTCGCCGTCGCCGTTGCCCAGGAATGCATAGCAACCGGGCCGCGCGAGCAGCATGTGGGCGAAATCTTCGGCGCCCATCACGGCGGGGAAGTCGTCGGTGACCATGTCGCCGCCCACCACCTCGCGCATCACGCCCGCCGCGAAGCGGGCTTCGGCCGGGTGGTTCACCACCGGCGGCGACGAGCGGTTGAAGAACACCTCGGCGGTGCAGCCGTGCGCCGCGGCCACGCCGGCCGCCACTTCGCGCAGGCGCGCTTCGATCTTGTCGATAGCTTCGATGGAAAAGGTGCGGATCGTGCCGCCCACCGTGGCCACGTCGGGAATCACGTTGGGCGCATCCGAGCCCTGCAGCTGCGTGACCGCCAGCAGTGCGCGCTCGGTGCTCGGAATGGTGCGCGGCACGATGGTCTGCAGCTGCTGCGCGAGCGTGACCACCGCGGCCACCGGGTCGATGCCGGTGTGCGGCATCGAGGCGTGCGTGCCGCGTCCGCGCACGGTGATCCTGTAGGTGTTGCTCGAAGCCATGAGTGCGCCTTCGTTGAGCGCGAAACGGCCCACGTCGCCCACCGGGAAGTTGTGCAGCGCAAAGACCGCATCGCACGGAAAACGATCGAACAGGCCGTCCTGGATCATCTTCTTGGCGCCGGCCTTGCCCATCTCCTCGGCGGGCTGGAAGATGAAATGCACCGTGCCGTCGAAGTCATCAGGCCCCTGCTGCGACAGGTGCCAGGCGGCAGCCAGCAGCATCGTCGTGTGGCCGTCGTGGCCGCAGGCGTGCATGCGGCCGGCGTGGGTGGACTTGTGGGCGAACTCGTTGGCCTCGTGCAGCGGCAGCGCGTCCATGTCGGCGCGCAGGCCGATGGTGCGGCCGCTAGTGCCCTTGCGCAGCACGCCGACCAGGCCGGTGCCCGCGATGCCGCGGTGCACCTCGATGCCCCATTCGGTGAGCAGGTTCGCCACCTTCTCGGAAGTGCGGTGTTCCTCGAAGCCGAGTTCGGGGTGGGCGTGGATGTCGCGCCGGATGTCGACGAAGCGGGCGACATTGGCGAAGGAGTCGACGATGTTCATGGGCGGGGGCTGAGGAAGAGTCGTTCGGAGCGAACGATTCTGGCGCAGCCGCCCGCCTGGCGCACGATGTTTGCGCCGGGTGACTGGCGGATCAGCCCAGCCGGCCTTCCTGCCGCAGCTTCGCGCCGATGCGCCGGATTTCGGCCTCGCCCTGGTCCAGCGTCGCGCGGCTGGTGTGCACCGAGTAGTGCCCCATCACGAGTTCGTGCGGATGCTTGACCGCCGAGCCCAGCACGAAGGAGGTGTCGCCCCGCGCCGTGAAGTCGATGGCCGCGCCAGACTCCTCGAACACCGCGAGCTCGCCGGTGGCGATGAGGCCGCCGGTGCTGTCGCCCGCATCGAGTTGCCCCGCGTCGACCGCGACCCAGCCCACCGTGTGGCCGGCGGGCGGCGTGTAGCGCCAGCGCTCGCCGTCTTTCAGCTGCACGGCCAGGTAGTTCATCGGCGACGGTGCAGCGATGGGGCTTTGCGCCGCGCCGTAGCGCCCGAGCAGCACGCGCGCCGGGCCGTCCTGCGGCACCTGCGAGGGCGCGAGGTACATGCTGTGCGCCGGTGCGTTTTCTTCCGAAGCCGGCAGCGCCACCCAGAGCTGGAAGCCCCGCAGACGCTTCACGTCCGGCGCCGGGCCGCCCGTGTGCCACACGCCGTTGCCCGCGCGCATCCACTCCACGCCGCCGCCGCGCAGCACGCCCTGTTCGCCGGTCGTGTCTTCGTACAGCGTGTCGCCTTCGATCAGCCAGGTCAGCGTGGCGATGCCCGAGTGCGGGTGCATGCCGAAGCCCGTGTGGCGCCCGGTGGTGTCCATGCCGAAGAGGTCGAGGAACACAAAAGGCTTGAGAAATTCGCCCAGATCGCCCGGGCTCATGAGCCGCGTGATCGGCCCGTGCTGCGCGCCGCGCGTGCGGTAAACGATGGCGCGGGCCTCGGTGGCAACGGCGGCGGTCATGCGGCCTCCCTTGCGGTCTTCAGCGCCCGGGTCCACCACGCGAGGTCGTCCAGCATGCCGGTGGCGGCCTGCGCGAGGTGCGGAAAGTCGTCGAAGCTCTTGCCCTGCTGCCAGATGCCCAGGAACTCGACCATGCCGATGTGCACCGCGTTGCGCACCGGCGCCATCTGCATCTCGACCGCGACCAGCCGCAGCTGCTCCACCGCACGCGCCGCGCCCACGCCGCCGTAGCCCACGAAGCCGATCGGCTTGCGGATGAACTCCTTGTAGGCCCAGTCGATCGCGTTCTTGAGCACCGCGCTCGGGCCGTGGTTGTATTCGGGCGTGACGACGACCAGGCCGTCGAAGGTGGCGAGCCTGGCCTGCCAGCGCTGCGCCGCCTCGTTCTTCACCGGGCCCCAGGCGGGCGCGCCGGCTTCGTTGAAGAAGGGCAGCGGGTGGTCGCGCAGGTCGACCAGCTCGAAGGCGAGGTCGGCGCGCTGCCTGGCGATCTCGTGGACCCAATGCGCGGGCTTCTCGCCGAAACGGCCTTCGCGGGTCGAGCCGATGACGATGCCGATGAGCGGTTTTTGCTGTGAGGTCATGGGGTGCTTGCTCCTGAATGGGGGGTGGACCGGAGGCTGGAAATGCCATGGCCTGAAGGTTAGGGTCGTACCCATTGATCGACTAGACGGTAGAGTCGGATTGCACTCGTCCACGAATCGAAGGAATCAGCCTCATGCTCGACCTCAACCACATCGCCATGTTCGTGCAGGTGGTGCGCCACGGCAGCTTTGCCGAAGCCGGCCGCCGGCTCGGCCTGCCGCCCAACACGGTGAGCCGGCGCATCCAGGAGCTGGAGGCGCAACTGGGCACGCGGCTGATGCAGCGCTCGACCCGCAAGCTCACGCTCACGAGTGCCGGGCAGGCTTTTCACGAACGCTGCGCGGGGTCGGTGGACGGGCTGGTCGAGGCCGGGCAGGCGCTGATCACCGGCAGCCAGGAACCGAGCGGGCTGGTGCGGGTGGCGGCGACGGCGGACTTCTTCGACTTCTTCCCGATGGCATGGGTGGCGGACTTTCTGGCGGCGAATCCGTTGGTGCGGGTCGATTTCGTGCTGAGCGACGCGAAGGCCGACCTGATCGGCGATCAGATCGACGTGGCATTCCGCGGCGGGGACCTGCCGGATTCAGGCTACGTCGGCCGCAAGCTGCTGGGCCCGCGCACCGACGGCTTGGTGGCGAGCCCCGCGTACATCGCCGCGCGCGGGGCGCCTGCGACGCTGCAGGAACTGGCGGACCACGACTGCGTGACGCCGGCCCACCCCAGCGGGCGGGCGACCTGGCGGGTGACCGGGCCGGATGGAGTGAACGAGGAAGTGCAGGTCAGCGGGCGCTTCAGCGGAAACACGGCGCAGGCGTTGCGCAAGGCCGCGATTGCCGGCTTGGGCATCGCACTGCTGCCGCCGTCGATGGGGCGGCTGGATGTGGAGGCCGGGCGGCTGGTGCCGGTGCTGCCGCAGTATCAGCGCACGGGGCACGGGTTGAGCGTGCTGTATCCGAGCCGCAAGCACCTGCCGCTGGCGGTTTCGGCGTTCATCGGGATGGTGATGGAGAGGCTGAGTACGGTGAAGACGCTGCCCGACGTGCTTCGGCACCCGTGATCCATCCGGTCATCAAAATATTGCATCATTGATGGTGATGCAATATTTTCATTGTTCTCAGCCCCCCTCCCAGTTAACATTTGCCTCATGCCGAATGAAGCAATGCGAATCGAGCTCGCAGAACTGGTCGATCTCTGCGCGGGATTCCCGTTCCGCGGCTCCATCACGGACTCGCCCACCGGGGCGGTTCGGGTCGTCCAGATGAAAGACATCGACCAGGACACTGGCGTTGACTGGACCACCGTTGCACGAGCGGACCTCCCCGGCCGCAAACCGCCCGACTGGCTGCGGCGGGAAGATGTGCTTTTCGTCTCCCGCGGCTCTCGCTTCTACGCGGTGTGCCTTGACGAGCCGCCCGCCCCCGCCGTGTGCAGCCCCCACTTTTTTCACCTTCGCATCAAACCCGGAATCAGCGTCATGCCGGCTTTCCTCACGTGGCAGATCAATCAACCGCCGTTCAAGCGGCAATTGCAGCAAGCAGCGGAGGGATCGAACCAACTCAGCATTCGCCGGCCAGTGTTCGAGGCGCTGAGCATCAGCATTCCGTCCATGGCCCGGCAGGAATGCATCGTGGCCCTTGCCGACCTGGCGCGACACGAACGCATCACCCTGAACCGATTGGTGCGCAACCGCGAACAACAACTTCAAATCCTGGCCGAGCAACTCGATACAGCAGCAGCAACCCAAAAATGAGCACCACTCCCATCAGTCAGGACGAAATCAATGCGGCCGTCTGGTCCGCCTGTGACACTTTTCGCGGCACCGTCGACCCCAGCATCTACAAGGACTACGTCCTCACGATGCTCTTCCTCAAGTACGTGTCGGACGTCTGGCAAGACCATTACGACGCGTACAGGAAGAAGTACGGCGACGAGGCGGCGCTGATCGAGGAAATGCTGAAGAACGAGCGCTTTGTGCTGCCCGCCAGCGCGAGTTTCTACGCACTGCACGCCCAACGGCATGCGCCGGGCAATGGCGAACGCATCGACAAGGCGCTTCATGCCATCGAAGAAACCAACATCGCCAAGTTGCGCGATGTCTTCCAGGACATTCACTTCAACTCCAACAAGCTGGGCGAGGAGCAGCAGAAGAACGACATCCTTCGCCACCTGCTTGAAGACTTCGCCAAGCCCGCACTCAACCTGCGCCCCAGCCGCGTCGGCACGCTCGATGTGATCGGCAACGCTTACGAATTCCTCATCAAGAACTTTGCCTCCACCAGCGGCAAGAAGGCCGGTGAGTTCTACACGCCGCCCGAAGTGTCCAGCCTCATGGCGCGCCTCATGAACCCGCAGGAAGGCGACGAAATCTGCGATCCGACCTGCGGCTCTGGCTCGTTGCTCATGAAGTGCGGCCGTCTCATCCGCGAGCGCACCGGCTCGCGCAAATACGCACTCTTCGGTCAGGAAGCCATCGGCAGCACCTGGGCGCTGGCCAAGATGAACATGTTCCTGCATGGCGAAGACAACCATCGCGTGGAATGGGGCGACACCATCCGCAACCCCAAGTTGCTCGACGGCAAGGCCAACCTCAAGCACTTCGACATCGTGGTGGCCAATCCGCCCTTCAGCCTGGAGAAGTGGGGCCACGAAGGCGCCGAGGCCGATAAATTCAGCCGCTTCCGCCGCGGCACGCCGCCGCGCACCAAGGGCGACTACGCGTTCGTTCTGCACATGGTCGAAACCATGAAGCCTGGCACCGGCCGCATGGCCGTGGTGGTGCCGCATGGGGTGCTCTTTCGCGGCGCAGCCGAAGGCAGGATCCGGCAAAAACTGATCGAAGAGAACCTGCTGGACGTGGTGATCGGCCTGCCCGAGAAGCTGTTTTACGGCACCGGCATTCCCGCCGCCGTGCTGGTGCTTCGCAAGAACAAGGCCGACGACAAGGTGATGTTCATCGATGCCAGCCGCGATTTCGAGGCCGGCAAGAACCAGAACTACCTGCGCGAGGCCGACCTGCAGCGCATCCTGGACGCCGCAACCGCGCGGCAGGACGTCGACAAGTACGCCCGCCTCGCAACGCCGGCAGAAATTGCCGAGAACGACTTCAACCTCAATATCCCGCGCTACGTCGACACCTTCGAAGAAGAGGAGGCCATCGACCTGATGTCCGTGCGCAAGGAGCGTCAGGCTCTCAAGCTCGAACTGGCGCGGCTGGAAGCGCAAATGGACATCTACCTGAAGGAACTCGGCTATGAGTGATCCCGCGGACGACGAACCTTCGGGCCAGGGAGAACTGGTGCTCTACGCCACGGAAGACGGCAGCGCACGCTTCTTTCTGCGCGCGGAAGATGGCACCGTCTGGTTGACGCAGATGGAGATGGCGGCGCTGTTCCAGACCTCTGTTCCGAACGTCAACATCCATATCAAGAATGTGCTCGACGAGGGCGAGTTGTTGCCCGAGGCAACTATTAAGGAAGACTTAATAGTTCGAACCGAAGGCAAACGTGAGGTGCGCCGGCCCGTGAAGCTCTACAGCCTGGACATGATCCTGGCCATAGGCTATCGCGTGAAATCCCCGCGCGGCACCCAGTTTCGCCAATGGGCCACCGCCCACCTGAAGGAATACCTCGTCAAGGGCTTCGTCATGGACGATGCCCGGCTCAAGAACCCAGGGGACTGGGACTATTTCGACGAGATGCTGCAGCGCATCCGCGAGATACGGGCGTCTGAAAAGCGCTTCTATCAGAAGGTGCGCGACGTCTTCGCGCTGTCGGTGGACTACAAGGATGACCCGGCTGCCGTGGGCCTGTTCTTCGCTGAGGTGCAGAACAAGATGTTCTATGCGGTCACGCAGCAGACCGCCGCAGAGATCGTCATCCAGCGCGCCGACGCCGGCGTGCCCAACATGGCATTGACGGCGTGGAAGGCGGAGCGCGTACGCAAGGCCGACGTCATCGTCGCGAAGAACTACCTCAACGCCGACGAGATCGATCGCCTCAACCGTATCGTCACGCTGTTCCTGGATTTCGCAGAGCTGCGCGCCGAAAACCGCAAGGACCTGCGCATGGCGGACTGGCGCGCCTATGTCGACTCTTTCATCGAGTTCAACGAACGCCCTTTGCTCAAGGGGAGTGGCCGGATGAGTCACGACAGCATGGTGAGGATCGTGCGCGAGCGTTACGAGGCATTCGATGCGCAGCGACGCAAGGCTGAAGCGCGGGAGGCGGATGCTGAAGACCTCAAGGAGCTTGAACAGGCCGAGCGGCAACTTGCGATGAAGAAAGGTGGGCGCAATGCTTCCTGAAGGCTGGCACCGCAGCACCCTCGGCGAAATCGCCCGCATCAGTTCGGGAGGCACGCCCGATCGGGCGGAGCCGAGCTACTGGGGCGGTGACGTGCCCTGGGTGACAACTGGCGAAATCCAGTTCAACACCATCACCAGCACCGCCGAAAAAATTACCGAGGCCGGTCTGAAGAACTCGTCGGCCAAGCTCTTTCCGCCGGGCACGCTGTTGATGGCAATGTATGGACAGGGAAAAACGCGCGGGCAAGTGGCAAAGCTTGGCATTGAAGCGTCGACCAATCAGGCGTGTGCCGCAATTCTTCTTGCAGAAACACAACACACCGACTTTTTTTTCCAGTACCTCTCCTCTCAATACGATGCGATCCGAGAACTGGGTAATGCCGGGACACAACAAAACCTGAGCGGTAGCACCCTCAAGGAGGTGCCGGTGCCAGTGCCGCCGTTGCCAGAGCAGCGGCGCATTGCCCGCATCCTCTCCACGTGGGACCAGGCCATCGCGACCACCAAGCAGTTGCTTGTCAATAGCCGCAAACAGAAGCAGCAAATCACGAATGCCTTGATGCTCGGTCGGCATCGCTTGAAAGGTCATTCTGAGAAATGGATCCACGCTGACTTTGACGCCGTGTTTGAACGGGTACGCCGTAAAAACACCGTTGCCAATACGAACGTCCTGACGATCTCCGGCGAGCATGGCTTGATCAGTCAGCGAGACTACTTCAACAAGTCGGTCGCCAGCGACAACTTGAGCGGCTACACCCTTCTGATGCGTGGTGAATTCGCTTACAACAAGAGCTATTCGGCGGGCTATCCCGTGGGCGCCATCAAGCCCCTAGTGAACTACGACGCTGGCGTTGTTTCCAGTCTCTACCTCTGCTTTCGACTTCAAGGCGGCGCCGATGCCTCCCTGGACTTCTTCCGCCACTTTTTCGAAGCAGGTTTGCTGAACCAAGAGATCGAGGGCATTGCTCAGGAAGGCGCTCGCAATCACGGTCTGTTGAACGTCAGTGTTGTCGACTTCTTCAAGTTGCGCTTGCACATCCCATCAGGCGCAGAGCAACGCCATATCGCGCAGGTCATCAACGTAGCCGAAGCCGAGGAGAAGAACTTTGCCACCCAACTCAAGGCCCTGCAGAACGAAAAGCTCGGCTTGATGCAGCAACTCTTCACCGGCAAGCGCCGCGTGAGCATGTCCGAAACGGAAACGGCATCATGAACAGCGCCCCCAACTCCCGCGAGCAATACAGCGCCCACATCCCCGCGCTGCACCTGCTGTGCAACCTGGGTTGGAACTTCGTCAACACGTCCGATGCGCTGACCCTGCGCGGGGGCAGCACGCGCGAGGTGCTTCTGGTGCCTCGGCTCGTCGAGGCGCTGCAAACGCGACGCTACGAGTACAAAGGCCAGTCGTACCCGCTCTCGCCCAGCGGCGTCGACCAGATCGTGCGGGAGTTGTCGGCGCTGAGCCTGACCGAAGGCCTGCTGCCCGCCAACGAGCGGCTGTACAACAAGCTGTCGCTCGGCATCACCGTCACCGAGTTCATGCCCGACGGCAAGAAGCACCAGCCGACCATCGCCGTGATCGACTGGACCGATCCCGCCGCCAATCGCTGGGATGTGACTGAAGAGCTGGAGGTGCTTTCGGCGCAAGGCACGCACCATCGCACGCCCGACGTCGTGGGCTACGTCAACGGCATTCCCCTGGTGGTGATCGAGGCCAAGCGCTCCGAAGGCGCGCACGCGAGCAAGACGATGGTGGACGAGGGCATCAGCCAGCATCTGCGCAACCAGCGGCCCGACGAGATTCCCAGCCTGTTTGCCTACGCGCAGTTGCTGATGGCCATCAGCCAGACCGAGGGGCGCTACGGCACCGCGCACACGGCTGCCAAGTTCTGGGCGCGCTGGCGCGAAGACCCGAGCCCGCAAACGGCGGCTGAGTTGGGCGATTTGCACGTCGTCAAAGTGAAGAATCAGCCACTGGCCCCGGACACGCGCGTCGCGCTGTTCGCAGGCAAACCTGTTGGGTTGGCCGCCTATTTCGACGCCCTGTGGGCACAGCCCATGCAAGTGACGGATCAAGACCGCTTGCTGGTGAGCCTGCTGACGCCCGCTCGTCTTCTGGAGTTCTTGCGCGGTTTCGTCCTGTTCGACCGCAAGGTGGGAAAACTGGTGGCGCGCTACCAGCAGTTCTTCGGCATTCGCGCCTTGCTGGCCCGCTTGGGTCAACTTCGACCGGATGGTGGACGCGAAGGCGGTGTGGTGTGGCACACCACGGGCTCGGGCAAGAGCTTCACCATGGTGTTCCTGACCAAGGCGCTGCTACTGGTGAATGCGCTGCAGGAATGCCGCGTCATCGTGGTCACCGATCGACTCGATCTGGAGGATCAACTGCGGCGCAATTTCATGTCGAGCGGCGCTTTCGGTTCTGCCGTCGGCCTACAGAAGGATGGCGAGAAGAGCCGCGCACTTTCAGGCCGCGACCTCGCCAAGCGCATCGGCAGCGGCACCGAGCGCATCACCTTCACGCTGGTGCACAAGTTCAACACGGCGAGCAAGCTGCCCGAATGCCGCAACGATTCGGCCAATCTGGTGGTTCTGGTGGACGAAGGCCATCGCAGCCATGGCGGCGAAACGCACGAGCGCATGAAAAAGGCACTGCCCCGCGCGGCGTACATCGCGTTCACCGGAACGCCATTGCTCAAGCAGGAAAAGACCGCCAGCAAATTCGGCCCCATCGTGCATGCCTACACGATGCAGCGCGCGGTGGAAGACGAAACCGTGGCGCCGCTGCTGTACGAGGAGCGCGTGCCAGAACTCACCATCAACGAAGCAGCGGTGAATCGCTGGTTCGACAAGATCACCGTCAACCTAAGCGAAGCGCAGCGCAGCGACTTGAAGAAGAAGTTTGCGAAGAAGGGCGTGGTGTACGGTGCGGCCAATCGCATCGAACTGATCGCGTGGGACATTGCCACGCATTTCAGCGAGAACATCAAGAAGCTAGGTCTCGGCGACGGCCTGCAACTCAAGGGCCAAGTGGCTACCGCCAGCAAGCTGGATGCCATTCGCTACAAGAAGGCGCTGGACGATACGGGCTTGGTGAGCAGCGCCATCGTGATGTCACCGCCGGACACGCGCGAGGGCAACTCCGACGTCGACGAAGAATCGCTACCGGAAGTGCAGCGATGGTGGAAGCAGGTGGTGGCGGCACACGGCGCAGACCCCGAGGCGTACGAGAAACAGGTCCTGCTGGACTTCGGCTCCGACGGCGATCCGGATCTGCTGATCGTGGTGGACAAACTGCTCACCGGTTTCGACGAACCGCGCAACGCGGTGCTGTACATCGACAAGCCGCTCAAAGGCCACAACCTGATCCAGGCCGTGGCGCGCGTGAACCGCCTGCACGATGCCAAGCGCTACGGGGTGCTGGTGGACTACCGAGGCATTCTCAAGGAGCTCGATACAGCCATCCGCGCTTATCAGGATCTGGAAGCGCGCACACAGGGCGGGTTCGACACGGCCGACATCGAGGGCCTGTATCAGCAGTTCAGCACCGAGTACAAGCGACTGCCCGCGCTGCACGACCAGCTATGGTCCTTTTTCAAGGATGTGCAGAACCGGCTGGACTACGAGCAATACCGGCAGGTTCTGACCCCGAAGTTCGTTGTCGATCCAGACGGCGATGAATACGACGAAAGAGAAAAGCTGCGCGACGACTTCTATGAAGCATTGACCAACTTCGGCCTGTGCCTGCAGACCGCGCTGAGTTCGCGCAGCTTCTTCGAGGACAAGAGCTTTTCCGAAAAGTTGATCGAGCGCTACAAATCCGACCTGCGTTTCTTTACCGGGTTGCGCCAAACGGCACGCCGCGATGCCATGGAAACCGTGGACTACAGCGCCTATGAAGAACAGATCCGCCGCCTGGTGGACAAGCAGGTGATCGGCACCGAAGTGCGCGAACCCGAAGGCGTTTATCTGGTGCATCAACTGGGCAAGGCCGAGGATCCGGCAAAGTGGTCGGAGGAGAAGACGCGCAACGAGACCGACATGATCAAGACCCGCTTGCGCAAGACCATCGAGCAGGATCTTGCGGATGATCCCTATGCACAGAAGGTCTTCGGTGAGTTGCTGCGGCAGGCCATCGCCGAGGCCGAGGCCATGTTCGACCACCCGCTCAAGCAGTACGCACTGTTCAAGACTTTCGAAGAAACCGTCGAGGCGCGACGCGTACCCGATATGCCCGAGGCCCTCGCCGACAGACCCCATGCCCGAGCCTACTTTGGCGCAATCCGGCTTGTCCTGGGCGAAGAGCGGTTTTCTGCATTGAGCGATGCCGAGCGCCAGGACCTGCAGACACAGGCCCTGAGCATGGATGCGACCGTGCGGGATGCCGTGGCCGAGAACTCGTTGAACCCGCAGAACATCGAAGCGGCAATTCGCAAGGGCGTACTGCCCATGCTGTTCGCCTTGCTGGGACTGGATGACGCAAAGGCAGTGGTGGAGCAGGTGATTCAGATCACTCGCACAGGCTTGAGCCGTCAGTGACGATGCCAGTCACTACGGCCCGCGAAAGCCGGCACAGTTTCTTGTACGGCGACACGCGCATTCAATTCACCTTGCGCCGGCAACTCGAACGGAAGATGAAACGGGTCGCCATCCATATCGAGCCTGACGGCCGCGTCGCGGTCGATGCCCCGCCGGAGGCAGCCTATGCACTCATCTTGGCGGCGGTAAAAAAAAGAGCGCGCTGGATCGCCCGGCATTTGACGGAGATCCGTGATCGGCTGATCCACGTGTTGCCGCGGGAATATGTCAGTGGGGAAGCGATGCTCTATATGGGCCGGCGCTATCGGCTCAAGGTGACTTTGCAAGCGGATTCAATGGCGCGAGCTCGGCTGCGGGGCGGCTATCTCGAAGTTGTCGCTCCCACAAAAGATCCCGCTGTGCTTCGAACCGTGCTGGACACCTGGTTTCGAGTTCGGGCACGGGAGGTTTTGGCGCAGCGGCTGCTGGCGATGGCGGCACCTCTTCGATGGGTCAGGGAGTTGCCAGCGATGCGGCTTCAGGCGATGCGGGTTCAGTGGGGAAGTTGTTCTCCTGCGGGCCGCATCACGCTGAACCCGTGGCTGGTCAAAGCACCGCGAGAGTGCATCGACTACGTCATCCTCCATGAGCTGTGCCATCTCCAGCACCACAACCACAGTCCAAAGTTTTACGCGGCCATGGATCGCCACATGCCGAATTGGCGAATGACAAAGGCGCGGCTGGACGCGCTGGCTGAACAAGTGCTTCGCTGACCGCGCAATGCGCGAAAATTCATTCCATCGCATCCGTCGGGCAATCACTTCATGAAAATCGAAAAAGACACCGTCGTCACCCTCAAGTACAAGGTCTCCGACGCCCAGGGCAAGCTCATCGAAGCCAGCCCTGAGCCGATGGCCTACCTGCATGGCGGCTACGAGAACACCCTGCCCAAGATCGAGGAAGCGCTCGACGGCAAGGAAAAGGGCTACCAGACCGTGCTGAACCTCGCCCCCGAAGACGCCTTCGGCCAGCGCGACGAGGCGCTGGTGCGCACCATCCCCAAGACCGAATTCCCGCCTGGCGTGAAGGTGGGCGGGCAGCTTCAGGGCCGGCTCGACGACGGCAGCGAGCACGTCTTCGTCGTGACCAAGATCAAGGGCCCGGTTGTGCTGCTCGACGGCAATCATCCGTGGGCCGGCAAGGCGCTGAAGTTCAGCCTGCAGGTGACGGATGTGCGCGCGGCGCTGCCGGTGGAAATCGAGCACCGGCATGTGCATGGGGCGCACGGGCACCATCACTGATCGCCACCATCCGGCCCGCTGAGCCGGCTCCGCGCCACCCAGCTCAGCGAGCCTTGGCCCAGAACCTGGGCGCCTCTTCGATCTTTGCCAGCGCCTTGCGGCACGCCTTGGCACCCGCCGCATGCCTCGCGCTGAACCACCCCACCGCAAACCAGGCCCGCCCGTCGCGCTGCGTGGCTTCCCGATAGAGCGCCAGCGCAACCGCTTCGTCGTTGAATATCCCCAGCGCGTCCTGCGCGGGGCGCAGTCGCTTCAGGTAACGCTCGGCGGCTGACGACGCATCTCCGTCCGCATCGCCGAACAGCGGCGCCACGAATTCGGCCAGGTAGCGCAGGCGCTTGAGCCGCTTGCGCACGCGGTGCTGGCTTTCGGTGGGCAGGGTCTCGAAGCGCTCGCCGTCGCGCACCGTCTGTTTGTGCAGGCGCTGAAGGCGCTTGCGCAGAAGGCGCCGGACATCGCCGGTCTTCGGCTCGGCGCCCTCCGCGGGCGCCGTCGTCGCCGCGGTGAAGCCGATGAGCGAGACCAGCACCGACTGGAACGCCGGCGCCCGCACCACGTCGCCGGCCGCTTGCACTTGGGCCGATGCCGCGTCGTCGCCCGCGAGCGGATCGAACTCGGGGCCGCCCGCCTCGCGCAATTGCGGCTGCGCCAGCTTGACCACCTGTTCGCGGTCGCGCAGCGCACCCAGCGCGCGGAAGGCCTCGACCAGCGGGGGCTCCCATCCGGCCGCGTCGAAGCGCCCCGAATCCGCATCGAGCCCCGCCAGTTCGCGCAGCGCGGTGCGCAGGCGCCGGATGCCGATGCGCAGCTGGTGAATGTGCTCTTCGTCGGTGCTGCCCGCCGCGATCTCGCCGGCGTTGGGGAGCATCTGGGCGAGGCACGACGCAACCACGGCCTGCTGGACGGCGCGGCCGTCGGGCTTGCTGTTCTTGTCCGCGATGAAGCGGGGCGCCTCGGCCTTCACGGCGGGCACCACGTCCAGGCCGGCCAGGAGCCGCGCGCCGCGCTCGGCCTTGGACACGGTGCTGAACCACAGCCCGTGCTGCTGCGACCAGCGATGCGCGAGCGACACCAGGCCCTGCACATCGCCGCGTTTGAGTTCGAGCTCCAGCTCGCACACGGGCGACGCGCATTCCTCGGGCGTGCCCGCGTGGGCGACGACCTTGCCGACGTCCAGCGCCAGTTCGACGACCGCGCCGCCGAGGCCGGCCACGCGCACGTCGCGGGTGAGCCGGACGATGTCGGTGGACTGCCGCTCCACCAGCGGCGCGCCGCTCTCGCCCAGCACCTTGGCGAGCCGCTCGCCCACGGGCGTGCCCTGGTGGCGCTGCGGGTCAATGGCGGGCGATGCATTGGCGGCCGCGGTGGCGCCGAGGTCCACGTTGTGCTCCAGACGGTGCAGCGCGTTGTCGCCGGTCGCCTTGACGGTCTGCACCCAGCGGCGGCCCTCCTTGCGCAGGCGCAGCACGATGCCTTGTGCGGCCAGTGCCTGGTCGGCGGTGTCGAAGTAGCGCGCCTGCAGCCGGGTGCGCACGACGGTGCCGCGCCGCAGGGCCGCCTCGACGGACTTCAGGCGGTCTGCAGGAATGTGAAATTTGAACTCGATTTCCATGGCGGCCATGATGCCCCGCCTTTTTTCACCCGGGCGCAATACCCGCATGGCACGGCCTGTACCCATGCCTTCAAAAATTGATGTGGACACCGTCCATTTAGTTTGCTATCGTTTGTGGACGGCGTACACAAAACGCCGGCAAACACCCGATTCACCTCTTCATTCCACCGAAAGACACCATGGCCAACAAGCAGATCTTCGTGAACCTCCCCGTCAAGAACCTCGAGAAGACCAAGGCGTTCTTCGCCGCGCTGGGCTACACCTTCAACGAGAAGTTCACCGACGCCAACGCCGCCTGCATGGTGATTCAGGAAGGCAGCATCCACGCGATGCTGCTGGTCGAGGACTACTTCAAGACTTTCACGAGCAAGAGCCTCACCGACACCGCGACCAGCACCGAGGTGCTGCTGTGCCTGTCGTGCGAGAGCCGCGCCGAGGTCGACGCGATGGTCGCCAAGGCGGTGGCCGCCGGCGGCACGGTGCCGCGCGAACCGCAGGACTACGGTTTCATGTACGGCCACGGCTTCCAGGACATCGACGGCCACCTGTGGGAGCTGATGTACATGGACCCCAACGCCGAGATGCCCCCGCAGTAAGGCCGCACGGCCAACGCGAGACCCGGTCGATGCCCATCGTTCCATACGCGCTCTTCACTGTTGCACGCAAGGCCCCTACCGGAACGCGGCGGCGCCCCGATATTCCCTCCACTGGCACGGCGTCTTCGGCCGAGCCCCCTTCGGAAAGGAATATCGGCATGTCCGACAACAACACCCCCGGCAAGAGCCCCATCGTCCAGGTCGCCCCGCTCGGCTTCCCGTGGCAGACCATCGACCCGTTCCTGTTCTGCGTCTATCACGACGACGCCTACCCCCAGGCCAACGGGCAGATGGGGCCCCAGGCCTCGCTGGCCGGCCGTCAGATCGGCCAGGACTTCAGCCGCAAGGACGGCTGGAGCATGTACCACGGCGACACGGTGCCGGGCTTTCCCTCGCACCCGCACCGCGGCTTCGAGACGGTGACCATCGTGCGCAAGGGCCTGGTCGATCACTCCGACTCACTGGGCGCCACCGCGCGCTTCGGCGGCGGCGACGTGCAGTGGCTCACCGCCGGCAAGGGCATCGTGCATTCGGAGATGTTTCCGCTGCTCGATGCAGGCGCGCCCAATCCGCTGGAGCTGTTCCAGATCTGGCTCAACCTGCCGGCGAAGAACAAGATGGCCGAGCCGCACTTCACGATGTTCTGGTCGGACGCGATTCCGCGCTTTGCTTCGGACGACGCCAACGGCGGCCGCACCGAGGTCGCGGTCATCGCGGGCCGGCTCGGCGATGCCGCCAACGGGCAGGACCCGATCCAGCCGCTGGCGCCGCCACCGGCGTCATGGGCCGCGCAGGCCGATGCGGATGTGGCGATCTGGACGATCAAGATGACGCCCGGCGCGCAATGGACGCTGCCCGCCGCCACGGGCGAAGGCACGCGGCGGATGCTGTACTTCTTCAAGGGTGCGGTGGCGCACATCGGCGGCGAGCGCATCGAAGGTCCGGTGGCGGTCGAGTTGCACGCGGACCTGGCCGTGGCGCTCGCCAACGGCGACGAAGAGAGCGAGTTCCTCGTGCTGCAGGGCCGCCCGATCGCCGAGCCGGTAGCGCAGTACGGCCCCTTCGTGATGAACACGCAGGCCGAGATCAGCCAGACGATGGCCGACTACCGCCGCACGCAGTTCGGCGGCTGGCCTTGGGACGATGCGGCGCCGGTGCATGACGCCCAGGCTGCGCGGTTTGCGCGCCATCCGGGTGGGCGCGAGGAAGCCCCGGCAGCGAAATAAGAGCGGGTCTTTTTCGCGAAACACCGAGGAACCGGCTTTGCCGGGCCTCCGGTGTTGCCCCCGGTAGGGGGTTGGAGAAGCGACACGAAGTGCGCGCAGCCTGGGGGCGAGCCGATCAGAACGTCTTCAGTACTTCGATGCTCGGGGCGGTCATGCTGGGCACGAACTCCGTCACGTCGACGCGCGCCACGCCGCCCTGCACGAACGGGTCGCGCGCCAGCACCGCCTCCAGCGCCTCGCGGTCGCCCGATCGCGCGAAGATCACGCCGCCCGTGCGCGGCACCTGCCGGCCCGAGGCCACGAACAGGCCGCTCTCGTAGTGCTTCTTGAGCCAGACCATGTGCGGGTCCATCAGCGCATCGACTTCTGCCAGGGGGCGGGTGTAGGTGAGGGTGACGATGAACATGGGCAGCGCGGCTGTAAGTGAATGCTGAGACCCCGATCCTATGGCCTCCACGGGGCAGTCACCGCACCAGTGTGTGCGCGCGCGTAACGGTGCCGCTCTCGCCCTGGTCGCCCTAGTCGACCGAGACGCCGCCTTCTTTCACCAACTTCGCGAACTTGTCCGTTTCCTCGCGGATCTGTCGCGCCATGTCTTCCTGCGAGCCGCCCAGCGGCTCGGCGCCGATGGCCTGCATGCGCTGCGCGAAGTCGGGCGACTTGATGATCTTGACCATCTCGGCGTTGAGCCGCGCCAGCACGTCCTTGGGCGTCGCGGCCGGCGCGAGCACACCGAACCAGGTACCGATGTCGAAACCCTTGAGCCCCGCCTCCTGCAGCGTGGGCACATCGGGCAGCACCGACGAGCGGCGCGCCGTGGTCACGGCCAGCGCGCGCAGCTTGCCGCTCTTGATGTGCTGCAGCACCGGCGTGATGGTGTCGAAGGACATCGCCACCTGGCCGCCGAGCAGGTCGGTGGTGAGCGGGCCGCTGCCCTTGTAGGGCACATGCAGCAGCGTGGTGCCGGTGCTGGCCTGGAACTGCGTGCCGATCAGGTGCTGCGCGGTGCCGTTGCCGTTGGAGCCGTAGGCCAGCTTCTCGGGCGCGGCCTTGGCGAGCGCGACCAGCTCGGCGACGTTTCTTGCGGGGGTGTTGCCGGCATTGACCACCAGCACGTTGGGCACCATGGCCACGACGGTGATGGGTGCCAGGTCTTTCTGGAAGTCGTAGGGCAGCTTCTTGTAGACGCTGGTGGCGATGGTGTGGTGCACCGCGCCCATCAGGAGCGTGTAGCCGTCGGGCTTGGCCTTGGTCACGTAGTCGGCGCCCAGCGTGGCGCCGGCGCCGGGCTTGCTCTCGACGATCACGGTCTGGCCGAGGGACTGCGAAAGCTTTTCGGCCAGCGCGCGCGCGAGCACGTCGGTGGTGCCGCCCGCGGGGAAGGGCACGACCAGGCTGATCGGGCGCGTGGGCCATGTGGCCGGTTGCGCGAAGGCGAGTCCCGCGGCAACAAGGCCCAGCACCAACGCGCTGGCCCGCAGCGCCGTGCGGCGGCGCGCGCCCCGGGTGACCTCGGTATGAGTGAAAGCTGTCATGGTCTTGTCTCCGGCTCGTTGTGGTGGTGATGCCCGCGCGCATCGAGGCGCGCTGTGACTGCCCTGCGAAAAAATCAGGCTGCGAGGCGCTGCCGCACGCCGGCGATGTGCTCGCACACGGCGCGCGTCACCTGTTCGGTGGTCGCACTACCGCCGAGGTCTCGGGTGTGCAGCGACGGGTTGGCGGTGACGTGTTCCACCGCCTCCATCACCCGGCGCGCGGCTTCGGCCTCGCCCAGGTGTTCGAGCAGCATCACCACCGACCAGAAGGTGCCGACCGGATTGGCCAGGCCCTTGCCCATGATGTCGAAGGCCGAGCCGTGGATGGGTTCGAACATGGAGGGATAGCGGCGCTCCGGATCGATGTTGCCGGTGGGCGCGATGCCCAGGCTGCCGGCCAGCGCGGCCGCGAGGTCGCTGAGGATGTCGGCATGCAGGTTGGTCGCGACGATGGTGTCCAGCGAGGCGGGCCGGTTGACCATGCGCGCGGTGCAGGCGTCGACCAGTTCCTTGTCCCAGGTCACGTCGGGAAACTCCTTGGAGATCTGCAGCGCGATCTCGTCCCACATCACCATCGCGTGCCGCTGCGCATTGCTCTTGGTGACCACGGTGAGCAGCTTGCGCGGCCGCGAGCGGGCCAGCTTGAAGGCGAACCGCATGATGCGTTCGACGCCCGCGCGGGTCATCATGCTCACGTCGGTCGCGGCCTCGATCGGATGGCCCTGGTGCACGCGGCCGCCGACGCCGGCGTACTCGCCTTCGGAGTTCTCGCGCACGATCACCCAGTCGAGCTGGCCCGGTGCGCAACGCTTGAGCGGACCGTCGATGCCCGGCAGGATGCGCGTGGGCCGCACGTTGGCGTACTGGTCGAAGCCCTGGCAGATCTTCAGGCGCAGGCCCCAGAGCGTGATGTGGTCGGGAATGTGCGGATCACCCGCGGAGCCGAAGAGGATGGCGTCTTTTCCGCGGAGGGCCTCCAGGCCGTCGGCCGGCATCATCTCGCCGTGCGCGCGGTACCAGTCGCCGCCCCAGCCGAAATCTTCGAACGCGAAGTGCAACGCGCCGCCGGAAGCCGCGGCCAGCGCCTCCATCACTTCACGCCCGGCCGGGATCACTTCCTTGCCGATGCCGTCGCCGGGAATGGTGGCAATGCTGTAGCTGCTCATCGTCGTCCTTCATGGATTGCTTCTGGGAGCTGCGACTGTAGGATTGGCGGCGCCTCACGATTCACGCCCGAAGTGAATCCATCCTTAACCTCAGCTCAACAATCGAATCACCCATGGTTTCCCCGATCCAGCCCGCCGACCTCGGCTTCTTCTCCACGCTCGCGGCCTGCGGCAGCCTGAGCGCGGCGGCGCGCGAGCTCGGCATCAGCACGCCCGCGGTGAGCAAGCGGCTCGCGCAGATGGAGGCGCGCATCGGCGTCACGCTGGTGAACCGCACCACGCGGCGCATGAGCCTCACGCCCGAGGGCGAGCTTTACGTGGAACATGCGCGCGGCATCCTCGGCGCGATCGACGACATGGCGCAGCTGCTGGGCGGCGCCAAGGGCGAGGCGCAGGGCCTGTTGCGCGTGAACGCCACGCTGGGCTTCGGGCGCAGCCACGTGGCGCCGCTGATCTCCAGGTTCGCGCGCAAGCACCCGCAGGTGGAAGTGCAGCTGCAGCTGTCGGTCAACCCGCCACCGCTGACGGACGATGCCTTCGACGTCTGCATCCGCTTCGGCGCGCCGCCCGAGTCGCGCGTGATCGCGCGGCGCATCGCGTCGAACCGGCGCCTGCTGTGCGCCTCGCCCGCGTACCTGGCGCGCGCCGGGCAGCCCAAGGTGCCCAACGACCTCACGCGCCACCGCTGCATCGGCATCCGCCAGGGCGACGAGGCCTACGGCATGTGGCGCCTGAGTTCGGGCCGCGGTGCCGCGCAGCGCACGGAGGCGATCAAGACACGCGGCGCGCTGAGCACCAACGACGGCGAGATCGCGGTCAACTGGGCGCTGGACGGCCACGGCATCCTGATGCGCGCCGAATGGGACATCGCGCGCTACCTGCGCAGCGGCCGGCTGGTGCAGGTGCTGGCGAACTACCGCACGCCCGATGCCGACATCTATGCGGTGTACCCGCAGCGCCACCAGCTGTCGGCGCGCGTGAGGGCTTTCGTCGACTTCATGGCGGCGGCGCTGGGCAAGGACGCCACCGAACCCGCGCTCAACCGCCGCTGAGCACCGAGCCGATCAGCCATACATTGGCCCCGCCGCGCGCGCGATGGCAGGGTGGCACGCCGGGTCTCGTGCGAGACCCGCGCCGGGGCGGCGGATCTTTTAGATTCGACGCTCGCCAATCCAACAACACACCGGAGCATTCCAATGATTCACGTAGTCGCTGTCATCACCGCCAAGCCAGGCCAACGCGCCAAACTGCTCGAAGCCTTCGCCGCCAACCGCGAGGCCGTGCTGGCCGAAGAGGGCTGCATCGAGTACGGCGCCACGGTCGATGCGCAGGGCGTTCCCACCTCCAAGGCGAGCTTCGGCCCCGACACTTTCGTGGTGATCGAGAAGTGGGAAACGCTGGCCCACCTGCAAGCCCACGCCGTGGCGCCGCACATGAAAGCCCATGGCGAGAAGACCAGGGAGCTGGTCGAGGCCAAGCTGATCCACGTGCTCGAACCGGTCTGAGGTTCTTCCCTTAGCGGCCTTCGCGCGCGGCGCGGGGCGTGCTACCTTCGCGCCGGGAGCAGACAACCCGAACGAGGGGAATCAAGACATGGCGATCTTCACCGGACCGCATGGTTTGCGCTTGCACGCTGCCGCCGCCAGGCTCGGCGCATTCGCCGTCGTGCTGCTCGCGGCAGGCTGCGCACAGCTGGGCGCACCGCCCTATGCCGCCGACTATGAAGCGCTCGACCGGCTCGAGGCGAACAACCCCGGCAAGGTGGCGGTTGCCAAGGTGCAGCCGACCGACCCCGCCGACAAGATCAACACCCTGAGCCTGCGCCGCGCGAAGCTGGTGTCGCCCAGCGGCACCTTTGCCCAGTACCTCGAAGACGCGCTGATGCGCGACCTGAGCGAGATCTCGGTCTACGACCCCAAGGCGCCGACCCGCATCGCAGCGCGGATCGTCGTCAATGAACTGGACCTGGGCGTGGTCAACGGCACCGGCCGCATGGATGTGGAAGTCACCGTCACGCGCAACGCGGTGCAGCGATTGCGCAAGACCTACCGCGGCGAGATCGCCTTCGATTCGAGCTACGCGAACATCGTGGCCGTGCCTGCGGGGCAGGCGGCGTATCCGCGGCTGGTGCGCGCACTGCTGCGGCAGGTGTATGCCGACCCGCAATTCGTCGCGGCCATTGCGTCGTCTGCGCCATAGCGCTGGAGAAGCACCATGCGGTTTCTTTCCTATTCGATCCTTCGCCTGGCTGCCGCTTCGGCACTGGCCGCCTTGCTGGCCGGCTGCTCCCACCCGATCACGATGATCACCGAGACGGCACCGCCGCGCGCCGTCGCCCACCTGATTCCGAAGAAGGTCGCATACGTGATGACCGATGCGCAGCGCGACTTGCAGGTAACCACCGCCGGCGGCAGCGGCGACCGGGTGAGCTACTACCCGTACCGCGACCTGGAAAAGTCGATTCGCGATGCGCTGCGCGGGGTGTACCGCAACGTGATCGTGGTGCGCACCGCCGGCGATGCGAAGGCGAATGAGGCAGCGGGCGTGTCGCTGGTGTTCACGCCGCAGATCAAGACGGACTCGAGTTCCTCGTCATGGATCACCTGGCCGCCCACCTCGTTCACGGCCGAGGTGCTGTGCGTGGTGAGCGACACCTCGGGCGCCGAAGTGACCCGCGTGCGCGCAACCGGCAATGGCACGGCGGAGTTCGGCGAGTTCAACGGCGACTACGGCCTGGCTGCGCGGCGCGCGGCCAGGCAGCTGACTTCGCAGCTCAGCAGCGAGATACGGAAGAACGAGAAGCTGCGCTGAACGGCCACCATTCGCCCATGAAAAAACGCGCCCTCAGGCGCGTTTCTCATTGAAGCCGCGAAGCCTTACTTCGACACGACCTTCACCATCTCCAGGCACTTGTTCGAGTAGCCCCATTCGTTGTCGTACCAGCTCACGAGCTTCACGAAGGTGCTGTCGAGGGCGATGCCGGCTTCGGCGTCGAAGATCGAGGTGCGCGGGTCGCCGCGGAAGTCGGTGGCCACCACCTTGTCTTCGGTGTAGCCCAGCACGCCCTTGAGCGCGCCTTCGCTCTGTGCCTTCATTTCGGCGCAGATTTCCTTGTACGAGGCTTCCTTCTCCAGCTCGACCACGAGGTCGACCACCGACACGTCGGAGGTCGGCACGCGGAAGCTCATGCCGGTGAGCTTCTTGTTGAGCTCGGGGATCACCACGCCCACGGCCTTGGCTGCGCCAGTGCTCGAAGGAATGATGTTTTCCAGGATGCCGCGGCCGCCGCGCCAGTCCTTGTTGCTCGGGCCGTCCACGGTCTTCTGCGTGGCGGTGGCGGCGTGCACGGTGGTCATCAGGCCGCGCTTGATGCCCCACTTGTCGTGCAGCACCTTGGCCAGCGGTGCCAGGCAGTTGGTGGTGCAGCTGGCGTTGCTGATGATGGCTTCGCCGGCGTACTTCTTGTCGTTCACGCCGAAGACGAACATGGGGGTGTCGTCCTTCGACGGTGCCGACAGGATCACCTTCTTGGCGCCCGCGTCGATGTGCTTCTGCGCCGTTTCCTTGGTCAGGAAAAGGCCGGTCGATTCGAGCACGATGTCGGCGCCGACTTCGTTCCACTTGAGCTGCGACGGGTCGCGCTCTTGCGTGAGGCGGATCTTCTTGCCGTTGACGATCAGCGTGTTGCCTTCGACCGTGACTTCGCCCTGGAAGCGGCCATGCACCGAGTCGTACTGGAGCATGTAGGCAAGGTAGTCGGGCTCGAGCAGGTCGTTGATGGCAACGATCTCGATGTCGTTCTTGAAGTTCTGCACCGCTGCGCGCAGCACGTTGCGACCGATGCGGCCGAAGCCGTTGATACCGAGTTTGATAGCCATCTGACTTGCTCCTGAAGGTTGAAAAATTTCTGATCGGGCGGAAAGAAGTCCGAAGGACGGTCAGTCCCGCAGTGCCGCTTCCACGGTGGCGGCGAGGTTTTCCGCCGTGAACCCGAAATGCTTGAACAGCTGCGGCGCCGGTGCCGACTCGCCGTACGTGTCGATGCCCACGACAGCCGCGCAGCCGTACTTCCACCAGCCGCCGGTGCAGCCCATCTCCACGGCGATGCGCGGAATCTTCTTGGGCAGCACGGCCTTCTTGTAGGCGATGTCCTGGCGGTCGAAGGTGGTGGTCGAGGGCATCGACACCACGCGCACGGCGATCTTCTTGTCGGCCAGCAGCTTCTGGGCGGCCAGCGCGAGCGGCACTTCGGAGCCGGTGGCGATGATGACCGCCGCGGTCTTCTTGCTCTTGAGGCCCACGGTTTCGGGCTCGGACAGCACGTAGGCACCGCGGCTGATGTCGCCGAGTTCGCTCTTCGGCGCGTAGGCGATGTTCTGGCGACTCAAGAGCAGCGCGGTCGGGCGCGACTGGTTCTGCAGGGCCACGGCCCAGGCCACGGCCGTTTCGGCGGTGTCGCCCGGACGCCAGACGTCCAGGTTCGGAATCAGGCGCAGCGAGGCGGCGTGCTCGATCGACTGGTGCGTCGGGCCGTCTTCGCCCAGGCCGATGGAGTCGTGCGTGAACACATGGATCACGCGGCGCTTCATCAGCGCGGCCATGCGGATGGCGTTGCGGCTGTAGTCGCTGAAGGTGAGGAAGGTGCCGCCGTAGGGGATGTAGCCGCCATGCAGCGCCACGCCGTTCATGATGGCCGCCATGCCGAATTCGCGCACGCCGTAGTTGATGTGGCGGCCGATGGTGCCGTGCGGCACTTCGGCGGGGGCTTCGGGCTTGGCTTCGTCTTCGGCGCCTTGCTTGGCCTCTACCGCCGGCACGTTCATGACCACAGCGCCGGTCTTCGCATCGAAGCGCAGGGCCGCGGTGCTCTTGGTGTTCGTGAGGTTGGAGCCGGTCAGGTCGGCGCTGCCGCCGAGCATTTCGGGCAGCGCGGCCGTGAAGGCTTCCAGCGCGAGCTGGCTGGCCTTGCGGCTGGCGACGGTCTCGCCCTTGGTGTGGGCGGCGACCACGGTGTCGAACGCGACCTGGTGGAAGTTCTTGGGCAGCTCGCCCTTCATGCGGCGGGTGAACTCGCCGGCCAGGTCGGGGAACGCGGCAGCATAGGCGGCGAACTTCTCGTTCCAGGCGGCTTCGGTCTTGGTGCCGGCGTCCTTGTGGTCCCAGTCGGCGTACACCTCGGCCGGGATTTCGAAGGGCGCGTAGTGCCAGTCGATCGCGTCGCGGGTGAGCTTGATTTCTTCGGCGCCCAGCGCCTCGCCGTGCGCCTTGGCGGTGCCGGCGCGGTTCGGGCTGCCCTTGCCGATGGTCGTCTTGCAGATGATCAGCGTGGGCTTGGATTCTTCCTTCTTCGCCTTGGCGATGGCCTTGGACACCTCCTTGGCGTCGTTGCCGTCGATCGGGCCGATCACGTTCCAGCCGTAGGCCTTGAAGCGTTCTTCGGTGTTGTCGATGAACCAGGGCTTGACCTGCCCGTCGATGCTGATGCCGTTGTCGTCATACAGCGCGATCAGCTTGTTCAGGTGCCAGGCACCGGCCAGAGCGCAGGCTTCGTGGCTGATGCCCTCCATCATGCAGCCGTCGCCCAGGAAGGCGTAGGTGTGGTGGTCGACGATGTCGTGGCTCTTGCGGTTGAACTCGGCGGCGAGCAGCTTTTCCGCCAGCGCAAAGCCCACGGCATTGGTGATGCCCTGGCCCAGCGGGCCGGTGGTGGTTTCCACGCCGGGGGTCACGTCGATCTCGGGGTGGCCGGCGGTCTTGCTGTGCAGCTGGCGGAAGTTCTTGAGCTCGCCCATCGGCAGGTCGTAGCCGGTGAGGTGCAGCACCGAATACAGCAGCATCGAGGCGTGGCCGTTGGAGAGCACGAAGCGGTCGCGGTCGAACCAGTGCGGGTTGGCCGGGTTGTAGCGCAGGTGCTCGCCCCAGAGTGCGACGGCCATGTCGGCCATGCCCATCGGCGCGCCCGGATGTCCGGAATTTGCTTGTTGGACAGCATCCATAGCCAGAGCGCGGATTGCGTTGGCCATCAGGGCGTGGTTTGCCATGTGCGGTGGACTTTCTGGGGGAAAAGAAAAGGGTTGGGGTCGGGGGAACCCGCGATTTTACCGGGCGAGCCCCGGACGGCCTCGATACGGCCCGAACACCCTTCCGATGTTCTTGTGCGGCGCACTCGCTGCTAGAGTCGCCATCCATGCAAGGGCTGCACCTCACCGCCGATCTTCACGACTGCCAATGCGGTCCCCAATGGCTCACCGACGGCCCCGCGCTGGGGGCGGTCTGCACCAAGGCGGTGTCGGCCGCGGGGCTGCAGGCGGTGGGCAAGCTGGTCCATTCCTTTCCGGCCACGCACCGGGGACCGGGCGGCGTGACGGCCACGGTGCTGCTGGCCGAATCGCACCTGTGCATCCACACCTGGCCCGAGCAGCGCGGCGTGACGCTGGACGTGTACGTCTGCAATTTCGGCGGCGACCATTCGGCCAAGGCGCATGCGCTGATGGAATGCCTGATCTCGCTCTTTCAGCCCACCCACAGCGAACGCAACGAGCTGCAGCGCGGCCGGAAATGAAGCTCGCCCCCAGGCTTCGCGCACTTCGTGTCGCTTCTCCTCCCCCCTACCGGGGGCAACACCGGAGGCCCGGCAAAGCCGGTTCCTCGGTGTTTCGCGGAAAGATCCACCCATGAGCGGATCGGCATCGGTTTTCGTGCGGGCGATGATCCTCGCCGCCGGCCGCGGCGAGCGCATGCGGCCGCTGACCGACGCCACGCCCAAGCCGCTGCTCGAAGTGCGGGGCAAGCCGCTGATGCAGTGGCCGATGGAGGCGCTGGCCGAGGGCGGCTTCACCGAACTGGTGATCAACACCGACTGGCTGGGCGCCCAGATTTCAGACCGCTTCGGCGCAAGCCCCTTGCTGGATGGGCAGCGGGCGCTGTCGATCGCCTATTCAAACGAGGGCCGCGACTTCGGCGGCGCGCTCGAAACGGCCGGCGGCATCGTGCGCGCACTGCCGCTGCTGGGCGAGGTGTTCTGGGTGGCGGCCGGCGACGTGTTCGCGCCGGATTTCCGCTTCACGCAAACATCGGTCGACCGCTTCCTGGCCGGCGGCAAGCTTGCGCACCTCTGGCTGGTGCCGAACCCGGCGCACAACCTCAAAGGCGACTTCGGCCTCTCCGCCGAAGGGCTCGCTCTGAATCAGGCCGCCGAGAAGCACACGTTCTCGACCATCGGCCTCTACCGGGCCGCCCTGTTCGCGCAGCCGTACTGCGCCATCCCCGCAGGCAACCCGGCCGGACTCAAAGCCCCGCTGGCCCCCATCCTGCGGGCCGCGATGGACAATGAACTCGTGAGCGCCGAGCTCTACACCGGCCCCTGGACCGATGTGGGAACCCCCGAACGGCTTGCCCAACTGAACACCACGCCAAGATGACCTCAGCAGACACCACCACGATCTACGCCGAGCGCCGCGCGCGCCTGGCCTCGCAACTGGGCAAGGACGGCATCGCGATCATCCCGACCGCCCCCGAACGCGCGCGCAACCGCGACACCGACTTCCTGTACCGGCACGACAGCTACTTCTATTACCTGACCGGCTTCACCGAGCCCAACGCCTGGCTGGTGCTGGCCGGCGACGGCCGCGCCACGCTGTTCTGCGCGCCCAAGGACCTGGAGCGCGAGATCTGGGACGGCTATCGCCTGGGCCCCGAGGCCGCGCCCTCGGCGCTGGGCGTCGACGAGGCCTTCTCGGCCGCCGACCTCGACGCCAAGCTCCCCAAGCTGCTGGAGAACCGCTCGACCGTGTGGTTTCCGTTCGCCATCCACAAGGGCCTGGAGACCCGCATCGACGGCGGGCTGCAGTCGGTGCGCGCCCGCGTGCGCTACGGCGCGCTGTGCCCTGAGGAGCAGCGCGACCTGTGCGGCCCGCTCGACGAAATGCGCCTGGTCAAGGACGCACACGAGCAGGACATCATGCGGCGCGCCGCGCAGATCAGCGCCCGCGCCCACGTGCGCGCGATGCAGCTGTCGGCCCGCATGCTGCGCGAGGGCAAGGACGTGCGCGAGTACCACCTCGATGCCGAGCTGCTGCACGAATTCCGCTTCGGCGGCTCGCAGTACCCGGCGTACTACTCCATCGTGGCGGCGGGTGCCAACGCCTGCGTGCTGCACTACCGCGCCGACGCGGCGCCGTTGCGCAAGGGCGAGCTGGTGCTGATCGATGCGGGCTGCGAGCTCGACAGCTACGCGAGCGACATCACCCGCACCTTTCCGGCCGACGGCAAGTTCACCGGCCCGCAGCGCGCGCTGTACGACCTGGTGCTGGCCAGCCAGGACGCATCGGCCGCCGCCACCAAGGCCGGCAACCGCTTCACCGACCCGCACGACGCCGCGGTGCGGGTGCTGGCGCAGGGCATGCTCGACTTCGGCCTGCTCGACGCCAACAAGGTCGGCAGCGTCGACGACGTGATCGACTCGCGCGCCTACTTCCAGTTTTATATGCACCGCACGGGCCACTGGCTGGGCATGGATGTGCACGACTGCGGCAGCTACGTGGAACCCACGCAGGTGGGCGAGGTGAGCGAGCGAAAAGATCCGCTCTCCAACGAGGTCATCAAGAACCGCCCGAGCCGCATCCTGCAGCCCGGCATGGTGCTGACGCTGGAACCCGGCATCTACGTGCGGCCCGCCGACGGCGTGCCGGAGCAGTTCCACAACATCGGCATCCGCATCGAGGACGACGCGATCGTCACGGCGACGGGTTGCGAGCTGATTTCTCGCGGCGTGCCGGTGAAGGTGGACGAGATCGAGGCGCTGATGCGCGGATGAGCAACGCCCGCAAGCGGCGTACCAGACCAGTGACGACCAGCTCAAGCGACCGCTAGGCGCCCAAGACCTTCAACACCCAGGCCGACTGCCGCGAAGCGTGCCTGTGCACCTGGCCACCGACGACCGATGCAACCAGTTGCGGGCCTCCCAATTCGACATCAGCGCCGTCGAACAACATCGCAAGCTGCACCTGCCGCACCGCCAGCCGCAAGTGCTCGACGGTGCGCGGGTAGCGCGCGAGGATCCTGTCCGCCGGAACGTTGTGGCCGCCTTCGCTCACGCGTTGCTGGACCCGCGTGAGCAGCCGACGCGGCTCGTCGACGCACACCACGTACAGCACCACCTCGAAGCCGCGCGCCTGCGCATCGGCAATGAGCTGCAGCTTGGAGGGATGCGAGAACACCGTCTCGCTCACGAACGAGCGCTGTTCCTGCAGGCAGGCCTCGCGCGCGCCGTCGGCCCAGGCACGGGCAGCCTCGGAGCGCTTGAGCGCGTGGCGGATGTGGCCGAGCTGCTCGCGCTCGTGGACGTCGGCATTGATGAACGGCAGCTGCGGGTAGCGCGGCTGGATCAGGTAGCGGTACAGCGTCGACTTGCCGGCCCCGTTGGGTCCGGCAATCAGATGAAACACCGGCATGCGAGATGTGTGGCTCAGGCCGCCTTGCGCGACCGGGTGGCCGGGGCGGCCTTGGCGCGGTTCTCGGCCACGGCGGCCTGGGCACGCTGGGCCAGCGCGCCTGACTGCGCCAGCGCGAGCACATGGTCGTGCAGCGCCCCGAGTTCTGGCGACAGGGCGGTGGGCGCCGCCGTGGTCATGTAGGGAGGCGATTCCTCGCGCGCAATCAGCGCCTGGCTGTCTTGCACGGTCAGGCCTGCGCGTTCGAGCGCGCGGCCCAGCGTTGCCCAGTATTCGATCTGGCTCGCGACCGAACGGCGCATGGGCTGGGCGGCATCGCGCGCCTTGTCCACCAGCGACGCCGGCAGCTTGACGGAAGCGAAGGGAGTGGATGTGGCCATGAAATTTCTCCTGATTGGCGCATTTTGCGCCAATCGGCGAAACCGGGCTGCCTGTGCGCTTACTTGGCCTGCAGCAGCGCGCCGGCTTCGAGCAGCACCAGTTCGTTGTCGTCCGCCTTGTTCGGCTCGCGGCTGCTGGAGAAGGGCAGGTTGTTGTCGTTGCCGACCACGATGTGCGTGGCATCCACCACGTCGACGTTCTCGATGGTGAAGAACGGAAACTTGAGCACGCCATCGTTCAACGACTTGCGCGCGAGCTTGTCGGGGTCGGCGATGTTCAGCAGGTCGATGTAGCCGATCTTGCGCACCGCGCCGCCCACGTTCGCATCGCTCAGCTCGACCTTGTAGACGCGCTTGAACTTCGCGATGTCGTGGAAGCAATCGGTGCGCTTCTGGCCTTCGGGGCAGGCCTTGTCCGAGGTGCCTTCGCCGTTGTCGCGCTCGATGATGAGGCCGGTGGTGCCGTCGATCATGTTGAAGTCGCCGATGGCGTTGCCGTTGGCTTCGAGCACGTATTTCCAGTGGCGCCCCGTCCATTTCTCGGTGGCCACGTCGAACTCCAGAACGCGCAGCGCTTCCTTGCCCTCGACCTTCTCGAAGTCCTTGGCCTCGGCGTTCCACACGGGGCCTTCGAGCAGCGCGTAGAGCTTGCTGCCGTCCTTGGAAGACGCCATGCCTTCGAAGCCCTTGGAGCGCTTGATCTGGAAATCGACCGCACCGCCCGGCGCGCCGGGCGTGGTGACGGCCGGATGATCGGGCGAGCGCACGGCCTTGCCGTCCACCTGCGTGTCGAACACCGCGAGCACGCGGCCCTTGAGGTCGGCCTTGATCAGGAAGGGGCCGAACTCCTCGCCGATCCACAGCGCGCCGCCGGCGAACTGGAAGCTCTCGGGGTCGAAGTCCGAGCCCGTCAGGTAGCGCTGCTTCGTGCCTTCGTGGACGATGCGAAACGGCACCTTCTTGTCGGGGTCGTGCAGGAAGATCGTGTTCAGGCGATTGAACTTGCCGCTCTTGAAGTCCACCTTGTAGTGGTTCAGGTAGAGCATGAAGTCGGGCGAGTTGGCCTTCGCGCCGGCGCCGTTGTCGGTGAGGATCCAGAACGAGCCGTCGTCCATCTTCTTGATGCCCGAGTGGCCTTGCAGCGGCTGGCCCTTGAAGGGTACCGACACGCCCGTGCCGCGGCCGGCCGAGAGGCCTTCGACAGTGCCCAGCGCCTCGACGCGCTTGCCGGAGGTGAACTTGCCGCTGACTTGCAGGTCGGCCGGCGCATCCTTGGGCGCAGCCACGAAGCTTTGTGCTGGCAGCACGGCGTGGCCGGCGAGCGTGGCGGGGAAGGCGGTCTGTGCGGCTGCGCTGCCGCAGGCGAGTGCGGCGGCCAGGGCGATGAAGGAAAGATTTGCGAGACGCGTCATGAGCAGAAAAGAAATGTCCGTCGAAGAGGAAGAAAGAACGCGCGACCTTGCAGGCCCCGCATGACGTCGCCATGACATCGACTCAGGGCGCGATGTCGACCGTCACCTCGCGCGGCTCCGCGCCCTTGATCGTCCACCGGGCACAGCGCATCGGGGATGCCCAGGAACCGCGGCGCGGCCCGATTCAGGAAATCAACACACGATCAGAACGAAAGCGGGGGCTTGTTCACCATCAGCCAGAACACGACAGCCATGGCCACGAAGGCCGGGTAGCCCAGCAGTTCCCAATAGCGTTGGTAGCGCGCATACAGCGGCGGCAACGGTGCGGCATCGCGATGCGCCTGTCCGGCCATCGCCGCCATGCGGATCTGCAACCACACCACCGGCAGCCAGCAAAGGCCCGCGCACACGAACAGCCCCAGCGACACCGCGAGCCACGGCGTCGAGAGCGGCCAGCCCGCCATGTGCGCCAGCGCAAAGCCGGTGAGCGGTTGAAGGATGACCGTGGGCGTGGTGAACCACCAGTCCGCCCGCACCACCAGCCGGCTCACCACCGCCTGTGCCGCCACGCTGCCACTGCGGTTGGCAAAGAACATGTAGAACGCCGAACCCAGCCCCGTGCCCACCATCAGCACGCTGGACACGATGTGCAGCCACTTGAGGACGAGGTAGGTGTTCATGACGTGGCGCGTCGGTATAGGTGCCAGAGCAACGCGGCGATGGGCAGGTTTTTCAGCAACGGCCCGAGCGGGTGCAGCCACAGCGTCGGCTGAAGGACGGTTGCAACTGCGGTCATTAGCAGCATCAGGCCGAGCGCTGCCAGGTAGCTGGCGCGGCCGGGCCGCAACCAGAGCGCCAGGCCGATGACGAGATCAGCCACCGCGCCGCCGAGGATCAGCAACTGCACCAGCCATGGCGGCGATGCGATGCCCGCGTCCGCCAGCACTTGGCGGCTCTGTCCGTTCAGCTCGACAACGCTGGCGAAGGCGGTGAACAACCAGACCGCGACGAGGCTCAGGCGCAGCAGGCGATCGTCGTTGGCCGGGCGGGTCATGGGGCGATGGATGCCTCGTCGATCACGTCAGTCACCATGCCCCAGCGCACGAACTCGGGCTCGAACTCCGGCAAGGTGAGCAGGCCCGCGCAGGCGTGCGCGCCGACAGGAAGCGCATCGCCGCGCGCGAGCCGGCGGGCCAGCAGGATCGCGGCCATGCAGGGGATCTCGGGGCCGTGGTTGTCGTCGGCGGCAATGTGCCAGGCGCGGCGCGCGGCGGCGCCTTGCGCATCGATGCCTTCGACCCGCACCACCATGCCGCCCAGCGCCGTGCCGAGCACATCGAACACACCGCCCGCCGAATGCAGCAGTGGTGCCAGCTTCTGCGGTGCGCGCAGCACACCCGCGCGGCGCATGAACGCCATGAAGGCGAAGGCCTGCTGCGCGATGCCGACTTCGAGCGCCGCTCGGAACATGACCGACTGCACACCGGCATAGCGCGCCGGAAAGAGTTCGAGGTCGGGAATGTCGCACAGCGCGCCGCGACGCGGCCGCATGCGGGCGAACTGCACCTTCACCGGATTCGCCCAGCCGGGTTGCTCTGTCCATCGGCCGTCCTGCCAGACGCGGATCGGCGCGCCGCAGTAGGCGAGCACGCCCGCGAGCGTGGCCTCGCCGCGCGGCGCGCCTTGCGCAGGCGCGATGCAGATGTCGATGCTGCGGATGCCTTGCCACCCGGCCGTGAGATGGTCGACCACCGCCGACGAGAGCGCAGGCACAGTGCTGGCGCCAGTCACTGCCGTGCGGCCCGCGCTGCGGAAGGCGGCGTCCATCTCGGTGGGAAAGTCGCAGACGAAGCGGCGCCCGTCGGCCAGGTCGATGTAGTGCGCACCGGCCGCTGCCACAGCCTGCGGCACGCGGTAGTCCTGGTTCTGGAACGGGCCCGCGGTGTGGACCACGAGATCGACGCCCAGGTAACCCAGCCCTTGCGCGAGATCGGGCGATTGCGCATCGACGCGAACGCCGCGCGCGTTGCCGCCCAGCGATTGCGCGAAGGCCGTCGCGCGTTCCAGGTCGCGCCCGCCGATCAGCAGCTCGATGCCGGCATCGGGCGCCAGCGCGCGGCAGATGCGCGCGCCGAAATTGCCGTAGCCGCCGAGCACCAGTGTCTTCATGCGAGGCTCGATCCCGCCACATGGCCCCGCGTGAACGCTTCCTCGAAGATCGAGTAGCCCGACCAATCGGCATGCGCGAACGACAGGCGCCCCGCGACGACGCTGTCGCGGGGCGCATCGTCCGGTGCGGTGCGTTGCGAGCCGATCTCCGCGAGCAGCCCGGGCCGAGGGATCGACATGGCATGGCCGTAGCGTGTGATCTCGATGCGCGTGGCGAGCGAGGCCAAGTCGGGATGCGGCACCGACAGCTCCGCGAAGAGGTCGTCGCGCCAGCCGGTCCAGGGGCGCTCCAGCAGCAGCTTGCGGCCGTCGACGGTGTCGTAGCTGCTCGGACCCAGCGGGCGGTACCAGCTCAGCACGGTGCCGCGGGGCGTGGGGTCCAGCGTCTGGTGGCGCGCATCGACGTACCCCAGGCCGCGCGTGCCGTAGACCACGTTGTCCCAGCTCGGTGCGGCGCCGATGCGGTCGGCCAGCGGGCCGCGCAGGTGCACATTGGCCACCAGCCAGGGCGCGTAGCGCACCTGCGCGGCGGCGTGCTTGAGCACCTCGGGCGGGTTCTCGACCACACGCGCCGCGATGAACACAGGCAGCGCGACGATGCAGCGCTCGGCCTGCCAGCGCACCAGTGATTTCGTGGCGGCATCCCACGCATCGACCTCGACACCGGTGCGCCGCTCGGCGATGCGCGTGACGACCTGGCCCGTGCGCAGTCGGTCGCCGAGTGGCATCGCCAGTTGCTTCGTGAGCCAGCCGTTGCCTTCGGGCCAGGTGAGCACGCCGCTGTTCTCAGGATTCGGCTCGGGGTTCAGGTCGTTGGCGCCGCCGCTCGGATCGCCGGGCGCGTGAAAGCCGTGCCGGCTCGCGAAGTAATGGATACCGGCCCAGGCCGAGACGTGCTCGATGCCGGCGCCGTAGTCGTCGCGGCAGCAGTAGTCCAGGTACCAGCGCAGCTGTGCGTCGCTGAAGCCCTCGCTGTCGAGCCAGCGCGAGAAGGCGATGGCGTCGAGCGCCAGCAGCTCGGGCGTGACAGCGACCTTGAGCGTGGGAATGGCGAAATGCGCCGCGTGCTGCAGCGCGTCGATGCGTTGCGCGAACTTGCGGTATTGCGCCAGCGTGGCATCGCTCACACCGTGCACGGGCAGCAGGCCGTCCTGCCACTCGCCCTGAAAGAACAGCCGCTCCTGCGGGCTGTGACAAAGGTTGCGCTCGTCGTACTCCCAGCGGCCCGCCACGCGCCGGCGCAGGCCCAGTTCTTCGAGCAGGTCCTGCACCTCACGCGCATCGTCGCCGGGCACCGGCAGGTAGTGCGCCCCCAGCGGGCAGGCAATGCCGTTGACCATGCCGCCGCGCGCATTGCCGCCGGCGGTGTCTTCGAGTTCGAGCAGGGTGAAGTCGTCCACGCCTGCGAGGCGCAACGCGCGCGCAGCCGCCAGGCCTGCGACGCCGCCGCCGGCGATCACCACGCGCGTGCGCTTCACCGTCGCGGGCGCCTGGCTCCTGAGCGCGCCGTCGCGCATCGCATGGCCCCGCGCCACATCAACGCCGGTGAAGCCGCCTTCGATGGGCGGCGGCGGGGCCTCGCACCCAGCCAGCGCCAAGGCGCCCGCCCCCGCAGCAGCCCCAAGAAAGCCTCGACGCCTCATGGCCCACGCTTCATTCGGGAAACACCGCGGAACCGGCTTCGCCGGGCCGCAGGTGTTGCCCCCGGCAGGGGGTAGGAGAAGCGACACGAAGTGCGCGCAGCCTGGGGGCGAGCCATATCAATGCCCCATGACCTTGCCCCACTCCTGCTCGTAAGTGGTGACCAGGGTCTGGTTCGACAGGCGATTCACCTCGGCCGGCACGCGGGCCATGTCGAGCGGAAAGTCGAACATCAGCGGCAGCGTCGAAGGCGAGAGAAAGCGCAGCCCCGACGGCAGCGCATCGGGCATCCGGTAGGGCCGGCGGCTCGCGATGATGTAGCCCCATTCGCCGAAGCTGGGCACATGCGCGTGGTACGGCGTGGCCCTGAGGCCCACCGATTCGATGGTGGTGGCCACGGTCCAGTAGCTCTTGCGCGCCACCAGCGGCGAGGTGGTCTGCACCACCGCGTAGCCGCTGGCCGACAGGCGCTTCTCGAGCAGCGAATAGAAGCTGTTGGTGTAGAGCTTGCCGATCGCGAAGTTGGTCGGGTCGGGAAAGTCGACCACGATCACGTCATACATGTCACCGGGTTGCTGCAGCCACTGGAAGGCGTCGGTGTTGACGATCTTCACCTTGGGCGATGACAGCGAATGGCCGTTGAGCGCGGCCAGTGTTTCGTGCGTGCCGAAAAGCTGGGTCATGTTCGGATCGAGCTCCACGAGCGTCACCGATTCGACCGAGGGGTACCTGAGCACCTCGCGCACCGCCATGCCGTCGCCGCCGCCGAGCACCGCGACCTTCTTGGGCGCGCCTTGCGCGGCCATCACCGGATGCACCAGGGCTTCGTGATAGCGGTACTCGTCGCGCTCGGCGAACTGCAGGTTGCCGTTCAGGTACAGGCGGTGGCCGAGCTCGCCGCGCGTGACCACGATGCGCTGGTACGGCGAGCTGGCGCTGAAGACGATGTGGTCCTGGTAGAACTTGTCCTCGGCAAGCGTGGTGATGTGGTCGGCCCAGACGAAAGCGGCAAGCAATGCGGCCAGCGACAGGAAGCAGGCCACCGCATGCGCGCCGAGGCGGCGCAGTTCATGGCGAAACAGCCAGAGCGCCCACACCGCCACCGCCGCGTTCATGAAGCCGAACAGCAGGCCGGTGCGGATCATGCCCAGCTGCGGCACCAGGATGAGCGGAAACGCCACCGACACCGCGAGGGCGCCCAGGTAGTCGAAGGTCAGCACCTGCGAGACCAGGTTCTTGAGCGCGATGTTGCGCCTCAGGATGCGCATGACCAACGGGATTTCGAGCCCCACCAGCGTGCCCACGATCATCACGAGGCCATAGAGCAGCAGCCGGAAGGCGCCCGGCACGTAGGCGTTGGCCAGGTACAGGATGGCCGGCAGCGCGCCACCGATGAGCGCCACCAGCAGTTCGATGCGAAGAAAGTGCGCCGGCAGCTGGCGGTCGAAGTAACGCGAGAGCCAGGAGCCCACGCCCATCGCGAACAGGTAGGTCCCGATGATGGTGCTGAACTGCAGCACCGAATCGCCGAGCAAGTAGGAGCTGAGCGCCGCCGCGCTCAGTTCGTAGACCAGCCCGCAGGCCGCGACCACGAACACGCTGGCGAGCAGGGCGATCTCGACGGGCTGCGGCCCGCGCGCGTCAGCCGGGCGCGCGGACACTGCCGCCTCTTCGTTCAATGGATTGCTGCGGCGACGATGACGCAGATGCCGAGGCTCATCGCGGCCACGACGAGGCCCAGCGCCACGTTCTGCTTCTCGACGATCTCGCCCCACAGGTCATAGGGCGTGATCTTGTCGATGATGAGGAAGCAGAGCCAGAAGATGAGCACGCCGATGAGCGCGTACACGAGCGATCCGAGGACCACGCCCGGTTTCAGCCATTCAAATCCCATGGGGACCTCCAGTCGTAGCAGTAAAAGACATCACGCGAATCTTGGTCATTTGTGGCCGCCGCCGCTCGAGTAGCCGCCGTACGAACCGCCCGAGCTGCGGTAGCCGCTCGACGAGCCGCCACGGCTGCTGCAGGTGCTCAGGATGATCAGCAGGACGATGATCACCACGATGATGAGGATGATGGTGCCGCAGCCCATGCCCGAGGCAGCGCTCACCGGCAGCGCGTCGCCGCGCTTGAACATGTCCTTCTTGGCGTCCAGCTTGAAGGCGGTGGCGACCACGCCGCTGTCGAGCTTGATGCCCGACGACCAGCTCAGTTCGTTGGCCGAGCGCTCCATCGACAGCAGCGCCGGGCCGTTGGCGAAGTCGCGGTTGAAGGTTTTCTGCCCGCGCTCGACCTGCCAGTAAAACTCGCCCGCCACGTAGGTGGTCTCGGCGTTGTAGGCGTACTGCTGCTGGTAGGACTTGCTCAGGTAGGTGGCGCTGCTGCCGTTCTCGGCCATCACCGGCGCGCCGGTGGTCGGCTTGACCATGCTCCAGCCGTCTTCGGCGTCCACCAGGAAGCTGAAACCGCGCTTCTTGTTGAAGAGCAGGTATTCGTCCCAGCCGAAGTGCTCGTCGTCGCCGGGCTCCACGCCCATGCGGTGCTGGAAGCCCACCACCTGCCACTGCGCACCCTGCAGCTGGCCCATGGCGCCCAAAGGAATGAGCGGGCGCACCGGCTCGCTTTGCTCGGCGTGCCGGAGCTCCCCGCCGATGCCCTGCGACAGGTCGATGATGCTGTTGCACGAGCGGCAGGTGATGCTCTTGCTGTCGGCCAGGTTGACGGTGACCGGCGAGCCGCAGTTCGGGCAGTTGAAGCTGCGTCCCTTTTCGTCCTTGGCCGATTCGTCGCGCAGGCCGCTGAGCTGCAGGTCTTCGAGCTGTACCGAGCGGCCGAGGTACGCGCTGGGCACGGCGGTGCCGTAGTCGATGCTGAGCACCAGCCCCTTGTCGTTGCGCAGCTCGACCATCGCGAACGGCCGGCCGAGCTCGGGCAGGTGCGGCAGCTCGCCCTGCGCGGAGGTGAGCGCGACCTGCTCGTTGGAGGTGACGGTGTAGCTCTGCCCGGCGAATGCGCTGGTGGCGCCCACGCGCAGGTCCACCGGCGGCGGCGCGACGCGCTGCAGGTCGAAAGGCAGCGCGAAGACATACGCACCGTTGTCCTCGCTGAGGATGCCGGTGCGGTCGCCATCGAGCGAGGCGATCCATTCGGTCCAGCGGCCGCCGGGGTAGGTGTACTGCAGCCGGCCGATCAGCGTGAAAGGCTTGTCCTGGATGCGGCCGGTGGCAAACAGCTGCAGCGGGCTGAAGTCGTCGAACAGCTCGGCCATCTTGCCGGTGCGCGCGAGCGTTTCGCCCTGGCGCACGACGGTGCTCTGGCAGTACGGGCAGACCGCGTGGGTCGATTGCGCCGAGCGGAATTCGACCGGTGCGCCGCAGCCGGGGCAGGGCGCGCGGTAGAAGCGTTGGTTGCCGGCTTGCTCAGCCATGGCAACCCATGGCAACGGCAACAGCAGCGGCTGCAGCTATGGGGAATGCCGTGGCACCGGCGCTGCCGGGCCACGGGCATTGCCCCCTGCAAGGGGGGAGGAAAAGCGACACGGAGTGCGCGAAGCCTGGGGGTTAGACCAGCTTCTTGAGCAGGTCGGCCTTCTTGGCGTCGAACTCTTCCTGCGTGAGGATGCCCTTGGTCTTGAGCTCGCCGAGCTTCTCGAGCGTGGCCATCACGTCGGCCGGACTCACCACGGCCACGGCGGGCTGGGAAGCTGCCGTGGTGGTGGCCGCGGCGGCTGCGTTCGGGCTCAGGCCCTGTGCGAGGTTCTGTGCCAGCACCTGGCCGAGCGCCACGCCGGCGCCCAGCCCCATGGCATCGCCCACGACACCGCCGCCGTTGGCCGCGCCTTCAGCGAACTTGGGGATCGCCTGCGCCGTCTGGTACTGCATGAACTTGCCCATGTCGTTGCCCACCATGCCCATGCCGATCTTCTGGTCGAGGATCTTCTGCAGCTCTTCGGGCAGCGAGACGTTCTGGACCGTGATGTTCTCGAGCTTGATGCCGATCTTCTCGAACTCGGGTACCAGCTGCGCCGCCAGGGCTTGCGCAAACTGGATCTGGTTGGCCGCAAGGTCCAGGAAGGGCACGCCGCTGGACGCGATGGCGTTGCTGATGTTCTGCAGCACCAGGCCGCGCAGCTGGCCGTCCAGGTCGGCCACGCTGTAGATGTCGCGCGTGCCGGAGATCTCGGTGTGGAACAGCTTGGCGTCGCCGATGCGGAAGCTGTAGTTGCCGAAGGCGCGCAGGCGCACGGCGCCGAAATCCTTGTCGCGGATGGTGATCGGCTGGGGCGTGCCCCATTTCTGGTCGACCTGCTGGCGGGTGCTGAAGAAGTAGACGTCGCTCTTGAAGGGGGACTCGAAGAGCTTGTCCCAGTTCTTCAGGTACGTGAGCACCGGCAGCGTCTGCGTCGTGAGCTTGTACATGCCGGGGCCGAACACGTCGGCCACCTTGCCTTCGTTGACGAAGACGGCCACCTGCGATTCGCGAACGGTGAGCGAGGCGCCGTTCTGGATTTCCATCTCCGCCATCGGAAACCGCCAGGCCAGCGTGCCATCGCCGGTCTCGGTCCACTGGATGATGTCGATGAACTGTTTCTTGATGAAATCCATCAGGGCCATGGTTGCTCCTCGTCGGTGTTGTCAGGCTTTTTTCCCAGCTGCGCATATTGCCACACGACCTTGACACAGGACCCGTGCTTTTGGTCATGGGCGCCACCGGCCATGCGGCGTATGGCTTTGCGACCGAGGTCTACAATCGGCGCCCCCAGAAGAAGCGCCACCAGGAGCTACGGCACATGTCAGATTCGACCCCCTCGACCTCATCGACTCCCACGCCCGAAGACAAGCGCGCAGAACTGCGCCGTGCCGCCCTCGAGTACCACGAGTTTCCCGTCCCCGGCAAGATCGCCATCGCGGCGACCAAGCAGATGGTCAACCAGCGCGACCTGTCGCTGGCCTACTCGCCCGGCGTGGCAGCCCCTTGCGAGGAAATCGTCAAGGACCCGCTGAACGCCTTCAAGTACACCTCGCGCGGCAACCTGGTGGGCGTCATTACCAACGGCACCGCGGTGCTGGGCCTGGGCGACATCGGCGCGCTGGCGTCCAAGCCGGTGATGGAAGGCAAGGGCGTTCTCTTCAAGAAGTTCGCCGGCGTCGATGTGTTCGACATCGAGATCGACGAGAAGGACCCGGCCAAGCTGGTGGAAATCATCGCTTCGCTGGAGCCCACCTTCGGCGCCATCAACCTCGAAGACATCAAGGCCCCGGACTGCTTCTACATCGAGCGCGAGCTGCGCAAGCGCATGAAGATCCCGGTGTTCCACGACGACCAGCACGGCACCGCCATCACGGTCGCGGCGGCCATGCTCAACGGCCTGAAGGTGGCCGGCAAGAACATCGCCGAGGTCAAGCTGGTCACCTCGGGCGCGGGCGCCGCGGCGCTGGCCTGCCTGAACCTGCTGCTCAAGGTGGGCCTCAAGCGCGAAAACGTGTTCGTCACCGACCTGGCCGGCGTGGTCTACGAAGGCCGCGAAGAGCTGATGGACGACGACAAGCGCCAGTACATGCAGAAGACCGACAAGCGCAAGCTCTCGGAAGTGATCGTGGGCGCCGACGTGTTCCTGGGCCTCTCGGCCGGCGGCGTGCTCAAGCCCGACATGGTGGCGAGCATGGCGGCCAAGCCGGTGATCTTCGCGCTCGCCAATCCCAACCCGGAGATCGCGCCCGAAGACGCGCACGCAGTGCGCCCCGACGTGATCATGGCCACCGGCCGCACCGACTACCCGAACCAGGTCAACAACGTCCTGTGCTTTCCGTACATCTTCCGTGGCGCGCTCGATTCGGGTGCCACCACGATCACCGACGAGATGGAAATCGCCGCGGTGCGGGCCATTGCCGAACTGGCGCAGGCCGAGCAGAGCGAGCGCGTCGCTGCCGCCTACGTCGGTGAAAAGCTGTCCTTCGGCCCCGAATACCTGATTCCGAAGCCCTTCGATCCGCGCCTGATGATGAAGATCGCGCCGGCGGTGGCCAAGGCCGCCGAGGAAAGCGGCGTGGCCATGCGTCCGATCAAGGACATGGACGCCTACCGCGACAAGCTGCAGAACTTCGTCTACGCCTCGGGCACGACGATGAAGCCGATCTTCGAAGCGGCCCGCCGCGCCTCCAAGAAGCGCGTGGCGTATTGCGAAGGCGAGGAAGAACGCGTGCTGCGCGCCGCGCAGATCGTGGTCGACGAAGGCATCGCCCGGCCCACGCTGATCGGCCGCCCGGCCATCATCGCGCAGCGCATCGAAAAATTCGGCCTGCGCCTGAAGGAAGAGCTGGACTACGACATCGTCAACGTCGAGCAGGACCACCGCTACCGCGACTTCTGGCAAACCTACCACCGCATGACCGAGCGCAAGGGCCAGACGGTGCAGACCGCCAAGATCGAGATGCGCCGCCGCCTCACGCTGATCGGCGCGATGCTGCTGCACAAGGACGAGGTGGACGGCATGATCTGCGGCACCTGGGGCACCACGCTGATCCATCTCCACTACATCGACCAGGTGATCGGCAAGCGCCCCGGCGGCTGCGAGAGCACCCCGCAGGACGTGCCGGTGTACGCCTGCATGAATGGCCTCCTCTTGCCAGACCGCCAGGTGTTCCTGGTCGACACGCACGTCAACTACGACCCCTCGCCCGAGGAACTGGCCGAGATCACCACGATGGCGGCCGAGGAAATGATGCGCTTCGGCCTGAAGCCCAAGGCGGCGTTGCTGTCGCATTCCAACTTCGGCACCAGCAACGAGCCCAGCGCCATCAAGATGCGCAAGACGCTCGACCTGCTGCGCGTGCAGGCGCCCTGGCTCGAAGTGGACGGCGAAATGCACGGCGACGTGGCGCTGGACAGCAAGCAGCGCGCGGTGGTCATGCCGCACAGCGCGCTGGCCGGCGATGCCAACCTGTTGGTTTTTCCAAACATCGACGCTGCCAATATTTCGTACAACCTGCTCAAAACTGCAGCAGGCGGCAACATCGCCATCGGCCCGGTGCTGCTCGGCGCGGCCAAACCTGTGCACATTCTCACGGCCAGCGCGACCGTTCGGCGCATCGTCAACATGACAGCCTTGACAGTGGCGGACGCAAACGCCGAGAGATAGGCGACTCAGCGAAAGTGGTCGCCAACTTAAAGCGCCACTTTCGCCCTTCCCGGCTGCTCAAACTTTGGGCAGTCGCTTGCTATTTTCGCCAGCGTGGTGCACACTCGCGGGCTTGAATTTGCGGGTTAACCCCGAGGTTGAGCGCAATTCGAACCCCCCGCTCTTTTCTTTTGGTGTCCCATGGCGGCTTACGCCTCGATCACGTCCTCTGTCTCAAAGTTTGCGCTCACCAGCCTGATGCTGCTGGCGTTGACGACCGGGGCCGAGGCTCGCGGATGGTTCGGCGCCGGAAAAACGTCCGCTGACGAATCCATTGCACTGACCGAGTTGCCGGTCCAGGGCCAGCGGACCTACGAGGCCATCCTCAACGGTGGCCCTTTCCGCTACGAAAAGGACGGCTCTGTATTTGGCAATCGCGAGCGTCTCCTGCCACCGGCACGACGCGGCCACTATCGCGAGTACACAGTGACCACGCCAGGCTCGCGCAACCGCGGTGCCCGGCGGATCGTCTGCGGTGGCGAGCAGCGCACGACGCCCGAGGCCTGCTGGTACACGGCAGACCACTATGCAAGTTTCAGACGGATTGCGCCATGAGCGATGACAACGACCTGGGTGGCGCCCCGAAGCGCCCCGAAGAAATGATGATGACTATGGAAAGACCAGCGGAGATGACCTTATCCCTTCGTGCCGTACGCCCGAACATCGTGCAATCGATCCGCGCGTTCCGCGTGAACGACCTGCAGGACGCTGCCAACGCAGCCGGCCAGCACTTCCTGTACGCCAACCTGGGCAACGCCCAGACCAAGCAGGACGTGCTCGACCTGATCGCGCAGCAGTTCACGTTCCCGGCCCACTTCGGGAAGAACTTCGACGCGCTGTACGACTGCATGACCGACCCGTTGCATAAATCGGGCCCGCAGCCCGGTTTCGTCATCGTGCTCGAGCAGATTCCGGCCAACGCCAAGTTCGACAAGGAAGCGCGCGAGCAGCTGCTCGACATCTTCCGGGACGCCTCGGATTACTGGGGCGACCGCAAGGTGCCCTTCCGGTGCTTCTATTCTTTTCTGTAGCCCGTTCTGCATCTACCAGCCAAGCAGAACGGGCGAACGAGGCTCAGCCCAACGCTGAAACCCTCGATGGCATCGAAGTGAACTCCAACGCCGCCGCAACGGCCGCCGCCAGCACCGAGCCGGCCGGCGAAAAAATGCCGACCGACAAACTGGTCGACGTGTCGCCCCTGGCGCTGCGCATGAGCAGCCCCTTCAACGCGGGGTACTGGCTGGCCGCCGCGTAACTGCAGCGATTCGCTAGCCTCCAAAAAAAATGCCCGTCGACGACGGGCATTTTTCATGGGGGAACGGCCTGGGCCAGTGCGACGTATTCGGCCACCGGCACCTCTTCGGCGCGCCGCTGGGGATCGAACGCCCCCTCGAATCCGTGTTCGTCCAGCCATTTGCCCAGCGTGTGCCGCAGGATCTTGCGGCGCTGGCTGAAGGCCACCTGCACGATCTCGCCCAGGCGCCTGGCGTCGACCACCGGCGGCTGCGCCAGCGGCACCATCCGCACCACGGCGCTGTCCACGCGCGGCGGCGGATCGAAGCTCTCGGGCGGCACGAACAGCACGTTCTGCATCTCGTAGCGCCACTGCAGCATCACGCTCAGGCGGCTGTAGTCCGAGGTGGCGGGTTTCGCCACCATGCGGTCGATCACTTCCTTTTGCAGCATGAAGTGCTGGTCCGCGATCAGGTGGGCAAAGTCCAGCAGGTGAAACAGGATCGGCGTCGAGATGTTGTAGGGCAGGTTGCCGACCACGCGCAGCGGCGTCGGCGCCCTGGCGGCGAGCTCGGCAAAGTCCACCTTCAGCACATCGGACTCGATCACGTCCAGCTGCGGATGGTCGCGCAGGCGCTTGGCCAGGTCGCGATCGAGTTCGATGACGGTCAGGCGGCCCAGCCGCTCGACCAGCGGCTGCGTCAGCGCCGCGAGGCCCGGCCCGATCTCGACCATCGCATCGCCGGGCTGCGGCGCGATCTCGTGCACGATCGCATCGATGATTCCGCCGTCGGACAGGAAGTGCTGTCCGAACCGCTTCCTGGCGATGTGTGCCATCGGATCAGGACTGCGGCGGGTCGCGGTACTCGACGTAGGCGCGCGCGCGCACTTCCTGCGCCCAGGTGGTGAAGGCTTCCTCGACGCGCTGCTCACGAAGCACGTTGCGCGCCGCCTCGCGCTGCTCCGACTGGCTCAGCTTGGCATCGCGACGGCCCACCACCTGGATCAGGTGCACGCCGAAACGCGAGACGACGGGATCCGAGATCTGGCCCGGCGCGAGCCGGTCCATGGCTTCCTCGAATTCGGGAACGAACTGGCCTGGGCGCGACCAGCCGAGGTCGCCGCCTTCCTTGGCGCTGGCGTCCTGCGAGTTGTCGCGGGCGAGGCCGGCGAAGTCGGCCGTGCCGGCTTGCACGCGGCGCTTGAATTCGGCCAGCTGCGCCACCGCCTGCGCCGTGGTGCGCTTGGGATCGTTGAGCAGCAGGATGTGGCGAACCTGGGTCTGGGTGACGGTCGCGTCCATCGAGCCGAGCTGGGACTTGGCCAGCACCTTGAGCACATGGAAACCGGCACCCGAGCGGATCGGCCCGGCAATGCCGTTCACCGCCGTCGACTGCACGGCGTCGACGAACAGCGGCGGATAGCGGTCGGCCGTGCGCATGCCGACCGCACCGCCGTTGGCGCGGTCCGGCGAATCGGAGTTCTCCCGCACGAGCTTGGCGAAATCTTCACCGCCGCGGGCGCGCTCGAAGAGGCCCTGGGCCTTTTTCTGCGCGGCGGCAATCTGCGCCTCGGTGGCGTTCTCGGGCACGGCCACCAGGATCTGCGCGAGGTTCAGGTTCTCCAGCGCCGCATTCTTGACGGTGGTGTTGCGCTGGTCGCGCAGGTACTCGTCGGCCTCGGTGTCGGTGATCTTGACCTTCGACTCGACCTCGCGGTCCCGCAGGCGGGTCAGCAGCAACTGGTCGCGCAGGTCGTTGCGGAACTCCTGCTGCGCGATGCCCTCGGCGGCCACGCGGCGGCGCAGCTCGACCAGGCTGATCTCGTTCTGGCGGGCCACGGTCTGCTCGGCCTGGTCGATCGCCACTTCATCGACCTTGATGCCGTTTTCCTTGGCCAGCTGAAGCTGGGCGCGTTCGGAGATCAGCCGCTCCAGCACCAGCCGCGTGAGCTCGGGGCGCGGCACGCGCTCGGCGTCGGGGTTTTCCTTGAGCAGCCGCGTCACGCGCGACTGCACTTCGGTGTTGGTGATCGGCTCGGAATTGACCAGCGCGACGATGTATTCCGCCGCCCGCTGCACGGGTGCCGCGGGCGCCGCAGCCGGGGCGCGCTGCTGCACGGGCGGGGGCCCCAGGCGCGGACCGGCGCGCATGATGTCCGTGATGCCGCTGCCAGAGCGAAAGCCCTGCGCACCCGACGTTGCAGCCATTGCCGCGAGGCAGCCCAGGGTGATGATGGAACGGATGTGTTTCATGGCGTTGCTCTGTCAGTCGTCTCAGTCGTAGTTGGTGAAGCGGCTCGGTGCTTCGCCCGGTTGGCGCAAGGGTTCGTAGCGCTGGATGTTCTGCCGCAACGTCTGCATGGGGCTGGACCCGATGCTGGAGAAGCCGACAAATTCGAGCTGGAACATGATGCGGGTGTTGGCCGTCACCTGGCCGGTGGTGATGCGCTGCAGCACCACGCGGCCGATCCAGCAGCAGCCGTCGTACTCGAAGCCGAGTACGCCGTCCGTGAGTTTCTTGTCCTGCAGGTCGTAGTTGAGGCGGCCGACCGCATACCAGCGCCCGCCGCCCTGGCCCTTGCCGGGACCCAGGTTCTTGCCCTTGTCGCCCCACAGGTCGTTGAGCGGCCATTGCCAGCCCACGTCGATCGACTTGTTGCCGTCGGTGGCCGTCGGCGTGCTCGGTGCCTGGTAGCGGAATGCGGCGCTGAGGTTGTGGTACGGCTCAGGGTTGTAGCGGGCGCTCAGGGCCGAGCGGGTCGACTTGCGCGTGTCGGGGTTGTACTGGACGACGGCGTCCGTGCTCCACTTGGGCGTCCAGTTGATCTGGCCGCCGACGAGGAAGTCGCTCGCGCGGTCGGTCACCGGCACACCGCCGGGCAGCGTGACCTTCTGGTCGGCAAAGCGCAGCCGCTGCGCGATGCCGATGCGCGCCGCTTCGATGCCGGTGGCGGGGTCGATCAGGCGGGAACTCACGCCGAAGGTGAGCGCGTTGGTGTCCGAGATGCGGTCGTTGCCCGAGAAGGCGTTCTCGGTGTAGATGGTCGCAAAGCTGAAATCGTTGGCGGCCGAGTCATAGTTCGGCAGCATGCTCTGGTCGCGGTACGGCGTGTAGACGTAGTAGGCCCGCGGCTCCAGCGTCTGGCGGAAGGCGCGGCCGAAATAGCTGGCGTCGCGCTCGAAGATCAGGCCGCTGTCCAGGCTGAAGGTCGGCACCGTCCGGTTGGACGAGGTCCCGAAGAAGTACAGCGAACTCTGGTTGTAGGGCACGCCGTTGACGTACTCGATCCCGTTGATCGTGAGCTTCGGAATGTTCGACTGCGGCAGGTAGTAGTTGTAGGCCGCCGTGTTCACCTGCAGCTTCGGAATGACGAAGGAACTCGGCGTGATGAACGGCCGGCTGATCGCGGCATTGGCGAACACGCGATCGCCGTCGGGCTGCGACTGCTGGACGGCGTCGAAACCCGGCTGGCCGCTCAGGATCGTGTTGACCCGAAAGCGCGTGTAGTCCAGGTTGAGCGAAACGTCGAAGCCGTGCCAGTCGTACTTGTTGTAGTTGGCGGTGATCTGCGGCATGCGGTCGTACGACGGCACGATCGGCGACAGGTTGTACTGCAGCGTCTGGTAGCGCAGCGTGCGGATGCCGCCGCTCCAGTCGCCCTTGGTCCAGTTGAGCGAGGCTTCGTTCGGCAGCTGGCGCTGCGCCAGCGTCGGCGTGCGCGTGAAGTCGCGCCAGTAATCGTTGTCGCTGACGCGATTGATGTTGAAGGCAGCGGTCAGCGAATCCAGGCCGAGCGCCTTGGCGTCGAATTCCTGGGTGTGGCTTGCCCAGATGCCCCAGCGCTTGCTGCTGCCCGGTGGCGCGGTCAGGTCCTTGGCCTGGATTTCTCCATTGGCCAGCTGCTGGAGCTGCGATGTGCGCAGCTCGTTGTAGCGCTGGCCCACCAGGCGGTCGCTGCCCATCAGGTCGAGCCGCACGCTGCCGCTGTAGCCTTTTTCCAGATACCGGAATTCGCTGCCCAGGTTCAGGCCGCGCTTGCTCATGATCGTGGGAGTGATCGTGGCGTCGCGGTTGGGGGCGATGTTCCAGTAGTACGGCTGGGAGATCTCCATGCCGTTGGTGTTGTCCAGGCCGACCGTGGGCGGCAGCAGGCCGCTCTTGCGCGCGTTGGACAGCGGAAAGCTCACGCTGGGAATCGGCGGCGTGCTGATGCCCATGAAACTCAGGCGCGCGTTGGTGGCCACGCCCTCGTTTTCCTCGGTGTCGGTGGTGATCGTGGCCGCGGACAGCATCCACGCCGGCATCCAGCCCGGGAAGTCTTCGCGGCGGCAGGTGGTGTAGGTGGCGCGCCGCGCGACCGACACGTTGGAGTCGACGAAATCGATGCGCTCGGCATCGCCGTGCCCGCCGTTCGCCAGGAAGCGATAGCGCACGTTGTTGAAGAAGCCTTCGAAGGTCTCGAGCTTGAGTTGCAGCTCGGGGCCTTCGTACACGTTGCCGGACTGGTTGACCCGCACGTTGCCCGTGGCCTTCATCCGATCGTCGGGCTGGTAGTACTCGAGCCGGTCGGCGGTGATGGCAACCGGCCCGCGGCGCAGCGTGGCGTTGCCTTCGACCACGGTTTCCAGATCGGGGCGGCCGGACATGCGGTCGCCGGTGATCAGGCTGGGCAGCTGGCCGCGGTCGGTGGGCGGCACGATTTCGGTGAGCAGCGGCGTGCGCTTGAGCGTCAGGGGGCCGTCCAGGCCGCCGGCCGGCTGCGCGGAAGCGCCGTGCGCATGAAGCAGCGCCAGCGACAGCATGGCCAGCGGCAGCGGCGGGCGGGTGCGCCGCAGGGCAACACGTCGGCTCATCAGGCCTCCCGCCAGGCCGTTCCGAGGAAAGCCCGCGGCTCCCCCGAGGAGAGCAGCGAGCGCACAAGGTGCCAAGCGTGAGGGCTTTGGGTCGTAGGCATCGGTTCGGAACGAAAGATCGTCGGGGAGACGGCGCGGCAGGCCGGCGGGTTGCAGGGGCCGGCGGCAACTTCCCTCGGTTCGGTCTGTGGCCGGCCGGAGGGGTTGCCGCGCCAGGCGGATTTGTAGAATCGATTATCCATGACAGCACCCCCGACCCCGGCCTCATCGGCCCCAAGCCCCGCCGAGGCCATCCTCTGGACTGATCCGCAACGCGCCGAAGGGTTCCGGGCCTGGCTGCAAGGCATCGCCGCCGCCCACCATCTGCTGCCCGATACGGTGCGGCTCGCCTCGGCCGATGCGAGCTTCAGACGCTACTTCCGCGTCGACACCACCATTCCCGCCGCCCCCACGCGCATCGTGATGGACGCCCCGCCGGACAAGGAAAACAGCGAGCCCTTCGTGCAGGTGGCCAGGCTCATGGCCGAAGCCGGCGTGACCGCCCCGCAGGTGCTCGAATGGGACCGCCCGAACGGCTTCCTGCTGCTGGACGACCTGGGCCGCCAGACCATGCTCGACGTGATCGACCCGGCCAGGCCCGATGCCAGCCGCCCGCTCTACGACCAGGCCATCGACGCGCTCATCCGCTGGCAACTGGCCTCCAGACCCGGCGTGCTGCCGCCCTACGACCGGGCGCTGCTGGAGCGCGAACTCGCGCTCTTTCCCGAGTGGTACATCGGCCGCCACCGCGGCGTGGCCATCGAGGGCAAGCTCAAGGAGCGGCTGGAGCGCAGCTTCAAGCTGATCGTCGAGAGCAACCTGGCCTCGCCCAGCGTCTACGTGCACCGCGACTTCATGCCCCGAAATCTCATGGTCGGCGGCGGCGCGTCGCTCGGCGTGCTCGATTTCCAGGACGCGGTCTACGGCCCCATCACCTACGACATCGCCAGCCTGATGCGCGACGCCTTCCTCAGCTGGGACGAGGAGTTCGTGCTCGACGTCACCGTGCGCTACTGGCAGGCGGCGCGCAAGGCCGGGCTGCCGGTCGACGAGGATTTCGGCGCCTTCTACCGCGCGGTCGAATGGATGGGCCTGCAGCGCCACCTGAAGGTCGCCGGCATCTTCGCGCGCCTCACGCTGCGCGACGGCAAGCCCCGCTACCTGGCCGACACGCCGCGCTTCATCGCCTACATCCGCAGCACCGCCAGCCGCTACATGGAGCTGACGCCGCTGGTGCGCGTGATCGACGAGGTCGAGGGCAGCACGGCGGTCACCGGCTTCGCCTACGGCCGGGTCTGAAGCACCGCATGCCCCGCTTCCACTGTTCCGTGCCGCTGAGCGCCGGCGCCGGCCTGTCGCTGCCGCCGGGCGCCGCGCGCCATGTGCAGGTGCTGCGCATGCAACCGGGCGACGCACTCACGCTGTTCGACGGTTCCGGCGGCGAGTACGCGGCCACGGTCGAGCGCATGGGCCGCAGCGATGTCTCGGTGATCGTCGGCGAGCACCAGCCGGTCGAGCGCGAGGCGACGCGCGCGGTGCACCTGGCCGTCGGCATGCCGGCCAACGAGCGCATGGACTGGCTGGTCGAGAAGGCCACCGAACTGGGCGTGGCGAGCATCCAGCCGCTGGCCACGGCGCACGGAGTGCTGCGGCTGGCGGGCGAGCGCGCCGAAAAGAAACGCGCGCACTGGGAAGCCATCGCCATCGCGGCCTGCGAGCAGTGCGGGCGCAACCGCGTGCCGGTGATTCATCCGGTCCGATCGCTTTCGGGCAACGCGGGGTGGCTCGACGCACAAGGCGCCGACGACGCGGACGCGATGGCGCGCTTCGTCCTGAGCCTGGCTGAGGGCACCCGCGACATCGCCGCCGCCGTCCAGGCGCACGCCACGGGCCACCGGGCCGTGCGCGTGCTGAGCGGCCCCGAAGGCGGCCTGAGCAGCACCGAAGAGCAGGAAGCCATCGCGCGCGGCTTTGCGCCGGTCACCCTCGGGCTGCGCGTGCTGCGGGCCGAAACCGCGGCACTGGCCGCACTGGTGTCGCTGGGCAGCCCTTAGCCCCGGTGGGTGTTTTCCGCGAGGCGCGCGCGCAGGGGCTGCGGAACAATGGCTGCTTCATCCGTTGTTCGTCACGCTCCTTGAAGGACCTCCCGCCCATGCCTCGTTCGCCACGCGCGCTCCGCCTCGCCCCCCTTGTTCTTGCCGCGCTGTGCGTCGTGCATGTCGCCCACGCCCAGAGCCCGGCCGTCGCGCCCACGCCCGCGCAGGTGAGCCCCGACGTCGACAAGGCCTACACCCAGCTGCTGGCCGCGCCCGCCATCCAGAAGCTGATGGACGCCGTCAAGGCCGACCATGAGCGCTCGATCGAAGACCTGAAGATGCTGACCGAGATCGAAGCGCCGCCCTTCAAGGAACAGAAGCGCGCCGAGGCCTTCCTCGCGCGCATGAAGGCCCTGGGCCTTGCGGACGCGAAGATCGACGCCGAAGGCAACGTGGTCGGCCTGCGCAAGGGCACGGGCAACGGCCCCAAGCTCCTGATCTCCGCCCACCTGGACACCGTGTTCCCCGCCGGCACCGACGTGAAGGTGAAGGAGCGCGACGGCAAGCTGCACGCACCCGGCATCGGCGACGACACGCGCGGCCTCTCGGTGCTGCTGTCGTGGCTCAAGGTGCTCAACGACAACAAGGTACAGACGGTGGGCGACCTCCTGATCGTCGGCAATGTGGGCGAGGAAGAGCTGGGCAACCTGCGCGGTATGAAGGCGATCTTTCGCGACCATCTGGACATCGACGGCATGGTGGGCCTGGAGCCCTCGCCCGACGGCAACGTGCTGGTGCTGGGCACCGCGAGCCACCGCTACGAGGTCACTTTCAAGGGGCCGGGCGGCCACAGCTTCGGTGCCTTCGGCCAGGTGCCCAGCGCGATCCACGGCATGGGCCGGGCGATCGCCAAGATCGCGGAGGTCCGCACGCCCAGCTTCCCCAAGACCACCTTCACCGTCGGCACCGTGGGCGGCGGCACCTCGGTCAACACCATCGCGCCCGACGCGCGCATGGCGGTGGACATCCGCTCGGACGACATGGCCTCGCTGCTGGAAACCGAGAAAAAGATCCTCGCGGCCATCGATGAAGCGGTGGCCGAGGAAAACAAGCGCTGGAACGTCACCACGCTGAGCGTGAGCAACAAACTCATCGGCGACCGGCCGGGCGGACGCACGCCGCCCGACTCGGTGATCGTCGAGGCCGCCATTCGCGCCAACAGCGCCTTCGGCCACAAGACGCTGCTGCGCGGCGGCAGCACCGACGCCAACGTGCCGATGTCCTACGGCATCCCGGCGATCATCATCGGCGGCGGCGGCAAGGCCACGGGCTTTCATGCGCTGAGCGAGGCGATCGACGTGACAGATGCATGGAAGGGCGCGCAGAATTCGCTGGTGACGGTGCTTGGACTCGTCGGTGTGCAGGGGGTAAGCCCCGCGTTGCTGCCCAAACGCCCGGCACGCACCAAGTAATTTGTCACGTTGCAAGTTCGAAAGTCGGCCTGCCGCTTTCGCCTTGCGGTCCGCCCTGCCGGAAAATGCGGGCGGTTCTGTCACACACCAAGGAAACGGCCATGGGATTGCTCGACTCTGTACTCGGTCAGGTTTTGGGAGGCGCTGCGCAACAGCAGCAACCGCAAGGCGGAGGCATGGGGGGATTGGGAGATCTGGGCGGCCTGGCCGGCGCACTGGGCGGCCTGCTTGCCAACAACGGCGCCCAGGGCGGCCTCGGCGGCCTGGTCTCCAAGTTCGAACAAGCCGGCATGGGCGACGTGATCGGCTCGTGGATCGGCAAGGGAGACAACCAGCCGGTCTCGGGCGATCAACTGCAAAACGCACTGGGCAGCGACACCATCGCCAGCATTGCAGCCAAGCTCGGCATCAATGCGCAGATGCTGCTGCCGATGCTGGCCACCATGCTGCCGGCGCTCATCGACCAGCTCACGCCGCAAGGCAAGGTGCCCGAGCAGGGGCTGGGCAACCAGGAAGACCTGCTGGGTTCGCTCAGCGGCCTGCTGCAAGGCAAGCAGTCCTGACCCGCCGAACTGCTGCATCCATCATTCCAGCGCCCGCGAGGGCGCTTTTTTTTGGCCGGCTTCAGGTGGCGCCTGGTCGGCAAATCCCGTAGAAGCCTTGTCATGAACCGCAACCTTTGGCTGCTCGCCATCTGTCAGGGCCTGTTCCTGACCAACAACGTCACCTTCATCGCCATCAACGGACTCGTGGGCCTCGGCCTCGCGCCGCATGGCTGGATGGCGACGCTCCCGGTCATGGGCTATGTGGTGGGCGGCGCGCTCACCACCGGGCTGGTGGCGCGCACGCAGCAGCGCTTCGGCCGCCGCGGGTCGTTCCAGATCGGGCTGGCGGTGGCGCTGGGGGCGGCGCTGTTGTGCGCGTTCGCGGCGATCTCCAGGAACTTCTGGCTGCTGTGCTTCGCGACGGTGGTGGCCGGCTACTACAACGCTAACGCGGGGCTCTACCGTTTCGCGGCGGCCGAGCTCGCGGCGCCGGCATGGCGGGAGAAGGCGGTCTCGCTGGTGATGGCGGGCGGACTCATCGGCGCGGTGGCGGGGCCCAACCTCGCCTCCGCCACGCGCGAGCTCTTTGCCGTGCCATTCGCGGGCGCCTACATCGCGCTGGCGGCGGTGGCGCTGCTGTCGATGGCGGTGATGCGCTTCATCGAATTCCCGGCCACGCTGACGCGGCAGCAGGCGCTGGGCGGGCGGCCCCTGGCCGAGATCATGCGGCAGCCGGTGTTCATCGTCGCCGCGGCCGCCGGCGCGCTGGGCTACGGCGTGATGAACCTGCTGATGGCCGCCACGCCCATCGCGATGCAGATCTGCAGCCTGCCTTTTTCCGACGCCGCGCTGGTGCTCGAATGGCATGTGATCGGCATGTTCGCGCCGGGCTTCTTCACCGGCCACCTGATCCGCCGCTTCGGCGCGCTGCCGGTGATGGGCGTCGGGCTGGCGCTCAACTTCGGCTGCATTTTGGTCGCGCTGTCGGGGGTGGAACTGCAGCACTTCCTCGTGGCGCTGTGCCTCCTGGGCGTGGGCTGGAATTTCCTGTTCACCGGGAGCACGACGCTCTCGCTCGCGGCCTACACCGCGCAAGAGCGCGACCGCGCACAGGGCGCGCTCAACTTCTGCGTGTTCGCGACGCTGGCACTGACCTCGTTCGCCTCGGGTGTGCTGGTGACGACGCAGGGCTGGCAGCTGCTGAACTACGGCTCGCTGGTGCCGGTGGCGCTCACGGGCGGCGCGCTGCTGTGGCTCGCACGAACGCGGCGGCACAAGGCGGTCGCCGCCGAAAGCTGAACCCGTTCTTCGATCAGTTCTTCGGAAATCGCTTGTCGAGCCACTGCCCGAGCGTGGCAAACACCGGCTCGGCATCGAGCTCGTTGAAGATCTCGTGGTACAGCGATTCGAAGCAATGCGCCTCGACCATGCCGCCCGGTGCAGACGCCGCCGCAAACGCGCGGCTCGCAGCCGGCCGCACGAGACGGTCGTCGCCCGCGTAGATCAGCAACGTGGGAACCGGCCAGCGCGCCGCCGCCTGTTGAACCGAAGCCCCTTCGAACGCCAGGAAGCGCGCTAGCCGGCTGCCGATGCGGTCGTGGGTGAGCGGGTCGTCGCGGTAGGCCTGCACGACCGCGGGGTCGTGCGAAAGGTAGTTGTCGTCCAGCCCGTTGCCCACGCGCAGGTTCGGCGCAACGCGCGGCAGCACTGCGAGCAGCAGCTTCTGAAAGCCGCTCAGGCCCGGATCGAGCCCCGGCGACGAGAGCACCAGCCCGTCGACCGGCCGCACACCGCGCGCCACGAGGCTCGCCGCGACCAGCCCGCCCAGGCTGTGGCCCAGCAGCACCAGCGGCAGGCCGGGGTTCTCGCGGCGCGCATCGTCGATCACCAGCGCCAGGTCGTCGACCAGCCGCAGCTCGCTCGGCAGGCCGCCGCGCGCACCGGTCGACTGGCCGTGGCCGTGGTGGTCGTGCGCCCACACCGCGAAGCCCCATGCATGCAGGCGCTCGGCCAGCGCGTGATAGCGCCCGGCATGCTCGCCCAGCCCGTGCACCACGACCACCACGGCGCGGGCCGTGTCGGCGGCGGGCAGGCGGCGCAGGACCAGTGTCTGGCCGTCCGGCGTGGCGAGCGGCACGCGCTGCGGTAACGGCAGCGCGTCAGTCATTGCTGCACCCTTGGCGCGGCGCTCATTGGTGCACCCTTGGCGCTGCGCGCCTTCCCGCCAGGCGGGAGCGAGCTTGCTTGGGGCGGCCCGGCGCGGCGCTCAAGCCGCCACAGGCTCCGCAGCAGCCGCGCGGTGCGCGACCGGCAGGGCGGCGATCACCTCGGCCACGGCAGCGGTGAGCTTCTTGGCGTAGGGCACATGCAGGAACTCGTTGGGGCCGTGCGCGTTGCTCTTGGGGCCGAGCACGCCGCAGACCATCATCTGGGCCTTGGGGAAGCCGGCGCTGAGCATGTTCATGAGCGGGATCGTGCCGCCCTGGCCGATGTAGCCGCAGGACGCGCCGAAGTGCGCCTGAGAGGCCTTGTTGAGCGCGTCCTCGAACCACGGCGTGATCGTGGGCGCGTTCCAGCCGGTGGCGCCGCCGCCGCTTTCGAAGGTGACACGCGCCTGGTAGGGCGCGTTGTCCTCCAGCAGCGCCTTGAGCTTCTGCACCGACTCCGCCGCATCGACCAGCGGCGGCAGGCGCAGCGAAAGCTTGAAGGCCGTGTAGGGACGCAGCACGTTGCCCGCGTCCTTCAACGCCGGAAAGCCTTCGGCGCCGGTGACCGACAGCGTGGGCTTCCAGGTGCGGTTGAGCAGCGCCTCCACCGGGTCGGTGGTGGTGGGCAGCGCGAACATGGTCGAGCCGCCGCAGTCGTAGTGCGCCCACGGAAAGCGCTTGTAGACCTCATCGCCGAGGATGGCCGCCGTGGCCTTGGCCTGCGCGAGCCGGTCGGCCGGCACTTCGCAATGGAAGCTCGCGGGCAGCAGGCGGCCGGTGGCGCTGTCTTCGAGGCGGTCGAGCACCTGCCGCATGATGCGGAAGCTCGAGGGCACGAGGCCGGAGGCGTCGCCCGAGTGGATGCCTTCGGTCAGCACCTCGACCTTGAGCGTGCCGCTGGCCATGCCGCGCAGCGAGGTGGTGAGCCACAGCTGGTCGTAATTGCCGGCGCCGGAATCCAGGCAGATCACCAGCTCGACATTGCCCAGGCGCGGACGCAGCGCGTCCACATACGGCAGCAGGTCGTAGGAGCCGCTTTCCTCGCAGGTCTCGATGAGGCCCACGATGCGCGGATGCGCCACGCCCTGGGCCTTGAGCGCCTGCAGCGCGGCGACGCTCGCATACACCGCATAGCCGTCGTCGGCGCCGCCGCGGCCGTAAAGCAGGCCGTTCTCGTACTTGGGCGTCCAGGGGCCGAGGTCGTTGCGCCAGCCGGTGAATTCGGGTTGCTTGTCCAGGTGGCCGTACATCAGCACGGTCTCGCCCATGTCGGTGCCGGTGGCCGGCACTTCGAAGAAGAGCACCGGTGTGCGGCCTTCGAGGCGAACGATCTCCAGCTTCAGGCCTTCGACCTTCTGTGCCTCGACCCAGGCGGCGGCGTTGCGCAGCACGGTTTCCAGGTAGCCGTTGGCCGACCAGTCCTTGTCGAAGCCGGGCGACTTGGCGGGGATGCCGATGTAGTCGGTGAGTTGCTTGACGATGTCGCCGTCCCATTGGGCGGTGACATCGGAGAGGGCGCGCGCGGCGTCGAGCGTGCCGGCGGGCATTTCGCGGTGCAGGGGGGCATTCATGTGGGGGTTCTCCGCGGGGACGAAAAAACGCATTTTGCGCCTCGCGGCGACCGCGCGTAGAGTGCGGGCGATCTCAACCGGGAGCGCAATGTGAGCAAGGCAGCATCGACTCGGACGCAGGCGCACATCAAGGCAGGCATAGGCGGCTGGACCTACGAGCCCTGGCGCGACAACTTCTATCCCAAGGGGCTCGCGCAGGCGAAGGAGCTGAACTACGCGAGCCGCCATGTGAGCACCATCGAGATCAACGGCACCTACTACAGCACGTTCAAGCCCGAGAACTTCAGGAAGTGGCATGACGAGACGCCGGACGACTTCATCTTCTCGCTCAAGGCCTCGCGCTTCACCACCAACCGCAAGGTGCTGGCGACCGCGGAAGATTCGATCAAGCGCTTCGTCGAGAGCGGCCTCACCGAACTGGGCAACAAGCTCGGGCCGATCGTGTGGCAGTTCATGCCGACCAAACAGTTCGATGCGGAAGACTTTGAGGCCTTCCTGGCGTTGCTGCCGAAGAAGGAAGGCAGCCGCGTCCTGCGCCACGTGATGGACGTGCGGCACGAGAGCTTCATCACGCCCGACTACAAGGCGCTCGCAAAGAAGTACAGGGTGTCGACGGTGTTCACCGACGCGGACAAGTTTCCGTCGTTCGAGGAGCCCGAAGGCGACTTCGCCTATGCACGGCTCATGATGGCCGACGCGAAGCTCAAGACGGGGTATGGACCGAAGGCGCTCGATACCTGGGCCGAGCGCGCGCGCGGCTGGGCCGAATCGCCCGGGAAGAAGGGGACACGCGACGTGTTCGTCTACTTCATCAACGGCGCCAAGGAAAAGGCACCGGCCGCGGCCGGTGCCTTGCTGGAGCGCCTGGGGTGGAAGCCCCCGGTGGAGGCTTAGGCTGCCGCTTGCAGCGACGGCTTGGCGCCGAAGCTGATTTCGCCGGACAGCTGGCCGCCTTCTTCGATCACGATCTTGCCGTAGCGGATCTTGCCGGTGACCTTGCCGGTCGAGTGGATCACGAGCTTCTCGCGCACCGTGAGGTTGCCGTCGAAGACGCCGCGGATTTCCGCGATGTCTATTTCGGCCGAGCCCTTGAACTCGCCCTGCTCGGCGATCTGCATCAGGCGCGAGTCCATGGTCGCTTCGACCAGGCCCTCGACCACCAGCGTGTCGCAATCGGTGATCTCCACGCCCTTCAGTTTGATGTTCGGGCCGACGGTGAGTTTGCTGCCGCCTTCCTTCGCGGCGGGTGCCGTGCCCGCTGCGGCACCCAGGCCGCCTTGCTGCGCGGTCAACGAAGCAGGATTGACGGGTGTGCCCGACAGATTGGTGCCCGAGGCGACCAGCGGCGCGGGGCGGGATGTCAACGAGTCGGTGTCACGATCGCGCTTGCCGAAGAAGGGGGACTGTGTAGCCAATGGGGAGCTCCTCATGAAAGGGGACTATCGTAAGAACGCACTTACGGCATGCCGCACTTCATTGCGCAAGAGGCGTAACCGAATAAGACCGCACACCTGGACAATGGAACGTCAGTAGACCTCAAACTACGGAAGATGACGACCCCTTTGCACAGCACCCCGACAACGCCCACCGATTACCTGGTCGATGACTCGCGCTTCGGCAAGCCCGAACACGGCTGGCGGCGCACGCTGTTCTCGGTGATCTTCGAATCCGAATCGCGGCTGGGACGGTTGTTCGACCTGATCCTCATCGCGGCGATCATGACCAGCGTGGCGGTGGTGATCCTGGACAGCGTGCAGGCGATCCACCAGCAATGGGGGCATGTGTTCAGCGTGCTCGAATGGGTCTTCACCGGGCTCTTCACGCTGGAGTACATCGGGCGCCTGGCCTGCGTGAAGCGGCCGCTGCGCTATGCCCTCAGTTTCTACGGTGTGATCGACCTGCTTGCGCTGCTGCCGACCTTCATGGTGGCGCTGGCACCCGAGTTCGCCTACCTGATCGACGTGCGCATCCTGCGCCTCTTGCGCGTGTTCCGCATCTTCAAGCTGTCGCGCTACTCGGAGGAATACCGCTCGCTCGTCTCGGCGGTGGCGGCGAGCCGTCGCAAGATCACGGTGTTCGTGGGCTTCGTGATGCTGGTGGTGCTGGTGATGGGCACGCTGATGTATGTGGTCGAGGGGCCGGTGCACGGCTTCACGAGCATTCCGGTCGCGATCTACTGGGCCATCTCGACCATGGCCACGGTGGGCTTCGGCGACCTCGTGCCCAAGACCGACCTGGGCCGCGCGATCGCCTCGGTGATGATGCTGCTGGGCTGGGGCGTGCTGGCCGTGCCCACGGGCATCGTGACCGCCGAGATGGCGCGGCGCGGACCCGACGACGAGCTGTTGCCGGTGGCCGGGCGCGGCATCCTCGCGATGGCGCCGCCGCAGCCTGCAGTGCCGCCGCGTCGGCTTACGCCGGCTGCCAGACGACGCGCCCTTGCGCAGCATCGTCGAGGCGGGCGATGAAGGCTTTCGCGTCGGGCTCGGGCAGCGTGAAGGCAAAGAGCACGTCGTCGCCGTGCTGCACCGCATCGAGCACCGCGCCCGCCGCGGCCAGCTCGCGCCGCACCAGCCCTTCGAGCGCATAGGGCACGGCGCATTGCAGGGTGCGCTGCCGCACCAGCGGCACGAGCGTGGCGCCGAGCAAGGCCTGCGCGATGGCGTCGGTGTAGGCGCGCACCAGGCCGCCGGCGCCCAGCTTCACGCCACCGAAGTAGCGCACCACCGTCGCGAGCGATCCTTCGATCTCCTGATGGCGAAGCACTTCCAGCATGGGCCGGCCGGCCGTGCCGCCCGGTTCGCCGTCGTCGTTGGCAGCCGACTGTCCGCCGGCCATCAGCGCCCAGCACACATGTGCGGCTGCGGGGTGTTCGGCGCGCAGCGACGCGACGACGGCCAATGCGGCCGCGCGATCGGCCACCGGCTGCACGCAGCCGATGAAGCGGCTCTTCTTGATGACCAGCTCGCTGTGAACCGGCTGCGCGAGCGTGAAGCTCATGGCGTGCAGTCCCGCTGCGCGCTCAGCCGCCCCGCTCGAACTTGAAAACCGCCGTGCTGGCGCGCGCATTCGGCAGCCAGCGCACGTCGCGCCCGTCCTGCAGCCCGAACGAATCGAGCACGCGCAGGTTGTTCTTGCCGGCCAGCACCTCGAAGTCCTTGAAGGTGCCCACGCGGATGTTGGGCGTGTCGTACCACTGGTAGGGCAGGCGGCGGGTCACCGGCATGCGGCCGCGCGCGATGCTCAGGCGGTTGGGCCAGTGCGCGAAGTTGGGAAAGGCCACGATGCCCAGGCGGCCCACGCGCGCGGTTTCGCGCAGCATGATTTCGGCATTGCGCAGGTGCTGCAGCGTGTCGATCTGCAGCACCACATCGAAGGAGGCGTCGTCGAACATCGCGAGGCCTTCGTCCAGGTTCAGCTGGATCACGTCGACGCCGCGGCGGATGCACTGCAGCACGTTGCCGTCGGCGATCTCCACGCCGTAGCCGGTGCAGCCGCGCTCGCGCTGCAACAGGTCGAGCAGGGCGCCGTCGCCACAGCCGAGGTCGAGCACGCGGGCGCCTTCGGGCACGAGGGCGGCGATGAGTCGTTGGGTGTCGAGATCGCTCATTGCAGCTCCTTCGCCACGCGTTCGAAATAGGAGCGCACCACGCCGATGTAGCGCACGTCGTCCAGCAGGAAGGCGTCGTGGCCGTGCGGCGCGTCGATCTCGGCGTAGCTCACGTTGCGGCGGTTGTCGAGCAGCGCCTTCACCAGCTCGCGGCTGCGCGCGGGGGAGAAGCGCCAGTCGGTCTTGAAGCTCACGAGCAGGAACTTGGCGGTGGCCTGCGCGAGCGCGGTGCTGAGCTGGCCCCCGTGGCTGCGTGCGGGGTCGAAGTAGTCGAGCGCGCGCGTGATCAAGAGGTAGGTATTGGCATCGAAGTATTCGCTGAACTTGTCGCCCTGGTAGCGCAGGTAGCTTTCGATCTGGAACTCGACGTCCTGCGTGGAGTAGCGGTAGTCCAGGCCCCCGGCCTCGCCTTCGACGGCGCTGCGCAGGATGCGACCGAACTTCTCGTTCATGACGTCGTCGCTGAGATACGTGATGTGGCCGATCATTCGCGCGATGCGCAGGCCCCTTTTGGGGATCACTCCGTGTTCGTAGAAGTGGCCGCCGTGGAAGTCGGGGTCGGTGACGATGGCGCGGCGCGCCACTTCGTTGAAGGCGATGTTCTCGGCGGTGAGGTTGGGGGCGCTGGCCACCACCACGGCATGGCGCACGCGGTCGGGGTACTGCAGCGTCCATGACAGCGCCTGCATGCCGCCCAGGCTGCCGCCCATCACCGCCGCGAGCGTGCGGATGCCGAGCGCGTCGAGCAGCACTGCTTGCGCATCGACCCAGTCTTCGACGGTGACCACCGGAAAGTCGGCGCCGTAGACGCGGCCGGTGGCGGGGTTGACGTGCATCGGGCCGGTCGAGCCGAAACAGGAGCCCAGGTTGTTGACGCCGATCACGAAGAAGCGGTCGGTGTCCACGGGCTTGCCGGGGCCGACCATGTTGTCCCACCAGCCCTCGGAACGGGCCTGGCCTTCGTAGACCCCCGCGACGTGGTGCGAGGCATTGAGCGCATGGCAGACCAGCACCGCGTTGCTGCGGTCGGCATTGAGCGTGCCGTAGGTTTCGTAGGCGAGCGTGTAGTCGCTGATCGACGCGCCGCTGCGCAGGGCCAGCGGGCCTGCGAACTGCATCGACTGCGGAGTGACGACCAAGGAAGGTGACGGCATGAATGAAAAAACCCGGCCTCGCCAAAAACGAGCCGGGTTCGGCAGCCGTCTTTAGCAGAATTTATAAAGCGCCCGCAAGCTGAAGCAAATCGGCGCCGGGGGGCAGTATATCGCCCCGTCGGACGGCTACCAGCCGATGATCATCACGATGCCCAGCACCAGGAAGATCGCCGCCGAGATGCCGTGCACGAGCTTGATCGGCACGCGGCGCACGATCTTGTCGCCCAGCCACACCACCGGCGCATTGGCCAGCATCATGCCCAACGTGGTGCCGGCGACGACCCAGGCGTAGTCCTGGATGAAGCGGGCGGCGAGCATGACGGTGGCGATCTGGGTCTTGTCGCCCATCTCCGCCAGGAAGAACGCGATCACGGTGGTGCCGAAGACGCCGAAGTGCGTGGCGCCGGGGGCGTCCTCATCGTCGAGCTTGTCGGGAATGAGCATCCAGGCCGCCATGGCGATGAAGGAGCCGCCCAGGATCCAGCGCAGCATTTCGGGGCCCAGCCAGCGCGTGATGTAGTTGCCGACGGCGCCCGCCAGCGCGTGGTTGACGATGGTGGCGGCGAAGATGCCCAGGACGATCGGCCAGGGTTTCCTGAAGCGGGCAGCGAGAAGAAGCGCCAGGAGCTGGGTCTTGTCGCCCATTTCTGCGAGCGCAACGACGCCCGTGGATACGAGAAAAGCTTCCATGATGAACGTGGGGTTCCTTGGGCCGAAGGACGCAATTGACCGTGCAACACCTTCGGCCATATTCCCGAAGTTGCACGGTCAAAGGTCTCGCCAGGTGTGTTCACTGCACGCGCCATGTCCCGTGTGGGGCAGGACAAGTCTGTTGACGCGGGCCCTTCTCGAAGACGGAAGGCGGCTACTCCCCAATGACCGGCGGATTGTACTTGTAGCGACAAGTGATTCACGTCGAGCGGTAAGCGTGCGCTAGCTTCTCGAAATTCTTGACATGTGCTACCTCAAGACGCAATTTCTCGCTTGCTTTTCAGCTATTTCACCCATAATGCACGAGCCTCCCTCTTGATTTTTGGCTGGTAGGCAGCTCGGTGATCGGTCAGTTTCGCGCGACTCGACGGCTCTCGTTTGAGTGATGCTTTCGGGACTCCATCGCTTTTCTTGATGTGTTTATAGGAGTCCCTCGATGGGCAACAAACTGTACGTCGGCAACCTGCCTTACTCGGTGCGCGACGGTGATCTCGAACAGGCATTCGGCCAATTCGGCGCCGTCACCAGCGCCAAGGTCATGATGGAACGCGACACGGGCCGCTCGAAGGGCTTCGGCTTTGTCGAGATGGGCAGCGACGCGGAAGCGCAGGCAGCCATTGCCGGCATGAACGGCCAGCCCCTGGGCGGCCGCAGCGTCGTCGTCAACGAAGCACGTCCCATGGAAGCTCGCCCCCCGCGCAGCGGCGGCGGTGGTGGTTATGGCGGCGGTGGCGGCGGCTACGGCGGCGGCGGTGGTGGTTATGGCGGCGGTGGTGGCGGGGGCTACGGCGGCGGTGGTGGTGGCGATCGCAGCGGCGGTGGCGGCTACGGAGGCGGTGGCGGTGATCGCAGCGGTGGCGGCGGTGGCCGTTCCGGCGGTGGTGGCGGCTACGGCGGCTACGGCGGCGGCGGTGGTCGCAGCGGTGGCGGCGGCGGTGGTGGCGACGGCGGTTTCCGCAGCCCCTATGGCGCTGGCCCTCGTGGCGGCGGCGGTGGTGGTCGCTCCGGCGGCGGTGGCGGCGGCTACGGTGGTGGCGGCAACAGCGGCTACTGAGCCCTCAAAGCGCCGGCGCAAAGACAAAAGGCTCCTCGGGAGCCTTTTTTCATTGAGGGAGCGGTTCTGGAGAACTCAGCTTTCGCCACTGCGCTTCTTGCGCTTGCGCCCTTGAACCGCGCGGTCGAGCAGCGCATTGGGCAGCATGCGCATGATCTTGGCGATCACGCCCATCTGCCAGGGAATCACGCGGTAGCTGGTACCGGCCTCGATGGCGCGCAGCGCCTGGTCCGCGAAGTCCTCGGCCTTCATCAGAAAGGGCATGCCGTAGCGGTTGCCCTGCGTGAGCGGCGTGTCGATGTAGCCCGGACACAGCGTGACCACCTTCACGCCGCTGTTGTGCAGTTCGCCGCGCACGCTCTCGCAGTAGGCGACCACGCCGGCCTTGCTCGCGCAATAGGCGCCGTGCCCCGGCAGGCCGCGAATGGCCGCGACGCTCGCAATGCCCACCAGGCGGCCGCTGCCGCGCTTTCGCATCGCCCCGATGAAGGGATGAAAGGTCGCCATCAGGCCGACGTTGTTGGTCGCGAAGGTACGGGCCATCACGTCGATGTCTTCGCGCTCCGCCGTGTCGATGCCGACGCTGATGCCGGCGTTGGCGATCACCACGTCGGGCAGGCCCTGCCGCTCGATGCAGGCGGTGCCGGCGGCGACGATGCTGTCCGTCTGCGCCACGTCGGCGCTGTAGATCTGGTAGCGGCTCGCGTCCAGTTGGCGGCCCACCGCCCACGATTCGATTTCCGCCGTGCGCCGTGCGACCAGCGCCAGCCTGTAGCCCGCGTCGTAGAAGCTCGCCGCCAGCGCCTGTCCGATGCCGCTGGATGCGCCGGTGATGAAAACCAGCGGGGACGACGCGTTGATCATGCGTGGATGTTCTTTTTTCTTCTTCAGCGCGGCTTGCCGCCCGGCGTGGCTCCCGACGGCACCAGGACGCCCTTGACCCGGCCGTTCAGGTTGGCAACGCCGCTCAGGTTGTCGTAGTCGAGGTTGTCGGCCGTGAACTGGTCGGTGCCGCGGATCAGCGTGACCGGCTTGTTGGAGGTCACGCGCTCGGTGTCCAGAAAGGCGTGCAGGAAGTCGCCGCGGAACTCCAGGCGCGGCGTCGGCTTTCCGTTGGCGCCCACCGAAGGATCGCGAATGACGACCGCGTTGCCGAACAGCTGGATTTCGCTGCCGTCCGAATTCGAGAGTCCGCGGTCGGCCGTGGAGCGGGTCGTGTAGCCCTGCGGCGAGACGGACCGCATGTTCACCTGGTCCACCTCGATGGTGTCGGTGTCCGGATAGTGCCGGCCTTCCTTGCCGTGCAGCTCGCTGCGCAGGTCGCCGTTGGGCAGGAAATTCTTGATGACGAAATCCCGCATGAAGTAGTCGGGCTCGTGCGTGGGCGCGGTCTTGGCAGTGGGCTCCAGCAGCTTGGGCGCATTGCGCACCAGCCAGTAGGTGCCCAGCGCCACGGCCGCCGTCAGGATGATCGGCAGGTAGATGGTTGCGCGGTCCAGCACGTTGCGCACCAGGCCCCAAGCGCTTTTCAGGTCGTTCATTGCCTTGGGCCTCGTGCGGCGTCGAGCAGGCGCCGGTACTGGCCGCAGGCGGTGAGCAGAAGGTCGCAGAACTCGCGCGCCGCGCCTTCGCCGCCGCGGGCCTGGGTGACGTAGCGCGCGATGTCGCGCACTTCGACGTGCGCATTGGCCGGCGCCGCCGCAAAGCCGACACGCGCGAGCACCGGCAGGTCGGGCCAGTCGTCGCCGATGGCCGCGGCCTGCGCCCATGTGAAGCCCAGCTGCTCGAGCATGGCTTCGGCCGCGGGCAACTTGTCTTCGGTGCCATAGCGCACGTGCTCGATGCCCAGCGCTTCGAGCCGCACGCGCAGCGGCTTGGAGTCGCGTCCGGTGATCACGGCCGGCACGATGCCGGCCAGTCGCAGCAGCTTCAGGCCGTAGCCGTCCAGGATGCTGAAGCGCTTGAGGGTTTCGCCGTGCTCGGTGAAGTAGACGCCGCCGTCGGTCAGCACGCCGTCGATGTCGAAGAAGACGATGCGCACATCCTGCGCGGCGAGCAATGTTTCGGCCTGGAACGCGAGTGGCATCAGATGACCTTCGCGCGCATCAGGTCGTTGATGCTCAAAGCGCCGATCAGGAGGCCCGCCGCATCGACGACCAGCACGCTGGTGATGCGGTGGTCTTCCATCAGCTCGGCCGCCTCGACGGCCAGCGCATCGGCGCGCAGCGTGCGGGGGCCGGGGTGCATGACCTCGGCGGCGGTCAGGGCGCGCAGGTCGGCGCCGGTCTCGACCTTCCGGCGCAGGTCGCCGTCGGTGAAGATGCCGATCGCGCGGCCCTCGGCATCGACCACGGCGGTGGCGCCCAGGCCCTTGGAACTCATCTCGCGCATCAGCTCGCTCAGCGTGGCGCCGGGGCCGACGCGCGGCACTTCGTCGCCCGAGCGCATCACGTCGCTCACGTGCGTCAAGAGCTTGCGGCCCAGCGCGCCGCCGGGGTGCGAGCGCGCGAAGTCTTCGGAACCGAAACCGCGCGCATCGAGCAGCGCCACGGCCAGCGCGTCGCCCATCGCCATCTGGGCGGTGGTGCTGGCGGTGGGCGCGAGGTTGAGGGGGCAGGCTTCCTTGGCGACGCCGGCGTCCAGCACGATGTCGGCATGGCGCCCGAGCGTGGAGTCGGCGCGCCCGGTGATGGCGATGAGCGGTACGCCCTGCCGCTTGACCACCGGAAGGATCACGGTGAGTTCCTGGACTTCGCCGCTGTTGGAGATGGCCAGCACCAGGTCGACCGGCTTGATCATGCCCAGGTCGCCGTGGCTGGCCTCGGCCGGGTGCACGAACATCGCGGGCGTGCCGGTGGAGGCGAGGGTGGCGGCGATCTTGCGGCCGACGTGGCCGCTCTTGCCCATGCCCATCACGACCACGCGGCCGCGCACTTCGAGGATCTTGCGCACGGCATCGACGAAGCCGGGACCGACGCGGTCCTTGAGGCCGAGGACGGCTTCGGCTTCGATGTCGAAGGTGGCGCGTGCCCGAGCGAGGATGGCTTCGGGGTCGACCACGGGGGCCGGGGCGGGGCGGGAACTCATCGGCCGATTTTACGGGGCAGAGTGTTGCCCCCACGCTGGGCACTGCGTGTACTCGCTGCACCCGGGCGGCCGCTCGCGGCTTGGGGAGGCCCGGCGGCGCTTGGATCGTTTCCTTCAGGCCGCGCGCGCACAACTCTTGCTCTAGCATCCGCACCCATGTCTTCGTTCGATCTCACGCTGTTGTATTTGCTGGCCGCGGTGATCGGCGTGGTGGTCTGCCGGTCGCTCAAGCTGCCGCCGATGCTGGGCTATCTCTCGGCCGGCGTGCTGATCGGCCCGCATGCGTTGGCACTGACGGGAAGCACCGAGACCGAGGGCATCCGCCACCTGGGCGAGTTCGGCGTGGTGTTCCTGATGTTCGTCATCGGGCTCGAATTCAGCCTCCCCAAGCTGCGGGCGATGCGCAAGCACGTGTTCGGCCTGGGCCTCTTGCAGGTGCTGCTGACGATGGCCATCGCCACCGCCGGCGCCCTGATCATCGCCACGCAGCTGCCGCCGGCCTGGCGCCTGGGCTGGCAGACGGCGCTGGCGCTGGCGGGCGCACTCACCATGAGCAGCACCGCCATCGTGGTCAAGCTGATGTCCGAGCGCCTCGAAATGGAGAGCGAACACGGCAAGCGCGTGATGGGCGTGTTGCTGTTCCAGGATCTGGCCGTGGTGCCGCTGCTTGTTCTGATCCCGGCGCTCGGCGCGCCGCCCGAGGCCCTTGCCAAGGCGCTCGGCCTCGCGCTGGTGAAGGCGACCGTGCTGATCGGCCTGCTGCTCTTCGGCGGGCCGCGCGTGATGCGCTGGTGGCTCACCATCGTCGCGCGGCGGCGCAGCGAAGAGCTCTTCATCCTGAACGTGCTGCTGATCACGCTGGGGCTCGCATGGCTGACCGAGCTGGCCGGCCTGAGCCTCGCGCTGGGCGCTTTCATCGCCGGCATGCTGGTGTCGGAGACCGAATACAAGCACCAGGTCGAGACCGACATCCGCCCGTTCCACGACGTGCTGCTGGGGTTGTTCTTCATCACGGTGGGCATGTCGCTGGACTGGCACATCGTGGTCGATCGCTGGCTGCTGGTGGCCGTGCTGCTGCTGGTGCCGCTGCTCTTCAAGCTGGCGCTGGTGACAGTGCTCGCGCGGATGCTGGGCGCAACCTCGGGCGTGTCGCTGCGCACCGGCCTTTATCTGGCGCAGGCCGGCGAGTTCGGCTTCGTGCTGCTGACGCTCGCGCAAGACCGCAGCCTGCTGCCGCCCTGGCTCGCGAACCCGGTGCTGGCCTCGATGGTGCTGTCGATGCTCGCCACGCCGTTCATCATCATGTACACCAACGCCATCGTGCGAAAGCTGGTGGCCAGCGACTGGATGCAGCAGTCGCTGCAAATGACCAGCATCGCGCGCAAGACCATCAACACCGCCAAGCACGTGATCATCTGCGGCTACGGGCGATGCGGCCAGAACCTGGCGCGCATCCTGGAGCGCGAAGGCATTCCGTACATGGCGCTCGACCTCGACCCCGACCGCGTGCGCCAGGCCGCCGCCGCCGGCGACTCGGTGGTGTTCGGCGACGCGGCCCGGCTGCAGGCGCTGATGGCCGCGGGCCTGGCGCGCGCCAGCGCGGTGGTCGTGACCTACCTGGACGTGCCGGGCGCCATGAAGGTGCTGGCCAACACCCGCGCCCATGCCGCGCATGTGCCGGTGATCGTGCGCACCCAGGACGACCACGACCTGGAAAAGCTGCAGGCAGCCGGCGCAACCGAGGTGGTGCCCGAAGCCATCGAGGGCTCGCTGATGCTCGCCAGCCATGCACTGGCGCTGGTCGGCGTGCCGATGCGGCGGGTGATCCGCGTGGTGCAGGACCAGCGCGACGCGCGCTACAACCTGCTGCGCGGCTACTTCCACGGCGCCGACGACGACAACGCGGACGAGATCGACCACGAGCGGCTCAACAGCTTCACGCTCACCCCAGGCTCGCGGGCCATCGGCCAGACCCTGGAGCATCTGGCGCTGGAGATGCTGGGCGTGCGCGTCGCCACCATCCGCCGCCAGGACGGCCAGGCCCGCGTGCCCGCCAACGACACGGTGCTGACGGACGGCGACACGCTGGTGCTGTCCGGCAAGCCCACCGCGCTGGCGATCGCGATCGAGCGCCTTCAAAAGGGCTGAACGGCTCAGCCAGCCGCGCCGGCCCGGATTTCTAGTTCAGCAGCGTCGGATTGCGTTTTTCTTCGTCAATGCGCTGCTGACGCCGCACGGCCTCGCATTGCGCATGCGACCTGAACTCGGGCTTGAGGCACTGGGAGGCCATGCACTGCGCCTTGGCGATGAAATTGCGGTCGCCGCACAGGGCCTGCGGTTCGGCGGGAGCCGCCGGGGCCGGTGGCGGCGGAGCCACCGGGGCGGCCGGTGCCGGGGGCTCGACTGCGGCAGCCGCGGGCGCGGCGACCACCGGCTTGCGGGGCTTAGCGACCGGAGCAGCCTTGGGAGCAGCGACGGGCGCCACCGTTGCCGCTTCTTCCGCGGCAGGCTCGGCGCCAAGCGCTTGCGGTTCTTCAGGCGCGGCTGGCGCGGCGGGTGGCGCCTCGGGCACCAGCGGTGGGGCGGGAGGCGCAGGCGCGACGACGGGCGCCGCCGCTTCGGCCGGACCGGCGGCCTTGCGGGTTCCAAAGCCGTACCAGCCCGCCACGACCATCACCACCGCGACCGCCAGCAGAACGAGCCACAGCATGAGGCCGCGCTTGCGCAGCGGCGGATCGGCAGGCTCGACGGGGCGCGGAACCCTGGACTTCTTGCGCTCGGACCGCTCGCGGCGCGATGACGACGACGGCGGCGCGGGGGGCAGCGGCGGCTGGCCGGGCATCACGATCACCGTCTGCTGGTCCGCCGCGGCAGGCGCCTTGCCGAAGAAGCCGCGCGAGGGCGGCGGCGCTTCGCCGATGTCGAAAAGCGGTGCCGGAATCGTCGGCGCGCGCAACTGGGCGGGTGCGGTGGTGGCCCACTCGCGGCCGGCCTGGCCGGGGCCGGGGGGAGATGGAATTCGGGGAGACGCGCTGGACAGCGTGCTGCCGCAGTTCTTGCAGAAATTCGCGCCCTCGCGGTTTTCCACGCTGCAGACCGGACAGATCAAGGCCATGGCTTACTTACTGACTACTCTCGGATTCCAAAAACAAAAACTTGCTGCCGGCTTGGCCTGCATCCAGGGCCTGATCGCGTTGCCGCAAGGCCTCAGGTCACGGCGACGCGCTTGGAGCGGTGCGCCATGCGCTTGGCGATCACGGCGCCCAGCGCCATCGCGATCTCCAGCGCCATGTTGGGCTGACGGTTCGACATTTCCGCAAAGCGGATCGCGGTGAGGCGCCACACGCGCCCCGCGCCGGTGACCACCACGTTGGCAGCGTGCGGCTGCCGCGAGAAGAAGGCGCCTTCGCCCACCACCGAGCCGGGGGAAAGCACGGCAAGCCGCATCTGTTCCTTGCTGCTCACGCGATGCACGCTGATGGCGCCGCTCTCGATGAAGAACACCGAACGATCGGGCGTGTTCTGCTCGATCAGCACGTCCCCGACACCGGTTTCGATGGGCTGCAGGTAGCCCGCCAGCGTTTCCCATTGCTGGACGTTGAACGTCAACGCAAAAGCGTCGCTGCTCGTGTTTTCCGCGATGGCGCGGCTCAGGTTCAGGATGGACATTTTTTCTTCGGCCCCCGCATGTGCCTCGAAGTATCCGCGAAGCCCGCAAGTTTCGGCTACAAATGTTTACGCGTTGTTTCCTGGAGCGCCGCCATGTGTCGCTATTTGCCGATACAGAAGCGCGAAAAGATGACGCCCAGCAGGTCGTCGGCGCCGAACTCCCCGGTGATCTCGTTGAGCGCGTTCTGCGCGAGGCGCAGCTCTTCGGCCAGCAGGTCGAGCAACTGGGCCTGTGCCGCCAGATGGCCCGCTGCCAGCGCCAGGTGCGTTTCGACCCGGCCCAGCGCCTGCACGTGGCGCGCCCGCGCGAGGTAGACGCCTTCGGGCACCGACCGCCAGCCGGCCATTGCCAGCAGTTGCTCCCGCAGCGGCTCGATGCCCAGGCCCGTCTTCGCGGACAGCGCGATGCCTTGCGCGGGCCTGGCAGCCGGCGCGGCGTCCTGTTTGTTCCAGACATCGAGCACCGGCACGCTCGCAGGCAGCTTGCCCCGCAGCGTGCGCAGGATCTCGGCGTCGGCGGCCATGTAGTCGGGCAGGTCGGCGCGCGTCAGGTCGTGCAGGAACAGCACGGCATCGGCGCTCTCGATCTGGCCCCAGGCGCGCGCCACGCCGATTTGCTCGACCTCGTCGCTGCTCTCGCGCAGGCCCGCGGTATCGGCCACATGCAGCGGCACGCCGTGGATCTGGATGGTCTGCGAGACCACGTCGCGGGTGGTGCCCGCCACCGCGCTCACGATGGCCAGCTCGGCGCCGGCCAGCGCGTTGAGCAGCGAGCTCTTGCCCGCGTTGGGCTGGCCCGCGATGACGACCTTGATGCCTTCGCGCAGCAACGCGCCTTGTTTGGCGCGCTGCTGCACCGCCGCCAGCTGCGACTGCAGCCGCACCAGCTGGCCGGCTGCGTCCGCCTTCTGCAGGAAATCGATTTCCTCTTCCGGGAAGTCCAGCGTTGCCTCGACCAGCATCCGCAGGTGGATCAGCGCATCGCGCAGCGTGTGGATCTCGCGCGAGAACGCGCCCGAGAGCGAACGCCCGGCGCTGCGCGCGGCGGCCTCTGTGCTGGCGTCGATCAGGTCGGCGATCGCCTCGGCCTGCGCGAGATCGATCTTGCCGTTGAGAAAGGCGCGCTGGCTGAACTCACCCGGCTCCGCCACGCGCAGCCCGGGCAGGCGCGGACGTCCGGTGACCGGGTCGGCCTCGGCGGCGGCTTCGAGGCAGCGCGCCAGCAGCAGCTGCAGCACGACCGTGCCGCCGTGCGCCTGCAGTTCGAGCACGTCCTCGCCGGTGAAGGAGTTCGGCGAAGGAAAGTGGATTGCCAGGCCGTGGTCGACCGGTTCGCCCCCGGCGTCCCGGAACGGCAGGTAGGTCGCCTCACGCGGCTTGAGCGCGCGCCCGCAGAGCGCATCGATCAGGGGCGCCAGCCGGGCGCCGGACACCCGCACGATGCCCACCGCCCCACGCCCCGAGGCGGTGGCGATGGCGACGATGGGATCGGAGGTGCGGGCAAGCGTCATGGCAGCGCGATTCTTTCAGCAAAAGGAAAAGGGCCGCGGATGCGGCCCTTTGCGGTGGTGGCGAAGACGGTGCGGCTTACTTGCCCAGCACGCCCAGCCGCTTGTTGATGAACCACTGCTGCGCGATCGACAGCACGTTGTTCGTGATCCAGTACAGCACCAGGCCGGCCGGGAAGAAGATGAACATCACGCTGAACGCGAGCGGCATGATCCACATCAGCTTGGCCTGCATCGGATCGGGCGGTGTCGGGTTGAGCCAGGTCTGGAACAGCGAGGTGGCCGTCATCACGATCGGCAGGATGTACCAGGGGTCCGGTGCCGAGAGGTCGGTGATCCAGCCGATCCACGGTGCGTGGCGCATTTCGACCGACGACAGCAGCACCCAGTAGAGCGCGATGAACACCGGGATCTGGATCACGATGGGGAAGCAGCCGCCCATCGGATTGACCTTTTCGGTCTTGTAGATCCGCATCATCTCCTGCTGCATTTCCTGCGGCTTGTCTTTCAGCCGCTCGCGCATTTCCATGATCTTGGGGTTGACGGCCTTCATCTTGGCCATGCTGGCGTAGGCCTTGGCATTGAGCCAGTAGAAGGCCGCCTTCAGCAGCACCACCAGCGCCACGATGGACCAGCCCCAGTTGCCGATGATGTCGTGCAGCTCGTTGAGCAGCCAGTACAGCGGCTTGGAGATGATCGCGAAGATGCCGTAGTCCTTGACCAGGTCCAGGCCCGGTGCAATGGCTTCGAGCTTCTTTTCTTCTTCAGGGCCGGCGAACAGCGCGCTGTTCACGACCTGCGTGGCGCCCGGGGCGATCTTGGGCAGGCTGGCCACCATGGCGATGGTGAAGAGGTTGTCGCCCAGGTCCTTCACGCGGAACTCGCGGCGCAGCTGTTCGCTCGCCGGGTCGCCCTTGAGGAGCCACGCCGACGCGAAGTAATGCTGGACCATGGCGATCCAGCCGTCGTTGGCGGGCGGCGGCGGCTCGATCTTGCCCTTGGCGATGTCCTTGAAGTCGAGCTTGTGGAACTTCTTCTCGTTGGTGTAGGCGGCCGGACCGGTGAAGGTGTTGGTGCCGAACATCGTGCCGGCAGCCACGGTGCCGTGGCGCAACAGCTGCATGTAGAGCTGCGCTTCGCGCGGCTGGTCGCTCACGTTGGTCACTTCGTGGCGCACGCCGATGGTGTAGTCGCCGCGGTGGAACACGTAGGTCTTGGTGTACTTCAGGCCGCCGACGGGGGCGCTTTCGAAGCTCACTTCCAGCGTGTTCTGGCCGTCGGCCATCTCGCGCGGACCGGCCTTCGGCGTCATCGGCGTCAGGTGGTTGGGAAAGCGGTCACCCGAGTCGACAGGGTTCAGCAGGCCGGTTTGCGCCACATAGCGCGTGGCCGGCGAACCGTTGTCGAACAGCACCACGCGCTGGGTGCGGTCGGCTTCGTCGTATTTCTGCAGCGCGAGGTGGTTGACCGTGCCGCCTTCGCTGTCGATGGTGGCCTTGAACAGGTCGGTGGTCACCACGACCTGCTCGCGGGGCGTGGCCGGCGCGGTCTGCGTGGGCACGGCGCCCGCGTTGCCGCTGGTGGCGGCGCCCGATGCCGTGGGCACGCCGTTGTTCGCGCCGGGCGCGGTGCCGGCCGGAGCGGCAGCCACGGCGGCCGGCTTGGTCGACGGCAGGAAGGTCGGCTTGTTGCCGTTGAAGACCTGCCACTGGTCCCACAACAGCACCAGCGAGAACCCAAAAATCACCCACAGGATCGTGCGGCGGATATCGTTCATGACGAAGACTTCTTGTCGGAGGAGAGAAGAGACGAAAACAGCGAGCCTGACTTGTCAGTGCGACACGGTGATTTCGGTGGAACCGGATCGTGGCCGCCCTGGCACCAGGGCTGGCAGCGCACGATGCGATGCAGAGTGAGGTAACTGCCTTTGAGCGCCCCGTGCACTTCCAGCGCCTCGATCGAATACACCGAGCAGGTCGGCGTGAAGCGGCACGACTGGCCGAGCCAGGGGCTCAGCAGCAGGCGGTAGCCCTTCACGAGGCCGATCAGCAGGCGTTTCATGAGGAGGATGAGGTGGTGGGCGAGGGCGAGGACGGGGGCGGTGCCAACGGCGCAGGCGCCGGTGAGCGCGCGGCCCGCGCCAGCAGCTGCTGGAGTTCGGCGCGCACGGCGCCCTTGAGCTTGTCCGAGGAGGCGCTCACGAATTCCTTGCGGTCGAAACCCGCCCGCAGCCGCACCACGTGCGCGGCACGAAGCAGGCCGACGTCGGACGCGGCACTCACGGTGTAGATCTGGCGCTTGATGGCGTTGCGCGTGACCGCGCGGCGCGCCCAGCGCTTGGGCACCATGGCGCCCAGCCAGACATCGTCGGACGCGAACAGCGGAGCCGCGCTCGATGCGAGATCGAGCGCACAGCGATGCAATGCGAAATGAGCAGTGCGCGCCACGGTGGCACCTGCGAGGACGGCCTGGAATTGCGCGCGGGTCTTGAGCCGCTGCATGGAAGCCGAGCCGTGTCCGTCGTTTCCGGTCGGGCCGTTTGCGCTAGCTGAGGATGCTGGCGCTGGCGGGTCGGCTGCTGGCAACGGCAGGTGGGCTGCCGTCAGACGGCCAGGCGCTTGCGGCCCTTGGCGCGGCGTGCGTTGATGACGGCGCGGCCGCCGCGGGTCTTCATGCGGACCAGAAAGCCGTGGGTACGGGCGCGGCGGACTTTGGATGCTTGGTATGTGCGTTTCATGATGGTTCCTGATTCCCTGATTTCCGCATGTGAAAAACCTGCGGGCGCTGGGGAGCGTGGTTCGGATGGCCCCCGAAAGACGCAATGAGGTTTTCAGGGAAACCCGCAATTATCGCAAACATTCGGACGGGGAACAATCTTCGACTGCATTTGCGGGCCTTTCGCAGCCATTTTGCGGCCGTCCGCAGCGTGTGGATAAGGCTTTGACAAGTTAGAATGCCAGCCGCCTTCCAGCAGAGAATATCCACAATACCTATACCAAGAAATGCCTGAAGGTTTCACCACTTTTCCCAACGCCCATGTCCACTGACGGCATCGGTGAAAGCCTCTGGCAGGCCTGCGTCGACCAGCTCGCGCAGGAACTGTCGGAGCAGCAGTTCAACACCTGGATCAAGCCCCTCACAGCACAGGTCGCCGACGACCTGTCGCGCATGACGGTGTTCGTGGCCAACCGCTTCAAGCTCGACTGGATCCGCGCCCAGTACGCCGGCAAGATCGCTGCCATGGCCGAGAAGATGTACGGCCAGCCGGTGGCCGTCGAGTTAGCGCTTGCTCCTCGCGAAGCGCCCGTGCGCTCTGCACCTGTTGCCATCACGACCGAAACCGATGTGCCGCGCGACGTGGCCGGCCCGGGCGAAGATCCGGCCGCGGCCGGCTTCAAGAACCGACTGAATTCGGGCCTCACTTTCGACACCCTGGTCGAGGGCACGGCCAACCGCATGGCGCGCGCCGCGGCCATGCACGTGGCCGGCATGCCGGGCCATCTGTACAACCCGCTTTTCATCTACGGCGGCGTCGGCCTGGGCAAGACCCACCTGATGCACGCCGTGGGCAACCGGCTGCTGGCTGACCGCCCCGATTCCAAAGTTCTCTACATCCATGCCGAGCAATTCGTGTCGGATGTGGTCAAGGCCTATCAGCGCAAGACTTTCGACGAGTTCAAGGAGCGCTACCACTCGCTCGATCTGTTGCTGATCGACGATGTGCAGTTCTTCGCCAACAAGGACCGGACGCAGGAAGAATTCTTCAACGCGTTCGAGGCCCTGCTCGCCAAGAAGTCGCACATCGTGATGACCAGCGACACCTATCCCAAGGGCCTGGCCGACATCCACGAGCGGCTGGTTTCGCGCTTCGACTCGGGCCTCACGGTGGCCATCGAGCCGCCCGAGCTCGAGATGCGCGTGGCGATTCTTATCAACAAGGCGCGCGCCGAATCGGCCGAGATGCCGGAAGAAGTGGCTTTCTTCGTCGCCAAGAACGTGCGCTCCAACGTGCGCGAGCTCGAAGGGGCGCTGCGCAAGATCCTGGCCTACTCGCGCTTCAACCAGAAAGAGATCTCGATCGCCCTGGCGCGCGAGGCGCTGCGCGACCTGCTGTCGATCCAGAATCGCCAGATCTCGGTCGAGAACATCCAGAAGACGGTGGCCGACTACTACAAGATCAAGGTCGCCGACATGTACAGCAAGAAGCGCCCGGCCAGCATTGCGCGGCCGCGGCAAATTGCGATGTACCTGGCCAAGGAACTCACGCAGAAAAGCCTGCCGGAAATCGGCGAGCTCTTCGGCGGGCGCGACCACACGACGGTGCTGCACGCGGTGCGCAAGATTTCGGGCGAGCGCCAGCAGCTGACCGAACTCAACCAGCAGCTCCACGTCCTCGAACAAACGCTCAAAGGCTGAAGCCGGATGTCACCCAGAATGCCCCTCGCGACAGCGGAGAATGGCGTCTTACAAGCTGATTCAAAGAGATAAGAGAAGAGGAAGAGAACATGATCGTTTTGAAGGCCACCCAAGACAAGGTCCTCGCCGCGCTGCAGTCGGTCGCGGGCATCGTGGAGCGGCGTCACACCCTGCCGATCCTGGCGAACGTGCTGATCCGCAAGACCGGCGGCCAGCTCCAGCTGACCACCAGCGACCTCGAGATCCAGATCCGCACCACGGCCGAACTCGGCGGCGACGAAGGCAACTTCACCACCACCATCGGCGCGCGCAAGCTCATCGACATCCTGCGCACCATGCCGGCCGACCAGACCGTGAGCCTCGAATCGAGCGCGAGCAAGCTGGTGCTCAAGGGCGGCAAGAGCCGTTTCACGCTGCAGTCGCTGCCCGCCGAAGACTTTCCGCTGGTGCAGGAAGCCGCCAATTTCGGCCCGGTGTTCAGCGTGCCGCAAAAGACGCTGAAGGACCTGCTCTCGCAAGTCTCCTTCGCCATGGCCGTGCATGACATCCGCTACTACCTCAACGGCATCCTGTTCGTCGCCGAAGGCAAGCAGCTGAGCCTGGTGGCCACCGACGGCCACCGCCTGGCGTTCTCGTCGGCCACGCTCGACGTCGAAGTGCCGCGCCAGGAAGTCATTCTTCCGCGCAAGACCGTGCTCGAAATGCAGCGCCTCCTGTCCGATGCCGAAGGCGCCATCGAGATGCAGTTTGCCAACAACCAGGCCAAGTTCAGCTTCGGGGGCATGGAGTTCGTCACCAAGCTGGTCGAGGGCAAGTTCCCCGACTACAACCGCGTGATTCCGAAGAACCACAAGAACTCCGTCACGCTCGGCCGTGCAACGCTGCTGGCCAGCCTGCAGCGCACCGCCATCCTGACCAGCGAGAAGTTCAAGGGCGTGCGCCTGAACATCGAGCCCGGCACCCTGCGCATCGCATCGAACAACGCCGAGCAGGAAGAAGCCCAGGACGAGCTCGACATCGACTACGGCGGCGACGCCATCGAAATCGGCTTCAACGTGACCTACCTGATCGACGCGCTGTCGAACATGTCGCAAGACATGGTCAAGCTGGACCTGGCCGACTCCAACAGTTCAGCCTTGCTGACCATCCCCGAGAACGCATCCTTCAAGTACGTCGTGATGCCGATGCGTATCTAGAAGCCACACCACGCAGCGCCTTGCGCACACAACCCGCGGCCCCCCGCGGGTTTGCGCTTTCAAGAGGCGGCGAATCGAGATCTTGAGAGCCCGACAAATCACGTCAATGCCGTGAGAGAGATAGAGGAATATCGAATGAGTGCAGAAGAAAACAAGCCCGAAGTGCCGCACACCGAGCCGGTCTACACCCCTGAAATCCAGGTCGTGCCGCCCGAGGCCATTGCGGCCGACACCAGCTACGGCGAAGGCTCGATCACGATCCTGGAAGGGCTTGAAGCGGTGCGCAAGCGCCCCGGCATGTACATCGGCGACACCTCCGACGGCACCGGCCTGCACCACCTGGTGTTCGAAGTGGTGGACAACTCCATCGACGAGGCGCTCGCGGGCCATTGCGACGACATCGTCGTCACCATCCACAGCGACAACTCCATCTCGGTCACCGACAACGGCCGCGGCATTCCCACCGGCGTGAAGATGGACGACAAGCACGAGCCCAAGCGCTCGGCCGCCGAAATCGCACTCACCGAGCTGCACGCGGGCGGCAAGTTCAACCAGAACAGCTACAAGGTCTCGGGCGGCCTGCACGGCGTGGGCGTGAGTTGCGTGAACGCGCTGAGCGTCAAGCTGCGCCTGATCGTGCGCCGCGAAGGCAAGATCCACGAGCTCGAATTCAGCCGCGGCTTCGTGCAGAACCGCCTGCTCGAAACCGTGAACGGCGTCGAGGTGTCGCCCATGAAGATCATCGGCGACACCGACAAGCGCGGCACCGAAGTTCACTTTCTGCCCGACACCGAAATCTTCAAAGAGAACGCCGACTTCCACTACGAAATTCTCAGCAAGCGCCTGCGCGAGCTGAGCTTTTTGAACAACGGCGTGCGCATCCGCCTGCTGGACGAACGCACCGGCAAGGAAGACGACTTCTCCGGCGCCGGCGGCGTGCGCGGCTTTGTGGAATTCATCAACAAGGGCAAGACCGTCCTGCATCCGAACTCGTTCTATGCAGCGGGCGAGAAGCCGGCCGACACCTACGGCGGTATCCCCGGCACGCACATCGGCGTCGAAGTGGCGATGCAGTGGAACAGCGGCTACAACGAGCAAGTCCTCTGTTTCACCAACAACATCCCGCAGCGTGACGGCGGCACCCACCTCACGGGCCTGCGCGCCGCGATGACCCGGGTCATCAACAAGTACATCGAAGAGCACGAGTTCGCCAAGAAGGCGAAGGTCGAAGTCACCGGCGACGACATGCGCGAAGGCCTGTGCTGCGTGCTGAGCGTGAAGGTGCCCGAGCCCAAGTTCTCCAGCCAGACCAAGGACAAGCTGGTGTCCAGCGAAGTGCGCGCGCCGGTGGAAGACATCGTCGGCCGCCTGCTCACCGACTACCTGCAGGAGCGCCCGAACGACGCCAAGATCATCTGCGGCAAGATCGTCGAGGCTGCCCGCGCCCGCGAAGCGGCCCGCAAGGCCCGCGAAATGACGCGCCGCAAGGGCGTGCTCGACGGCATGGGCCTGCCCGGCAAGCTGGCCGACTGCCAGGAGAAGGATCCCGCCCTGTGCGAGGTCTACCTGGTGGAGGGCGACTCCGCCGGCGGCTCCGCCAAGCAGGGCCGCGACCGGAAGTTCCAGGCCATCCTGCCGCTGCGCGGCAAGATCCTGAACGTGGAAAAAGCGCGCTACGAGAAGCTGCTCACCAGCAACGAAATTCTCACGATGATCACCGCGCTGGGCACCGGCATCGGCCGTGCCGGCGCCACCACCGCGGGGGGCGGCGCGGACGACTTCAACGTCGCCAAGCTGCGCTACCACCGCATCATCATCATGACCGACGCCGACGTGGACGGCGCCCACATCCGCACGCTGCTGCTCACCTTCTTCTATCGGCAGATGCCCGAGCTGGTCGAGCGCGGCCACATCTACATTGCGCAGCCGCCGCTGTACAAGGTGAAGGTCGGCAAGGAAGAGCAATACCTGAAGGACGGGCCCGCGCTCGACACCTTCCTGCTGAAGGTGGCGCTGAAAGACGCGCGCATCGAAACCGGCGGCGCCGGCTCCACCACGCTCAGCGGCGACACCCTGGCCGAACTGGCGCGCAAGCACCAGGTGGCCGAGGCCGTGATTGCGCGCCTGCGCAACTTCATGGACGCCGAGGCCCTGCGCGCCATCGCCGACGGCGTGTCGCTCGACCTGGACACCACGCCCGCCGCCGAGGCCTCGGCCATTGCGCTGCAGGCCAAGCTGCGCGAGCTCAACACCACCGGCATCCCCGCCGAGGTGAGCAACGAGTTCGACGCCCGCACCGACAAGCCGCTGCTGCGCATCAGCCGCCGCCACCACGGCAACATCAAGAGCAGCGTGATCACGCAGGACTTCGTGCACGGCGCCGACTACGCGGCCCTGGCCGAAGCCGCCAACACCTTCCGCGGCCTGCTCAGCACCGAAGGTGCGGTGGTCAAGCGCGGCGAAGGCGAACGCACCAAGGAAGAAAAGGTCGACGACTTCCGCCAGGCCATGAAGTGGCTCATCAGCGAAGCCGAACGCGCCACCTCGCGCCAGCGCTACAAGGGCCTGGGCGAAATGAACCCCGAGCAGCTGTGGGAAACCACCATGGACCCGACCGTGCGCCGCCTGTTGCGCGTGCAGATCGACGACGCGATCGAAGCGGATCGCGTGTTCACGATGCTGATGGGGGATGAGGTGGAGCCGCGCCGGGAGTTCATCGAGCAGAACGCGTTGCGGGCGGCGAATATCGACGTTTGAGTTTGTGTAGGTTCTCAGAGTAGATGCAAAAATTCTCATCACTTGCAAAAACTCGGACGCCTTTCACCAGCATCTTTCGACTGGAAATATCAGCGGGGCTGAATTTTTCCTCTGGCGAGAGTTACACGGGTCTGCCGTGCCGTTCTCGCAAGCCTTCATTACCACAGGCGTCTCATCCAATCATCGTTGACTGCTAAGGAATGGTCAACGCACGCCTGTACCTCTTGCGGGTGCGCACGGCTGCGCGCCGCGAACTGCCGATCCAGACCAAGACGGGAACTCTGACCGACACCGAGCGGGCCATGAAGGCGGCCAAGGTCCGTCTCAACGACTACTCATCGATCCGGTGGGCCGAGGCGCAAGAATCATCCGACGCACTCGTGGTAGCAGCCAAGTCAAGAAAGCGCCGCCTGACGCCCGAGGACACGCTGGCGCTCCACCAGCGTGACCGCGCCTGGCTGGCCCAGAAGCTGGCTGAGCCCTTCGACGGGCCGACGGTGGTTGTGACCCACCACGCCCCGCACCGAAACTCTCTCGCGCGGCACTATCAGTCCGACTGGCTGTCCGCATCTTTTGTGAGCGAGCTCCCAAGTTCCTTCTTCGAAGTGCCGTCACTCTGGGTGCATGGCCACATCCACGAGAGCTTTGACTATCAAGTGGGCAACTGCCGGGTGGTGTGCAATCCCCGGGGGTACTTGCAGCATGGCCGCGGCCTGGAGAACAAGCAGTTCAACCCCGAGCTCGTGGTCGAGCTATGAGCAACACCCCGTTGCTGCCGGACGCGAGGTCTTGAACGCTGAACCCAAAGGATCTGCATCGTTCCCATTGGACGGATAACACCATGGCCCCCACCCCCACCATCCACGGTGCCGAGCTCATCGCCTTCTTGCAGGACAGCTCGGGCAGCCAGACGAAGTCAATCCTCATCGAGGCCGAACGACCGACCGTGCGTGCGCCCTCGCGCTCTGGAAAGCACCCAGTCTCGTCTGCCCGACGCATGCTGCCTCCGCCCGCGGCGGCATTGTTCAAGCGGCACGCCAAGAAGGCCGGCGATACCGCGCCAGCGGCCATGGCGGAGATCGAGCAGACCCTGAAACGCCTCGGTCTTGACGGCTTGGCCCGTCGAAATGATCTCTGTGGCTCCTTTGTTGTGGAGGCCACACCCGAGCAGATTCGGGAGCTGGCAGCAACGCCCGGAGTCCAGGCCGTCCGACCGAATCGGCGCCATCGCAAGATCCACGCTGTTGCTGCGTAGGCTCGTCAAAGGAAAGCCATGGACCAGGTCCCAACTCAACGACAGCAGCACGATCCGGCAGACCAAGGCACCGCAGACTACCGACGTCTGGCCCAACAGCTCTGCGATGTGGTGGACGGGCGCCAGATTCTGTCGCCAGCGAAGTTCATCGAGATGATGGGCTTGGATATCGATTCCTTCTCCAGTAACGCGCATGTCCATCGAAGCACGGTCATTCGCGCGCCCGCAGCAGAGAGCATCCAGTCGCATATCCGCACGAGCCTACGAGTGCTGGCTGCCGTGGCGGCGGTCTCGGGAGGGGACCTCCAGGCCGCCAACTTCTGTTACCGGAACGAGCAGCTCACCCCGTTCAACTACAAGACAGCCGAATCCCTGGTGGCCGAGGGGCGAGCCGCCGATGTGGTCGACCTCATGACGTCTTACGAAGCAGGGTTCACTGGATGACCAACCCTGCACTCATGTTCTTTGGCGACCCACACGGTGATCTCCATCCCGTGATCGCCGCAGTCGAGCGCTTCCGGCCCGAGGCGATCGTGTTGCTGGGCGACATCCAGGCGCACCAGCCGCTGCACGTCGAGTTGAGCCCAATCTTGGAACTCACCGAGGTCTGGTTCATCCACGGAAACCATGACACGGATTCGGACGCTGATTACGACAACCTGTGGGGATCGGAGCTCGCCGACCGCAACCTGCATGGGCGCATCGTCAAGATCGCCGGGTACAAGGTTGCGGGCCTGGGCGGCATCTTTCGCAGCAAGATCTGGGACCCGCGGCGGCCGATCAAGGAGGCCGCATTCGCTTCGGCCGACACGTTGCATCGGTCCATGCGTTCCGAGGAGCGGTGGAGGGGCGGCGTTGGCCGTCGACACCGCTCCACCATCTTCCCGGACGTCTATCTGCAACTGCTGCGCAGCCCGCCCGCCGACATTCTGGTGACGCACGAGGCGCCGGCAGCACACCCGCACGGCTGGCGGGCGATCGACGAACTCGCCGAGACGCTCGGCGTCCAGCTCGTAGTCCACGGTCACCATCACCAGAGCGTCGACTATCTCGCGGAAGGGATGCAGAGTGCTGCAGCACCGTTCCGCGCCTTCGGCGTCGACATGGGCTCGCATCTGGCGTGGCCGCGGGATCCGCAAAAGGAGACTGGATCGGAAGTTCATCCACAAGACTTGCTGGACCTCGCCATGCAGGTATTCGGCGCAGAGGCTCCAGCTTGGCTGAACAAGCCGCACAAGCTGCTCGACGGCCAAACGCCTGCAGCATTCGCTGCCGGGGGCGGCTTGGACAAGGTCCGATCAATGCTTGTTGCCATCCAGTACGGCGGTGTCGTATGAAGGCCGATCAAAATGGATCGGGAGGTCCGGAGTGATCCTGTTCCTCGACTTCGACGGCGTTCTGCATCCAGAGGGAGAAGATCACACCCTCTACGGTGATGTCGACTTCTACTTTCTGCTGCGCCTGGAGGCGTTGCTGCGCGAATTCCCGCGCGTGAACATGGTGATCAGTTCGTCTTGGCGCGAGCAGTTGCTCTACAAGACCTTGCTGAAACCGTTCTCGAGTGACATCCGAGCCCGAATTCTTGGGGCCACACCACATTCGGGCTTTGGCCTTCCGCCGCCGTACAGGAAGCGCGAAGGAGAAATCCTTGCCTGGCTCCAGATCCACGAAGCGGTCAACGAGCCCTGGGTCGCACTCGACGATGCCTATTGGCAGTTCGATCACTGCAAGGACCATCTGGTGGTGTGCGGCTCGTTCACCGGCTTCGATGACAAGGCCAGCGCCGAGCTTCGCGCGCACTTTGAGGAGGCATCCCGATGAAAGTACTGGTCCTCTCCGACCTCCACCTCGAGTTCGCCCCGTTCGAGCCGGTGCCCAATCTTGAATTCGATGTCGTCATCCTTGCCGGCGACATTCACTCGCCGGCCGAGCGTGCCGTGCAGTGGGCAGCGGATCGCTTTCGCGGCATGCCGGTGATTTATCTGCTCGGAAACCACGAGTACTACGACGGCCGGTTGGACACGACACTGACCGAAGCGCGCACGGAAGCCGCGGGCATCCAATTTCAATGATTCAGTGGACTAGTTATGCCGGCGGGGCGTCCCGAGTGGATTTTCTGCTTCCGGAAATTGAGGCCGTCGTTGAGGTCAAAAAATCGAGGTCGGGGCTCAGCGCGAGGGAACTGGGGGCGCAACTTATCGTGGATATTGTGAAGTACGAGAGGCATCCGAACTGCCGCACGCTTTTCTGCTTCGTGTATGACCCAGATGGTCGAATCGCTAATCCGCGTGGAATCGAGAACGATCTAAATGCGAAACAGGACGAGCTCACAGTCAGAGTTCTGATTGCTTCGTGAGCATCAAATGTGGGCTCTAATTTTCTGGAAGCGCAAGGTGCCTGGCTACACCGTGATTGATCCTGCTTCCAGTCCCGCGTTGAAAACGGCGCTGTTCTCACGATCACCCAAAAGTCCCTGGGACATCAGGCCGTCGTGAACCTCAGGCAGCGGCGGACATCACACCGACCTCGGCCACGATGATCGGCGTGTGCATGACCATGATGTCCATCGGGACCCTGGGACCGCGCGACGACCTGTGGCTGATCATCGACCGCCTGCTGGCGGTCGACGCGCTGGTCTTCCTCGCGAGCGCGCTGCTGTCCTTCATCTCGAGCCGCTCGGGCGCGCGGCTCGAGAGACGATGTTCATCGCGGGCTGGTCCTGCTGGCGCTGGGCGCGGTCGCGCTGACCTTCGCGTTGCGCTGATCGCGTCAGGTCAGCGGGTCGGCCGGCCCGAACAGCTGGCGCGTGATCGTCCGAAACCAGTCCTCGGAGAACTGCGCCTCCCTCGACAGATCCTCCTCGGACGCATCTTGCGCCGTCAGTCCGCCCGACAACTGGGTGATCCGGTTGCCGGTCTTGTCGAAGCCGTAGCGGTGTGCGATCGAGATCGCGTAGCCGGGCTCCAGCAGGCTGAAACAGGCATTCATGTACTGCGGCGCCGGCGCCGGCTGGCCTTGCAACTCGTTGGCGATCGCGAACGCGCAGACCTTGGCCTGGGAGGACGCGGAGAAGGCGGACTTGGGCATGGTCGCGGCATCGCAGACGTCGCCCACGACATGCACGCCCTTCAGCAGGGTCGACGCCATCGTGGCCTTGTCCACGGGACACCAGCCGCCCTCGTTGGCCAGGCCCGAGCGCGTCAGCATGGCGCCCGCGTGCTGCGGCGGGATCAGGTTGCAGACATCGGCCGCGAGCGTCTCGCCGTTGCCCAGCTTGACGCGCCGGCTCTGTGCGTCGATGCCGACGACCTTGCCGCCGTGGTTGCCGCTGATCCGTTCGATCAGGCTGTTCGGCGTGCCGAAGCCGTAGAGGCGCTCCCAGCCCTGCTGGAACAGCGGCTGCTTCGAGAAGGTCTCGTTCGCGTCCGCGATGACGAGCTTGGCCTTGGGCTTGTGCTTGCGCAGGAAGTGCGCCACGAGGCTGGCGCGTTCGAACGGGCCGGGCGGGCATTTGTAGGTGCCGGGCGGCGGCGCGATCACCACCAGCCCGTTGTCGGGCATGGCGAGCAGTTGCGACCGGAGCGCTGCGAACTGCGCCTCGCCGCCCCAGGCATGGGGCGCCTGCAGCGTGTTCTGCGCGGACAGGCCCTCGATCTCCTCGTAGCGGAACTGCACGCCGGTGGCGACCACGATCCGGTCGAAGGCATGCGCCGTGCCGCGCTGCGTGAGCACCTTGCCGGATTCGATGCCGGTCACGGTGTCCTGGACCCAGCGCACGCGCCGGGCCCAGTTCTCGTAGCCGAAGCGCAGGTCGCTCTCGGGCCGCAGGCCGCCCAGGGCCTCGTTCGACTTGAAGCAGCTGTGATAGGTGCGGCCGCTCTCGAACACCGTGATGTTCGCGCGCGGCATCAGCTCCAGCAGGTAGCGCGCGGCCGTCAGGCCGCCGACACCCGCGCCGACGATGCCGATGCGCACGCCCGTGCCCGCGAGCGGCTTGCCGGCATGGGCGACCTCGGCGGCCATGGCGCCCAGGATCGAGGCGATGAAAGCGCGGCGGCTGAATTCGTTGGAGGAAGAGGTCATGGGGTTTTCAGAGGATCGAAAGCAGGAGTTCGGCCTTGGCGCCGAGCTGCGCGTCGGCGGACGCGTTGTCCCGCAGGTGGTTGGCGAGTTGGCGGACGGTCGGTGTCTTGAAGATCACCGATGCATCCAACTGGACGTCGAACAGTTCGCGGATCTGCGCGATGACGCGGATGGCCGTCAGCGAATAGCCGCCCAGCTCGATGAAGCTGTCGTGCACGCCGATCTGCTCGACCTTCAGGACCTTGGCCCAGATCCGCTGCAGCACCTGTTCCAGCGCGTCCTCGGGCGCGGCGTAGTGCGTGCTCAGCACCGGCCGGCCCTGGGGCGGCGCGGGCAGCGCCTTGCGGTCGAGCTTGCCGTTGCGGCTGCGTGGCAACTGCGCCAGCCAGACGCAGGCGCGCGGCAGCGCATGGGGCGGCAGGTGACCGGACAGCCAGGTCCGCAGTGCCATGTCCGTGGGGGGCGCCTGCTCGCCGCGCGCGACCAGATAGGCCACCAGCCGGTCGTCGAGCGCCGCATGGTGGACCACGGCGGCTTCGGCGATGCCCGGATGCGCCAGCAGCCGCGCCTCCACTTCCGCCAGCTCGAGGCGGTGGCCGGCGATCTTGACCTGGCGGTCGCTGCGGCCGAGGAAGACCAGGGCGCCCGTCTCGTCGAGCAGCGCGCTGTCGCCGGTGCAGTACATGCGTTCGCCCGCCGCCGCCGGATCGGGCAGGAAGGCGGCCGCCGTGGCGCCCGGCGCCCCGGCATAGCCCAGGCTCAGGCCGGCGCCGGCGATGTGGAGCGTGCCGATGCTGCCCTGGGGCACGGGATCGAGCCGGTCGTCGAGCAGGTAGCAGCGGGTCGCGGCGATCGGCACACCGATGCTCTGCCGCTGCGGGCCCAGCCGCGCCGCGGTCGACCAGATGGTGGTCTCGGTCGGGCCGTAGCAGTTCCATGCCTCCTGCGCGACTTCGCACAGCCAGTGGCCCAGCGGCGCCGGCAGCGCCTCGCCGCCGACCAGCGCCTGGGTGCGCGGCACGCCCTGCCAGCCGCGCAGGCGCAGCGCCGACCACAGCGAGGGCGTCGCCTGGATCACGGTGCGGCCGGCGATGTCGCTTGCCGGCTGGTAGGCGGCGGGGGTCAGCGCCTCTTCCCGGCTCAGCATCTGCAGCATCGCCGCGCTCGCCAGCGGCAGGCCGAACTCCAGCAGGCTGATGTCGAAGCTGAGGGCGGAGCTCAGCATCACGCGGTCGCCCGGCCCGGTGCCCAGCAGCGAACGGAAATGCACCAGCACGTTCGCGTAGCTCGCGTGGCTGACCTCGACGCACTTCGGCGCGCCGGTCGATCCCGAGGTGTACATGCGGTAGGCGGGCAGCGCCGGGCCGGCGCGCACGGGCGTGGGCGCGGGCGCGGGCAGCGACCGCGCCTCGTCCTCCAGCGCGCGCAGGCTCGCCCAGCCTCGCGGGCCGAGCCGCCGTGCGCCATCCTCGCCGCAGACCACCAGTGCCGTGTCTTCGGCGATGCGCTCGAAGCGCGACGGCGGATCTTCCGGGTCGAGCACGACGAAGCAGCCGCCGGCGCGCAGCACGCCCAGCAGCGCGACGGCCAGCGCCGCGGTGCGCGGCAGCATCAGCCCGACCACGCTGCCGGGGCCGATCCGGCGCGCGCCGAGGGCAGCCGCCACGGCCGCGGAACGCGCGTCCAGCTCGCGGTAGCGCATGTCGCCATCGGCCGCGCGCACGGCGATCGCCTCGGGGTGCCGCTCGGCCTGCACGGCGAACAGCGCGGGCAGGTGCGTCGCCGGGCCCGTGCCCTCGTCGGCCACCAGCACCGAGGGGCGCAACGACGGCAGTGCGCGCGCCGTTGGCAGCGGCGCATCGATGTCGTTCGCGAGCGCCTCGAGCGCGGCCTGATAGCACCGCGCGACCTGGTCGGCACGCGCCTGGCTGAAGCGGCGCGCGTCGAGGCAGAGGTTGTACGAGATCAGGCCGCTGGCCGGCTCGACGTTGAAGCTCGCGGTCATCGCGAAGCTGGTGACCTCGTGCGCGAAGCGGTCGTGCTGCACCAGCGCCGGTGTCGCCGCGATGCGGTTGTGGAAATTGGTGAAGTAGAACAGCGATTCGGACAGCCGCTCGCCGCCCGCGTCGCGCTGGATCTCGGAGAACGGCAGGCGCCGGAAGCCGAAGGCCTCACGCTGCTGCCGGCCGACCCGGCCCGCCAGCGCGCGCCAGTTCTCGTCGCCGATGGCGGCGCGCACCGGCAGCGTGTTGATGTAGAGGCCGACGCTGCGTTCCGCGGCTTCCTCGTCGAGGCGCACGTTGGCGACGCTGCACGACAGGATCTCGCGCTGCCCCGTCAGCAGCCGCAGCGCCACGAGATGCGCGGCGAGCAGCAGCACGGCCAGGGGCTCGCTGGACTGGCGCGCGGCCTCCTGCAGCCGCGCGTAGATCCGCGGCGGCAGCGTCACCGGATGGTTGCGATGGGCGCCGTCCTGCGCCGCGAGCGCTTCGGGCCCTGCCGCGCCGGGCGGCGCCAGCGGCGTGAGCGCCGCGCCGGCGAGGTAGTCCTGCCAGAAGGCCCGTGTCGACGCGGACTGCATCGCGGCCGATTCGGCGGCGACGAAATCGCGATAGCGGCCGGGCGGCGGCGCGATGGTGTCCGGCCGCTGCTCGACCAGGGCGCGGTAGTCGGCGAACAGCTCCGTGTGGATCTGCTGGTCGCTCCAGCCGTCCATGATCGCGTGATGGAAGCTGACGGTGAACTGGATGGTTGCGGCGTCCAGGCGCTGCACCTGGAAGCGCAGCAGCGGCAGCGTGCGCACATCGAAGCCGCGCTCGCGTTCCGCTTCGATCCACTGCGCGATCCGCTGCTGCTGCGCATCCGGCGCGAGGGCCGAGAGGTCCTCGCACGCGAGCAGTTCCACGCCCTGTGGCCAGACCTGCTGCACCGCGCTGCCGTCGCGTGCGACGTCGAAGGTGGTGCGCAGGCCCGGATGGCGCGCCACGAGCCGCCGCGCGGCCTCGTGCAGGCAAGCCTCGTCGAGCTGCAGGCCGAGACGGTAGCTGAAGATGTCGTGGTAGCGCCCGTCCACTTCGTTCTGGAAGATCATGCCCATCTGCAACTGCGAGACGGGGAAGCTGTCCTCGACGCCCGGTGGCGCGTCGGTGTTGCGCGGCGCAAGCTCGGGCGCGGGTGAAGCCCGTGGCCCTTCGAGCGCCGAGGCTGCCACCGCGAGGTCGCGCAGCACCGGGTGGTCGAACAGGTGCTCGACCGACAGCATGATGCCCTGCCTGCGCGCTTGCACCGCGACGGTGATCGCGCGGATCGAATCGCCGCCCTCGGCGAAGAAATGGCTGGACGGTCCCAGCGTCGGCACGCCCAGGACCGTGCGCCAGATGGCCGCGAGCGTCGACTCGATGCCCTGTGCCAGCGGACCCGCGTCGGCGCTGTCGGCCTGCGCGAGCTCCGCCAGCAGTTGTCGTTCGTCGACCTTGCCCTGCGGCGTGCAGGGCAGGCGTTCGATCGCCACGATGCGGTTGGGCAGCATGAGCGCCGGCAACCGGGTCGCGAGCCAGGCATGCAGCGTGCGCGTCTCGACGGCCGCGTGGGTGGTCACGGCGCAGACGATGGCCGGCTGCGGCTGGTCCGGCAACTGCCGCGCGAAGGTGTGGCAGCCCGAGACGGCCGGATGGCACAGCATCTGCGCGCTGATCTCGCCGGGCTCGATGCGCACGCCGTTGCGCTTGATCATCTCGTCGAGGCGGCCGAGGAAGACATGGTGGGCCGCATCGGTGCGGCGCACGCGGTCGCCGGTGCGGTAGAGCCGTTCGCCGGGCCGGCCCTGGGGATCGGGCAGGAAGCGCTGCGCGGTCTCGCGCGGATGGCCCGCATAGCCCTGCGCCAACTGCGCGCCCGCGATGCAAAGCTCGCCGTCCTCGCCATCGGCCACGGGCTGCAGCCGGTCGTCGAGCACGCGCAGCGCGGTGCCCGGCGTCGCCGCGCCGATCGACACCGGCCCGGGCGCCAGGGCATCGGCGGGCTCGCTGTGCACGCAGCAGCCGACCGTCGCTTCGGTCGGCCCGTATTCGTTGTGCACGATCGATGCGGCCTCGCGCAGCGAGCGCGGCAGCATCGCGCCCGACAGCGCGGCGCCGCCGACCACCACGTGGTCCGGCCAGCGCAGCGGGCGCGGGTCCAGCGATTCGAGCGCCGCGATGCCCTGCAGGTGGGCCGGCGTGAGCTTGACGAAGGACAGCGGCGCCTGGTCGGCGTCGGCCAGCAGGCCGTACAGCGCATCGAGCGGCAAGGGGTCGGGCGCGAAGCGGACCGGCTCGCCCGCAAGCAGCGGCAGCCAGAGGCAGGTCTGCGTGAAGTCGAATGTGAGTTCCGAATGCACCAGGGTGCCGCCGCGCCGCTCGCTGGCGTAGCGCGGCGCTGCCCAGCCCAGGTAGGCCGCGAGCGCCGCGTGGCTGACCGCCGAGGCCTTGGGCGCGCCGGTCGAGCCCGAGGTGAAGAGGATGTAGGCGGGCGCGGCCGGATGCGGGCGGTGCGCGTCCGCGCCGTCGGCGTCCGAAGGGCCAGAGGCCGTCGGCGCCAGCACCGGCGGCAGGCCGTCGGCGTCTGCGGCCGGCGGGTCGGTGCGGATCAGCAGACGCGCACCCGCGCGCCGGCAGCTCTCGCCGGTGCGGCCCTCGGGTGCATCGGCCGCGAGCGGCAGCACGGCGCCGCCGGCGCGCCAGATGGCGAGCCACCAGACGATCCATGCCGGACCGCGCGGGGTCTTCAGCGCCACCGTGTGTCCGGGGCGGATGCCGCGGCTGCGCAGTGCAGCGGCCGCCGCGCGGACGGCCTGGTCGAGTTCGGCATACGACAGCGTCGTGGTCTCGCCGATCAGCGCCGGTCGTTGCGGGTGCTCGCGCGCCCAGCGGGCGACCGCCTCGCCGATGTCCGTGTCCGCGGGTGCGTGCCAGGGCAGGGCGCCGAGGCGCTGGTGCGCCTCGTCGTCGGCGGGCCGCAGCAGACGGCCGAGGCCGGCGGCCGCGGCGTCGAACTGCGCGGGCGTCAGCCCGCGCCCGGTCAGCCGGAGCTCGCCGGGCGCGTCGACCGCGAGCTCCAGCAGCGCCGCCGAGGGCGGCGGCGTCAGCGTGGCCTCCTCGACCGTCAGGCCGGCGAAGCGCGCGGGCAGCGGACAGGCCGGCACGAACAGGAAGCGCGGATCGCCGCCGGCGGCGGCTGCCGCGCCATCGAAATGCTCCGCATGGGAAAGATCTGTGGCCGCCTGCCCGGCAATGGCGGCGGCCGCGCGCGCGCTGCCGCCGCTCCAGTCGACGTCGAACGGCAGCCGCAGCACGCGGCCGATCGGGCCGAGCATGTCGGCATCGCCCGCGAACCGGTTGCCCGGCGCGAGATAGCCCGATGCAACCCGGCCGCGCCGCGTCCAGCGCGACAGGAACAGGACCCAGCGTGCGAACAGCCAGTCGTCGCCCTGCGCGGGGTCGCAGCGCAGCGTGGCGCTTCGTTCGTCGTCGTGCGCCGCGGCCGGCGGCGTCTGGTCCGTCACGGCGAGCTGCCGACCCGCCCAGTAGCTGCCGCCCTGCGGATCGCGCAGCAGGTCGCGGTAGCCTTCGGACAGGTCGGCGTACTGGAGCACCAGCGCCGGGTCCGCCAGGGCCCGGTCCAGGTAGAGGTCGGAGATCCGCCCGAGCAGGTCCGCGACCGACCAGCGGTCGGCGCACCAGGCGCTCAGGCCCAGCTCGAGCACGCAGCCCGTGTCGGTCTCGCGCAGCGCGGCGCACAGGGGCGTTGCCTGCGCGGGCGCCGGCAGGTCTTGCGGCAGGTCCGGCAGCGGCAGGTGGGGCGCGATCTTCTGTTCCGGCTCGGCGCCGTCCCGCGGGGCCTGCAGCGAGGTGCGCAGGATCTCGTAGCGCCGCACCACCGCATCGAGCGCGGCGAGCAGGCGTTCGCGCTGCAGGCTGCCGCGCAGCCGCAGGCGCACGACGTAGCGCTGCGGCGGTTCGTCGCGGCGCCAGCGCGCCTGCTGTTGCGGCGAGAGCGGATAGCCCGGCGATGCGTCTCGGAGTTCGTTCTTCATGTCGTGGGAAATCTACGCGGTTCGTGGGAGGCCTGGGCCGGCGAGCCGATCGTGCGGCCCATCATCAGCCGGATGTCGCGCGGGCCCTCGAAGGCGCAGCGGCCATGCGCCATCAGCAGGTTGTCGACCATCAGCACGTCGTCCTTCTCGAGCAGCAGCCGGCGCTCGCAATGCGCGTAGGCGGCACGCAGCGCGGCGATCTCGTCTTCGCCGATCGGCGAGCCATCGCCATGGAAAGATCGGTTCGGCAGGTAGCCGTCGCCGTACAGGTCGCGGATGGACGCGCGCACCGCGCCCTCGAGGCTGGACTCGTGGAAGAACAGCGCATGGTTGAACCACGACGCTTCCTGCGTGACGGGATGCGTCGCAATGGCGGCGGCGACGCGCGACAGGCTCAGCCGCGTCTGCGAATGCCAGGTGACGTCGTAGCCGGCGGCGCGGCAGATGGAATCGACCTCTTCGGGCCGCTCGCACTGGAACACGTACTGCCACGGCATGCCCAGCGGCGGGCCGAGCTCGCGCCGGTAAAGCACGCCGCGTTCGGCGAAGCGCTCCCGCAGCGCCCAGGGCAGGCGGGCCAGCACCGCGCGCGAATCCGCGAGCAGGTTCTCGCCGCCGGACGCCGCGGGCGCGGCGCACCAGAAGAACAGCGTGCCCGGCCACTGGTGGGCATAGGCGTTCTCGTTGTGCAGTTCGATGCGCTGGTGCGCGGGATGCTCGGTCGCGGTGTAGAGCTTCTCGCCGAGCCGGGTGCGCGGCGTGGAGCGTTCGGTGTAGCCGACGAGCTCGCCGCACAGGCCGATCGCGAGCCGGCTCAATTCCTCGGCGCTCACGCCCGCGAAGCCTCGGGCCAGCACGGCGCCGTGGCGCTGCAACTGCGCGACCAGTTCCGCGCGGGCTTCGAGCGCGCTGTCCGCGAGCGTGGCATGGGGGCGGCAGGGCTCGATGCGCGGCACCGGGCAGTGGGCATCGGCCGCGACGAACCGCACGGCAGCCTCCGAGGGGCCGGCCGGTCGGCGGCGCGCCTTCTGCAGTTGCGCGAGCAGCGCGGCCCCGCCGCCTTCGCTGTTTTCGCTGCGTGATGCCGCGCGCCGCGCGGCCAGCGCCTGTCTTTCGAGCTGGATGTCGTCCATCTGCGCCAGCCGCGCGAGCACGGCGAGGAAATCGTCCCATAGCGCCCGCACCGCACGCTCCGAATGGCGCAGCGGATCGAACGCCACGCTCCCCGAGAAGCCGTCCGCGTCGCGCTGCAGGTTGATCAGCAGGCCGAACTTGGCCGCGCTCGGGGCCAGCACGCGCTCCCCGATCGCCAGCCCGTGCAGGCTCTCGAGCGGCGTGCGCGCGTCGTTGAGGACGAACTTGGCATCGAAGTGCGGCGCCAGATGGGTGCCCATGGCCTGGCGCCATTGCGCCACCAGCCATTCGTAGGGGTAGGCCTGGTGGCTGAAGGCATCGGTCAACTGGCGCTGGAAGGACTGCACGAGTGCGCCGGCATCGCCGCGCTCCGGCAGGCGCATCGGCAGCAGCAACTGGTTCACCATCATGCCGGGCACCTGCTCGAACTCGGGTCGCTCGCGGTTGCGCGCATCCGTCGCGATCGTCACGAGGCGGTCCGTGCCTGCGTCTTCCATCGCCAGGCATAGGGCGGCGACCAGCACGCTGAACTCGCCGGCGCGGTGGCGCGCGCTCAGCAGGTCGACCACCCGCGCCGGCTCGGCGCCGATGGCCACGCGTAGATGGCCGGCCGGCGGCGCGCTCGTCGCCGCGGCGCCGACGTCGGTCGCGGCGCGGCAGCGCTCGGTCTGCGCGGCCCAGAAGGCCGCCAGCTCGTCGCGTCGCGCGGCGAGGTGGCGGGCCTGCCAGTCGGAGAAGTCCACGTACTGCCACGGCGCTTCGGCCGGCTCGGCCGCCGAACCCGCGAGGATGCGGCCGTAGTCCCGCAGCAGTTCGACCAGCACGAGGCGCAGCGTGGCGCCGTCGCTCGCGATGTGGTGGATCACGAGGCACAGGCAGTGCGTCTGCTCGCCCGTGCGCAGCAGCAGCGCGCGCACCACGCGGCCGTTCAGGAGGTCGAAGGGCTCGTCGGCGAACGCGCGCAGCGCCTGCTCGGGCGATGCGCCGTCCACGGCGGCCACGCGGAAGTCCGGCGCGAGATCCTCGCGCCACACCTGAAGGTAGTCGCCCTCGTCGAAGCGGTAGGCGGTGGTGAAGATGCGGTGACGGCGCACCAGCGCCTCGAAGGCCTGCCTCAGCACCTCGGCCGAGAGCGGCCCCTCGATGTCGAGCGCCACGTGGTCGTGGTAGGCCCGGGCCTCGCCGCGGCCATCGAGGATGAGCATCGCGCGCTGCGCGGACGAGACCGGGAAGCTCGCCGTGCGTGCGACGCGCACCAGGGCCGTCCCTTGCGCGCCGGGCCCGCCGGCCAGGATCGCGCGGCGGTGGCCCGCGAGCGTGGGCGCGCTGTAGAAGTCGCGCAGCGTGACTTCCGCGCCGAAGTGCGCATTGGCGCGCGCCAGCAACTGCAGCGCGATCAGCGAATTGCCGCCCGAACGATGGAAGTCCGCCAGGCCGTCGAAGCCCGGCATCGCCTCGCGCCACAGCGCGTGCAGGGCGTCGTGCGCGGCCGGCGCCGGCCGCGGCAGGGTGGAGGTCGGCGCGCGCGTTTCGAGGTGGATCTCCTCGAGCCGACGCAGGTCCACCTTCTGGCTCGCGGTGAGCGGCAGCTCGGGAATGCAGACGATGTCGCGCGGCAGCGTGCCGACCTCCCACTGCAGCGCGAGATGGGCCTGCAGGGCCTCGGCCAGCCGGTCGTCGGCCGCGCCGCGCGGCACCACGAAGGCGACGATGGCCGGCGCGGCGTCCGGCGTTCGCGTTCCGCAGACCAGCACCTGCGCATCCGCGACCGCCGGGTGCCGCGCCAGCGCTTCGCGCATCGCGGCCAGCTCGACGCGGTAGCCGTTGATCTTGACCTGCGCATCCTGACGGCCCATGAACACCAGGCGCCCGGATGCATCGACGCGCGCGCGGTCGCCCGTGGCGTACAGCCGTGCGCCCGGCGCGCCGAAGGGATCGGGCACGAAGGCGGCCGCGGTCTGCGCCGGCCTGCGCCAGTAGCCCTGCGCGACGCCGACGCCGCCGATGTAGAGCTGCGCCTCCACACCCCGCGGCACCGGACGCAGCATCTCGTCGAGCAGATGGACCCGCACGCCGGCCAGCGGCGTGCCGATGCCCGAGGGGCCGCTGCGCCGCGCGGGCACGCCGCAGGCGGTGGCCCAGATGGTGGCCTCGGTGGGGCCGTAGAGGTTCGCGATCTGGGCGTCCGAGGCCATGCGCATGCGCCGCAGCAGGCCGTCGTCGAGCGCCTCTCCGCCCACGGCCCAGAAGGCGAGCCGCTCGAGCGCGCGCGGCAGGCGTCCGTCCTGCTGGAGCAGCAACCGGGCGGCCGACGGCGTGCATTGCAGGTGCGTGGCTGCGGCCCCGGCCGCGTCGGTGCTGCTGCCCGCGTCGCGTGCCGCCGCGAGCCGTTCGAGGCTGGCGGCGACGGTGTCGGCCGGCAGCCCGAAGTCGATCAGGCAGGCCACCTCGTCCACGCCCAGGCGATGGAGCCGCCGCAGGCGCTCGCGCGCCGTGCGCGGGCCGCAGATCAGGCTGCGGTCGGCGACCAGCCGCCGCGCCGCGCCGTCGAGCAAGGCCTCCTGCGTGGGCGCCTCGATCGCGGGCGCCAGGCTGCGCAGCGCATCGCGCGCGCCGTCGAGGTAGCGCACGAGCAGCGGCAGCGCCACTGCCGCGGCCCGGGCGTCGTCGGTGTCGACGTGCGTGTGCAGCATCAGCGTGACCCGTCCGCGCGGCGCGTCCTCGCCATGCAGCGCCTGCCATCTGTGGCGGTAGCGCTCGACATTGCGCGCCAGTTGCTCGATGTCCTGTTCGAGCAGGTGGGTCAGCACGTCCACGCCTTGCTCGGCCGCCGCCTCGAACTGCTCGGGCCGGTTCGACACCGTCATGGACAGCGGGATGGCGGCCTGCGGCGGCAGCGGGATGCGCGCCTCGAAATAGCGGCCATCGGGATCGTGGAACGGCACCGCTTCGCCGCGCCACAGCGCGCGCAGATCGCGCAACTGGCCGGCGACCGTGTCCGCGCGTTGCGCGAGGGGCCTGTGCGCGAGGATGAAATCGGCCGGGTTCCAGCCCGTGGCGAGCGACAGGCCGGCGCGGCCGTTCGACAGGCGCGACACTGCGGCCCAGTCCTCGGCCAGGCGCAGCGTGTGCTGCAGCGGCCCGATCGCGCTTCCGGCGCGGATCGCGATGCGCTGCGTCAGGCCCGCCAGGTGCATGGCCGTCAGCGCCGGGTTGGAGAAGAAGCCGCCGAACGCGGTGAAGTGCCGCTCGGGTGTCCACAGCGTGTCGAAGCCCTGGCGGTCGGCCCATTGCGCGGTCTGCCGCAGCAGCGCGAGGTGATCCTGCGGTTCGTAGTGTTCGGTCGAGCCGAAATAGAACAGGCCCAGCGCGGGCAATGCACCGGCCGCGTCATACGCCTCGTCCGCCGGCGCCTCGCACAGCGCGGCGAGCGAACCGATCCTGACGTGGAAGCCGCGGCTCATCGACCACAGCAGCTCGAGCATCGAGATGTCGAAGGACAGGCTGGAGACCGCGAGCCAGACCTCTTGCTCCTGCGCGCGCGTGCGCGGGACGATCCGGTCCATCGCGCCGCAGAACGCCTCCAGGCTGCCGCGCGACACCAGCACGCCCTTGGGGCCGCCGGTCGAGCCGGAGGTGTAGAGCAGGTAGGCCGGCAGCTCGGGCGAAAGCGGCGCGGGTTCAAAGTCGTCGAGCGCGATCGGCCGCGCCTCGCGCAGCCAGGACGACAGGTCCCGCCATTCGCCCGGCAGATCCTGCACCGGGCCGTCGGCGAGCTGCCAGTGCGCGGCCGCGTCGTCGAGGATCAGCCGCAGTCTCGCGGGCGGGAGGTCCGGCGCCAGCGGCACGTAGCTCAGGCCGCGCGCAAGGCAGGCCCAGATCGCGCAGAGCGTCGCGTGGTTGCGCTCGCCGAGCACGGCGACCCGCTCGCCCGGCCGCGCGCCGAGGCGGTCGAGCGCGGCCGTGACCGCGCGGATGCCGGCCTCCATCCGCGCGAAGCTGAAGTGCGTGCCGTCCTGCGTTTCCAGCGCGATGGCATCGGGCCGGCGCGCGGCCTGGTCGCGCAGCGATTGCAGCAGGCTCGGCGCTTCGCGCGCGGCCAGGCGGGGTCCTTCGAGCATGCCCAGGGGGATGCCCTCGGGCAGGAGCCGGTCGACCGGCAGCGCCGGCTGTTCGAGCGCCTCGCACAACTGCACGAGCATGCTGCGAAAGCCCGCGGCGAACTGCTCGATGCCGGCCTCGCGGTAGAGGCCGGTGTCGTACTCGATCCACAGGTCGATGCCGTCGCCGGCCTCGGCCAGGTAGACGCTGAGATCGAATTTCGCGATGCCGGTCTCCAGGTCGAGCGTCGCCATCTCGACCTCGCCGAGCTGCAGCGGCGGCAGCGGCGTGTTCTGCAGCGAGAACAGGATCGAGGGCGGCTCGGCGACGGCCTGGGGCGCCTCGTGCGCGATGCTGTAGAGCGACACCTGGCCATGGCGCAGCAGATCGCGCAGGGTGGCCGACACGTCGGCGACGAAGGACGCCACCGTGTCGTCCGCAGCGCAGCGATGGCGCACCACCACCGTGTTGGCGAGATAGCCGACCAGGCGTTGCCGCTGCCGCTCGTGGCGGTTGGCCAGCAGCGTGACGATGGCGAGGTCGCGCTTGCCGGTGCGGCAGGCGAGAAAGCGCAGGAAGGCGGCGACCAGCAACTGGTAGCGCGTGACGCGCAGCGCGCGGGCCGAGGCATCGAGCGACGCCATCACGCCGTCGAAGCGGCGCCGCAGCGTGCGCCCGCGCCGCAGTTGCGGCCGTGGCCGGGCCGGGTCCGCATCGGCCGGCAGCCGGGTCCATTGCAGTCCGTCCAGATGGTTCTTCCAGTAGGCCAGCGATGCGAGATAGGCGGGCTGGCGCGCGGCATCGAGCGCATCGGCCACGTAGTCGTCGATGCGGGAGACGGCGGAGCTCGGCGCCGCGGGCCGGCCCGAGGTGTAGGCGACGTAGGCGGCCGCTATGTCCTCGATCAGCACGCCGAGCGACCAGCCGTCCATCACCATGTGATGCAGGCACAGCAGCAGCACCGCGCTGCCCGGCGCGAGCGCGAACAGGCTCGCCCGCATCAGCGGTCCGCGCTCGAGGTCGAAGGGGCGGCGCGTTTCCTGGTGCGCGCACCGCGCCAGCGCCTCCTGCCGCGCGGCTTCGCCGAGCGCGCTCAGGTCATGGCGTTGCCACGGAAGTTCGGCATGGGGCTCGATGCGCGCGACCGGTTGTCCGTCCACGGCGGGGAAGCGCATGCGCAGGCTGTCGTGCCGGGACACGGCCTGCCGCAGGCAGACCGCGAGCGCGGTTTCGTCGAGCGGGCCCGACAGCCGCAGCGCGCTCAGGTGGTGGTAGGCGGGATCGCCCGCGTGCCGCTGCGCCAGCGCCCAGAGCCGGCGCTGCCCCAGCGTCAGCGGCAGCGTTCTCGCGGCGCGCGCATCCGATGTCTCGGCCTGCATGTCCGGCTAGCCGGAACGGGCGAAGCGGAAGACCCGGCTTCCATCGGAGGCATGCCCGGCCATCTAGTCGAGCTTCATGACCTGGAAGATGTTGCCCTCGGGATCGACGCCGTCGTACATCGCGTAGTCGAATCCGTCGTAGCGCTTGAGCGACTGCACCGCGACGCCCGCGCCCGCCAGCTTGTCCCTGTGCTGCGCCAGGTCCGACGAGATCGTGAAGACGAACTTGGCGTTGGTGCCGCTGTGATTGCCCGCCGGCTTCGCACGGAACGCCTCGCCGACGAGGTGCAGCGCGAGCTCGACGCCACCCGCATCGAAGACGACCCATTCGTTCTCGATCTCCTCGGTGATGACGGAGAGTCCGAAATGCTCCTGATAGAAATTCTTGAGCAGCGCGACGTCCCGCACATAGAGGATCAGTCGGGTCATTCTGGTTGTCATGAGCGCTCCACTGGACAAATCGTTGGCACTTGTATGTATGTTCGAAGGCATCGAACCCGTCCAGCGCGCCGGTGGCCCGGCGGTTCCCTCGCTGGCCGCACGTTCACCGTGTCGGCATGCCGCGTTCCCCTCGATCAACTCCTGGCGTAAAGCATACCGCCAACTCCGCGCGCTACAAACTTTTGTTCTTGAAAGTTCGGGTGCGCGCTAGCGCGTCGGCCTCACATCCACGAGGCGGGCCGCCCACAGCGCCAGCAATTCGGCCGTGACGCTCTCGTGCGCACTGCCCTGTTCGTCGAGCAACGCTCCGATCGATCGATCGGGCGCGGCCGCGAGCAGCAGCCGGAACAGCGGCTGCGACACTTCCTGCTCGACCTGGCGGTAGTACTTGTCCGAGTAGTCGTTGGCGATCAGGTGGCGCACGGTCCTGTGGCCCTGGTCGTCGCAAGCTTGCGTCAGCCTGAGTTCGAGGTACGGCGGCACCTCGATGGCCATGTGCAGCAATCCGTCGGCGGTCGCGCCGCGCCGGCTCACGACGAGCTCGCCGGCCACGAGCTGGTCGATGCCCGTGGTCAGCAGGCAGGCCAGTCCATCCTCGAGCGTGTCGACGATCGGCTCGCTGTTGTTGTTGAACGAGGTGTTCAGCAGGACCGGCGTTCCGGTGCGCGCGCCGAAGGCCTGCAGCAATTGCCAGAAGCGCTCGTTGTCCCGCGGCGTCACCGTCTGCAGCCGCGCCGTGCCGTCGACGTGCGTAACGGCGCCGAGCAAGGCCCGGTGCTCCTCGCGCACCTTGACCACCACGCCCATCGACGGGTACTCGCGGCCCTGCGGCACCTCGAAGTAGCGCGCGGCATCCGCCAGCGGCACCGACGGCGCGAAGGGCCGGAAGGCCTCGCGCTTCTTGACCATGGCATTCACGCGGTCCTTGTTGGCGGCGGGGCGCGCGTCGGCCAGGATGCTGCGATGGCCGAGCGCGCGCGGACCGAACTCGGACCGGCCCTGCATCCATCCCAGCACCTGGCCTTCGGCGAGCAGGTCGGCGCTGTGCGCCACGACGTCGTCCGGCCGATGCCATTGCAGCAGCGGCGCCCAGGGCTGCAGCCGCGCCTCCAGGCTCGCCTCGTCGAGCGCCAGGCCGAGGAACGGCGAGGCGCACGCGTTCGCCGCGGGCGCCGCGGCGGCGGGCGCTTCGTCCAGCGCGACCGCCATCGCGGCGCCGAGCGCGCAGCCGGCATCGTGCGATGCGAAGCAGACCGCGAGTTCGTCGAACAGTCCGCTGCGCTCGATCGCGCCGGTCATCGCGCAGTTCTGCGCCACGCCGCCGGCCAGGCAGAGCTTGCGCAGGCCCGTGCTGTCACGAAAGTGTCGCAACAGATGCAGCACCGCGCGCTCGAGCGTGCGCTGCAGCGCGGCCGCGAGATGGTGGTGATCGGCCGTGATCGGCTCGTGCACGCGCCGTGGCCGGAACAGGCGCAGCAGCGAGGGCAGGCGCTCCTGGTGGACCACGATCTCGCCGTTCTCCTGCAAGCTGATGAGCCGCTCGAACGCCGCTGCGTGGACCTCGGGATCGCCATAGGGCGCCAGCCCCATCACCTTGAATTCGTCGCGCGGCTTGAATCCCAGCAGGCGCGTGACCTGCGTGTAGAACGCGCCCAGCGAGTTGCGGATCGGGAGCTTGCGCAGCACCTCGAGCGAACGCGCATGCGCGCGATAGACCGAGCCCGACGCGAGATCGCCCTCGCCATCCATGGTCAGCACCAGCGCCTCGTCGAAGCCCGAGGTCGTCCACGCGCTCACCGCGTGACAGCGATGGTGCTCGATGAAGCGCAGCCGGCTTTCGTCGATCGCCGCGCCGGTCGAGGCCGACAGCGCGGCCGCCAGGAAACTGCGTCCGGACGGATGCACGCCGGTCGCGCGCGGCCGCAGCAGCGCGCGGAAGCCGACCAGCAGATCGAAGTTCTGCTCCTCCATGAAATAGGCGATGCGGTCGACGTCGGTGATCGACACTCCGGCCTGCCGGCAGCAGGCCCGGATCGCTTCCTCGGGCCGGTGGCCCGAGTGCTTGATGCGATTGATGCGCTCCTCCTCGATCGCCGCCACCACGATGCCGTCGCGCACCAGCACCGCCGCGCTGTCGTGCAGCCAGGTGTCGAGCGCCATGGGCTGCTGGTGGTCGCTGGCGCGGCGCGGACGGTCCAAGCCGCCGCTGATGCCGAGGATCAGCATCGGCGGCTCCCGCCCGTCGTTTGCGAGGGGTTCGAAGTCGTGCCGGGGCAATCTCCGGGACCTCGGGTGCAAGGCATCTTCATCGCTCTTTCCTGGTGCGCGGCACCTTCATCGTCGTTCGATGATACGGGCTGATATTCGCGCACGGCATGCGCGATATCCTGGTTGCACAAGCGCGGACGCACAGTAAAATTGGCGCGACTTTTGCGACAGGCCCCACGCCGGATCGCGAAGGCAACGTGGCCGGCCCCGTCGACGATGGGCTGCACGGCTTCGGAAAAAAATAAATACGAGGGGTGCGGGTGCAGAGATTCCACGATGAGGATCCGCTCGATGACAAGGGAGCCATCGCGATCGTTGGCATGGCTTGCCGTTTCCCGGGAGCCGCCGACCTCCAGGCCTTCTGGCATCTGCTGATCGGGCAGCGCAGCGGCCTGCGCATGCTGTCCGACGAGGCGCTGCTGGCCGCCGGCGTGGCCGCCGAAGCGCTGCGCGATCCCGCCTACGTGAAGGCCAACGGCAGCCTCGACGACGCGCTGTGCTTCGATGCCGGCTTCTTCGGCTACGCACCGGAAGAGGCCGCGCTGATCGATCCGCAGCACCGCGTCTTTCTCGAAGCCTGCTGGCATGCGCGCGAGGATGCGATCGGCACGCGCGCCGACGACGAGCGCATCGGCGTCTACGGCGGCTCGGGCTTCAACACCTATCTGCTGACGCATCTGCAGGCCGACGCGCGGACCTGGCAGGGCCTGGACCGCTGGCGCGCCGGCATCGCGAACGACAAGGACACGCTGACCTCCAGGGTCGCCTACAAGCTCGGCTTCAGCGGGCCGGCCGTCACCGTGCAGACCGCCTGTTCCACCTCGCTGGTGGCGGTGCACCTCGCATGCCAGGCGATTCTCGACGGCGATTGCGAACTGGCGCTGGCCGGCGGCGCGAGCGTGCATTTCCCGCTCGGCCACGGCTACCGCCACCACGCGGAGGGCATCGAGGCGGCCGACGGCGTCTGCCGGCCCTTCAGTGCCGAGGCGACGGGCACGGTCTTCAGCGACGGCGTCGGCGTGGTCGCGTTGCGCAGGTACGAGGATGCGCGGCGCGCGGGCGACCGCGTCTACGCGGTGATCCGAGGCAGCGCCATCAACAACGACGCGGCCGACAAGGTCGGCTTCACCGCGCCGGGCATGCGCGGGCAGATCGACGTGATCCGCATGGCGCACGCGGTGGCCGGCGTCACGGGCGGGGCGATCGACTACGTCGAGGCGCACGGCACCGGCACGGCCGTCGGCGACAGCATCGAGCTGCAGGCGCTGGAGCGGGCCTTCGGCAGCCCCGGCGCGCCGCGCACGCCGTGCCTGATCGGCGCGGTCAAGGGCAACATCGGGCACACCGACAACGCGGCGGGCATCGCGGGTCTGATCAAGGTGGCGCTGGCGCTGCACCACCGGCAATGGCCCTCGACCCTGCATGCCGCCGCGCCAACGCCCGCCCTCGCATCGAGCGCGAACTTCGCGCTCTGCCGGCAGGCCGCGGCGTGGTCCGACGACATACGGCTGCGCTGCGCGGGCGTCAGCTCCTTCGGCATCGGCGGCACCAATGCGCATGTGGTGGTCCAGCAGGCGTTCCGCTCCCAAGCCGGCGCGGGCTGGGCGTCCGGCCACCCGTTCCGGCGCACGCACGTCGAGTACCTGCCGCGCGGGCAGCAGGTGTCCGAGGCGGGGCCGCAGGTGCATCTCACGCACCTGCAGTGGGTCGCGGACCCGAGACGCCGGCACGCGGCCGGACAGTCGATCGATCGTATCCTGCTGGTCGCGGCGACCGCGCCGCCCGCGGCCTTGTTGCGAAGTCTCGGCGCGCTGGGGCCGGTCGATCTCTGGCTGCATGCGCAAGCCGATGCCGCGTCCGCATCGGCCTGCTTCGACTTCACCGACGCCGCGCAGTGGGACCGCCTCGCGATGGCACGCGGACATTCACAGCCACCCTCGGCGATCGTCTATCTCGGCGGCCTCGCGCAGGCCCCGGCCGGCTTCGACGACACGCTCGGCTGCGCGCTCGGCTTCGCCGGCTGGGTCGCGCGCATGCGGGGCAGCGGCGCGCTGCCGGGCGTGGCCGTGCACTGGATCTCGACCGGGCTGTCCGGCGCGAACGGTTCGCCATCGATCCCGGCGCATCTGGCCCTGTGGGGCCCTGCGCGCGTGCTGCCGCAGGAAGTCCCGGGCGTGGCCTGCCGGGTCTACGACGTGCACGAAGGCAGCCGGCCGCGCGATGGCGATGCATGGCAGGCGCTGGGCCGCCTGATCGCCATCGAGCAGGCGGCCGAGCGGCCGGCGGACGGCTCGTTCGCCGTCTTCGCATTGCAGGGCGATCGGATCTTCGTGCCGCATCCGGCCGCCGTTGCGCAGCCGTCGGCGCAGGCCGAAGCGCCCGCGCTACGCACCGGCGGCACCTACTTCGTGACGGGCGGCGCGGGAGGCATCGGGCGTGAACTCGCGGCCTGGCTGGTCTCGCGCTGCCGGGCCCGCGTGATCGTGTGCGGACGCCGTCCCGTCAACGACGTGCAGGGCTGGTCCGCTTTCCATGCGCAGTTCCCGTCGATCACTTATGTGCAGGCGGACGTGGAGAGCGACGCGCAGCTCGCCGCCATCGCACAAGACGCGGGGCTCGCCCCGGACGGCATCCACGGCGTCTTCCACTGTGCCGGCGCGGCGGGCGAGGGCGGCCTGCGCGCGAAGGACGTCGCCGCGGCCCGGCGCCGCTGCGCGGCCAAGGTCGCGGGCGCTCAGGCGCTGTGCTGCGTGTTCGCCGATGTGCCGCTGGACTTCATGGTGTTCTTCAGCTCGGTCAACGGCTGGCTCGGCGGTCCGGGACAAGCCGAGTACTGCTCGGCGAACGCCAGCCTCGACGCGCTGGCGCGTTCGGGCGCCTTGCCGTGGCGCACGCTGTCGATCGCCTGGGACACCTGGCTCGACACCGGCATGGCGCGGCGTTCGCAGGACGCGGCCGATCCGTCCGCGCCGGCGACAGGCGCGCACGAAGCGGGCGTCTCCTTTCACCTGCCGGCCTCGTCCTGGCTGCTGCACGAGCATCGTGTCGATGGCGTGGCGGTGCTGCCCGGCACCGCGCACCTCGCCTTGCTGTTGCAGGTGGCGCAGGCCGAGGGCAGGGCGCTCGAGCTCCAGGGCGTCAGGCTGCTGAATCCGGCGCTGGTGCGCGAGGGTTCGGACATGCGCCTGTCGGTGTCGCGCCCCACCGCCGCGGACGAGGCCTTCCAGGTGCGCGATGCGAGCGGCCTCGTGCTCGCCAGCGCCACGGCCGCCGCACACGCCGATGAGGCCGCGTCCGTGGCGCTGCCTTCGCACCTCGCGGGCTTTTCCGCCACGCAGGCGCAGGCCTGCGAGATCCGTCCACCGGCGCGGCTGCAGGTGGGCCAACGCTGGCAGGGCGTCGAAAGCCTGAGCCGCTGCGGCGAGCTGTACCGCGTGGCGCTGCGCACCGGCGCGCTCGCGCAGGACTTCGGCGAGTGGCCCTGGCATCCCGCCGTGATGGACCTCGCGCTGCTGCCGCTGCAGACGCAGGCTGCGGCTTTCTCTGTGCCCGTGGCCTTCGAGCGCGTGCAGCCGGTCGCTTCGCTCGCGACGGCGCGTTTCAGCTACGTGCGCCTGCGCGAGGGCGCGGCATCGCGCGGTATTGCCGATGTCTGCATCACCGACGCGCACGATGCGGTGCTGCTGACGATGTCGGGCGTCGCCTTCGTGCCGCTCGAGGCGCGCGCGTTGCGGCAACGCGCCGTGACGGACGAAGCCTTGTCGCGCGGCCTGCCCGTGCCCGCGGCGCTCGAGCAGCTCGGCCGCCTGCTCGACGGCTGCGCGCTCGATGCCGTGATCCTGTCGGCGGCGAGCCTGCCCTTGATCGAGGAGCATGCCGAGGCATCGGCCCGGCGCTACCGCGGCGTCGCCACGCGGCCGGCCGAAGCAACCGGGCAGGACGCCGCAGCGCGCGAGGCGCTGCTGTGCCGCCTGGTCGCGGGCCACCTGGGCTACGACACGGTGTCACCGGACGCGAATTTCTTTTCGCTCGGCGGCGATTCGCTCAGCGGCCTGCTGCTGATCGAAAGCGCGTGCAAGGAGGGCCTGCAGCTCTCGCTGGGCGCGCTCTACGATGCGAAGACGCTGGCGGAGCTCGCGCGGACGGCGGCGCCGGAGGCCGCGGTGCAGGCCGTCCCCGCGCCGCGCGCCGAGCCCTTCGCGCTGCTGTGCGACGAGGACCGCGCCCGTGTCGCCGAGGAGGTCGCGGGCGCCGTCGATGCGTTCCCGCTGTCCGCGCTGCAGAAGGGCGTCGCCTACTACCGCTCGCGCTACGGTGACCGGCCGATCTACCGCGACCTGCTCTGGGTCGACGTCGAGGGACCGTTCGACGAAGCGCTGCTGCGCCAGGCCTGGTCGGACTGCGCGCGGCGGCATCCGGTGCTGCGCACGCGGGTCGACACCGCGCGCTTCCGCGAGCCGCTGCAGATCGTCAGTGCCGATGACGAGGCCCCCCTGGCCGTCGGCGATCTCGCGGGCCGCGGCGTGCGCGAGTGGGCCGAGGCGTCCGATCTGCCCGCGCGCTGCCCGGTGGGCCGGGCCGTCTATCTTTTCGCGCTGACCGACGGCGCGGTGCTGCATCTGCTGCTGCTGCTCGACGATGCCCTGCTCGACGGCTGGAGCGCCACCTCGCTGCTCGCGGAACTGCTCGGCAACTACGGGCAACGGCTCGACGGCGGGCTGCCGCCGCGGCAGCCGTCTCCCGCGCTCTCGTTCCATGACCATGTACGCCACGAACGGCAGGTCATCGCCGCGGGCGAGGAGCACCGGTTCTGGCGCGAGCACCTGGACGGCTGCGTCCCTTCGGCGCTGACGCGCAAGGCGCCCGACGCGCGCGAGCGGGTGCCCGAGATCGAGATCCGCGAGCTGCCGTTCGGCGCCTCGGGCGAGGTGGACGCGCTCGCGCGGACCTGCGGCGCCACGCCCAAGGTGGTGCTGCTCGGAAGCTACCTGCGCGCGCTGTCGCTCTGGTGCGGCAGCCACGAGGTCACGACCGGCCTGGAGACCCACACCCGCCTGGAAGCCGAAGGCGGCGCCGAGGTGCTCGGTCCGCATCTCAACATGCTGCCGCTGCGGCAACTGTTCGCGCCCATGCCGGTGCGCAGCTACCTGCTCGCGCTCGCGCGGGCCGAGGCGCAGGCCATCGCGCACCGGCATCTGCCGCTCAGCGAAATCCAGCGCGACTGGGCCGTGCCGCTGTTCGACAACTGCTTCAACTACACGCACTTCCGCAAGCTGCAGGAGGTGGCGGGGGACGGTGGCCTCGGCCGGTCGCTGCGCTTCAAGGGCTATGCGGGCGAGGAGAAGACCCACTACCCGTTCAAGCTGTGGGTCGACTGCAGCGCCGCTGGCATCTACCGGCTCTACATCGCCTACGACCGCCTGCGCATCGACGAGGCCGATGCCCGCGCGATCGCGGCCTTGTTCGACACCGTGGCGCAGGCTTTCGCGTGGGCGCCCGATGCGGACCTGATGTCGGTCGGCGCGCCCTCCGGCGCGCAGGGGGCGCTGCGCGCGGTGGAAGCAACGCCCGAACTGGGCGAGCTGTTCCGGGCGTCGTGGCAGGCGCACGCGCATCGCACCGCGGTGCGCGAGGCGGACCGCTGCTTCTCCTACCGCGAACTCTCGTTCGAGGTCGAGCGCAGCGCGCGCGAACTGCGGCGGCGCGGCTGCCGCCCCGGCATGACGGTCGCGGTCGTGCTGCCGCGCTCGTTCCGCTGGATCGTCGCGATGCTCGGCGTGCTGAAGGCGGGTGCGACGATCCTGCCGATCGACCCCTATCTGCCCGATGCGCGCATCGAGATGATGCTGCGGCAGGGACGGCCGCTGCTGGTCGTCGCCGATGCGGCGATGCAGAGTGAGCGGCTGAAGGCTTGGCGCGGCCCGATGCTCGCGCCGCTGGAGGACGCCGCGTTCGACGCAGAGCTGGCCGGGCCTTGGGCGGCGTCGGCCGACCTGCCCGCCTACCTGATCTTCACCTCCGGCAGCATGGGCCTGCCCAAGGGCGTGATCAACACCTGCAGGGGCCTGGCCAACCGCTTCGTCTGGCAACTGCGCAGCCATCCGGTCGGCCCGGACGACGTCTTCCTGTCGCGCACGCCCGCGAGCTTTGCCGACGTGTTCTGGGAAAGCTTCGGGCCGCTGTGCGCGGGCGCGACGCTGGTGATCGCCGACGATGCCGAAAGCCGCGATCCCGCGCGCATCGCGCAGTTGCTGCGGCGCTGGCAGGTGACGCACCTGGTCGTGGTGCCCACGCTGCTGGAGCCGGTCCTCGCGCAGATCGAGGCCGACGCCGGCAACGGTCCGTTCGCCCTGCGGCAGGTGTCGGTCAGCGGCGAGCCGCTGAAGGTCGCGCTCATGGCGCGTGCACGCGCGCTGCTGCCGTCCGTGCGATGGCTCAATCTCTACGGCTCGTCGGAAGTGTCGGCCGATGTCAGCGTCTTCGAACTCGGCGACTGGCAGGCGCGGCCGGACGAGCCTTCGATCGTTCCGGCGGGGGCCGCGCTGCGCAACATCGGACTGCATCTGCTCGACGAGAACCTGCAGCCGGTGCGCGAGGGCTGCACGGGCGAGCTCTATGTCAGCGGCGTGGCCCTGGCCGACGGCTACCTGCGCCAGCCCGGGCTGACCGCCGCGCGCTTCCTGCCGAACCCGTGGCCGCAAGGGGACGACGACACGCGGATGTTCCGCACCGGCGACGTCGCGCGGCAGGGGCGCTGCGGGCTCGAGGTCCTGGGCCGCGCGGATCGGCAGGTCAAGGTGCGCGGCGTGCGCATCGACCTGGGCGATCTCGAGACGCGGCTGGAGCGCCTGGCGCCGGTGGCGCGCGCGGCGCTGATCGAGGGCGGGGGCAAGCTGGCCGCCTACGTGCAGTGCCGGCCCGAGGCCGATCCCGCGCAACTGTGGCCCGTGCTGCGCGCGCAACTGCTGCCCGAGGAGCGGCCCGTGCAGATATGGCTGGTCGAGCGCATGCCGCTGACGACGGCCGGCAAGATCGATCGCCTGGCGCTCGCCGGCACCGGCGTCCTGCATTCGGACCTGGCGCGCGCCGCGCTACAGGGCGAGACCGAACACCGGCTGGCCGGGCTCTGGGCCGAGCTGCTGCCCGGCGCGAACATCCATGCGGACAGCCATTTCGATGAGCTGGGCGGACATTCGCTGCTGGCGCTGCAACTGGCGGGGGGCATCGAACGGGTCTTCGGCCGCCGCCTCGGCATCGCGCAACTGCAGGCCACCGGCCAGTTGCGCGCGCAGGCCCGGCTGGTCGATGCGCAGCACGCCGCCGCACCGGTCGCGCACGCGCCGATCGTGCCCGATCCCGCCGCGCAGTCGCTGCCTTTCTCGCCCACGCCGCTGCAGCAGGCCTACTGGGTCGCGCGCCACCGCGAAAGCCCCGAGGGCGGCAGCAGCCACCTCTATCAGGAGTGGCTGATTCCGGGGCTCGATGCCGACAGGCTCGAGGCCGCATGGCGCCGCGTGGTCGCACGCCACGGCATGCTGCGCGCGCGCATCGACGCCAACGGACTGTTCACGGTGCGGGACGCGAACCCCTCCGGCCGCATCGTGCGCCACGACCTGTCTTCGCTGGCGCCGCCGGCGCGCGAGGCGGCGCTGCTGGCATCGCGCGAGCGCCATGCCTTCACGCCGTTCGCCGATGGCGAGGCGCTGTTCCAGCTGCAGGTCTTCCAGCTCGCGCAGGCCGAATCGGTGCTTGCCGTGAAGTTCGACCTGCTGCTCGCCGACGCCTGGAGCATGGGCATCCTGGCGCGCGAACTCTGGACGCTCTACGCCGACCCCGCGGCCGAACTGCCGCCGCTCGGGATTTCGTTCCGCGACGTGCTCGAACACACGCGCGCGCACCACGATGCCGCGGCCCGCGAGGTCGCGCGGCGCTACTGGAGCGAACGCATGGCGCGCTTTCCGGGCGCGCCGGAGCTGCCGGTGCGCGCGCACGCGCCGGATACGCTGGCGGTGCGCCGGCGCGAGATGGTGCTCGAGCCTTCACGCAGGCAGGCGCTCGAAGCGCTGGCCGCGCGCGCCGGCCTGCCCGCGAGCAGCCTGCTGCTGGCCGCCTTCGCGGCCGTGCTGCAGCGCTGGTCGGCCCGCAAGGCGTTCGCGCTGACGCTCACGCTGTTCGACCGCCCGTTCGTGCATCCGCAGGTCAACCACGTGGTGGGCGACTTCACCTCGGTGCTCTGGCTCGCGATCGACGGCGAGCGGCCCGGCGCGTTCCTCGCGTTCGCGCGCGCGCTGCATGCCCGGCTGCTCGAGGGGCTGGAGCATCGCGCCTTCAACGGCATCGACGTGGCGCGCGCGACGCGCTCCGAATTGCGCGCGGTGGATGCGATGCGCTACGTGTTCACGCACATCGCCGAGGTCGACGGCGGCGCGGCCGCCTTTCCCCCGGGCAGCAGCGAGCGCCATCGCATCACGCGCACGGCCGGCGTGTGGATCGACAGCCAGGCCGTCGGCGAGGCCGGCCGGCTGCGCCTGCATTGGGACGCGGTCGACGAACGCTTCCCGCCGGGCCTGGTCGACGACATGTTCGCGGCCTACCGCGACCTGCTCGAAGCGCTGCTCGCCGAGGCCCAGGCCGAGGGCGGCGGCGCGGCGGAGGCCGTCGAGCTGCAATTGCCCGCGGCGCAGCAGGCGCGCCGGCAGGCCGAGCGGCAGGCCGATCCGCCCGCGCAGGACTACCTTGCGGCCATCGAGGCGCAATGCAGCGAGGCGCCTGACGCGCCCGCGGTCATCGCGGCCGACAGGACGCTGTCGTACGGCGAGCTGTGGGCCCGCGCGCGGCGGCTCGCGCTGCAACTGAAGACGCAGGCGCCGGACGCCGCCTGCGTGGCGATCCACCTCGAGCCCGGCTGGCGCTATGTGGTGGCGGTGCTCGCCACGCAGATCGCGGGCCTGGCCTATGTGCCGCTGTCCCTGCGCTGGCCGCGCGCGCGCGTGGCCGGCGTGATCGAAAGCTACGGCATCGGCCATGCGATCGCCGACGAGGAGCTCGCGGCCTGGAGCCCGCGGCCCGGCGGTGTCCGCACGCTGCGGGTGCCGGCGCAGGACGACGGGCCGGCGCCGCCGGCTTCCATGCAGTCGGCGTCCGACCCCTCGCTGCTCGCCTACGTGATGTTCACCTCGGGCAGCACCGGCGAGCCCAAGGGCGTGACCATGCGGCGCGGCGCGGTCGCCAACACCCTGCGCGACATCTGCGCGCGCCTGCGCCTGAACCGCGACAGTCGCGTGCTGGGGCTGTCCGATCCGGGCTTCGACCTGTCGGTGTTCGACATGCTGGGCACGCTGATGGCCGGCGGCGCGCTGGTGCTGCCCGACCCCGCCGACCGCATGAACCCGCAGGCCTGGTGGGCGCTGTGCCGCCGCCACGGCGTCACCGTGTGGAACAGCGCGCCGGCCCTGTTCGAGATGCTCGCCGACTACGCCCGCGGCAAGACCGGGCGGCTCGGCACGCTGGGGCTGCGCTGGGTGATGTTGAGCGGCGACTGGATCGCGCTGCACCTGCCCGCGCGGCTGCGCGAACTCGCGCCCGGTGCGAGGCTGCTGTCGCTGGGCGGCGCCACCGAGGCCGGCATCTGGTCGGTCTCGTTCCCGGTGACCGCGGTGCAGCCGGGCTGGACCCGCATCCCCTACGGCATGCCGCTGCGCGGCCAGCGCTGCGACATCGTGGATGCGTTCGGCCAGTCCTGCCCCGACGGTGTCGCGGGCGAGCTGACCATCGCCGGCGCGAGCCTGAGCGACGGCTACTGGCAGCGCCCGCTGCTCACCGCGCAGGCCTTCGTGACCGACGAGCGGACCGGCGAGCGGCGCTACCGCACCGGCGACCTGGCGCGCTGGCGGCCCGACGGCGTGATCGAGCTGATCGGACGCATCGACTCGCAGGTCAAGATCGCGGGCCATCGCATCGAGTGCCAGGAGGTCGAGCACGCGGTGCTGTCCCATCCGGGCGTCGCGCGCGCCGTGGTGGTGCCGGTCGACGGCAGCGGCGGCCTTGCGCTGCATGCGGTGCTCGAACATGCGGACGACGTCTCGATCGAGTCGATCCGCCTGCATTGCGCCCAGCGCCTGCCCGAGGCCATGGTGCCGCGGCATTGGCACAGCCGCCTGGGCATTCCATTGAACGACAACGGCAAGATTGATCGCCGCGCATTGCGCGAGCGCATCGAGGCCACACTGCAGGAGGTTGCTGGCGCATGACGCAGAGACTGATTCGAACGAGGGCTTTCGCGCCATGGCGCTTCGCATGGGCCGCCGGCCTGCTGCTGGGCCTCGCACAGGGCGCGCAGGCGCAAGACGGCGCCTACCTGGCGAAGGACTGCATGGCGTGTCACGACAGCGCGCAGGGCCGCAACCAGGGCATCCCTTCCATCGTGGGACAGAAGCGCGAATTTCTGCGCGCCCGGCTGGATGCGTTCCGCCGTCCGGGCTCGGACGCGAAGCTCATGCCGCGTCTCATGGCCGCCTACACGTCCGACGAGATCGAGCAGATCGCGGCCTACCTGTCGACCCGGCCCTCGCCGCTGATGCCGGTGCCCGATGCGGGTCCGAAGAGCGGCGTCACGGTCGCCGGACTCGCCAAGTACCGGGCCCATTGCGCGGCCTGCCACGAGCACCTCGATGCGAGCCCGCTGCTGCGCGGGCAGAACCGCGCCTATCTGGTCAACGCGTTGCGCGATTTCGTCTTCGGGCGCCGCGCCATGCCCGATGGCATGCGCGACAGCCTGTCGGGGCTCAGCGCCGAGGACCTGGGCGCGGTGATCGATTTCATGGCCTCTTCGAAGAAGGACAAAGAGTGAAGCGTTCGTCATCCCCATTTCTCGCGCGCGCCGCAACGGCGGCGCTGCTGGGCATCTCGCTGTCGGCCACTGCGGCCGAAGATGCTCCGCGGCCGGCCGAGCTCAGCCCGATCTTCGTCGCGGCCTCGGCCTACGCGAAGATCATGTGCTCGGGGATCTTCGTCTCGGGCCTGCGCGAGAGCCAGATCCGCCTGGAGGACCTGTCGACCATGCCGCCGATCCCGGTGGAGATCGACCGCGAGCGCCGCACCGTCACGGCCGTGACGCGCTCGGCCCGGCGCGTGGCCCGCTTTCGCGAGGGGCTGGGCTGCACCCTCGACAACGCGCCTTCGCCGCTGCTGGACCGCGCCAGCTCGCCGAAGTCCTATGCGCAGATGCCCGAGGCGACGGCGGGACGGCCGGCGGCGCTGCCGCTGGCGCTGCATCCGCAGCTCGAGAAGATCCTCGACCACGCCTTCCGCGAGGACGACTCCGCCTTGCTGAAGAACACGCGGGCCGTGCTGGTGATCCATCGCGGCAAGATCATCGGCGAGAGGTACGCCGACGGCGTCACGGCGGACACGCCGCTGGCGGGCTATTCGATGGTCAAGGGCGTCGCCAATCTGCTGACCGGCCTGGTGGCGCAACGCGGCTGGCTGACGCCGCAGCGCATCGGCCTGCGGCCGGAGTGGGGCGTCGCCCCGGCCGATGCGCGCAACGGGATCTCGGTGGACCACCTGCTGCGCATGACCTCGGGCCTGGACTGGTCGGAGCAGTACCTGGGCGCGATGTCCGACCTCATGACCATGCTGACCTCCGCGCCGGACCCGGCCGCCTACGCGGCCGCCAAGCCGCTCGCGGCGCCGTCGCGTCCGGCCGATGCGGCCCGGGCGCTGCCGAACGCCGAGCAGTTGTCCACGCTGCTGGGTGCGCCGGGCATGTCGCGCCAGCGCGCCGAGACGAAGAGCGTGCTGCCCGGACAGGCGTGGCGCTATTCGGGCGGATCGTATGAACTGCTGTCCGACACGCTCGCGAAGACCCTGCGCGCGCACGACGAAGACCCGCTCGTGTTCCCGTACCGCAACCTGTTCGCGCCGCTGGGCATGACTAGCGCCGTGCTGGAGGCCGCGCCCAACGGCACCTTCATGCTGTCGTCGTTCATGCTCGCCACGTCGCGCGACTGGGGGCGGCTTGGTATGTTCCTGCTCGACGAGCAGCGCGGCAAGCCGCGGCCCGGTGTCGCGCTGCCCCCCAACTGGCTGAAGGACAGCCTGCGTCCGACGCTCGCGCAGGAGCTGCCGGTCGGCACAGAGATCGGCTCGGGCTACTGGCTCAATTCGCTGGGCAACAAACTGCCGCGCGACACCTTCTACCTCGGCGGTTTCCAGGGGCAGTTCCTGGTCGTCGTGCCCGAGCGCGAGCTGGTCGTGGTGCGGCTCGGAACCACCGCGTCGGACGGCAACTGGATCATGCGCAAGCTGCTCGAGGAGCTGATGCCGCTGGTCGATTGAGCGGACCGGCCCGTCGAGGCCCGGCCACCTTCCTGTTCCCTGTGTTCAAGAAAGAAGAAACGATGAAACTCACGATGAAATTCCTGGCGACGACACTCGGGCTGGCCGCCGCGCTGGCCTGCGGGCAGGCTTCGGCCCAGGCGCCAGCGGGCGGCGCGAATGCAGCGCCCGCCAACGCCGCGGGCGGACCTGTGGCCTCGATCGTCAGCATCTACGTGAACCCCGCGAAGCAGGAGGAATTCCAGACCTCCTACAAGCAGCAGTACGCGGCCCAGACCCGGCATCCGGAGGGCGTCCTCGAGTCCTATCTGCTGGCGCCGGCCGCCGGCGACTCGGCAGCGCCCTTCAAGCACGTCACGATCTGGCGCGACCGCGCCTCCTACGACGGCTTCCTCAAGAAGGTGACGAGCGGCGAACATCCGGTCGGCGCGAAGACCAGCTACGGCAACGGCGACGACATGTACGCCAGGCGGCCGATCTACGAGCTGTATTCGGTGAGCCTGCGCCGCGTGGACGCGGCGTCTGCGTCCGACGCGCCGAAGAACTGACGGGTCGTGGCGTTTCCGAACGAGTCCGGCGCGGCGCAGGCCGTTGCCGCTGCGCAGCCCATGGACCGGGTCCGCGCCATCGTCGAGTCGGTCCTCGGCGTGGCGGTGCCCGGGGACGAGACCAACATCATCGGCCTCGGGGCCAACTCGATGGAGCTGGTGCGCATCATCAATCTCATCGAGGACGAGACCGGGCTGCGCCTGCGGTTCGAGGACGTGGGCTTCGAGCCCACCATCGCTGCGCTCGCGCGCAACATCGAGGCGGCGCGCGAACACGAGGCCGAGGCGCCGGTCCCGCGCGGCGATGCGCGCGAGGCCGAGGCGGCCGTGCCGGCGCGGTCGCTGCCTGCCGTTGCCGGCATTCGCCGCAACGAGGGCTGGCCCGTCGTGAAGCTCGCGGGACCCACGCCGCCGGCCGATGCGCCGGGCGCGAGCGTGCGGGCATTCGGCCGCGAGCCGCTGGCGCTGGCGCAACTCGCGCAGTTGCTGGAGACCCTGCGGCTGCCGGGCGAGGGGCAGGCGGGCCATGCGGCGTACGCCTCCGCGGGCGCGCTCCATCCGGTGCAGACCTACCTGTACGCGAAGACCGGCGCGGTGGAGGGCCTGCAGTGCGGGCTCTACTACCACCATCCGCGCAGCGGCGAGCTCTGGCTGCTGGCGCCGGACCTCGTGCTCGACGAGTCGCTCTACGAGCCGCTGCTCAACGCGCCGGTCTACCGGAGCGCGGCGTTCGCGCTCTACCTGGTGTCGCGGCCCGGCGCCATCGAGCCGTCCTATGGACAGCGCGCGCGTGACTACTGCCTGCTGGAAGCGGGGGCGATGGCGCAACTGCTGCGCACGCGCGCGCCATCCTGCGGCATAGGCCTGTGCGCGATCGGCGAGTTCGCCTTCGAGCCGGTGCGCGACTGGTTCGAGCTCGACGACGATCAGGCCTGCCTGCATTCGCTGGTCGGAGGCGCCGTGACATGAATCCGGTCCAGGGGGCGGCAGGCCATCCGCTGTCGGTGAACCAGCAGTCGCTGTGGCGCAGCCAGCAGCTGTTTCCCGACGCGCAGACCTACGGGATGCTGGGAATCGCGCGCACCGGCACGGTTCCCGCCATCGCGCCCCTGCGGCGCGCCTACCGCCGCCTGCTGCAGCGCCACGAGATCCTGCGCTGCCGGATCGTCGAGGCGGCCGGCGTGCCGGCCGCCCACCCTGTGCCGCTCGAGGGCTTCGGCGACGGCGAGTTGCTGCCGTTCGTGGACGCCTCCGGCTGGTCGGCCGCGCGCCTGGCCGCCTTCGTCGACGAGCGCTTCGGCCAGGCCCACGCGACCAGCGGCACGACGCTGTTCCATTGCGTCGCGCTGGTGGCCGACCGCGCGGCGGCCGATGCACTGGCGGCGGCCGACGCGGAGCGCGCCGCTCCCGGCGGCGAGAGCGTCGGGCTGCTGGTGTTCACGGGACACCATCTGGTGATCGATTTTCTGTCGTTCCCGCTGCTGCTACGCGAACTGCAGTCGCTCCATGCCGAGGAGGAGGAGCAGGGCGCCGCGCCCGGTGCGCGCGAAGGCTTCCTGGCCGATGCCAATGCCTGGTCGCTTGCGGCCTCCGAGCGCGAGCTGGTCGCGAAGGAGGAGGCCGCCATCGGCGCGTTCGCCGCGCGCCTGACGCCGCCGCCCGAGCCGCTGTCCTTCGGCGGCGATGCGGCGCCCGCGTCCGGCGGCCCGGCGCGCGAACGCCGCTTCCCGTTGCCCGCAGCCGCGCGCGAGGCCTTGCTGCGCTGCGCGCGCGCGCACGAAGTCACGCCCTACGTGGCGATGCTCTCGCTGTTCCAGGTGTTGCTCCACGTGCATTGCGCCGCCGCCGACATCAGCGTCGCGACGCCCCTGCACGGCCGCCAGCGCCGGCCGTTCGGCCGGACCGTGGGCTATTTCGCGAACGTGCTGCCGGTGCGGCAGCGCCTGGACGCCGGCTGCGGCTTCGGCGACCTGCTGCGGCGCAACCACGCCGCGCTGCGCGAGGCGATGCGGCTGGCCGCCGTGCCGTTCCCGCTGCTGTGCGAGCGTGCGCGGGTGCGCGAGCTGCGGCCCGGGTCGACGGCCCTGACGCAGGTCACCTTCGTCTGGGACGCGATGCCGGCGCCGCGCGATGGCGACTGGCTCCAGACCCTGCGGATCGAGCAGCGCGGCACGCCCTATGAACTCGCGCTGACGGTGTATGCCGAGGACACTGGCTGGACCTGCGGCCTGAAGCACGACGCGGCCCGCGTGAGCGCGCATTTCGTCGAGCGCTGCATCGAGGACCTGCCGCGCTTCGCGCTGCAGCTCGCGCAGGCGCCCGAGCTGCCGCTCGGCGCCGCCGGCCTGGTGCAGCCGCCCGCATGGCACTGCCCCGCGGCCATCGCGCCGCCGCCCGCCGAAGACCTGATCGAGCAGGCCTTCCTGGCGAACGCGAGGCAGGCGGCTAGCGCGACCGCCTTGCGCGATGCACACCAGTTGCTCACGCACGCGGAGCTCGAACGCACCACCCGGCAGATGGCCGCCGCGCTGCTGCGCCTCGCGCCCTCGGGCGGTCCGGTCGGAATCCTCATGGAGCGCGGCGTCGACGCCGCGATCGCAATGCTCTCGGCCTTCCGCGCCGGCATTGCTTTCGCGCCGCTGCATCCCGGCCAGGCAGCGCCGTGGCTCGCGCAGGCCTGCCGCGGCGCGGAGCTGCGCTGCCTGGTCTTCTCGCCGTCCCAGGCCGCCGCTGCCGCCGCGCTGCCCGTGCCCGGGCTGGCTCATGCGCGCTGGCGCGAACTGGCGCAGGAGGCGCCGCCCGCCGACTTGCCCACTGTGCATCCGCTGGCGACCGCCTACGTGATCCACACCTCGGGCTCGTCGGGCGCGCCCAAGGGCGTGGCCGTCTCGCGCGCGAGCCTGCAGCACCTGATGGCGGCCACCCGCTTCATGTTCGCGGACCCGGGCCAGCACTGGAGCCTCGCGCACCACGCCAGCTTCGACTTCGCGATCTGGGAGCTGTTCGGGCCGCTGGTGCACGGCCACGCGCTCACGGTGCTCGACGAGCGCAGCGCCACTTCGCCGGATGCGCTGCACGCCGCGATCCTGCGCGACGGCATCACGCACCTGGGGCTGACGCCGCCCGCCTGCCGTCTGCTGCTGCCCTGGCTCGAACGCCAGGGCATGGGGCGGCTGCGCACGGTCTGCGCCGGCGGCAGTGCGGTCGATTCCGCGCTGGCCGGCGCGTTCGCAGGGCTCGGGCTCGATATCTGGAGTTTCTACGGTCCGACCGAAGCGACCGTCTGGGCCACCGCCGTGCGGGTCGGCAACGGCCGGCCGGGCGCGCGCATCGGCCATCCCTTCGCGGGCCTGCGCGTCTACGTGCTCGACGACGCGCTGCAATGGGTGAGCGAGCAGCGCGCGGGCGAGCTCTACCTGGGCGGGCCGCAACTGGCCGGCTACCTGCAGCCGGCGCTCACGGCCGCGAGCTTCCTGCCCGATCCCTGGCAGGCGGGCGAGCGCATGTACCGCACGGGGGACAGGGTCCGCTACACGCGCACGCACGGCCTCGAATTCGTCGGCCGGAGCGATCGGCAGGTCAAGCTCAACGGCTATCGCATCGAGCTTGATGCGGTCACGCATTCGCTGGCGGGCTGCGAGGGCATCGCGCAACTGGCCTGCGTGCACCTGCCGGCGCAGGGCCTGTGCGTGCCGTACACGACGGCCGACGGGCAGCCGTTGCCGGCCCCGGCGCTCGCGGCCTTCGCGCGCCAGGTGCTGCCGGCCTACATGCTGCCGCTGCGCTTCGTGCACCGCGCGGCGTTTCCGCTCACGCGCAACCGCAAGCCCGATCTCGATGCGCTGGGCGCGGAGCTGTCGGCGCAGCTCGCAGCCAGCGGCGGGGCCGAGGCGAGCGACGAAGCGCGCTGGGTGGAGGAAATCCTCGCGGTGCTGCGGCAGGCGCTCGGCGTGCCGGTGGTGCGGGCCGACGAGAACTTCCACGAACTGGGCGCCAGCTCGATCGTGCTCGCGCGGCTGCATGCCCATCTCGCGCAGCTCGCGGCCACGGCGCCCGAGCTGGTCGATCTCTACACCTTCCCAACCGCCCGCGGTCTCGCGCGCTGGCTGGCGCAGGGCGGGGAGATGCAGGCAGCGTCGCCGGCGCATGCGCCGGCCCGCTGGCAGGGGCGGCGCCCGCGCGCGCCGCGTCCCGAGCGGCATCCGCCGGGGAGCGCCTGAGCCATGTGCGGATTCGTCGTCGCCTGCCATCTCGAAACGCCCGTGCCGGCCGCCGCGCTGGAGGCCGCGCTCGACACGCTGCGCCACCGCGGCCCCGACGGCCGGGCTTCGTGGCGCTCGCAGGACGGCCTGTGCGGCATGGGCTTCCATCGGCTCGCGCTGGTCGGCGCCCGCGAGCAGGCCCAGCCCTTCCATGCTGGCGAGGTGCATGCCGTGGTGAACGGCGAGATCTACGGGCATGCGGCGCTGCGCGGCGCGCTGGAGGCCGGCGGCGCGCGCTTCGCCACCGACTCCGATTGCGAGGTCGTGGCGCACGGCTACCTGAGCGCGGGCATCGGCCACATGCGTGGATTGAACGGCGAATTCGCGGGCGTGCTGTGGGATGCGCGGCGGCGTCGGCTGTTCGCGTTCCGGGACCGCTGGGGCGTGAAGCCGCTGTTCTATCGGCTCACGCCGCAGGGCATCCATCTGGCCTCGGAAGTGAAGGCGCTGATCGCGCTCGGCGCCCGGCCGCGCTGGGACCGCGCGAGCCTATTCCAGCACTTCTTCGCCTCGATCGGCCCGGCCCGGACGCTGTTCGAGGGCATCGGGCAGGTGCCGCCGGGCCATGTGCTCGAGTGGAGCGCGCAGGGCTGCACGGTGACGCCGTTCCTGGACCCCGCCGACGAGCCCGACGAGGCCGCGCGGCAGCGCCTCGCGGCCGCGCCGCGCGAATGGATGCCGCGGCTGGTCGAGGGTCTGCGGCAGGCCGTGCACGACCGCTTCCAGGGCGATGCGCCGGTGGCCTGCTACCTGAGCGGCGGCGTCGATTCCGCGACGGTGGCCGCGCTGGCCGCGCGCCACGGCCGGGCCGGTATCACGGCCTTCACCGTCGACTTCGGCGGCGGCGCCGGCGACGCGCGCGAGGCCGCCGACATCGCGGCCGGCCTCGGCCTGCGGCACGAGGTGCTCCCGGTCGCAGAGACGCAACTGGTCGCGCATTTCGCGGACGCGGTGCGCCACGCCGAGACCATCGGCTTCAATGCCATCGGCGCCGCGCGCTGGATGCTGGGCCGGGCGGTGGCCGGCGCCGGCTACAAGGCGGTGCTCACGGGCGATGGTGCCGACGAGCTGTTCGGCGGCTACGGTTTCTCCAGCGTCGATCGGCTCTGCGCGCGCTCGCCGAGCCACGCCCGCCTGATGGACCAGGTGCTGGAAGGCGGGCGCCAGGCGCTGGCGGCGGAACTCGGGCAGCCGCTGCCTCTGTTCAAACTGGACCCGGCCCGCCATGGCGGCCAAGTGCCCTATCTGCTGGCGAGCTGGAACCACCAGCGCAGCGGGCTGCGCCATCTGCTGCGCCCGGAGTTCCTCGAAGCCTTCAGCGGCTGCAACCCCTACGACGCGCTGGTGGAGCAGACCGGCGCGTCTGCGCCGTCCGGCCTACGCCGGTCGCTGCAGCTGTGGCGCCGGTCGCTGTTCGTGAACCACATCCTGGTCTCCGAGCGCTTCGACATGGCGCACGGCGTCGAGACGCGCTATCCCTTCCTCGACAACCGGGTCGCCGCCATCGCCGGGATGCTGCCCGACGACTGGCTGGTCGAGGGCGCACAGGACAAGCGCTTCCTGCGCGAGGCCGTGGCGGCGTTGACGCCCGAGGCAGCGCGCCGCGCCCCGAAGCGGCCTTTCGAAGCGCCGGCCGCCTTCGCGGCCAGCGGCGACGGTCCGTTCCGGCGCTACCTGCGCGAGGTGCTGCACGGCGATGCGGCGCGGCACTCGGGCATCTTCGATGCGCGGCAGCTCCAGCGGCTGGAGGCGCGGCTGCCGTCGCTGTCGGGCAAGTCAGCGCAGCGCGTGGACGGCCTGCTGACGATGGCGCTGAGCTTCTTCGTCCTTCAACAGTCTCTGGGGGTGGCCGAATGAAGCGCGAGGCCGCAACCCCCCGTTCTTCTCTCGCGCCCTCGCGGCGCAACGCATTCGCAAAACAGGCGCACCGGCGCAACACCATGAGGATCAGACCGTGAGCACGCTAGACACATTGCTTCTGTCCGCCGAGCAACTCGAGCGCTACCGCGCGCTGTTGGCCGAAAAGGGGCTCGCGAGCCGGCAGCCGCTGCGCATTCCTGCGCGCGAGCCCGGGACCCGCGCGCCGCTGTGCAGCTACCAGGAGCCGCTGTGGTTCATCGACAGCTATGCCGGCGGCGACACCGCGCACAACGTGGTGTACCCGATGGGCCTGCCCGAAGGGGAGATCGACGAGGCGGTGCTGCAGCAGGCCATCGGCCGGATGATCGAGCGCCACGAGATCCTGCGCACCACCTTCCGGCAGGAGGCCGACGCCGTGGTGCACGTGGTGCACGAGCACTGGCCGCCCACGCTCGAGCGCGTCGATCTGCGGCCGCTGCCCGAGGCGCTGCGCGAAGCCCGCGGATGGAAGCTGGTCGACCAGGAGGCGGGCCACCAGTTCGACCTGGAGCACGGCCCGCTGCTGCGCTTCACGCTGCTGACGGCCGCGCCCCGCAAGCACGTGCTGCTCGTGTCGCTGCATCACATCGTCTGCGACACCTGGTCGGTGGCCATCATCGACCGCGAGGTGCGCACCCATTACGACGACATCCTGCACGACAGGCCCTGCTCGTTGCCGCCGGTGCCGCTGCAGTTCCCCGACTATGCGGTCTGGCAGCGCGGGCAGTGCGACAGCGGCATGTACGCGCGCCATCTGTCCTACTGGATGGAGCGGCTCAAGGACGCGCCGCAACTGCAGCTTCCCACCGACTTCCCGATCCCCGAGCAGCGCAGCCACCGCGCGAGCAACTGCCTGGTGCTGGTGCCGCCGCCTCTGCTGGAGAAGGTCAAGGCCTTCGCCCAGCGCGAGGGCGTGACGCTCTACATGGTGCTGCTGACCGCCTACAAGGTCATGCTCTCGCGCCACACGGGCCAGACCGACATCATGGTCGGCACGCCGCACGCGAACCGGGAGCGCGACGAGCTGCGCGACGTCATCGGTTTCACCATCAACTCGCTGGTGCTGCGCACCGAGCTGGGCGGCAACACGCCGTTTCGCGAAGCGGTCCAGCGCGTCAGGATGTCCGCGCTCGAAGCCTACGAGTACCAGGACGTGCCGTTCCAGACGGTGGTGGAGGCGCTGGGCACGCGCGGCAAGGGCCGGCAACTGAGCCGCTATTCGCTGTTCCGGGCCTTCTTCTCGGTGCAGAACATCCAGTGGGCCGACATCCAGTTGCCCCAGATCAACACCGGCTCGCTGCACCAGAAGCCGCGCTTCACGGTGCCGCATCCGACGACCAAGTACGACATCTACATGTACCTGCGCGAGCGCGACGGCATGGTGCTCGGCGGGCTCGAGTACGACGTCGAGCTGTTCTCGCAGGAGCGCATCGAACGCATGGTCCGGCACTTCCTGCGGGTGCTCGAGCAGGGCGTGGCCGATCCGCTCGCGGGCATCCACGAGCTCGCGCTGCTGGCGCCCGAGGAGGCCGCGCAGCAGCAGGCGGCCCTGCGCGGCGAGGCGCGCGACGCGGCGCCGCCGGCGGACATCTACAGTTGCTTCGAGGACGCGGCGCGGCGCTTCGCCGACCGGCCGGCCCTGGTCGACGGCGACACGCGTCTGAGCTACCGCGAACTGGCCGATGCCTGCGCCGCGTTGGTCGGGCTGCCGCCGCGGGCGGCCTCGGGGGCGCAGCGCCGCATCGGGGTCCTCGCGGACCGTTCCGCGGGCATGGTCGTGTCGCTGCTCGCGAGCCTGCGTGCCGGCGGCCTCTGCGTGCTGCTCGATCCCTCGGCGCCGGCCGCGCGCATCGAGGAGACGGTGCGGGCCCATGGCATCGAGCTGCTGCTGTGCGATGCCGCCGTCGATCTCGCGGGCGGCGTCGAGCAGCGCCTGATCGCGCACGAGGTGCAGGCCGGCGGTGCGGCGACGCCGCGCCCGCCGACGCCGGCCCAGGCCGGCGCCTTCGTCTTCATGACCTCGGGGTCGACCGGCGTTCCCAATGCGGTGGCGCTCTCGCACGCCGGCGTCCTGCACGGCCAGTTGCCGCAGACCTGCCCGCATCCGATCGGGCCGGACGACCGCTTGCTGCTGAGCGCGCCGACCAGTTCGGCGCGGCTGGTCGGCGAGCTGCTGTGGCCCTTGCTCAACGGCGCCGCCGTCGTGCTGTGCCGGCCGGGCGGTCACCAGGACCCGGTCTACCTGGGCGAGATGCTGCAGCAGCACCGGATCACGCATTTCAGCGTGGTGCCGCAGGTGCTGTCGGTGCTGGTCGAGGAGCGCGTCCTCGAGCGCTGTCCGGCGTTGAGCCTGGTGTACTGCGTCGGGCAGAACCTCGATGCGGCGCTCGCCTCGCGCTTCGTGCAGGCCTCGCGCGCGACCCTGTACAACAGCTATGCGCAGACCGAGGCCTGTCCCGTGAGCTTCCATGCCTGCGATGGCGTGCAGAGCGAAGGCCTGGTGCCGGTCGGGCGGCCCGCCCCCAACACCCCGGTGCATGTGCTCGACGCCTGGTTGCAGCCGGTGCCCGTCGGCGTGACCGGGGAGATCGCGGTCGGCGGCGCGAGCCTGGCGCAGGGCTACCTCGGCAATCCGCGGCTGACGGCCGAGAAGTTCATGCCCGATCCCTTCGGCGAGCCCGGCGCGCGGCTCTACCGCAGCGGCGACCTCGGCGCCTGGACCGAGTCGGACACGCTCGTGCTGCTGGGCCGCAGCGACCAGCGCGTGAAGATCCGCGGCTACCGGATCGACCTCACGGAGATCGAGCACGCACTGCTGGCCATCGAGGGCGTCGAGGAAGCGGCGGTGGTGGTCGCGGCCGGCGCGCGCGACGAGCCCGCCATCCTGGCCTTCGTGAAGGCGCAGCCGCTCTCGGTCGAAAAGCCCGGCCGGCTGGCGCAACTGCTGCGCGCGCGCTTTCCGGTGCAGCGCAAGAAGGTGCAGGCCACGCTGCCCGAGCAGCTGCGGGCGATCCTGCAGGCGAAGCTGCCGTTCTACATGGTGCCCGCGCGCATCGTGCAGCTCGACGAGCTGCCGCGCGGGCGCACCGGCAAGGTCGACCGCGTCGCGCTGGCCGAGCGCGGCAGCCCGCAGGAGGCGGCCGGGACCAAGCCCGACGGCGCGCCCAGGAGCGAGCTCGAGCGCCGGCTGATCACGATCTGGCGCGAGGTGCTGGGCGTGCCCGCGGCCCAGGCGATCGGCATCTACGACAGCTTCTTCGAGCTCGGGGGGCACTCGCTGAGCGCGGTCAGGATCGTCAAGCGGGTCCAGTCCGAGCTGGAGGTGAAGCTGGAGATCCGGCATGTGTTCGAGGCCGTCACGATCGCGGGCCTGTGCGAGCTGATCGCCTGGACCTCCGACGCCGAGAGCTTCGACGACATCAAGCTCTGAGTGGAACGCGGCGACATCCCGGCGGCGAAGACGGCCGGCCCCCGCGGGCAGGGGCTGGCGCCCTACGTCCGCGTGTTCGAGGCCACGGCGCGCGCGCATGCGGCCGCGCCGGCCGTGGAGGAGGGCGAGGAGCGCGCGAGCTACGCGCGGCTCGACGGCCTGGCGAACCGTTTCGCCGCCGAGCTGCGGCAGCGCGGCGTGGGGCGCGGCGCCTTCGTCGCCATCGCGCGCGAGCGCGGCGTGCTCGCGCTGGCCGCGATCCTAGCCTTGTTCAAGCTCGGCGCCGCCTATGTGCCGCTCGATCCCGCGCTGCCTGCGGCGCGCCGGCAGCGCATGCTGGCGCTGTGCGGATGCGCGCTGGTGCTGGCGGGGAACGAGGAGGGCGAGGACGGCTGCCCCGTCGCCGACCTGCAGGCCTGGGCGGCGCTCGGCCCCTTGCCCGATGCCGACTTCGCGGGCGGTGACGCCGCGGACCCGGCCTACGTGATCTTCACCTCGGGATCGAGCGGCGAGCCCAAGGGCGCGGTGCTGTCGCAGGCCAACCTGCTGAACCATCTGTGGGCCAAGGTCGAGGACCTGGGCCTGGGCCCCGGCGACCGCATCGCGCAGACCGCGCCGTTCGGCTTCGACCTGTCGGTCTGGCAGTTCCTGGCCGCGGGGCTGGTGGGCGCCTGCGTGAGCGTGATGGACCGCGAGACGGTCGCCTATCCGCCCGCGCTGCTCGACGCGATGGTTGCGCGCGGCGTGACGGTGTTCCAGGCGGTGCCGAGCTACCTGTCGGTGTTCGTCGATGCCGTCTCGCGGCGTCCGGGCGGGATGGGGACGAAGATCCGCGCGGCAGTCACGGCCGGCGAAGCGCTGCCCGCGGCGCTCGCGCGCCGTTGGTTCGAGACCAGCGCGATCCCTCTGATGAATGCCTACGGCCCGACGGAATGCGGCGTCGACGTGACCCATCACCTGATGCACCGCGCGCCCGAGGGCGAGCTCGTGCCGATCGGCCGGGCCATCCCGGGGGCCGCGCTCCACGTCGTCGATGCCGACCTCGTGCCCGTGGCCGAGGGCGAGAGCGGCGAGCTGCTGATCGGCGGCGTCGCGACCGGCATGGGTTATGTCAACGCGCCCGCGCCGACCGCCGCCGCCTTCGTGGAACTGCCCGCGCTCGGTGGCCGCTTCTACCGCAGCGGCGATCGCGTGCGCTGCCGCGGCGGCGTCCATGAATTTCTCGGCCGGCTCGATCTGCAGATCAAGCTGCGCGGCCACAGGATCGAACCCGAGGAGATCGAGGCCGCGCTGCTGCGCCAGGCCGGCGTGCGCGCCGCCGCCGTCGTGCTGCACCGCGAGGGCGAGCGCGCCGAGCTGGTCGCGCTCGTGCAGCCGTCGCAGCCGCAGGGGGCGGACGGCGAACTGGCGGGCCTGCTCGCGCAAGGCCTGTCGGCCGACCTGCCGGCTTACATGGTGCCGCGCTTCATCGAGTTCGTGCACGAGATGCCGCTCAATGCGCGCGGCAAGACAGACCGCGGCAAGGTCGGGCAATTGCTCGCCCTGCTGAAGCCCTTCGAAGCCTAGGAGCTGCGAACTTGAGCATCGTCAACCGCCTTCTCTACCGGATCGCCGAATGCGATCCCCTGTACCGCCACGTGCTGAACCGGCGTGCCACGCGCGAGTTCCGCGCGCACCAGGCCGAGCTCGGCGACGAAGGCCGGCGCGTGCTCCACGATCTCGACGAGAGCGGGCTCGCCTTCACCCGCATCGAGCGTTTTCCGGGCATGGCGGACCTGTTCGAAGAGCTGCGCGAACGCGCGCTGCTGGTCGAGGCGCGGCGGCGCGACGTCGTGCCGGCCGGGTCGGACCAGGCCCGGACCTATGCCTTCATGTCCAACGTGCTGGGCTCGTACCCGCGCTTCGATCCGCAGAGCATCTTCGCGCGCTTCGCCTGCCAGCCGCCGATCCTCGAGATCGTGAACGCCTATTTCGGCATGTTCACCCAGTTGCGCAAGTACGCGGTGTTCAGGAACGTCTTCTCCAACCGCTCGGAGAACGGCAACTGGCACCGCGACGGCGTGTGCGACGCGATGGTCATGCGCGTCTTCGTCTACTTCGACGACGTGGACGAACGCAACGGCGCGATGCGCTACGCGCGCGGCACGCACCACCGCAGCGAGGGCGGCAGCCGCGAGCGCATCGAGGGCGCGCGGCTGGACACCCTGTCGGTTTCCTGCTGCGGGCCGACCGGGACCCTGGTCTTCGCCGACACGCGCGGCTACCACCGCGCGGGCGAGTTCACCGAGGGCGAACGCTGGCTCTACTACGGCATGTTCACCTCGCCGGGCTTCGGCCTGGACTACTTCCGGCGGCAGGAGCACCGCGCGGCGCAGCGCGGCGACCCGGTGTCGTGGGCGCTGTCGAGCCCGATGACGCTGGCCGACAACTTCCGGGCGGCGCCATGAGCACCGACGACCCGCAGGCGCCGCTGTCCTGGGGGCAGCGGCAGATGTACCGCGCCATGCAGGTCGATGCCCAGCCCTGGCATTTCCACATGACCGACGTGCTCGTGCTGCGCGGCGCGGTCGACCTGGAACTGCTCGCGCGCAGCCTCGCGCAGGCGCTGGCCGCGCAGCCCTCGCTGCATGTGAAGCTGGCGCCCTGCGCCGACGGCGCGGAGGGCGTGGTGCAGCGCTTCGACGGCCTGATGCCGACCGAATGCCCGGTGCACGACTGGTCCGACCGGCCGTGCGAGGAGGTCGAGGCCCGGCTGCTCGAGATGCGCGCGCATTTCGGCCGCACGCCGTTCGACCTGGCGGCAGGACCGCTGTTCCGCGTCGCGCTGGTGCGCCTGCGCGCCGACGAGGCCTGCCTGCTGCTGACGCTGCACCATCTGCTGGCCGACGACTGGTCGATGGGCCTGCTGCAGCAGGACGTGGCGGCGCGCTACGCGGGCGCGCCGCTCGTGAGCGCCGAGCCCGCCCCGTACTTCGAATTCGCGCGACGGCAGGAGGCCTGGTTGCAGTCGCGCGAGGGCGAACGCGCGGTCGCCTGGTGGAGCGACCGGCTGCAAGGGCTGCCGGCGCAGTTCCCGATACCGTCCGACCGGCCGCGCCCCGTGGCGCCGGCGCGGGGACGTGCCACCGTGAGCGGCAGTCTCGCGGGCGAGCTCGTGCAGTCCCTGCGGCAGCTCGGCCGCGAGGCGCGCAGTTCGCTGTTCGTCGTGCTGCTGGCGGCCTACAAGGTGCTGCTGTGGCGGCTCGCGCTGAGTCCGCGCGTGCCGGTGGCGACCCTGGTCGGCAACCGGGACGACGGTGTGTTCGACCGGACGGTGGGGCTCTTCTTCAACACCATCGTGCTGGTGTCCGAGCTCCGGCACGACCAGCCGTTCCGCGATTTCGTGGCGGACCTGACGCGCACCACGCTCGACGGCATGCAGCGGCAGGCGGTGCCGTTCCAGCACCTGGTCGATCGCCTGTGCCCGGTGCGGGACCCGGCGCGCGTTCCCTTCGCGCAGGCGATGTTCTCGTTCATGGCGGCGTCGAGCCGGCGCCTGCGCATCGGCGATGCCGAGCTCGAGCAATTCGGCGGCATCGACACCGGCTCGGCCTACGACCTCAAGGTCACGGCCTACGAGAAGGGCGAGGGCGTGGAGGTGCTGCTCGAATACGACGCGGACCTGTTCGATGCCGCGACCGTGCAGGCATGGCACGAGGCCTACCTGCGCATCCTGGCCGATGCCGCGGCGGCGCCGCTGGCGCCGGTGCAGGCGCTGGGATTCGCACAGGCGTCCGCGCAGGCCGGCGCCGCGGTCGTGCGCGATGCCTGGGGCGCCGACGTACCGGCCGGTTTCGCCGGCGAGCTGTGCCGCCTCGAAGGCGGCGAGGCCGTGCGCACCGGCCTGCTCGCGCGGCGGCTGGCCGATGGCCGCATCCAGCCTTTCGAGGCGAGGCCCGCTACCTGGGTGGTGAATGGCGAGACGGTAGAGGTCGCCCTCGTGGAGCGCTGCGCCCAGGCCGTCCCGGGCGTTCGCCAGGCGCTGCTGACCTTCGACGCAGCGCGCGGGCTGGTCCTCCATCTGGTGATCGATGCCGAACCCTTCCGGCTGCCCGCCTTGCGCCGGCAGCTCGTCGCGTCGGTGCCCGCGCATTGCGTGCCGGGCGGTTTTCGCGTCGTCCCGTGGATCGCCGAACGCATCGGCGGCATCCCGGACCTCGACGCGCTGTGGCAGATCGGGCGCGACGCCGATGCGGCGGCTGGCCGCGCAGCGGGCGATGCGCGCGAGGCCGCGATGCTCGCGATCTGGTCGCAGGCCATGCGCGTGCCGGCGCTCGGGCCGGACGACGACTTCCTCGGCGCCGGCGGCAACTCGCTGACGGCGGCGCTGATCGTCGCGCAGGCCAACCAGCACCTGGGCGCCGCGCTGACGCTGCGCCATCTGTTCGAGGCGCGGACCGCGGCGCGCTTCGCCGCCCTGGCCTCCGGGGCGCCGGCCGCGGCCGTGGCGCAGCCCTGGCATGCGCAGCCGCAGGCGCGCAGCGCGCAGCAGGCCCGGGTGGAGGTCGATGGCCGCGTGTCGTACCCCGCGTCCGAAGCGCAGGCGCGCATGTGGATGCTGGACCGGCTGCTCGGTCCGTCGGACCGCTACGTGCTGCGCAACGCCTTCCGGGTCGCGGGACCGCTCGACGCGCGCGCGCTGGGGGCCGCGTTCGAGGCCCTGGTCCGGCGGCACGAACAGTTGCGCGCCGTGTTCCTGGAGAGCGACGGCCTGGTGCGGCAATGCCTGCTGCCGGCCGACGGCATCACGCTGCGCGAGGTTTTCTGGGACGCGGAACCCGGACCCGATGCGCTGCCTCCCGCCACGCTCGTGCGCGAACTCGATGCAGCTTTCGACCTGCGCACCGGGCCGCTGGCGCGCGCGCTGCTGGTGCGCACCCGCGATCCCGAGGTCCACCAACTGCATCTCGCGCTCCACCACAGCGTCGCCGACGGCTGGTCGCTGGGCGTGCTGTTCGACGACTGGCTTCGGCTCTACGCGGGCGACCGGGCGCTGCCTGCGTTGCCGGCCGAGTACCGCGACCACTGCTGCTGGCGGATCTCGCAGGCGGGCGCCCAGGTCCACGACGAAGACCTGGCGTACTGGCGCCGTCAACTCGAGGGTGCAGACGCGACCCTGCCGCTGCCCGAGCGGCCGGCCGGGGAGGCCGCGCCGCAGCAGGCCGGCCGCCGCGCGTTCCGCTTGCCCGCCGCGCTGTGCGAGCGCCTGGGCGCGATCGCCGCCGCCGAGGACGCGACGGTCTACACGGTCCTGCTGGCGGGCTTCGCGGCGGTGCTCGCGCGCTACGCGGGACAGAAAGCGCTGAGCATCGGCGCGCCGGTGGCGAACCGCGACCTGCCGGGCACCGACCGGATGGTCGGGCTGTTCGTCAACACCGTGGTGATGCGGCTGCGCATCGGGGCGGCCGCGTCCCTGCGCGAGCTGCTGCGGGACACCCGCGACACGGTGCTCGCGGCCCTGGCGCATGCGGCCGCGCCGTTCGAGGCGGTGGTGCAGGCGCTGCAGCCGCAGCGGCACCTGGATGCCTCGCCCCTGTTCGAGCTCATGTTCGCGTTCCAGAACCTGCCCGGCGTCTCGTCCGTGCCCGGCGAGCTGGCGCTCGGCGTGCTGCGCCAGGACGCCGCGCGGGCGAAGTTCAAGCTCGGCTGCACGCTGACCCAGGTCGAGGGCGTGGCCTACGGCGAGCTGGAGTTCCGCGAGGACCTGCTCGATCCCGCGCTGATGGAGCGCCTCGCGGCCGACTACGTCGCGGTCCTGACGCAATGGGCAGGGCAGCCCGATGCGGCCTGTCATGCGCTGCGCGTGGCGGTCTCGCGGCCACGGCCGGTGACGGGCACGGCCTCCGGCGTGGCCGGCCTTCGCGCGGCCTGGGAGATCGTGCAGCGGCAAGCCCTGCGCACGCCCGAGCGCGCGGCGCTGCGCCATGGGACGGCGACCCTGTCCTATGTGCAGCTCGATGCCGCGGCCGCGCGCATCGCCGCCGCGCTGCGCGCGCGGGGCCTGGGCGCCGGCCACCGCATCGGCCTGTGCCTGCCGCGCTCGCCGCGCGCGATCGTGGGCCTGCTCGGCATCCTGCGTGCCGGCGCGGCCTACAGCCCGATGGACGCCGATGCGCAGGACGACGCCTGGCGCGAGCATGCGAGCGGCGCGCGGCTCGACGCGATCCTGCGGCTGCCGGACGCCCGCGCATGGCCGGACGATCTGCGCGCGCTGGACCTGGAAGAACTGCTGGCGGCAACGCAGGCGCCGGCGGCGCACGAGGACGCCGCGCGCCATCCCCAGGCCGCGGCCGTGATCTTCCGCACCTCGGGCTCCACGGGCCAGCCGAAATACGTGACCGTGCCGCACGAGGGCATCGTGGCGCTCGTCGCCTGGGGCTGCGAGGCCTACGATGCCGACACCTATCGCCACGCCAGCTTCGCGACCGCGCTGGGTTTCGATGTCTCGCTGTTCGAGATGTTCGTTCCCTGGGCCCTGGGCGGCTGCGCGGTGCTCATGGACCATCTGCTCGCGCCGCGCGAGGAAGAGCCGGCATTGAGCTGCATCAGCGGCACGCCCTCGCAGGTGCGGGCCCTGCTGGGCCAGGGGCGCTTCCCGGCGGGAGCGGTCACGCTCAACATGGCCGGAGAGGCGTTGCCGCCGGAGCTGGTGACGCGCGTCTTCGCGCAGACGCAGACGCGCCGGATCTTCAATCTCTACGGGCCGACGGAGTGCTCCGTCTACGCGAGCTTCGAGGAGATCCGCCGCGATGACCGCGCCGGTCCGGTGCGGATCGGCCGGCCGCAGCCCCACGTCACGATGCACGTGCTCGATGCCATGGGCCGCGAAACGCCGCAGGGCGTGGCCGGCGAGATCTGCATCGGCGGCAGCGGCCTGGCGCACGGCTACACGGGACAGGCCGCGCTCACGGCCGAGCACTTCGTGCCCGATCCCTTCTCCGGCGTGCCGGGCGCGCGCATGTACCGCACGCGGGACATCGGACGGGTCGACGGCGAGGGCGCGGTGACCTACGTCGGGCGCGCCGACGGCGTGCAGAAGCTGCGCGGGATCTGGGTCAACTTCGACGAGCTCGCGGCCGATGTCCGCGCCTGCCCGGGCGTGCGCGACGCGGTGGTGCTGCCCGTCGCGGAACGGGAGGGCGGCGGCGATGGCGGCGTGGTCGCGTTCTGCGTGCCCGAGGACGGCACGCGCTTCGACGAGGCGGCCCTGCGGCGGCTGTTCCGCGCGCGGGTGGGGCGGACGCGGCCGCTGGCCTACGGACGGATCGTCAACCGCTTCGTCGCGCTCGACGCGCTGCCGCTCCTGCCCAGCGGCAAGGTCGATCTGCAATCGCTCGCGCGGATGGCGCCCGGCCGGCCCGTGCGCGAGCGCGCCTCGGTCGCGCCGACCGACCTGCTCTGGCACCTGCTGCGCGAGGCCTGGGGCGCGGCGCTGGGCATCGAGGACGTGGGCGAGGGCGACGACTTCTTCGCGCTGGGGGGCCACTCGCTGCTGGCCTTGCGCATGCTCGCGGCCATCGAGGCGTCGAGCGGCCTCGCGCTGCCGTTCGCGACGATCTTCGAATTCCCCGTCTTCACCGAGTTCGCCGACGAGGCCGGCCGGATCGCGAGCGGGCAGGCCGGGCCGGATGCGGCGGCGGGACCGATCGATCGCCTGGCGCGGACCGGCGGCGACGACCTGCCGGTGTCGCGCGCGCAGCGGCGGCTGTGGTTCCTCGACCAGTTCGAGCCCGGCACACACCACAACGTGCCGCTGGTGCTTCGGCTGCAGGGCGCGACGCACGCCGCGCGGCTCGGGCAGGCCGTGCATGCCTGCCTGCAGGAGCACGAGGTGTTCCGCACCTCCTTCCACTTCGCGGACGGCGACGTCGTGGCCCGCATCGCCGGGGAGGCGCCCGCCGGGCCGGTGCTGCACGACTGGTCCGCGCTCGCGCCCGAGGCACGGCGCGAACGCGAGGCCGCGCTGCGGCAGGCCCATGCGGCCCATCGCTTCGACCTGTCGCGGCCCGGCCTGGTCCGCATCGAGCTGGCCCGCCTCGCGCACGACGAATGGCTGGTGGCCATGGTGTTGCACCACATCGTCACGGACGGCGAATCGATCGCGCTGCTGGCGCGCGAGATCGGCCGGCGCTACGCGCAGCCCGGGGCCGTGTCCGCGCCGCGCCTGCAGTACGTGGACTACGCGGCCTGGGACCGGCGCGGCGCGCTCGATCCGGCCCATCAGGCGCACCTGGCGTACTGGAAGACGCAGCTCGACGGCGCGCCGGCCTTCCTCTCACTGCCGGCCGACCATCCGCGGCCGGTGGTGTCCAGCCACGCGGGCGCGGCCCATGCCTTCTTCCTGCCGGAGGCGGAGCTGGCGCAGGCCGGCGAGGTCTTCGCGCAGCTCGGCGTCTCGCGCTTCATGGGGCTGCTCGCGACGTTCAAGCTCGCGCTCTACCACCACACCGGCAGCCGCGACCTGTGCATCGGCACGCCGGTGACGAACCGCCGTGCCTTGCCCACGCGCGCGATGCAGGGCTACTTCCTCGACATGCTGGTGCTGCGCACGCGCTTCGCCGCGACCGACACGCTGGCCGATTTCATCGGCAAGGTGCGCGCGTTGTGTGGCGCGGCCTTCCGTCACCAGGCGCCCGGCTTCGACGCCGTCGTCGACCTGCTGCAGCCCGAGCGGACGCCGGGCTACCACCCGCTGTTCCAACTGGCCTTCGTCTACACCGACGGTGGCGCGGCCTCCGCCGACGAGACACCGGGCCTGCGCTGGACCGCCTCGCAAGGCGGCAACCGGGGCACGCAGTTCGACCTGACCTGTCACTGCAACGAAACGCCGGACGGGCTGTGGGTGACGCTGGACCACAAGGCCACGCTCTACGCGCCGCAGACCATCGCGGCCTTCGGCGCCCACTTCCGCCATTGCCTGGCGCGGCTGTGCGCGCACCTGCATGCGCCGATCGCCGCGTTTCCCACGCTGGCCGCGCGGGCCTGCGTGCCGCCGCCGCGGAACGCGGCCCTTGTGGCGCGCGGCGACAGCTGCCTCGCGGACGGCTTCGAACGCTGGGCGGCCCGGACGCCCGAGGCGATCGCGCTCAGGACCACGGCGGCCGAATTCAGCTACGCGACCATCGAGACCGAGGCCAACCGGCTCTCGCACCGCTTGCTGCGAGACGGCCTGCGGCCCGGAGAACCGGTCGCGCTGTGCCTCGACCGCAACGAGACGCTGGTCGTCGCGCTGCTGGCCGTGAGCAAGGCGGGTGGCTGCTTCGTGCCGCTCGACAGCCAGATTCCGCCGCTGCGGCTGCGGGCGATCCTCGCGCGCCACGGCATCCGGCGACTGGTCTCCACGCAGGCGCTGCTCGCGCCTCTACTGTCGGGCGCGGCGCAACCGCTCGAACTCTCGCACTGCTACGACTTCGGCGCGCGCACGGTGTCTTCGGCCTGGCGGGGGATCGGGACGCTGGTGGGCGCGCGGGACTGGGCCGGCGAAAGCAGCGCCCGCGTGCCGTCGCGGCACCGGCTGGCGCTTCCGGCCTACGTCATCTTCACCAGCGGTTCGACCGGTGAGCCCAAGGGCGTCGTCGTCGGCGATGCCGCCGCCTGCGCGACGCTGGACTGGATCAACGCGCGTTTTGGCGTGGGCCCCGGCGATCGCCTGCTGTGGTGCGCATCGGTCGGCTTCGACCTGTCGATCTACGACGTGTTCGGCACGCTGGGCGCGGGCGCCACGGTCTGCATCGCCGACCGGGGCATGCTGGCGGACCCCGTCATCATCGCGTCCTACCTCGCGCTCTGGGGCGTGACGATCTGGGACTCCGCGCCCGCGGCGCTGCAGTTCGCGCTGTCCGGCTGCGAGGTGCTCGGCGCGGCCCATCGCTGCGATGCGCTGCGGCTGGTCATGCTCAGCGGCGACCGGATTCCGGTCAAGCTGCCGGCCGCCGGCAGCGGCGCCTTTCCGAATGCGCACTGGCATGCGCTGGGCGGCGCGACCGAAGCGGCCGTCTGGTCGAACCATTACGAGATCGGCGACGCCGAAGGCGCGCGGGCCCTGGGCCGCGGCGCCGCGGTGCCCTATGGCCGGGGCTTCGGCGCCGCCGCCTATTTTGTGATGAACGATGACTTCCAGGTCTGCCCCGACGGGGTCGAGGGCGAGCTGTTCATCGGCGGCGGCTGTCTGGCGTACGGCTACCTCGATGCGCCGGGCCTGACGGCGCAGCGCTTCGTGCCGCATCCGTTCGAGGCCGGCGCCAGGCTCTACCGCACCGGCGATCGCGTCAGGCGCGACAGCACCGGCACACTGTGGATCCTCGGGCGGCAGGACGGTCAGGTGAAGCTGCGGGGCTTTCGCATCGAACTCGGCGAGGTGGAGCAGGCGATCCAGGGGCTGGCCGCGGTGAAGTCCGCTGTGGTGCTCAAGGACGCGACGCGCGACGCCCTACACGCGCACGTCGAACTGCACGGCACCGGGACGCTCGCTCCCGCGGTCGTGCAGGAACACCTCGCCGCCCGCCTGCCGCACTACATGATTCCGTCGGCGATCCATGTCGTCGAGGCCTGGCCGATGACGGCCAACGGCAAGCTCGACCGCGAAAGGCTCGCGCGCGCCCACGGCGCAGCCGTGGCGCCGCGCCGATCGCCGCCGGCCGCCGCCGGCACCGTGGCCCACCGGCTCGCCGCGATCTGGGAGCAGGTGCTGCAGGTGCCGGTGGACGACGCGCAGCGCAGCTTCTTCCACTACGGCGGTTCGTCCCTCGATGCCATCGAGATGCTGCGGCACGCCAACGCGCAGTTCGGCACCTCGCTGCGAGTGACGGACATCTTTCATCACCAGACGCTCGCGCTGTTCGCCGCGCGGATCGAACAGCGGGAGACGCCGGCCCGGACGGACGATGGCGCCCTGACCATCTGGAAGGCTGGCGACGGCACGGCCCCCGCGCTGGTCTTCATCGCACCGCCCGGGGCGGACGGTGCCTGCTATGCCGCGCTGCTCGACGAACTCACAGCCTGGCCCGGCGCCCTGTGCACGGCGGCCTTGACTCTGCCGCTGCTGCGGCGCTGGCATGGGGGTGCGGAACGCACGCTCGACGCGCTGGGTCGCCTGCTGGCCGATGCGATCGCGCAGGCCGGCATCGCGCGCTTCGTGCCCTGCGGCTGGTCCTTCGGCGGCACGCTCGCCGCGCGCCTGCCGGGGCGCGGCGAGCGCGCGCTGCTGATCGACGCGTACGAGGCCTCCGCGGTCGCCGGGGGGCTGCGACCGGAGGACGAGGACTGGCGCGACTGGCAGGGCCGCATGGGCGAAGGCCTGCTGCCGGCCGGTGCGGACGCCGCCACGAGGGCCGAGCTGTTCTCGCTGTCCCTCGCGGTGCTGGGCACGGGGGGCGATGAGAGCGGGCCCGCGGGGCAGGGCTGTCTTGCGCTGATCGAGAGCAACCGGCCCGACGGCCGGCGGGCCTCGGCCGGCTGGCCTTTGCTGCGGCTGTCGCGCATCGACGAACTCGATGCGCACCACTACGAGATGCTGCGCCAGCCCTGGGTGAAGCAGGTGGCGGCATGGATCGGGGCGTGCCTGGCGCGCAACGCGTGATCGGGGCCGCGCGCGACACCGATTGTTTTTATGCCGCTGATATCATTATTCGCATGAAGGACCCGCAGGTCCTTCGCGTCAAGGAGAAGCTTCAATGAGCTGGGATCAGGAAGACACCGAGTTCCACGTCGTCGTGAACCACGAAGAACAGTATTCCATCTGGCCGGTCTACAAGGAGGTGCCCGCGGGTTGGAAGACCGTCGGCGTCCGCGGCAAGAAGGCCGAGTGCCTCGACTACATCGAGAAGACTTGGATCGACATGCGTCCGCTGAGCCTGCGCAAGGCGATGGAGAGTTCCTCGGGCGGCCAGTCTTGAGCTGAGAGGCGCAGAGGCATGGCCGCGGCGGGAATGGAAAAGCTCGGGCCGTCCGTTTTTCGCGTGCTGCCCACCAAAGTCACGCCGACGAAGTACTGCAACTTCTTCGTCACCCATCCGCAAGGCAATCTGCTGTTCCCCTGCTTCGCCAAGGGCGGCAACATCGATGGCGCCTTCGATGCGATGGAGGCGATGGGCGGTGTCGGCGCGCAGCTGCTCGGCGACATGCACCTCAAGAGCAGCCACTGCGACGAGCTGCGCGAGCGCTTCGGCACATTGACGTATTGCAGTGCGCCCGAGCTTGAGGACGTGAAGAAGAGCGTCAAGCACGTCAAGGCGTTTCCATTTCGCAGGCACCGGCTGTTTCCGCACGTCGAAGTAATTCCCACGCCCGGCCACCGGCCGGGAGGGACCTGCTACCTGGTCGAGTTGGAAGGCCGGCGCGTCCTGTTCGCCGGCGACAACGTCGGCTACGACGCGGGGCACTGGACGGCCTTTCCGTCGAAGCAGGGCAAGGCTGAGCTGCTGCAGTCGTTCTCGGTGCTCGCGGCCTGCGAGTTCGATGTGCTGTATGCGATCACGCTCGCGACCGAGCCGGTGTGCTCGGTCCGGCTCGCGACGGCCGCCGCGCGCGAGCGCTTCTTCCGGGATGTGGCCGCGCGCGCAGGCCTGGCCTGATTCCGCCCGGTCATGCCTTCCTTCATCGATCTCAAGCAGGCGTTCAGCCGGCGCGTGGTGCTGCATTTCCTGCCCGGGCATCGCGACGGCGTCGTGCAGTTCATCGTGGGAGCACAGCCCGAGGGACGCTTCCATGCCGAGCTGGCCGACGGCATCCGGCTCCATGACGGCGTGCATGCGGCGCCGGACGCGAGCATCGCGATGACCGAGGAGGCGTTCCAGGCCCTGGTGGAGCACCCCGAGCAGCCGCTGCGTTGCGGTGCCGTGCTGAACGGCGACCGTGCCTTGCTGTCGCTGGTCGCGCTAGCGGCGCATGGCGAAGGCGCGCCCGGCCCGGCCCGGCTGCGGGCGATCGAGCATCGTGCCGCGCAGCGCCTGCGCCTGGATCCACCGGTGCGCCGCCGCGCGGACATCGATTCGGCCGTGCTGTTGTGGGCGCTGCATTTCGGCGTGCCCCTGGTGCTGAGCTCGATGCTCGGCCAGGGGGGCTGGCGGATGCCGCTGGAGAACCTGCGCGAGCAGTTCGGCGAGCTGCCCCTGGTCGGGCTCGACGCCGACGTGCTGGGCGCGTCCCTCGACATCTCGACCTTCGGCGCGCTGATCCGCGACGCGCGGGAGGGTGCGAGCGCCCCGGCCTACAGCGGCGGATGCGCGCTGCCGGGACCCATGCACGAGGCGTTCGCGCTGCCGCTGCTCAAGCCGGGCTGCTTCACCCGTCCCCAGCTCTGGATGGGGCGGCGCGACGAGGCCGCCTGCACGCGGCTGCATCGGGACTTTCTGCATGCGTTCATCGGCCAGGTCAGCGGCGTCAAGACCTTCATGCTCGCGCCGCCGGAGGATGCGCCGACCCTGTACCCCGGCGCCTGCTTCAACATGTTCCAGCTCGCGCGCTTCGATCCCTTCCTGCCGGACTTCGCGAAATTCCCGCTGGCCCGCGAAGCGAGGCTGTTCGAGGTCGAGCTTCAGCCCGGTGAACTGCTGGTCCTGCCCGCGGGCTGGTTCCATACGGTGCGAAGCAACGGCTTCGTGATGTCCGTCAATCGCTTCATGAAGGAAGAGGCCTGGGCCTCGCTCGCCGAGCGCATCGAAGCCGCGCCGCCCGGCACGGCGCGCGAGCGTGCGGATCAGTTGCGCTGATGCGCCGGCCTCAGCGCCGGGCCGCCACCGCGGCAATGTGCCCGACCAGTTCCTTCGGCGACTCGATCTCGAACGCATGCCCCAGGCCTGTTGATGGCGCAGTGGCGGCAGCAACAGTCACCTGCATTCGGACCAATGTAGCCAGCTCACCATGCGTCGGCCACGGTTTCGATGGCCGCATCCAGCATGGTGTTGACCAGCTCAGCATTTGGATGCTCCCCAATGGACCAGCTGATGACCAGGCCATCGAAGCAGTCGATGATGGGTGAGAGGTACACCTTGCCGGCCGGGATCTGGAACTCGGTGATGTCGGTGAGCCACTTCTCGTTCGGGGCCGCTGCCTGGAAGTCCCGGTTGATGAGGTTCTCGGGCGCTGGACTGATCTCCCTCAGATAGGAGCCATACCGGCGCCGCTTGGGTTTAGAGACGACCGAGCTCTCTTGTTTCATCAACCGCTGCACGACCTTCTCCGAGATCGTGACGCACTGCCGGGCCAGAGATGCCTGCAGTCTGCGGTAGCCGTAGCAGCGGTGGTTGAGTTCGAAGATGTCGCTGATGCTGCGGCGGACAGCGAGGTATTTGTCTGCCACCTTCACACGGGCTCGATGGTAGAAGTACGAGCTTCGCGCCAGTTCCAACTGGACGAGGAGCTCTGGCAGGCCATACAGCTCCTTAAGGGCGTCAACCAGCAATGTCTTCTCCCGGTTGGTCAGGAGTTGCAGATCGACGCCCAGGCCTTTTTTTAATATTTCATTGGCCTTCTTCAAGAGATCGCGCTCGAGCTGCAGTTGCCGGATGTCGCGTTGCAAAGCCTCCAGCTGTCGCTCCAGTTCCTCTCGCTCTGGCACTGGCACAGAGTTGTTGTGGCGTTTCATGGATGCAGGAGCCTCACGACCGAGTAGTTGGTTTTTCCAGTTGTACAGCGTCGGCCTGCACACGCCCAGCTTTTCGGCCACGGCCTGCGCGCCTTCTTCTCGATTGCAAAGTCCGATGACTCCGGCGTGCTTCAATGCCTCTGGATACCTTGGAGGCGCAGACCTGCCAACCAAGGCCTTCATGGTCTCAGGAAGCGCCTCGCGAACCCACGCAGTCAACGTCCCTCGACCGGGATAGCCCAGAGCCCTCATCGTTGCAGCAATGCAGCGATCATGAGTGAGGTAGTGCTCGACAGCCGCCTCCTTCTGCGCTTGCGAGTACTTGGGAGGTCGACCCGCATAGCCCACGGGCAAATCGAGGCGCTGCTCGAATTCCCGGCACCAGCCCTTCAAGGCATTCTTGGTTGGGTAGCCCAGCTGACGAATGGTCGCTCGGACGCGTTTGCCGAGCTTGATGTAGAGCTGGACCGCTCGAACCCTGTCTTCGTACGAATACATGAACTACCTCCTGGTAGTCCAAGTTTTTGTCCGCATCCCCCAACAGGCAGCTCGAATGGCTCGCTCTTCGGCGCCTTTACCGACGGACCGATCATGACGCTCGTGTACAGCTCGCTGGGCTTGAAGTTCAGGATGTTTGATTCCACCGACTACCCCGCCAAACATCTCTGCGCCTTGACCTATCAAGGCCCGGATCGGTTTGTCGGACGACCCATGGCGCTATCATTCATCAAGAATGATTCTCAATATCAGCTTTCCGCCGGCCTGAAAAGAAGCCCATGCAAGCCCGACGCACTGCTGGGAATCTCACCGAGATCGTCCTGCCCGAACCGAGTCCGTCGGCCGATGACGAGGTGATGCATTGGCCCTCGCACATGGGGAAGGGGGGCACCCGGCTGTGTGCGCTCGACGAAGGCCTGCTGCTCGGCATCACACAGGGCAGTCTGCACCGGCCAACCCGCATCGCGGCCGAGCAGCCGAGTTGCCTGGTCAACCTGTGCTTCGTGGTCGATGGCGAGATCGGCGCCGAACCCGAGGCGCCCCTGCCTGCATTGCGCGGCGGCGCGGGCGTGGCCTTCGCCTGGTTGCTTCCGCAAACCACGTCGACCACCGAGCTGTCGCAGTGCCATCGGCTGGCTGCCATCGACCTGTCGGTCTCGCGCGAGTTCGTCCAGGGCTGGGCCGAGACCTGGCAGCTGTCCTTGCCCGATGCCTGGCGCCGCGCTGTCGAGGGCCGCGACGTGCCACTGATCGAGACCGGCGGCATGCCGCCGGCGGCGCTGGGCCATGCAAGACAACTGATCGGGCAAGCCGGCGAGACGCCGCTACAGCGCTTGCGCCGCGAATCGATGGCGCTGGAGCTGCTGTCCGAATACCTGTTCGCGCGCGTCGAAGCCCAGCGCCGCACGCCCGCAGGCCGGCAGCTCGCGCCGATCGAACTCGAACGCGCACTCGACGCGGCCTCGCGCCTCGCGGGGCGCCTGGAAGATCCGCCGGGCATCAACGAGATCGCGCGCGAGGTCGGCCTCTCGGGCTCGCGATTGAAGCTGGCGTTCCGCCAGCTCTTCGGCTGCGGCGTCTACGGCTACGTCAAGGCGCTGCGGCTCGAGGCCGCGCGCTGCGCGCTGATCGAGGGCCAGCAGGTCAAGTCGGCGGCGCTCTCGGTGGGCTACACGAAGGCCGGGCATTTCGCCCGCCAGTTCCGAGACCGCTTCGGCATTGCGCCCGGACGCTATGGCGCATGAGGCCGCCGATACCGAAGTGCCTCTCACGCGGCAACTGCCGAGCGGGCTGAGGCTGCGCGTCTTCGCCGCGAAGCAGGCCGCGCCGGTGGACTGCGCCGGCATGGTCGCGCTGTTCGTGCGCGCTGGCGAGTTCCTTGTCGACGGCATGGCCATCACCGCCGACCAGTCCTGGCACGGCCCCGCGCAAGCGGTGCGCCTCGTTGCCTCGTCCACCGTAACGCCCGACGCCGTGCTCATCGACACACCAGGCGACGCACGCTTCGGCGACGAGCCCGGCGACGAAGCCCCGAGCCCTATCGACGCCGAATCGGCCGTCGCCCTGGAGCGCCTGATCTCGCTGTCGACACGGACCGACGCAGCCAGCACGCTCGGCTGCCATTTCGAGGCGATGCGCCTGCTGACGATGCCGGCGATGCGCGCCACCAAGCCCGCCGCGCCCGATGGCCGCGTGCTGCGCGCGGCCTCGATCCTGCGCTCACGGATGCAGGACCCACCCAGCCTCGAGGCCCTGGCGCGGGAGGTCGGCCTGAGCCCGGCCGCGCTCAAGCGCGCCTTCCCCGCGGCCTTCGGCAGCCCGCCCTATGCCTGGCTGCGGCGCGAGCGGCTGATCGAGGCACGTCGCCTCATCGAGCAAACCGCGCGGCCCATCGCCGACATCGCGCACAGCGTCGGCCTTGCGGCCGGTGGACATTTCGCTGCGGCCTGCCGCGAACTCTTCGGCATGGAGCCACGCGCGCTGCGCGAGGCCGTTCATGTTCCTCACGGAGCCGCATGGAACACTGCGCGCGAACTGCGCCGCGAATAATTCCTTCACGCGAAATTGCCGCGGTCGGAAAAAAGGTCTCCATCCATGTCGCGTCCCCGCGAACACGTCGTCCGCCGGACCCTCGCCGTGCTGCTGGTCCTCGCGGGGTCCACCGCCATCGTCCAAGCGCAGCCCGCGCCCGCCGCGGCACAACCGCAGCAACAACAGCAACTCAGTGGCCGCGACATCGCCCAGCGCGCGCGCCAGGCCGAAACCCATCGCGATGTCTACCGCCGCTACCTCATGACGGTCGAGCGCGAGGGCGTCACGCTGCGTCGCGGCCTGGAAAGCTATTCGATGCGCCTGCCCGACGCGAGCCGCGGCCTGCTGGTGTTTCATGAACCGGCCGACGCGCGCGGCATCAAGTACCTGACGTGGAACTATGACGAGATCGCGCGCGACGACGACATGTGGATGTTCCTGCCCAACGAGCGCATCGTGCGCCGCATTGCCGGCAGCTCGCGCCGCGGCTCGTTCATGCGCAGCGACCTGCTCAACGAAGACCTGCAGGATCGCAGTGTCGACGACGACGAACACAAGTGGCTGCGCCGCGAGCCCTGCGGCGACGCGAACTGCCAGGTGATCGAGTCCAAGCCGGTACGCGCCGATGTGTCCGAGTATTCGCGGCGTGTGACCTGGGTGCGCGAGGACCTGTGGCTGCCGGTCAAGGTCGAGTATATGGATCGCTCGGGCGCACTGGTCAAGACCGCGAGCTACCAGGACTTCCAGCGCTTTGGCGACGCCTGGAGCCGGACCAGGACCGTGATCACCGCCGCCGACGGCCGTTCGCGCACCGTCCTGCTGGCCGAAGAGACGCGCATCAACGCTGGCCTGCAACCCCGATTGTTCGAACACGCCAGCCTGCGATGACTCGCGGCTGACGGGCTGCCGTCGCCACCAAAAATCCGCCTGCCGACACTAACTCTCCGTCGGCCGCTTGTTCCTCCCTTTGTCGGCAAGGGTTCGCTGAGCACAATCACCCAAGTTGCGAATTATTCGCATTTGGGTGATTTTTTAGCGATCAAGGAACAAAAATGGGGAAGAGGAGTATCGCGCGGCGTGCCGCGCCAATGAGAGGAGCGCACCTGCGGCCGCTGATGCTGCCGCTGCTCGCGTGGATGGCCGCCGCGGGCCTGGCGGCACACGCCCAGGATGCCGCCAGGCCGGAGCCGGCAGCCGACGAAGGGCTGCCCACTGTCCAGGTCACGGCGCAGAAGGTGCTGCAGGACAACCAGAGCGTGGGCGCCAGCGTCTACGTGCTGGGCGGGGTCGATGCCAGGGAGCAGGGCATCACCGGCCTGACCGACCTGGTGGGGCGCGTGGGAAGCCTGCACAACCTGCAGACGGGCAGCACGCCGCTGCTGTCGATACGCGGCATCGGCCAGCGGCTGAACACGCCGGGCGTGGGCCTCTACGTCGACGACGTCCCGTACCTCGACCACTTCGCCTTTCCAGCCAACCTGCAGCTGTTCGACATCGAGCGCATGGAAGTGCTGCGCGGACCTCAAGGCACGCTCTACGGCGGCAACACGATGGGCGGCGTGCTGAACATCGTGACGCGCCAGCCCGATGCGCAACTGCGCGGCGAGGGCCGGGTCACGCTCGGCAACCACGGCCTGCGCCAGGCCAGCGCCGACCTCAACGTGCCGCTCAACAAGGACAACCTGTTCCTCGGCATCTCCGCCGCCAGCATCCGGCGCGACGGCTACACCCGCAACACCTTCCTCGGGCGCGACGTCGATACGCTCGACGAGCAGGGCCTGCGGCTGCGGTTGCGCTATCTGCCGACCGACCGCCTGGACATCACCCTGGGCGTCGACATCGCGCGCATCCGCGACGGCTACTACGACAAGACCGACGCCAGCAGAGGCCGCCGACTCGAAGACACGCCGGCCCATCGCCTCGCGCTCGACTTCCCGGGCCGCGACGACAAGGACCTGCGCGGCGCCTCGCTGCGCGTGCGCTACGACGCCGATGCGTTCAGCGTCACCTCGATCACCGGCCTTCGCGACAACAAGTACACCTTCGCCGGCGAATTCGATGCCACGCCGCAGCCGGTGGCCAACGACGTCTTCGGGATGCAGCAACGCCAATGGACGCAGGAATTGCGCATCGGCTCGCGCACCGCCGAGAAGACCGGGCTGTCCTGGCTTGGCGGTGTCTTCCTGTTCAACGACCGCCGCGAAGGCCAGGACAAGCTGGCGATGGTCCCGCTCGGCATCGACTCCTACACCGACACCCGCCGCCGTTCGCACGGCACCGCCTTCTTCGGCAATGCCGAGTACTGGTTCACACCGCAATGGGGCGTGCAGGCCGGCCTGCGCCACGAGCGTGAGACCGTGTCCTTCGGCGCCGAATCCTCGTCATACATGGGTCCGATGCGTGTGGCGAACACACCGTTCAAGAACTACGAGCGTTCGTTCTCGCAGACAGCACCCAAGGCCGGCGTGATGTTCAAGCCCACAGGCAGCACGATGTTCTACGGCACCGTGGCCAAGGGCTTTCGCAGCGGCGGCTTCAACAATGTCGTGCTCAGCGAAGCGGACCGCGCCTACGGGCCCGAGACCAACCTCAGCTACGAAGCCGGCGTCAAGGTGGCCTCGGAGGACAAGCGCCTGCAGCTCAACGCCTCGGTGTTCCGCGTCAACATCGACGACCAGCAGATCAGCCAGTCGCTGGGCGCCGGCGCCGAGGTCACGCGCAATGCCGGCAAGTCGCGCCACCAGGGGGTCGAACTCGACGCGGCCTACCTGCTTCCCGCGGGCTGGCAGGTGTCGACCTCGCTGAGCTACCTCGATGCCAAGTTCCGCTCGTATTCCGATCCAGCCACCGGCGCCAACTACGCCGGTAACCGCGTGCCCTTCGCGCCCAACCGCATCTTCTCTGCGGCGATCCAGAAGCGGCATCTGCTCGACAACGGCCTGCAGTTGGTTGGCCGCGCCGAGGTCAGCCATGTCGGCGACATCTACTACGACACCGCCAATCGCCTGAAGGCGAAAGCCTACAGCTTGCTCAACCTGCGTGTCGGCCTCGAGGGCACGCGCTGGTCGGCCTCGCTGTGGGCCCGCAACGTGACGAACAGGAAGTACATCAAGGACGCCGGGGTCAACCCGCTGACCTTCGCCAACCAGGTGGCCTTCGGCGCGCCCCGCACGGTGGGCCTCGATCTGGCCGTCAAGTTCTAGCTGCCGATCCCCGGCCCGCCTCGCGCGGGCAAGCGGCGAAGCGCGGTCCACGGGCCGCGGTGCCGCCGAAGTTTCACCGCCATCTCGATGGAGAAATCAAGGATGTCTCACGCAGACAAGGGCCTGGGGAATCTCCTGCTCGAACGGGTCGCCGCCGCCCCCGCCAAGACCGCGCTTCGCTTCCTGCGCCAGGGCGAAGAACAGACCGAAGCCCTCAGCTACGAAGCCCTGTATGCGCGCGCCGCCCGCCTCGCGCATGCGCTGGCCGCGCACCAGCCGCGCGGCAGCCGCGCGCTGCTGCTGTTCGATGCCGGCATCGACTTCGTCGTCGCCTTCTGGGCCTGCACGCAGGCCGGCATGGTCGCCGTGCCTGCGCCGCTGCCCAAGCTCAACCGCAGCCTGCGCTGGTACGAACACATCGTGCAGGACGCGCAGATCGGCTGCGTGATCGGCGAGCCCGCGCTGCAGGCGCGCCTGGCTCCGGCCTTCGCAGCCAGCCCGCCGCTGCGCGCACTGCACTGGTTCTTCGAAGACCCGACGCGGCCCGCGCTGCCGCTGGTCGATGCGCGCGGCGAGGACCTCGTGTTCCTCCAGTACACCTCCGGCTCCACCGGCGCGCCCAAGGGCGTGCGCGTGTCGCATCGCAACCTCCTGGCCAACGAGGCCGTGATCCAGTCGATCTGGCGCAACGACGCCAACTCGGTCATCGTGAGCTGGCTGCCGCACTTCCACGACATGGGGCTGATCGGCAAGATCCTGCAGTCGCTCTACCTCGGTGCCGAGCTCGTGCTGATGCCGCCGGCCGCGTTCATCCAGCGGCCCGCGCGCTGGCTGGAGGCGATCACGCGCTACCGCGGCACCAACAGCGGCGCGCCCAACTTCGCCTACGAGGCCTGCCTGCGCGACGTCGGCGACGCGCAGCTCGCCGAACTCGACCTCGCGAGCTGGCAGGTCGCGTGGAACGGCGCCGAGCCTGTACGCGCCCGCACGCTGAATGCCTTCGCCGATCGGTTCGCCGCCTGCGGTTTCCGTGGCGAGGCGTTGAGTGCTTCCTACGGCCTGGCTGAAGCCACGCTGATCGTCGCCAGTGCCAGCACCGGGCCCACGCCGTTGCTGCGCGTCGACGCGGCGGCGCTGCAGCGTGGCCGCGCGCAGGTGCTCGAACGCGCACAGGCCGGCACACCCGCGCTCGACTGCGCCACCGACGATTGCTGGCTGGTCGGCTGTGGTCCCTGCGTGCCGGACCACCGGCTGCGCATCGTCGATCCCGACACGCGCAAGCCGCGCGAGAGCGGCGAAGTCGGCGAGGTCTGGTTTGCCGGCGCCAGCGCATCGGGCGGCTACTGGGGCCAGGCGCAGGCGAGCGAGGACACCTGCCACGCACATCTGGCGGACGATGCCGGCGACGCCACGCCCTACCTGCGCACCGGCGACCTCGGTTTCATCGACGACGCCGACGGCCAGCTCTACATCGTCGGGCGCATGAAGGACATGCTCGTGATCCGCGGCGCCAACCATGCGCCGCAGGACATCGAGCACAGCGTCGCCACCAGCGACGCCGCTTTCGTGCCCGACGGCTGCGCCGCGTTCTCGGTGATCGCCGGCGGCGAAGAGCAATTGGTCGTCGTGCAGGAACTGCGACGCAGCCATGCGCGCAACATCGATGGCACCGCGCTGCTGCGCCGCGTGCGCGAGGTCGTCGCGACGAACCACGAGCTGCAGCTGTTCGCGCTGTGCCTGATCGTGCAGGCCCACTTGCCCAAGACCACCAGCGGCAAGGTGCAGCGCCGCCTGTGCCGCACGCTGTTCCTCGAAGATCGGCTCGAAAGCGTTCACGCATGGCGCCGGGGCGAAGTCGACGCGCAGCAGGCGCTGCTGGCCGACGCGGCGCACCAGAGCCGGCGCTACGGCGCGGTCGGGCTCGCGGCGCCGCGGCGCGACGAAGCGGCCGCGCTCGATTGGCTCGAACAGTGGATGACCGCGCACTGCGACGCCGACCCGGACGGTTTCGACCCCGACCTGAGCTTCGCCGCCCGCGGCATCGATTCCGCGATGACCGTGCGCATGGTCCATGCGCTGGCCCAGTGGAGCGGCCTCCCGCTCGAGCCCGAGGTCGCCTGGAACTACCCGACGCCCACCGCGCTGGCCGCCCATCTCGCGTCCCATCCCGAACCCGCGCCGGACAGCTCGCGCGAGAAAGCGCTCGCATGACAGAAGACCCACGCAACGAACCCATCGCCATCGTCGGTGCCGCCTGTCGCCTGCCCGGCGGCGTGCACGACCTCGACAGCTACTGGGCCCTGCTGCGCGACGGCCGCGATGCGCTCGTGCCCGTGCCGCCCGAGCGCTGGGACCGCGCGGCCTTCTTCGATGCCGATCCCGATGCGCCCGGCAAGTGCTATGTCGACCAGGCCGGCTTTGTCGCCGACGTCGACCGCTTCGATGCCGCCTTCTTCGCGATCCAGCCCGACGAGGCCGCCGCCATGGACCCGCAGCATCGCCTGCTGCTGGAGACCGCGTGGCATGCGCTGGAGTCGGCCGCGCTCGTGCCCGACGCCCGCTTCGGCGAGCGCACCGGGCTCTTCGTCGGCCTGTGCACCGACGACTACGCGCAGCTCGGCCTGCCGATGCACGCGCTGTCGGCCGTGTCGGCGCACCAGCAGCTCGGCGGCATGCGCGCGCTCGCGGCGGGGCGCGTCGCCTATCACCTGAACCTGCAGGGGCCGGTGATGCAGCTCGACACCACCTGCTCCTCGTCGCTGCTCGCGGTGCACCAGGCCTGCCGCAGCCTGCGCAGCGGCGAGACCGACTGCGCGCTCGCCGGCGGCGTGAACCTGATCCTCTCGCCGGCGCCGATGGTGGCGATGAGCCGCCTGCGCGCGCTGTCCCCCAGCCAGCGCAGCCGCGCCTTCTCCGCCGATGCCGACGGCTATGCGCGCGGCGAAGGTGTGGGTCTGGTGGTGCTCAAGCGGCTGTCGGATGCGCAGCGCGCGGGCGATCCCGTGATCGCGGTGATCCGCGGCTCGGCCATCAACCACGACGGGGCGAGCAACGGGCTCACCGCGCCCAACGGGCTCGCGCAGGAACGTGTCATCGTCGCCGCGCTGCGCGATGCGGGCGTGGCGCCGTCGGCGGTGGGCTATGTCGAGGCGCACGGCACGGGCACGCTGATGGGCGATCCGATCGAGGTCGGCGCGCTGGCGCGTGCCTATGCGCCGGGACGCGACGGCGCGCACTCGCCCCTGTGGATCGGCTCGACCAAGTCCAACATCGGGCACCTTGAAGCCGCTGCCGGCATCGCGGGACTGCTCAAGCTGTGCGCGGCGCTGCGGCATCGGCAACTGCCGGCGAGCCTGCACGTGCAGCGGCTGAATCCGCACGTGCCGTGGGACCGCGTTCCGGTGCGCGTTGCGACCGGTCTGCAGGACTGGTCCGCGCCTTCGGGCGGCGCGCGCTGCGCGGCAGTCAGCGCCTTCGGGCTGAGCGGCACCAATGTGCACGTGGTGGTCGAGGAGGCGCCGATCCCTGGCGCAACCGTTCCAGCTTCATCAACCTGCCTGCTGCCGTTGTCGGCCCGCACGCCCGAGGCCTTGCGTGCGCTCGCCCGGCGCTACCGCGACCTGCTGACCGATGACGCTGGCATCGACCTGCGCACCCTGTGCTTCAGCACCGCCACCGGACGCAAGGCCTTCGCGCAGCGCCTCGTGATCGCGGCCGACAGCACGGCGCAGGCTGTCGAGCGCCTGGATGCATGGCTGGCCGATGCGGCCGCACTCGGCGACGACAGCGGAATGCCGCCCGCGCTGCGCGATGCGGCGCAGGCGTGGTTGCGCCGCAAGCCCGTGGACTGGACCTCACTGTTCGAAGGGCACGACGGCCGCCGCTGCGCCGTGCCGCGCTATCCGTTCGCGCGCGAACGCCACTGGCTCGCGCAGCAATGGTCGTTCACCGGCGAGACCTTGCCGGCGACCACCCCCAGCCTGCTGCACGCATTGCGCTGGCAACCATGGGCAGCGCAGCGCGGCAGGCTCACGTCCTGCCTCATCCTCGGCGCCGACTCCTTGTCCGCCCGAACGCTGGCCGACACCTTGCGCGATCGCGGTACCGACGTCACGCAGGCCATGGCGCCGACGCTGCGGCCCGACACCACGGCCGAAGCCTGCATCTGGCTCGCCCCCGACAACCACTCGATCGAAGCGACGCTCGACGAACTCGCCACCGTCGCGCAATGGGTGAACGCCCGGCCTGCCGCGCCACGGCTGTGGATCGTCACGCGCCAGGCCTTCACCGACAACGAGGCCTCGGACCTGACGGGCGCCGCGATCTGGGGTTGGGCGCGCTCGGCGCGGCTCGAACTCGGCGCGCGCTGGGGCGGGCTGGTGGACCTGCCGGCCGGCGATGCGGCCCGATCGCACGAACGGCTCGCCGAGTGCCTTGCGGCACAGACGACGGAAGACGAATTCATCGTCCGCGTCGATGGCACGGCCATCGAAGTCCCACGGCTCGAAGCCGCGACCCGGCCCGTCGATGACGCCGCCTTCACCTGCGACCCCTCCGGCAGCTATCTGCTGACCGGCGGCCTCGGCGCGCTCGGCATGGCCCTGGCGGAAGAGCTGGTGCAGGCCGGTGCCCGCCACCTGGTGCTGGCCTCGCGCGAAGGACCCGAGCGCCTGGCGCGCGACGCCGACTGCGCCGCGCGTGTATCGGCATGGCAGGCGCGCGGCGTGGCCGTCGACGTGCGGCGCCTCGACGCATCGCAGGCCACCGAGGTGGCCGATTGCCTCGCGCAACTGGCACGCGACGGACGCCGTCTCAAAGGCATCGTGCACGCCGCCGGCGCCCTCGATCGCGGTCCGCTGGCGGGCCTTCTGCAACCGGCCGCACCGCGCACCGGCTGGCATGCCAAGGTGGACGGCGCACGCCATCTCGACCGCCTGAGCCGCGGCGCCGCGCTCGACTTCTTCTGGCTCTGCTCCTCGGTCACCGCGCTGTGGGGCATGCCTGCGCTCGCAACTTACGGCGCCGCCAACGCCTGCCTCGACGCGATCGCGGTGGGGCGCCGCGCCGAAGGCCTGCCGGCCCTGTCGCTGCGCCTGGGCCGCTTCGAGGTCGCGGGCATGATGAGCGACGCCGATGCCGCAGGGCTGGACGTCATCGGCATCGCGCCGATGCGGCTGCGCGATGCGATGGCCGCCATCCGCAGCGCCGCGCAACAGGACGCGCCCGTGGCCACGCTGGTCGCGGCCGATTGGCCCCGCTTCGCGCGCCATCGCCGCGAGCATGGCCCGGCCATGCTGTTCACGCAACTGGCCGGCGATGCAGCCCCTGTCGCCACCGACATCGCCCCGCCGACCACCGACCGCCACGCCTGGCTCGCGCGCACCATCGCCGAAGCGATGAAGCTGCCGGTGGCACAGGTCGCCGACACCGGCAACCTGTTCGAACTCGGCCTCAACTCTCTGATGTCGATCGTGATCCGCCGGAAGATCGAAGCGGCCTGGGGATTGTCGACCGCAGCGACGCTGATGTTCGAGCACCCGAGCGTCGATGCGCTGGCCACCTGGCTGGCCAGGCACTCGCAACAGCCGCAAGCCGCTGCGCGCGATGCCGGCCCGCCACGCACCGTCTTCCTGTTCAGCGGCCAGGGGAACGTGCACGCCGGCATGGGCCGCGATTTCTATGCGCAGGCGCCAGGCTTTCGCCACACGGTCGACGAATGCTGCGCGCAGCTGCAAGCGGAATTCGGCTACGACCTGCGCGAGCGGCTGTTCAGCACCGATCCCGAGGCCCTGTCCCGCACCGGCGATGCCCAGCCCGCGCTGTTCGTGGTCGAGCTCGCGATGGCGCGCCTGTGGGAAGCGCAGGGCGTGCGCGCGGACTGCCTGCTCGGGCACAGCATGGGCGAGTTCGCCGCCGCCTGCCTCGCGGGCGTGTTCTCGCAGGCCGATGCGCTGCGGCTGGTGATGGCGCGCGCGCGGCTGGTGCAGGCGCTGCCGGAAGACGGCGGCATGTACGCGGTGTTCGCGCCGCGGCAGGCGGTCGACGCCGCGCTCGCACGCTGGCCCGGGCTCTCGCTCGCGGCCGTCAACTCGTCGCGCCAGTTCGTGCTCTCGGCCGACAACGCCACGCTCGCGGACTGCATCCCCGCGCTCCAGCAGGAGGGCATCTCCTGCCAGCCGCTGATGATGCGTCATGCCTTCCACTCGCCCCGGCTGCGCCCCATGCACGCGGCCTTTGCCGAAGTCGCGCGTTCGCTGCGCTTCAGCCCGCCCAAGCGGCCGCTGATCTCGACCGTGACCGGCATGCCGGCCGGCGACGACATCGCAACGCCGGCGTACTGGGTCCACCACATCGAAGCCACCGTGCGCTTCGACGAGGCGATGCGGCTCGCGCTGCGCGAAGGCGGCAACCGCTTCATCGAGATCGGGCCGCGCGATGCGTTGACCGGGATCGCGCAAGAGCTGGCAGGCGAAGTCGATGCGGCGAGCGGCGAAGGTCCCATGCAGCGCGAGTTCATCGCCTCGCTCCCCCGCGACGAGCATGGCGCCTTCGAAGCCTGGGAGTCCGCGGTGCAGCGCCTGCGTCCCACCGCGCTGCTCGCACCCGATCCCGCACGGCGCCACGACCCCTTCCCGATGACGCCGATGCAGCAGGCCTACTGGCTCGGACGCCATGCCGCCGTGGCGGGCGGGCAGGTCGCGATCCACATGTACCTGGAGCTCGATGTGCCCGCGCTCGACGTGGCGCGCATGGAGCAGGCCTGGAACGCACTGATCGCGCGCCACGACATGCTGCGCGCGATCGCATTGCCCGACGGCTCGCAGCAGGTGCTGGCCGAGGTGCCGCGCATCGCGCTTGCCTGCCATGACGCGCGCGATGCCGACGATGCGCAGCTTGCGGCGCACCTGTCCGAGGTGCGCGGCGTGCTGTCGCACCGCAATGTCGCGCTCGACCGCTGGCCGCTGTTCGATATTCGCGCGACGCACCTGCCCGGCGATGTGTCGCGGCTGCATATCAGCCTCGACGGCTGGTGCCTCGATGGCTGGAGCTACCAGATCCTGTTCCACGAGTTGCATCGGCTCTACGTCGATCCGCAAGCGAACCTGCGCCCGTTGAGCCTGGGCTTTCGCGACTACGTGCTGGGCCTGCAGGAACTGGAGAAGGGGGAAGCGCACGCGGCGGCGCTGCAACGCTGGCAGCAGCGGCTGCCGACACTGCCGCCTGCACCGCGCCTGCCGCTGTGCGAGGTCCATGGCATTGCGCCATTGCAAGGTGGATTCAATCGCTGGCAGCGCCAGCTCGACAGCACCGTCTTTGCCGGCTTGCAACGGCATGCGGCGCGCCATTCGCTCACCGCCGCGACCGCGATGCTCGCCGCCTATGCGCGCGTGCTGAGCCGCTGGAGCGAATCCACCGACATCGCGCTCAACGTTCCGCGCTTCAACCGCCAGCCGTTGCATCCCGACGTGCCGCACCTGGTGGGCGAGTTCGCTTCCTTCACGCTGCTGGCCGTGCGCCGCCGTGCGGGCGAGGACTTCGCGACGCAGGCGCGCGGCTTGCAGGCACAGCTGTGGGAAGACATGGAAGGCACGCCGGTCGCCGGCGTCACGCTGCTGCGCGAGCTCAACCGCCTTCACCGGCTGCAGGCGAGGGAGCACGGCGAAGCCACGGGCCCGGTGCTGATGCCATATGTCTTCACCAACATGCCCGAGGAAGCGCTCGACGGCTCGCAGATCGGGCTGCTCGATGCCTGGGGCGCCGACGGCCGCATCCACGACTTCATCACGCAGACCCCGCAGGTCTGGCTCGACTGCCAGTACCACCTGCGCGATGGCGGGCTGTTCGTGTTTTGGGATGCGCTCGACAACGTCTTCGCACCGGGACTGCTCGACGCGCTGTTCGAAGCCTACGTCGGCCTGCTGACGAAGCTCGCGCACGACGATGCGGCCTGGACCGAGGTCGATCCGTTGCCGCTGCCCACCGCGCAGGCGCAGGTACGCGATCGCATCAACGGCGTGGTGCGCGCGCTGCCGCAGGACACGCTGTACGACCGTTTCGCGCGAAGCGTTGAACAGCACGGGGCGCGCCCCGCGGTGCTCGGCGAGGGCTGGACCCTGAGCTATCGCGAACTCGACACCCAGGCCAGCCGCTTGGCCGGCCGCATCCTGCGGACGCTTGGCGAACGCGCGCCCGATGCCGGCCCCCCTGTGGTGGCCGTGGTCATGCGCAAGGGATGGCAGCAGGTCGCCGGCGTGCTCGCTGTGCTTGCGGCCGGCGGCGTGGTGCTGCCGCTCGATCCCGAGATGCCGGCGTCGCGGCTCGCGTGGATGCTCGGCGATGCGGACGCCGCGCTGGTGGTCGTGCGCGAAGGCGGTCCCGTGTTGCCCGAGGGTCATGCGCTGCAGCAACTGGTCGTCGAAGAACACGCGACGCCGCACGCCACCGGCATTTCACTGCCTCTGCGCGCACATGACGGCCTCGCTTTCATCATCTACACCTCGGGCTCCAGCGGCGAGCCCAAGGGCGCACGCATCGGCGAGCCCGGCCTGCTGAACTCCGTCGACTTCACGATAGAGCGCTTCGGCATCGGCAGCGCCGACCGCCTGCTGGCCCTCACGCCGCTGCACCACGACATGGCCTGCTTCGACCTGTTCGGCGCGCTGAGCGTCGGCGCGGGGATCGTCATGCCCGAGCCCGTGGGCACCAAGGACCCCGGCCACTGGCTGCGCCTGATGCAGGCGCACGGCGTGAGCGTGTGGAACAGCGTGCCGGCGATGCTCGACATGCTGCTGAGCCATGCCGAGAGCGATGCGGCGATGGCGCGCGAGGCCTGCGGCGCGCTGCGCCTGGCCTTCCTTGGCGGCGACTGGATCGCGCTCACGTTGCCTGCGCGGCTGCAACGCCTGAATGCGGCCGCGCGCGTCGTCAGCGTCGGCGGCCCGACCGAGACCACGCTGTGGAACGTGATGCACGAGGTCGAGGCGCTCGATCCGCACTGGCGCAGCATTCCCTACGGCCGGCCGATCGCCAACACGCGCTACCACGTGCTCGACGACCTGCTCGAAGAGCGCCCCGACGGCGTGATCGGGGAGATGCACGTCTGCGGCATCGGCGTGGCGCAGGGCTATGTCGGCGATCCGGCGCGCAGTGCTGCCGTGTTCCTGCGCCATCCGCGCACCGGCGAGCGCATGTACCGCACCGGCGACCTCGGCCGCTACGGCGCCGACGGCACGCTCGAATTCATGGGTCGGCGCGACCGGCAGGTCAAGATCTCGGGCGTGCGCATCGAGCCCGCGGAGATCGAGGCCGCGCTGCTGCGCCATCCGGGCGTGACGGCCGTGGCCGCGGTGATCGTCGGCGACGGCACGCACCGCAGGCTCGCCGCGGTGTGGGTGCCGAAGGCCGGCACACCGGCCGATGCCGAGGCGCTGCGGCTGCATGCCGCCGCCGAACTGCCGCTTGCGCTGCGGCCCACCGCCTGGCTGCCGCTGCCGGCGCTGCCGCTGACCGCGAACGGCAAGGTCGATCGCCGCGCGATCGCCGCCTTCGTGCTCGCCGCCGTCGCACCGCAAGCGCCCCGGACACCCGCCTCGCCGGAGCGCATGAACGCCGTCCAGCAGCAGATCGCCCGCCTGTGGGCCGACCTGCTCGAACGCCCGAGCGTCGGCCTGCGCGAGAACTTCTTCGATGCGGGCGGCAACTCGCTGCTCGCGACGCAACTGTTCGTGCAGCTGCGCGCCGCCTGGCCGCGCATCGCCTCGGTGGTCACGCTCTACGAGCACCCGACCGTCGAGGCGCTGGCTGCGCATCTGCAACCTGGCGAGCACGCGGCACCGCGCAGCGGCGCATTGCCGGCGGCCGCGTCGCGCGGCGAACGGCGGCGCGCGCTGCACCAGGGCACGGCCCCATCCAACCAACTTCCACAGCTGCCATGACACCTGCACACCACGATCTCCCCGTCGATCCGTCCCTTCAAGGGACCCTCGCCATCGTCGGCATGGCCGGCCGCTTCCCGGGCGCCGAGGACATCACGACGCTCTGGCGCCACGTCTGCGAAGGCCGCGACGTGCGCGACACCACGGCGCAGGGCTCCGGCTACCTGTTGCAAGGCATCGAGGACTTCGCGGCCGACTTCTTCGAAGTGCCGCCGCGCCAGGCGCGGATGCTCGATCCGCAGCACCGCGTGTTCCTCGAGACCGTGTGGCACGCGCTCGAGAACGCGGGCTACGTGCCCGACCGTTGTCCGGGCCATGTGGGCATCTACGCGGGCTCGAACTTCAACAACTACATGTTCCATGTGGCGGACAACTTCGACCTCGATGCCATCGAGACCTACCTCGAAGCGATGATCGCCAACGACAAGGACTACCTCACCTCGCGCGTCGCGCACAAGCTGGGCTTCAGCGGGCCGGCGGTGACCGTGTCGACCTCGTGCTCGACCTCGCTGGTGGCGATTGCGACCGCCTGCCAGAGCCTGCTCGACTTCCAGTGCGACATGGCGATCGCGGGCGGCGCCGGCCTCAACGTGCCGCAGCAGCGCATCTACCGCGACTACAAGGAAGGCGGCATGTCGCGCGACGGCGCCTGCCATGCCTTCGATGCCGACGCGACCGGGGTGGTGCATGGCAACGGCGTGGGCGTGCTGGTGCTCAAGCGCACCGAGGACGCGCTGCGCGACGGCGACGCGATCGTCGCGCTGGTGCGCGGCTTCGCGGTCAACAACGACGGCGCGCGCAAGGTCGGCTATTCGGCGCCCAGCGTCGAAGGGCAGGCCGAGGTGCTGGCCGAGGCGCTCGCGATGGCGGGCGTGGACCCGGCCTCGGTGGGCTACATCGAGGCGCACGGCACGGGCACGCCGGTGGGCGATCCGATCGAGTTCGCGGCGCTGTCGCGGGTCTATGGCGAGCAGGGTGCCAAGCGCTGCGCGCTGGGTTCGCTCAAGACCCACGTGGGCCATCTGGGCGCCGCCGCGGGCGTGGCCGGCAGCATCGTCGCGGCGCTGGCCTTGCAGCGGCACACCGTGCCGCCGATGCTGCACTACACGCGGCCCAATCCTTCGATCGACCTGGCGGGCAGCCCCTTCGAGGTGCTGACGCAGGCGCGCGACTGGCCGGCCCAGGCGCAGCCGCGCCGGGCGGCGGTGAGCTCCTTCGGCATCGGGGGGACCAATGCGCATCTGGTGCTGGAAGAAGCGCCGCAGCTGGTGCCGGTGCAGCCTGCTACGGGCACGCAGCTGGTGGCGCTGTCCGCGCGCAGCCGCGAAGAACTGGACCGCATGGCGCAGCGGCTGGCCGATCATCTCGAAGCGAATGCAGGCGCATCGCCGGCCGACGTCGCGTTCACGCTTGCGCACGGCCGCAAGGCCTTCAAACACCGCCGCACCGTGGCCTGCGACAGCGTGCAGGACCTCGTGCGCCAATTGCGCCAGTCCGCGCGCGTCACACCGGCTTCCGAGACGCCGCCAGCCATCGCCTTCATGTACCCCGGCATCGGCGCGCAGCACGCGGGCATGGGCGAGGCGCTCTATCGGCAGGAGGCCGTCTACCGCGACAGCATCGACCGCTGCGCCGCGTTGTTGCAGCCACTGCTCGGGCGCGACATCCGCTCGGCGCTGCAATCGGACGATGCGACCGATCTCGCCGATCCGCCCTTCGGCCTGGCCTGTGTGCTCGCGGTCGAGATCGCGCTGACCGAACTCTGGCGCAGCCGTGGCGTCGCGCCGTCCTGCCTGATCGGGCACAGCCTCGGCGAGTACGCGGCGGCCTGGGCTTCGGGCGTGTTCACGCTGCCGCAGGTGCTCGGGCTGGTGGTGCTGCGCGGGGAGCTGATCCGCCGCACCGCCGAAGGCGCGATGCTGGTGGTCAGCCTCGACGAGGCCGCGTTGCGCGCGATGCTGCCGGATGGCGTGTCGGTCGCTGCCGTCAATGCCGAGCGGCTCTGCATGGTGTCGGGCTCGACGCAGGACATCGCGGATTTCGAACGCATGCTCGGTGCGGCCAAGATCGTCACGCAGCGCCTGGGCGCGGACCGCGCGGCGCATTCGAGCCTGCTCGATCCGGTGCTCGACGAATTCAGGGCGGCCGTCGCGGCCATGCCGCTGCAGCCACCGGTCGTGCCTTTCATCTCGAACGTCACGGGCACCTGGATCACGCCCGCCGAAGCCACCAGCGCCGACTACTGGGTGCGGCATCTGCGCGAGACGGTGCGCTTCGCCGACGGCGTGGCTGTGCTGCTGAAGGAGGGCCGCCACGCGCTGCTCGAACTCGGCCCCGGGCGCGGCCTCGCCACGCTGGCCAAGCGCCACGCGCTGGCGCGCCGCGACCATTGCATCCTCGCGAGCCTGCATGGCGGCGAGAAGGCCGGTGACGACGCGCGCGCCTTCACGCAGGCACTGGGCGCGCTCTGGTGTGCCGGCGGCCCGGTGGAGATCGCGCGGCTGGTGGGCGACGCTTCGGCGAGGCGCATCGCGCTGCCGGTCTATCCCTTCGAGCGCCAGCGCTATTGGCTCGATCGCCGCGCGGCAGTCGCGGACGCATCGGCCAGCCTTGGCAAGCGCAGCGACATCGACAGCTGGTTCTACGTGCCCTCGTGGCGGCAGGCGCCCGCCCCAGCGAGCAGTGCCGCCGCGCATGGCGTCGAATGGCTCTTCGGCGTCGCGGGCGAATGGTTCGATGCGCTCGCGGCCAGCCGCCGCGACGAAGGCCACACCGTGGTCCGTGTCGAAGCCGCCGACGCATGGGAACGCGTGGGACGGACCCACTACCGCGTGCGCCCTGCCAACGACGAAGACCATGCGCGCCTGTTCGAAGCCGCGCTGGCAGACCACGGCACGCCCGCGCGCATCGTGCACGCGTGGGCCGCAGCGCCCCAAGCAGCCACTCGCGCGCAGGACGATGTGCTCGCATCGCCCGCGCAGCAACTGGGGCATGCGAGCCTGCTGTGCCTTTCGCGCGCACTCGCGGCGCGCGGACTCACCGGATCGGGCCTGGGCATCGCGGTGCTGTCGAGCCAGGTGTTCGGCGTCACCGGACAGGAACGGCTGGTGCCGGAGAAGGCGACGCTGCTGGGTCCGTGCAGGACCTGGCCTTATGAATTCCCGCAGCAGGGCTTCGTGCACATCGACCTCGACGAAACGCCGCAGCCCGGGCCGTGGATCGACGGCCTGATGCGCGACATCGATGGCGCCGCCGCGCAGACCGGCAACCTGCTCTCGCTGGCCTGGCGCCAGGGGCGGCGCTGGCGCTTCGGCGTCGAGGCGCTGAGCCTGCCGGCGCCATCGACCGACACGCCCGTGAGGGACCAGGGGCTCTACCTGATCACCGGCGCGTTCGGCGGCATCGGCAGCCTGGCCGCGCAGTGGCTGGCCAGCACCGCGAAGCAGCCGCGCCTCGTGCTGCTGAGCCGCAGTGCGCTGCCGCCGCGCGCGCAGTGGGCGGCGCTGCTGGCGGATGAAAGCGCCGAGGCGGCGCTGCGTGCGCGCATCCGCCAGGTGCAAGCGCTCGAAGCACTCGGCGCCGAGATCGAGACCGTGCAGGCCGACGTCGCCGACCGCACGCGCATGCAGGCCGTGCGCGCACAGATCACCGCGCGATTCGGCGACGCCCCGTTCCACGGCATCGTGCACGCGGCGGGCGTTCCGGGCGGCGGGCTGATGCAGCTCGAGGACAGCGCCGCCGACACGCGCAACCTGCGCGCCAAGGTCGACGGCACGCGCCTGCTGGCCGAGCTCTTCGACACGCCCTCGCTCGATTTCCTGATGCTGTGCTCCTCGCTCGGCGCGCTCGCGGGCACGCTGGGGCAGGCCGAGAACACGGCCGCCAACGCCTTCCTCGACGCCTTCGCGCAGGCCGGCCCTCTGCGCGCGGGCGTGGCGCGCAGCGTCAACTGGGACTACTGGCTGGAGGTCGGCATGATCCTCGAGCTGGCCGAGCGGCACCACCGCATCACCGGCGGAGAGATCGAGACCGGCATCCGCCCGGCGGAAGCGCCCGGCTGCTTCGAGCGCGTGCTGCGCGCCGGGCTGCCGCAGATGGTGGTATCGACCGCCGATTTCCCCGCGCTGCTGGCCGCGCGCGCGAAGGCGGCAGGGCAGGCCCTGGCCGTGTTCGAGAACGCCGACCTGCGGCGCGATGCGGACGCACCGGGCCGGCCGCTCGACGGCCCACCCTATGCGCCGCCGACCAACGCGATCGAACGCGTGCTCGCGCTGCTGTGGCAGGAGCGGCTGGGCATCGAACGCATCGGCATCGACGACGAATTCCTTGCGCTGGGTGGGGACTCGATGCTCGCGCTGCCGCTGATGGCGGAGATGCGCGAGGCCTTGCAGTTCGACTTGCCGGTGCGGACCTTGTTCGCCGAGCAGAGCATCGCGCGCATCACGCGGCACATCGTCGGCAACGAGGCGCAGCCCGGGCTGACCGAGCGTGTGGCGGCGGTCTATCTGCAGGTGCGGGGGATGTCGTCGGAGCAATTGGCGGCAGCGCTGAACGAAGAGGTGACAGCATGAGCAGCACGAGTCTCAACGCGCAGCAGCGTGCCCTGATGCAAAAACTTCTGCGCGGCGCCGGTGTCGCCATGGCGCCACCCACCGAAGCCACGGTCCCGCGCATCGAACCCGACACCGCACACCGCCACGATCCCTATCCCCTGACCGACATCCAGCAAGGCTACCTGCTCGGCCGCAGCCGCCACTTCGTGCTGGGCAACGTCTCCAGCCACGCCTACCTCGAGTACGAGATAGAAGGCCTCGACATCGAGCGCTACCGCATGGCCTGGCAACAGGTGATCGCGCGCCACGACATGCTGCGCACGGTGGTGCACGACAGCGGCCGGCAGCAGACGCTGTCCGAGGTGCCGCCGTTCGAAGTCGCGGTGCAGGACCTGCGCGGCCTCGATGAAGCCGAGCGCGAACGCGCGCTGCTCGCGCTGCGCGAGAAGATGTCGCACGAAGTGCGCCCCGCCGACTGCTGGCCGCTGTTCGACGTGCGTGTGAGCCTGATCGGCGGCGACCGCCAGCGCATCCACTGGAGCTTCGATGCGATCGTCTCGGACGTCTACAGCAACTTCATCTTCCAGGAGGAGCTGCTGCGCTGCTACCAGGATCCGCAGCTGCGGTTGCCGCGCACTACGCTGAGCTTTCGCGACTACGTGCTCGCGCTCAAGGCGCAGGAAACCACCGAGACCTACGCCCGCGCGCAGCGCCATTGGGATGCGCGGATCGAGACACTGCCCGCCGCGCCCGCGCTGCCGCTCGCGAAGGAGCTGGCCGAACTCAAGCAGCCGCATTTCACGCGCTTGCGCTTCCGCCTGCCGCAACCGGCCTGGGAGGCCTTTCGCCAGCAGTCGCGCGCGATCGGCGTCACCACCACCGTGGCGCTGCTCACGGCCTTCTCGCATGTGCTGCGGCGCTGGAGCCGCGAGTCGCGCTTCACGCTCAACATGACGCTGTTCAACCGCCAGCCCTGGCATCCGGAGATGAACGCGATCGTCGGCGACTTCACGGCGACGATGCTGCTGGGCGTCGAGGCGCTGGCCGATGGGCAGGACAGCGCGTTCGCAAGCCGCGCGCGGCGCATCCAGGACCGCTTCCTCGACGACCTGGAGCACCGTCTCTACAGCGGCGTGCGCGTGCTGCAGGCCTGGGCCAGCCGGTCGCCAGGCCAGGGCCAGAAGCTCGCGCCCGTGGTGTTCACGAGCGCGCTGCAGGTGGGCGACGTGAGCGAACAGCTCGACACCGGGCGCGAGCAGCTCGGCCGCCTGAGCTACTCGATCACGCAGACGCCGCAGGTTCTGCTCGACCACCAGGTGTACGAGGAGGGCGGTTGCCTGTGCATCCACTGGGACCATGTGGCCGAGGCCTTTCCGCCCGGACTCATCGACGCGATGTTCGAGGCCTACGCCGCGAACCTGCAGACGCTCGCGGCCGACGCGTCGGCCTGGCGGCGCGAACTCGCGGTGGCGCTGCCGCGCGTGCAGCAACAACGCCGCACGCAATACAACGCCACGCGCGACGAAACGCTCGCGGCCGAGGCCGATGAGCCGCTCTATGCGGCCTTCCTGCGCCAAGCCTCCGCGCGGCCTGAAGCCACGGCAGTGATCGATGGCACGACACGGATCGCCTACGGCGAGCTCGCGCGGCGTGCACAAGCCGTGGCCGCAGTGCTGCGCGCGGGCGGCGCCATGCCCGACACGCTGGTCGCGATCACCTGCCCCAAAGGCTGGCGCCAGGTGGTGGCGGCCCTCGGCATCCAGATGAGCGGCGCGGCCTACGTGCCGATCGACCCCGAACTGCCGCGCGCGCGCCGCGAGGAACTGCTGCAGCAGACCGGCGCCGCCTGGGTCGTGACCGACGCGCACACCGACGCCGCGCTCGAATGGCCCGCCGCATTGCGCCGCCTGGTCATCGACGACGCAGCACCCGCGTCCGACACCGCGATCAAGCCCTGGCCCTGCCGCGCCGACGACCTGGCTTACGTGATCTTCACCTCGGGCTCCACCGGCCGCCCCAAGGGCGTGGTGATGGACCACCGCGCGGTGCGCACCACATTGCTCGACCTGCAGGCGCGCCTCGCGCTCGAGGCATCGGACCGGGTGTTCGCGCTGTCGTCGCTGAGCTTCGACCTCTCGGTCTTCGACATCTTCGGCACGCTCGCGGCGGGCGCGGCCATCGTCATGCCGCGGGCGGGGCACGATCGCGACCCCTCGCACTGGTGGCAGTGCGTGCGCGAGCACGGCGTCTCGGTGTGGAACAGCGTGCCCGCGCTGATGGAGATGCTGCTGGCGCAGCGGCATGCGCCCGGCGCGCTCGACAGCGTGCGCGCCGTGCTGCTCAGCGGCGACTGGATCCCGCTCGCGCTGCCCGAGGCCGTGCACCGCGCCGCGCCGAAGGCTGCGCTGCTGAGCCTGGGCGGCGCGACCGAAGCTGCGATCTGGTCGATCCAGTACCCGGTGGCGCGCGTGCTTGAAGGCTGGCGCAGCATTCCCTACGGCATGCCGCTGGCGAACCAGAGCATCCACGTGCTCGACGATGCGATGCAGCCCTGCCCCGAGCATGTGGTCGGCCGTCTCTACATCGGCGGCGACGGACTCGCGCAGGGCTACTGGGGCGATGCGGCCAAGACGGCCGAGCGCTTCGTCACCCATCCGCGCACCGGAGAGCGCCTGTACTTCACCGGCGACCTCGGCAGCTTCCGCCCAGAAGGACACGTCGAGTTCCTGGGCCGCGAGGACTTCCAGGTCAAGGTCGGTGGCCACCGCATCGAGCTCGGCGAGATCGAGGCCGTGCTCGCGCGCCACGCGGCGGTGCGGCAGGCGGTGGTGCAGGTGGTTGCCGATCCCTCGGGCCAGCGCCGGCTGGTGGCCTATGTCGTGCCCGCCGACGCGGCCAAGGCGACGAACGCCGATCTGCAGGCCTTCCTGGCCGAGCACCTGCCGCGCTACATGCTGCCCGCGGCCTGGGTCCAGCTCGAGGGCGGGCTGCCGCTCTCGTCCAACGGCAAGGTCGACCGCCAGGCGCTGCCCGCGCCCGACTTCCAGGCGCAGCGCGCGGCCGCGCACGTCGCGCCGGCCGATGCGATGGAGCAGCGCATCGCCGCCATCGTCCAGCAGCGGCTGGCCTGCGGACCGGTGAGCGCGGAAGACAACTTCTTCGACATCGGTGCAAGTTCGCTCGACATCGTGGCGATGCACCAGGCGCTCGAAGAGCAACTCGGGCGCAGCCTGTCGGTCGTCGCCTTCTTCGAGCACGCGAGCGTGCGCGCGCTGGCGCGGCACCTGGGCAGCGACGCGCCGGCCGCCGAGGACAACAACCTGATGGCGCAGGCCCGCGAACGCGCCGCGCTCACGCGGCGCCGCCCGCAGCGACCGGCCACCGCCGGCCCTCAATTCGCCGAAGACAACCCATGAACTCATCCACACTTTCCGCGCCTTCCCACCTCGGCGCCCCGGTGCTCGAACACCCCGAGGCGGTGGCCGTCATCGGCATGGCCGGGCGCTTTCCGCAATCGCCCGACGTCGAGGCCTTCTGGCAGCACCTGGCGCAGGGCCACGAACTGATCCAGCGCTTCAGCGCCGACGAGCTGCGCGCCGCCGGCTTCGGCGCCGAGCAGGTCGCGCGGCCCGGCTTCATCGGCGCCGCCTCGGTGCTGGAAGACGCCGACGCCTTCGACGCCGATTTCTTCAAGGTCACGGCCGCCGAGGCCGAGCTGATGGACCCGCAGCACCGCGTGTTCCTCGAATGCTGCTGGCATGCGATGGAGAACGCGGGCTATGCGCCGGGCGATCCGGCCGCGGGCGAGGTCGGCGTGTACGCCGGCTGCGGCATCAGCACCTACATGATGGCGGCCGCGCCGCGCCTGACCGGCGGCGGCCAGACCTCGCTGCTGCAGCTCTTGGTGGGCAACGACAAGGACTACCTCGCCACGCGCGTGTCGTACAAGCTGCGGCTCACCGGGCCCAGCGTGTGCGTGCAGAGCGCCTGCTCGACCTCGCTGCTGGCGGTGCACATGGCGGCGCAGAGCGTGCTCGCCGGCGAATGCACGATGGCGCTGGCGGGCGGCGCCGACATCTCGGTGCCGCAGACCATCGGCTACGAGTACCAGGCCGGGATGATCTTCTCGCCCGACGGGCACTGCCGCGCCTTCGATGCGAAGGCCGGCGGCACCGTGGCCGGCAACGGCGCGGGCGTGGTGCTGCTCAAGCGGCTGGACCTGGCGCTGCGCGACGGCGACACCGTGCTCGCGGTGCTGCGCGGCTCGGCGGTCAACAACGACGGCGCCGACAAGATCGGCTACACCGCGCCCAGCGTGGCGGGGCAGGCGCGCGTGATTGCGCAGGCGCTGGCCGTGGCCGACGTGAGTCCCGACAGCATCGGCTACGTGGAAGCGCATGGCACGGGCACCGAGCTGGGCGACCCGATCGAGGTGCATGCGCTGGAGCGGGCCTTTCGCGGCGAGACGCGGCGCACCGGCTTCTGCGCGCTCGGCTCGGTCAAGACCAACATCGGCCACCTGAATGCGGCGGCCGGCATCGCGAGCTTCATCAAGACGGTGCTGGCGCTGCGGCACCGCGCGATTCCGCCCAGCCTGCACTACACACAGCCCAATCCGAAGATCGACTTCGCGCGCAGCCCGTTCTTCGTGAATGCCGAGTTGCGCGATTGGGAAGCGGGACCGACGCCGCGCCGCGCGGGGGTGAGCTCGTTCGGCTTCGGCGGCACCAACGTGCATGTGATCCTCGAGGAGGCGCCGACCGTGGCCGAGGTCGCGGCCTCCCAAGGCGCGGGGCTCATGCTGTTGAGCGCGCACAGCGAAGCGCAACTGCGCACGCTGGCCGACAGCCACGCGGCGGCGCTCGAAGCCGACGACGCCCCCACGGTGCGCGATGCCTGCCACACCGCGCTCGCCGGCCGCCGGCACGACGGTGCCCATCGCCTCGCACTCGTCGGCCTGGACCGCGCCGACCTCGCCGCCGGCCTGCGCGACTACGCGCTGCTCGGCGAGGCCACCGACCGCGCGAGCCTCGGCATCGTCGCGTTCGGCGAGCCCCAGGTCGCCGCGTTGTTCACGGGGCAGGGCGCGCAGTACGCGGGCATGGCGGCGGGCCTGTACGGCACGCATGCGGTGTTCCGCGAAGCGCTCGATGCCTGCGCGCAGGCGCTCGAAGGCGTGCTGCAGCAGCCGCTGGCACAGGTGCTGTTCGGTGAACACACGGCCCTGCTGGAACGCACCGACCACGCGCAGCCCGCGATGTTCGCGGTCGAGTACGCGCTGTACCGCACCTGGAGCGCGGCCGGCGTGCGTTTCCGCGCGGTCGCGGGGCACAGCCTCGGCGAGTTCGTCGCGGCCTGCGTGGCCGGCGTGATGAGCCTGCCCGATGCGCTGAAGCTGGTGGCTGCGCGCGGCCGCCTGACACAGTCGATCGAGGGCGACCGGGGCCGCATGCTCGCGGTGCTGGCGGAAGAGCCGGTGGTGCGCGCGGGCCTGCGCGGCTACGAACGGAGCCTGAGCATTGCGGCGATCAACGGCCCGCGCAACCTGGTGGTGGCCGGCGACAGCGCCGCCGTCGAACGCTTCCGCCTGGCGATGGAAGCGCAGGGCGTGAGCACGCGGCCGCTGCTGATCGCCGACGCCTTCCATTCGCCACGCATGGACCCGGTGCTCGACGACTTCGAGCGCATCGTGGCGCAAGTGCCTCTGCAGGCGCCGCGCATGCCTGTGGTCTCGAACCTGCATGGCCGCGTGGTGGCCGACGACGAGATCACACGGCCGCGCTACTGGCGCGACCATCTGCGCGAACCGGTGCTGTTCGCGGCGGGCGTGCAGTGCCTGGTGCAGGAGCTGGATGTGCGCGTGCTGCTCGAATGCGGGCCGCATCCGGTGCTGTCGCGGCTGGCCGCCGACTGTGTGGGGCCAGATGCGGGCATCGACTGCATCGCCTCGCTGCAGAAAGACCAGGACGACCAGACGCAGTTCCTGCTCGCGGCCGGCCGGCTCTACACACGCGGGGTCATGCTGGAATGGAAAGGCTTGACCGGCGATGTGCAGGCGCGGCGCGTACCGTTGCCGGGCTATCCGTTCGCGCGGCAACGGTACTGGCTCGCGGCGGTCGACAAGGGCTTGCACGGGCATGCGTCTGCACCGGCAGCCTCCCCGGCCTGGGAGGCTCTGCTGTCGGCTGGCCGGGCACAGGCCGATGCGGGTCTAGAAACACTGGGCCTGGAAACACTGCGCGCGCACGAAGAGCTGTTGCTCGCGCATGCGCGCGCCTCGGTGCTGCGCGCCCTCGACCGCCTCGCGCTGTTCGCGGAAGACGGCCAGCCGCACGCCGCAGCCGTGCTCGCACAGCGCGGCGCCGTGCAGCCGCGCTTCCATCAACTGCTCGAACGCCTGCTGCATGCGCTGGCCGACGCGGGTGAACTGAAGCGCGATGCCGACGGCGTCTTCGGCGGCTTCGCGCCACCGGACGACACGCGCATGGCACTGCTGGCAGCGCGCTGCGAGCCGGTCTGGGCCGCATCGCCGCACTTCAAGCCGGTCTTCCTGCAGGCGGCCGACCAACTGGCCGCCGTGCTCGCGGGCAAGACCAGCGGCCTTGAAGCGATGCTCGGCAACGACTCGCTCACGAGCGCCGAAGGCATCTATGCGGACCTGCCGACTTCGCGCTATTTCAATGCGCTGGTGAGCGAGGTGGTTCGCGCCTGGGTTGGCCGCGCGGGCACACGCCCGCTGCGCGTGCTGGAGATCGGCGCGGGAACGGGTGCCACCACGCGCCAAGTGCTGCCGCATCTGCCGGCATCGCGCACCGAATACGTCTTCAGCGACGTCTCGCCGCTGTTCCTCGACCGCGCGGCTGCGCGCTTCGCCGATCAGCCGTTCGTGCGCTACCAGCTGTTCGACATCGACCGCGCGCCCGCATCGCAGGGATTGGAGCCAGGGTCCTTCGACCTGGTCCTCGCGTCCAACGTGCTGCATGCGGCCGCCGACCTGCGCGCCACCATGGCCAATGTGCGCGATCTGCTCCGGCCCTCGGGCGTGCTCGTGATGTACGAGATCGTGCGCGAGACGCTGATCGGCGAGATCACCACCGGCCTGCTGCTGCCTGTCGTGCGCGACACGGGGCTGCGCGGCATCCAGCCGTTCATGGACGAGGCGCAGTGGCATGGCCTGCTCGACGGGCTGGGCTTCGATGCGCAGGCGAGCTTTCCGGAAGCGAGTTGTGCCGCCTCGGCGCTGGGCGAGCGCGTGCTCGTGGCCCGCCGTGCCGAAACGGCGGAGGGACACACGCAAGCTGCAACGCCGATGCGCACGGATGCGCCGGTCTATCGCCGCACATGGCAACTGCATGAAGCCGCGGCATCGACCGCGCAGGAAGAACCCGGGCACTGGTTCATCGTGTCCGACGCATCGGGCGTCGGCAAGGCACTGGCCGACGCGCTGCAAGCGCGCGGCCACCATGTCGAACGCATCGCGCCCGACGAGGCCTATGCACTGGGCGCCCGGCTGCGCAGCTGGGTGCGGCGCAAGGACGGATCGCCCGGTCGCGTCGTGCACCTGCGCGGCATCGACGGCGCGCTCGATGCACAGACCACGGGCACCGAACTGCGCGCCCACCAGGAGGAAAGCCTCGGCGATCTGCTGCGCCTGCTGGGCGCGCTCGGCGAGGCCGACGTGCAGGCCCTCGGGCAGCTCGGCATCGTGACGCGAGGCGCGCAAGCCGTGGCGGCGCATGAAGCGCCCATGCTGGCGCAGGCGCCGCTGTGGGGCTTCAGCCAGGTCGCGGCGCTGGGCCATCCCGAACTGCACATCGAGCTGCTGGACCTGGACCCGGTGGCCTCGGCACGCGAGAGCGCGCAGCAGTTGATGGCCGCGCTGCTGCAAGGCGGCAGCGAGACCGAATGCGCGCTGCGCGCCGGTCGCCGCCTGGTGCCGCGCCTGCATCGCCACCCCGTGCCGCTGGCGGCGCCGCAACCTCTGGCCTGCGATCCATCGGCCACTTACCTGATCGCTGGCGGCCTCGGCGGCCTGGGCCTCGAAACCGCCCGCTGGCTGGCCGCGCACGGCGCGCGCCACCTCGTGCTGGCGGGGCGCCGAGCGCCCGGCACAGCGGCCATCGAAGTCATCGATGCGCTGAAAGGCAAGGGCATCGACGTGCAAGTGGCGCAGACCGACCTGCGCGACGAGGCCGCGCTGCGCCGCACGATCGATGCGCTGCCGCATCCGCTCAAGGGCGTGGTGCATTGCGCGGTCGTCACCGATGCCGCGCAACTCGGCGAGCTGCCGCCGCTGGAACGCGCGCTCGAAGTGATGGCACCCAAGGTCGAAGGCGCATGGAACCTGCATCGCGCCACCGAGGGCGCGCCGCTCGACTTCTTCATCCTCTATTCGTCGTCGGTCTCGCTGGTGCCCGCGCGCGGGCTGCCCGACTACGTGGCGGGCAACGCCTTCCTCGACGCGCTCGCGGGCTACCGCCAGGCACGCGGGATGCCGGCACTCAGCGTGAGCTGGGGCGCGTGGTCCGACGTGGGCACGGTCGCCGACAGCGAGCAGCTGAAGCGGCTCGAACGCGGCGGCCTGCGCAGCTTCACGCCGGCAGGTGCGCTGGAATTGCTGGCACTCGCAATGGCGAGCGGCGAGCCGCACCTGGGCGTGTTCGACGTCGATTGGCCCGTGCTGCTGCGCGGGCATCCCGCAGTGCAGCTCGAGCACTACTTCCAGCCGGTCGCGATGGCAGCGGGCGCCAAGGCCCTTGCCGGCCGCTCCGACATCGCCGAGGCCGGCGACGTGCGCGCCGCGCTCGAGGCCGCGCCCGACGAAGCGGCGCGCGAGCAGCTGCTGCGCATGCACCTGCAACAGACCGTGGGCCGGCTGCTGCGCCGTGCACCGGCCGACATCCCGCCGGACGCCGACCTGCTGCACCTGGGCATCGATTCGCTGATGTTCCTGGACCTCACGCACCGCTTGGGCCAGGCGCTGGGACTGCAGATCCGGCCGAACGAGCTGATGGCCGAGATGAATGTCGCCGCCATGGCGCGCAAGCTGGCGGCGGCAACGGGCAACGGGGCCACTACCGCCGACACCCCCGCATCGCTGCTGCAGCCGCGCCCCGACGACGCCGCGCTGCCCTTCGAGCTGACCGACGTGCAGCAGGCCTACTGGATCGGTCGCCACCAGGACATGGCGCTCGGCAGCGTGGCCTGCCACGGCTACATGGAGCTGGACTGCGAAGACCTCGACCGGCCGCTGCTCGCCACGGCCTGGCGCGACCTCGTGGCGCGCCACGAGATGCTCCGCTGCCTCATCGAAGCCGACGGCATGCAGCGCATCCTCGCCAGCGTGCCGGCCTACGAGATCGCCGACATCGACCTGCGCGGCGACACGCCCGCTGCGCGCCAGGCGCGGCTCGATGCGGTGCGCGGCGAGATGTCGCACCGCGTGCCGCGCACCGACCGCTGGCCACTGTTCGACATCCGCACCAGCCGACTCGATGCGCGCCGCACGCGGCTGCACATCAGCCTCGACAACATCATGACCGACGGCCGCAGCATCGGCATCCTGCTGAGCGAGTGGGTGGCGCGCTATGCGCGGCCCGAGCAGCCGCTGCCGCCGCTGGGCCTGGGCTTTCGTGACTACACGCAGGCGGTGCAGCGCCATCGCCAGACCGCCGAGCATGCGCGCGCCCGCGATTACTGGGTGCAGCGCCTGGAGGACATGCCGCCCGCGCCGCAGCTGCCGCTCGCCAAGGACCCGGCGCAGATCGCCTCGCCGCGCTTCCACCGCCGTGAATTCAACCTGCCGCCCGAAGCCTGGCAGCGCCTGCGCCAGCGCGGCGCCGAGCGCGCGGGCCTGACGCCTTCGGGCCTGCTGCTCGCGGTGTACGCCGAGGTGCTGGGACGCTGGAGCGCGTCGCCGCGTCTCACGCTCAATGTGCCGACCTTCAACCGCCTGCCGGTGCATCCACAGGTCAACGACATCGTCGGCGAGTTCACCTCGCTGATCCTGCTGGCCGTGGACGGCGATGCCACGCTGTCCTTCGCGGCACGCGCGCGCCAACTGCAGCAGCAACTGCTGCGCGACCAGGCGCACGACAGCTTCACCGGCGTGCAGGTGATGCGCGAGATCGCACGGCGCGAGGGCGCGCAGCGCGCCGCGATGCCGGTGGTCTTCACCAGCACCTTCGGCCTCGCGGAGCAGGCCGACACGGGCCATGCCGAGCGCGAGCAGCAGGCCACGCGGCTGGGCGATCTGGTCTACACGATCAGCCAGACGCCGCAGGTCTGGATCGACAACCACGTGCACGACCATGGCGGGCGCCTCAACGTCTGCTGGGACAGCGTGGACGAGCTGTTCCCCGAGGGGCTGCTCGATGCGATGTTCGGTGCCTACTGCGCGCTGTTGCGCGACCTCGCCGCCGAGAGCGATGCGACATGGGGCCTGCGCGCGCCGGTCGCTCTGCCGACCGCACAGCAGGATCGTCGCGACAGCTACAACGCGACGGCCGACGCGATGCTGCTGCGCGCGCCGACGGACCTGCTCGCGCCATTCAGGCAGTCGGTGTCGGCGACACCGCAGCGCGCGGCGCTGATCGCGGGCGAGGACACCTTCAGCTACCGCGCGCTCCACGAGGCCGCGCAGTGGGTCGGCTGGCGGCTGCGCAATGCGGGCGTGCAACCCGGCGAGCGCGTCGCGATCGTCGCGCCCAAAGGCTGGCAACAGGTGGTGGGCGTGATCGGCGCGATGGCGGCGGGCGCGGCCTATGTGCCGATCGATCCGCAATGGCCCGACGCGCGGCGCCATGAACTGCTCGCGGTCTGCGGCATCCGCCACGCGATCGTCGGCGCGCACGATGCGGCGCTCGCATGGCCGACCGAGGTCGAGGTGCTCGCCGTGCCCGATGCGCGCGTGCTGCGCGAATGCAGCGCCGAGGCGCAGGGCTTCGCATGGCACGAGGCGCAGGGCAGCGAACTGGCCTACATCATCTTCACCTCGGGCTCCACCGGCCTGCCGAAGGGCGTGATGATCGACCACCGAGGCGCGCTGAACACGGTGCTCGACATCAACCGGCGCTTCGACATCGGCGCCGGCGACGCGGTGTTCGGCCTGTCGGCGCTGAGCTTCGACCTGTCGGTGCACGACATCTTCGGCAGCTTCGCTGCGGGCGCCTGCCTGGTGCTGCCCGAGGCGGAGGGCCTGCGCGATGCGCAGCACTGGCTCGAACTGATCGAGCGCCATGGCGTGACGGTGTGGAACAGCGTACCCGCGCTGTGCCAGATGCTGGTCGAGCAGGCCGGCGCACGCGCCGGGTCGCTGCGCAGCCTGCGCACGGTGATGCTCAGCGGCGACTGGATCCCACTGTCGCTGCCGGACGCGCTGCGCGCCGCGGCGCCGCAGGCCCGCCTGATCGGGCTGGGCGGTGCGACCGAGGCGTCGATCTGGTCGATCCACCACCGCGTCGATGGCGTGCAGCCCGACTGGCGCAGCATTCCCTACGGCACGCCGCTGGCGAACCAGCGCTTCCATGTGCTGGACGCGGCCTTGCGGCCGTGCCCGGAATGGGTGGTCGGGGAGCTGTACATCGGCGGTGTCGGGCTGGCGCTCGGCTACTGGGCCGACACGGCGCGCACGGAAGCGGCCTTCGTGGTCCATCCGGACACGGGCGAGCGGCTCTACCGCACGGGCGACCTGGGGCGCTTCCATCCGCGCGGCTACATCGAGTTCCTGGGCCGGCGCGATCACCAGGTCAAGGTCAACGGCTACCGCATCGAGCTGGGCGAGATCGAATCGGCGCTGCGCGCGCACGAGGCCGTGGGCGAGGCGCTGGTGCTCGCGATCGGTGCCGACGGCGGCCGCAGCCGGGCCGGCGCGGCGGCGCAGCGCAAGCAGTCGCTCGCGGCCTATGTGGTGGCGGCGGACGGCGCGGCGCGGATCGAGCGCGATGCGCTGCGCGATTTCCTGCGCACGCGCATTCCCGAGTACATGGTGCCGTCGGAGGTGATCGTGCTCGAGCGCCTGCCGCTGAGCGCGAACGGCAAGGTCGATCGCGCTGCGCTGCCGGCGCTGCAACCGCAGCCGGTGGAGCGCGAGAGCCTGCCGCCGGTGACGCCCGCCGAGCGCGCGCTGGCGGCGGAGTGGGGCGCGCTGCTGTCGCTGACGTCGGTGGACCGGCGCGATCACTTCTTCGAACTGGGCGGCGATTCGTTGCTCGCGACGCGGCTGTGCGTGCGCATGAAAGAGCGCCATGGCATTGCGCTGTCGGTGCGGCAGGTGTTCGCGAACCCCGAGCTCGAGGCAATGGCCGCCTGCGTCGTCGCGCCGGTGTCGGGGCCGAGGGAACTGGTGGTGCGACTGAGCCCGGGCAAGGCTTCGGCCGCGGACCGCCACTGGTTCGGCTTCCACGGCAGCGACGGCGACGTGTTCGTCTTCCGGCCGATGGCCGAGGCCCTGCGCCAGCTCGATGCGAACGCGGCGCTGCATGGCCTGCAATCGCCGCTGGACCCGCCGCTCACCATCGAGGCGATGGCGCACACCTACGTGCATGCGCTGCGCGAGGTGCAGCCGCAGGGGCCTTACCGTCTGTGCGGTTTCAGCTCGGGCGGGGTGCTGGCGTGGGAGGCCGCGTGCCAGTTGCGCGATGCGGGTGAGACGGTCGAGCGGCTGCTGCTGGTCGACACGGCGTTGCTGCCTTCCGCGCTGATCGGCAAGCCGCTCGCGACGCTGGCGCTGTTCGCGGCCAGCCTGGGCGTGCCGGCCGCGTCGCTGCCCTGGCTCGAAGGACTGGCGCCGCTGCCGGGTGCCAATCCATCCGAAGAAGCATTGGCGGCATGGCTCACGCAGATGCCGCACGCCGACAACGAGGCGCTGCACATGGCGGTGAATGCGCTGGCCGCGGGCGAAGGCCGGGAGGCGGACGACCTGCGGGCGCGCTTTGCGATGTTCCGGCATCACGTCGAGGCGGTGGCGCGGCATGTGCCGCGTGAGTTGGACGACGTGGCGGTCACGTTCCTGCATGCGACGCAGGGGGTGCAGGCGGACGCGGCGGCGCCTTGGCGCGGGCTTTGCGATCGGCTGGTGTCGGCCGGTGTGCCGGGGGACCACTTCAGTTGCATGCAGACGGCGCAGGTGGCGCAGTGGGTGCATCACCTGATGGGTGAGCGGGCTGTGGAGGAGGTCTTGTCATGAGCACGCCCAAAAGCTGGGTCCAGGCCGACGCAACACCGGGCACGCCGCGCATGCGCCTGTTCTGCCTCCCGCACGCCGGCGGCGGCGCATCGTTCTATCGCGGATGGCAGATGCACATGCCGCAGGACGTGCAGGTCTGCCGCATCCAGCCGCCCGGCCGCGAAAACCGCATCGGCGAACTCGCGTACCGCCACATGACCGTGCTGGTCGCCGAACTGGCCGCGCAGCTGCAGCCCTGGCTCGACCAGCCCTTTGCGCTGTTCGGCCACAGCATGGGATCGGTCGTGGCCTACGAGCTCGCCTGCGCGCTGCAACGGGCAGGCAGCGCACCCGCGCACCTCTGGGTCTCGGCCTGCCGCGCGCCGCACATCGCCGACACCCGGCAGATCCACCACCTGCCGCAGGCCGAATTCTTCGCGGCCCTCGGCGCGCGCGGCGGCACCCCAGGGAGCGTGCTGAACAACAGCGACTACATGGCCATGATGGAACCGGTGCTGCGCGCCGACCTCGCGCTCATCGAGCGCTGGCACCGCACCACCTGGCAACCGCTTCCGTGTCCCGTCACCGCGCTGGCAGCGACCGACGACGGCGTCACGCCACTCGATGCGGTGGAAGCCTGGCGCCCCTACACCCATGCGCGCTTCGAACTGCACCGCTTCACCGGCGGCCACTTTTACCTTTCCGACCCGGCCTTGTCCGTGCCCGCCCTGGTGGGCCGCGCCCTGGCTGCTCACATGAACCAGGAGTCCATTGCATGACGATGATGTCCACCGAACTCGCCACCCTGCTCGAGATGATCGAGTCCCCGGCCGCGACCAGCGCCGATTTCGCGAACGCGCGATTGCCCGCCTCGATGCAGGCGCTGGCCACCCTGCGCCAGGACCAGGAGATGTTCGCGGGCATGGCCAGCGAAGACAAGGATCCGCGCCGCTCGCTCAAGCGCGTGGAAGTGCCGATCCCCGAGCCGCGCTCGGGCGAAGCCATCGTCGCGGTGATGGCCTCGGGCATCAACTTCAACACCGTCTGGTCGTCGATCTTCGAGCCGCTCTCGACCCACCAGTTTCTTGCGCAGTACGCACAGAGCCATCCTCGCGGGCGCATGCACCAGCAGGACTATCACATCCTCGGCAGCGACGCCTGCGGCGTGGTGGTGCGCGTGGGCGAGGGCGTCACGCGCTGGAAGCCGGGCGACCGTGTGACGGTCAACCCCAGCGTCTTCGGGCTGATCGATCCCGCGGGCCACGACGATCCGCTGGTCGATCCCGATGCGCGCGCCTGGGGCTTCGAGACCAACTTCGGCGGACTGGCGCAGTTCTGCCTGGTGCAGGAGAGCCAGCTCATGGCCAAGCCCGAGCACATGAGCTGGGAAGAAGCCGCCTCGCTCGCGCTGGTGTCGGGCACGGCCTACCGCATGCTGGTGTCGCGCAACGGCGCGCGCATGAAGCAGGGCGACAACGTGCTGATCTGGGGCGGCTCGGGCGGCATGGGCGCGGTCGGCATCCAGTACGTGCTCAACGGCGGCGGGCGGCCGGTGGCCGTGGTGTCGGGGCCCGAGAAGGAAGCGCTGGTGCGAGAGCTGGGCTGCGAGATGGTGATCGACCGCTCGAAGCTGCGCGGCAGTTTCATCAAGGAAAGCGGCGAGCTCAACACGCGCCAGCTCGTGGCCTTCCGCGGCGCGGTGGAGCGGCTGCTGGGCGGCGAGGAGATCGACATCGTCTACGAGCACACCGGGCGCGAGACCTTCTCGGCCAGCGTCTTCGTGGCGCGGCGCGGCGGCAAAGTCGTGACCTGCGGCTCGACCACCGGCTATCAGCACGTGTACGACAACCGCTACCTGTGGATGCACGTGAAGTCGATCATCGGCTCGCACGGCGCCAACTTCCGCGAGGCCTACGAGGCCAACCGCATGGCCTGCCTCGGCAAGATCCATCCGACGGTGTCGCAGTCGTTCCCGCTGGCGCAGGCGGCGGAAGCGGTGGCACAGGTGAAGGCGAACCGGCACGTGGGCAAGCTGGGTGTGCTGTGCCTGGCGGAACGCGAGGGAATGGGCATCCGGCGCGTGACGATGCGCGAGGGCATCGGCGAATCGCGCTTCGATCTATTCCGCAGGTTCCAGGCGCGGCAGCAGGAGGCGGCGGCGCAGAAGGCTTCGGCTGCCGTCGCGGCGACAGCCTGAGAGCCTGATGAGGGCCTGAGGGCTGCTACGCCCCGGCCCCGCCGATCCGCCACCCTTTCACCTGCGACTGGCTGCGCCACAGCCGCGCATAGGTGCCGTCGGCGGCGATCAGTTCTTCGTGGCGGCCCTGTTCGACCAGGCGGCCGCCTTCGAGCACCAGCAGCTGGTCGGCATGCCGCACCGTGCGCAGGCGGTGGGCGATCACCACCACGGTCTTGTCGCGCGTGAGGCGGTCGATGGCCTGCTGCAGCTCGCGCTCGTGCGTTGCGTCGAGGCTGGCGGTGGCCTCGTCGAGCAGCACGATGGGCGCGTCCTTGAGGATCGCGCGCGCGAAGGCGATGCGCTGGCGCTCGCCGCCCGACAGGCCCGCGCCGCCTTCGCCCAGCGGTGTCTCGTAGCCCTGCGGCAAGTCCATGATGAAGCCGTGCGCCTGCGCCTCGCGCGCCGCGGCTATCAGTTCGTCCATGCTCGCCTCGGGGCGGCCGATGCGCAGGTTGTCGGCCACGGTGCCCGAGAACAGCACCACGTCCTGGAACACCATCGCGACATGGCGGTGCAGCACCTCGAAGGGCATCTGGCGCACGTCGACGCCGCCGATGGAGACGCTGCCTTCGGACACCTCCCACAGCCGCGCGATCACGTTCACGAGCGAGGACTTGCCGGCGCCCGACGGCCCGACGATGGCTGTCAGCGAACGCGCGGGCAAGGTGCAGCTGATGCCGCTCAGCGCGAGCCGGGCATCGGCGGCGGCGTCGTAGGCGAGGGCGACGTTGTCGAGCCGGATGTCGAAGCGGGTCGGCGTGACTGCGGCTGCAGGCTCGGGCAGCGTCGGCTGCGCCAGCAGGTTGCGCACGCGCGGCAGGCCCTTGTGCGCGAAGCGCAGCAGCCACAGCGCGAAGCCGAGGTCGGAGAGCCGGCGCGTCATCGTGATCGCGAGCAGCGCGAAGATCAGGAACGCGGGCGCGGCGAGGGTGCCGCCCGCCAGCAGGAAGGTGCCGATCAGCAGCACGCAGACAAAACCCGCCTCGGTGATGAAGCTGAAGGCATGGATCATCGGCGCCGGACCGGTCTCGATGCGGATGGCCGCATCGCGCAACTGCGCCAGCGCGATGCGCAGGCGCTCCAGCCCCTCGCCCTGGCGGCCGAAGGTGCGCAGCACGGCGATGCCCTGCACGTACTCGGCGGAGGCGTTCTTCGCGTTGTCCGAGGCCTGGATCAGCGTGCGCGTCTCGCGGTCCATGCGCCGCATCGCAGCCATCAGCATGACCACGGCCAGCGGGAGCGTGAGGAAGATCGCCAGGCCCATGCGCCAGTCGATCGCGAGCAGCGCGAGGCCCATGAACAGCGGCAGCGCCGCCGACACCGTGAACAGGCCGATGAAATGAGCCCAGATGTCCTCGATCAGCGCCATGTCGGCGGTCAGCACGCCCGCGAGCTGCCCGCTGCGGCGGCGCGAGAAGAAGCCCATCGGCAGGCGCCGCAGATGATCGGCCAGGCGGATGCGCGCCTCGCCCATCTGCCCGTAGGCGGCGCCGTAGATGCGCGTGACCGCGGGCATGCCGAAGCCGACCTGGACCAGCAGCGCCAGCGCCATGCCGGCCACCAGCCAGCCGGTGCGCGCGAGGGAGGCCTGGCCGGTGAAGAGATCGCTGAGCAGCACGTAGGTCAGCAGGTAGGGCGCGGTGGCCGCCAGGGCTTCGCCGATGGACAGCGCCATGCCACGAAGCAGGCGGGGATCGCGTTTGCCGGCGAGGTCGTCGCCCAGGCGCAGGAGTTCGAACAGGTTCATGGAAGGATCTCGCTGGGGATGCTGTCGGTGTGCGGCTGTGGGTGTTGCCCCGGCTCGTCGGCCGTCGGCCGCCGGCCGCCGATCTGCCAGTCGGCGGCTTCCTGCTGGTCGGCCCACAACCGCTGATAGAGCGCGCAGCGTTCGAGCAATTCGGCATGGCGGCCCTGGTCGACGACGCGGCCCTGGTCGAGCACGACGATGCGGTCGGCATCGGCCACCGTGGCCAGGCGGTGCGCGATCACGAGCACGGTCTTGCCGCGGCAGGTCTCGGCGAGTGCGTCCTGGATCAGGGCTTCGTTCTCGGGGTCGGCGAAGGCGGTGGCCTCGTCGAGCACGAGGATCGGCGCCTGCTTGAGGATGGCGCGCGCGATCGACAGCCGCTGGCGCTCGCCGCCCGACAGGCGAGCACCCCGTTCGCCGAGCAGCGTGTCGTAGCCCTGCGGCAGCGCGCGGATGAACTCGTGTGCGCGCGCCAGCCGCGCGGCCTCGTGCAGCTCGGCGTCGCTGGCCTTGGGTCGTGCGAGGCGCAGGTTCTCGGCGACCGAGCCGGCGAACAGGAAGACGTCCTGGAACACCAGCGACACGCGGTCGAGCAGCGCGTCGAGCGGCAGCTCGCGCACGTCGACGCCGCCGAGGCGCACGCTGCCAGCGTCCACGTCCCACAGGCGCGCGACCAGCCGGGCCACGGTGGTCTTGCCGGCGCCGCTCGGGCCGACCAGCGCGGTGACCTGGCCCGCGGGCACTTCGAGGCTCAGGTCGTGCAGGATGTCGCGGCCCTCGTAGCGAAAGCGCACGCCGTGCAGCGAGAGGCCGGCGTCGACGGGCACGCGGTGCGCCTTCGCGGCGCTCTCATCGAGCTCCGCGCCGTCGAGGATGCCGTTGATGCGCCGCAAGCCTTCGCCGATGCGCATCAGGTCGCCGCCGGCGTAGGTCAGCCGCAGGAACGCGGACAGCACCTGCGGCCCGAGCACGATGAACAACAGCAGCACCGGCAGCGTCACCTCGCCACGCTGGTAGAGCCAGACGCCCAGCGGCGCGATCGCGAGCAGGCTGGAACCCAGCAGCGCGGTGAAACCGACCCAAACGGCGCGCATGCGCTTCGTGTAGGTCAGCAACCAGTTCACCGATTCGCGGATCGCATCGCGCAGCTCGCCGAACGACCGCGCGCCGAGCCCGAAGGTCTTGATCACGTGGATGCCGCGCAGGTACTCGAGCATGGCCGCGTTGATGCGCGCCTGCACCGAGTGCCATTCCTGCATGCGCGCGCGCGCCTCCTTGCCGAAGAAAAGCCCTTGCAGCGCGAGCGCGACCGGCAGCACCGCGATCGAAGCCAATGCGAGCCGCCAGTCGACGATGAACAGCAGCACGGTGGTGGCCACGGGCACGGTCAGCGCGGCGATCATGTCGGGCAGGCTGTGGGCGATGAAGCCTTCGAGCGCGACGGCGTCGTTCATGAAGGCCTTCTGCAGGTCGCCGCTCCCGGTGCGCGAGAAGAAGGACATCGGCACGCGCGACAGCTTGCGCGCCATGCGCATCTGCACGTCGTGCATCACGCGGAAGGCGGCGATGTGCGCGAGCAGGCTCGATCCGGCGGCGAACACGAAGCGCACCAGCAAGGCCCCGAGCGCGAACCAGGCGAGCTGGCGCAGGTGCGCGGGGTCGGGCTGGGCTGCGAACACCTCCACGGCCATGTAATACAGCACGCCGTAGGGCACGAGCTGCACCAGCGCGGCCAGCATGGACATCAGGCTGGCCCCGACGGTCAGCGACAGCTGCGTGCGGGCGAGGCCGAGCAGGCTGGCGGAGCCTTGGGGCGCCGCGGATGTTTCGGACGAAGTGGCGCTGCTCATTGCGGCTGCTCCTGACAAGTAAAGAGGAGGCCGCCGCGGTGCGCGCGCGGGCCTAGGAGGGTGGCGCGGGCGCCGTGTCGGGCATCAGCGAGAGGCCGCTCGGCGACACGCCGAAGGTCTCCTTGAAGATCGCCGAGAAGTGGCTGGGACTGCGAAAGCCCACCATCTGCGCGGCCTGCATCACGCCGATGCCTTCCTCGCCGATCAGTTGGCGCGCGCGCTGCAGCCGCTGCTTCTGCAGGAAGCTGAAGGCCGAGGTGCCGTAGACCAGCCGGAAGCCCGACTTGAGCTTGTTGTCGTTGATGCCCACGCGCCAGGCCAGCTCGATCAGCGTCGGCGGATCGCGCATTTCGCTGACCAGGATCTCGGCCGCCTGATGGATGCAGGCCAGGTCCGACGCCTTCATGCGCGCGGCCGCGGCGCCAGGCAGCGAGAGCTTGCGCAGCAGCTCGAGCTGCTGCGACCACAGCTCCAGCACCTTGGCCGACAGGTAGTGCCACTGCATGCGCGGCTGGTGCGTGCACTGCACCACCTCGCGCGCCACGCCGAGCATCCATTGCGAAGCCAGGCCGGAGTTGTAGACGCCGTGCCAGAACGAGTTGCCGAGCACGTCGTGCAGGAAGGCCTCGTCGGCCGCCTCCAGCCAGTTCGGGCTCAGGTGGATGGTGAGGAAGCAACCGCGCTCGCCACCCTTGAAGTGGGAGGTGACATGGCTCTCGGTGCGCGACTCCATGCTCGGATAGCGCGCGAACAGCGTCTCGTGACGACTGACGCGCACCGGCTTGCGGCCCGCGGTGACGTTGACCAGGCTGCCTTCGAGGCAGACCGTGAAGCTCAGATTGGGCTGAGCCACCACGTTGGCGTAGATCTCGGTGTCCTCGATGAAGGTCGACTCCATCAGGGCCAGGCTGGCATCGCCCAGCAGCGGTACGATGAACACGCGGCCCTGGCCGTAGCGCGGCGGAATCTGCCACACCTTGCCGCTGGCCGGGGCCGAAACCTCGGACGTGTCGAAGCGTGCCTGTTCCGGGGGCAGGCCGAACAAATCCGCGATGGAAACCCTGTTCTTCAATGCCGCCCGACTCTAGAAGTTGATAATCGTTCTCATTAAGATTTATCGACATTGATTTGTCAAGCATTTCGGGGACCCTGAGGAGGTTGATCTAGAAGGACCGTCGCGCCGAAATCCGGAACGAGGACTGCCTGCGCCACACGCCGTATTCGCTGGCCGCCGAGCCCCAGATGCGCATGACGCCGGCGTCGAAGCGCCACTGGTCGTTCATCTCCCACTGCGCATAGAGTTCCGCCGAGCCGCTGTGATCGCTGGCCTGCAGCACGCCGCGCACACCGGCCTCGACGCTGCTGTCGAAGAAGCGGTCGCGCACCAGATAGGTCAGCCCGTAACGACGCTGGCTGCCGCCGGCATTGAGCGGCGAAGGGGCGAGATGATCGAAGTAGGCCTGCAGATTGGCGTAGGGCCCGTCGTCGAACTGCCGGTCCCAGCCGAGCACCCCGCGAAAGCGCCGCGTACTGCCGACGGTGCCGGTCAGCGTGCCGACGATCGGCGCATCGGGCTCCCACGCGATCTCGCCACGCAGGCCATTGCCGCCGAGCACACCCTGCACCGCCATCCCGAAGGTGCGCACCGGCGGCGCCACGAAGCGCCCGCCGCCGAGCGACAACGGCTCGCGCGCATGGCCCTGGTAGGCGACCATCTCCAGGTCGAGCCCGTTGCCGTAGCGGATCCAGCGCATGCCGTACTCGGGCCGCGCCGGCGTCTGGACCCGCGTGCTCGTCACGCCCGCTTCGCGCTGCCGACGCAGCACATCGGGCTCCCACGGACTCCCCGATTCGGGCAGACGCGCCACACCCGCACGCGGCACCCACACCATCTGCAGCCGGCCGCCGAAGACCTCGCGCTCGACCGTCGCCATCCAGCTCGGCAGGCGCGTGGTGTTGCGCAGGCCGCCCGTGAACGGGTCCGAGAGATCGACCGGGTTGATCAGGTCGAGCACGCTGCGCCCATCGGCCGCGCCCCAGCGCAGGCGCCGGCGCCCCGCGTCGAAACGCCATTCCCCCAGGTCGGCACCCAGCGTCAGCTCGTGAAGCCGGCTGCGCACGGTGGAACTGCGGTAGGTCGCGAGCGGGTCCCAATCGAGGTACCCGGAGGCGAGCACCGAGACATTCCCGATCTTTCCCTGGCTGTCGAGCCAGACCCGCTGGGTCGCGCTCATCGCATGCCCGTCGCCCAGCCGCGAGCGCAGCTGAGTCATGAAGTGTCCCGAGGTCGTCCACTCGTCGGCGCGCGAGGGCAGGGGGCAGATCAGCGTGACGCATGCGATCAGGAGAAGACTAGGACTGTGCCTGCACATTCGAGGGGACTTGTTCGACCGGCACGCGCGGCGGAAAGAGCGTCAGCAGCGCGGGCACCAGCAGCAGGTCGCAAACCAGCGCGCAGAAGAACGCGAACGCCGAGACCAGCCCGAATTCGGCGAGGTCGGTGCTCTGCGAGAACACGAAGGCGCCGAAGCCGATGAACAGCACCGACGAGTTGAACAGCAGCGCGCGCCCGATGTGGCGCACGGTGGCGCGCAGTGCAGCGGCCTGGTCGCCCAACTCCCGCAGGTGCCTGTTGAAGTGGGCGAAGAAGTGCACGTTGTCGTCGACCGCGACGCCGATCACCACCGGCGCCAGCATCATCAGCGGCAGGTGCAGCGGAATGCCCAGCAGGCCCATCAGCCCGAAGGCGAACACCACCGGCAGCACGTTGGGCACCAGAGCGATCAGGCTCAGCCGCACCGAGCGCAGGATCGCCAGCAGCAGCACCGCCACCGCCGCCAGCGCAAGGCCGAAGCTCAGCATTTCGCCCTGCACGATCAGGTCGCACAGCGCCACCACCAGCGCGAAGGTGCCGGCCGCCTCGACGCGCGTGTCGGGCGCCAGGGTGGCCGCGGCTTCCCGGTCGATGAAGGCTTCGAGGTTGCGCAGGTCGCGCGAATCGATGCTGCGGGTGCGCACGGTCATGCGCGCCTGCGAGCCGTCGAAGGACATCAGGCGCTCCAGCGACCTGCCGCCGCTGGTCTCGTACAGGAACAGGTACTCCGCCGCCTGCGCCGCCGAGTCGGGCAGCTTGTGCCAGGCCGGCGCGTCGCCGTGCAGGGCCTGGTTGGTGCGGGCCACGACGTCGGCCAGCGAGCGGGTCTCGGTCACCAGTGGATGGGTTTCGACGCGCGCCTGCAGAGCGGCCATGCGGCGCAGGAAGTCGAGGTCGCGCACGCCTTCCGGCTTCGGCGCGGTGAGCACGATCTCCACCGCCATCGCGCCCTTCATGCGCTCGTCCATCAGCTCGTAGGACAGGCGCAGCGGCGCGCCGCGCGGGAAGCTCTCGACGGTCTTGGTCTGCGGCTCGACGCTGTGCGCGGCGCTGACCGCGAGCACGGCCACGGCCAGGAACGCGAGGGCGACTGCGAGCGGCCGCGCCATCGCGAAACCGACGATGCGCTGGAGCACGCGCTCCAGCCGCCCCTCGCGCTGCTGCACGGTCCGCGCCTTGCGCAGCGGACGGCCCGTGGCCAGCATGGCGGGCGCCAGCACCAGCGACAACCCCGCGGCCAGCACGATGCCCACGGCCGCAAGCACGCCCAGCTGGTTGATCGGCTTCAGCGGCGCGCCGCCGAAGGCGAGAAAAGCCGCGACGTTGGTCAGCGTGGTGAGCATGATCGGCACCGCCACCCGTTCGAGCGAGCGCACCACCGCATTCGGATGCGGCGTGCCGCCCTCCAGCTCCTGCTGGTAGTCGGCGATGACATGCACGCTGTCGCAGATGCCGATGCTGACCAGCAGTGTGGGCAGCATGGCCGCCAGGCCCGTCATCGGCCAGTCGAACACCGCTGCCAGCGCGAACGTCCAGACCACCGACAGCGTCATCACCACCAGCGGAATCAGCGCGGCCTTCACGCTGCGCAGCAGCACCAGCAGCATGACGCCGAACAGCACCAGCCCGATCAGCCCGAAGCGGCCGATCTCCTCGCCCACCAGCTTGTCGAAGGCCTCGCCCAGGACGGGGCCGCCGATCAGGTGGACCTTGAGGTCGGGGAACTGCGCGACGATCTTGCCCACGGCCGGGCCGACTTCCTTGCGCTGCAGCTCGCGGTCGCCGGGGTAGGCCTTGAGCTCCACGACGATGGCCGTGAGCGTGCCGTCGTTCGACACGAAGCGACCCGCGAGCGCTTCATCGCCGAGTGCGCGCGTGCGCAGCTTCGCGAGGTCTTCGGGCGTCGAGGGAATGTCCTTGAAGAGCGGCCCCACATGCAGCGTCTCGCCCTCGGCGCTCATGACTTCGGCCGAGCCCAGCCAGGTGACTTCGCGCATGTAGGGCGTGCCTTTTTCCAGCGCGACGGCCAGCGCCTTGACGCGGCCCAGCAGCGCGCTGTCGAACACGTTCTTGTTCTCGACCAGCACCACCACGCTGTCGTCGTTGCCGAAGGTGCGCTCGAAGCGCTTGACCGCAAGCAGCCGCGCATCGTCCGGCGCGAAGTACGAGGACTCGCTTTCCTCGAAGCGCAGGTGCGACAGCTGCATGCCCAGGATGACGGTGAGGAGGGCAACGATCGCGAACACGGCATAACGTCCGCTGACGATGCGCTGTGCCCACCGGCTGCGCCAGCCTGGCGGTGATGAGGGGCTGTTCATGTTCGTTCCGAGCGGGCAGGAAGGGATGTGAAACCGGGAGAAAAAGGGTCCGCGCGCAAGGCTCTAGCTCGGCCGGCGCGGGGTGAGCAGTGACCGTAACTGCGAACGGTTCTCAGCAACCGGCCGGAGTGTTCATGCCGGCTCAGAGCGGGCCACGAACGGCGCGCGGAACGCGCCAATGCTGCAAGAATCTCGCGCCAGATCCGTTGGTTGGATTGGGCTCCCGCGGTTAAGCCACCGGGCTCCTCGGCGCCAAGCCGGCTGACCGGCCCCTTCAAGCAACCGAAGAAGAAGAGCGTCTTCTCGTGCGGAGCATCTTTTTTCCACGCCCTCTGAGAAAGGGGCCCGGAAGATTCTCAGAAAAGATGCGTAACGTGCCGCCAATGTTGAGACAGCGTTGCATCTACCCAGAGAACCTACAGAGGCTGCCCCGCAGCCGCGCTACCCCAACGAAGCCGGCTCCGAATCCCCCGCCACGAACGGCGCCCCCTGACGCGGTGCCTTCAACGGCAGCCACAGCCGAAAGCGCGTCCCGCCTTCCGCCGCTTCCCAGGTCACTTCGCCCCCGATGGCGCGCGCGCGCCGCACCATGTTCGACAGCCCGTGCCCCGTGGCACCCTCGGGCTGGGCGGTGAAGCCGCGGCCGTTGTCGACCAGGATCACCGCCACGCCGTCCGCCTCGCGCGCTGTCGCCACGCGCAGCTCGGTGGCGCCCGCGTGCTGCATCACGTTCGAGATGCCCTCCTGCAGGATGCGCAAGATGTGCAGCGCGCTGCGCGGGTCCAGCCATTCGAGCGGCGGCACGTCGATCACTTCCCAGCGCAGGCGGAGGCTCGAATCGCGCAGCCGCGGCAGCAAGCGGTAGCGCAGGGTCGCCAGCAGCAGCAGCAGGTCGGCCTCCACCGGCTCCAGCGAATCGACGGTGAGCTTCAGGTCGTCGATGCATTCGCGCAGCACCAGCGCCATCTGCGGCTCGCTGAGCTTGCCGGCCTCGGCCACCTTCAGCGCGCTGATCAGCTGCGAGCCCATGCCGTCGTGGATGTCCTGCATCAGCCGCTGGCGTTCGCGGCTCAGGGTTTCGCGCTGCTGCACCTCGCGCAACTGCGCATAGTTGGCGGCCAGTTCGGCCTCGCGTTCCCGCAGGCGCTCGGCCAGGTGCGCGTTGGCGCGCTCCACGTCGTCGACCGCGCCGACATAGCGGCGCAGGATGATGTAGATGAACATCAACAGGCGGGCCGTCGTCGACACGGGCCAGAGGTAGATGTCCTCCGGGCTCACGAAGTAGTTCTGCATCAGCCAGTCGTGGATGGCCACCGGCAGGTCGACGATGCCGACCAGCGAGGCCAGGATGCCCTCGCGCGAGCCCTGCCGCCACGCGGCCCAGGCGATGATCAGCACGGCCGGGATGCCCGCCAGGATGGTCAGGAGGTACGACAGCGGCGCCAGCGCATCCATGCCGGGCAGCACCTGCAGCAGCGGCATCGTCACCGTCCAAGACAGCGCCAGCAGCACCAGCAGCGCGCGCCCCACCCAGCGCGGTGCGCGCGGCACCAGCGTCGCGACGAAGAAGAACCAGGTCACGAGCAGCGCGTTGACCGAGTTGACCGTGATCCAGCCGAACCACGCCGAAGGAATCGGCAGCGGCTCCAGCCCCATGTAGTAGTGCAGCCCGCGCAGCACCATGAACAGCGTGTACAGCGCAAACAGCAGGTAGATGCTCTCGCGGCGGCGCAGGAGCCACACCGAGAACGCGAACAAGCCCAGGCCCATCACCGCGATGCTCATGACCTCGGAGATGCGCGACTGCAGCGCGCGGCGCCACTGGAAGCGCGGCTCCAGCGCGGGCTTGGCGCCGACCCACGCGGTGGAGACGGCGCCGCCGGCGCTCGTGAGGCTGTCGATGCGGATGCGCAAGGTGCGCGGCGCGCGGCTTCCGTCGCCTTCCTGGCCGTCGGCCGGCATCCAGAGCGGAAAGTTGAAGGCGTTCCACACCGTGTCGCCCGCCGACTTGTAGATCAGCCGCTCGTCCGCATACACCGCGACGCGGCCGATGGTCTGCCAGCGCGGCAGGTAGAAGAACGCGTTCTCTGCCTGCACGCCGCGCAGGTCGAGTTCGATCCAGGTGCGCAGCCAGGCGTCGGTGCCGGCTCCCGGCACGACGGCGCGCGGCCAGGTGTAGGGCAGGGCGACCGGCTTCCAGTCGCCCGCGAGCGCAGCCGCATCGAGCTGCCGAGGCGGATCGCCAGTGGGCGCCTCGATCGGCTGTGTGAGCACGCGCGCCCTGGTGAAGTGCTGGACGTTCTGTGCATTCGCATCGGGTACATCCGGCAGCGCGATCGCAGCGGACGGTCCCGCGAAGAACGCGGCGGCCGCCACCATCACCAGCAGCAGCAAGGCCGCCAGGCCGCGCCTAGGGCGCCAGAAGACCCTGGCTTCGGGCTTCATGGATGGCTTCGACCTGCGAGCGCACTTCCAGCTTGGCGTAGATGCGCCGCACGAAGCTCAGCACGGTGTTGCGCGTCACGTCCATCAACCCGGCGATCTCCTCGTAGCTGAAGCCCTTGGTGATGTATTCGAGCACTTGCCGCTCGCGCGGCGAGAGCTGCGCCTGTTCGGCGGCGGGCACTCCGGCCGCTGGGCTCGGGGGCGTGCCCGCCTGCTTGAAGCGCGTGAGCAGCTGGCGCGCGATGAGCGGGCTGATCGGGCTGCCGCCGGCCTGCGCGGCGCGGATCTCCTCGACGATGTGGCGCGGCGAGCTGTCCTTGAGCAGATAGCCGGTGGCGCCGGCTTCCAGGCTCTGCATCACATGCGCCTCGTCGCCGAAGGACGTGCTGACCACCACGGCGCAGTCGGGCCACGCCGCCTGCGCCGCGCGAATCACCTCGACGCCCGAGCCGTCGGGCAGGCCCAGGTCCACCACCAGCACCTGCGCGGCCGGCAGGCGCAGCATCGCGCGCGCCTCGCGCACGCTGCGGGCCACGCCGTGCAGTTGCAGCCCCTCGGCGGCGCGAATCGCCGTCGCCAGCGCCTCGGCGATCTGCGGGTCGTCTTCAACGAAGGCGACCTGGATCGTTGGCGAGGCGGGGAGATTCGGCATGACGGGCGGCTTGGAGGTGCAGGATTGTCACCGAATGTCACTCGTCGCGCTCACTGGAATGCCGCCTTCGCCACCGGCGCGCGGCCCTCCCAACAGCGGCAGCACTGCGGCGCGGGCCGCGCGTGCGCCCCTTCTACTTGACCGACATCGTCAATGGCGTCTGCGCGACCGAGCCGTTCGACTGCGGCACGTTCACCATCACCTGGATGTCGCCCTTGAAGCCCGCGGGCGGCGTGCCCGAGACCTTGCCGGTCTTCGGATCGAAGCTCAGCCACGACGGCAGCGGCTTGCCGTCGGTCATGGTGGCGGTGACGCGCGTGCCCTTGGGCAGCTGGCTGGGCAGCGGCACCTGGGCGGCGACGGTTGCCACCCCGCTCCTCGTGTTGGAGACGACCGTCATCGCGCCCAGGTTGGTCTGCTGCTTGCTCTTGTCGTTCTGCACGTCGACGTTGAAGGTGCCGGAGCCGTTGCCGCCGCTGAGCTGCTGGTGGGTGATGGTCTTCTCGGTCTCGGGCGGCGTCGACGCGGCGGCCGGTGCGGGAGAAGTGGTGGCGGGCGACGTGGTGACCGCAGTGGTCGCAGGCGTTGCGGCGGGCTTGGACGCGGGCGCCACCCCCGGCACCCATGCGGGCCCGGCAGCCGGGGCCGGCGAGGTTGCCGGCGTGGCCGGGGTGGTCTGCGCGGCGGGCGTGCTTGTGGGCGCGGTTGTGGGCGTGCCCGCCGGTGCCGCCGTACCGCCGGTGGTCTTGGGCCGCGTGCCCTTCTTCTCGGTGTCCTCGCTCGCGCCGGCCGCCGCGAACTGCGCGCCGAAGGCAAAGCCCTTGGTCGTGCTGACCGCGTCCTTCATGACGACGTTGCCGCCGGCCTCCACCGAGGTCGGTGCCGCGCCGCTGGCCTGCGTGCCCGTCATCGTGGTGTCGCCGCCGGAGCTGAAGCCGACCTTGCCGCCCTTGCTCTCGAAGGTGGCGCCGGTGGCGGTGTCGCTCCTGGACATCTCCACGCCGCCCGAGGCCGAGGCGCCGCCGCCGAAGCCCTGCACGCCGCCGCCGGCCGTGGCCGCCACCGACACCTGGAATGCGCTGCTGTCGGTCTTGCCGCCCGCGGCCTGGATGTCCAGGTTGCCGCCGGCCGCTGTCTTGATGTCGCCGGCCGCTGTCACCTGGGTGCCGACCAGGGTGGTGTCGCCGCCGGACTTGAGCGACACGCCCTGGCCGCTCGCGATGGTGGCGACCTGGTCGCGCCGGCCCGAGGTGTTCGACTGCCCGTAGTCGATGCTGCCGCTGGCGCTGACCTGGTTGACGCCCGCCGTCGCGGAGGCGGTGACGCCGGCCGAGCGGGTGCCGGTTTCGAAGGTGTCGCGCGCGGCGTCGATCTTCAGTGCCCCACCCGCGGCGATGTCGACCGGGCCCGCGGCCGCGAGCGTGGTGCCTTCCAGGCGGGCGTCGTTGCGCGTCACGATGGTGATGCCCCCCGTGCCCGCATCGATGCTGCCCGCCACCGCCGTGCTGGTCTTCGAGCCCGACTGGCTGTAGTTGCCGTAGCCGCTCCCGGTGCCGGTCGAATTCACAAGGTCGACGTTGAGCGCGCCGCCGGCGCCGGCGGCCATGCTGTCGGTGCGGGTGGTGTTGCCCGCCGCCTGGAAGTCCAGCGAGCCGGCCTCGATGTTCACGCCCTTGCCCGCCTGGATCTTGGTGCCCTCGAACACGGTCCGGTTGTTCGACGTGCTGTTGAAGTTGCCGCCGACCTGGATGGTGCCCTGGCGCGCGGTGCTGCTCGACGACGAATCGCTCGTCGTGCCCACGTCGAACGACATGGTGATGCCCGCGCCGGCCATGGCACCCGCGCCCAGCCCGGAATTGCCCTTGCTCACCTGGTTGGCGGAGCCGGTGTCCGCCGCCGCTGCCGCGCCGGGTGCCGCGGGCGCGGCGGCGGGTGCGTTCGCGGCCGTGGTGGCGCCGGCGCCGGTCGCGGCGCCCGCACCGGTCGTGCCGCCTGTTCCGGCTGTACCGCCGGGGCCCGCCGTGGCGCCCGCCCCCGCACCCGTGCCGGGGACGCTCATGCCGGGCGTCACCTTGGGTGCGGCCTGCGTGTTGGCCTTGGGGTCCTGCGTGGTGGTCGCCTTGCCCCTGTGCTCCGCGCGGCCCTGGGCCTGCGCGTTCGCACTCGACTCGGCGTAGAAGCCGGTCTTGGTCTCGAAGCTGGTGCTGCTGGAACTGCTGCTGTGCGTGTCGCGGGCGGCGCTGCTCAGGATCTGCTCGGCCGACTGGTCCAGGTTGCCCTTCACCACGATGTCGGTGCCGACGTCGGCGATGGTGCCGCGCGCGGTGCGCGTGAGGTTGCCGCCCGCTTCGATCTTCGACACGCTGGCCCTGGTGTCCGTCGTCTGGCTGTTCGACAGCGTGAAGTTGGTGTACGAGCCCACCTCGCCCCGCACGCCCGCGTCCGCCGTCGAGCCCACGGCCGAGCCGGCGCCGGTGGCCGCGCTGGCCTGCGTGTCGGCGCTGCCGCCAGCGCTGGCGTAGAAGCCGCTGGCGGTCTGCATGCTCTGGACCTTCGTCTCGCGCACGTCCTCGGCCGCCCGGGTGATGAGATTGCCGGCCTTCAGCACCATGTCGCCGCCGGAGGCCACGCGCGAACCCTCCACCGTCATCGTGTCGTTGACGTTGGCCTGCAGGCCCTTGCCCGCCGTGAGGTTGGAGCCGACATGCGTCACCGCGCGCGTCTGCGTGTCGACGACGGACTGCTCCATGTAGCTCACGCGGTTGTCGGTCGATGCGCCGACGTTGGCGCCCGTGCCCGCGTTGCCGCCCGGCATGCCCTGGCCCGATGCCGAACTGCTCGCCGTGGCGCCGGTCGAGCCCTGGTTGCCGGTGCTGCTCATGAGCCCGACATTGCTGGTGTTGACGTTGGTGTGCGAGCTTTGGGTGTTCTGCCCGGCCAGCACGTCGAGCCGGTCCGCGTTGACGAGCAGGCTGCCGTCGGAGGCCACGTTGGAGCCCTTCAGCGTGACCGTGCCGCTGGCGTCGATCTGCCCGTTGCCGCCGAAGTGGATCACCGCGGCGAGGTTGCGCGTGTCGCTGGTGTCCGTCACCTTGATCTCGTGCGAAACCGCCGCCACGCCGGCCGAGGCACTGGCGCCGCCGCCGGCGCCCGCGCCTGCGTTGGCCTGCGCGGCGCCCCTGCCTGCGCCCGCGGCGGCCACCGTGCCCGCTTCGGTGCTGGTGCGGGTCGAAGGCCCGCCGACGCTGCCGCCGGCCTGGTTGGAGCCGACGATCTTGCCGATGCCGGTGGTCACGTCGCGCCGGTGCGAGGTGTCGCTGTTGGTGCCGGCCAGCACGTTGACGTTGGTGCCGGCCACGTAGCCGTCCTTCGCGATCGCCAGCACCGAGCCCTGCAGCGTCACGTCGCGGCCGGCCATCACCGCGCCGTCGCCGCCTGTTTCCACGCTGCCGCCGTTGTTGCGCGTCGAGACGTCGCGGATGGTCGTCTTCTGCACGCCGAAGGCGGCGCCGCCCACGCCGATGCCCGAGCGCTTGCGGCTGATGTCGGTGGTGGTGGTGTTGTCGCGCGAGACGATGTTGACGTCGTTGCCGGCCTGCAGCACGGCATTGCCCGCCACCTTCACCTGGCTGCCCGCGATCGTGATGTCGCGGCCCGCGCCCATTGCGAGGTCGCCGCCCACCTCCAGCTGCGAGCCGACCTGCTTCACCGTGGTGACGGTGGTGGTCTTGGTGCTGGAACCGAAGAGGCTGGAGGAGCGCTTGACCGTGGTGCTGCTGCTCTTGTCCTGAAGGGTGTCGAAGGCGATGTTGCCGCCGGCCGCCAGCACCGCGTCGCCGCCGGCCGACACCCTGGCGCCGGCCACCGCGATGTCGCGCTTGGCGCTCAGCACCAGTGAATCGGTGGCCTCGATGGTGGCGGTCTTGCCGATCTGCGTGCTGCTGTTCTTCGCAGTGCCGGTGGTCACCGCCGTGGTGCGGTTGACGATGCTGCCTGCCGAGGAGGCCAGCGCCACGTTCGTGCCCTTGATGGTGCCCGAGACGTTCCGGATGTCGCCCACCGCAACCACCTTCAGCGTGTTCGACGCGACGATGGTGCCGCCGGTGTTGGTGAGCGCGGTGAGGTTCAGGCTGGCGTCCTTCACCGAGATCACGCTGCCCTGGAGCACGCTGCTCTTCGTCGCGGCCGACAGGTACACCACCGGCGCGAGCACGACCTTGCCGCCGATCTCGGTGGCCACCATCCACACCATGTCGTGCTTGAGCGAAGCCTGTTGCTCCGGCGTGAGGGCCACGCCGTAGACAAGCTTGAGGTCGGTGCTCTGCTGCGCGGCGCTGTCCATCAGTCCCTGCATCTGGGCGCCGGCGTTCTGGTAGCCGTCCAGCACGTCCTCGCCGGTGCGCGCAATCAGCTGCTGCTTGACCAGGAAGGCCTCGTAGCTCGCGTCGCCCAGGCGCAGCACGGCCTGGTCGGGGCTGAAGCCGAGCAGGCCGGCAAGGTAGTCGGAGCCGACCGTCGTGGGCGCAACCTGGAACAGCGGGTTGCTCTGCACCAGGTAGCGCGCCTCCGGGTCCCGCGCGATCACGAAGAAGCCGTTGGGGTTGGTCGGCAGCGTGATGCGGATGCCCCCGAACGAGGTGCCCGACACGCCGTTGGCCGCGTTGGCGGCCAGCGTGCCGGCGGTCACCGGCCGGATGGTGGCGGTGCCGCCGGCGGCCACGGTGCCGGACGTGGGCGCGCGGCCGCTGGCGGTGCCCGCGCCGCCGGCGGGGGCGGCGGCTGTGGGGGTGGCGAGGGCACCGCCGCCCACCGACGTGGACGCGCCGGTTTCTGCGGCCACTGCGGTCGCCGTGGGCTCCGGCTTCGGATCGACCGGCCTGGCCGGGCCGGCCGTCATCGCCTTCAGGTTCTGCGCCGTCGGCGCGGGCGTGCTCAGGCCGTTGTTGATGAGCTCGAATCCGCTGCCGATGAGGGTGTCGGCGTAGACCCCGCCGCCCACGGCGATGCCGCTCGGGGGCGTGGCCGGCAATATCCGGCCGTTGAACATGGCCTCTTCCTTCGTGGCCCAGGCTTTGGTCCCCGGGAAGGCACAAAGCGACAGGCATCCGGAGAACCACTGCCCGTTGGACTGGTAGTAGTAGGTCGAGCCGTTCGAAGCGGCGGGCAACGCGAGCGCGTCGTTGGTGAATGCCGCCGCGGCGCCCTGGCCCGTCAGGCTCAGGTTGTTGGCCGACAGCACCGCCCCGAGGTTGAAGAACTTGTTGAACCGCGCCACGACCGAGCCCGCGGTGATCTGCGCCTTGATGCCCGGCGTCGTCGCATAGCCCGGCGCCGACGACCACACCGTCTGATAGACGGCCGGCGGCACGTTGGGTTGGGAGATAAGCACCTCCTGGCCGTAGGTCAGGTTGGTCTGCCGCGTATCGCCGCCCAGCACTTCGTTGCGGATCGTCGTGGCCGTGAGGTTGACGGTGCCCGGCGTGCTGATGGTGCTGTTGTTGACGATGGTCTTCGCGCTCAGCGTGATGCCGGTGCCCGCGTCCATCGTGCCCAGGTACTGGGTCGAGTTGGCCGCGTTGGTGATGGTGCCGGCGGCGGCGTAGCCGTAAAGCGTGCCGCCCGCATACAGCGCGCCCTGGTTCAGCAGGTTGCCCGTGGTGGCGTTGACGGTCAGGTCGCCCAGCGCCGCGATGCCGCCGGTGCTGGTGTTCGTGATCGAGGTTCCGCTCAGGCTGAAATTGCTCGCCGAAAAGATCAGGCCGATGTTGTTGAAGCCGCCCGGGCCGGTCACGGACAGGCCGCTGTAGGTCTGCGCGCCGGTGTCCAGGCTGCCCATCGAGGCCATGATGCGGCTGGTGCTGTCGGCCTGCGTCAGCGTGTCGGTGCTGATGCCCATCACGCCGTTGCTCTGCAGCACCGCGCCCTTGCCGAGCGTCAGGCTGCGCAGCGAGAAATCCATCGCGTTGGCGGTCAGCTGTTGGCCGTCGTTGAGCATGAGGTTCGCACCCGCGAGCCTCAGGGTGCCGGCGGCGTAGAGCTTGCCCTCCGGCGTGAAGTCGAAGAAGGTGCCGCCGGTGCGGCTCGAGATCGACACATCGCCTTCGCTCACGATGCTGCCCGCGCCGTGCACCCCGCCGGCCAGGACACGCAGCGCCAGGTCGCCCGCCGATTGCAGCGTGCCGCTGTTGTCGATGCGCGCGCCGGAGAGCTCCATGCTGCCCGAGGCGGTGGTGCCGAAGGTGATCGTGCCTGCGTTGGTGATGTTGCCGACCGCGAACACGCTGCCCACCGCGGAACTGCCGTTCTGGATCGTGCCTTCGTTGAGCAAAGTGTTGCGCGACTCGAAGTCCAGGCGGTCGCCCAGCATCAGGCTGCCGGCGCCGCTGTTGCGCATGCCGGCCTGCGAGTAGGTCTTGAGCGTGCCGCCGGCCTGCAGGGTGCCGGCGTTGACGAAGCTGTCGGCCGCGCCGGTGTCGGTGTTGGCGCCGATGGTGAGATTGCCGCCCGCGACGATCGTGGCGTTGCCGGCCGGGTCGCCTGGGGCTTGCGTGTTGTCGATGGTGCCCACGCCGAAGGCGGCATGGCCCACGGTCTGGATGTCGCGCGTGTTGGTGAGCGCGCCGCTGAGGGTGACGTACGAATACGAGCTCGCGTCCTCGGAGCCGAGCAGCCACACGCCGTCGTTGCGCAGGCTCGTGCCCGTGATCGTGGTGCCCTTGGCCGACTCGATGCGCGCGCCGGCCGCGTTGACCAGCGCCGCGCCCTGCAGCGTCATGGTGTTGTCGCTGTAGATGGCGCCGGTGTTGTTGAGCGACCCGCTGCCGCCGCCGGCGCGGTCGGCCATGTCGACCAGCTGCTTGCCGTAGATCGTGCCGCTGTTGGCGATGGTGCCGTTCACCCGCAGCGTGACGCCGCCGTCCCGGGCGTTGACGGTGCCTCGGTTGTCCAGGCCGTTGGGCTCCAGGCTCGTGCCGCTGGAACTCAGCGCCACGCTGTTGCCCGCGAGCAAGGCGCCCACGCCGTTCCGCAGGCTGCCGCTGCTCGCCAGGCTCAGCGCCTGGCCGGCCTGGAGGGTGGCGCCGGCCTGGTTGTCGATCGCGCCGGCGGGCGCGTTGACGCTCAGGTTGCCGACGGCGGACACCGTGCCGCCGTTCGTCAGCGTGCCGCTCATGCCCAGGTTGCGCCCGCTTTGCAGCGTGCCGCTGTTGTTCGTGTTCGCGCCGATGGCCAGCGCGTCGTCGACGGCACCGGCCTGCGTCGACAGCAGCCAGGTGCCGGCGTTGTCGACGAAGTTGCCTGTCACCGTGCTGCCGTCGGCGGCCTGGATCCAGGCCTTGCTGGCGTTGCTCACGCTGTTGCTGGCAATCGTCATGCGGCCGCCGGCCAGCAGGCTGCCGGTGCCGGTGTTCAGCAGCTGGTTGACCGCACCCGCGCCCACGCCCGCGATGCCGAGGTCTTGCGCGGCACTGACCGTGCCTTCGTTCTGCACGGTGTTCTGGCTGCGCAGCGTGACGCTGCCCGTGTTGGCCGCGACGGTGCCGTTGTTGAAAAGCGTGTCTTGCGATGCAAGTGCGACCGCGCCCCCGTTGCTCACGATGTTGCCGCGGTTGGTGAGGGCGCGCGTCTGCGCGCTCAGATCCTGCTGCGCCGCGAGGTCACCGTTGTTGACGAGCTCGTCGCCCGCATCGAGCGAAAGCCCGCCCGCCCGCGCCGCGACCACGCCGTCGTTGGCGAGCGTGCCGGTGCTCGCCAGCGCCACGTTGCCGTTCGTGCTCACCAGGTTGCCGCTTGCCGTGTTGGCAAAGCTGCCCGCCCGCGCCCCCAGATTCAGCGCGGCCGTGACGAAGCTGTTGTTGGTGAGCACGCCGCCTGCATCGAGCTGCACCGCGCCGGCGGTGGCGACGATTTCGCCGTCGTTGGTGAGCGCACCGGTCGATCCCAGGACGACGTTGCCGCTGTCGCTCACCATGTAGCCGGCGGCGGTGTTGAGCAGGCCGCCCGCCTGCACGTTCAGCGCCTGCTTCGCGGCAAGGTTGCCGCTGTTGGTGAGCAGGCCGCCGGCCGTGAGCGTGGCGCTGCCCGTTTCGGCGAGCACGGTGCCGACGTTGTCGAAGGCCTTGGCGGTGGTGAGGATCACCGCGCCCTGGCCGCTGCCGATGTCGGCGCCCGCGCGGTTGTCGATGCTGTCGGCCTGGACCTGGGCGGTCTGCGCCGCGCCCACGTAGCCGTTGTTGTCCAGCGCGCCGGCGAGCGTCATGCCCAGCGATCCCGTCACGGCGGAGATCGCGCCCGTGCCGCGGTTCGTCACGTCCGTGGCGACGATGGTGTTGTCGCCTGTCGAGGCTTGCAGGTAGCCGCTGTTGTCGATGCTGCCCGCCTGGATGCCGAGCCCCGCGCCCCCGATGACCTTCGCGCTGTTGTCGAGCAGGCCGGCGACCGTGAGCGTTTGCGCGCCACCGGACTGCATGACATTGCTGTTGCTGAGCGTGGAGGCTTTGGCGTTCAGCGCCTGGCCGGCGAGCATGAGGCCGGCGTTGTCGACGCGCTGGCTCGCGCCGCCCGCGGCATCGGCCAGCGAGAGATCGCGCCCGGCATTGAGCGTGCCGCTGTTGTCGATGGCCGTGCCGGCGCGCACCGCCACGCTGCCCGCGTCGGCGGTGACGATGCCTGCACTGCGCAAGCCCAGGCCGGCATTGATCGCGATGTCGCCGCCGGTGCTTTGCACGCCGCCGTTGCTGCTGGCTGCGATCTGCGTCGCGCCCGCGCTGTCGAGCCGGATGCCGTTGGCGGCCACGATGGCGGCCGTGCCCAGGCCCAGGTCGCCCACCGTTGCACGCGCAGCCAGCGTGTTGCCCGACTGCAGCACCACGCCGTCGCCCAGCGCGACGGTGCCCGCGCCCGCATCGAGGTTGTTGCCGGCCTGCACGCTGCTGCGCGTGAGCAGCGCGCTGCCGAGGCCGCCGGAAACGATCGCGTCGCGCGTTGCGCCCAGCCTGCTGTCGGTAAGCGCCAGCGTGAGCGCGCCCGCATCGGCGGCGGCGGTGGTCACGCGCAGGTCCTGGCCGGCGACGAGCTGGCTGCCGTCGATGGCCACCGCCCCTTGCCCGGCCGCGACCGCGATGTCGCGGTTGGCCGTGAGGCTGGCGCCCGACAGCGCGATGGTCGAGGCGGCCGGCCCGGTGGCTGCAATGGCGATGTCGCGCTGCGCCGAGATGCGATTCACCAGCTCGATGCGGCCCGCCGCCGTGAGCGTGAAGTCGTCGGCCGTGGCCGCGGCTTCGCCGAGCATGCGCACGCCGACGCCGGCCTCGGTGGCGCTGATGCGGATGCGGTTGGCATACATGCCGCCCAGCGCGGTGCTGTCGATGGCGTAGCTGCCGGTGGCGCCGACCGCGCCCGCGTTGCCGGTGACGGTGCGGCTGGCGTAGTCCCAGTTGTTGGTGCCCGCCGCAAGGCCGAGGTCACCGGTGCGCACCGCGCCGTCGATGCGCACCGTGCGCGCCACCAGGTCCAGGATCTGTTGCGCGGTCGCGTTGAGCCCGCTGCCGTTGACGAGGATGTCGCCCTGCTGCACCGAGAAGCCGCGCAGGCTGCCGTCCGCGTTGAGCGTCGGCAGGCCGGTGGTGAGCGTCACGCGGTCGGTGTTGAGAAAGCCGCAGCCCGAGCAGGTGATGCCGTAGGGGTTGGCCAGCACCACGTCGGCCTTGCCGCCGAGCACTTCGGTGAAACCGGCCAGCGTGCTGCGGTTGTTCGAGGTCACCTCGTTGAGGATGATGCGCGCCCCGGCGCCCAGGTTCGGGTTGGCCGCCACCTGGCCGTTGGCCAGCACCGAGGCCCAGGCGGCCTGCGCCGCGTTGCCGTTGTTGAGCACCAGGCCGGCGGCGTTGACGTTGAAGCTCTGGTAGCGGTTGTGCGAGAGCCCGGCTGCATTGGGCGCGTTGATGTTGATCACCGTCGCACCGTTGGGCGCAAGGAAGGCGCGCAACGCGCCGCCCGCGGGAACGGCCGAAGGCTGCGCCTGCGCGTGACAAAGGGCGGGCAGCAGCAGGCCGGCGGCGACGGCGCTCAGCATCGCGGTGCTCGCGCTCTTTCCCTTGCCCCGGCCGCGGGCGGTCTCGCACACGGCGGTCCACAGGCCCAGGCTGGTATTCCAGACGACACGGTAAATGTGATTCATGGCAACACCTCAAAGGGAATAGGAAAGACGCAGGCCGACTTGCGTGGACTCGCGGCGCATGCCGGTGGGCAACCGGATGGCGCGCGAGACGAAGAGGTCGACGCTGGCGCCCGCCGCCTGCACCGAGACGCCCACGGTCGCGCCCGACATCGAGCCCGAAGGCACGCCCGCCGCGCGATTGCTCACACGCCCCACGTCCAGCCCGATGTAGCCGCGCCCGACCACCGGCACACCGCCCAGGTTGTGCGCGAAGGGCAGCCCGAGCTCGTTGCGCCACAGGAGCCCGTTGTCGCCGCTGAGCGTGTTGACCAGCGAGCCGCGCACGCTGCCCGGGCCGCCGATGAGGAACTGCTGCGAGCCGTACAGCGTGTCGAAGGCCCTCTGGGCGCTGAACTGGCTGGACCAGGCGAAGGTGGTGTCGGCCCACTTGAAGCGGCGGTCGAAGCCGAGGTCGAAGTTGAGCTTGTCGAACTGCGCATGCGGCTGGTCGCGCGCCAGGCCCGCCGGGTCGTGCAGCGCGCCCAGGCCCTTGAGGCCGTGCGCCCATGCAAGCCGCCCGTTCAGCACACCGCCGCCCAGCGCAACGAAACCGCCGAGGCTCAGCTCCGAAACGGTGAGCTTGCGGCTGGCAACGCCGAGCAGTTCGCCGCCCACGTAGCTGGTGGTGTCCTGCGTGCCGATGCGCGCACTGGCGTTGAGGCGGCTGCCGGCATCGCGAAACAGCACGCGGTCGACCGAGAAGCCGACGGTGTCGGTGCGGCCTTCGACAAGCAGCGTGTTGCCGCTGGGCTGCGCGATGCGGTTGCCGTAGCTGGTACGGCTGAGGTCGGCGCCGAAGTTCCAGTAGCCCCAGGGCACCGACACCAAGAGCGCCGTGGCCCTGGAGCGATGGTCCGCGTCGTACGGCACCGCGTTGCGCTGGGTGATCGCGATGAGCTCGTTCAGGCCGAGCAGGCTGTCCAGGCTCAGCGTGCCGCTCAGGCTGGTACGGCCGGTGGCGGGCGTGCCGAGGTTGTCGGCCGACAGCAAGAGGCGCGCCGGTGTGCGCGAGGGGTTGCGCACCACGACGACGCTTTCGCCGGGTTGCTGGCCGGGGCGGATGTCGAGCGTGGCGCTGTTCGATGCGAGTCGGTTGAGCTGGTCGGTGCCCTGTTCCAGGTCGCGCAGGTTCAGCAGCTCGCCGGGCGCGGCCGGAAAGGCGCCGGAGAGCGACAAGCCGCCGGGGCGCGCGGCATCGAGCTCGTAGTTCTCGATGCGGCCCTCGACCACGCGGATCGTGAGCGTGCCGGTGCGCAGGTCCTGCGCGGGCAGGTAGACGCGGCTGGTGATGAAGCCCCGGTCGATGTAGCTCTTGGTGACCAGGGCCAGGATGTTCTCGAGCTTCTTCGCGTCCAGGCACTGGCCGGCGTAGTCGGCGTCGATCTGCTCGCGCAGCGCGGCGGGCAACTGCGTTGCGCCTTCGATCGCGATGTGCCGGATGTCGCGGCAGCCGCCCAGGTCGGGCACGGCGATGCGCGGCACCTCGACCTGCGGCTGGGTGCCCGGGCGCGCCGGCGCGGCATTGCGGGCGCGGTCCTGCTCTTCGCGCAAGCGGTCTTCCAGCTGGCGTTGCGCGGCGTCGTTCTGCCGCAGCACGGCGGGCGGCACGACCTGCGCAAAGGCGTGCTGCGACGCAGCCAGCGTGCAGAGCAGGGCGGCAAGGGCGGTTGCGGATGCACGGGCGACACGGGCGAACCCCGGCGCCGACGGCTGCGACTTCTTCATGGGCGTCTCACAGAACCTTGTGTAGACAGCCCACTCGCGAAGGCGATGCGGACCCTTGCGCAGGGCGCGCAAGGGTCGACGGGCTGCTTTACCGATAAGTTCTAAATTGTGAGAATTTGTTGTGGCCGCGTATGTCGCTATCCGTAGCTACACCGGCCTCGTGGCGGCGCCAGGAACGTCAGGCGTCAGGCAGCGGGCGCGCCGGCCCGCGGCCGCCGCACGGCGCGCACCTTGCCGCTGCCGCCGCCGCCGGCATAGAAGAGTCCGGCCCCGTCGTACTCGAGCCCGCTCACGCCGGCACCCTGCGGCATCTGCAGCCGCTCGAGCACCGCGCCGCTGGCGGGGTCGATGCGGCGGATGTCGCTCTCGTCACCTTCCCAGGTGCCGTGCCACAGCTCGCCGTCGACCCAGGTCACGCCGGTGACGAAGCGGTTCGATTCGATGGTGCGCACGACGGCGCCGGTCTCGGGGTCGATCTGGTGGATCTTGCGGTCGCGGTACTGCCCCACCCAGAGGCTGCCCTCGGCCCAGGTCAGGCCCGAATCGCTCCCGTGGCCGGGTGCGGGAATCGACCTGAGCACATCGCCGGTGGCGGGGTCGATCTTGTCGATGCGCTGCTCGGCGATCTGGTAGAGGTGCTTGCCGTCGAAGGCGGTGCCGGCATCGGCGGCGCGGTCCAGGGTGCGCGTGCGCTCGCCGCTCTCGGGGTCGAAGGCGAACAGCCGGGCGCCGCCGGCGGCCCACACGCGCTGGCCGTCGTGGGTGACGCCGCCCACGCATTCCACGCCGTCGAAGGGACCGTACTCGCGCACGATCTCGGCGGCGCGCGCTTCGGGTGCGGCGGGTGCCTTGTTGCTGGTTGTCGTTGTCGTCGTCGTCGCTGTCTCGCTGCTGCTCATGAATGGCTCCTTGTGTGGCGCAACGCGGATCGGCGCCTTGCAGACAACTCTATGCAATAGGCAGCGCGGACGGGAGTAACAAGATCGTCGTGAATCCCGCGAGCGGCGGCGCCAGCCAGCGCTGCGCCCGCGCCCGGCCGATGGCGCGCACCCGCCCGTCGGCCTGGAGCTCGGCAAGGGCGCGCTGCACGGTGCGCTGGCTGGCATCGAGGGCCAGCGCCAGCGCCGAGGTTGACCAGGCCGCGCCGTCGGAGAGCAGCGCCAGCAGCGCGCCCTGGTCGCCGTCGACGGGCGGCGCCAGCACAGCGACGGTGCGCGCGTCGCGCGGCCGCAGCACGAAGCCGCGCGCGGTGGCCTCGATGCGCGCCTGTTCCTTGACGAGCGCACGCAGGCGGCCGATGTCGACGCGCAGCCGCGCGCGGTGGGTTTCGTCGGGATGGCGGGTGCGGAAGGCGGACGCGATCAGCGCGTCGCGGTCGACGTCGCCGGGCCATGCTTCGGCCAGCGCGCGCGCCAACGCAAAGAGCACCGGACGGCGCGCGAGCGGCCGCCATGCATCGCCGGTGCCTACGCCGCGGCGGCAGGCATCGACCACCAGGGCATCCGACGCCAGGAGCGCCGCGACCTCGTCGAGGCGAAGCAACTGTTCGCCGTCGGCCAGCAGTCGGCGGGCGGCGGGGCGGTCGAGCGCGGCGCGCGCTTCGGCCACCTCCGCAAGCAGCGCGGGCACGCGTGCGCGAACGGCCGTTTCATGCGCGCGGGCGAGAGCCTCGCGCGCGGCGGCGATGTGCAGGGAGCGCAGCGCGAGTTCCGCCCGCGCCAATTCCGCCACGGCCGCGAGGGACGGTGACAGGCCTTGCGCATCGAGCGCGGCCAGCGCGGCCAGCGCGGCCCCGGCCTCGCCGAGGCGCCCGATCAGCAGCAGCTTGCGCGCCGCGATGAGCCGCGCCTGCAGCGCATTCGCGTGGTCGGCATGCGTGGTCAGCGTGGCCGCGGCGGCCGACAGCGCGCGCGGCGAGCCGCCGAGGTCGCGCATGGCCAGCGCCACTTCGGCCTCGGCGACGACGCAGCGTGCGCGCGCCAGCGCCTCGTGCGCACCGAAGCCGCGCGCGGCGCGCTTGAGCAGTTCGCGCGCACGCGGGTGCTCGCCGAGCTGGGCCATGGCGATGCCGCGCAGGGCCAGCGCCGGCGGATCGTCGCGCAGGGCCACCCGCTTGAGCGCGCCGAGCGCATCGCCGGCGGCGAGCGCGCGTGCGGAAGCGGAGATCAGGGAGTCCATGGCGACAGGCTACACCGGCCTTGCGGGGCACCTCGCCTGGACATGACCGGCAACGACCTGGCCCAGGGGCGGCTGGTGCGGCTGTTCGACATCGGCATCGGCGTGCCGGGGGACTGCGCCTGCCGGCCGGTCTACCCGGAAGCCGGCAGCGAAGACCCGCGCGTGCTCGCCTTCAGGGCATGGATGCTCGAAGCGGCGCGGCAACCGGCCTGAAGCGCGGGCCGGGCGTCGGCGCAACGGTGCTCAGGGTTTCCGAGCGTCGGCGAGCCAAAAACCTTGCCGGCGCCTGTCACACGGAGGTCATGAGCTATTAAAACAATAGCATTCAGCCTCGATCCGAAGATCGTTCCTCGTAAACGCTATATCTAGCCCGACTCTTGCTAAGCAAAATCCTGGACGGATTTCACGTCACGCAAGATCGAGGACCACACAGCAATGATTCCTGAGCGTCTCCGGCAGCCACTGGCTGCATTGGCACTGGGCGGTGCAGCAGTTCTGGGCACCTTCGGGGCCATGTCTTCGGCCCACGCGTTTTCCAACCCGCCCATCCAGGTGGCGCAGGGCATCGAGTACATGTGCGGCGGCGCCGGAAAAGACGAGGCCGCCTTCATGGAAATGGTGGCGCCGCGCTGGGCCGCCACCATCGAGTTCGGCGTGAACGGCGGCAAGGCCGGCTTTCCGGCCCGCGCAGCGGTCGAGGTGCGCCGCAAGTACACGGGCGAGAAAGTGATGGAGGCGCAGTCGCAGGGCCCCTACATGCTCGCGCGGCTCGACCCGGGCGCGTACGACGTGAACGTCACGCTGGGCGGGCTCACGCTCACACAATCGCTGATCGTGATCGCCGGGCAGCCGAGCCGCGCCAGCTTCTCCTGGCCGTCGAACTTCGACATGGCCTCGGTGGCGCCGCCGCTGCCGCAGGCGCTGGCGCAGTCGAGCGTGGCGCGCTGATCGATTCCGCAACCCGCGCCGCGCTCTCTGGCGCGTGCCGCGGCTTGTTTGCCGGTCAGCCTTGTCTAAGTCGTGCGCCGCACAGTGGCGCCGTGGCTTGTCGCCACACGACCTGGAAAGGATTCAGACCATGAGCTCCCGTTTTTCTTCCTCCACCCGCATGCGGCCGCTGGCGGCCGCCATGGTGTGCGGCGCGCTCCTGCTGGGCGCGCTTTCGTCGGCCCAGGCGGCGGTGAACCCGCCGATCTACATGACCCACGGCGTCGAATACATGAGCGGCGGCATCGGCAGCGACGAAGCCAAGCTGATGGAGACGGTGTCGCCGCGCTGGCCCGCCACCTTCGAGTTCGCGATCAAGGACCGCAAGGGCGCCGACTTCGCGGCCGGCGTGCATGTCACGGTGCGCGACGGCAGCGGTGTCGCGCTGCTGGACAACGTGGTGTCGGGCGGCCCGTTCATGGTGGCGCGGCTGGAGCCGGGCACCTACGAGGTGGAAGCGCGCATCGGCAGCCAGGTGCTCAAGCAGCAGCTGCATGTGCTGCAGGGCGCGCCCGCCAAGGCCGTCTTCGAATGGCCGGCAGGCACCGACATGGCTTCGGCCGGCACGCGCACGGTGCAGTAACCCGGCGGCGCCGGGCGGGGGCGCGTTGCCGCCCCGCGTTGCAGCTTCGCGCCCGCCCGCCCACAAAGCCTGCTATCCGGGCGTCATGCGCTATAGAAAAAATAGCGGTCGGCGCGCTGCTGCCTGTCTTGAACACGCGGCATGCGCCTTGCAAGTGGGGTATCCCGGGTAGTGCCCGCACCCTTTGCCCCGATGCCGATACGCCCCCTGAGCGTCCTGACCGCTCTGCTGCACGCCTACATCGCGCTGCGCCTCCTGCCTGCGCTTGCGGCGCTCACGCCCGCCTGGCCGGTCGTGCTGCTGCTGCTCGTGGTGTCGGCCGCCACCATTCCGCTGCCCTTCCTGCCGTCGGTGTCGCGCCGTGGCGCTGCGCCCAGCAGCGCGTGGCGCCGGGTGCTCGGCCAGGGGCTCAAGTGGGTCGGGCTGATCGGCATGGGCTGGTTCTCGTCGATGTTCGTGCTGACCGTGGCGCGCGATGCGGCCCTGCTGCTCACCTGGGCGGCCGGCGCGCTGGGCGGCTGGCCGGTGCGCTGGAGCGCGCTGCAGCCATGGAGCGCCCTGGCGGTGCTGGCCATGGCCACGGGCACCTCGCTGGTCGGCTTTCTCAACGCGCGGCGCACGGCGGGCGTCAAGCGCGTCGACATTCCGATCCGCGGGCTGCCGGCGGCGCTCGAAGGCTTCACGATCGCGCAGTTGAGCGACATCCATGTCGGCCCGACGATCCGCAGCGCCTACATCCAGCGCATCGTCGATGCGGTGAACCGGCTGGGTGCCGACGCCATCGCGATCACCGGCGACCTGGTGGACGGCAGCGTGCCCGAGCTGCGCGAGCACATCGCGCCGCTGGCGGGGCTGCGCGCGCGGCACGGCACTTTCGTGGTCACGGGCAACCACGAGTACTACGCGGGCGCGCATGCCTGGATCGACGAGCTGCGCCGTCTGGGGCTGAAGGTGCTGCTCAACGAGCATGTGGTGCTGCAGACGCGCAATGTGCGCGGCGCGCAGAACGACGAGGAACTGTTCGAAAGCGCGCTGGTGCTGGCCGGCGTGACCGACTTCACCGCGGGGCATTTCGATGCATCGCACGCCAGCGACCCGCACCTGGCGCTCTTCGACGCACCGCCGCTGGTGCACACGCGCGTGCTGCTGGCGCACCAGCCGCGCAGCGCGACGGTGGCCGCCGCGGCGGGCTACCAGCTGCAGCTGTCGGGCCACACGCACGGCGGCCAGTTCTTTCCGTGGAACCTGTTCGTGCCGATGCAGCAGCCCTTTACCGCGGGCCTGCACCGGTTGCACGACATGTGGGTCTATGTGAGCCGGGGCACCGGCTACTGGGGTCCGCCCAAGCGCTTCGGGGCGCCCTCGGAGATCGCGCTGCTCACGCTGGTGCCGGCGCGGCCCTGAGCCCATCGGGCCGGGCCGTTCGTTCCTTATCTCAGGATTGCAGTTCAGCCAGCCGGCGCGCGTTCGACGTGGCGGCGGCATGAATGGGCTTGAGCCCTTCGCGCGCGATGCGGGCGGCGGTGCCCGAGAGCTGGCCCGCCGTGCTCGCGGTGCGGGCCGCGGTCTGCACGAAGGCATCGCCGCGCGCCGCCGCCTGTGCGGGGGTGACGCTGCCGACCATCAGCACCAGGGCCGTGGTGCTCTGCAGCCACTGCTGCAGCGCCTTGTTGGCCAGCGAGAAATGGCTGCTGTGCCATTGCCTGACCATCGCCATGCCCGACTCGCTCGCCGCGGCGAGCTTCTCCTGGCCCATGAGCTGGAACTCCGCCAGGTCGGCCGGGCTCGGCGTGAGCCCGGCCTTGGCCATGCGCTCGGTGCGCATGCGGATGACCGAACCCGAAGACAGCAGCATCTCGTTGGTCTTGAGGGCCAGGTCGAGCCACTGCATGAGCGGATTGGCCAGACGGGCGGTGGAACTGAGAGATGACATGGGGCCAATGCGTGGGGGGAAGAGAACCCACTATAGGCCTGGGCCGCCGCAATTGCTGCAGCGCAACAAAAACACCTTTGATAAAAGAAAAAAGTCTTGTCCTGACCGCAACACGTGCGCGCTGATCGCACGTTTGTTTAAGTCGCGGCCGATCGCAGGCGCTTTGCGCGCAGTTCGGTGACCAGATATGCCACCAGCGCCACCATCAGCGGCAGCAGGTAGTAAAGGCCTCGATAGGCCAGCAGCGCCCCCAGCAGCTTGGCCTCGGCCACCTCGTGCGAGAGCAGGGCGACGAACACCGCCTCCAGCACGCCAAGCCCCGCCGGCACATGCGTGACCACGCCCGCCACCGCCGCCACCAGCAGCACGGCCAGCACATGCGGATAGCCGACCTGCCCCTGCAGCAGCAGCCAGATCACCCCGCCCATCAGCGACCAGTTGAGGCAGGACATCGCCAGTTGCAGCAGCGCCATGGGGAGCGCCGGCGTCGTGAATTCATGGCCCCGCACGCGCCAGACGCGCCCGGCCGAAAAGGCACACAGCGCCACATAGGCCGCCGACAGCGCCAGCAGCGCCACGCCCAGCACGCGCAGCCCGCCGCTGTCGATCTTCCAGTCCGGCGGCAGCGTCATCGGCCAGAAGCAGAAGGCCACGCCGGCCACCACCAGGTAGCCCAGCCAGTTGGTGAGCATGCTGAAGCCCAGCACGCGGGTGATGGTGTCGTTGTCCAGGCCCAGGCGCGAATAGAGGCGGTAGCGGAACGCCACGCCGCCGACGAGCGAACCGAAGTTCAGGTTGAAGGCGTAGCTGATGAAGGTCACGCCCATCACCGAGCCGGCGCCCAGCGTGTGCCCGGTAAGCCGCCGGCCCAGCAGGTCGTAGGTGCTGTAGAGCAGGAAGCTCGCCGCGGCCAGCGCGCCGGCAGCCAGCAGGGTGGAGGCGGGCAGCGCGCGTATCGCGACGAGCACCTCGTTCCAGTCGATGTTGCGCGCCTGGTTCACGAGGAGCCAGGCGATGAGCCCGAAGAAGCCCCACACCACCGCGCGGCGGGCCCAGGGCCACCAGGATTGGCGGCGTGCGATAGCCAGGGTACTCATCGTGGGGATCCGGTCCGTTGTGGGTGGGGTGTGGGTCGTGTCGGCGGCTTCAAGCCGCTTCGGTGGTCTGCGTCGCGCCGCCGTTGGTGTTGCTGTCGGCGCTGTTTTTCTTCTTCTCGGCCAGCTCGGTTGCTTCGGCCGGCGTGAGGCGCGGCACATGGCGCGGCAGGCGGTTCAGCCAGGCCGGATACCACCGCAGAAAGTGGAAGATGAAGAAGCTGCGCACCAGCCGCCAGCCGCTCCATTCGCTGGCCAGGTCTTCGGCGCCGATCTTCTTGCACGCGTTCTGCATCAGGCCGTCCATGCGCTCCCACAGCAGGTTGTTGAAGGCCTTGTCGCGCACGATGACGTTGGCCTCCAGGTTGAGCGACAGGCTCAGCGGGTCGAGGTTGCTGGAGCCCACGGTGCTCCAGCGGTCGTCCATCAGCGCGACCTTGCCGTGCAGCGGGCGCTCGCAGTACTCGTAGATGCGCACGCCGGCGTGCAGCAGGTGGTGGTACAGCATGCTCGCGGCCGTCTTCACGATCGGCATGTCGGGTTCGCCCTGCAGGATGAGGCGCACGTCCACGCCGCGCCGCGCCGCGCGCCGCAGTTCCTTGATGAGCCGGTAGCCCGGAAAGAAGTACGCATTGGCGATCACGATGCGCTCGCGCGCCGAACGGATGGCGGCGCGGTAGTGGCGTTCGATGTCGTTGGTGTGGCGGCGGTTGTCGCGGGTGACGAACATCGCATCGGCCTCGCCGGCCGTCATCTGGCGAACCGGCGGCGCCTGCTTGAGCCGGCGCCGGAACCAGCCCGCGCCCTTGCCGCCGACCGCAATGGCACGCAGCACGAACTGGTGGATCTGCGCCACGATCGGGCCGGCAAGTTCCACCGCGTAGTCCTGCTTGGCCTTGGGACCGAAATCCAGCAGATGGTCCGCCGAGTAGTTGATGCCGCCCACGAAGGCGCGCTCGCCGTCCACCACCACGATCTTTCGGTGCATGCGCCGGAACACATTGAGCCGCTGGCCCATGACGCGCTGGCCGGTGTCAAACACCCGCACCTTCACGCCCACCGACGTCAGGCCCTCGATGAATTCGCGCGAGAGGTCGGGCGAACCGAAGCCGTCGATCATCAGGTCGACCTTGGCGCCGCGCTGCGCGGCCTCACGCAGCGCGGCGTGCAGGCCCAGGCCCACCTTGTCCTCGAACAGGATGAAGGTCTCGACGATGACTTCGCGCTGCGCGTTGCGGATGGCGTCGAAGACGCGCGGAAAGAACTCCTCGCCGTTCTCCAGAAGCTCGATGCGGTTGCCGGCGGTCCAGTGGTTGTCGTTGCGCATGGTGGGCGTGTTCAAAGGTCGATGTCCGCAACCAGCGGTGCGTGGTCCGACAGATGCGACCAGGGCCTGCGCGGCAGCACCACGGGCGAGTGGACCCCGGCGTTGCGCACGTAGATGCGGTCCAGCGACAGCATTGGAAAACGCGCTGGAAAGGTCTTGGCCGCGCGCCCGTGGGCATGCACGAACACCTCGCGCAGCGAGGCGCCTTTTTCGAGCACCGCGTGGGCGCGGCCGCGCCAGTCGTTGAAGTCGCCGGCCACGATCAGCGGTGCATCGGCGGGCACCTCGTCGCGCACGATGTGGCAGAGCAGCTCCAGCTGCTGCTGCCGGTGCGCTTCGGCCAGGCCCAGGTGCGCGCAGATGGCGTGCACATCGACCGTGCGGCCCGGCAGGCGCAGCACGCAGTGCAGCAGGCCGCGCTTTTCGGGACCGCTCACCGACACGTCGTGGTTGCGGAAATGCACGATCGGAAACTTGGACAGCACCGCATTGCCGTGATGCCCCTTGGGGTACACGGCGTTGCGTCCGTAGGCGAACTGCGGCCACATGGTGTCGGCCAGAAATTCGTAATGCGGCGCCTCCGGCCAGTTGCTGACCTTCTGCGAGTGGCGCGAATGGGTGCCCAGCACTTCCTGCAGGAACACCACGTCGGCCCCCACCGTGCGCACGGCGTCGCGCAGCTCGGGAAGAATGAATTTGCGGTTGAGCGCCGTGAACCCCTTGTGGGTGTTCACCGTCATGACCTTGAGCGAGGTCGGCGCGGGCGCGGCTGCGGATTGAGGTTCTGAAGACATCGGTCCGCAGGTTGTACGTGGCTGCGCGGGGCTGGCCTGTAGGAACGCGCCACCTTCTTTGCCGCGGGCCTCGCGCTGTCCTGCTGCCTGTCGCGCGCGGGCGGTCGGCTCCTACAGGCAGGGTTGCCGCACCCCCACACGAGCGGCTTTGACGCACTCCTACGGTGACTTCAGGGCTTTGAAAAAGAGGCCGCAAGTTTCGACATTTCAAGCAACCAAGGAGCAACACCATGAAGCAGCAACACACGATTCTCCGCGCCACCGTGCTGGCCGCCCTGCTGGGCATCACAGGCGCCGCGATGGCCCAGTCGACGTCCATCCCGGCGCAGCCCGACCCCGCCGTGGGCGGCCAGGCCAGCACGATGACGCCGGCCGGCGTGGCCAACCCGACCCAGCGCCCCGATAACTCGATGCCCAACTCGCGCGAAGCGGTGAAGTCCGAGGCGCGCGTCCAGAACCGCAACAACGCCAACAGCATGGTGCCCAAGGGCGAGGCCTCGACCACGGTCAACCATCAGCCCAACGCGATGCCGCAGCCGACCGGCGCTGTGTCCCGTGCGGAAGTCAGCCAGCAGGGCCGCAAGGTGACGCCGCAGTTCGGCCAGAAGGGCGAGCGTCCGGAGGTGCCGACCAATCCGACCGAGAAGACCGGCACGCCGAAGTAAGCACTTCAGTCCAAAGCAAAAAGCCCGCAACGCTCTGTGCGTTGCGGGCTTTTTGATTTGCCTGCCGCAGTCACCGCCGCACTCAGCGGCGGTGTTTGTTCGTCAGCTCAGCTCTTGACGGGAGCGGCGTCGCTCTTGTGGCCGCCATGGCCCCGATGACCGCGGTGGCCGTGGTCGCCGGCGTGCACCGTCTCGGCGTCGAAGGTCTTCTGCTGCTCGGGCGTCAGCGCGGCATAGAAGGTCTTCGTGGCGTCGGCACGCTTGGCGAACATCGCGCTGCGTTCGGCCTGGCGGGCCTGCATGCGTTCCAGGCGCTGGGGCGTGGTCAGCTTGGCGAACTCGGCGCGGTCCATGCGTTGCGGGCGGGCACCGGCCGGCGGCTGGTTGGCCGTGGTGTAGGTGGCCCACGCGCTTTCCTGGGCGCCGGTGAGCTTGAGCTTTTCCTTCAGCGCGGCCAGGCGCTTGGCACGGTGCTCCTTCATGCGCTCCATGCGCTGGGCGGGGTCCATGCGCTTGTGCTGTGCCTTGGGGGCGGCGGTGGTGTCGGCCTGGGCCACGGCGGCGGCGGGCGCCGGGAGGGTCGTTGCGGCCGGCGCTTGGGCGAAGGCGCCCGAAGAGGCGAAAGCGGCGGAACCCAGCAGGCTGGCCCAGACGATGCGTTGACGAAGAGAAATCATGAGAAGAGCTTCCTTTCGAAGAAGTCCGCCACCGAAGGGCAGCGGGTGAAACGAAGTGTGGAAGACCTCTGTAACGCCTGCGTTAGCCAGGCGTGAGCTTGGGTAAAGAACGGTGAACAGGCCCTAGCCCAGCTTGCCGTTCTGGAAGTCGTGCACCGCCTGCTTGATCTCTTCCTGCGTGTTCATGACGAAGGGGCCGTACTGGGCGATGGGTTCGTTCAGCGGTTTGCCCGCGATCAGCAGCGCGCGCGCCGGGCTGTGGTTGGTGGCGCCCGCACGCAGCACCACGCCGTCGCTGCCGGGGTCGTTGGCCAGGATGGCCATGCGCCGCGTGGGCACCTCGCTGCCTGCGACCCAGAGCGATTCGCGGAACACGTAGACCAGCACGTTGTGGTCCTCGGGCAGCGGCTGCGCGAACTCCGCGCCCGGGGGCAGCGTGACGTCCAGGTAGAGCGGCTCGGTGTGCTCGCGCAGCACCGCGCCGTCGATGCCGTGGCTCACGCCGGCGATCACGCGCACGTGCACGCCGTCGGCGGTGGTGAATTCGGGAATCTCCTCGCTCTGGATGTCGCGGTACCAGGGCTCGCGCATCTTGTCCTTGGCGGGCAGGTTGAGCCAGAGCTGAAAGCCTTCCATCAGGCCTTCCTGCTGCTCGGGCAGCTCGCTGTGCACGAGGCCGCGTCCGGCGGTCATCCACTGCACGCCGCCGTTCTCGAGCAGGCCTTCGTGGCCTGCGCTGTCGCGGTGGCGCATGCGGCCCGCGATCATGTAAGTGACGGTTTCGAAGCCCCGGTGCGGATGGTTCGGAAAGCCGCCGATGTAGTCGCCCGGGTTGTCGCTGCCGAAGGCGTCCAGCATCAGGTAGGGGTCGAGCCGTTTTTGCAGCGTCTGCTGCAGCACGCGGGTGAGTTTGACGCCGTCGCCATCGCTGGCGGAGACACCGGCCACGATGTGGTCGAGGCTGCGGGGCGTGACGACGGGTTCGGTGGGGTGATGGGCGTTCTTCTTCATGTGGCCCATGGTGTCACCAACCGCCAGACCGCGCCACCGGTGGGGATGCCCTTATCGGGGCCACTGCTGGCGTTGCCAATAGCAGTATTGCCAGCGGGTTTCGAAGCCGGCGCGGTGATAAAGCGAAAGCGCCGGATGATTCTGGGCGTCGACCTGCAGGAACACGCGCTCCAGGCCCTTGTTCGACGCCGCTTGCGCAAGCCCCGCCAGCACAAGCCCTGCCAGGCCCCGGCCCCGGTGCGCCTTGTCGGTGCGCATCCCGTGCACGCTGGCCCAGCCGTGGCCGAAAGCCATCGCGCCGGCGGCCACCGTGCGTCCGTTCTCGCGCACGCTGGCGTAGAGCGAACCCTTGGCGCGGGCCAGCGCGCGCACGCGGTACGCGCCGTCCACCGGATCGAAGCCCTCGCCCAGGAACAACGCGGCCCAGGCGTCGTCGGGCGTGCGATCGACATCGGCCAATGCCACGCCCTTGGCCACGATCAGCCGCATCTGCCGCACCGTGCCCACCTGCACGCAGGTGGGGCTGTCCGCCATGTAGTGACGCCGCTCCAGCTCGGCCCGCAGGCTGTCGAAGCATGGGGCGTCGGGCAGCCGAAACGAAGGCACGACATGGCGGCTGTCGTAGCGGTCTTCGATGCGGTCGACGGTGCCGGGCTCCACCGCGCTGCGGTGCAGCGGCACGGCCGACTTGGCACGCTTGACGGTGCCGCCGTCGAAGGGCAGCAGCCAGCCGTCGAGCTCTTCGGTCGCCTCGGGCGCCACCGCCGCGATAGTGGCGCGCTCGATGGCTTCGACGTGTTCGACGGATTCGAAATGGGCGGTGTTCGGCGCGGCGCTCATGGTATGTTGGCCTCCGGTGGATTGAATTTGGCGGCCGCCACGCTCTTCAGCAAGGTCTCGCGCTGGTTGCGGCTGATGCCGCGCACGCCGTCCGCGACCCACTTGGTGCGGTCCGGATCGATGCGCCCGTCGCGCCGCCATTGTTCGAGCACGGCCTGTGGCTTGTGCAGCATGGCCGCGAGCCACACGGCCTGCGCGGGCTCCAGCGTGCGCGCGCTGCGCTTGAAGTAGCGCCGCGCCGCGGCCTCGGCGCCGCAGATGTTGCCGCCCCAGGGCGCGTTGTCCAGATAGAGCTGCAGGATGCGCGCCTTGCCCAGTGTCTGCTCCATCTCGACCGCATAGAGCAACTCGCGCAGCTTGCGCTCGGCCGTGCGGTCGCCGCCGGTGGCCAGCAGCTTGGCGAGCTGCTGCGTGAGCGTGCTGCCGCCGCGCTGGATCTGGCCCTCTTTCTGGTTGTTGTCGATCGACGCGAGGATCTCGGTCAGGTCGTAGCCGGCGTGGCTGAAGAAGCGCTGGTCTTCGGCCGCGATGACCGCGCGCGCCAGCCAGCTGTCGTTGGCCAGCCTGGCGGACGGTCCGCAGCTGGTGCGCGCGCCCAGCAGGGCCTCGGTGCCCAGCCCCTCCACCGTGAACTGGCTGATGACCGGCAGCACCGCGAAGGTGGCCTCGGGCAACACCAGGTGCCCGCTGAGGGCCAGCGTGCCGCCGATGCGTGCGCGCTGCAGCTCGGGCAGGGTGGGCACCAGCACCGCGTACCAGCGGGCGATGGGTGCGTCCTGCACCTTGGCCTCGAGCCGGAGGTTCCTGGGCGCCAGCTTGCCTTCCCAGGTGCCCTGGAGCATGTCCGTCTCCGCGGTGCGGGGCGTGGCTTCGAAGCCGCCGGAGAGCGTGTTGCCGTCGCGGCGCACGGTGGCGACCAGGCGTTCGACCGTCAGGGGCTGCTTGCCGAGCGCCGGCACATCGACGCTGCAGGGCGCACAACGCAGCTCCTGCAGGCCGGTGGCGTCTTTCCAGCTGAAATGCACGGTGCCGAAACGGGTGTCCAGCGAATGGCCGTCCAGCCGGGGCGCAAACCAGGGCGAGGTGGCCAGCCGCACCGCCGTGGGCACGCCGATCTCGAAATCGAGCGGGCCGGCCTTGACCGTGGTGCTCCACTCGCCCGCCGCCGGGGCCAGCGCGATCTTCGCTATCAGGAAAATAGCTACAAGCGCTGTCACAACGAGGGCCAGCAGCCCGAAAAACACAAATCGCAGGGTCTTCTTCACACGCACGTTTCTCACATCGGTCTTGCCACCGTGACGGCTTGCCACGGACCGGTCGACTGCCCGCTCGCCGCCGACCAATACCAGGCTGAAGTGTCGGTGAAAGCCGTGCCTTGGGCATCGACGATGCGCTCGCAAACGCGGATCTTTTGCGCGCCGTGCCGTTGCGCAACAAAACAGCGCCACAAACGCGCCTCTGCATCGCGTTCCAGCCGCGCCTGTTCGATGCGATAGCCGAGCGCGCGGTAGCAGTCTGCGGCCGGATGGAGCATGCGCGTGGGCTGTTTGACCTCGCGCATCACCAGGGTCTGCGTGCCGTCGGTCATGCGGCCGATGGCGCCGGGGAAGCGGTCGGCAAAGCGTTGCTCGACCTCGCTCAAGGCCAAGGGCCGCAATGGAACGCCGTCCCACTGGCTGGGCCACTCGTGCGAGGCCGCCATCTCGCCGGCAACCGCCGGTGCGCGCAGCGCCGCGGCGGTCGACCACAGCATGCACAGCAGCATCGCCAGCGCAAATACCGACTTGTGGCCGATGCGGTTGAGGAAATGGTTGGCGAACCAGCGTTCAAAGAACGGTGTCGACATGGCGGCCTCCTTGGGTGGTGATCAAGCCCTGCACCGGATGCTCCGCAGGCTCCGCCGCCATGCGCGCCGGCACCATCAGCCGCGCGATGCAGCCGCACACGGCGGCCAGCACCACCAGTCCGAGCGCGTTGTGCGCCCAGGGCGCCAGCGCCTGGCCTGCGCCTTCGAATGCAACAAGCACGCTGTTGCGCACGATGTTGCCCGCCAGCACCAGCAGGCCGACCATCGGCAGGCGGCGCACGAAGGCCGCGTCGCTGCGGCGCGTCCACAGCGCGACGGCGCAGGCGGTGAAGTAGCCCAGCCACACCATCTGCACGCCCGAGCAGGGCGCATCGACGATCACCAGGCGGCCGTCCACCATGAGGCTCGCGCCTTCGCGCGCCACGTCGAAACCGGGCACGAGCAGCCAGCGGCTGGCTTCGGCCGTCACCACGCGCAGCGGATAGCCCGCATAGAACTGCAGCGACGACAGCAGCGGCAGCGCAAGCACCGCAAGGCCGGCCACCGGCAAGGCCGCCACGCGCCGGGGCAGGAAGGCGAGCAGCCCGCAAGCCAATGCCAGCACCGCCACCAGGCCCGCGGCCAAGGGCGGCAGCGCAGGCAGGCCACCCAACCCCGAGCGCAGCAGCGTCGCCAGCACGGTGCCGGCACCCGCCAGCGCCAGCCAGCCCAGCCGCGGCGAGGCGCGCAGTTCGCGCCGGCACTGCCATGCGAGGGCCGCGAGCGCGACCAGCGCCACCATGCCCAGGGGATCGTCGGAGCCGTCGCGCATGCGCTGGACCATCCAGGTCCAGGTCGGCGTCAGCGCTGCGCACTGCAGCGCGAGCCAGCCGGCGGCCGGCGCGCGGTCGATGTGGATGCCCCAGTCCACGATGCGCGGATGACGGTGGGCGAGTGTTGCCAATGACATGTTTCTCCTCGCTTGTTCAGGAGGTGAAGCGGCGCGCGTCGTTGCGGCGCGCACGGCGGCGCAGCATGGCGAGCATCGACAGCACCACGGCGATGGCGCCCAGCGTTTCGGGCTCGGGGGTGCTAGGCACTTCGGCGCCGAAGGACGGCACGGCCTGGTCGCTCACGCCTTGCGGCATCGGCAGCGGCTGGTTCACGTCCACACCGTTCTGCGGCGCGAGGTTGCGCACCACCTTGTCCACCGCGATGAAGCTGGTGTACTGCGTGAGCAGGCTGTACTTCAGGCCGAGCTCGGTGATGCGCTCCTTGAAGGCCGCGCTGCCTTCGAGCGCTTCCTGGTCGCTCAGGCTCTGGATGCGATGGCGTGCCCACAGCGTGCGCAGCGCGGCGGTGTCCAGGCGGGTGCGGTCGTCGATGCGCACTTCCTGGCGGTACGGACCGTTGGCGCCCTGGCCTTCGATGATCACCCGGCCCTTGGCCTCGCCCCGCCACTTGCCGAACACGATCACCGGGCGTTCGCCGAGCACGTCGGGCAGGGACTGCGGTTCCACGTCGTACACATCGAGGCTGCCGAAAGTGGCCTTCACGTTGGTGAGCACCGGCGACTCCACCATGCGGCGAAAACGCGCGGCCTGCTCGGGCGCCTGAACCGGGTCGGTGATGATGAAGGGCTCGCCCATGCCGGCGCGTGCAATGCCTTCCATCAGGCTGCGATTCACCGAAGAGCCGATGCCGAAAGCGAACACGTTGGCCTTCGAGAGATTGCTGCGCACCAGCTCGAAGGCTTCGCGCTCGACCGTCACGTAGCCGTCAGTCACCACGACCACGGTACGGGACACTTTTTCTTCCTTAGGTTCGGCGTAGACGCGCTTGAGCGCCGGAATCAGCTCGGTGCTGCCGCTTCCGCTGTAGTTCTTGATGGTGGCGAGCGCCTGCTCGATGTTGGCGCGCGTGGCCGGCACCGACTTGGGCGAGAGCATCTTGTTGCTGCCCGAGAACAGCAGCACGTTGAAAGTGTCGCTCGGGCGCAGCCCGCCGATCAGGCGTTCGAGCACGGTCTTGGCGGTGTCCAGCGGAAAGCCGTGCATCGAGCCGGAGATGTCGACCACGAAGATGTAGTCGCGCGGCGAAACGGCGCTGGCGGCCACGGCCTTCGGGGGCTCGATCATCGCGAGGAAGAAGTTCTCGGCGCTTCCATCCGAGTTTTGGCCCTGGCCTTTGTAGAGCATCAAGCCCGATTCGATTTTTTCGCCCGCCAGGCGGTAGTCGAGCACGAAGTCGCGGTTGTCGGCGGGGCGGCCGTCGGCCGTGAGCGTGATGTCGGCGTGCTGGTCTTCGTCGCTCTTCTTCACGTCGATGGCGTGCGTGGCCGAACGCACTTCCTTCAGGCCCATCGGCGTGTCGATGCTGGCCTTGAGCTTGAAGGTGGTGCCCGTTGCAACGCCTGCGCGCAGCGTGGGTTGCGCGACCCACCTGGCTGCTGCGTTCTCCGACTGCGGGCTGTTGTAGCGCGGGCCGACCACGGTCGGGAACACGAACTGGTAGTTGCCCGACTGCGGCACCAGCAGTTCGGTGTAGCGCAACTCCACCTTCACCTCGTCGCCGGGCAGGATGTTGGCGACATTCATCTGGAACACGTTGGGCAGGTGCTGCTCCAGCAGCGCGGCCGTCTTGCCTTCCTTCTTGGCGGTGTCGTACTCGATCCGAGCCTGCTGCTTCTCGCGGATCTGCGCGGTGATCAACCGGTCGGCCAGGCGCACGTTGAGGCCGCTCACCGCCGCCTTGGTCGAACCGGGGAATACGTATTTGGCTTCGATGGCGCGCTGGCCTTCGTTGCGGTACGTTTGCGTGACCGTCACGTCGGCGATCACGCCTGAAATCTTCACGGCCACTTCCGTGCCCTTGAGCGGCAGGCGGTCGACCGAAGGGTCATCGCTCTTGACGAAGAAGTACGGGCTTTCCGTCTTCAGCCGCGGACCGGTGGGCGCTTCCTGCGCGTGCACCGGGCGCAGGCCCATGGCGATGAAGCCCGCGGTCGCCAGGCTCACGGTAGCGAGCCAGAGCCAGCGGCCGGGGCGGGGGGTGGAGGTGGCATCCATGGCGGGGTCCTTGTCCGTGCGAACTTGCACAGCCGCAACTTTGGCCACCGCGAGAGAAGGCAGTTGGAAGCCTCCTTGAAGTCGCCGGCGGCGAATGCGCCGCTGTGTGAAGCCTGTGTGAAGTGAGGCACCCGGGCGCTTCACACGGCCTTCGGGTCGCGCGGCGAGCATCGCCGCTTCGCTACAGACGAGGAGAAAAAACATGCCTGCGTTCTTCAAGGCTCTTCAAAATTCCGTGCTGGTCAAGGTGGCCGGCCTGTTCTTCCTGGTGCTGCTGCTTTGCATCCCGCTTGCGGAGATCGACTCGATCAACCGCGCACGCGGCCAAAGCCAGCGCGAGGCGGCCGGCGAACTGGCCGCCACCTATGCCGGCCGCCAGACCATGGTCGGCCCGCTGCTGCTGGTGCCCTATGTGGAGCGCTGGATGGAGCCGCTGCGCAATGCGCAGGGCAAGGTGATCGGCCAGGAAGCGCGCAGCAAGGAAATGACCCATGTGGTCTTTCCCGACAAGCTGCACATCGAAGGCACGATGGCGCCGCAGGAACGCTACCGCGGCATCTTCAAGATTCCGTTCTACACGCTCAACGCCACGCTCACCGGCAACTTCGCGGCCTACGACCCCAAGGCCGTGGCGCGCAGCGAAGCCGATTCGAAGATCGAATTCAGGACGCCTTTCGTGGCCTTCAACGTGAGCGACCTGCGCGGCCTGGACGGCTCGCCGGCGCTCGCGATGAACGGCGAGACGCTGCGCTTCAGGCAGCGCGTGCCGGGCCTTGCCAACGACGCCTGGTTCGCCGACGGCATCCACGCGCCGATCACCGGCGCGGCGTTCGCGGCATGGCAAGCGGGCTCGCCGCTGCCCTTCGACATGAAGCTCGGGCTGGTCGGACAGGACACGCTGGCGATCACACCCGTGGCCGAAGAAACCACCGCGCACCTCGCCTCGCCCTGGGCGCACCCGAGCTTCGGCGGCCGCTTTCTTGCCGTGCAGCGCAACGTGACGCCGCAGGGCTTCGATGCGCACTGGCGCGTGTCCTCGCTGGTGACCTCGGCGCGCGAGCAGGTGCGCGCAGGGCTCTCGGGCCGCAGCAACGCCAGCGCCAGCGCCGACGACGGCAGCTCGGTGCGCCCGCGGCGCGAACTGGGCGCGCTGCAAACCTTCGATGTGTCGCTTGCGCAGCCGATCAACGTCTATTCGATGAGCACGCGCGCCGGCAAGTACGGCATGCTTTTCATCGGGCTGGTGCTGATGGCCGCCTTCATGTTCGAGCTCTTTCGCAAGCTGCGCCTGCACCCGGTGCAGTACGGGCTGGTCGGTCTGTCGATCGCGCTGTTTTTCCTGTTGCTGCTGGCACTGTCGGAGAAGTTCGCTTTCTGGCTCTCCTACGCCGGTGCGGCCGGCGCCAGCGTGGCCTTGCTCGCGGTGTATTTCAGCGCGGTGCTGGGCGGTTGGCGGCGCGGCCTCTCGTTCGCAGCCTTTGTCGCATTGCTGTATGGCGCGCTCTATGGCCTGCTGGCCTCCGAAAGCAATGCGCTGCTGCTGGGTGCGCTGTTGATCTTCGGCATGCTGGCCACGCTGATGCTGGTGACGCGCAAGGTCGACTGGTATGCGCTGTCGCGGCGCAGCGAGCCCGTGCCTGCAGCGTCCGCTGCACCCGCTGCAACAGGCGCATGAATCGCATGCGGTTCGCGCTCGACGTCCTGGGCTGGCAGATCCATGCCGCGCAGTACTCCGCCGCCGTGCTGCGCACACCGGTCGCACTACTTGCAACACATGACGGGAAGCCGTTTCAAGACGTGTCGAAAAACTCGAACATGGCGATCATGTTCCGCCATGTGGTGGTTCCAGAGCCCCACGCAGTGCATCCGGCCGCTTTCTCGCGCAAAATCGCGCGGCGGTCGGTTCGTGGCGAAAGGGGCTGTCAAGGCCTCGTCGTCACCGACGATCCGACGATGGGCGCGGCTTGCAACCGCGGGCTGTGCGACACCACCGTGCACGCCCTGGATGCCAGTGTGGACCTGTTGGTGATCGCCTTCGACCACGACAACAAGTACTTCGGCGCCATGCATTGCGCACCACAGGCAGCGCGCCGCGGCGCACGCGATCTGCAACTGCTGGAACGCAGCAGCGCCCGCCGGCTCCAACCCTTTCGCCAGTAGCCCCTCAGCAGCTCCTTCTTCCCGGTTTTTCCGCTTTTCCCGTTCTTCCATGTTCAAACGTTCAAGCCCATCCCGACCCGACGACGACGGCGCCACGCCCGACAACGAACGCAACGCCCGCTTGAAACGCATCGGCAAGTGGGGCGCCATCGCGGCGGGCTCTGGCGCGCTCGTGCTGCTGGTGGCGGCCATCGTCACGGTGGTCGTCATCTACCCGAAGCTGCCCGACATTTCCGAGCTCGCCGACTACCGGCCCAAGCTGCCGCTGCGCGTGTACTCCACCGAAGGCACGCTGATCGGCGAGTTCGGCGAAGAGCGCCGCAACCTCATGCCCTTCGCGAGCATTCCCAAGGTCATGAAAGATGCCGTGCTGGCGGTGGAAGACGCGCGCTTCTACGAGCACGGCGGCGTCGACTACAAGGGCTTTGCGCGCGCCGCGGTGGCCAGCCTCAAGGGCGGCCGAAAGCAGGGCGCATCGACCATCACGATGCAGGTGGCGCGCAACGTCTACCTGAGCTCGGAGCGCACGCTGAGCCGTAAGACCTTCGAGATCATGCTGGCCTTCAGGCTCGAGCAGCAACTCACGAAAGATCAGATTCTGGAGATCTACCTCAACCAGATCTACCTGGGCAATCGCGCCTACGGCTTTGCCGCCGCGTCCGAGGCGTATTTCGGCAAGCCCCTGCAGAACGTGACCATCGCGGAGGCCGCCATGCTGGCCGGTTTGCCCAAGGCGCCCGGAGCGAACAATCCGGTGGCCAACCCGCGCCGCGCGCGGGCCCGCCAGCTCTATGTGATCGACCGCATGCAGGACACCGGCTTCATCACCGCCGAGCAGGCGGCCGAGGCCAAGAAGGAAGAGCTGCATCTGCGCGACGCCGCCGACCCCAACCGCCTGCATGCCGAGTACGTGGCCGAAACCGTGCGCCAGATGATGTACGCGCAGTACGGCGACAGCATCTACACCAGCGGCATGAAGGTCTACACCTCGCTGGTCGCGGCCGATCAGGCGGCGGCTTACAAGTCGCTGCGCAAGGGCATCATGGATTACGAGCGGCGCCAGGTCTATCGCGGCCCGGAGAAGTTCGTCGACCTGCCCGCCGACCCCAAGGAGCTCGACGAAGCAGTGGACGATGCGCTGGCCGAACACCCCGACAACGGCGACGTGATCGCGGCCGTGGTGCTCGAGGCCAATGCCAAGCAGATCAGCGCCGTGCGTGCAAACGGCGAAACGATCCAGATCACCGGCGAGGGTCTCCGGCCCGCGCAGTCCGGCCTGGCGGCCAAGGCTCCGCCCAACATCAAGATCCGCCGCGGTGCCGTCATCCGCGCGGCGAAGACGCCCAAGAACACCTGGGAGATCACGCAGTTGCCCGAAGTGGAAGGCGCCTTCATCGCCATGGACCCGCGCACCGGCGCCATCAAGGCCCTGGTGGGCGGCTTCGATTTCGGCAAGAACAAGTTCAACCACGTCACGCAAGCCTGGCGCCAGCCGGGTTCCAGCTTCAAGCCCTTCATCTATTCGGCAGCGCTTGAAAAGGGCTTCACGCCCGCCACCGTGGTGAACGATGCGCCGCTGTACTTCGATGCGGCCGCCAACGGCGGCCAGCCCTGGGAGCCGAAGAATTTCGAAGGCACCTACGAAGGCCCGATGCCGCTGCGCACCGCGTTGATGAAATCCAAGAACCTCGTCACGCTGCGCGTGCTGCAGTCGATAGGCGCGCCGTACGCGCAAGACTGGATCACCAAGTTCGGCTTCGACAAGGACAAGCAACCCGCCAACCTGCCGATGGGCCTGGGTGCCGGTTCGGTCACACCGATGCAGATGGCGGTGGGCTATTCGGTGTTCGCCAACGGCGGCTACCGCGTCAATCCGTACCTGGTCACGCGCGTCACCGACATGAAGGACAAGATCATCATGGAAACCGAACCGCCGGCGCTCGACGAAGCGCGGCGTGTCATTCCCGAGCGCAACGCCTTCATCATGGATTCGCTGCTACAAAGCGTGGTGAAGGGCGGCACGGCCTTCAAGGCGCACCAGGCCCTGAAGCGCGACGACCTCTACGGCAAGACCGGCACCACCAACGACTCCTTCGACACCTGGTTCGCGGGCTTCCAGCCCACGCGCGTGGGCATCGCATGGATCGGCTACGACACGCCGCGCCAGCTCGGCGTGCGCGGCGAAACCGGCGGCAGCCTGAGCCTGCCGATCTGGATCGGCTACATGCAGTCGGCACTGCAGGGCGTCCCGGTGACCCAGCCGTCCGAACCGGCCGGGGTGGTGAACATCGACGGCGAGTGGTACTTCGACGACTTCACGCCGGGCCACAACGTGGCCAGCCTGGGGCTGGACAACGTCGAGGCGCTGCCGCCGCCGGTGGAAGAACTCACCGGCGCGCCCATCGGCGCACCGCCGCCGCCCGAAGAGCGCAATCGCATCCTCGATTTCTTCCGCTAGCGGCGACGGCCTGGGGGGAGTACGCCGGGGTCTCTACACTCGGTGCCGTCCCCACATCTCCCCTTGGCCGAACGCATTCATGGAAATTCTCACGCTGGTCGCGCTGCTCCTTGCCGGCGCGTACATCCTCAAGTCCAGAGACCAGCGCCAGCGCATCGCGCTGCTGGGAAGCCACCTGGGCAAGTTCCAGATCGAGAAGCTGATGGAGAGCCTGACCCAGGGCTATCTGCGGTGCCTCGGCGAGGAAGACGCCGAACGGCGCAACCAGATCTGGCAGCTGCTCGATTCGACCGAAGAAAAGCTCTCAGCCCAGTTCGACAGCTTCGCCGCCACCTTCGCACGGGTGCCTGAAGCGGACACCCGCATCAGCAAATTGCCCATCGCCATTCCGTATGCCCACAAGCTGTTGCCGTCCGAGACCTTCGACCTGCGCGAAGCGCTGAACATCCATGCGCGCGGCATTGCCGGCGTGATGAAGAACGGATCGAACCGGTCGCCCAAGTCCAAGGCATTCACCATGTCGGCCGAGCTGTTCCTCATGCAGCACACCTGCCACTGGTTCTGCAAGTCGAAGACGGTCGCATCGGCCCGCATGCTGGCGCGGCACCAGACCTCATACGAACAGTTGCTCGATGCGGTGAGCCCCGAGACGCGCCGCGCCTACGGCGCCTTGACGGGCCAGTGACCCATCCAATTCAATGATGTGACAACAGCGGCAGCGTGAGCGTCGCGACCGCACCGCCCAGCGCCGCCCCGCCCCTCCCCGCCGAATTGCCCAGCTCGATGCGGCCGCGGTGCAATGCCGCGATCTCCTTGACGAACGCGAGGCCCAGCCCCGTGCTTTTCTTCTGGCTGTGCGGGCGCGCGAGCGAATAGAACTTCTGGAACACCTTGTCCTGCGCGTACTCGGGAATGCCGGGGCCGTGATCGCGCACGCTCACGCGCGCGAGCTTCGACGTGGTTTCCAAGGTCAACAGCACCTCGCTGTCGGGCGGTGAGAAGTCGATCGCGTTGTCCAGCAGGTTGCTGATGGCGCGGCGCAAGAGGAACGGGTCGCCCTCGGTGCTGGCTTGGGCGCGAATGTTGACCTTGAGGCGAATGTTCCGCTTGGCCGCCGCGGGCTGCGCGCTGATGGCGATGTCTTCGATCAGCGGCGCCAGCGCCACCGGCTCGGTGCGCTCCAGCGCGCGCCGCGTTTCGAGTGCGGTGAGCTCCATCATGCGGTCGACGATTTCCTGGATGCGCTGTGTCTCGCGTTCGATGTTCTTGAGGAAACGCTCGCGCTCCGCATGCGGCATCGATGGCTCCTGCAGCAGTTCGGCCGCGCCGCGGATGGCCGACAGCGGGCTCTTGACCTCGTGCGTGAAGGTCTGCACATAGTCGGCCACGTAATTGCGCCCGGTGAGCGCATCGCGCATTTCGCTGAAGCCTGTGCGCACCGCATCGACCGCGCGGCGCGCCATGCGCGAAGCGCTCAGGCTTTTTTGAGCGCGCACCCAGGTCCAGTAGTCCGAGATCAGACCGAAGGGCCGCACCAGCCACACCGAAACGATCACCGCCAGCAGCAACAGCGCCAGGCCCGAGCCCACGCCCACCCACAGCGTGCGGGCCCGCGCGTCCTCGATGAACTGGCCGAAGCTCTGCACCGGCTTGCCGACGCTGACCATGCCCACGATCTCGTTGTTCCAGCGGATCGGCGCGCCCACGTACATGACCGAGGTGCGCGGGTCGCCGTCGACGTCGCGCGAGGTGCGCGCGCCGTAGAGGCCGCCGAGCGTGCGGCGCACGTCGCTCCATTGCGAATAGTCGGCGCCCAGGTGCCTGCCGAGCGAATCGAACATGACGCGGCCGCTGCGGTCGGTCACATAGACGCGCAATTCGACGCGCCGCTTGTGCAGGTTGTAGATCTGCGCGGAGAACTCGCGCGCATACACCGAGCGAAACAGCGGCTCCAGCCGCGCGGTGTTGATGGCGCCGGCGATCACCTCCTGCTCGACCAGGCTGGCCATGAGCTGCGAGGTTTCGACCAGCGATTCCTCGGCCGACTCGCGGTAGCGCGGATCGATGTCCGACACCACGCGGTACAGCAGAAAGGCAATGCCCGCCGTGTAGATCAGCAGGATGCCGATAAAGATGCGGGTGCGTCGGGTCAAAGCCTGGCTCTCCCCCAGGCTTGCCCACTTCGTGTGGCCTCCAACCCCCTCGCCGGGGGCAATACCTGCGGCCCGGCGAAGCCGGTTCCGCGGTATTCCCCGAAAAGGCAAACCGGGACCGGTGTCATGCCTTCGATGGGAGTTCTTCGTTCAGCGCATAGCCGGTGCCGCGCAGCGTGCGGATCGGCTCCACGTCGGGCGCCACCGCCTTGAGCTTGGCGCGCAAGGTCTTGATGTGCGCATCGACCGTGCGGTCGAAGCTGTCGCTCGCGTCGTCCCAGACCAGTTCGAGCAGTTCGTCGCGCGTGAAAACGCGGCCGGGTCGCTGCACCAGCAGCCGCAAAAGGCCGTATTCGTAGCGCGAAAGCTCAAGCAGCCGCCCGTAATACCGGATCTGCATGCGCTCGTTGTCCAGCGCAAAGGGCATTGCGGGGGTCTGTGGCGCCGCTGAAGGCGCCGCGGGCGAAATTTGAGGGGGTACCCCGGTCCCGGCGGCAGCGGGCGCTGCAGCAGTTCCGGGCGCGGCAGGACTGTTTCTCGCGCTGCGCCGGAGGATGGTCCTCACCCGCGCAACCAGTTCCCGCGGCGAAAAGGGCTTGGCGATGTAGTCGTCGGCGCCCAGTTCCAGACCCACCACGCGGTCGATCTCGTCGCTGCGCGCGGTCAGGAACAGCATCGGGATCTCCGGTCCGCCCTGCGACTGGTTCAGCGCCCGCAGGCGCTTGAAGAGCTCGAAACCGTTCAGGTCGGGCAACCCGATGTCCAGGATGGCCAGCGCCGGCGGCTCCTGCGCGAACTGCGCGATGGCTTCCTCGGCGGTGGCGCACCAGACCGGCGTGAAGCCGTCGCTTTTCAGGACGTACTGCAGTGTGTCGGCGATGCCCGATTCGTCTTCGGCGATCAGGATCCGGGGTTTGAAGCTCATCCGCGAATGTTACCGACGGGGAGGAGGCCGGCGATGCCTGTTCGGGCCGGAGGCGCCGGGGACCGGCGCGGCCTTTCGCGGCTTTTTTTTTGGCGCGGCGCTCTTTGTGTCTTCTATTTCTTATTCTTCTTATTCAAATTAGTAGTAGTAGATAAGGGAAGCCCTCTTCTGTGGGCAAGCCTCTTTTTCCGTTATGTGACAACGACTTGTCACAGCTCTGTCACTGTGCGCAGCTGCGCTTCCGAGGTGTACCGCCAAAAGGGACAACATCGGGTGACCCGTCCGCCCTGTGGATAACCCATGGTTTGTGCCGAAACTCTCCCCAGAGTTGTCCTTTGACAGCCCTCCGCAAATCTGCCAAAGGCGGTTTTCGGTGAAAGAAATTCAGTGCCACTTATTTGGGCAATATGTAGATTTCCTTTTGGAATCAAGCACTTGCAACACCCCTACACGGAAGTGCCGAGGTTATCCACAGAGTTGCCCCAGTTTTGTGGGGAGAACGGGCGAGGAACCTTCAAGGCCCGTGGCAACCCAACGCCGTCCTTCACATTGCGAAAATATCGAACATGACACCTTCAGAAACCAAGGCCATCGTGACCCTGAGCCTGCTGGCTGCCTTTGTCGACGGCGACAAGCACGAACGTGAGCGCGCCGAGATCAAGCGCATTGCGGAGGGCCTGTCGCAAGCCGACGGCGTCAACCTGCCGACGCTTTATCAGGACGTGCTGATGAAGCGCGTGTCCCTGGCCTCGGTGGCGAGCCACCTGGGCAGCAGCGAAGCCCGGCAGCTGGCGTATGAGATGGCGGTGTGCGTGTGCGATGCGGACGGCACCCAGTCGGATGCGGAGCGCATGTTCCTGATGGATGTGCGCACCTCGCTGGGCCTGGACGCCTCGGCGGCGCGCTTTTCCGAGCAGGCCGAGGAAATTGCCGCGGTGCCCGTGGCGGCCCCCGTGGCAACCGGCGCCCTGGCGGCGACCGCGGCGGCGACGGCCATTGCAGCGCCGAACGCCCCCGACAGCGCCGAGCTCGACAAGTCGATCCTCAACGCCGCCATCCTCAACGGCGCGCTCGAGCTGCTGCCCGAGACGTTGTCGACCATGGCGATCATTCCGCTGCAGATGAAGCTGGTCTACCGCATCGGCCAGGCGCACGGCTACCAGCTGGACAGCGGCCACATCAAGGATTTCCTGGCCACCGTGGGCGTGGGCCTGACCTCGCAGTACCTGGAGCAGGCGGGGCGCAAGCTGCTGGGTGGCCTGCTCGGCAAGATGGGCGGCGGCCTGCTGCGCGGGCTGGGCAATCAGGCCGTGAGCTCGGGCATGAGCTTCGCCTCGACCTATGCGCTGGGCCATGTGGCCAAGCGTTATTACGCTGGCGGCCGCACGCTCTCGACGCAGATGCTCAAGGAAGCGTTCTCGGGCGTGGTGAAGGAAGGGCAGAGCCTGCAGACGCAATATCTGCCGGCCATCCAGGAAAAGGCCCGCACGCTGGATGCAGGCAAGGTGCTCTCGCTCGTACGAGGCGCTTGAACAGGCACTCCCCCAGGCTTCGCGCACTGCGTGTCGCTTCGCCAACCCCCTCGCCGGGGGCAACACCTGCGGCCCGGCGGAGCCGGTTCCGCGGTGTTTCCCGAAGGGGAGCGTTGGTTACTAGGCCTTGCTGAGGTCGTCGAGGATGGGGCAGTCAGGACGCGCATCGCCGTGACAGCAATGCACCAGGTGCGCGAGGGTGTTGCGCATCGATTGCATGTCCGCGATGCGCTGCTCCAGTTCGGCCAGGTGCTTCTGCGCGACGCGCTTGACGCTGGAACTCGCGCGCCTTCGGTTGTGCCAGAGGCTTACCAGCTCCGCGATTTCTTCCATCGAAAAGCCCAGGTCGCGTGAGCGCTTGATGAAGCGCAGCGTGTGCACATCGGCTTCGCCGTACTGGCGGTAGCCGCTTTCGGTGCGCGCCACCGCGGGCAACAGGCCCAGCCCCTCGTAGTGCCGCACCATGCGGGCCGACACGCCGGAGAGGCGCGCGGCCTCGCCGATGGCGACCTGTTGTGCCGTCATTGAACGGCGTAGCCCGCGTTCTCTATCGCGGCCACGAGGTCCTTGCGCGGTTGTTCGCTCAGCACGTCGACGTGGCCGGTTTCGAGGTCCACCGTGACCTGCGCCTCGGGGTCCACCGCCTGCACCGCGTTCTGCACTGCGTTCACGCAATGGCCGCAACTCATGCCCGATACCTGGAATTTCTGGCTCATTGTTCTGACTCCTTCTTTGGTGGATGAATGGAATGAGCCGCCAGTCTGAACCCTCTCACGATGTCAATGTCCAGCGAAGGGGCACTTTGAATTCAGCCTTGACCTTGCCATGGTGTGAGGCTTTAGTCTTCGGCCCATGGAAACCCTGCAGCAACATCCCTCGGCAGCCACCGCCACGCTGGACCTCTCGGTCGGCGGCATGACCTGCGCCTCGTGCGTGATGCGCGTGGAGCGCGCCCTCAAGAACGTGCCCGGCGTGCAGGACGTCAGCGTGAACCTGGCCACCGAATCCGCCCGCGTGGTGACCACCGACGGCGACGGCATGGACGCGCGCCTGCGCCGTGCGGTGCGCGCCGCGGGCTACGAGCCGCGCGTGGCTGCTGCTACCGCGGCCGACGAAGCGGCGGCGCTTTCGGCGTGGCACGGCTTCGGTCCGGTGGCCGTCGGCCTTGCGCTGTCGATTCCGCTGATGGCACCCATGCTGGGCGACCCGTTCGGGCAGGACTGGATGTTGCCGCCGTGGCTGCAGCTGCTGCTGGCGGCGCCCGTGCAGTTCTGGTTGGGTGCGCGCTTCTACCGTGCGGGCTGGCACGCGGCCAAGGCCCGCACCGGCAACATGGACCTGCTGGTGGCGCTGGGCACCAGCGCGGCCTTCGGGCTGTCGCTCTGGCTGTGGTGGCGCGCGGCCACCGGCGCGCACGCCGGCCACGGCGAGATGCCGCATCTGTATTTCGAAGCCTCTGCCGTGGTGATCACGCTGGTGTTGCTGGGCAAATGGCTGGAGGCGCGCGCCAAGCGGCAGGCGACCTCCGCGATCCGTGCACTGCAGCAGCTGCGGCCCGAAGTGGCGCACCTGGTGGGTGCGCGCGGCGAAAGCGATGTGCCCCTCGCCGAGGTGATGGTGGGCGACCGCCTCGCGGTGCGGCCCGGTGAACGGGTGCCGGCCGATGCGCGCGTGATCGAAGGGCAGTCCGAGGTCGACGAATCGATGCTCACCGGCGAACCGCTGCCGGTGGCCAAGGGACCGGGCGATGCGCTGACAGGCGGCGCGGTCAACGGCGACGGCCGCATGGTGGTCGAGGTGCGCGCCATCGGCGCCGAAAGCGTGCTGGCACGCATCATCCGGCTGGTCGAGGACGCGCAGGCCGCCAAGGCGCCCATTCAGCGGCTGGTGGACAAGGTGGCGGCGGTGTTCGTGCCGGTGGTGCTCGCGATCGCGCTGCTCACGCTTGCGGCGTGGCTTGTCGCAGGCGTGGGCATCGAGACCGCGTTGATCCATGCCGTCGCCGTTCTGGTGATCGCCTGCCCCTGTGCGCTGGGTCTTGCCACGCCGGTCGCGGTGATGGCCGGTACCGGCGTGGCCGCGCGGCACGGCATCCTGATCAAGGACGCACGCGCGCTGGAGATCGCGCACCGCGTCGACACGGTGGCCTTCGACAAGACAGGCACGCTGACGCTGGGCCGCCCGGTGCTCACCGCGCTGTTGCCTGTGGCGGGTGCCCATGCGACCGACGACCAGCTGCTGGCCACCGCCGCCAGCCTGCAAGGCGGCAGCGAGCATCCGCTCGCGCGCGCCGTGATGGCCGCTGCGGCAGAGCGCGGCCTGCAGGCGCCGCCCCTGGGCGCCATGCAGGCCATGCCCGGCCGCGGCGTGCGCGGTGAAGTGAACGATGCCACCTGGGCCATCGCGAGCCTGCGCTGGTGCAAGGAGCTCGACGCCATGCCCGCGGCCGCCGATGTCGAAGGCCTGCAGGCCCGAGGCGCCACGGTGTCCGCGCTGCTGCGTTTCGACGAAGCGGGCGCCGCGCAAGTGCAGGCCCTGCTCGCCTTCGCCGACGAACCCAAGCCCGAGGCGGCGCAGGCGATCCGCACGTTGCGTGGGCGGGGCCTCCGCGTGGTGATGATCTCGGGCGACAACCTGCGCGCAGCGCAGGCGATGGCGGCGCGCCTCGGTATCGCCGCCGAAGACGTGCGCGCCGATGTGCTGCCGGCCGACAAGGCCGCGCAGGTCGGTGCCTTGCGCGGCGACGGGCATGTGGTCGCCATGGTCGGCGACGGCGCGAACGATGCGCCCGCGCTGGCTGCGGCCGATGTGGGCATCGCGATGGCGCCTTCGGGCGGCGGCACCGACGTGGCGATGGAAGCGGCCGGCATCACGCTGATGCGCGGCGACCTGGCGCTGGTGGCCCAGGCCTTCGAGCTTTCGGCGCGCACGGTGGCCAAGATCCGGCAGAACCTGTTCTGGGCCTTTGCCTACAACGTGGCCGGCATTCCGCTCGCGGCCTTCGGGCTGCTGAGTCCGGTGGTGGCCGGTGCGGCGATGGCGCTGTCGAGCGTGAGCGTGATGGCCAATGCGCTGCTGCTGCGCCGCTGGAAGCCCTGAGCCGTTTCAGTCGACCAGCAACGCCATCATGTGGTCGTCGATGGCCTCCGCATCGCCGGCCCGCTTGTAGAACTTGCGCAGCGTGCCTTCGTGCTCGAAGCCCAGTTTTCGATAGAAGCGCAGGGCGGTTGCGTTGTCGCTCTCCACGCAGAGTTCGATGCGCTTGACGCCTGCCGCCTTCAGTTCGTCGATGGCCTGGCTCACCATCGCGAGTGCCACGCCCTGGCCGTGCAGTGCCGGATCGACCGCCAGCGTGCCCAGGCTGGCCACGTGCCGCACCCGGCCTGGATAGCGCGTGGCGCTGTAGAAGCCCGCGACCCGGCCGTTCAGCTCGTAGATGAAGAAGCGGCGGCCCTCGACCAGCTCCTGGTAGATGGGGCGAAAGTCTTCGAGCGGCATCGGGTCGTAGCCGAGATAGGGCACGACCTTCGCGTGCATGTAGAGCGTGTAGACGGCGTGAAGGTCTTCGGGCGTGGCGAGCCTGCGCATGGATGAAAGTCCAGTAGCGATGGAAGCGCCGAGCATAGCCAGCCTCAGCGCGGCAGCACCAGCAACAACAAGGAAAGCGGCAACAGCACGCATTGCGCACTCCAGGCCCAGCGCAGGCGAAGGCGCGAATCGAGCACCGCGCCGATGGTCCAGAAGCCCGCAACGGCCAGCGCGAGGACTTCGAGGCCGGTGCGGAACGCAAGATCGTCGGCGCCCCACAGAAAAGCCAGCGTCACGCCGATCCATCCGGTGAAGTGGACCGATGCCGAGACGATCTGCGCGCGCGTCAGCATCGGATCGTGGATGCGCATCGCCTCGTCGAGCGAGAACGGCGCTTCCGGAAAACGCGCCGCCACATCGGCCGGCCGCCAGCCCGGCGGCTTGAACCACACGGCGAGCTTGTCGCGCCAACTGCGTGTGTGCCAGCTGTCGCGCACCAGCGGCGCATACGGCCCGAGGATGGCCCGCAGCGGATCGAAGCTCGCCAGCGCCTTGCGCGTGCCGTAGACGCAGCGCTCGGTTTCTTCGGCGAAGGTGCCGAACATCCGGTCCCACACCACCAGCATGCCGCCGTAGTTGCGGTCCACATAGCCGTCGTTCACCGCGTGGTGCACGCGGTGGTTCGAGGGCGAGGAGAACACGCGGTCGAACCAGCCGAGCGTGCCGATGTGCTCGGTGTGGATCCAGAACTGGTAGACCAGCACGATGAGCCCCGCGATGCCGAACTGCTCGGGTGGCACGCCGACCACGGCCATCGGCAGGTAGAAGGCCCAGCCGAGAAGGGCGACGGTGCTCTCCTGGCGCAGCGCGGTCGAGAAGTTGAACTGCTGGCTCTGGTGGTGCACCGAGTGCGCGGCCCAGAACACCGCCGACTCGTGCCCCGCGCGGTGCAGCCAGTAGTCGCAGAAGTCGAACAGCAGCACCGCGCCGATCCATCCGGCGGCGCTGTTCCAGAAGGCGGGCCGTGTCCAGATCGCAACGGCCGGATAAGCCATCGCGTAGAGACCGATCTGGAAAAGCTGCGTGCACACCGCGAGCGCCTGGCTCAGCAGGCCCTGGCTCAGGCTGCCCAGCGTGTCGCTGAAGCGGTAGGTGTTGCGGCCCTTGAACCACCCCCATGCGAATTCGCACGCCATGAGCAGCGCGAACACGGGCACGACGAGAACGACCAGCCGATGCACCGTGTTCTGTTTTCAGCAGGCCTTTGTTGCGAACCGTCGGCGATGACCGGCGCTATGCCGCGCGGCCGGCCACGATCACCGCGTTGGTGCCGCCGAAGGCGAACGAGTTGGACATCGCGTAGCGGATGCCCCTGGCCTCGCGCGCCTCGCCGCGCACGAAGTCCAGGTCGAAGGCGGCATCGGGTGTCTGCAGGTTGGCGATGGGCGGGAGCGACTCGCGCGCCAGTGCGCGCAGCGCGGCGATGAGCTCGATGGCGCCGCCGCCGCCGAGCACGTGGCCGTGAATCGCCTTGGTCGCGCTCACCGGCACGGCGTGGCCGAACACCTCGCGGATCGATGCAGCCTCGGCGGCATCGCCGGCCGAGGTGGCGGTGCCGTGCGCGTTGATGTGGCCGATGTCCGAGGCGGCGATGCCCGCGTCGCGCAGCGCGGCGCGCATGGCACGCACCTGGCCCGCGCTGTCGGGGTTGGTGATGTGCGTGCCGTCGCAGTTGGTGGCATAGCCCGCGAGCACGAAGGGCGCCCCTTCGTTTGCGGGGGCGCCGCGCGCCAGTGCATGCGCTTCGGTTTCGATCACCAGCGCCGCCGCACCCTCGCCGATCGCAAAGCCCGCGCGGTCGCCTGAAAAGGGCCGGCAGGCGGAGGAGGGCGCACCGGCCGGCGGCGGCGCCATCACGCGCATCGCATGCCAGCTGGCCATCACGCCGGGCGTGAGCATGGCGTCGTGGCCGCCGACGATGGCCACGTCGATCCAGCCGCCGCGAATGGCGCGCATCGCTTCGCCGATGGCCACGGCCGAGGAAGCGCAGGCACACGCATAGGCAATGGCCGCGCCGCGTGCGCCGAAGTGCAGCGCAAGCTCCGCCACGGCCGCGTTCGGCATCACGGTGAGCACGGTCGTCGGGCGCACGCGCTTGTGCTCGCCGTAGAGCGCGCTGGTGGTGGTGTCGAAGCTGCCGGCGCCCGCGAGGCCGCTGCCCCAGAAGATGCCCAGGCGGTCGGGGTCCACGCTGTCGGTCCCCAGGCCCGCCTGCGCGGCCGCGTCCTCTGCGGCGGACAGTGCCATGGCGGTGCCGCGGTCCAGCGGCAGGCGCGAGGTGCTGCGCACGCCATTCGATTCGAAATCGCAGGCGGCAACGGCCAGCGACATCGGGTCCATGCCCTCGATCGCCAGTGTCTGCGCGCGCACTACGGAGCGGCCCGTGAAAAGCGCTTCGTCGAAGGCCTGGACGGTGCGGCCGATGGGTGTGATGAAGCCGATGCCGCTCACGCGCAGCGGTACGGACGCGGCCCGTTCCGCAGATGCGGCCAGCACCGAGTGGGCGGCGCCGCTGCTCATGCGAGGGCCAGCTCGGCCGACGACAGTGCCGAAGGCCCGGCGAGCGCGCCGCCGCTTTCGGCGTCTATCACTTCGCACAGGCGCTGCAGCGTGATGCCGGCTTCGCGCGGGTCCAGCCGGTCTTCGGGAATGCGCAGGTGAAAGGCGTCTTCCACCGCGAAGACGAACTCCATGAGCGCGAGCGAATCCAGCCCCAGGTCGGTCAGCACGGTGCCCGGCGAGATGGCGCCGCGCGCCACCTTGAAGTCGGCTTCCAGGATGGCCGCGATGCTGTTGAAGGTGGGCGAAGAAGACGATGGCGATGCGCAAGAAGACATGGCGGTGCTTTCCTTTTTTACAGACAGAGGGGGTGCTCGGGCATCGCGCCATGCGCCAGCGCATCGGCGAACGACACGGTTTCGCGCACGACCTGCTGGCGGTCGTTGTCGATGGTGATCATGTGGTAGCTGTTGGCCAGCACCACGGTGCGAAATCCGCGGCAGCGCAGGCCCCGCGCGAGGATGTCCAGGTTGCTCACGCTGGCCACCTCGTCCTGCTGGGCATGCAGTGCGAGCACGTGGTCGCATTGCACGTTGTGCAGGTTGCGGCGCACATGGCGCATGAGCCGGTCGTGCTCGCGCAGGTGGCCCACGCCGATCACCGAGCTGCCGGCGCGCGAGATCTTGCGGTGGCGCAGCTCGCGCTCGATCCAGCTGCGCACGCGCTCGTTCTTCACGCCGTAGGGCGGGCGCTCGCGGTACTGCCAGAAGCGCCCCAGCGGCGTGTAGAAGGCCAGCGGCAGCAGGCACTGGGTGCGCGGAATGGCCCAGCCGTCGAAGCGCAGCGTGGTCGACATCAGCACCAGCGCATCCACCTCGCGGCCGCAGCGCACGGCCGCGCCCAGCGCCAGCGAGGAGCCCGCCGAGATGCCCACCAGCATCACGCGCAGGTGCTCCCGGCGCAACGCCGAAACCTGCGCCTGGATGGTGTCGATCCAGCGTTCGTAGGGCACGGCCTGCTGCATCGGCGCAGCGGCGTCGAAGGAGTAGCCGGGTATCGACATCGGGTGCACCGCATAGCCCCGCGCACGCAAGGCCGATTGCACGGTCAGCAGCTCGTCAGGTGTGCTGCATAAACCATGGAGCAGGACCACCGCGGTGCGTTGCACCGCGGGAGGGACCATGCTCAGTTGATCGGACGGATCGCGCGCGCTCATCGCGTGGTGCAGGCCATGAAAGTGGCCTGTGTCGGATGCTGCTGTCGTATGCTCATGCCGCGTTTATCGCTGCGAGCCACTGACCTGCCGCTGACCCTTTTTTTCACCTGGGCAGTCACCAATCGAGTCATACACACCATGCGAATCCTGCTTGTCGAAGACGACGCCGTCCTGCGCGACGTGATGCTGCGCAGCCTGGCCGATGCGGGCCACCGGGTCGACGTGTCGACCAACGTCGAAGACGCCGACCACCTCTGGCGGGTGCAGCCCTTCGATGCGGTGCTGCTCGACCTGAACCTGCCGGCCACCGCCAGCCCGACCAGCGGCCTGGCAAGCGGCCTCACCGCGCTGCGGCAGGCACGCGCGCGCGGCGACCGCACGCCGGTGCTGGTGCTCACCGCGCGCGGCCGCACCGAAGAACGCATTGCGGGCCTGGATGCGGGCGCCGACGACTACCTGGGCAAGCCTTTCGACCTGGCCGAAGTCGAAGCGCGCCTGCGTGCGCTGGTGCGGCGCGCCAAGGGCACCGAAGACATCGTGCTGCTGGGCCAACTCAAGCTGGACCGCAAGGCGCGGCGCTTCTCCACCGCGGGCGGTCCGCTCGACCTGCCGGCGCGCGAATTCGAAGTGCTGTGGGAGCTGATGAGCCCGCCGGGCCGCACGGTGAGCAAGCGCGCGCTGTCCGACAAGCTCTCCAGCTTCGACGAATCGCTGGGCGACAACGCGCTGGAGGCCTTCATCTCGCGGCTGCGCAAGAAGCTCGCCGGCACCGGCGCGAGCATTCGCACGCTGCGCGGCATCGGCTATCTGCTCGAAGCCGAGGTGTGACGCACGACGCCAAGGCCCCCGTGGCGCCCACGGCCCCCGTCGCGCCCTCGCTCACGCGGCGGGTGCTGCGCAATGTGCTGCTGCCGCTGGCGCTCACATGGATGATCGGCGCGGTGATCGCGCTGGTCATTGCCAACTACTTTTCCGAACAGGCCTTCGACCGCGGCATGCTCGACGACGCCTATGCGCTGTCGGCCAATGTGCAGGCCGGGGAGCGCGGCATCGAGCTGCTGCTGTCGCCGCGCGAAGTGGCGACGGTGCTCTTCGACCAGGTCGACAAGGTCTACTTCTCGGTGCAGCGGCTGGACGGCACCTTGATCTCGGGCCAGTCCGACCTCCGCGCGCCGCTGCCCGCCGGCGATGCGCGCTACCGGTTCTCCGACCTGGACTACCAGGGCAAGGCGATGCGCGCGGTGGTGCTGGAGCACGATGCCGAGCCCGGCATCGGCATGCCCTACCGCGTGGTGATCGCGCAGACCACGCTCAGCCGCACGGCGCTGGTGCGGCAGCTGCTGGGCTTTGCGCTGGCGCCGCAGATCCTGCTTCTGGTGTTGCTCGCCGTGTGGCTCTGGTACGGCATCCGCAGCGACCTGCGTCCGCTGGCCGACCTGCAGCAGGCGCTGGACCGGCGCGATGTGCGCGACCTGTCGCCGGTGGCGGTGGCGCAAACGTCCCGCGAGCTGCAGCGCCTGGGCAATGCGGTCAATGCGCTGTTCGACCGGCTGGGCCACAGCCTGCAGGCGCAGCGCGAGTTCGTGGGCAATGTGGCGCACGAGCTGCGCACGCCGCTCGCGGGCATTCGCGCACTGGCCGAGTACGGCCTGGCGCAGCACGATTCCAGGGTATGGCGGGAGCAGCTCGTGCGGGTGTCCGAGCGCCAGGCGCGCGCCAGCCATCTGATCGACCAGCTGCTCGCGCTCGCGCTGGCCGAAGAGGCGCGCACCGGCCTCGCACGCCAGCCGGTGCGGCTCGATGTGCTGGCCGAGCAGACGGTGCTGCGCCACCTGGGGCGCGCGGATGCGCGGGGTGTGGACCTCGGTGCGCGCGGCCTGGACGACGGCGTCACCGTGCTGGCCAACGAGGCGCTGGTCGAAGGCATCCTGGACAACCTGATCGACAACGCGCTGCGCTACGGCGGCCGCACGATCACGGTCGAGCTGGCCGGCCGCACGCTGAGCGTGATCGACGACGGCCCGGGCATTCCGCTGGATGCGCAGCGCGACCTGATGCAGCGTTGGGCGCAAGGTCCGGCCGGCGAGAAGCTGGGGCAGGGCTCGGGGCTGGGGCTGTCGATCGTGTCGCGCTACGCCGAGCTGCTGGGCGCCGAACTGCGCATTGAAGCGGCGGAGCCTACGGGCCTGCGCGTGAGCGTGGCCTTCGGCGAGGTGGCGTAGCGCTGTCTTGCGCCTTCCCCTCCCGGGGGAAGGCGGGGATGGGGGCTTGCGGCGCTTGAGAAGGCTGTGCGTGCGTGGAGGCCGATGCCCCCACCCCAGCCCTCCCCCGGGAGGGGAGGGAGCAAGACCGATGCTCACTTCAACGGCTTGCGCAGGAACACGCGCGTGCGTTCCGCGAGCACCGCGCGCTTGTATTCGACATAGCCGATGCGCTCGTAGAGCGCGCGGTTCTCGCTCATCTTCTCGTTGGTGAAAAGGTAGATCGAATCGTGGCCCTGCCGCAGTGCTTCGCGTTCGGCGAGTTCAAGCAACGCGCGGCCCGCGCCGGTGCCCTGGTGCTGCGGCCGCACCGCGATCACGTCGATCAGGAAGCCTTCTTCGGTGATGTCGAGCACCAGTGCGGCGATGGTTTCGCCTTGCTGCGTGGCGACCCAGACCTGCGCGTGCGCGATGGCGGCGGCGTAGTCCCTGGTCATAGGGATTGGCGTGAGGCCCAGGCGCGGAATGTAGTGGGCGAAGGCTTCGACGGCGCACGCGCTGACGGACGCGGCATCGGCCGCGTCGGCCCGTCTCAGCGTCCACGGGGCGGTGCTGCGGCTCATGCGTCGAACTCCACTTCGCCCTCGATCTCGACCGGGATGTTGAACGGCAGTTCCGCCATGCCCACCGCGCTGCGCGCATGCGCGCCCACGTCGGGGCCGAAGAGTTCGAGGATCAGGTCGGAGAAGCCGTTGATGACCGCGGGCTGTTTGTCGAAGCCGGGCGCGGAAGCCACCATGCCGAACACGCGCGTCCAGGCGGTGATGCGGTCCAGGTCTCCGAGGGCGCGTTGCAGGCTGCCGAGCATGGCGAGCGCCGTGAGCCGGGCCGCTGCGTAGCCTTGCTCGACGCTGAGGTCATGGCCCAGCTTGCCCAGCGGCACGGCGAGGGTGCCGTCCGGGTTGAGCGGGCCGTGGCCGGAGATGAGTGCGCGCCGCCCGGCGATGCGCACGAAATCGAAAGGCAGCATCACGCCCGGCGGCGGCATGATGGACGGTGGCAGCGCGAGGCCGAGTGCTGCCAGTCGTTGCGCGATGCGGGCCATGGCGTTTTCTCCTGCGGCGGACTGAAAAAAGTCCGCCGCATCTTGCCATGGCTCAGGGTGCGCGCGTGCCGTGCGGAATGCTTGCTTAGGCGAGCGCCGGATAGTCCGTGTAGCCCTTCGCACCGCCGCCGTACATGGTGGCCTTGTCCAGCTCGTTGAACGGTGCGTTCTCGCGCAGGCGGCGCACCAGATCGGGGTTGGAGATGAAGGGCTTGCCGAAGGCCACGAGGTCGTCGCCTTCCTTGACGGCTTGATCGGCCAGCGGCTTGTCGTAGCCGTTGTTGACCATCCATGCGCCCTTGCCGCCGGCTTCGCGGTAGGCGGCCTTGAGGGCTTCGTAGTCGAAGGGGCGGTCCTCGATCTCGCGAGGGCCGCCGGTGGCGCCTTCGATGATGTGGACGTAGGCCAGGTTCAGCTGTGCGAGCTGCTTGACCACGTAGGTGAACAGGGGCTGCGGGTCGCTGTCGTGCGCGTCGTTGGCGGGCGTGACGGGCGACAGGCGGATGCCGGTCTTGCCGCCGCCGACGGCGTCGACCACGGCGCGCGTGGCTTCGAGCAGCAGGCGGGCACGGTTCTCGATGCTGCCGCCGTAGTCGTCGGTGCGCTTGTTGCTGCCGTCCTTGAGGAACTGGTCGAGCAGGTAGCCGTTGGCGCCATGCAGTTCCACGCCGTCGAAGCCGGCGGTCTCGACCGCGCTGCGCGCCGCCACCGCAAAGGCGTGCACGATGCCCGGCAACTCGCCGGCGTCCAGGGCGCGCGGCTCGGAGGTTTCCACGAAGGTCGGCACGCCGTTCTTGATGAGCACGGTCTTGGTCTTGGCGGTGATGGCCGAAGGCGCGACGGGCTTTCCGCCATCGGGTTGCAGTTCAGTGTGCGAGACGCGGCCCACATGCCAGAGCTGCACGACGATCTTGCCGCCCTCGGCATGCACCGCGTCGGTCACGCGCTTCCAGGCGTCCAGCTGCTCGGTGCCGTAGAGGCCCGGCACGTCGGCGTAGCCCTGGCCCTGGTGGCTGATGGCGGTGGCTTCGGTGATCAGCAGGCCGGCGGTGGCGCGTTGCGCGTAGTAGGTGACGGCGAGCTCGGTCGGTACGGCATTGGGCGAGCGGTTGCGCGTCAGCGGCGCCATCACGATGCGGTTGGCGAGCTTCAGGTCGCCGGCTTGTACGGGGTCGAAAAGGGTGGTCATCGTGGACGGGGGAGCAGAGTTGAAACAGGCGCAAGGCTAAGCGCCCGGCCTCAACCCTGCTGTCGCACGGTTGTCGCGTTTGGTGATAAAGGGCGACAGACGGCGAAGCATTCAGGGCAGCAAGGCCAGCATCGCCGGGCTTGCGCGCACCGGCAGCGCGAGCAGGATCTGCCCCATGCCCTTGCCCAGCGGGTCGTTGCGCAGCGACGCCATGCCGCCGCCGCCCAGCGCCTCTTCGCAGACGAAGTTGAAGGCATCGATGCCGGGCACCTCGTAGCGCGTGACACGGCCCTTGACGAGGTGCGCCAGCCATTCGGCCACGCGGGCTTCGGTGAGCTGCTCGCGCAGCACCGGCAGCAGCGCGGGGTGGCGCGCGATGACGCCGATGTTCGAGGTGTCGCCCTTGTCGCCGCTGCGGGCCCAGGCCAGGCGGATGAGGAGCACTTCGACGGTGTTCGGGTGCCGGGGTGCGGGGTCTGCGGGCACGGCCTGGAGCGGCTGCGGAGAAGGCGCGCTGGCGTGCGGCGGCGCTTCGGTGCGCGGCACCTCGATGGGTTGGCCGTCCACGGTGGCGCGCGCCTCGACCTGCGACTTGTCCAGCAGGAACGCGTACTGCCGTATCGACGGTGACACCGATGCCCGCCCGCCCCCCGCGCCGGTGGTGCCCGGAGACCACGAGGTGCCGGCCGGCGCCACCTCGCGCGCGAACAGTTCCAGTGCCTCCTTGCGCGGATGCGTGACCGCCAGGCGCAGCACCGCTTCGCGCGTCTGCTGCACCTGTGCATTGGCATGCGGGCCGTAGCAGGACTCGGCACCCAGCACTTCGAGATGCGTGCCGCTGTAGGGGCCGAAGCCGGACTGCGTGAAGAGTTCAGCCGTGCGCGTGAGGATCGCCTCGCCCGTGCGCCTTGCCTTCGCGGCCGCATCGAAGCCCACGATGGTGAGCTGCGCGCCGGTCTTGAAGCCGTCGACGTAGGTTGCGCTGACCTTGTAGCTCGCGCTGGGCGCACGGCCGCGCGCGCCGTGCACGCGCACCCGGTGCTCGCCGGCCTGTTCGATGCGCACCTGCGTGAAGTCGGCCGTCACGTCGGGCAGCAGGTAGGCCGCGGGGTCGCCGATTTCGTAGAGCATCTGCTCGCCCACCACCGCGGGCGTGAGCTTCCCGCCGGTGCCCGCGGGCTTGGTGACGACGAAACTGCCGTCGGCGCTGCACTCGACGATGGGGTAGCCGATGTGCGGCCAGTCGGGCACGGTGTCCCAGTCGGTGTGCAGGCCGCCGGTGGCCTGGCAGCCGCACTCGATGATGTGGCCCGCGAGGCTGCCGGCGGCGAGCAGGTCGTGTTCGCCGGGCTGCCATTCGAATTCGTGCATCAGCACACCGAGCGTGACCGCCGAGTCCACGCAGCGGCCGGTGATGACCACCTGTGCGCCCGCATCGAGCGCAGCCTGGATGGGCCGTGCGCCGAGGTAGGCGTTGGCGGTGAGCACGCGTTCGGGCAGAGCGGCGCCGCTCTGCAGTTCGTGCACGGGCGGCTGGGCCTGGCGCAGTTGCGGCAGCAGCGGGGACACATCGTCGCCGCTCACCACCGCGATCTTCAGTTCGATGCCTTGCTCTTTGGCGAGCGCGGCCAGTGCGTCGGCGCAGCCTTGAGGGTTCACGCCGCCCGCGTTGCTCACCACGCGGATGCCTTGTTTCACGACATCTTTCAGCACGGACTTCATCGCGACGGAAACGAAATCGGTCGCGTAGCCCAGCTCCGGTTTCTTGAGCCGCGCGCCCGCGAGGATGGACATGGTGAGTTCGGCGAGGTAGTCGAACACCAGGTAGTCGATCTGCCCGCTGGCCACGAGCTGCGGCGCGCCCACGCTGCTGTCGCCCCAGAAGCCCGAGGCGCCGCCGATGCGGACGATGCGTTCGTTGTTGCCGGTGTTGCTCATCGGCCGCTCCACTGCGGCTTGCGCTTCTCGCGGAAGGCGAGCTGGCCCTCGGCTGCATCCTCGGTGAGCGCGAAGAGGCCGATCTGGCTTTCGGTGAAGGCCATCGACTCCTCGAAGGCCATCGCCTCGATCTTCTTCATCGTGTAGAGCCCGCGGCGGATGGCGGCGGGCGACTTGTCGAGCATGCGGGCCAGCAGCCAGTCGACGCTTTCGTCGACGTCGTCGCTTACGCGGTTGATGAGGCCGTGTTCGAGCGCCTGCGCGGCAGTGATGGGTTCGCCGGTGATGCACATCTCGGCCAGCACGCGGCGCGGCAGGAGGCCGCCGAGCACGCTGAGCACTTGCGCGGGGAAGAGCCCGACCTTCACCTCGGGCAGCCCGAACACCGCGTTGCTGCCGGCCACCGCCATGTCGCACATCGCCATGATCCCCATGCCGCCTGCCATGCAGGCGCCGTTGACGCGCGCGATCAGCGGCACGGTCGATTGGCGCGCCTGGCGGAACAGGTTGGCGAAGCCCTGGTAGGGCGCGGCGTAGTCGAACTTGAACGACGTGCCGCTTTGCAGGTCGGCGCCCGCGCAGAAGGCGCGCGTGCCGGCGCCGGTGATGACGACGGCGCGCACGGCGGGGTCGCCGTCGGCGCGCCGCAGCGCATCGCCCAGGCCTGCGAGCACGGCGCCGTTGATCGCATTGCGCCGCTCCTCGCGGTCGATGGTGAGCCACATGACGGGGCCGCGCATCTCCTCGCGCAGTTCGACGGTGGGAGGGATTTCAGCCATGGCGCTGGGTTCCTTCGATGGTCTGGAGGTCTGCCCGTAGCGTGACGCGAAAAAAAAGCCGCATCGTGCGGCTTGTGGCTGAAGCGGCCGGGGTTTTCCCGTAGGACTCCCCGGCCGCTTCACTGCTTCTGTGAGCTTCGGTCTACTTCAGCAGGCCTTCGGCCTTCATTGCTTCCTGCACGGCAGGACGCGCACCGACGCGCGCATGCCAAGCCTGCACGTTGGGGTAGGCCGAGAGGTCGACGCCGGTGGGCTTGGCCCAGTTGGTCACGGTGAACAGGTAGCCGTCGGCCACGCTGAAGTGCTCGCCCATCAGGAACTCCTTGCTGGCGAGTTCGCCGTCAAGCCACTTGAAGCGGGTGGCGAGCTTGTCCTTGGCGATGGTCTTGGCTTCTTCCGGCATGGCGGGGTTGAACAGCGGGCTGAAGCCCTTGTGCATTTCGGTGCCGATGAAGGTCAGCCACTCCTGCAGGCGGTAGCGCTGCATCGTGCCGTTGGCGGGCGCGAGGTTCTTGGTGGGGGCGAGGTCGGCAATGTATTGCAGGATGGCCGGGCCTTCGCGCAGGCGCGCGCCGTCGTCCAGTTCCAGCATGGGCACGTAGCCCAGCGGGTTGATGCCGTAGTAGTCCGTGCCGTCCTGCAGCTTGTGGCTCTTGGTGCTGGCCAGCACGGGTTCGAAGGCCAGGCCGGCCTCGTGCAGTGCGATATGGGGCGAGAGGGAACAGGCACCGGGCGAGTAGTAAAGCTTCATGCGAAATGACTCCAATGGATAGCGAGGGATGGGTAGCGTCGGACGATTGTTGCTGCGACCGAGGCGGATGCTAGCGGGTTTGGCGCCATCGCGTTTTTGTCCTACGGCGGCTCGCGCATGCCGACTATCAGCAACCGGGCAGCCGATTTTTAAAGTCGCTGCACGGTGGGCAAGTGCCCGTTGCAAGGAGCTCTTCATGCTGAAGTACGCGATTATTTTTGCTGTCATTTCCCTCCTGGCCGGCGTGCTGGGTTTCGGCGGCGTGGCCGCAGGCGCGGCCGGCATTGCCAAGCTGCTGTTCGGCCTGTTCCTCGTGCTGGCGGTGCTGTTCGTCGTGCTCGCCGCATTGGGTGTGGGCGCGGTGAAGAAGGCGCTGGACTGAGCGCGCTTTTCGCATTCGATAGGCATCCCACAGGGCACCCATGCACATTTCCCATATCGACGCCCAGCTCGAATACGAGGTGACGGCGCCCGCGCACATGCTGCTCAACATCGAGGCGGCGCGCGCCGGTGCGCAAGCGGTGGTGGAGGAAACGCTCACCATCGAGCCGCCGACCGAGATGAAGGTGTTCTGCGACGAATCCAGCGGCAACCGTTTCATTCGTTTCGATGCCAAGCCCGGTCCGCTGAAGATCGGCTACAAGGCGACGGTGCAGCGATCGCAAGTGGATGTGCCCCTGGACCTGCGCGAAATGCCGGTCAACGAGGTGCCCGACGAAGTGCTGCACTACATGATGCCGACGCGCTATTGCGAGTCGGACCTGATGTCTCGTTGCGCCCAGCAGCTCTTCGGCGACCTGCCGCCCGGCATCGGGCGCGTGCAAGCCATCGTCGACTGGATCCACGAAAGCATTGCCTACGAGCCCGGCAGCAGCGACTCGACCACCACCGCGCGCGAGGTGTTCGTGGAACGCGCCGGCGTGTGCCGCGACTTCGCGCATCTGGGCATCACCTTTTGCCGCGCGCTCAACATTCCGGCGCGGCTGGTGGTGGGCTATGTGTGGTTCGATGAACCGCCGCAGGACTTTCACGCCGTGTTCGAAGCCTGGCTCGGCGGCCAGTGGGTGCTGTTCGATCCGACGCGCATGGCGCCGGTCGACCGCCTGGTGCGCGTGGGCACGGGGCGCGACGCGAAGGACGTGGCCTTCTGCACGATCTTCGGTGCGGTGCGCATGACCGACAAGAAGCTGGTGATCCGCGAGTTGCAGGACGAAAGCGTCGAACCACCGGCGGCGCCCGCGCCCAGCGGCGCTTTGGTGGGCATCGAGAAGCCGGTGCCCGTGCCAGCTGCCAAACTGACGGAAACGACCGCCTGACAAGGATGGTTTGCTATTAAATATATAGCAATGTGAGTTTTTGGCCGTTGGGGGGCGAGCGGCGCGGCGTTGATGACCGGCTTGCCCACACAACGGGCGCAAGGTGGCATCGCCGACTAAAATCGGTGCCCCCTTCAAGCGCCGCGCACGCGTCAGTAGTGCGCCCCCTCTCCAATGCTGTACCCCGAAGAATTCGATTGTGTAGTCGTCGGCGGTGGCCATGCCGGCACTGAAGCCGCGCTCGCCGCCGCGCGCATGGGCGCCAAGACGCTGCTGCTCTCCCACAACATCGAGACGCTGGGGCAGATGAGTTGCAACCCCTCGATCGGCGGTATCGGCAAGGGTCATCTGGTGAAAGAGGTGGACGCGCTCGGCGGTGCGATGGCCATTGCCACCGACGAAGCCGGCATCCAGTTCCGCATTCTCAATTCGAGCAAGGGGCCGGCCGTGCGTGCGACTCGCGCGCAGGCCGACCGCGTGCTGTACAAGGCCGCGATCCGCCATCGCCTGGAAAACCAGCCGAACCTGAGCTTGTTCCAGCAAGCGGTCGACGACCTGATGGTGGAGGGCGATCGCGTGGTCGGTGCCATCACACAGGTGGGCATCGCCTTCCGCGCACGCACCGTGGTGTTGACAGCGGGCACTTTTCTCGACGGCCGCATCCACGTCGGGCTGGACAACTACCAGGCCGGGCGCGCGGGCGATCCGCCGGCCATCAGCCTGTCGGCGCGGCTGAAGGAACTGAAGCTGCCGCAAGGCCGCCTCAAGACCGGTACGCCACCGCGCCTCGATGGCCGCAGCATCGATTTCTCGAAGTGCACCGAGCAGCCCGGCGACGGCATGCCCGGTGGGGCAGGGCCGATGCCGGTGTTCAGCTTCATGGGCCGCACCGACATGCACCCGCGCCAGATGGCCTGCTGGATCACGCACACCAATGCGCGCACGCACGACATCATTCGCTCTGGCTTTGACCGCAGCCCGATGTTCACCGGCAAGATCGACGGCATCGGTCCGCGCTATTGCCCGAGCGTGGAAGACAAGATCAACCGTTTCGCCGACAAGGAAAGCCACCAGATTTTTCTGGAGCCCGAAGGCCTGACGACCAACGAGTACTACCCGAACGGGATCTCGACCAGCCTGCCGTTCGACATCCAGCTTCAGCTGGTGCGCTCCATGGCGGGGTTGGAGAACGCCCACATCCTGCGTCCGGGCTACGCGATCGAGTACGACTACTTCGATCCGCGCGAACTCAAGAGCAGCTTCGAGACACGTTCGGTCAAGGGACTGTTCTTCGCCGGACAGATCAATGGCACCACCGGCTACGAAGAAGCAGCGGCCCAAGGCTTGTTCGCCGGTATCAATGCCGCGCTGCAATGCCGTGGCGAAGACGCTTGGCTGCCGCGCCGCGACGAAGCCTATCTGGGTGTGCTGGTCGACGACCTGATCACCAAGGGTGTGACCGAGCCGTACCGCATGTTCACCAGCCGGGCAGAGTTCCGGCTGCAGCTTCGCGAGGACAACGCCGACATGCGCCTGACCGAAGCAGGGCGCAAGCTGGGCCTGGTCGACGATGCGCGCTGGGATGCTTTCAGCCGCAAGCGCGATGCTGTTTCACGTGAAACAGAGCGGCTCAAGTCGATCTGGGTGAACCCGCGCAACCTGCCGGCCGCGGAGTCGGAGCGGGTGCTGGGCAAGGCCATCGAGCACGAATACAACCTGGCTGACCTGCTGCGCCGGCCCGATGTGAACTACGAGACGCTGATGTCGCTGGACGGCGGCAAGTACAGCGCCGCGTCGGCGTTGAGCGAAACCGAGATCGAGCAGATCGAGATTTCTGCCAAATACTCCGGCTACATCGAGCGCCAGCACGACGAGGTGGAGCGCGCCGCCCATTTCGAGAGCCTGCGCCTCCCGGCTGACTTCGACTACGGACAGGTCAAGGCACTGAGCTTTGAAGTGCGCCAGAAGCTGGACAAGCACCGGCCCGAAACGCTGGGCCTGGCTTCGCGCATCTCTGGCGTGACGCCGGCAGCCATCTCGCTCTTGATGATTCATCTCCGAAAGGGCGGGCACAAAGCCTTTGCCCGGGATGCCATCCCCGCGACCCCGGAAGCAGCCACCGAGCCGCAGTCCGCCGAATGAGCGCGCCCATCGATACGCTGCGGCAGGGCGCAACGGCGCTCGGCGTCTCCCTGTCGGATCTTCAAGCCGAGCAACTGCTGGCCTATGGCACGCTGATGCTCAAGTGGAACAAGGTCTACAACCTCACGGCGGTGCGCGATCCGGCCGGCGTGATGACGCACCACCTGCTGGACAGCCTGGCCGTCATCTCGCCGTTGAAACGGCAGTATCCGCAGCAGGGCAAGCTGCTCGACGTGGGTTCGGGCGCCGGACTGCCGGGCGTGATCATCGCGATCATGCGGCCGGACGTCGATGTGAGCTGCCTGGATGCGGTGGCCAAGAAGGCCGCATTCGTCCAGCAGGTGGCGGCCGAGTTGGAGTTGCCCAACCTGCGCGGCCTGCACGCGCGGGTCGAGTTGCTGGAAGGTAGCTACAACGTCATCAGCTCGCGCGCCTTCGCTTCGCTGCCGGACTTCTTCAATGGCTCCAAGCATCTGTTGGCGGAAGAGGGCGTGTGGCTCGCCATGAAGGGCAAGACCCCCAGTGAAGAACTGGCGGCGCTGCCTCCCGAAGTGGCGGTGTTTCACGTGGAACAACTGACGGTTCCGGGCCTGGATGCCGAGCGCTGCATCATCTGGGCGCGCAAGCAGCCCGCCTGATTCGGTAAAAAGAAGCCGCGGCTCGGGCAAAAGCCGCCGCTTGAGCAGCCTGCGTCGCGCTGGCCTCGCTTAGACTCGACGCCTCCCCCTTGGCTCTTCTTCGAGGCAAATCCCATGTTCGGCATCGCTGACTACGGCGCGTTCGTCGCCGCCATCGTTCTCTTCCTCCTGGTTCCCGGTCCGGGCAACCTGGCGCTGATCACCTCGACCAGCAAAGGCGGAGTTCGCGGCGGTTTGGCGGCAACGGCGGGCTTGATCATCGGCGACCAATGCTTGTTGTGGGCGGCGGTGGCGGGGGTTTCGGCGGTGCTGGCCGCGTACCCAACCGCTTTCAAGGCAGTGCAATGGCTGGGCGCCGCATATCTCGCGTGGCTGGGCTTCAAGATGCTGCTGGCCAAGCCGGGCTCGGCGCCGATCCTCAACATCCGCCCCAGCCACTTTCTTCGCCAAGCGTTCACCATCACCTTGCTGAACCCCAAGGCCATCGTGTTCTACATGGCTTTTTTTCCGCTGTTCGTTGATCCGGCCCGTCACCAGGGCCTGGTTACCTTCGGCGCCATGGCCCTCACGATTGCCGCGCTGACCTTTGTGTATGGCCTGACCTCGACCTTGCTCACGCATTTCCTCGCCGAGCGCATTCGCGCCAACCGCCGCATCTCGGGCACGCTTGAAAAGCTGGCCGGTGTTTTCCTGATCGCCTTCGGCGTCAAGCTCGCGATCTCGCGTTGATCACTCGCTGATCTCTCCGGTACTGACAGACATGGCCAAGATTTTTTGTGTTGCCAACCAAAAGGGCGGGGTCGGCAAGACCACCACCACCGTCAACCTTGCAGCCGGTCTGGCCAAGGTGGGCCAACGGGTGCTGATGATCGACCTGGATCCCCAGGGCAATGCGACCATGGGTTCGGGTATCGACAAGCGCGAACTGGAGCTCACGGTGTACGACGTGCTGCTCGAATCGGCCTCGGTGGCCGAAGCGCGCGTCAAGTCGGACAAGCTGATCGAAGGCGGTTGCAGCTACGACGTGCTGGGCGCCAACCGCGAGCTGGCCGGCGCTGAAGTCGAAATGGTCGCGCTCGACCGCCGCGAAAAGCGCCTGCGCACCGCACTGGCGGCCGTCGGCGCCGAGTACGACTTCGTGCTGATCGACTGCCCGCCGAGCCTGAGCCTGCTCACCCTCAACGGCCTGTGCGCCGCCCATGGCGTGATCGTGCCGATGCAGTGCGAGTACTTTGCGCTCGAAGGGCTGACCGACCTGGTCAACACCATCAAGCAGGTGCACGCCAACCTCAACAAGAACCTGCAGATCATCGGCCTGCTGCGCGTGATGTTCGATCCGCGCATCACGCTGCAGCAGCAGGTGAGCGAGCAGCTCAAGTCCCACTTCGGCGACAAGGTGTTCGACACCGTGATCCCGCGCAATGTGCGGCTGGCCGAGGCGCCGAGCTACGGCCTGCCGGGCGTGGTGTTCGACCCGGCCGCTCGCGGCAGCCAGGCTTTCATTGCGTTCGCGCAGGAGCTGGTCGAGAAGATGCCGCCGGCCAGTGCTTTCGCGACCGGCGCGGTGGCGCCGCCGATTGCGCCGGTCGAACGCATCGCGCCGGATCTGGCGATTCCCCAGGATGTGCTGGCGCCCGCGCCAGGCTCCACCAGTGAAAACAGCGCCTGACGCCTGCCTTGGCTTGGCCGGGCGCTATCAAGTTCGTAGCAAATGACAGTTTCTCGCATCCTGCTGCTGCCGGGTTGGCAGAACAGCGGCCCCGGCCATTGGCAAACCATCTGGGAGTCGACACACGGCGACCGCCGCGTCGAGCAGCATGAATGGATGCGGCCGCTGCGCGGCGACTGGTCCGCGCGCCTCGAAGAAGAAGTGCTGGCCGCGCCCGGCCCGGTGGTCTTTGCGGCGCACAGCCTCGGCTGCATCCTCGTCGCCGCCTGGGCTGCGCATTCGCGCAACACGCACAAGGTGCGCGGCGCACTGCTGGTGGCGCCCGGAGACCTGGAGCGAGACGACCTGCGGCAACTGATTCCCGGCTGGGCACCGATCGTGCGTCAGCCGCTGCCATTCCCGGCCGTGCTGGTCGCCGCCAACGACGATCCGTATTGCGACGCGTCGCGCTCGCAGCAGCTGGCGAAGGACTGGGGCGCCCGCTTCGTCGATGCCGGCACGGGCGGCCACCTGAACGCCGAATCCGGCCTGGGCGACTGGCCCGAGGGCCGGCAACTCCTGAACGACATTTCGAAAGACAAGAACTGATGGCGACCAAGAAACCCAAGGGCCTGGGCCGCGGCCTCGAGGCGCTGCTCGGCCCGACGGCCGCACCCGCCGCCGACCACGGCAACGCTTCAGCAGAAGAGGGCGGCGCGTCGCCAAATCCGACCACGCTGATGCTCGACCAGATGGTGGCCGGCGTCTATCAGCCGCGCACCCGCATGGACGAGGGCGCGCTCTACGAGCTGGCCGAAAGCATCAAGGTGCAGGGCATCATGCAGCCGATCCTGGTGCGCCGGCTCGATGCCGAATCGGCCGCCGCCAAGAACGCCGAATACGAAATCATCGCGGGCGAGCGGCGCTTTCGTGCCGCCAGGCTCGCGGGCCTGGACAGCGTGCCGGTGCTGGTGCGCGACGTGCCCAACGAGGCCGCGGCGGCCATGTCGCTGATCGAAAACATCCAGCGCGAAGACCTCAACCCGCTCGAAGAAGCCCAAGGCCTGCAACGCCTGGTCGCCGAGTTTGGGCTCACTCACGAAATGGCCGCGCAGGCCGTGGGCCGCTCCCGCAGCGCAGCCAGCAACCTGCTGCGCCTGCTGAACCTGGCCGAGCCGGCGCAGCTGATGCTGATGGCCGGCGACATCGACATGGGCCACGCCCGCGCGCTGCTCTCGCTGGACCGCGGCACGCAGATCACGGCGGCCAACCAGATCGCCGCCAGGAAGATGTCGGTGCGCGAAGCCGAGGCGCTGGTGAAGAAGCTGGCGGCCGAGTTCACCCTCACGCCGTCCCGCCGCGGCAACGCCGGCGAGAAGTCGCGCGACCTGCAGCGCGTGGAAGAAGAGCTGGCCGACCTGCTCACCGCCGAAGTCGAAGTGCGCATCAAGAAGCGCACGAAGCGTGGCGAAAGCGGCGAACTGGCGATCCACTTCGGCTCCATCGAAGCGCTCAATGGATTGATCGAGCGCATCCGCCGAACAGCCTAGTTTTGAAATCCGCCCATGTCATTCGTTTGATTGATTGCTGCAATCCTTTGCGCGTATCCTTCGGCTGGATTTTTGCTAACCAATATCTCTGACAAAGAGGGAGTCCGCTCATGAAGTTCACCAAGTTCCCGCTCGCGGCCGTCGCCGTCGGCGCGTTCCTCCTCACCGGCTGTGCGACCACCGACATGCAGATGGGCAGCCAGTCGGCCAAGACCATGGCCACCGGCAGCGCCGCAGGCTCGGCCACCGCCGGCGAAAGCAGCCAGCTGGAGCGCTGCGAATCGCCGCTCGGCACGGTGTCCCTCATCGAGAACGTCAACTCCGGCTGGTACACCATCCTGACCGGCGAGTACCGCCTTCCGCCTACTGCAAACCTGTTGCGTTTGCTGGTGCAGCAGTCGAACTGCTTCATCGTGGTCGAGCGCGGCGCGGCCGGCATGAACGCCATGACGCGTGAACGCGCGCTGCAGCAGTCGGGTGAAATGCGCGGCGGCAGCAACTTCGGCCGTGGCCAGATGGTCGCCTCCGACTACGGCCTGTCGCCCGAGATCGTGTTCAGCAACAGCGATGCCGGCGGCATCGGCGGCGCGCTCGGCGGCCTGGTGGGCGGCGGCCGTGGCCGCGCACTCGCCGCCATCGGCGGCAGCATGCAGACCAAGGAAGCCAGCGCGCTCCTGACCCTCATCGACAACCGCTCGGGCGTGCAGGTCGCGGCCTCCGAGGGCAGCGCCTCCAAGACCGACTTCGGCGCCTTCGGCGGGCTGGCCGGTCGCAGCGGCGCCGGTGGCCTGGGCGGCTACACCAACACGGCACAGGGCAAGGTGATTGCCGCCGCGTTCATGGACGCCTTCAACCAGATGGTTCGTTCGCTGCGCAACTACAAGGCGCAGACGGTTCGCGGCCAGGGCCTGGGCGGCGGTGGCCGGCTGGGCGTGGACGGCGGCGCCGCACCGTCGCAGACCTTCGTGCCGGCGGAGCAGGCACCGGCGCGTCGCCGCAGGTAAGTCGACAACGTCGGCCTTCGGGCCACGAAAAAGCCCGGGGCTCTTGCGAGCCACCGGGCTTTTTCTTGGGGTGCGCCTGAAAGGGACCGGCGCGCGATCAGAGCGCGAAGATCTTGCCGGGATTCATGATGTTCTTCGGGTCCAGCGCGCGCTTGATGGTGCGCATCATGTCGATGGCGCCCACACCGGCTTCGGTCACCAGGAAGTCCATCTTGTGCAGGCCCACGCCGTGTTCGCCGGTGCAGGTGCCTTCCAGCGCCAGCGCGCGGCTGACCAGGGCATGGTTCAGCGCCTCGGCCTTCACCCGCTCTTCGGGAATGTTGGGGTCCAGCAGATAGCCGAAGTGGAAATTGCCGTCGCCCACGTGGCCGACGAGGAAGTAGGGGATGCCGCTGGCATCGGCTTCGGCCACCGAGTCGAGCAGGCAATCGGCCAGGCGCGAGATCGGCACGCAGGTGTCGGTGGAGATCACGCGGCAGCCCGGGCGCGACTGCACCGCCGCAAAGTAGCTGTTGTGCCGCGCGGTCCACAGCCGCGTGCGTTCTTCCGGCGTGCTGGCCCATTCGAAGGCGTTGCCGCCGTGGCCGCTCGCGAGCTCCTGCACCGTCTCGGCCTGTTCCTTCACACCGGCCGGCGAGCCGTGGAACTCCATCAGCAGCATCGGCTCTTCGCGCAGGTTCAGCTTGGCGTAGGCATTCACCATGCGCACCGTGTTCACGTCGATCAGTTCCACGCGCGCGATCGGCACGCCCAACTGGATGGTTTCGATGGTGGTGCGCACCGCGGCCTCGATGCTCGGGAAGGAGCAGATGGCCGCCGACACCGCCTCGGGCAGCGGGTAGATGCGCAGCGTGACTTCGGTAATGACGCCCAGCGTGCCTTCGCTGCCCACCATGAGGCGCGTGAGGTCGTAGCCGGCCGAAGACTTCTTCGCGCGCGTGCCGGTGCGAATGACTTCACCGGCCGCGGTAACCACTTCGAGCGCCAGCACGTTTTCGCGCATGGTGCCGTAGCGCACCGCGTTCGTGCCGCTCGCGCGCGTGGCGGCCATGCCGCCGATGGACGCGTCGGCGCCCGGGTCGATGGGGAAGAAGAGGCCGGTGCTCTTGATCTCTTCGTTGAGCTGCTTGCGCGTGACGCCCGGCTGCACCGTCACCGTGAGGTCGTCGGCGTTGACCGAGACCACCTTGTTCATCCGCGACACGTCGATGCTGATGCCGCCCTGCACCGCCAGCAGGTGGCCTTCGAGCGAAGACCCGACGCCGAAGGGAATGACCGGCACGCTGTGCGCGCTCGCGAGCTTCACGGCATCGGCCACGTCCTGCGTGCTCTCGGCGAACACCACGGCCGAGGGCGGCGGTGCGTCGAACGAGGACTCGTCGCGACCGTGCTGCGTGCGCACCGCCATCGCCGTGGAACAGTTGTCGCCGAAGCGCGCCTTGAGGCCATCGATCAGGCTGGCAGGCACATCGCGCAGATGAAGCGCCGGCATCAGGTGCGAGGTTTGGGTGGGGGCGTTCATCGGGCATCTCCTGGGAGGCAACGGGGCGGGGCGGGAACGGGCATTTTACGGAGCGGGCACCATAATGCGCTTCGGCAAAAACATGAACCCTACGACCCTCAGTGCCCTGGTGGCCTTTCCGTCGCAACTGGAGGCCCACTACGCGGCCATTCCCGAAGCCTTCAGGCATTGGGCCCCGCCCTCGTGGGAGGGCGTGCCCAGCGAAGCCTTCACCGCCATCGAGCAGCTCTGCCATGTGCGGGACATCGAGATCGAGGGCTACCACGTTCGCTTTCGCCGCACGCTCGCGGAAAGCCGCCCGACGCTGGCATCGATCGACAGCGAGCCCCTGGCCATCGAACGCAACTACGGCGCTGCCGATGCGAAGAAGGTGCTGGCCGACTTCCGCCTTGCACGCGCGCAGACGATGGAGATCGTCTCGTCGCTCACCGATGCGCAACTCGCGCGCACGGCGGTGTTCGAGGGCTACGGCCCGCTCACGATGCGCAGCCTTATTCATTACCTCTGCAGCCACGACCAGCAGCATCTGGCAGGCCTGCAATGGCTGGCCGGCAAGATCGACGCATCGACCGTCGCGCAGTAAACACACAGGAGCGCCCATGGGCAACCGACTTTCACAGATCGCCACCCGCACCGGCGACGACGGCACCACCGGCCTCGGCGACAACACCCGCGTGCCCAAGGACCATCTGCGCGTGCATGCGATGGGTGACGTGGACGAACTCAACTCGCAGATCGGCGTGCTGCTGTGCGAGCCCATGCCCGAGGCGGTGCGCGAGCTGCTGGTCGACGTGCAGCACCAGCTCTTCAACCTGGGCGGCGAACTGTCGATGCCGGGTTTCACGCTGCTCAAGCCCGAGGCGCTGCTGCAGCTGGACAACGCACTGGCCGATCACAACGCCGCCTTGCCGCGCTTGGCCGAGTTCATCCTGCCGGCCGGCACGCGCGCGGCCTCGCTCGCGCATGTGTGCCGCACCGTGGCGCGGCGGGCCGAGCGCGCGGTGGTGGCCCTCGGCGCGACGGCGGAACTCAACGACGCCCTGCGCCAGTACCTCAACCGGCTCAGCGACCTGCTGTTCGTGCTTGCGCGCGTGCTCAACCGCATGGACGGCGGGGACGACGTGTACTGGAAGAGCGAGCGCATGGCGCGTGCGGCGGCACAAGCCGATGCCGACGCCAACGACGACGAAGGAAGCCCGTCATGAAGAAGATGCACATCCACACGTTGGCACTCGCGGCAGCGTGCCTCCTGCTGCCCACCGCCGCCGTCCACGCGCAGAGCGCAGACAACCCGCCCAAGGCACAGCCCGCCCACACGCTCAAGGCGCCGCCGCAGGGCAGCAAGGTCGTGAGCGGCGTGCAGCGCGGCACCAATGCAGCGGGCCGGGGCATCGACCGCGCGGACAACGCCACGCGGCGCGGTGTCAACAACGTCTCGGCCCGCGCGAGCCGGCCAGTGCGCAACGTGGGCGAGGCCTTCGGTCGCAAGCTCGCGCCGGGCTCCAGCGGGCGTGCCGCACCGCCTCCTGTGGGGCCGCAAGGTAGCGCGCCCTGAGGCTTGCTTTGCTCAGGGTGGCGGCTTGCCACCTCTGCTTCAGCGCCAGCCCGCGGCCTTGAACTGGTCGGCGAGCTGCTGCGCGACCTGGGCATAGCCCTGCGCATTGGCATGGATGCGGTCCGAGCGCAGCGATGCATCCGACAGCACGCTCGAATACACATTGGCCACCAGCAGCGCCTGCCCCGACTTCGCCACCTCTTCATAGAACGGCGCATCGCTCAGCGAACCGACGACCGCGCGCATCGCGTCGGGCGCGGGCGTGGCCAGCAGCGCGACATACGGCGTGTGTTCGCGCGCCTGGCTCACAAGGGCTGCGACGTTGTCGCGCGTGGCCGCCGGCGACACGCCGCGCAGCATGTCGTTGCCGCCGATGCCGATCAGGATCGCGTCATAGCTGCCCGCGCCCAGCAGTGACGGCAGGCGCTCCAGCGCACCGGCCGATGTGTCGCCGTTGACGCCCGCGTTCTCGATCTGCCAGCCGGTCAGCTCAGCCAGTTTCGCGGGCCAGGAAGCGTCGGGCGGCGCGCCGTAGCCGAAGGTGAGGCTGTCGCCCAGCGCCAGCACGCGGGCATCGGATTTCAGCGCGGCGGTGGATGCCTTGCGCTTGCCGCAGGCTGCGAGGGCGGCAGCAGCCGGCACGCTGCAGATCAGTTGGAGGAGGTGTCGTCGGTTCATGGGCGCGCAGCTTAAACGCGGGCGGCGTGCACGCCGGCATTGACCCCTTGTCGGCTCGGAGGACTGTGGCCCTAATTCACGGGCGCGCGGCTGACGGACAACGCGCCGCCCGGATACCGGTGCTTACCTGATTTCACCTGACCGCGACCTGAAGTGCCCGGGCTAGACACATGCGCGGCACACAATGGACTCGTCATCAACGCAAGAAGGAGTTCCAGATGATCATCAATTCGAAGAGCATGGCCGTCGCTGCTGCGGCGCTCGCGATGTGCATGAGCGCGGGAAGCGCCTTCGCGCAGCACAACACCGGACGCCCGGGCAATCCGATCTACGAGCAGGGCGCTCGTGGCGGCCCCGCGCGTGGCGGCCCCGTCGTCGCGCCACCTCGCGGCGGCCGTGACCACGGCGCTCGAGGCGACAACGGACACCGTGGCGGTCGCGACGTCAACCGTGGCTACCGCGGCAACCAGGACTTCCGCGATGGCCGCCATGTCGACCGCCGCGGCTTCCCGCAGCCGCGCACCGAATGGCGCCGTGGCGGCCGGGTCCCGGCCGAGTACCGTGGGCGCAACTATGTGGTGAACGACTACCGCGCCTACCGCCTGCAGCAGCCCCCGCGCGGCTACCAATGGGTGGGTGTGGGCGGAGACTACGTGCTCGCAGCCATTGCCACGGGCCTGATCGCGCAGATCATCGCGGGCCAGTAAGCCCGCAGTCGCCTTGGCGACAACGCAAAGCCGCCGCAGGTCACTGCGGCGGCTTTGTTTTTGGGATAAGGGCTTTCTAGACCAGCGCCGTGGGCGCCGACTGGGCGCACACATTGCGCCCGGTGATGGTGAGCCGCAGGCCGCCACCGTGCCACTCGAGCCAGTTGAGGCCGACATACGCGTCGATGTCGCTGTCGTCGATGCGGTCGGCCTGGCGGCTCTGCAGGAGCTCCACCGTGGCGGGCAGTGCCCGTTTCAACCGCTCCCGCTGTTGCGCTGCATTGGCCGCCTTGAGGGCGGCCCTGGTTTGCTGTTGCTGCTGCTGCGGGGTCGATGCCATTGCTGTTCCGTTCCGGAAGCCAAGGAATTAACCCGAATGTACGCCGGCTGTGTGAAGCCGCATGCTTCTTTTTGATCTTTCGCCTACCGGCAGTACATCCAGCGCAACAGTCCTAGATTTCGTAGTGCGAGGCCTTGGCATCGTCTCCCAGAGCGGTTTCGACGATGGCGCGAGTCAGCGTCGGTGCAAACGATTCGATGAAGGCATACACGTACTTGCGCAGGTAGTTGCCGCGCCGCACCGCGAGCTTGGTGAGGTTGATGCCGAACAGGCGCCCCGCATCGACGGCGCGCAATTGCGTGTCGCGCTCCGCTTCGTAGGCCACGCCGGCCACGATGCCGACGCCCAGGCCCAGATGCACATAGGTCTTGATCACGTCGGCATCCATGGCGGCGAGCACGATGTTGGGCTGAAGCCCGCGCTGCGCGAAGGCTTCGTCGATGCGCGAGCGGCCGGTAAAGCCCGTGTCGTAGGTGATCAGCGGATAGCGGGTGAGCGCCTCCAGCGACAGCGGCGCGTCCAGCAGCGGATGGCCCGGCGGCACGATCACCGAATGCGTCCAGCGGTAGCAGGGCAGGGCGACCAGCTGCGGGTAGTCGCCCAACGCCTCGGTGGCGATGCCCACGTCGGCCTCGCCGTCGATCAGCATCTGCGCGATCTGCTTGGGCGAGCCTTGATGCAGGCGCAGTTTCACGTGCGGAAACTGCACCCGGAATTCCTGCACCGCCACCGGCATCGCATAGCGCGCCTGCGAGTGCGTGGCCGCGATCGACAAGAGCCCGCTCTGCTGCGCGACGAACTCCTGCCCGGCCTGCCGCAGGTTGCTGCTCTCCATCAGCATGCGCTCGATGATCGGCAGCACATGTCCACCCGGCTCGGTGAGTCCGGTCAGCCGCTTGCCGGCGCGCACGAAGAGCTCGATGCCCAGTTCTTCCTCGAGTTCGCGGATCTGCCGGCTCACGCCGGGCTGGGAGGTGTGAAGGGTGTGTGCAACTTCGGTCAGGTTGAAGCCGCAACGAACGGCCTCGCGAACCGAGCGCAGTTGTTGGAAGTTCATCTGGCGCCGAGGTGTCATCCGGACCCTGAAGTGGGCCCGACCGGCGATTCTCCGCAGAAGCGCTGATGCAGGGAACGATGCGTTTGTTGGTTCCACATGAGCAAAACATCTGTGAGACCTCGCGATGCCCAAGCATTTGCAATTTCGCACGACTGTGCTAAAGTTTGCCGCATGGACGCCAAGACACAGAAAAGCGAGCTCACCCGCACCGCCATCGTCGGCGCGGCGATGGACCTTGCCCTGGTCGAAGGCCTGGACGCCATCACGCTGCAGGCCGTGGCGAGCCGGCTGGGGCTCTCCAAGAGCGGCGTGTTCTCGCGGGTGGGCTCGCGCGAGGCGCTGCAGAAGGCGGTCATCGAGGAATACGGCCGCGGCTTCCTGGCCGACGTGTTCGTGCCCGCCATGCAGAAGCCCAAGGGCCTTGCCCGCCTGAACGACATCGTCGCCCGCTGGATCGCCCGCACCCGCGACGTCGAGGTGCAGAACGGCTGCCTCTACGTGGCCGGTGCCTTCGAGTTCGACGATCGCGAAGGCGAGCTGCGGCAGGTGCTCCTGGACGAAATCACCCGCTGGCGCGCCGCGTTGCGCCGCACTGTGCTCCAGGCCGTGGAAACCGGCGAGCTCAAGCCCGACACCGAGCCCGCCCAACTCGTCAGCGAGGTCAGCGGGATCATGATGAACCAGCTGCACGACGCGCGCTTCCTGCGCGACCCGCACGCCGCCGACCGGGCCGCGCAGACCTGGCAGCGCCTTCTTTCAAGCTACCTCGCCTGAGCCGTGAAACACGGCTGATTCCTCTCGTCCTTGTTTGTCAAAATTTCGCACACGCGTGCGATAAATAGGAGAAGCACCATGCTGATCATTGCCCTGTGCCTTGCCGTCTATGCCGTCGCCATCGGCGTCGAAGCCACCCGCGACACACTGCGCGGCCTGCCCCGCAGCAACCAGGACTGGGTCTGGTACTGAGCCGCCAGGAGCCCCCGCACATGACGAGCACCCCCGCCCCCACGAACTACTACGGCGCCAGCCGGCTGATGCGCGCGATGCGCTTCGGCCTCGGTGCATCGCAGCGCCTCTGGCCCGCGCTGGGCGTGCGCGCGGCGTACCGCGTGTTCGGCACGCCGCTGCCGCCCAAGTGGCTGTACCGCGGCCAGCACCCCGGTGCCGACTGGCGCCACGAGGCGTGGTCCTTCGAGGACGCGAGCGTCGGCATCTACCACCTGGCGGCGCAGGACTCGGGCGCCGAATCCGCGCCGCTCGTGCTGCTGGTGCACGGCTGGGGCGGGCATGCGGGCCAGCTGCTGCCGCTTGCGCAGGCGTTGGCCGCGGCGGGCCTGCGCCCGGTGCTGCTGGAACTGCCTGCGCACGGCCGCAGCGAAGGCACGGCCACCAACGGCGCGCAATTTGCGCGCGCCATCGATTACGTCACTGCTCGCCTCGCTGCAGACGGCCGTGCGTTGCGCGCGGTGGTCGCGCACTCGCTGGGCGCCAATGCGCTGGCGTATGCCGCGGGGCGCGGCTTGCCGGCCGAGCGCATCGTGCTGCTCGCACCACCCGCTTCGCCGCGCGAATACACGCGCTACTTCGCGCATGCCTTCGGCCTCAGTGAGCAGACACGCGCCGCGATGCAGCGGATGTTCGAGGCGCGCGAAGGCGTGCTGATGCCGCAGTTCGAGCCCGCGCTGGCCGGCCCGCGCATCGCGCAGCCGACGCTGATCGTGCATGACCGCGACGACCGCGTGAATCGCTTCGCCGATGCCGAGGCTTACCGCGATGCGATTGCCGGCGCCCGGCTCTTTCCGACGCAGGGCTGGGGCCACCGCCGCATCCTCAAGGAGCAGGCCGTGCTCGCGCAAATCACGCAGTTCCTGATGCAGCCGCCGGCGGTCATGTGAGCGTGAGAGGGCGCCTCTAAACTGGGCGCCACCCGTGGCCTTCGCCATGGACGACACACGCACCGACCACACATGGGCAATCGTTCCTGGCTCTATCTCGAACACAGTCTTTCCAACACCGGCGATGGCGCTGACAGCGAAGAGGCATCGGCCAACGAAATCGCCGAAGCCAACAACAACTTTCCCGTGCTTTGGCAGCTCCTGCTGACCGACGGGGCAGCCAGCGACGCCATCGACGACCAGCGCGTCTTTGGCGACGCTGAAACCGAGAACCTTGCCAGCGACGCGCATGCCGCGCTCGCGCGCATCCGGCAGCTGCAGGCCTTTGTGGAACGGCATCCGATGCTGCACACGCTGCCGCAGATCGCGCTGCAGTTCGAGGCGCTGGCGCTGCACCTGGCCGAGCTGATCGACGAGACGCCGGACGATAGCGCGCCGCGCTTTTCCGCCAACCTGGACGAGCTGTCCTGGCTGGGCAACGATGCGGACGGCGAGGGCTTCATCGAACGCAGCCGCCGCGAGTGCAACGCGCGATGGGCCGAGGTGCGGCGCTGCATCGACAGCGGAAACCACCCCGGCGTGGACGCGGCGCTCGGCATCCAGCGCTTCGCGGACTGGGAGGCCTGGGCCTGGCAGTTCGGCTTCGGCGGCCTCTCGCATCCTTATTTCGACGGCTACGAGGTGCCGCGCGACGAGCGCTTTGCCGATTTCGAGCCGGAAGACGACCACAACGAAGACGATGATGAACGCCCCGACTGGGACGACCATCTGGGCGGCGAACTCTGGCGTTTCGAGGCCGACGGCCGCTGGGGCGTGATGCGCATCGCGCACGACGACGACGAAAGCAGCAGCCATCGCACCACCGTGGTCGAGCCTGCATGGGACGACATCCGCTGCGCCGGCGCGAGCGATCCGCGCCTGCTCTGGATCTCGCAGGGTGAACGCTCCGGCCTGCTGCTCGCCGACGCCGAGGCGCCGCGCGTGCTGCTCGATCCGCAGCTCGACGAGGTCTGGGCCTTCGAGGACGACATCGCCACGGCCCTGGTCGGCGACCACATCGGCCTGCTCCGCACCGACGGCAGCTGGCTGCTGGCGCCCTCGGTCGACGAGGTCTGGAGCTTTGTCGAAGGCCGGGTGCGCGCCCGCGTGGGCGAGCGCATCGGGTACATCGACCCGCAGGGTCAATGGGCCATTGCGCCGCGGTTCGAAGAGGCCGAAGACTTCACGCCCTTCGGCCTCGCTCCCGTGCGCGGCGACGAGGGCGGCTGGGGGCTGGTGCGCGCCGGCGGCGACTGGGCCGTGCCGCCGGGATTCGAAAGCCTTCAGTGGCGCCACGACTGGGAGGCCTTCGAAGCGACGCGCGACGGCAAGGCCGGGCTCCTCGATGCGCAGGGCCGCGTCGTGATCGAGCCGGTGTACGCGCAGGTCGACCTGCTCGAGGAATATCCCATCGAGCACCTGACGACCGAGGACAACGACCCGGCGAACGAGCGCGGCGCCCAGGCCCGGCCGAAGCGCTTTGCCGTGGAACGCGCAGACGGCCTGTGCGGCCTGATCGATGGGCAGGGCCGAGTGCTCGTGCCCTTCGACTACGGCCGCTTCGAAACCCTGGAGCCGCTGACCGGCCGGGAGCGCGCCCACGCCATGGTCCGGCGCGACCTGGTGCGCGTGGCGTCCAAGGGCGGGCGCACGGCGAAGAACGCGCCGTGGCTGCGCGGCATCTACGACGTGGCGGCCGGCCGCGAGCTGGTGCCCTGCCGGCACCGCACGCTCCTGCCGCTGGCTTGGGGCACGCAGGACATCGGCTGGCTGGTCGCCGATCCGGCGCCGCGCGGTGCGAAGGTCGAGAAGGGGCAACTCGCCGTGGGCGTCCTGCGCGCCGACGGCACGGTGCTGCACCCGCAGGCCTATCCGTGGATCTCCGCTGCGGCGTCGGTCGCCGACAGCTGGCTTGCCGCGGTGGTCTGCTCGGCGTTGTGCAAGTGCTGGAGCGCCGGCGAGCCGGTGAAGGCTGTGCGCAACGACACCGGCCTGTACGTCTGGCTGCATGCCGACGGCCGCGAGCAGGCGCACGCCGAGCACATGGCCGCGCGCAATGCCGCCGGCAACCTGCAGGCCGCCTACGAGCTGGCCAGCCATCTGCGCGACGGCGAGGGCATCGAGGCCGACCCGCGCGAAGCCCTGCGCTGGATGGCGCGCGCCGCCGGCGTGCGCGAGCCCGGCGACGCCCCCGCGACCGCGTCACCCGACGGCCTGCCCGCAGCGATGTGCGAACTCTCGAAGATGCTGCGCTGGGACACCGCGGGCCTCGGCGCCGACGCCCCTCTGGGGCGCGCGTGGCTGCTGCACGCCATCGCCCATGGCGGCGGGGACGACGCCGCCGCGCAGGCCCAGCTCGGCTACATGCTGTGCGAAGGCGAGGGTGGCGCGCGCGACCTGGAAGCCGGCATGCGGCACTACGAACTGGCCGCCGAGCAGAACAACACGATGGCGCTCTACAACCTCGGTCTGGCGCACAAGCTCGGCGAACCCGGGGAGCCCGACCTGGCGCGCGCGATCGGCTACTTTCGCCGTGGCCACGAGGCCGGCGACACCAGCGCCACGATGCAGCTCGGCCGCACGCTGTGCCAGCACGCAGGGGCGCTGGCCGAACAGGGCCATGGAGAAGCGGAGGTCAACGTCCTGTATGCCGAAGCCCTCTACGCGCTGCAGAAGGTGGCGGAAGACAGCACCCAGCGCCAGCAGGGCTGGGCCTGTCACGAACTGGGCTGGATGCGCTTTCAGGGCCAGGGCGCACCGGAAGACGCGGCGGCCGCGGAGCGCTGGCTGCTCACCGGCGCCGCGCTCGACGACTGCGAAGAAAACCTGGAGAGCCAGCGCGCCTGCATCGAGGTTCTGGCGCATACCTTCTACGGTGACCCCGACAGTCCGCTCTTCGACGAGGACAAGGCCCGCGCGTGGACGCAACGCCTGCTGGCGCTGCCCGCTGCCGCGCCGGACGCAACGGCGTGAACGCCGCCGGTGTGCCGTCGCTTCTTTCCTACCGGACAGGCGTCGGGTCGGGCAGCTCGATCTTGATGTCGAGCACTTCGAGGTTGTCCTGGGTTTCCAGGTGCACCTTGATGTCGTCGGGGTTGATCGACACGTACTTGGAAATCACCGCCACCAGCTCGCGCTGGAGTTCGGGCAGATAGTCGGGGCGCTTCTTGCCGCTGAGGCTGGAGCGCTCGTGCGCGAGGATGATCTGCAGGCGTTCTTTGGCGACGCTTGCAGTCTTCTTCTTCTCGCCGAGCAGGAACGAGAGAAACGACATGCCTACTTGCCTCCGAAGATCCGCTTGAAGAAGCCCGGCTTCTCGGCATCGACGAAGCGCATCGGCTTGTCTTCGCCCAGAAAGCGCGCCACCACGTCGGTGTAGGCCTGGGCCACGTCGGTGTCCTTGTCGTGGATCGCGGGCACGCCCTGGTTGGAGGCATGCAGCACGCTTTCGGACTCGGGGATCACGCCGATGAGCTTGATGCGCAGGATGTCCTGGATGTCTTCCAGCGAGAGCATCTGGCCGCCCGCCACCCGGTTAGGGTTGTAGCGGGTGATGAGCAGATGCTCCTTGATCGGCTCGCCGCCGTCCTTGGCGCGCTTGGTCTTGCTGCTGAGCATGCCCAGGATGCGGTCCGAGTCGCGCACCGAGGAGACTTCGGGGTTGGTCACCACCAGCGCCTCGTCGGCGAAGTACATCGCCATCATCGCGCCGGTCTCGATGCCGGCCGGCGAGTCGCAGATGATGTAGTCGAACTCCATCGCGGCCAGGTCGGTCAGGATCTTCTCGACGCCCTCTTGCGTGAGCGCTTCCTTGTCGCGGGTCTGCGAGGCGGCCAGCACGAACAGGTTGTCGCACTGCTTGTCCTTGATGAGCGCCTGGCTCAGGTTGGCCTCGCCCTGGATGACGTTGATCAGGTCATACACCACGCGGCGTTCGCAGCCCATGATCAGGTCGAGGTTGCGCAGGCCCACGTCGAAGTCGATCACGGCCGTTTTCTTGCCCGCAAGCGCGAGGCCCGATGCGAAGCTGGCGCTCGTGGTCGTCTTGCCGACGCCACCCTTGCCTGAGGTCACCACCACAATTTTGGCCATGGCCATTCCTTCTTGTTTCGATTCTGTTGTTGGTTTCAGAGCGCCGCGTCCGTCAGGGGATCGCGTCGATCACTAGCTTTTTGCCGTCGAGCCGCACCTGGGCGGACTTTCCGAGCACCGCATCCGGCAGCGGCACCTCGTTGGTGCGGTAGATGCCGGCGATGGCCACGAGCTGCGCTTCCATGCAGGTCGAGAAGATCCGCGCTTCGGTGTTGCCGCGCGCGCCTGCAATCGCCTTGCCGCGCAGCGGCGCGTACACATGCACGTTGCCGTCGGCGATGACCTCGGCACCAAAGCTCACCACCGCCGTCACCACCACGTCGCCGCCGCGAGCGTAGACCTGCTGGCCCGAGCGCAGCGGCTTGTCGATCAGCAGGGTGCCGTTGGCCGGCACCGGCACTTCGCGCACGATCTGCGGGGCTTGCGTCGCGGCCGGGGCCTCGGCCGGCGGGGCTGGCGGCCGGGGCGCGGGGGCCGAAGGCATGGCCGCCAACGAGAGGCCGGCGGCGCGCGCCGCGGCATTCTGCGAGGCATTGCCGCCGCGCACCGCGATCGGCTGGGTCTGGTGGCGCGCCAGGAGGCTGCGCAGGGCCGCGAAGTCCAGGTCGGGGGTGGCTTCGCCGTCCTCGTCCTGCTCGGGCAGCTGCGACAGGTCGATCACCACCGGCTCCTGCTCGAAAAAATCGGGCGAGTCGGCCAACTGGGCGTCGAGCGCCTCGGTCAGCACGTCCAGGTTGGACGTCTTCAGGATCACTGCAATCAGCGGCAGCGTGGCGCTCTTGAATTCGAAAACCGCCTTGGTGCGCGCGGCGGAGACATCGGCCATTGGAAAACGTCGGTGCGAAAAGCGTTGAAGTCTAACGGGCGTGGGCTTCGGGCCGGTCACCGGGCCCCGCTTGAGCCGCTCCAGACAACACTTCTTGCACCAGGTTTCACTTTTCAAAGGCTCAGGCGTTGCGCGATCTGCCCAGCAGTGCGTAGAGGATGATCGCGCCGAACGTCGCGGTCCCGATGCCGCCCAGCGCGAAGTCGCCGAACTTCAGCGTGAAGTCGCCGGTGCCGATGATCAGCGTGATCGCAGCCACGATCAGGTTCTTGTTCTGCGAGAAATCGACCTTGTTGTCGACCCAGATCTTGGCGCCCGCCACGGCGATCAGCCCGAACACCACGATGCTCACGCCGCCCATCACCGGCAGCGGAATCGCCTGGATCAGCGCGCCGAACTTGGGGCTGAAGCCCAGCACCAGCGCAATGACGGCCGCCACCACGAACACCGCCGTCGAGTAGATGCGCGTGGCCGCCATCACGCCGATGTTCTCGGCATAGGTGGTCACGCCCGTGCCGCCCGCCGCGCCGCTCACCACCGTGGCGATGCCGTCGCCGATGAAGGCGCGGCCCATGTAGGGATCGAGGTTGCGGCCGGTCATGGCCGTCACCGCCTTCAGGTGGCCGAGGTTTTCCGCCACCAGGATGATCGCCACGGGCGCGATCAGCAGCATCGCGTTGGCGGTGAACACCGGCGTGGTGAAGCTCGGCAGGCCGAACCAGGCCGCATTGGCGATGCCGCTCAGGTCCACCGGCTTGCCCATGCCCAGAAGGTTCGTGAGCACCGCGTAGACGATGGTGGCCAGGATCAGCCCCACCAGGATCAAAAGCCGCTGCAGCATGCCGCGCGCGAACACCGCCACCAGGCCCACGCAGAGAAAGGTCACGGCCTGCATCCACGCATCGAAGTTGCCGGCCGCCATGTTCTTGATCGGCACGTTGGCCAGGTTCAGCCCGATCACCGCCACCACCGAGCCGGTGACCACCGGCGGCATGAAGCGCTCGATCCAGCCCGTGCCGATGGCCTGCACCAGCGCCCCGATCAGGATGTAGACCACCCCGCAGGCCACGATGCCGCCCAGCGCCACCGCGATGTTGGCGTTGGGCCCCTTGCCCGCATAGCCGCTGGCCGCGATCACCACGCCGATGAACGCGAAGCTCGACCCCAGGTAGCTGGGCACCTTGCCGCCGGTGACGAAGTAGAAGATGAGCGTGCCGATGCCGCTCATCAGGATCGCGATGTTGGGGCTGAAGCCCATGAGGATCGGCGCCAGCACCGTGGCGCCGAACATCGCGATCACGTGCTGGATGCCCATCGCGCCGGTCTGCAGCCAGGGCAGGCGCTCGTCGGGGCCGATGACGGCGCCGTTGGCCAGCGCGGACGCGGGCCTTTCTGTCCAGGTGAACATTTCTTCGTCTCCTCTTGTGGGTTGTGGCGGCGCGCCCCGGCGCACGCTGGGGCGTGATTGTGGTCGATGAACCGCCCCGGGGCCTCAGCGCGGCTGCAGCACCGCCATCGTGATCCGCGACACGCAGGTCAGCTCGCCCGCTTCGTTCGTCATCTCGATCTGCCACACCTGGGTGCTGCGCCCCCGGTGCACTGGCCGCGCGGTGCCGATGACCCAGCCGCCGGTGACCGAGCGGATGTGGTTCGCGTTGATGTCCAGCCCCACGGCGCGGTCGCCTTCGGGGGCCGAGTAGTGCGCGCCGCAGGAGCCCAGCGTCTCGGCCAGCACCACCGACACGCCGCCGTGCAGGATGCCGTAGGGCTGGCGGGTGCGTTCGTCGACCGGCACGCGGGCGCGGATGAAGTCGTCGCCCACCTCCAGGAACTCCATGCCCAGCGTGGACACGGCCGTGCCGACGTGGTTGCGGGTCAGTTCTTCAACCGAGATGTCTTTCTTCCAGATACGCATTCGTTTGTCTCCGGTACAGGGGGTGCGGGAAACTATAGCGACGGCGGCTGACAACCGCAGTCGCCTTTGCGTGCTAACTTGGGCCGATGAAGCATCCCGTTCGACGTTGGCTCCTCGGCATTGCCGCAGCCCTGCTGCTGGGCGCCGGCGCGCTGGTGCTGTTGGTGAGCGCGCGCCTGCCCAGCGACGACGAAGTGGCCGCGCGGATCTCCGAGACCTTCGAGAAGCGCTTCGGCGTCGGCCTGAAGGTCGGCAACGCCGACTGGTCGCTGCTGCCGACGCCCATGCTCGTGCTCTCCGACATCGCGACCGACCAGCCGCGCCCCATCACCCTGCGCCGCGTGAAGGTGCAGCTGCAACTCGCGCCGCTGTTGCGCCGCGTGGTCGCCGTCGACGCGCTCGAGGTCGACAGCCTGGTGCTGCCGCGCGAGTCGGTGAGCGCCTTCCGCGGCAAGGGCCCCAAGCCGCATGAAGGCGCCAACGTCGTCGCGTTGCCCGCACCCTGGACGCTGGCGCCCGTGCCGCTGGAACAGGTGCGCTGGCGCGACGTGGTCTGGATCGACCGGCGCGACATCGCGCTCGCCTACGACGGCGAGATCGCCTTCGACACCGGCTGGCGCCCGCGCCAGGCCCGCATCGAGCGTGCCGGCCTTGCGCCCGGGTTGCCCCCCGCGCGCCTGCGCCTGGACCGCGAAGCCGGGCAAGACAGCTGGCGCACCCTCATCGACGTGGGCGGCGGCACGTGGAACGGCGTCACCCGCTTCGAGATGCCCGCCGAAGGCAAGCTTCGGTTCTCGGCCGAACTGGAGCCGCGCGAGGTCGATATCCAGCAACTGGTGCAGTCCTTCGGCCGCAACGCGTCGGTGGCCGGCAAGGTCTCGGGCCGTTCCATGCTCGTGGCCGAGACCGAGGAGGTGGGCGCACTCATGAACAGCCTGCGCACCCGCACCACCTTCACCGTCAGGCCCGCCACGCTCACCAAGCTGGACATCGCCAAGGCCGTGAGCACCGCCGGCCTCAGCCGCGGCGGCACCACGCCACTGGACGAGCTCTCGGGCACCCTGGACACCCAGGGCACCAAGGACGGCGTCGTGATGCGCTACACCAACCTCAAGGCGCGCTCGGGCGTGCTCACCGCCAGCGGCAACCTGCGGCTCTTCAACCGCGCGATGGACGGCGACATTGCGGTGGACATCGTCGACGGCGTGGTCGGCGTGCCGCTGAAGATCGGCGGCACCGTGAGCGATCCCGTGGTGTCGCTCACCGGCGGCGCGCTGGCGGGCGCGGCCGTCGGCAGCGCGGTGCTGCCGGGCGTGGGCACCGCCATCGGCGCGCGCATCGGGCAGCAGGTGGAAAAGATCTTCGGCGGCGGCGAGCCCGAGAAAAAACCGGCACCCAAGCCCTCCGCACCGCAGCGCTGAGGGCGCGCGTCAGATGGAGTCGGGCTCCGCTTCACCCGCGGGTTCGACGAGGGCAACGGTCTCGGCTTCGTGCCCCCGCGGCACCGGCCGCTCGCCGATCTGCTGGCGCCACATCGCGTAGTACAACCCCTTTCCTTCGACGAGCGCCGCATGCGTGCCGCTCTCCACGATGCGCCCCTTCTCCAGCACATGGATGGTGCCCGCATGCATGATCGTCGAGAGCCGGTGCGCGATGAGGATGGTGATCTGCGTGCTGCGCGCCGAGATCTCGCGCACCGTGGCGGTGATCTGCTCTTCGGTCAGCGAGTCCAGCGCCGAGGTGGCCTCGTCGAAGATCAGCAAGCGCGGCTCCCGCACCAGTGCCCGCGCGATCGACAGCCGCTGCTTCTCGCCGCCCGACAGCTTCATTCCGCGCTCGCCGATGGCCGTGTCCAGCCCCTCGGGCGACTGCTCGGCGAGGTAAGCGCACGAGGCCTGGCGCATGGCGGCGAGGATCTCTTCATCGGTGGCTTCTGGCTTCACCAGCTGCAGGTTCTCGCGGATCGTGCCCGCGAACAGGTGCGTTTCCTGCGTCACGAAGCCGATCTGCCGGCGTGCCTGGTTGTAGCGCAGGTCGCGCGTGGAAATGTCGTTGTAGAACACCTCGCCGCTCGCAGGCGTGTACAGCCCCACCAGCAGTTTCACCAGCGTGGACTTGCCCGAACCCGAGGGGCCGACGAAAGCAACGGTGTCGCCCAGGCCCGCCTCGAAAGACACCTCGTCCAGCGCGTTGTCCGCCGCGCCTTTGTGGCGAAAGCTCACGTCCGCAAAGCGCAGGTGCGTGACCGGCCCGATGTCGATCGGCGACTCCGGCCGCCGCTCGATGGGCTTCTGCATCAGCGCCTCGAAGTTCAGCAGCGATGCCTCGGCCTCGCGGTACGCCACGATGATGTTGCCCAGCTCCTGCAGCGGCGCGAAGATCGCGACCGAGATGAACTGCATCGCGATCAGCTCGCCCGTGGTCAGCACGTCGCGAAAGATCAGCCACAGCAGCGCGAACAGCACCGCCAGCTTCAAGAGGCTCAGCGTGGTGCCCTGCAGAAACGACAGCAGCCGGATGCGCTTCACCTTCTGCATCTCCAGCGCAAAGATGCGCGTGGTCTGCGCCTGCAGCCGCCGTATCTCGGGGAAGGTCAGCCCCAGGCTCTTGATGAGCTCGATGTTGCGCAGCGACTCGGTGATGAAGCCGGAGTTGCGGTTGGTCTCGCGCGTGATCGAGCGCTGCTGGCTCTTGATCTCGCGGCTCAGCAAACCGGTGAGCCCGCCCAGCACCAGCACGCCGATCAGGAAGACCGGCACCAGCAGCCAGTGCTTGGTCACCGCGTACCAGACCAGGAAGCCGATGCCCACGATGGCCGCGAACGCGGTGTTGATGAAGGCGTTGATGAAGCGCTCGCTGTCCGCGCGCACCTTCTGCAGCATCGAGAGTGTTTCGCCGCTGCGCAGGTCCTCGAACTCGGGAAACTTCAGGCGCAGCACCTGCCGCAGGCCGTCGTTGAAGATCTGCGTGCCGAATTTCTGCACCACCAGCCGCGTCACGTATTCCTGCATCGCCTTGGCCAGGCGCGACGCAATGGCCACAGCCACGGCGAGCGCCAGCAGGCGCAGCACGCCGGAGACCAGCTCTTCTTCTGTCTTGCCGCCGCGGTGGATGGCGTACTGGTCGATGATCTTGCCGAAGATGATCGGGTCGACCAGCGCCAGCACCTGGCTGATGCCAGCCAGCAGCAGGGCGAGCAGTGCGAGGCGCGCATGGGGGCGCAGGTAGGTCCAGAGGATGTGCATGGCGCCAGTATGCGGCGCTAATCTTCAGCTTGGATTCGACACAGGTTTCACGCGGGTTGCGCTTCAATGTCGGCGCGATGGCCGGTCCGCGCTTCGCACGCGCTTCATCCCTTGAAGTTGCCGTGCCGCCCCGCGCCGCCGGCAAAGCGCGCGGCGCCGGCTTCGCCTTCGGCAAAGACGATGGGCACGCCCTGCATGCCTTCGCGCCGCAGTGCGTCGGCCAGCGGCAGGTCCCACTGTTCGTAGGCGGAGCGGCGGTCGGCCAGCGTGCATTGCTGCGGAAACGCGGCGATCTGCAAGGCCAGTTCCTGCGCCGCGGCCAGCGCCCCGCCCGGCGGCGTCACGCGGTTGACCAGGCCCATCGCCAGCGCCTCGGTCGCGGAGACGGGCCGTCCGGTGAGGATCATGTCCAGCGCCCGCCCCATGCCCACGAGGCGCGGCAGTCGCACCGTGCCGCCGTCGATCAGCGGCACGCCCCAGCGGCGGCAGAACACGCCGAACACCGCGTCGTCGTCGGCCACGCGCAGGTCCGCGAGCAGCGCGAGTTCGAGGCCGCCCGCCACCGCATAGCCGTTCACAGCCGCGATCAAAGGCTTGGACAACGCCATGCGCGTCGGTCCCATCGGCCCGCTGCCGCCGCCTTCGGGGTCGAGTTCGTTGCGCTCGTCCGGGTTGCCGACTGCGCCCAGGTCGGCGCCGGCGCAGAAGTGTCCGCCCGCGCCCGTGAGGATCGCCACGCGCAGCGCGTCGTCGGCCTCGAAGCGCTCGAAGGCCTCGCGCAACTCGGCGGCCACGATGCCGTCGACCGCGTTGCGCTTGTCCGGGCGGTTCAGCGTGATGGTGCAGACCGAGCGGTCTGCAGTGATGGTCACGTGGTGCAGGGTCATGGCGCGGATTCCTTTCGCGGCCAAGTTACAGGGTTCGGCCGGCGCTGGCAATCGCTGCCCTGACCGAGCCGCCCCGATCAAGCGCGCAGGCGCAGCACCTGCAAGTCGTCGTCGGCGCCGTCATGCAGCCGCGCCACATCGGCCGCGCGGCGCGTGAGCACCGCGCGCTGGTTGATGTAGCCCTTGTCGGTGATCTCGCCCGCGTCCAGGCTGGGCGGCTCGGCCAGCACCAGCGCGCGGGCCGGGCATTGGGAGGAGCCCGCGCCTTCGTCGCGCAGCGCGCGCAGCACGCCGGCGATGCGCTCGGCGAGGGCTTCGGGCGCAAGCGCCGCGGCTTGCGGGCCGGGAAACACGAGCATGCCGATCTCGTCGCGGTCGTGGCCGGTGAGCACCACGTCCTGCACATGCGGCGCGAGCATCGACACCAGCTTGACGCGCAGCGTGCCCACCGACACCCAGGTGCCGGTCGAGAGCTTGAAGTCTTCGGCCACGCGGCCGTTGAAGATCACGCCGCGCGCCGGCTGTGTCGCATCGGCAAGAAAGCCGGCATCGCCGATGCGGTAGTAGCCTTCTTCATCGAACGCCTCCGCCGTTTCGCGCGGTGCATCGCGGTAGCCCGGGAACACCGAGACGCCCTTGACCCGCATCTCCAGCTTCTGGCCGTTGGGCACGAACTTGAGTTCGAGCCCCGGCAGCGGCGCGCCGATGCAGCCGGCACCGTCGAGTTGCCAGTGCGCGGAGGTGATGGCGGGCGAGGTTTCCGTCGCGCCCCAGGAGGTGGTGAGCCACAGCGGGCGCGTGGGCCGCACGCGCCGGGCCACCGCCTCCAGCCGTTGCCATGTCGATGGCGCGAGCGCCGCTGCCGCATAGAAGGCCAGCCGCAGCCGCGAGAACACCTCCGTCGCCAGCGCGTCGTCAGCCTCGAGAAAGGGCAGCAGCATGTCGAAACCGCGCGGCACGTTGAACAGCAGCGTGGGCTTGACCTCGCGCAGGTTGCGCACCGTCTTGTCGATCAGGCCGGGCGCGGGCCGGCCCTCGTCGATGTAGAGCGCGCCGCCATGGCACAGCACCATGTGCAGGTTGTGGTTCGCGCCGAAGGTGTGGCTCCACGGGAGCCAGTCGACCAGCACCGGCTTCTCGTGCGCGAGAAAGCGCCAGGTCTGCGCCATCATCTGCTGGTTGGCGCAGAGCATGCGGTGCGTGTTGATCACCACCTTGGGCTTGCCGGTGGAGCCGGAGGTCAGCAGGTACTTGGCGTGGGTGTCGGGGAGGATGGTGGCGAAAGCTTCCATCACCGCCGGCGTTTCCCTGGCCGCAAGCAATCGGTCGAAGGCCATCGCATCCGGATGCACGTCGGCATTGCGGCTGAACACCGTGACGGCCTCGACACCGCAGCCCGCCAGCGCGCCGCCGTACACCTTGGCGTCCGATGCGTAGATCAGCGAAGGCCCGAGCGCCTTCAGCATGCCGTGCAGCCGCGACGGGTCCTTGGCCATGCGCGAGTACGCGCTCGACAGCGAGCAGGCGGTGCGGCCGATGTGCATCGCCGCGAGCATCAGCACCGCGTGGTCAATCGCGTTGTCCGAGAGGATCACGATGGGCTGGGTCGGCGGCAGCTTCAGGTCGAGCAGGCCCTGCGCCACCGCACCGACAGCATGGCGCAGCGCGCGGTAGTCCAGCTTGCGCCAGCCTTCGCCGCTCTCGTCGCGCTCCGCGAAGGCCAGTGCGTTGGGTGTTTCACGTGCCCAGCGCTCGATCCATTCGCCGATGCAGCGCGCATAGGGCTTCAGCGTCTGCGGCGAGCGCAGCGCGAAGGAGCCGTCGTCGAAGTCGATGCGCACCGTGCGGGGCCGGGCGATCAAGCTTTCGTCATTGAGGAAATCGGTCATATGTGGTCGCTGCCGGCCCGCCCCAAAGCGAACCACGCCTCACCCATGGGGGGTGGCGAAGCACACGAAGTGGCAAGCCGGGGGGCAGTCATTTCAGTCGAGTTTGCCGGTGTCGGACTTGGCGCGAATCAGGTTTAACAGCAGGGTGTCGCGTGCGGCTTCGAGGTCGGCCGTGCGGCGCGCGCCCAGTTCCTCCGCGACGCCCTCGGTCACCTTCCGCTTGAGCTCGGCCGTCATCGCCGGCGCACCCAAATCCTTCCACCAGTCCTCGATCGGCCCGCCCAGATGCGCGAGCACATGCTCGATGCCGCCCGCGCCGCCCGAGAGGTGCAGGTTCATGAACGGCCCCATCACCGCCCAGCGCAGGCCGGGGCCGTGCGCGATGGCGGTATCGATGTCCGCCACGCTCGCCACGCCTTCGTTGACGAGGTGGAAGGCCTCGCGCCACAGGGCAGCCTGCAGGCGGTTCGCGATGTGGCCCTTGACCTCCCGCTTCACGTGGATCGGCCGCTTGCCGATGGCGGCATAGAACGCCATCGTGCGTTCGATGGCGTCGGCGGATGTCTGTTCGCCGCCGATCACCTCCACCAGAGGAATCAGGTGCGGCGGATTGAAGGGATGCCCCAGCACCACACGCTGCGGATGCGCGCAGCCCGACTGCACGCCGCTGATCGCGAGGCCCGACGAGCTCGACGCAAGGATGGTCTCCGGCGGCGCGGCCGCGTCCATGCGGCGGAACAGGTCGATCTTGAAGTCCATGCGCTCGGGCCCGTTCTCCTGCACGAAGTCGGCCACGGACACCGCATCTTCCAGGCTGTCGTGAAAGCGCAGCCGGTCCACCGAGGCACCTTCGGCAAGGCCGAAACGCTGGAGCGTGGGCCAGTGCTGCGCCACCGCGTCGCGCAGCCGGCCTTCGGCGCCGGGCGATGGATCGGTCGCGTTCACATCGAGCCCGTGCGCGAGGAAGTACGCGGCCCAGCTCGCGCCGATCACGCCGGTGCCGACGACCGCGACACGCTTCACATCCACGATGGCATTGCTCATGACTTCCACCGCGCGCAGCGGCTCTCGGCCTTCGTCGTCCATGCGGCCTCGCCGCGGATGGGCTCCACCACCTTGTAGTAGTCCCACGGCTCCTTCGACTCGTCGGGCGTCTTCACCTGCATCAGCTGCATGTCGTGAACCATGAGGCCGTCGTCGCGCAGCCAGCCGCCTTTGACGAACATGTCATTGAACTTCGTCTTGCGCAGTTGCGCCATGACCTTGTCTGCATCGTCGCTGCCGGCCGCCTTGACCGCCTGCAGGTATTGCAGCGCGGCCGAGTAGTCGCCGGCATGGAAGGAGGAGGGCATGCGCTTGTGCTTGTCGAAGAAGCGCCGCGCCCAGGTGCGCGCCTCGGGGCTCTGGTTCCAGTACCAGCTGTCGGTGAGGTACATGCCCTGCGAGCTCTTGAGGCCCAGCGCATGCACGTCGTTGATGGTGATGATCATGCCGGCCAGCTTCATGTTCTTGCTGATGCCGAACTCGGCCGCCGACTTGATGGCGTTGACCGTGTCGCCGCCCGCATTGGCCAGCGCCAGCACCTGCGCCTTGGAGCCTTGCGCCTGCAGCATGAACGACGAGAAATCGCTCGCGCCCAGCGGGTGCTTCACCGAGCCGGCCACCGTGCCCCCGCTGGCGTTGATGACCTTGGTTGCATCGTTTTGCAGCGCGGCGCCGAAGGCGTAGTCGGCTGCGACGAAGTACCAGCTCTTTCCTCCCGCCTTGACCACCGCGCTCGCGGTGCCGCGCGCCATGGCCACCGTGTCGTAGGCGTAATGCACCGTGTAGGGCGAGCAGTACTCGTTGGTGAGGCTCGATGCGCCCGAGCCCACCACGAAGTACGGCTTCTTCTTGTCGGCCGCGACGCCCGCCATGGCAATGGCCGCGCCGGAGTTGACGCCACCGATCAGCATGTCGACCTTCTGCACGTCGAACCATTCGCGTGCCTTGGCCGCGGCGATGTCGGGCTTGTTCTGGTGGTCGGCGGTGACCAGTTCGATCTTCTTGCCGTCGATGGCGCCGCCCATGTCGGCGATCGCCATGCGAATCGCTTCCGCGCCGGCGGGGCCGTCGTAGTCGCGGTAGATGCCCGACATGTCGCTGATGAAGCCGATGCGGATGGTGTCGTCCGACACCTGCGCCGAGGCGCCGGTGGTGGCAAAGGCCGCGCCGAGTGCGATGGCCAGCGCGGTGCGCGAGAGGTGGTGGGTGTTCATGGTCTTGTCTCCTTCGTTGTCGTTTGTTCGTTCGATCAGCCCAGCGCGAACTCGGGCCGCGGGCCGCCCACGCGCGGCAGCCCCATCATCTGCCGTGCCTCGGCGGGCGTGGCCACTTCCATGTCCAGCTCGCGGATCACGCGAACGATGCGCTCGGTGAGCTGCACATTGGTGGCCAGTTCGCCCTGGCGGAAGTAGAGGTTGTCTTCGAGCCCCACGCGCGCATGGCCGCCCAGCAGCAGCGCCGCCACGTTGGCTTCCAGCTGCGACACGCCGATGCCGCTCACGCCGAAGATGGCGCCCTTGGGCAAGGTGTCGACCATCATCTGCAGGTTGCGCGGCGAATACGGCATCGCGTTCTGGAAGTTGCGGTGCACGTTCATCACCAGGTTGATGAAGTAGGGCTCGTCGTCGTGGCCCTCGCCGATCAGCGTGGCCGTGTCCTGCAGGATGTGCGTGGGGCTGAACACTTCCCACTCGGGCTTGATGCCGCGCGCCTTCATGCCGGCGGCGAGCTCGCGGCCCTTGGTGATCGGCGTGTCCATCAGGATCTGCTTGCCCTCGAAACTCAGGTTGAGCGTGGTCGCGTCCAGCGTGCACATCTCGGCGCCGGCGTCCATGCCCTTGATGCGCTCTTCCCACGCGATCTCCCAGCGATCGCCGGCCAGCGGCTTGACCATGTCGCCGTGCACGCCGCCGCCGGTGGAGTTGTTGATGACGATGTCGCTGCCGCCCGCGCGGATGCGGCTGTTGATGTCGCGGTACACCTGGGCATCGCAGGTGGCGCCGTCGTCGGGCCGGCGCGCATGGATCGCCACCACGCTCGCGCCGGCGTTCCAGCAGCGCAGCACGTCGGCGGCGATCTCGGCGGGCTGGGTGGGAAGGTGGGGGTTCTGCGACTTGTGCGCCATGCCGCCGGTGGGGGCGATGGTCACGATCACTTTGCGCTTGGACGACATGGGATGTTCCTGGTGTCTTGCATGAGGGGCGCGCTATTATTTTTGGCAGCGCAGGCACACTCAGTCATCGCGACGACATTTGGGCTCAGGGTTTACGCACCCGGGCCTCCAGGAGCTTTCATTCCATGCCCACCAAGAAGGCGGAGCCGGCCATCCAGGCGGCATCGCTGACGATCCCGCAACTGCTGCAAGGCTCTGCCTGGTTTCCGCTGCTCGACGCGGCAGCGGGCGAGCGCGTGCTCGACGAGATGCGCGAGGTCCATGTGGCTGCCGGCGCCGCGCTGTGCCGGCGCGGCGACACGCCGCTGCACTGGTACGGCACGTTGGAAGGGCTGCTCAAGTGGTCGATGACTTCCAGCGACGGCCGCTCGGTGACCTTCGGCGGCCTCTCGGTCGGCAGCTGGTTCGGCGAGGGCACGCTGCTGCGCGCGGTGCCGCGCTCGGCCGACATCATTGCGCTGCGCGCGAGCCGCGTGGCGCAACTGCCGCTGGAAACTTTCGAATGGCTGCACCGCACGCAGCGCGGCTTCGATCATTTCCTGCTGCAGCAGATCAACGAGCGGCTGCACTGGTTCATGGGCAACTACGCGGCGCACCGGCTGCTCGACGCCGACAGCCAGGTGGCGAGGGCGCTCGCGGGGCTGTTCCATCCGTGGCTGCATCCTGGGAGCGAGCCGCATCTGCAGACCTCGCAGGAAGAGATTGCGAACCTCTCGGGCGTGTCGCGGCAAAGGTGCAATGCGGCGTTGAACCGGTTGAAGGACGCGGGGTTTCTGCGGATCGAATATGGGGGGATCACCGTGATCGATCTGGAAGGGCTGCGGCGGTTCATCGAATAGGCCGCAGCCCTTGTCTTCACTGCGGCTTTTTCACGCCCTCCGCCAGCCGCTTGCGGTACTCGGTGGTCGTCACCCCCGCGAACCCCCAGTCGTCCGTATCGATCTCCTCGATCACGATGTGCGTCCACTCCGGCGGCTTCTTCAGCACGCGTTCCAACACTTCGGTGAACTCGGCGATGACCTGGGTCTTCTGCTCGCGCGTGACGCCGTCGCGGGTGATCTTCAGATTGATGAAAGGCATGGTGTGCTCCTTGGTGGTGTGAACGAACGAGGCGATTACCAGGTGCCGGCGCTCGCGCCGCCGTCCACTGGCAGCACCACGCCCGACGTGAAGCGGGCGCCCGTGAGGTAGAGCACCGCGTCGGTGATCTCGCGCACGGTCGCGATGCGGCCGGCGGGCGCCAGGCCGCTGAGAAAGCCGTGCGTCTCGGACGGGTGCATCGGCGTGTCCACGATGCCGGGCGCCACCGCATTCACCTGGATGTTGTGCGGCGAGAGTTCCAGCGCCAGCGCGCGCGTCGCGGCGTTGATGCCGCCCTTGACCAGCACCGGCACCAGGGCCGGCACCTTCAGGTTCGGCTGCAGCGCGATGCCCGCGGTGATGTTCACGATGTGGCCCTTGCGGCGCGGGATCATGTGCCTTGCGGCGGCCTGCGAGGCGTAGACAAAACCCTTGAGGTTGGTGGCCACCAGCAGGTCGAGTTCTTCCTCGGTGTAGTCGACGAAGGGCTTGGCGTTGAAGATGCCCGCGTTGTTGATGAGCACGTCGACATGGCCGAAGCGCTCCACGGCGCGGTCGATGAGCTGCTGCGCGGCTGCGCGCTGGCCGATGTCGCCCGCGACGCCGAGAAAGCGCGCCGGGTTGCCCAGTTGCTTCGCGGCAGCGGCGAGCCGCTCGTCGGTGCGGGCACCGGCGACCACGTTGAAGCCGCGTTCGAGGTACGCCTGCGCAAGGCCCAGGCCGATGCCGCTCGAGGCGCCGGTGATGACGACGGTGGATGAATTGCTGTCTTGCATGTCGGTTCTCCAGAAAAAAAGTTGATGACGTGGGGAGAACTGTATTGATGACACGGCGACAGATAAATCACTAGACTCGTACTTCACTTGATACGCAAGGTAATCAATCCATGCAACGGCAGTTCGGCGACATCCTTCTCGGCAGCATCGAACTCTTCTGTCTCGCGGCGGAGACGGGCGGCTTCACTTCGGCGGCACTCGCGGCGGGCGTGACGCCGGCGGCCGTGAGCCGCTCGATCTCGCGGCTGGAGAAGCGGCTGGGCCTTCGCCTGTTCGTGCGCACCACGCGCAGCGTGCGGCTCACCGATGCGGGCCGCTCGTACTTCGCGCAATGCCGCCAGGCGCTCACCCAGCTGGCCGAAGCCGAGCGCGAAGTGATGGGCCAGCAGGCGCAGCCTTCAGGCACGTTGCGCATCAGCGTGCCGACCACCTATGGCCATCACCGCATCCTGCCGATGCTGCCCGCGTTCCGCGAACGCTTCCCCGACATCCGGCTGCATGTGCACCTGAGCAACCGCAACATCGATTTCGTGGAAGAGGGCTACGACATGGCTGTGCGCGTGCGCGCCCAGCCCGACTCCACGTTGATCGCGCGGCACCTGGAAGACGCGGCGCTGGTGGTAGTCGCAACGCGTAATTACCTGAAGAAGGCGGGCACGCCGAGAACGCCCGACGACCTGGCCGGGCACGAGTGCATCCAGTTCGAACTGCCCAGCAGCGGCCGCCGCATCTCGTGGCTCTTCAAGGAAGACGGCCAGGACCGCGAGGTCTTCGCGGACAGCGCCTACAGCTGCTCGGACGATGTGCTCGGCGGCGTCACGCTCGCCAGGAGCGGCGCCGGACTGTTCCAGACCTACCGCTTCGTGGTGGAGAAAGAGATCGCCGACGGCACCCTGGTCGAGGTGCTCAAGCCGTTCGCAGGTCGCTCGCGGCCGTACACGCTGCTGTACCCGGACGGGCGGCATGTGCCGCTGCGCATGCGGGTGTTCATCGATTTCCTGATGGCGCAGCGGGCTGCTGCGTAAGCCTCACACCCCCAGCAGCTCTTCCAACGCCTGCGGCTCCGCCAGCAGATCGGCCGAGGCCCCATGCCGCACGATCTGCCCCTTTTCCATCACCACCGCGAGGTCGGTGTGCGCGAGCACCTTGCGGTAGTCGCGGTCCACGATCAGCGTGGCGATGCCGGTGCTGCGGATCTCGCCGATCACGCGCCAGATCTCGGCCACGATCAGCGGTGCGAGGCCTTCGGTCGCTTCGTCGAGGATGAGCAAGCGCGGGTTGGTCATCAGCGCGCGGCCGATGGAGAGCATCTGCTGCTCGCCGCCCGAGAGCTGCTGCCCGCCGTGCGAGAGCCGCTCGGCCAGCCGCGGAAAGGTGGTCATCACGCGGTCGAAGGTCCAGGCGCGCTGTCCGTCGACGCCCGCGCGCTCGCTCATCACGAGGTTCTCGCGCACGGAAAGATTCGGGAAGATGCCGCGGCCCTCGGGCACGTAGCCGATGCCCAGGCGCGCCATCTTCTCCGGCGGCCAGCCGGTGACGGTGCGGCCGTCGACCTGCACTTCGCCGGAGGCGGGACGCACGTAGCCCATCATGGTGCGGATCAGCGTGGTCTTGCCCATGCCGTTGCGCCCGAGCAGGCCCACCGACGTGGCCGTCGGAATGCCGGCATGCACGCCGCGCAGGATGTGGCTGTTGCCGTAGTAGGTGTTGAGGTCGCGGACGATGAGCATCAGTGGTCTTCTCCGAGATAGGCTGTACGCACCTCCGGGTTCTCGCGAATCGACGTCGGGTCGCCGGTGGCGATGACGGTGCCGTTCACCATCACCGTGATGCGATCGGCGATTCGGAAGACCGCGTCCATGTCGTGCTCCACCAAGAGGATCGCGTGCGTGGCCTTCAGCCGCGCGAGCAGCGTGAGCATGCGGTCGGTTTCCTCGGCGCCCATGCCGGCGAGCGGCTCGTCGAGCAGCAGCACGCGCGGGTTCGTGGCCAGGCACATCGCCACTTCGAGCTGGCGCTGTGCGCCGTGGCTCAGCGTGCCGGCGATGCGCAGTGCCTCGTTCGACAGGCCTGCGGCTTCGAGCGCCGCATCGGCCGCCGCGTTGCTGGTGGCGCAGCGCTGCGACGACTGCCAGATTGCCCATGGCCGCGCGGTGGCGGCCTGCGCCGCGAGCCGGCAGTTCTCGTGCACGCTGAACTCCGGAAAGATCGTCGTGCGCTGGTAGCTGCGGCCCACGCCGTCGCGCGCGCGCTTCGATTGCGCGCGCTGCGTGATGTCGATGCCGTCGAGCGCGATGCGGCCTTCGGAGGCCTCGATCTCGCCCGAGAGCATGTTAATGAGCGTGGACTTGCCCGCGCCGTTGGTGCCGATCACTGCGTGGACTTCGCCGATGTGCAGGTCGAGCGTGACGGCGTTGACGGCGGTGAGGCCGCCGAAGCGGCGGGTGAGGCCTTGGACGGAAAGCAGTGCGGTGGTGTTCATGGCATTGCTCCTTCCCCTTCCGGGGGAAGGTTGGGATGGGGGCTCGCGGCGCCGGGGGAGGCGCTGCTTGTGCAAAGGCCGCGTGCCCCCACCCCAGCCCTCCCCCAGAGGGGGAGGGAGGAAGACAGCCGGAACATCTGCAGTTGCTGCATTTGTATTGCTCCTTCCCCCTTTGGGGGAAGGCTGGGATGGGGGCAAGCGACGCTGGCGGAGGCGCTGCTTGTGCGAAGGCCGCGAGCCCCCACCCCAGCCCTCCCCCGGGAGGGGAGGGAGGAAGAAGACAGGGTGCGGGTCATGCAGCCTCCTTCGGCGAGATGCGCTTCACGAGGCCGATGAGCCCCTTGGGCAACCACGCCACGAACACGATGATCGCGATGCCCAGCGTCAGCTGCCAGTGGTCCGCGAGCGGCCCCATCACCGCGTGCGTCGAGAAGATTTCCTTGAGCAGCGTGAATGCAATGGCACCGATCACCGCGCCGCGCAGGTGGCCCAGGCCGCCCAGGATCACCATCAGCAGCACCTCGCCCGAGTTGTGCCAGGCCATCAGTTCAGGATTGACCACGCCGTCGCGCGAGGCGAGCAGGAAGCCCGCGAGCCCCGACAGCGCGCCCGCCAGCACGAAGGCCGCGAGCTTGTAGCCATACACCGGAAACCCCGCCGCCCGCATGCGCTGCTCGTTCACGCGGATGCCCGCGAGCGCCGCGCCGAAGCGGGAGCGCCGGATCAGCGCGAGCAGCCCGTAGGTGAACACCAGCGACGCGAGCACCACGTAGAACAGTACCGTGCGGTTCTCCATGTCGAGCGCGCCGATGGCCGGCCGCACGTACATATAGATGCCGTCGCTGCCGCCACCCACCTTGGTGTCGTGAAACACGAAGAAGGCCATTTGCGCAAAGGCCAGCGTGACCATGATGAAGTACACGCCGCGCGTGCGCAGGCTGAGTGCGCCCACGAACAACGCATAGAGCGCCGCAGCCCCCATGGCCATCGGCAGCAGCAGCGCGAAGTTGCCGCCCTCGCTGCCCGAAGCCAGCACCGTCACGTAGGCACCGATGCCGTAGAACGCCGCATGGCCCAGGCTCACGAGGCCGGTCATGCCGACCAGCAGTTCCAGGCTCAGCGCGAAGATCGAGAGGATCATCACCTTCACGACGAAGTCCGAGGCGTAGTTGCCCATCAACGGGCCCGCAATGCCGATGAGCACCGCGCAGGCCACGGGCACGAGGAATGCACCCTTTTTCATGGCCGTCTCCCCATCAGCCCTTCAGGCTTCCATATCAGCACGATGGCCATCAAGAGGTAGATGCCGATGCCGCTCAGGTCCGCGAAAAAGACCTTGCCGAAGGTGTCGACAAAACCCACCAGCAGCGAGGCCAGCAGCGCACCGGTGATCGAGCCGATGCCGCCGATCACCACCAGCACGAAGCAGATGATGAGCACGCTCGCGCCCATGTTCGGGTACACCGAGGACATCGGCGCCGCGATCATTCCGGCCAGTGCCGCGAGCGCCACGCCGGCCGCGAACACGATGCGGTAGAGCCGTTTCACGTCGATGCCCAGGCCCCGCACCATGTCGCGGTTGCTCGCGCCGGCGCGGATCATCATGCCCAGGCGTGTGCGGTTGACCACCCAGTACAAGCCCACCGCGAGCACGATGCACGCGGCCGAGGCGAAGAGGCGATACCAGGGGTAGCTCATGACGTTGCCCAGCGCGAAGCTGCCGTCCAGCCACGCGGGCACCTTCACGCCGTGCACGTCGTTGCCCACGAAGATGGAGCGCAGTTCCTCGAACACCAGGATGAGCCCGTAGGTCATCAGCACCTGCTGCAGGTGGTCGCGCTGGTAGAGGTAGCTGAAGAAGGCCCATTCGAGCAGGTAGCCGAAGATGGCCGCAAGCACCACGCCCGCCACCAGCATCAGCAGGAACTGATCGCCGAACAGCGGCGAGAGCGTGAACGCCATGTAGGCGCCGATCATGTAGAAGCTGCCGTGGGCGAGGTTGATCACGCCCATGATCCCGAAGATCAGCGTAAGGCCCGACGCCACCAGGAAAAGCAGGAGTCCGTACTGAACGGAGTTCAGGCACTGGACGAGGAAGGTTCCGAAATCCACTGTGGGAGATCCCAGTTGGTCCATGCGCCGTTCGCCCTGAGCCTGTCGAAGGGCCTGCGTGCATTGCGCACCGGCTTCGACAGGCTCAGCCCGAACGGTCCATGAGGAGAGAGAAAAAGAAAGCGAGCCTGGTGAAAGGCTTACATGCGGCAACCGCGAGCCGGATCGGCAAGGCCCTTGATCGCCGTGCTCACCAGCTTGTTCTCCTTGCCCTCCACCTTGCGCAGATAGATGTCCTGCACCGGGTTGTGCGACTTGCTCATCGTGAAGGTGCCGCGCGGGCTGTCGATCTTCGCCTTCTCGATGGCGGCGGTGAACTCGGCCTTCTTGCCCATGTCGCCCTTGGCGGCGGCCAGGCCCACGCCCAGCATCTGCGCGGCGTCGTAGCCCTGCACCGCATACACGTCGGGCTGCAGCTTGAACGACTTGGCATACGCCACGCGGAACGCGTTGTCGCGCGCGGTGTTCAGGCCGTCCGCGTAGTGCAGCGTGGTCAGCATGCCTTGGGCGGCTTCGCCCTGTGCATCGAGCGTGCCGTCGGTCAGGAAGCCGGGGCCGTAGAGCGGAATGGTCTTGTTCAGGCCCGCGGCCTGGTAGTCCTTGACGAACTTCACCGCGCCGCCGCCCGCGAAGAAGGCATACACCGCATCGGGCTTGGCCGCCGCGATCTCGGTCAACAGCGCCTGGAATTCCACGTTGGGGAAGGGCAGGGTGAGTTGCTTGTCGACCTTGCCGCCGGCCTTCTCGAAGCCTTCCTTGAAGCCGTTGACCGACTCTTCGCCGGCCGCGTACTTCCAGGTGATGGTCATGATCTTCTTCTTGCCCTGCTGCTTGGCCGCGACCTCGCCCATGGCGTAGGCGGGCTGCCAGTTGCTGAACGAGCTGCGGAAGATGTTGGGCGCGCACATCGGGCCCGTGACGGCATCGGCGCCGGCATTGGGCACGATCAGCACGGTGCCGCTTTCCTTGGCGGCCTTGGCCATGGCCATCGCAACACCCGAATGCACGGTGCCCACGATCACATCGACGTTGTCGCGCTTGATGAGCTTGTTGACGTTGTCGGTCGCCTTGGCGGGATCGGATTCGTCGTCGACCTTGAAGTATTCGATCTCGCGGCCCGAGAGCTTGCCGCCCTGTTCGTCGACGTAGAGCTTGAAGCCGTTCTCGATGGCGACGCCCAGCGCGGTGAAGGTGCCGCTGTAGGGCAGCATCAGCCCGACCTTGAGCTTGCCGGTGCCCTGGGCGCCGGCGGCCGTCGCGAAGGCGGCAAAGGCAATGGCCGTGAGCGCAAGGCGCGCTGTGTGGATGGTCGTCATGGTGTCTGTCTCCTGTTGTTGGTGATGAAAGAAGCGGTAGCGACGGTGACACGTTCCGGCTGATCGCGATGTGGGGAATGCCCGCATTCAGGGATTTCGAGCAGCTCGCAACCACCGACGCGCGCCGCGATACCGCGGACCTGCGCGAGCGTGCCGTACTCGTCGTCGATGCCCTGGATGGCGAGCACCGGGCAGCGGATGGCATCGAGCTCGGCCTCGATGTTCCAGTCGCGAAAGGGCGGGTGCAGCCAGATGCGGTTCCAGCCCCAGAAGGCGGAGTCGGCGCTGTCGTGGTAGCGGCCCAGCTTCTTCGGCAGGTCGGTCGAGAGGTAGGCGGTGCGCGCCAGCTCGATGTTCGCGACGGTGATGTCTTCCACGAAGATGTGCGGGGCCAGCACCACGAGCCCGGCCACGCGATCGGGAAAGCGCGAGGCATACAGCAGCGAGATCGAGCCGCCGTCGCTGTGGCCGAAGAGCCAGGGCTTTTCATCGTCGAGATTCAGGGCGGAGAAGAGGGCGGGCAGCACCTCGTGCGCCTGGCGGTGCATGAAGTCGACGTCCCAGATCTCGTCGTCGCCGCGCGGTGTGGAGCGGCCATAGGCGGGGCGCGAGAACACCAGGCCGCGGGCGTTGGCGGCTTCGCAGACTTGCGCGGGGAAGTCCTTCCACATCGCGACGGAGCCCAGGCCTTCGTGGAGGAAGACGATGAGCGGTGCGTGAGTGCGCTCCGGGGCTATCCACGCGCACTCGATCTGCACGGCGCGGCCGCGCCAGTCGATGGTGGCGAAGTCGGTGCTCATCGCATTGCTCCTTCCCCCTTTGGGGGAAGGTTGGGATGGGGGCAAGCGGCGTTGGCAGAGGCGGTACTTTTGCGAAGGCCGCGTGCCCCCACCCCAACCCTCCCCCAGAGGGGGAGGGAGCAAGAGAAAGATGCGCGGTGGCTCATGCTTGCTTCTCTCTCTCGCGCAGCCTGAACCGCTGAATCTTCCCCGTCGCCGTCTTCGGCAGCTCACTCACGAACTCCAGAAACCGCGGGTACTTGTACGGCGCCAGGCGCTCCTTCACGAAGGCCTTGAGCTCGTCCTCGGTCGCCGTGCTCCCGTCCTTCAGCACGACGAAGGCCTTGGTCTTGGTCAACCCTTCGGCATCTTCCTTGCCGATCACCGCAGCCTCGAGCACCGAAGGATGCTGCATCAGCGTCGCCTCGACCTCGAACGGCGACACATAGATCCCGCTCACCTTCAGCATGTCGTCGCTGCGCCCGGCATAGGTGAAGTAGCCGTCGGCATCGCGCGTGTACTTGTCGCCGCTCTTGGTCCAGCCACCCTGGAAGGTGTCGCGCGACTTCTCGCGGTTGGTCCAGTACATGAGGGCCGAACTCGGCCCGCGGATGTAGAGATCGCCCACTTCGCCGTCGGGCACCGGGCGGCCGTCTTCGCCGCGCAGCTCGACCTCGTAGCCGTCCACCGGCTTGCCGGTGGTGCCGTACCGGATGTCGCCGGGGCGGTTGGAGATGAAGATGTGGAGCATCTCGGTCGAGCCGATGCCGTCGATGATCTCGCAGCCGTAGTGGACCTTGAAGCGCTGGGCGATCTCGCCGGGCAGTGCTTCGCCGGCCGACGAGCACATGCGCAATGCGACCGCGTCGCGCGCCGGCAACTTCGGCGAGGCGAGCATGCCGGCAAAGCCGGTGGGTGCGCCGAAGAACACCGTCGGCTTGTGCTCTGTCCAACGGCGGAAGGTGGCATCGGGCGTGGGCCGCTCGGCCATCAGCACGACCGTCGCGCCAACACTGAGCGGAAAGGTCAGCGCGTTGCCCAGGCCATACGCGAAGTACAGCTTGGCGGCCGAGAAGCACACGTCGTCTTCGGTGAGCGCGAGCACCGGCTTGCCGTAGAGCTCGGCCGTCCACCAGAGGTTGGCGTGCGTGTGCACCGTGCCCTTGGGCTTGCCGGTGGAGCCGGAGGAATAGAGCCAGAAGCCGGGGTCGTCGGACGCGGTGCTGACCGGCGCGGCCAGGGGCTCGACGCTGGCGAGCGCGGCATCGAACGCTTGCGCGTTCTGCGGCAGCGGGCCGGTGGGTTGCGAGACGATCAGCGCTTGCAGCTCGTGCGCCCCGCGCCCCATCGCATCCTGCAAGGTCGGCAGCAACGCGCCCGACACCAGCGCGGCCTGCGCGCGGCTGTGGTCGAGCATGTAGGCGTAGTCGTCGGGCGTGAGCAGCGTGTTGACGGCGACGGGAACGATGCCGGCGTAGAGGCAGCCGAGAAAGCTCACGGGCCAGTCGCTGCTGTCCAGCATCAGCAGCAGCACGCGCTCTTCGCGGCGCACGCCAGCGGCCTTGAGCGCGGCGGCCAGGCGGCGCGCGCGGTCTTCGAGCTGGCCGTAGCTCAGCGTGCCGCGGTCGTCGATGTAGGCGGTGCGATCGGCCCGGCCGCGGTTGAGGGCGAACAGGTGTTCGGCGAAATTGAAGCGTGCGGGCAGGCTCATCGTGGTGTCTCCTGGGGCCTGTTGTTCTTCTAGAGTCCGAGGGCGGCGAGCACGCCGGGGCTCGCCTGCACCGCGCTCTTGCGGTGATAGAAATCGAGTGCGCGCAGGCCGCCCAGTTCGGCGCCGCCGCCCGCGCGGCCGGGACCGCCGTGCATCGACATCGGCATCACGTTGCCGTGGCCGGTATGGGCCTGTGCGACCTCGGGCGTGATCACATGGACGCGGCCGTGGCTCGGTGCGACGGCGAGCGCGGCCTGCGCGAGCGCTGCGTCGTCGCTGCCATACAAGGACGTGACGAGCGAACCCTGGCCACGGTGCGCCAGCGCGATGCCGTGCGCCAGATCGCGGTACGGCAGCAGCGTGGCGACCGGCCCGAACACCTCCACGTCATGCACGCGCTGCGCCGCATCGGCATCGCGCGCGCCCAGCAGCACCGGGCCGATGCAGGCGGCAATGGCTGGGTCCGCATCGATCAGCGGCTTGTTGCGGCTGTCGTGCAGCACGGTGGTTTGCGCGGCGAGCGCATCGAGTCCGTCGCGCACGGCGTTGAGCTGCGCGCGGCTCACGAGCGAACCCATGCGCACGCCCTCGTTGCGCGGATTGCCGACGGTGACGCCCGCGAGCTTGGCGCCGATGGCTTCGGCGGCAGCGTCGTACACCCCGGCCGGCACCAGGATGCGGCGGATCGCGGTGCACTTCTGGCCCGACTTGACCGTCATCTCGCGCACCACTTCGCGCACGAGCAGGTTGAAGGCCTCGCCGCCGGGCGCGGCGCCGGGCAGGAGCAGGGCGCTGTTGAGGCTGTCGGCCTCGATGTTCGCGCGCACCGAGCGCGCGGCCACGGCCGGGTGCGAGCGGATCACCGCCGCCGTCTCGGCCGAACCGGTGAACGAGACCACGTCGAATGGCTGCAGCTGGTCCATCAGCCCGGCCGAGCTGCCGCAGATGACCGAGAGCGCGCCGGCAGGCAGCACGCCCGCATCGACCACGTCCTTCACCATGCGCTGCGTGAGCCAGGCGGTGGCTGTCGCGGGCTTCACGATCACCGGCACGCCCGAGAGCAATGCCGGTGCCGCCTTTTCCCACAAGCCCCACGACGGGAAGTTGAAGGCATTGATGAACAGCGCCACGCCGTGCGTCGGCACCTGCAGGTGCTGCGACAGGAACACCGGCTCCTTGCCGAGCTTGACCGCATCGCCGTCGCGCAACGCACGCACGTCGCCGAGCGCATCGCCCCACCTGGCGTACTGGCCGAGCGTGAAGATCGCGCCGTCGATGTCGACGGCCGAATCGTTCTTCACCGTGCCGGAGTTCGCGGTGGCGATCTCGTAATAGGCATCGCGGTGGGCCTGCAGCACCTTCACGATGGCGCCGAGCAGCCCGGCGCGTTGGCGGTAGGTGAGGGCGCGCAGCGCGTTGCCGCCCTGTTCGCGTGCGAAGGAAAAAGCTTCGGGCAGGTCGAGCCCGGTGGCATCGACGCGCGCGAGCTCGGTGCCCAGCACCGGATCGAAGAGCGGCGTGCCGGCGCCCGAGCCGCTTTGCCAGCGGCCGGCGACGTGATTGGAAAGGAGTTCGGTCATGCGGTGAACTTGATCTGCCCTTCGGGCAGCAGGTAGAGAACGAGCGCGCGGCCTTGCGCGACGGTCGGGCGGTGCGCGGTGCCGGGTCCGTAGACGCACCAGCCTGCGGGCCGGCTGTCGAAGGTGGCGCCGGGGCTGTCGTCCAGCGGCATGATCAGGTCGATCTCGCCGTTCGGATGGGTGTGGTGGGGGCCTGCGATGTCCTGCATGTCGACCACGTCGACCGAAAAGCGGTGCAGCGCGTCTTCGGGCTTGAACACGCGGCCGTACTTGATGCCGCCACCTTCGCGCTCGCACAGCCACCCTTCGGCAACGCCGCCGATGCAGGCCTGGCGCAACTGTTCGAAGCTGGCGCTGCCGGCGCCGTGGGTGGCGTTGAGCCACTGGTCGAGTTGCGCGTCCAGCGGCCTGCCTGCGATTTCGGCGGTCAGGCCGGCGATCAACTGGTGAAATGCTTCCTTGCTGGACATCGTGGCGGGCTTTCTGCGTGGGGGCTGGCTGGCATGCTGGCCGCAGCGAACTTATGAACTACCTTGCAGGAATACTTCGCGTGCAGTATCTTGCTTGTGATCGAACAATAAGCACCACGTCATTGGGTGTCAAGCAATATAGTGCATATATGGTGTTTACCCTGAGCGCGCACAATCCCGCACAAGAACGAGGACTTGCATGAACGAGCACGTAGACGCGGTGCTGGCCACCGCGCCAGAAAACACCGCCACCGCACCGGCCGGGGAGGCCAGAAATCCGCTGCTGGCCGCACTGGGCGACCGCGTGCGCAACCTGCGCGCGCAGCGCGGGCTCACGCGCAAGGCGGTGGCCGTTTCGGCCGATGTGTCGGAGCGGCACCTGGCCAATCTGGAGTACGGCATCGGCAACGCGTCGATCCTGGTGCTGCAGCAGGTGGCCGGCGCTTTGCATTGCTCGCTGGCCGAGCTGGTCGGCGACGTCACCACCAGTTCGCCCGAGTGGCTGCTGATCCGCGAGCTGCTCGAGAACCGCAGCGAAACCGACCTGCGCCGCGTGCGCGTGGCACTGGGCGAGCTGCTGGGCACCGCCTCGGTCGATCCGGCGCGGCACCGCCGCATCGCGCTCGTGGGGCTGCGCGGTGCGGGCAAGTCGACGCTGGGGCAGATGCTGGCCGAAGACCTCGAGCTGCCCTTCATCGAACTGAGCCGCGAGATCGAGAAGCTCGCGGGCTGCAGCGTGCGCGAGATCCACGACCTGTATGGCACCAACGCCTACCGCCGCTACGAGCGCCGCGCGCTCGAAGAAGCCGTGCAGATCTACAGCGAGGTGGTGATCGCCACGCCGGGCGGCATCGTGTCCGACCCCGCCACCTTCAACGAGCTGTTGGCCCATTGCACCACCGTGTGGCTGCAGGCCGCGCCCGAAGAACACATGGGCCGCGTGGCTGCGCAGGGCGACACCCGCCCGATGGCCGCCAGCAAGGAAGCCATGGAAGACCTGCGCCGCATCCTGAACGGCCGCGCCGCCTTCTATTCGAAGGCCGATCTGTCGGTGGACACCAGCGGCAAGACGCTGGCACAGAGCTTCCAGGCCCTGCGTGGGGTAACCCGGCAGTCGATGGGCCTGGGCGCCTGAGCTGACATCTGAAAAAAAGCACAACAGGCATTGACTTGCCTGTATGCATGCAGCATGATGCATGTCATCGGAGCAAGAGAGTGCATTATCTTTCCTGTTCACGGTTTCCGAACACAGCCCCCCAGGAGACTTCTGCATGACCGACACCACCACGCTCCAGACGCCGCCCCGCGTCGACTACCGCACCGAACCCGGCCAGTACCGCCATTGGTCCCTGAGCTTCGACGGCGCCATCGCCCGCCTGGTGCTTGACATTGCGGAAGACGGCGGCATCCGCCCCGGCTACAAGTTGAAGCTCAACAGCTACGACCTGGGCGTGGACATCGAACTGAACGACGCGCTCAACCGCGTGCGTTTCGAGCATCCCGAAGTGCGCAGCGTGATCGTCACCAGCGGCAAGGACCGCATCTTCTGCTCGGGCGCCAACATCTTCATGCTGGGCGTCTCGGGCCATGCCTGGAAGGTGAACTTCTGCAAGTTCACCAACGAGACCCGCAACGGCATCGAAGACTCGTCGAAGCACTCGGGCCTGAAGTTCCTCGCGGCCGTGAACGGCGCCTGCGCCGGCGGCGGCTACGAGCTGGCGCTGGCCTGCGACGAGATCCTGCTGGTGGACGACCGCTCCTCGGCCGTCTCGCTGCCCGAAGTGCCGCTGCTCGGCGTGCTGCCCGGCACCGGCGGCCTGACGCGCGTGACCGACAAGCGCCATGTGCGCCATGACCTCGCCGACATCTTCTGCACCAGCGTCGAAGGCGTGCGCGGCCAGCGCGCCGTCGACTGGCGCCTGGTCGACGCCGTGGCCAAGCCCGCGCAGTTTCCCGCCGCCGTGCAGGAGCGTGCCTCGCAACTCGCCGCAGGCAGCGACCGCCCCGCCAACGGCAAGGGCGTGGCGCTCACGCGCCTCGAACGCACCGACAGCGCCGACGGCATCAGCTACTCGCACGTCGACATCCAGATCGACCGCAGCAAGCGCACCGCGACCATCACCGTGAAGGCGCCCACCGGCGCGCAGCCGGCCGACATCGCCGCCATCGAAGCCGCGGGCGCCGCCTGGTGGCCGCTCGCGATGTGCCGCGAACTCGACGACGCGATCCTCAACCTGCGCACCAATGAGCTCGACGTGGGCACCTGGCTGCTCAAGACCGAAGGCGATGCCGCTGCCGTGCTCGCCTCCGACGCCGTGATGTTCGCCAACAAGGACCACTGGCTGGTGCGCGAAACCATCGGCGCGTTGCGCCGCACGCTGGCGCGCCTGGATGTGTCGTCGCGCAGCCTGTTCGCGCTGGTCGAAGCCGGTTCGTGCTTCGCCGGCACGCTGGCTGAGTTGGCCTTCGCCGCCGACCGCACCTACATGCTCGCGCTGCCCGACGATGCCGAGCGCGCACCGAAGCTCGTGCTGAACGAATTCAACTTCGGCTTCTTCCCGATGGTGAACGACCAGAGCCGCCTGCAACGCCGCTTCTACGAAGAAGCTGCGCCGCTGGAGGCTGCACGCGCGGCAGCCGGCAAGCCGCTCGACGCGGACGAGGCACTCAAGCTCGGCCTGGTCACCGCCGCGCCGGACGACATCGACTGGGAAGACGAGATCCGCATCGCCATCGAAGAGCGCGCAGCCATGTCGCCCGACGCGCTCACCGGCCTGGAAGCCAACCTGCGCTTCGCGAGCAAGGAGAACATGGCCACCCGCATCTTCGGCCGGCTCACCGCCTGGCAGAACTGGATCTTCAACCGCCCCAACGCCGTCGGCGAAAAGGGTGCGCTCAAGGTCTACGGCACCGGCGAGAAAGCCGGCTTCGACATGAACCGCGTCTGATAACCGCAGCCCGTACAACCCAAGGAACAACGATGAGCACGATCAACTACAGCGAGAAGATCCCCAACAACGTCAACCTCGGCGAAGACCGCACGCTGCAGCGCGCGCTCGAAGGCTGGCAGCCCAACTTCATCAACTGGTGGGACGACGTGGGCCCCGAGGGCTCGACCAACCACGACGTGTACCTGCGCACCGCAGTGAGCGTCGATCCGCAGGGCTGGGCGCAGTTCGGCCACGTGAAGATGCGCGACTACCGCTGGGGCATTTTCCTGAACCCGGGCGATGCCAACCGCGAGATCCACTTCGGCGACCACAAGGGCGAGAAGGCCTGGCAGGACGTGCCCGGCGAACACCGCGCCAACCTGCGCCGCATCATCGTGACGCAGGGCGACACCGAGCCGGCGTCGGTCGAGCAGCAGCGCCACCTGGGTCTCACGGCGCCGTCGATGTACGACCTGCGCAACCTGTTCCAGATCAACGTGGAAGAAGGCCGCCACCTGTGGGCCATGGTCTACCTGCTGCAGAAGCACTTCGGCCGCGATGGCCGCGAAGAGGCCGATGCACTGCTGCAGCGCACCTCGGGCGACGAGAACAACCCGCGCATCCTGGGTGCGTTCAACGAGAAGACGCCCGACTGGCTCGCGTTCTTCATGTTCACCTACTTCACCGACCGCGACGGCAAGTTCCAGCTGGCCGCGCTGGCCGAAAGCGCCTTCGATCCGCTGGCGCGCACCACCAAGTTCATGCTGACCGAAGAGGCGCACCACATGTTCGTGGGCGAGAGCGGCGTCTCGCGCGTCATTGCCCGCACCGCGCAGGTCATGAACGAGCTGAAGACCGACGACGCGCAGAAGATCCGCGCCGCGGGCTGCATCGACCTGGGCACCATCCAGCGCTACCTGAACTTCCACTACAGCGTGACCATCGACCTGTTCGGCGCCGACCAGTCGAGCAACGCCGCCATCTTCTACAGCTCGGGCCTGAAGGGCCGCTACGAAGAAGGCAAGCGCACGGACGACCACATCCTCAAGGGCCAGACCTACAAGGTGCTGGAAGTGAAGGACGGCCAGCTCGTCGAGAAGGACGTGCCGATGCTCAACGCGCTCAACGAAGTGCTGCGCGACGACTTCATCAAGGACTCGGTGGCCGGCGTCGGCCGCTGGAACAAGGTGCTCGAGAAGGCCGGCATCCCGACCCGCCTGGCCGTGCCGCACAAGGCCTTCAACCGCCAGATCGGCGCGCTCGCCGGCATCAAGATGTCGCCCGAAGGCCGCGTGGTGAACGACGTGGAATGGGCCGCCAAGCGCGATGAGTGGCTGCCCAGTTCCGAAGACTTCGCTTTCGTGGCATCGTTGATGGGCCGCGTGGTGGAGCCGGGCAAGTTTGCCGGCTGGATTTCGCCGCCGGTGATGGGCATCAATCGCCAGCCCGTCGATTTCGAATACGTGCGCTTCGGCTGAGCGCCTGGATATGAATCCCTCGCCCCCACGGCGAGGGGATGGAGAACAACATGGACATGGCCGTTGAAGCCGGAGTCATCAAGCAGCACCTGATCGACCCCGAGATCTGCATCCGCTGCAACACCTGCGAGGCCACCTGCCCCGTCAACGCGATCACGCACGACGACAACAACTACGTCGTGCGGGCCGATGTCTGCAATGGCTGCATGGCCTGCATCTCGCCTTGCCCGACGGGCTCCATCGACAACTGGCGCACGATGCCGCTGGTGCGCGCGTACACCATCGAAGAACAGCTCACCTGGGAAGAGCTGCCTGCGGAGCTGACGCCCGAAGAGCTCGAAGCGGCGGGCGTTTCCGCCGACGCGGGCGATGAAGCCGGCGTTGCCGCGGCACCTGCGCTGACGCAAGCGCAAGCGGCTGCCGAGTCCATCGAGGCCGTCTTCAATTCCGCGCAGTACGGCGCCACCGTGCCGCCGTGGTCGGCCGCACACGCCTACACCAACCTGTTCCCGCCGAAGACCCCGACCACCGCCACGGTGGTCGGCAACTTCAACTGCACCGAAGCGGGCTTCGACAGCGAAACGCATCACATCGTGCTCGACTTCGGCGTGGTGCCGTTCCCGGTGCTCGAAGGCCAGTCCATCGGCATCGTGCCGCCGGGCGTCGATGCCATTGGCAAGCGCCACCATGCGCGCCAGTACTCGGTGGCGAGCCCGCGCAATGGCGAGCGGCCCGGCTACAACAACGTCTCGCTCACCGTGAAGCGGGTGACCGAAGACCACCAGGGCGACCCGGTGCTCGGCGTGTGCTCCAACTATGTGTGCGACCTGAAGGTGGGCGACACGGTGCAGGTGGTGGGGCCCTTCGGCGCCTCGTTCCTGATGCCGAACCATCCCAAGTCGCACATCGTGATGATCTGCACCGGCACCGGCAGCGCACCGATGCGCGCAATGACCGAATGGCGTCGGCGCCTGCGCAAGAGCGGCAAGTTCGAAGGCGGCAAGCTGATGCTGTTCTTCGGCGCGCGCACGCAGCAGGAGCTGCCGTACTTCGGCCCGCTGCAGTCGCTGCCCAAGGACTTCATCGACATCAACCTCGCGTTCTCGCGCACGCCGGGGCAGCCTAAGCGCTACGTGCAGGACCTGATGCGCGAGCGCGCTGCCGACCTGGCCGCACTGCTCAAGGACGGATCGAGCCACTTCTACGTGTGCGGCCTCAAGAGCATGGAGGAGGGCGTGGTGCTCGCGCTGCGCGACGTGGCCACCGAAGCGGGGCTCGACTGGGACACCGTCGGCGCTTCGCTCAAGCGCGAAGGCCGTCTGCACCTGGAAACCTACTGAGCCGGGGCGAATGAAGTTCGCCGACTTCCATGCGGGCCAGGTCATCGAGGCCGGACCCTATGTGCTCAGCGAAGCCGAGCTGGTGCAGTTCGCGAACGCGTACGACCCGCAGTGGTTCCACACCGACGCCGAAGCGGCCGCGGAGAGCGCCTTCGGCGGACTGATCGCGAGCGGCTGGCAAACCTGCGCGATCGCGATGCGCCTTGTGGTCGATGCGGCATTGAAGGGCTCGGAGTCGTTCGCTTCGCCGGGGCTCGAACATGTGCGCTGGCCCAACCCCGTGCGGCCCGGCGATGCCCTGCGGCTGGTAGCTGACGTGATCGAGGTGCGGCGCTCCGAGAAGCGCCCCACGCTGGGCATCCTGCGCTGGCGCTGGCGGCTGTTCAACCAGCGCGAGCAGATGGTCCTCGACGTCGACGTGACCAGCCTGTTCAGGCTCGAAGCGCCGCACTCACACGCGTAAAAAAGCCCGCAACGCTTGAGCGCTGCGGGCTCTCGGGGGCAAAGCCTTACTTCGTGATGTTGACTGCGCCCGAACCCTGGGCCTTGCCGTCGGCCTTGGCGCCCACACCACCGGTGGACGGCTTCAATGCACTGCCTGCCGAGCCCGCGGCACCGGTCGCGCTGTTCAGCGTGCCGCCCACCGTGTTCGTGAGCCCGCCTGCCGCGCCGCCCGCTGCACCCGTCGTGCCCTTCACGGCACCGGTGGCCCCGCCGACCGTGCTGGTCGCGTTGCCCACGGCGCCTGTCGCGCCGCCGACCACACCACCCACTGTGTTGCCCAGGCCGCCTGCTGCGTTGCCGACACCGCCGTTGGCCGATGTGCCTGCACCCGCCGCGGCGCCAGTATTTGCACCGGCGCTGCCTTGCGCCGGTGCGGCCTTGACCGTGCCCGATGTATTGACATCGGCATTCACGCCCACGCCGACCCCCACGCCCTGTGCCTGAGCGAAGCCGCTCAATGCAAGAAGGCCTGCGAGCAAGGCGCCGGCGAAGATGGATTTGTTTTGTTGTTGCTTCATGGGTGACTGTTCCTTTCGTTTGAATGGTCACTGACTGACAAGAACCGGCTTGGGGCCAGTTCGGTGCTCACCGTGACCACCTTCTTGCATGTCGCCGTGTGCGCGGCCGTCGGACGTGTGCGTAGGACAGCGCCGACGTGCGGAGCGCCGCGATGTGCCGCGGCGGCGCGTGAAACAGTGGGCCGGAAACCTCTTGGGCGGCAGGGTCAAGAAACCCGTCGACGGCCTCCGGGATTTCACGCAACTAATAATGTTGCATGAAAAGAGACAGCAAGCTTTCAGGCGTTCTCCATGTGCTGCTGCACATGGCCGAGATGGACGGGCCCATCACTTCCGAGTCGCTCGCGGCGGCGATGCACACCAATCCCGTCGTGGTGCGGCGGCTCATGGCGGGCCTGCGCCAGGCCGGCTTCGTGAGTTCGGCCAAGGGCCATGGCGGCGGCTGGGTGCTGTCGTGCTCGCTGTCGCGCGTGACGCTGGGCGACATCCACAACGCGGTCGGCGCGCCCGCGCTGCTGGCCATGGGCAACCGCACCGAGAGCCCGGGCTGCGTGGTCGAGCAGGCGGTGAACGCAGCGCTCGATGGTGCGTTCCAGGAGGCCGAGGCCCTGCTGCTCAAGCGCTTCAACAGCATCACGCTGGCGGATCTCTCCAAGGACTTTCACCGCCGCATGACGCACGGCGGCTTCACACAGAAGGACATCGAACATGCGCTATGACGCTCTTGTCGTGGGCGGCAGCTTTGCCGGCCTTTCCGCTGCCATGCAGCTCGCGCGCGCACGAAAGAACGTGTGCGTGGTCGATGCGGGCGCGCCGCGCAACCGCTTCGCCGCCGCGGCGCACGGCTTCTTCGGCCAGGACGGCGTGCCGCCGTTGAAGATGATTGCCGACGCGCGCGCCAAGCTGATGGCCTATCCGAGCGTCACCTTCATCGAAGGCCGCGTGGTCAGCGCCCGTGCCGACGAAAGCGGTGGCTTCATCGCGTCGCTCGACGGCGACCGGCAACTGTTGGCCGGCAAGCTCCTGCTGGCCTTCGGCGTGCAGGACGGTTTTCCGGACGGCATTGCCGGCGTGCGCGAGCGCTGGGGCACCAGCGTGCTGCACTGCCCCTATTGCCACGGCTACGAATTCAGCGGCCGCAGGCTGGGCGTTCTGGTCGAGGCCCCGCATCCGCCGACGCACGCGATGCTGATCGCCGAATGGGGGCCGGTCACGCTCTTCCTCAACGGCAACAACACCGTGGACGACGAGGCGCGCGCCAGGCTGCAGGCGTGCGGCGTGGCCATCGAGCCGGGCCGCATCGTGGCGCTGGAGGGGCCGGGGCAGGATCTCTCGGGCGTGCGTTTGCAAGACGGCCGTGTCGTGCCGGTCAACGCGCTGTTCATGGTTCCGCGCACGCGTCCCGGCAGCCCCATCGCCGAGCAACTGGGGTGCGCGTTCGACGACGGTCCGGCAGGCCCGGTGATTCGCATCGACGCGATGAAGATGACCACCGTGCCCGGCGTGTACGCGGCGGGCGACGCGGCCATGCCGATGCACAACGCCACGCTGGCCTCGGCCGATGGCGTGATGGCCGGCACGTCCATGCACCGCGCGATGGTGTTTGGCGCTTGACCCCACTTTTTTCTCGGACCTGGAGAAAACGGGCTCCGAGCCCCCTATAATTCGACGCTCGAAATGCGGGAATAGCTCAGTTGGTAGAGCGCAACCTTGCCAAGGTTGAGGTCGAGAGTTCGAGACTCTTTTCCCGCTCCACATTTCATGCAAAAGGCCACCTCACCGGTGGCCTTTTCTTTTGGAACGCGGATTCAGCCCTTCGCCGGCAACACCGTTCCGCGGCTCTCGCCGAATCCGATGCGCGCATGCCCCGGCTTCTCGCACCAGCCGCGCAGCAGCACCGCGTCGCCGTCTTCCAGGAACCCGCGCTGCTCGCCGTTGGCCAGCGTGACCGGGCTCTGCCCCGCGCGCGTCAGCTCGATGATCGCGCCCGCTTCACCCGGACCCGGCCCCGAGATCGTGCCGCTGCCGAACAGGTCGCCCGCGTTCAGCTGGCAGCCGCCCATGGTGTGGTGCGCCACCATCTGCGCCACGCTCCAGTACTGGTGCCTGAAGCTTGTGCGCGACAGGCGCGAAGGGCCGCTCTTGTCATCGCGTGCCTTCCCGCTTTCGAGCCACACCTCCAGGCTGATGTCGATGGCACCGCTCTCGCGGTTCGCCTGGCTCTCCAGGTAGTCGAGCGGCTGGGGCTCGTCGGCCGGACGCGCCCAAGCCTGGCGATAGGGCGCCAGCGCTTCCATCGTCACGATCCACGGCGAGATCGTGGTTGCGAAGTTCTTCGCGAGGAAGGGGCCGAGCGGCGCCATCTCCCAGAACTGGATGTCGCGCGCCGACCAGTCGTTGAGCAGGCAGATGCCGAAGATGTGTTCCTCGGCGCGTTCGAGCGGAATCGGCTCACCGGCCGCGTTGCCTTCGCCGATCCACACGCCGAGTTCGAGCTCGTAGTCGAGCCGCGCGCAGGCGTGGTACGTGGGCGCCTTCGCGCCGGGCGCCATCGTCTGCCCCATCGGCCGGTGAAAGCGCTGGCCGCTCACGCCGATGGTCGAGACGCGCCCGTGGTACGCCGTCGGAATCCAGCGGAAGTTCGGCGTCACGTCGCCCTCGGGGTTGAACAGGCGCGTGATGTTCAGCGCATGGTCGATCGATGTGTAGAAGTCGGTGTAGTCGCCGATGCGCGCGGGCACGGTGTATTCGACGTCGGCTTGCGGCACGAGGCACTTGCGCAGGTCGTCCCTCGTGGCGGCAGGCGCATCGCTTCGCAGCAGCGCGAAGACCGCGTGGCGCAGCGCCTTCCATGCGGTGGGGCCCAGCGCGAAGAAATCGTTGAGCGCGGGCAGGGCGGCCACCCGTGCCGCATCGAGCGCAAGGCCGTCGACATGCTGGCCGGCAGCCAGCGCCGCCAGGTCGAGCACCTGGTCGCCGATGGCCACGCCGCCGCGAAAGGGCTCGGGGCTGCCGACGCGGCGGAACTCCGCAAACGGCAGGTTCTGGATCGGAAAGTCGCTGCCCTCGGCATTGGCGCTGTCGACCCAGCTGCGGGCGGCGGCGTCGTGCGTGTGGTTGAGTTCGATCATGGCCGTGGTTTTCCTTCGCTCAAACCGACGCCATCAGCGCGTCGTCGAAGATCGCGACCGCGCGCGTCCAGCCCGCCGAAGCGCCGCGTATCTTGTGCGGGAAGCAGCTGATGAAGAAGCCCGTGGGCGGCAGCACCTCCAGGTTGTGCAGCTTCTCGATGTGGCAGTAGCCGATGTCGCGGCCGGCCTTGTGGCCTTCCCAGATCAGCGAGGCGTCCTGCGTCTCGCCGTACTTCTTGGCGGTGTGCACGAAGGGCGCGTCCCAGCTCCATGCGTCGGTGCCTGTGAGGCGCACGCCGCGTTCCAACAGATACATCGTCGCTTCGTAGCCCATGCCCGCGCCGGCTGACACGTAGTCGTTGCTGCCGTAGCGCTTGCCGGCGCGCGTGTTGATCACCACGATCTCCAGCGGGCTCAGCGTGTGGCCGATGCGCTTCAGCTCGGCCTCGACGTCGGCGGCGGTAACCACGTAGCCGTCGGCGAAGTGCCGAAAGTCCAGCTTCACGCCCGGCTGAAAGCACCATTCAAGCGGCACGTCGTGGATGGCGATGGCGGGCTTCTTCTCGCCGAGCGCGTTGTCCATGGTCGAGTGAAAGTGATAGGGCGCATCGAGGTGCGTGCCGTTGTGCGTGGAGAGCTGCACCAGTTCCACCGCCCAGCCTTCGCCGTCGGGGAGGTCCTCCTTCTTCAGGCCGGGAAAGAAGGGCTCGATCTGCTCGTAGGTCTGCTCGTGCGTGAAGTACTGGATCTTCGGCGCGAAGGCGGGCGGGTCGGAGAGCACATCGTTCTCAAGAAAGATCGAGAGGTCGACGAATTTGCGCGGCATGGGTGGGGCTCCTTGTGGGGTGTGTTGGTGTTGGCTTGAAGGAATGGATCAGGGCCGCTGCCAGCGCAGCAGCCTTTTTTCGGCGAAGGCCAGCAACGCATTGCTCACGAAGCCGATGAGCCCGAGCAGCACGATGCCGGCGAAGAGGTCGCTGGCGCGAAAGGCGCGCGCGGCCAGAAGAATGGCCTGGCCCAGGCCGCTCTGCGAGGCGATCATTTCACCCACCACCGCGACGATGAGCGCAATGGTCAGCGCGAGCCGCATGCCGGCGAGGATGTCGGGCATGGCATTGGGCAGGCCCATCTTCCAGATGTACGCGGCGCGCGACATCTGCAGGCAGCGCGCAACTTCCGCCAGACGCGGCTCCACCGCCGCGAAGCCGTGCACCGTGGCCAGCAGCACCGGCCACATCGCGCCGAAGGCGACCACGAACAGCACCATGCCGGGGTTGAGACCGAAGATCGAAATGGCGAGCGGCAGCAATGCCGATGCGGGCAGCGGCCGGATGAATTCGAGGGTCGGCTGCACCCACGCGCGCACCGCGGGCGACACCCCGATGGCCGCGCCCAGCACCACGCCGAAGAGCGAGGCCAGCAGCCAGCCCTCGACCATGCGGCCGACCGTGGCCTGCGTGAAGGCGAGCAGTTCGCCGTTGCCGGAATCACCCGAAAGATTGAGCCCTTCGAGCAGGCTCGCGAAAGTGGCTTGCGGCGTCGGCAGGAACACGCGGCTGACCCAGCCCGCGTTGCTCGCGATCCACCAGAGCGCGACGAGCGCACACAGCACGGCAAATGAACCGAGCCAGTTCAGGCCCGATGGCGCGCGGTCGTTGCCGTTCATGGCATCACCCCCATGCGCCTGGAGACAACGCGCTGCAGCGCCACCATGGCCGCGTTGACCGCAAAGCCCACCACGCCGATCCAGCCCAGCCAGGCAAGCATCAGCGCGGGGTCGAAGCTCTGCTGCGCAATCATCATCGCGTAGCCCATGCCGTTGGGGTTGGCGGCGATCTCCACCGTCACGGCCACCACCAGCGCCACCGCCACGCCGAGCCGCAGCGCGACGAACAGGCGCGGCACGATCGCCGGCAGCACGATCTTGAAGGCCCGCTCGCGCGCCGACAGCCCGAGCACGCGGCTCACTTCGAGCAGCCGCGGCTCGATCTGCTGCACCGCCGACTGCACCAGCACCAAGAGCGGCCAGAAGGTGGCGAAAGCGACGATGGCCAGTTCCATGCGCACGCCGAAACCGAAGGCCAGCATGGCCAGCGGAATCAGCGCCACTGAAGGCACGGGCCGCAGCACCTCGATGGACATCGAGCCCAGCTGCGCCGCACGGCGCGAGAGCCCGAGCACCAGGCCGAGCGCGATGCCGAACACCGCGCCCAGCAGCAGACCCAGCGCCGCAGTGCCCAGCGTGAAGCCGGTGGCCTGCCACAGCGAACCATCGAGCGCCGCGCCGACGAAGGCCTTGGCGGCCGCGCTGGGCGGCGCAAGTGCGTCGCTGCCCAGTGCCGCCGCGCGCCGCGCATACCACTCGAAGGCGCCGACCAGCACCGCAGGAAACACCCACGGCCGCAGCCAGCGGAACAGGCGGCCTTCAGTCATGGCCCTGCTCGATGAATGCGAACAGCTCACGCCGCAACTGCAGGTATTCGGGATGCTCCTTGGTGGTGAGCTGGTCGCGCGGGCGTGGAATCTTCACGTCGATCATTCGCGCGAGGCTGGGCCGTCCGGGGCCAGGGTTGGCCTGCAGCGCGATCACGCGGTCGCCGAGGTAGATGGCCTCTTCGAGGTCGTGCGTGACGAAGAGCACCGTGAGCCCGTCGTCGCGCACCAGCCGCGCGAGCTCGTCCTGCAGGCTCTGGCGCGTGAGCGCGTCCAGCGCGCCGAAGGGTTCGTCCATCATCATGAGTTCGGGCTTCTGCGCAAGGCAGCGTGCGATCTGCGCGCGCTGCTGCATGCCCCCCGAAAGCTGCACCGGAAACTTCTGCGCATGTTTCGCGAGGCCGACCTTGCCGAGCACCTCGGCGATGCGCGGCGCGCGTTCCGCTGCGGGCACACCGGCTGCTTCGAGCGCGAGGCTCACATTGCCTTCCACCGTGCGCCACGGCAGCAAGGCGCGACCGTAGTCCTGGAACACGAAAGCCACTTCGCGCGAAGGCTCGGTCATCTTCACGCCGTTGCGCCGCACCTCGCCTGCACTCGCGGTGACGAGGCCGCTGGCCGCGCGCAGCAGCGTGGTCTTGCCGCAGCCGCTCGGGCCGACGATGCAGACGAACTCGCCGCGCGCCACGTCGAACGATGTGGGAGACAGAATCTCACGTCCACCGAGGCGGATGGCGACGCCGTCGAAGCGCAGGAAGGGCGTGGCTTGCATCGTGGAACTCGCTGGCGTTCGCGCGGCGCTTGCCGAAAGCACGGCGCGCGCGGTGATCGGGGCGGGTGAGGAAATCACTTGGCGATCAGCTTCGCAACGTCGATGTTCGTCCTGAGCATGTCCTGCTCCTTCATCAGCCCGGTCCAGTAGCCCAGCTGCTTTTCGGTCACGACCGGGCCGGGCGGCGAGACCTGCACCTTGGCCAGCACCTCGGGCGGCAGCTTGATGTATTTGCCGATGGCCGCGCGCACCTTGGCGTCGTTCTTCGCCTGCTGCATGAAGCCGCCGGACTCGACCAGCGCTTCGCGAAAGGCGCGCGCCGTCGCGGGGTTCTTCGCGACCCACTCGCGCTTGGCCGCGTGCACGATGGTCTGGTTGTTCTCGGGCAGGAAGGTCGAGTAGTAAGAGGCCACGTAGCCCGCGCCGGTCTCGGTGATGCGGCTCATGAACGGATCGGCCGACACCACCGCATCCACCGAGCCGCCGCGCAGCAGGTCGGCATGCTGCGGGAACGAGGCTTCGACGAAGTTGACCTTGCGGTAGTCCACGCCGCTGTCTTTGAGCCATGCGCGGAAGGTCACGTGCAGGAACGCACCGAGCCCCGGCACGCCGATCTTCTTGCCCACGCAGTCCTGCGGGCTCTTGATGCCCGAGCCCGCGCGCGCCACCAGCCCGAAGCCGGTGATGGTCTTCGAGGTGAGGCCGCCGCCGGCCACCAGCACCAGGTCGAGCCCGCCGTCCACCGCCTGCAGGAACACCGAGGGCGTGGGGCCGCCGATCTGCAGCGAATCGGATTGCAGCGCGGCGGGAATCGTTGAGTTGAGCGGAATGAACTTGAGCTCGACCTCGAGGTTGCGCTTCTTGAAGTAGCCCTCTTCGGCGGCCACGAAGACAGAGGCGAAGTCGGTCACGGCGGTGTAGCCGAACACGATCTTCGGGTGCGACTGTTGCGCGCGCGCGGGCAGCGCGGCGGCGGCAGCCGATGCGGCCGCGAGCGCCGACAGCAGGGTGCGTCTTTTCATCATGGCTTTTGTCTCCTGGTGGGGTTTTTTTGCAGGCGGGGCGTCCTGGGACGCGGCAGCGCGGCGCGCAGGCCACCGACGATGAAATTCACCAGCATCGGTGCCACCGCGGGGTCGGCGCGCTTGTTCTCGCCGCGCGAGAGCCGTTCGATGCGGCTGTCGTTCAGGTGATGCAGCAGCGCGCCCAGTGCGAACTGGTAGCCCCATGCCACCTGCCCGCGCGTGGCATGCGGCAGCGCCAGGTGCAGCGCGTCGATGTAGGCGGTGGCCAGCGGGTCGAAGTAGCCGCGCAGCACGCGGTCGGCTTCCTCGGTCGCGTGGTAGAGCTCGCGCGCCACCAGCAGCGCGTAGTACTCGCCCTCGGCGCTGGCGCGCAATGCGAGCACAGGCGCGGTGAAGGCTTCGATGATGCGCGGCAGCGTCTGCGGATCTTCGGGGTCGTTGGCCACTTCGGCCAGGCGCGTGAGCCGCTCCTCGATGGTGTGGCTCCAGTGTTCGAAGATGGCGTGGAAGAGCTCCTGCTTCGGACCGAAGTAGTAGCCCACCAGCGCCAGCGGCACGCCGGCCTCTTCGGCGATCTGCCGGATGGTGACCGCGTGGTAGCCGTGCTGGGCGAAGAGCTTTTCGGCCGCCAGCAGGATGGCCTGTCGGCGGTCGGGCCGGCTTGCATCCACGGTGATGGCGGCTGCCCGTGGGGTGTTGCCGCTGCGTCTGGCGGTCGGGGAGCGGGCGTTCATGGGAGCGTATTGAACGCTTGTACAAAAATGTTGAACACGCGTACAAACCCTGAGGTCAACCCCGATTGAGCACGCCCGTTCACAGCGCTACGCTTGCCTCATGCCCGCTCCCAACATCCCCCAGATTCGGCTCTATCAAAACTGGCTGCGCGAGACACGCGGCCTCTCGTTCGACACCTACGACGCGCTGTGGCGCTGGTCCGTCACCGACCTCGATGCGTTCTGGCAAAGCATCTGGGACTACGCCGATCTGCAGTCGCCCACGCCGCACACCGCGGTGCTCGCCGAAGCCCGCATGCCCGGCGCGCGCTGGTTCCCCGGCGCGCAGGTCAACTATGCGCGCGAGGTGCTGCGTCATGCCGATGCCGCGCACGCCGCCGGCATGCCCGCCATCGTGAGCGACAACGAACTCGGCCAAGTGCGCGAGATGTCGTGGCCCGAGATGCGCCGCCAAGTCGCCGCCGTGGCGCTCACGCTCAAGTCGCTCGGCGTGCGGCGCGGCGACCGCGTCGCGGCCTACATGCCCAACGTGCCCGAGACGATGGTTGCTTTTCTCGCGTGCTCCAGCATCGGCGCGATCTGGAGCGTGTGCGCGCCCGACATGGGCACGGCCGCCGTGGCCGACCGCTTTCGCCAGATCGAGCCCAAGGTGCTGATCGCCGTCGACGGCGTGCACTACGGCGGCAAGCCGCTCGACCGCAGCGCCGTTCTGCAAGAGCTGCGCGGGCAGTTGCCGAGCGTGCAGAAGCTGCTGCTCGTGAAGACGCCCTTTGCCGCAAGCCCCGTTGCGCACGACATCGACTGGACCGGAGCCACCGCACGCGACGACGCCGAGGTCGCCGCCTTCGAACCCGAGTGGCTGCCCTTCGACCACCCGATCTGGATCGTCTATTCGAGCGGCACCACCGGCCTGCCCAAGCCCATCGTGCACGGGCAGGGCGGCATCCTCTTGACCATGCACGCCTGCGGCCTGCACAACGACGTGGGCGCGAGCTACGGCGCCAACAACTTCGGCGAGCGCTACCACTGGTACAGCTCCACCGGCTGGGTGATGTGGAACTCGCAGCTCTCGGGCATGGCCTTCGGCGCCACCATCTGCATCTACGACGGCAACCCGGCGGGCAGCAAGGAGAAGCCCGACTGGGGCGTGCTGTGGCGTTTTGTCGCGCGGCACAAGGTCAGCTTCTTCGGCGCGGGCGCGGCCTACTTCACCAACTGCATGAAGGCCGGCATCGTCGCGAAGGAGTGCGGCGATCTCTCGCGCGTGCGCGCGCTCGGCAGCACCGGCTCGCCGTTGCCCGACGAGGTCCAGCGCTGGGGCTCCAAGCAGATCCTCGATGCGGGCTCCAAGGAGGTGTGGTGGTGCAACATCTCCGGCGGCACCGACTTCTGCGGCGCCTTCGTCGGCGGCAACCGCGAACTGCCCGAAGTGCCGGGCCAGATGCAATGCCGCGAACTCGGCCATGCGGTCGAGGCGTGGAACGAGCAGGGCCATCCGGTTGTCGGCGAGGTCGGCGAGCTGGTCTGCACACAGCCCATTCCCTCGATGCCGCTCTACTTCTGGGGCGACGAGGGCAATGCGCGCTACGTGTCCAGCTACTTCGACACCTACCCCGGCGTCTGGCGCCACGGTGACTGGATAAAAATTGGCGAAGACGGCGGTTGCATCATCTACGGCCGCAGCGACGCCACCATCAACCGCCAGGGCCTGCGCATGGGCACCAGCGAAATCTACAGCGCGGTCGAAGGCCTGCCCGAAGTGCTCGACTCGATGGTGGTCGATCTCGAATACCTGGGCCGCGACAGCTACATGCCGCTGTTCGTGGTGCTGCGCCCGGGCATCGCGCTCGACGAGGCGATGCGCAGCCGCATCGACCACGCGATCAAGACCTCGCTCTCGCCGCGCTTCGTGCCCAACGACATCTTCCAGGTGGCCGAGATCCCGCGCACCCTCTCGGGCAAGAAGCAGGAGCTGCCCATCAAGAAGTTGCTGCTGGGCCAGCCGATCGAGAAGGTGGTCAACCGCGAAGCCATGGCCAATCCCGGCAGCCTGGACTGGTACGTGGCCTTTGCCGCGCAGCGTGCGGCGCAGGCGTCGGTGGTGCCGGCCTAAGGCGTCATCACCTCGTGGAGCACCATGCGCGTCTGGCGGCCGCGCAGCTCCACCAGTTCCTCGATGCGGCGGGTGCGCAGGCGCCCCCTCAGGCCCGCGAAGGTGGCTTCCGACACCAGCGTCTGCGTGCCCAGTTGCTTGTTGATGCCCTCGATGCGGCTGGCCACGTTGATCACGTCGCCGAACGCGGTGTACGACAGCCGGTCGTTCGACCCCAGCACCCCCGCGACCACCATGCCGGTGTGGATGCCGATGCGGGTGCGGAACTCCGGCAGCCCGCCGGCGCGCCACTTCCGGTTGAGCACGTCCATCTCCACATGCAGCTGCAGCGCGGCCAGGCAGGCGCGGTACTCCGCGTCCTTCAGGTCCGCGGGCGCGCCCCACAGCACCATGATCCCGTCGCCAATGAACTTGTCGATCACGCCGCCGTAGCGCGCGAACACGCGCGTGGCCAGGTTGAAGTACTCGGTCAGCATGCCGACCAGCACGTCGGTGTCCAGCGATTCGGAGACCGAGGTGAAGCCCTCCACGTCGGTGAACATCACCGTCACGCGGCGCGACGAGCCGTTGGGCGCGAGCGCATGGCCTTCGGCCACCAGCTGGTTGATCACGTCCACCGGTACGAACTTGCTGAACGCCTTCAGGCTGCGCGCCGAGTCGTCCAGCGCCTGGTCCAGGTGCTGGATCTCCAGCACGCGGCTAGGCTCGCGCGGCAGGTTGTCCAGTTGCAACAGGCCGATGCGGCGCGCGATGAGCGAGAGGTTTTCGACCGGCGCGGTCACCAGCCGGGAGAGCTTGAGCGACATGAACAACGCCAGCGCCAGGAACACCAGCGCCAGCAGCAAGCCCCAGAGCACCGCGCGGCGCAGGTCGCCCAGCACCATGTCCTCGGGCACCCAGCTCACCAGCTCCCAGCCGGTGGCCGGAATCAGCGAGGTCTGCACCAGGTAGCGCTTGCCCTCGAAGTCGAAGGAGAAGGTCGAGTCGCCGCTGCCGTTCGCGGTTTCGCCGGCCGCCATGTGCGCGTGCATCCGCGTGTGCAGCGTGCCCAGCAAGCCCGCGGGCGGCTCCAGCCGGTGCAGCACGCCCGGCATGTCGCTGCGTGCCAGCACCTTGTGGTCGGCGCTCAGGAGGGCGCTGTGGCCGGAGCCGTTGCTGCTGAAGAGCCGCACGAACTCCGACAGGCGCCCGAGCGACACGTCGCCCGCCACCACCAGCGACTCGGGGCTGCGCTCGTCGTGGCGGCGCTCGCTGGGCAGCGCGTAGGTCACGCCCAGTTCCTGCGCCGCGGCGAACACATAGGGCTGCGTCCAGATCGGCCCTCCCATCCTGTTGGCTTGCTGGAACCAGGCGCGCTGCGTCGGGTTGTAGCTGCTGTGAACGGACTCGGTGCGCTGCGTGGCGAAGCGCTGCTGCGCATTCAGCTCGGCCCCCAGGGGGCGCTTGTATTGCCAGGTCTCGGTGGTGAAGGCCGGGCCGTGCGCGATGTGGCGCACGGCGGGCACCGGGTAGCGCAGGGTCATCAGCATCTGGCCGCTTTCGTTGGCCACGTAGATGCTGTCGAGCTCGGGCGACTGCAGCAGGAGTGTCCAGAGCAATTCGGCCGTGCGGTCGGCGTACTCGCCCGTGGGGCTCAGGTTGGGCGCGCTGCTCACCGCGCCCACCACCGACTCGGCCTTCGCGAGAAAGGCGAGCACCTTGTCCTCGGTCCGGTCGTGGGCGGCCCTGTGCGCCGAGGTGCCGATGTTCGACACCAGCCGTTGCGAGCCCCAATAGCCCAGCGACACCAGCAGCAGCGATTGCGTCAGCGCGACGACGCTGACGATGGTGCCCACATCGACCCTGAAGCGGCGCGACCGCCGGCTGGCGGGATCGGGCTCGCCCGCTGTCGGCGGCAACCGCGCGGCGGAAGAGGCTTCAGACGGCGCTTGCGCCGCCACATCCGGCGGGCCGGACGAGTTCATGTTCATACAGCTCCCTGTAGCTCGCTCGAACGCATCCGCTGCGGGTCGGCCGCGGATCGGCGTCCGGGGGGTGCCGTTCCGATCTTTGAATGTCGGGAATGCTGGCGGCCGCACCGGATGCGGGAGGGATTTTGCGCGACTTCGGCCTTCTTCTGCTCAGCGCGTGGCCGAGCGGGCGCCGGGCCTTGGCCGGGGCGCGTCAGCGCGCGTCGTGAAAGATGAGGCCCAGCGTGTGCCGCCGCCCCGAGCGCAGGCGGCTCACGCCGTGGCGCATCGTCACGCGGTAGGTGCCGCGCGTGCCAGCCATCGGCCGCTGGTTGACCGCGAAGATCACCGCTTCGCCCTGCGCGAGCGACACCACCTCGGCGCGCGACTGCATGCGCGGTCGCTGCTCGGTCAGCACGAACTCGCCGCCGGTGAAGTCCTCGCCCGGCCGGCTCAAGAGCACCGTGAGCTGCAGCGGAAACTGCAGCTCGCCGTACAGGTCCTGGTGCAGGCAGTTGTAGTCGCCCTCGTCGTAGCGCAGCAGCAGCGGGGTGGGGCGCAGCTGGCCCGCCGCGTGACAGCGCGCGAGGTAGGCCGCGTGATCGGCGGGGTAGTCCGCCGGCTGGCCCATGGCGCTCGCCCAGGCGTTGGCCAGCGGCGCGAGGCGTTCGTACAGCGCACTGCGCCAGGCCGTGAGCAACGGCGGCAGGGGGTTCGCGAAGTACTGATACTCGCCCTGGCCGAAGCCGTGGCGCTGCATCACCACGCGGCTGCGGAAATGGCCGCCCTGGTCGTACATTGCGGCGAGCTGGGTGCATTCCTTCGGGGTGAAGAGTTGGCCGGTGGTGGCACAGCCGCGGGTGGCGAGGTCGGTTTCGATGCGGGGCCAGTCGAGGGTGTCGACCGTACGGGCAGGGGTGGCGGGAGGGTGCATGGAGCCAGTGTCCTTGCACCGGGCTGGCAGTGCTGGCCGTTTCCGGACGCGATTCCAGCAAAGAAGCGCCTCGCGCTCCGGGCGCTCGTTCAGTCGAGGTCGCCGCGCTTCCCGCGTGGCGCCCTGGGAAACAAGGCCTTGATGTGCTTGCGCAGCAACGCCGGTGGGACCCACGGCGTCATCTGCAGCATTTCCATGCACCGTTCCATGCGGCCAGGCCGCTGCAGCAGTGCATCGGCCGCCTTTGCGAGGTCGGCGTCGATGCTGTCGCCGTAGGCCAGTCGGGCCTTGTCTGCCGCGCGCTGAAGCAGGGCCCTGCCGGGCTGCATCATGGCCAGATCGATCAGGTCGCGGCTGAACACACTGTCGTCGGCCCAACGGTCGGAATTGGCGAGCAGTTTGCTTGCGGCCATGTCCACAGGCGTGAGCGTGGCGATGTCGCCGATGCGGTCGGCCGCGCTCGGCGCCTGGAGCGAGATGCGCGCCTCGAGCACGATCTCGAACTTGATCTCCGTGTCCTCCACGCGAACGAGGGTACGGATTCCATATTGGTCGGCGCGGACTTCGCGTGCCTGCTGCAGCTGCGCGCCGTCTCGGGCGAATGCACGCAGGCCTTCGCTGCCGGTTGCCAGTTGGCGCAGGCAACGGTAGCCCGCCACATCGGACACGAGGAAGTCGATGTCCACGGATTCGCGGAACTCGCCGTACCGGAGTGCGATGGCGGTGCCCCCACCGAACAGGCAATGGTTGTCTGCCAGCAGATGTGGGTTCAGCGCCGAGAGCACCTGGGCCACGCGACGATGGTGCGCGCGTTCAAACATCGAGTGCCTTGCGACCCAGCGTGCGGGCCAGCTCCGCCAACAGCTGGCGTTCGTTGTCTTCCAGGGCAGACGGATCGGCGTGACGCCAGTTGCGCTCGTAGGTGCCCCACGCCTCTTCGGGCGTGAGTTCTGCGGTTGCAGGCAGCTGCCAGGCAAGGCGGCGCAGCTGTGCGAAGTCGGCAATCCGAATGGCTTTCGTCCGTGCGGTCGGTGCCGCAGCCTGCTTGCCGGCGGCCTCGGCGGAGGCAATCACTTCGACATCCAGTCCCAATGCCGCCAGGGCGTTCATGTAGGCCCCCATCGTGACGGAGGGCTCTCCGCGCTCGATGCGGTGCAGCGTCATGCGCGACATGCCGGCCGCCTCGGCCGTCGTGGTCGCGCTGATCTTCAGTGCCTTCCGGCGGGCGTGGATACGCCGGCCGAAAACTTCAAGGCCTCGGCTTGCTGTTGGAAGAGTTGGAGGTGCTGCAGTCTGCATATGTATCTCATATTAGACATATCTTTAAAAATGTCTAGTATGAGATGCGTTTTAAGAAGAGCGCTTTGGTTGTCTTGGCATGTCGCGCATTCTCAACTTTGGCGAGCCTGCTCCAGCAACCAGTCGCTGAAGAACCTCAAAAGCGGCCGCTGGTCGGCCCGCTCAGGCGTCACAAGGTAATAGTTGCGCTCACCCGACAGCGGCCGCGCGCAGGCCACCACCAGTTCGCCGCGCGCCAGCTCATCGGCCACCAGCATCGTCGGCATCAGCGCCACGCCCAGGCCGTGCGAGGCGGCCGCGGCCAGGATCGAGAACAGCTCATAACGCGGCCCGCCGCGCGCATTGGGCGCGTCGATCTGCTGCGCATCGAACCACTGACGCCAGCCGTCGGGCCGCGTGCTCTGCTGCAACAGCGGCATCTTCGCGATGACCGCCGGGGCCACGGCCTTGCCGCGCGGCAAGAGGGAAGGGCTGCACACCGGCACCACGTCCTCGTGCATCAGCAGCAGCGCGCGCGTGCCCGCCCAGTTCTCGACCTGTGCGGGCGTGCCGGCGTACAGGGCCGCGTCGAACTCCGCATCGGCAAAGAGAAAAGGGCGGGTGCGCGTCTCGATGTGCACCACCACGTCGGGCTGCAGCGCGGCGAAGCCCTTCAGGCGCGGCATCAGCCAGCGCGTGGCGAAGGTGGGCACGGCCGCCAGCGAGAGCGAGCCGCCTTCGCCTTGATGGGCCATGGCATCGAGCGTGTCGCGCTCCATCGCTTCGAGCCGCTTGGTGATCTGCCGCGCATAGGCCGCGCCGCTGGCGGTGAGCGCCACGCCGTGCCGTGTGCGCCGGAACAGCGCCACGCCCAGGAAGGCTTCGAGCGTGCCGATCTGCCGCGACACCGCGCTCTGGGTGAGCGCGAGTTCCTGCGCGGCGCGGGTGTAGCTCTCGTGGCGCGCGGCGGCGTCGAAGCACACGAGGGTTTGCAGGGGGGGGATCTTGCGGCGCATGTATGCCTCGGGTGTATGTATGGAGACGGGGCTTCGCCAATGGCGGAGCCGCTCGAACATCTTGCAAGACATTCTACAAACGCATATCTGGGTGAGGATTCATCGTTTGCGCCCGACCCCTCGCGTGGCTAGGATGGCTCCCATCCCCCTCTTTTCTCTTTTCCCCTTCATTCCGGAGACAGCACATGGCCGCCAAAGCGCAATTCCACTGGGACGATCCCCTTCTTCTCGACCAGCAACTGACCGACGAAGAACGCATGATCCGCGACGCGGCCAATGCCTACTGCCAGGAGCGCCTGGCGCCCCGCGTCATCGAGGGCTTCCGCAGCGGCGAGACCGACCCCGCCATCTTTCGTGAGATGGGCGCGCTCGGCCTGCTCGGCCCCACGATCCCCGAAGCGTACGGCGGCCCCGGCCTCAACTACGTGGCCTACGGCCTGATCGCCCGCGAAGTCGAACGCGTCGATTCGGGCTACCGCTCGATGGCCAGCGTGCAGAGCTCGCTGGTGATGGTGCCGATCTTCGAATTCGGTACCGAGGCGCAAAAGCAGAAGTTCCTGCCCAAGCTCGCCACCGGCGAATGGATCGGCTGCTTCGGCCTGACCGAGCCCGACCACGGCTCCGACCCCGGCAGCATGGTCACCCGCGCCAAGAAGGTGCCGGGCGGCTATTCGCTCAGCGGCGCCAAGATGTGGATCAGCAATTCGCCCATCGCCGACGTGTTCGTGGTGTGGGCCAAGGAAGTCAGCGAAAGCGGCACGGTCGGCCCGATCCGCGGCTTCGTGCTCGAGAAGGGCATGAAGGGCCTGTCGGCTCCCGCGATCCACGGCAAGGTCGGCCTGCGCGCCAGCATCACCGGCGAAATCGTGATGGACGGCGTGTTCTGCCCTGAAGAAAACGCTTTTCCCGAAGTGCAGGGCCTGAAGGGCCCGTTCACCTGCCTCAACAGCGCCCGCTACGGCATCTCGTGGGGCGCCATCGGTGCCGCCGAAGACTGCTGGCACCGCGCCCGCCAGTACACGCTGGACCGCAAGCAGTTCGGCCGCCCGCTCGCCGCCAACCAGTTGATCCAGAAGAAGCTGGCCGACATGCAGACCGAGATCACGCTGGGCCTGCAAGGCAGCCTGCGCCTGGGCCGCATGAAGGACGAAGGCACCGCCTCGGTCGAGATCACCTCGATCATGAAGCGCAACAACTGCGGCAAGGCCCTGGACATCGCCCGCCTGGCGCGCGACATGATGGGCGGCAACGGCATCAGCGACGAGTTCGGCGTGGCGCGCCATCTGGTGAACCTCGAAGTGGTCAACACCTACGAAGGCACGCACGACATCCACGCGCTGATTCTTGGCCGCGCCATCACCGGCATCGCAGCTTTCGCCAACTGAACGAAGAGCGAATGACCGCCAAGCCCGCAGCCCTGGACGGCATCAAGGTCCTGGATCTGTCCCGCGTGCTCGCGGGCCCGTGGTGCACGCAGATCCTCGCAGACCTGGGTGCCGACGTCGTCAAGATCGAGCGCCCGGGCGTCGGCGACGACACCCGCACCTGGGGCCCGCCGTTCATCAAGGACGCCGACGGCAACGACACCGACCAAGCCAGCTACTTCACCGCCTGCAACCGCAACAAGCGCTCGGTCACGGTCGACATGGCCACGCCCGACGGGCAGGCGCTGCTGCAGCAGATGGCGGCGCAGGCCGACATCGTGGTGGAGAACTTCAAGACCGGGGGCCTGAAGCAATACGGCCTCGACCAGGAGAGCCTGCGTGCGGCCAACCCGCGCCTCATCTACTGCAGCGTGACCGGCTTCGGCCACGACGGCCCGTATGCCGAGCGCGCAGGCTACGACCTGATGATCCAGGCCATGACCGGCATGATGAGCATCACCGGCCGTCCCGACGACGTGCCCGGCGGCGGCCCGCTGCGCGTGGGCGTGGCGCTCACCGACCTGTTCACCGGCGTCTATGCGAGCACCGCGATCCTCGCGGCGCTGCAGGTGCGCGACCGCACCGGCGAAGGCCAGCACATCGACATGGCGCTGCTCGACGTGGGCATGGCCATCCTCGCCAACCAGGCGAGCGCATTTCTGAATACCGGCAAGGCGCCGCAGCGGCAGGGCAACACGCACCCGAGCCTGGCGCCTTATCAGGACTTTCCGACGCTCGACGGTTCGATGCTGCTGGCCGTCGGCAACAACGGCCAGTTCGCGCGTTTCTGCGAAGCGGCCGGCCATGCCGAATGGGCGGCCGACGCGCGCTTTGCGACCAACACGCTGCGCGTGAAGCACCGCGGCGTGCTGATTCCGATGATGGAAGAACTCACCCGCACCCGCACCACCGCCGACTGGGTCACGCTGCTCGAAGACAAGGCCGTGCCCTGCGGCCCGATCAACGACATCGCGCAGGCCTTCGACGATGCGCAGGTCAAGGCGCGCGGCCTGGCGGTCACGCTGCCGCGCGATGCGGGCGACGGCATCGCGCGCATCACCGGCGTGGCGAGTCCGCTCCGCCTCTCGGCCACGCCGCCCGTGCTGCGCCATGCGCCGCCGGCGCTCGGGCAGCACACGCGCGAAGTGCTGGCCGAGTTCGGCATCGACGCGGCGCGCTTCGACGCGCTGCGCTCGGCGGGCGTGGTCTGAAGAAAGACAGCCGGCCATGACGGATCCGATGCGCAGCCCACCGTTCTCGGTGCTGCGCATCGACCATGTGGTGTTGCGCGTGAAGGACATCGAACGCGCGATCGCCTTCTACTGCGACGTGCTGGGCTGTGCGATCGAGAAGCGCCGCGACGACCTGGGGCTCGTGCACTTGCGCGCCGGCACAAGCCTCATCGACCTGATCACGCCCGATGGCCCCTTGGGCAAGCAAGGCGGCGCATTGGCCGGCAAGGAAGGCCGCAACGTCGATCACCTGTGCCTGCGCATCGAGCCCTTCGATGAAGCGGCGATTCGCACCTTGATGGCCCGGCACGGCGTGCCGGTGCACGGCGAGGTGCGGAACAACTTCGGTGCCGAGGGCAACGGGCCTTCGATCTACATCAGCGACCCCGACGGCAACAGCGTCGAGATCAAGGGCGCGGCCGGCTGAGCGCCGGCCCTTCGTCCATCCCTTTTCCGAATCGCAGCGTGGCCCGCGCGGGCCGATTTGTACGCCACTGTGTCCGCACGGCGAAGCGCACACACGCGCATGCAAAACGGCACCTGTCTCGACACATCGCGGATACAGCCGGCCGATGTAATTCATTCATCGCCACCCGGCACACCGACGTAGCGATGAATGTCCCGACAGATCAATTGTTCACTCCTTCACTTCTTTTGAAAGCCACTGCCATGAAGACCACCAAGCTCCTTTTCGCCGCCGCCGTTCTCTCTGTTTTCGCCGTTGGCGCCAGCGCCGAGGAATACCAGGGCGTGCTGCAGTTCCAGTCGACGGCGAGCCGCGCCGCCGTGCACGCCGATGCGATCGCCGCGGCCCACAGCGTCGACCCCTATGCCGAAGGCGCATCGGCCGGTGTGCCCGTTGCCATTGCCAGCGCCACGGACCGCGCCGCGGTGCACACCCAGGCCGTGGCAGCCGCCCGTGCCGGCGACCTGTATGCCGAAGCCGCGTCGGCCGGCACCGCGCCGCGCCTGTCCGGCACGCTGGCGCGCGCTGCTGTTCACGCCGAAGCCGTGGCGGTTGCGCACGGCATCGGCAGCCTCGGGCTGTAAAAGCCCTTGGACGGCGCCGTGCCCGGCGCGCGTCGAACAGGCCTAGCTCGCGCGCCCAAGAATCGCGACGGCGAACACCGCCACGCCGAGCGCGAGGTTCAGGCTCACCAGCTTGCGCACCATGTCGAGCCGCGCGGCCGCCACCGGCCACGCGCTTTCCTCGACGGAACGGCGCAGCGCCCTGAACACCGAGGCGCGGATGTACACATAGATCGCCGCCATCACGATGGCGATGCCCATCATGGCCTCGACGCGCCAGTGCACGCCGCGAAAACCGCCCGTCATCAGGATCATCGCGACCCCGCTCACGAACAGCAGCGTCACGGACGCGTCCACGCCGACGAAGAAGCGCCGCAGCGCCGCGGCCATCGTGCGCAGGCGCAACGGCGGCTCCAGCGTGGCGACGGCGGCGGGGCGCACCGCGAAATGCAGGGTCGCCATGCCGCCGACCCAGAAGGCGGCGCAGAGCAGATGAACGAGGAGCAGGAGGAGATAGGACATGGGGTCCGATCAGAACACCGAACGATGCGGGCGCGCGCAATGTCCCTGTGCTTGCGTTAAAACCGCAACCTTGCGCCACTTCGCCCACTCCAGGAAAGCCGAGGCCCCATGACCCGCACCGTCGCCCAGAAACGCGCCGCCTTCCGCGCGCTCCACGAACAGGGCTGCTTCGTCATCCCCAACCCCTGGGACACGGGCAGCGCGCGCTACCTGCAGGGCCTGGGCTTCAAGGCGCTGGCCACCACGAGCTCCGGCCATGCGTGGTCGCAAGGTCTGCCCGACGGCGCGCAATCGCGCGACGCCGTGCTGGCCCATCTGCGCGAGATGGTGGCGGCCACCGACCTGCCGGTGAACGCGGACTTCGAGAACGGCTTCGGCAAGGACGCCAAGGGCGTCGCCGACAGCGTGCGGCTCGCGGTGGAAACCGGCGTGGCAGGCCTGTCGATCGAGGACTCGACGGGCGATGCGGCGCATCCGCTCTTTGCGATCGAGGTCGCCGTCGAACGGCTGCGCGCCGCGCGCGGCGCCATCGATGCGGCCGGCGGCGACACGCTGCTGGTGGGCCGCGCCGAAAACTTCTTCGTCGGCCGGCCGGACCTGGACGACACCATCGCGCGGCTCAAGGCCTATGCCGAGGCCGGTGCCGATTGTCTTTACGCGCCCGGCATCAAGACGCGCGAACAGATCGCCACGGTGGTCGCGGCCGTGGCGCCCAAGCCCGTCAACCTGCTGGTCGGCGGGCCCAGCGACCTCACGATGAAAGACATTGCCGAACTCGGTGTGCGGCGCGTCAGCGTGGGCGGTGCGCTGGCACGCGCGGCGTGGGGCGGCTTCGATCGCGCCGCGCGTGCGCTCGCCGAACACGGACGCTTCGACGGTTTCGAGGGCGCCGCCTCGGGCGGCGAGCTCAACGGCTTTTTCGCTCGACCGTGAGGCTCGCAGCCTTCTTGCGCGCCGCGGGCCGACGTGGCGGCTTCGTTTCGAGCACGAGCTCGGCCGGCAGCGTGTCGTTCCACGATTCGGTGAAGTAGGCGCGGTCGCTGGGCACCAGCTGCGGCAGCGCTTCGCGCAGCAGATCCAGCGATTGCCCGGCCGCCTGCAGGTCGCCCGCATGCGCCGCATACCAGGCGTGCTCGAAGAGCAGGCTGCAATGCTGCAAGCCCGGGTAGCGCCGCCGCCCCGCCTGGTGATCGGCCAGCCGCGCCTGCGCCACCTCGACCCAGCGCGCCGGCCAGTGCGCGGCATCGAAGGCATCGGCCAACGGACCGGCGAGCGTGGAGATCGCGGCCGGGTCCAGCGGCTCCTGCGCGCGGAACTGCGCGAGCGTGGGTTGCTGCTCGGGCCGGCACGGGCCGCGCGCGATGCGCATCAGGTAGATCGCGTTCCATGCCGACCGGCCCTGGCCGTCGGTGTGGCCGCAGAGCCATTCGCTGAAGGCGATCCATTGCACGGCGCGGCGCAGGGTGTCGGCGTGGCCGTCGTGCGCGAGCGCCGGAAGATCGGAGAGGCCCACGCGATCGAACAGCCACGCGGCCATGCCCATGTTGGCGGCCACGTGCTGCGCCGCGTCGAAGGAATGCGATTCGAAGGCCGCGGCCAGCGCCTCGCCGAAGCGCTGCAGCGACTCTTCGGCGAGCGCGGCGGCGGTGGGCTTGTCGTCGGCCGAGAGGCCGAGCGCGCGCGAGCGGCACACCAGCGCCCAGAGGTTGCACCACTCGAAGCGCACGTCGGGGTGGTGCCGCAGCACCAGTCCGCGCGCCGCGTCTTCGGCCATCCCGCTCAAGAGCGACTGCGCCAGCGGCAGATCGCGCGCGGTGTAGGCGCACCAGGCCGAGACGATGCACTCCATCGCGCCCAGGTAGTCGTTGCCCGCCACGTGGTGGGCCAGGCGCTGCTTCTTGAGCGCCTGCAGCCGCCGGCGCGCCTGCTCGTTGTCGCCCAGGCGGCGCCACAGCATCGCCTCGTTGAGCGTGACCAGCGCGCGCTGGAAGTCGGTGGCGGCCAGCGTGCCGGCCAGGCGGATGGACTCCAGCGCACTCGCCGGTTGGCCGCTCGCACCGTCCCCCGCCACCGATGCCATGAGACGCCCCTGCCGCGCCGCCTGCTGCGAGGCGACCAGCTGTTTCCAGAAGGCGGCGTCCTGCAGGTGCACTGCATCGGGCGGCGGCGAGCCGGGTTTTGCCGCGCGCCGCTTTCGCGAACGCAATCCGAGGAAGGAAGCCACCTCGGCGGCGGTGGCCGCGCGCCCGCCCACCAGCATGCGCACGCGTTTCGCCTCGGCGGCCGGCAGCCAGAAGGGACCCTGGCTGCGCCGCTCTGCATTCAGGAAGCGCGGCTCCCGCTGCGTGTCTTCGCCCCAGCCGACGTCGATGTTCCAGGCCTTGAAGTCGCGGAAGGCGCGGCTCACGACCATGCGCAGCGTGTTCGCATCGGAGACTTCGCCGCGCAGATCGGCCAGCCGCACCAGGCCCTGCTCGACGGCGTGCGCATGCTGCATGCGCACCAGCAGCCAGAGCGACTGAAAGGCCGCGCGCCGGCCGTTGACCGACTGCGGCGAGGTGAGTTCGACAAAGAGCGGGGCGGGTGTCTTGAGTTGGGGCACGCCCCGGATTGAACCTCAGATTCCGGGGCAGGGGCTGAAGGCCGATGCCGTTTCTTTTTTTCTCCTTTCAGTACCTGTTGCGGTCGATCAGCTCGGGCACCTCGCTGCGTCCGATGCCCAGGTCGCGCAGCTCGTGCTCGCTCATGCCGGCCAGATGGCGCGAGTCGGCACGGGTGCGGCGGCGCTGCGCGGCGCGGCGGCGCCAGTCGTGCAGCGCATGCATCAGGCGTTGATGAAAGGTCGAGGGCTTGGGCGCTGTCACGGGGGGCTCCTTGTTGGGAGCGCTCATCTTCTGGCGCTGCGTGCTATTGTGGAAGTTGAGATTCCTGAACCACACAATCAGCATTCCTGATGCGACAGCTCAACCTCGACCAACTGCGAACGCTCGTCGCCATTGCCGACCTGGGCACCTTCTCTGCGGCCGCCAAGGCGCTGCACCTGGCGCAGCCCACGGTGAGCCTGCACATCAGCGAACTCGAATCGCGCCTGGGCGCGCAGCTGGTGGTGCGCGGCAGCCGCAACGTCACGCCCACGGCGGCCGGCGCGGCGCTGGTGGAGCGCGGGCGCAGGCTGCTGCGCGACACCGACGAGGCCATCGATGCCGTCAAGCGCCAGGCCGAAGGCCGCACCGGCCGCGTGCGGCTGGGCACCTCCACCGGCGTGGTGGTCGACCTGCTGCCGCAGGTGCTCGAAGCGCTGGGCTCGGTGCACGCGGGCATCGATGTCGAGGTGAGCATCCTCGGCTCGTCCGAGGCGATGGCGCGGCTGGCCGCCGGCACGCTCGACATCGGACTGGTCGCGATGCCCCAGCCGCCGCTGCGCGACCTGGTCGTCACGCCATGGCGCGACCAGTCGATGATGGCTTTCGTGCCGCAGCGCTGGAAGGCGCCGAAGCGGGTGACGCCCGCGTGGCTCGCGGCGCAGCCGCTGATCTTCAACGACGCCACGACGCACATGTACCGGCTCACGATGGAGTGGTTCGCCGAGGCCGGCTTCGCGCCGCGCGCGCGCATCGAGCTCAACTACGACGCCGCGATCCAGAGCCTGGTCGCCGCGGGCTATGGCGCGGCACTTCTGCCAGCGCAGCAGACCGCCGACGAAAGGCTCAACGAGCGCATGCAGGTGCTGCCGATCACGCCGAAGCTCACCCGCCGCCTGGGCATAGCGCACCGCCTGCCCGGCGTGATCGATGGTGCGACGCAGAGCGTGCTGAAGGTGCTGACGACCTTCCGTCAGCTCTGATTCGTGTCGTTCGGAAGCCCCTCGATCGGGCACTCGGCCGTGCCGATCGTGCGGCGCGTGATCGACTCCGCCCGCTCGCGCGCGCCTTCGGGGTCGTTGATCCACTGCGTGTAGAAGTCGAAGGGGCAGGTCGCCACGCCCTTGTCGCCGTCGCCTGAATTGATGACGCCGGTGTAGCCGCGGTGCATGAGCTTGAAGAGGTGGTTTTGCGACTGGCCGTTCTTGCGCGCGTCGCGGATGAGGCCCATCGACAGTTCGGCGTAGTTGATGCCCATCTCTTCCTCGCCGCATTCGCCCAGCGTGCGGCCGTCGAAGCCGATGAGCGCCGAGTGGCCGAAGTACGAATACACGCCGTCGAAGCCCGCCGCATTCGCCACCGCCACGTAGGTGTTGTTCATGAAGGCCATGGCCTTGGACACCAGGATCTGCTGCTCCTTGGCCGGGTACATGTAGCCCTGGCAGCGGATGATGAGCTCTGCGCCGCGCATCGCGCAGTCGCGCCAGATCTCGGGGTAGTTGCCGTCGTCGCAGACGATCAGGCTGATCTTCATGCCCTTGGGGCCATCGCTCACATAGGTGCGGTCGCCGGGGTACCAGCCTTCGATGGGCACCCACGGCATGATCTTGCGGTACTTCTGGACGATCTCGCCCTGGTTGTTCATGAGGATCAGCGTGTTGTAGGGCGCCTTGTTCGGATGCTCCTCGTGGCGCTCGCCGGTCAGCGAGAACACGCCCCACACGTTGGCGCGGCGGCAGGCGTCGGCAAAGATCGCCGTCTCCTCGCCGGGCACCGTGGCCGCGGTGTCGTACATCTCCTTGGCGTCGTACATGATCCCGTGCGTGGAGTACTCCGGAAAGATCACCAGGTCCATGCCCGGCAGGCCCCGCTTCATGCCGACCAGCATCTCGCCGATCTTGCGGGCGTTGTCCAGCACCTCGGCCTTGGTGTGAAGGCGGGGCATCTTGTAGTTGACGACCGCGACGCCGACGCAATCGCTGCTGCTCGAAATATCACCATGTCTCATGAAGCTGCTCCTGGATAGAGGGGATGAAGAAGGAGCGAACCAACGAGAAGGCCCGAACCGGCGTTGAAACCGATTCGGGCCTTGTTGTCCGGCCTCTCTCTCGTCAGGAGCGGATTCTTCTCGCCTCGCCCGAGGGCGGCCATACGTTGTTCCGCGTATTGGCGAGGTGGGCGCAGCGCCCGTTCAGCGCGGGCGCGCGAAGTCGGCTTCGATCCAGGCGGTGGCGCTGCCAGAGCTGAGCTTGAAGGTCGGCGAGACATTCACGCTCGCCAGCTCGCTGTCGTCCTCGTCGTCGTGCGCGCTCAGCGTGGCCGAGGGGTTGTCCTCGTCGGGCACGATGGCCAGCGAGACGCGGATGCGCCGTCCGTCGCGGGCGGTGACGGTCACGCTCTTGTTGAGCGCGGCGTGCAGCTGCTGCTCGTGGCGGCGGATCACTTCGGCGGCGGTCTTCACCAGCGTGGAGAAGGCGGGGCCGTCCAGCGGCTTGGGATTCTTCTTGTCGCGGCCCATGGTCCAGGGCCCGACCAGCGCGGGCTCGGGATCGCCGTGGCGGGTCATCTCGACGGCCCAGCCGTCGTCTTCCTCGTTCTTGATCACGCGGGCTGTCCAGAGGCCGTCGCGCCAGAGGCGGGGCTCTTGCAGGGGGAGGTTGTCTGTGTCGGTGGCTTCGGTCATTCGTTGGCTTGTGTTCGTGCGCGGGCCATTTTCCCCTGTGCGGGGGCGGCGATGTATTTCTGCAGTCCGTCGACCAGCGCGTCGAAGGCGACGCGGCAGCGCGGGCTGTTGCGCAGGTCTTCGTGCATCGTGACCCAGGTCTCCAGTTTCATCGCGAAGGCGCGCGGCATCAGGCGCACCAGATCGGCGTCGCGCCGGGCGAGCCCGACCTGGCAGATGCCGACGCCCGCGCCGGCGCGGATCAGCGCCAGCTGCGCAAGGTCGCTGTCGGTGCGCAGCGAGAAAGCCTCGCGGCCGTAGCCCGGGAGCGCCTTGCCCGCGTTGCGCACGAAGGCCGAGGGCTGGTCGTAGCCGATGACGGCGTGGGTTGCGAGGTCTTCCATCCTGCGCGGCGTGCCGTGGCGGGCCAGGTAGTCCTTGCGGGCGTGAAAACCCAGCTCGATCGCGCCGACCTGGCGCGCGACCAGCTGCTCCTGCTTGGGCCGCACCATGCGCACGGCGATGTCGGCCTCGCGCCTCAGCAGGTCCTGCACGCGGTTGGTCAGCACCAGTTCGACCTTGAGCGCCGGGTGCGCCTCGCGCAATCGCGCGACGATGGGCGGCAGCACCTCGACGCCGATCACCTCGCTGGCGGAGATGCGCACCACGCCCCGGATTCGTCCTCCCTCGCCTTCGCCCTGGCTGGTGGCGACACGCGCCAGCGACGCGGCGGTGCTTTCCATGGCCTCGGCGTGCGTCTGCAACGCCAGCGCCACTTCGGTGGGCATGAGCCCCACCTGCGAGCGCGTGAAGAGCACCACGCCCAGCGCGGCTTCGAGCGCGGCGACATGGCGGCCCGCCGTGGGTTGAGTGATGCCCAGCCTGCGCGCCGCGCCCGAGAGCGAGCCTTCGCGAAGGACGCTGAGGAACGAGCGGTAGAGCTCCCATCCGATATTTGAAGTCATGCATAAATGTATAGCCGCTGCACCCTGTTCGGTAATTCCAATGGAACAGGCATCGGCCCAGAATCGATCCATCGACAACGCTTCTGGAGCATTTCATGACACGCAACAACACGGTTCTGGTTCTGGGCGCCACGGGTGGCATCGGCGGCGAGATGGCGAGGCAACTCCGCCAGGCGGGGTGGACGGTGCGGGCGCTCAAGCGCGGCATGGCGCAAGCCGCTTTGCAAGAGGACGGCACCACCTGGATGCGCGGCGATGCGATGGACCGGCAGGCCGTCATGCAAGCCGCCAAGGGCTGCTCGGTCATCGTGCATGCAGTCAACCCGCCGGGCTATCGCGGATGGGCGCAGCTGGTGCTGCCGATGCTCGACAACACCATCGCCGCCGCCAAGGCCGAGGGCGCGACCATCGTGCTGCCGGGCACGGTCTACAACTACGGGCCCGATGCGTTCGGCGAGCTGCTCGCCGAAGACGCGCCGCAGCACCCGGTCACCCGCAAGGGCGCCATCCGGGTCGAGCTGGAGCGGCGTCTCGAAGAGGCCAGCCGCCATGGCGCGCGGGTGCTGATCGTGCGTGCCGGCGACTTCTTCGGTCCCAAGGCCGGCAACAACTGGTTCTCGCAAGGGCTGGTGAAGGCGGGGCTGCCGGTCAAGGCCGTGAGCTACCCGGGTCGCGTCGACACGGCGCACCAATGGTCGTACCTGCCGGACGTGGCCCGCACCATGATCGCGCTGCTGGCGCGCCGCGACAGGCTCGAACCCTTTGCGTGCTTTCACATGGCCGGCCACCGCGATGCAGACGCCACGCAGATGAGCGGCGCGATCCGCAAGGTGGTGGCGCGGCGCACGGGCACCGAGCCGCGCGTGTCGGCCTTTGCGTGGTGGCTGCTGACGCTGGCCTCGCCCTTCGTCACCACGCTGCGCGAAATGCGCGAGATGCGCTACCTGTGGCAGACGCCGGTGCTGATGGACAACGCGAAGCTGGTGGCCTTTCTCGGACACGAGCCGTACACGCCGCTCGACGAGGCGGTCGAGGCTTCGCTGGAAGGCATGGGTTGCCTGGGCACGGCGCCGGCGGCCGTGGCCGCCTGATCGATCAGAAAACCGAGAGCCCCGTGCGATTCACGAACAGCTCCAGCGCCTTCATGCCCAGCAGCGAGTTGCCGGTGGCGTCCAGCGCCGGCGACCAGACGCAGAGCGTGAGCTTGTCGGGCACCACCGCCACGATGCCGCCGCCCACGCCGCTCTTGCAGGGCAGGCCGATGGAGAACGCCACGTCGCCGGCGGCGTCGTAGGTGCCGCAGGTGAGCATCAGGGCGTTGATGCGCCGCGTCTGGCGCTCGCCGGTGATCTTGGGCTGGCCATCCATCGGATGGGCGCCGTCGCGGCACAGGAAGGCGGCCGCGCGTGCGAGCTGGCGGCAGCTCATTCGCAACGCGCACTGATGAAAGTAGGTGTCGAGCACCGCGCCGACGTCGTTGTCGAGCTTGCCGAAGCTCTTCATGAAATTTGCCAGCGCGATGTTGCGAAAGCCGGTGTCGGCTTCGGATTGCGCCACCTCGCTGTCGAAGCCGACCGGCTCGCCGCACAGGTGGGTCATCAGCGCGAGGATGTCGGCCTTTGCGCTGCCTCCGTTGGCGGCGGCCTGGCTCACGAGCCGGTCGGCCACGGCGATGGCGCCTGCATTGATGAACGGGTTGCGCGGCTTGCCCTGTTCGTTCTCCAGTTGCACCAGCGAGTTGAACGGGTTGCCCGAAGGCTCGCGCCCGATGCGTTCCCACAGCGCATCGCCCATGCGCTGCATCGCGAGCGTGAGCGTGAAGAGCTTGGAGACGCTCTGGATCGAGAACGGCACGTCGCCGTCGCCCGCCGAGGCCTCCGCGCCGTCGCAGGTGCGCAGCGCGATGCCGAACTGCCGCGCATCGACGCGCGCCAATGCGGGGATGTAGCTGGCTACCTTGCCGCCCTGGCCGAGTTGCGGACGCAGCGTGGCGACGATCTCGTCGAGCACGGGCTGGAAGTTCATGGCTGTACGCCTGCCGCGTGTTGGACCGCAGGGCGCCGGTTGACCAGGACGATGCCCAGCGCAACGCCCGCGAGCGCCACCATCAGTTGCAGCGTCAGCGGCTCCTTCAGCAGCACCACGCCGAACACCAGCGCGAAGAGCGGCGTGAGAAAGGTGAAGGACGACATCTGCGTGGCCGGGTAGTGCCGCAGCAGCCACATCCAGGTGAGGTAGCTGGCGAACGCGCCGATCACCGTCTGCAGCGCGATCGAGGTCCAGGCCCATGTCGAGTATGAGAAGCCCCAGCGCTCGCCGAGCGCGAGCGACAGCAGCGGGCACACCGCGGCGGTCACCGCCACTTGATAGAACAGGGTCTTCTCGGCACTGGCCGTGGCGAGCTTGGTGGTGCGCAGCGTCAGCGTGGTCAGGCCCCAGAGCATGCCGGCCGCCAGCGCCATCGCGTCCCCGATGAGTTGCGACGAACTCATGTGGCCGAAGCCCTCGCTGAACGCCAGCACCACGCCCGCGAAAGCAATGAAGAGCCCCAGCCACTGAAAGCCGCGCAGCCGCTCGGCAGGCACCCAGCGCGGCAGCAGCAGCGAGACCCAGAACGGCGCCGTGTACAGGAACACCGTGAGCCGCGAGGCGCTGGTGTGCTGCAGGCCGAGGTAGATGCCGGCGAACTCGCCCGCGAAGAGCGCCCCGGCGAGCAGGCCGTGCCACAGCGTGCCGTCGCGCTCGAACAGCCGCACGCCGCGCGAGGCGCACCACAGCCACAGCAGCACGGTCGCGCCGACCATGCGGATCGAGGCCTGCCACATCGGCGGCACTTCGGTCACGGTGGTCTTGATCAGGATCTGCTGCAGGCCCCAGAACGCGCAGCACGCGATGAGAAGGCCGATGGCGAGGGAGTCGAGGTGGGTCTTGCGCTGGATCATTCGTTCCGCTGTTCTTGTTTGTCCATCGGCCGGCTGCCGGATGCGGCAGCGCGCCTCACAAGGGATGTTCGGTGTAGAACCGCCCGCCGTGAAACAGCAGCGGCGAGGCGCCCGCGTTGTGGGTGCAGCGCTCCACCTCGCCGACAAAGATCACATGGTCGCCTTCGTCGTAGCGGCTGCGGTTGAAGCATTCGAAGCTCGCCGCGGCGCCCACCAGAACCGGTGCGCCGCCCAGGCCTTCGGTGAATTCCACATCGGCCCAGCGGTCGATGTTCTTGGTGGCGAAGCGCTCGGCCAGCGGCTTCTGGCTCGCGGCCAGGATGTTGACGGCGTAGTGCGAGCCGGCGCTGAGCGCGGGCATCGAGCCCGCGGCACGGGCCAGGCTCCACAGCACCAGCGGCGGCGCCAGCGACACCGAATTGAAGGAGTTGGCCGTGAGTCCGACCAGCGTGCCGTCGGCCGCGCGCGCGGTGACGATGGTCACGCCCGTGGCGAACATGCCGAGCGCATCGCGAAACTCGTCGGGCGAAAAGGTGGGCGGCTTGGCCCGGCGGGGAGTGGTCACAAGAGAGGCTGTGCGGTGGTCGGCAGGAAGGCCATTTTGGCTCAGTGCCTGGCTTGCTGCATCAACTCGGTCGCAAGGCGGGTATAGACGGTGGCAGCCGCCGAGGGCGTTCGGCCCGCGAGCGTGACCAGGCTGTAGTGCGTCCGCATGCGGGCGAAGCCGGTGATCGGCAGGGGCACGAGGGCGTCGGTATCGGTGTGCAGCGCGGGCGCATGCGGCGCCAGGATGACCGCGTTGGCAGTGAGGGCGAGGTGGCGCAGCGTGCCCGCATCGTCGCAGGTGATGTTGAACACGCCGCGGTCGGCGCGGTGGGTCTGGCGGTCGAAATACGCCGCCACTTCGGCGGGGAGGTTGGGGCCGGCCACGGGGTAGTCCATGGCCTTTTCCAGCGTCACCTGCTTCAGCCGGCGCAGCGGGTGCTTCGGCTGCACGAAGAACGACACCGGCAGGTCGGGCAGGCGCACGAGCTTGAGCCCGGGTTGCTTCTTCAGGTCGCGGGTGTCGGCGATGAACAGGTCGAGTTGCCGCCGGTGCAGGCGCTCGCTGAGCGTGGCGGTGTCGGCCACTTCCATGCGCATGAGCAACTGCGGGTGGCGCTGCGTCATCAGCGACAGCGCCATGCGCCCGAGCGTGCTGGCGGCGAAAGGACCCAGCCCCACGGCCAGGCTGCCGATGGCCAGGCCCTCGAGCTGCAGCACGTCGCGCTGGATCTGCTGCGCATCGGCAATAAGCTCGCGGGCTCGCGCGAGCACCAGTTCGCCCGCCTGCGTGAAGCGCACGGTGCCGTAGGCGCGGTCGACCAGGCGCGCCTGCAGGTTGTCTTCGAGGGTGTCGATGCTGCGCGAGAGCGCGGGCTGCGACAGGTGCACCGCCTGCGCAGCACGGCCGAAGCTGCCGTGCTCGGCAAGTGCGACGAGATGCTGGAGCTGGCGCAGCTGCATTTTGCGTTTTCCGTAAAAAGGATCTGCACATTTTGCATTTGCCAATGCTTCGGGCGGTTCGGAGAATCGGGCGCTGTTCCTGCTCCACCGAAGACAAAGAGACACCGATGACCCCTTCTTCTTCCGTCTGCACTGCGCTCATGGCGCTGGCGTGCGCGCTAGGCGGCGCCCCGGCCCTCGCGCAGATCGCGCCCAAGCCGCCCGAGGCCGCCACGCTGAAAGCCAACGCCGACATGGCCAGGACGCTGCCTTTCGCCAACCGGCAGGACTTCGAGGACGCGATGCGCGGCTTCATTGGCACCGTGCCCGATGCGCTGGTGCCCGGCGCCGGCCCGCGCCCGGCGTGGAACATGAAGCCCTACGACTTCCTGAAGGCGAGCGAGCCCGCCGACACCGTCAACCCGAGCCTGTGGCGGCAGGCGCAGCTCAACGCGATCCACGGCCTTTTCAAGGTGACCGATCGCGTCTACCAGGTGCGCGGCTTCGACATCGCGAACATGACCATTGTCGAAGGCGACAACTCGCTGATCGTCATCGATCCGCTGCTCGTCGCCGAGACGGCGCGCGCCGCGCTCGAGCTCTACTACCAGCACCGCCCGAAGAAGCCGGTGGGCACCGTGATCTACACGCACGGCCACGTCGACCATTTCGGCGGCGTGAAGGGCGTGGCGAGCGAAGCCGACGTGGCCGCGGGCAAGGTGCAGGTGATCGCACCTTCGGGCTTCATGGAAACCGCGGTGGCCGAGAACATCCTCGCGGGCAACGCGATGAGCCGGCGCTCGCAATACCAGTTCGGCTCGTTGCTGCCGCCGGGCGTGCGCGGGCAGGTGGACACGGGCCTGGGCAAGGCGCTCGCGCGCGGCACCATCACGCTGATCGCGCCGACCTCGACCATCGACAGGCCGACGGAGGAGCGCACCATCGACGGCGTGCAGTTCGTGTTTCAGCTGGTGCCGGGCTCCGAGGCGCCGTCGGAAATGCTCATGTACCTGCCGCAGTTCCGCGTGCTCAACATGGCCGAGGACGTGACGCACACCATGCACAACCTCTACACCATCCGCGGCGCCGAGGTGCGCGACGGCAACCTGTGGTCCAGGTACATCGACCAGGCGCGCGTGGCCTTCGGCGACAGGACCGACGTGCTGATCGCCCAGCACCACTGGCCGACCACCGGACGCGAGCGCATCGCCGACCTGCTGAAGAAGCAGCGCGACATGTACAAGTTCATCAACGACCAGTCGCTGCGCCTGCTGAACCGGGGCTACACCGCGGCCGACATCGCCGAGACGCTGCGCATGCCCGCGAGCCTGGAACAGGAATGGTCCGCGCGCGGCTACTACGGCACGCTGCGGCACAACGCCAAGGCGGTCTATCAGAAGTACCTGGGCTGGTACGACGCCAATCCGGCCAACCTGAACCCGCTGCCGCCGGTGGATTCCGCAAAGAAGGCCGTGGAATACATGGGCGGTGCGGATGCGGTGCTCGCGCGTGCGCGGGACGACTTCAAGAAGGGCGAGTACCGCTGGGTCGCAAGCGCGATGAGCCAGGTGGTCTTCGCCGACCCTACGAACCGCGCGGCCCGCGAACTCGGCGCCGATGCGCTCGAGCAGCTCGGCTACCAGTCGGAGGCCGGCACCTGGCGCAGCGCCTACCTGGTGGGCGCGATGGAGCTGCGCAATGGCGTGCCGAAGATCCCGGGCGGCAGCAGCGCGAACGCCGACACGCTCAAGGCGGTGAGCAACGATCTCTTCTTCGACTTCCTGGGCGTGCGGCTCGATGCGGCCAAGGCCGAGGGCCAGACGATGGCCATCAACTGGAACTTCACCGATTCGAACCAGCAGTTCGTGCTGACGCTGGAGAACTCGGCGCTCACGCACATCGCCGGCCAGCAGCCGGGTGCCGACGCGACGGTGACGCTGAGCCGCGCCACGCTCGATGCGGTCACGCTGAAGGAAACGAGCTTTCCCGCGGCGGTGCTGGCGGGCAAGGTGAAGATCGAGGGCAACCGCGCCAAGCTCGGCGAACTGATGTCGATGCTCGACACCTTCGAGCCGATGTTCCCCGTGGTCGAGCCGCGCAAATGAGCCCTGGCTACCCGAAGAACCAGTAGCACACCGCGATCGCCGCCACCACGCCGGCCAGCTCGGCCAGCAGCGCGCAAGTGACGGCATGCCGCGCACGCTGGATGCCGACCGCGCCGAAGTACACGGCCAGCACATAGAACGTGGTTTCGGTGCTGCCCTGGATGGTGGCGGCCACCAGCGCGGGGAAGCTGTCCACGCCCTGGGTCTTCATGGTCTCGATCAGCATCGCGCGCGCCGCGCTGCCCGAGAAGGGCTTGACCAGCGCGGTGGGCATGGCGTCGACGAAGCGCGAATCCCAGCCGCCCGTGGCCACCAGCCAGCTCAGGCCGCTGAGGATGAAGTCGAGCGCGCCCGAGGCCCGCAGCACGCCGACCGCGCACAGCATGGCCACCAGGTAGGGCAAGAGGTTCTTCGCGATGTCGAAGCCTTCCTTCGCGCCCTCGATGAAGCATTCGTAGACCTTCACCCGCCGTATCGCGCCGGCCGCGAGAAAGACAAGGATCACACCGAAGAGCGCCAGGTTGCCCATCAGCGACGAGAGCGAGGCGATCGCCGCCGCCGACAGCGTGCCCAGCAGCGCCATGAAGCCGCCCAGCAGCAGCGCGCCCGGGATCAGGTAGGCCAGCACCACAGGGTCCCACAGCCGCAGGCGCTGCGCGATGGCCACCGTGAGCAGCCCGACCAGCGTCGATGCGCTGGTGGCAAGGAGGATCGGCAGGAACACCATCGTCGGGTCGGCCGCGCCCTGTTGCGCGCGGTACATGAAGATGGTGACCGGCAGCAGCGTCAGCGACGAAGCATTGAGCACGAGAAAAAGAATCTGCGCGTTGGTGGCGGTGCCGGGGTCGGGGTTCAGCCGCTGAAGCTCGCGCATGGCCTTCAGGCCGATGGGCGTGGCGGCGTTGTCCAGGCCCAGGGCGTTGGCCGCGAAATTCATCGTGATCAGCCCGAGTGCGGGGTGGCCTTCAGGAACGCCGGGCATGAGCCGCCGGAACAGCGGCCCGAGCAGCCTGGCAAGCCAGCCCACGAGCCCCGCCGCTTCGGCGATGCGCAAGAACCCCAGCCACAGCGTGAGCGTGCCGAAGAGCAGCACCATCACCTCGACCGCGAGCCGCGCCATCGCGAACAGGCTCTCGACGATGGCCGCGAACACCGCCGGGTCGCCGCCGACGAGCCACCGCGCGAACGCCGCGAGCGCCGCCATCCCGAAGAAACCCAGCCACAAGCCGTTGAGCACGCTTTTTTCCTTTTTTGCCGGCGCGATCATAGGCTGCGCGCCCGCGTGCGCCGCGCTACAGTCCGGGCCATGCGCGCCTCCATCGTCCGCAGATTCGCCGCCCTCATGGGGGTGCTCGCGGCCGCATGGCTGACCGGTTGCGCCAGCCTGCCGCCGCCGCAGCCGCATGCGCCGGTCACGGCTTTTACCGACGTGGCGCACACCGAACTCGCGCAGCTGGCGGCCAAGGATGTACCGGGCAACTCCGCCGCGCTCTCGGGTTTCCGGCTGCTGCCCGAGGCGGCCTTCGCATTCGATGCGCGCATCTCGCTCGCGCGCCACGCCGAGAAATCGCTCGACGTGCAGTACTACCTGATCCAGAAGGACGACGTGGGCCTGCTGTTCCTGAAGGAACTGCGCGAGGCCGCGGCGCGCGGTGTGCGGGTGCGCCTCCTGGTGGACGACCTGTACACGGCCGGCGAGGACGAGGTGTTCAGCACCTTCTCGGCGTTTCCCAACGTGGAGGTGCGGCTCTTCAATCCGCTGCCCTCGCGGGCCGACTCGCTGACCACGCGGCTGCTGCTTTCCCTTACCGATTTCGGCCGCATCAACCACCGCATGCACAACAAGATGCTGATCGCGGACAACAGCTTCGCGGTCTCGGGCGGGCGCAACATCGGCAACGAGTACTTCATGCGCAGCACGGCCGCGAACTTCATCGACCTGGACGTGATTTCCAGCGGCCCGGTGGTGCGGCAGATGTCCGCAGGCTTCGACCGCTACTGGAACAGCTCGCACGCCTGGCCCATCGAGCGCCTCGCGCCGCTGCGCACCACGCCCGAGGCCGGGCAGCGTCGCTTCGACGAGATCGTGCGCACCGCTGTGCCCGACGTGCCGATCCGCCCGCGCGATGTGCTGAACAAGTCGCCCGTCGGCGAACAGCTCATCACCGGCAAGCTCGACCGCTACTGGTCCACAAGCACGCTGTTCGTGGACGATCCCGAGAAGATCACGCGCACGGCCGAGGAGGCCATGGTCGGCAGCGTGACCGAGGGCGCGCTGAACGTCATCAACGCGGCCAGGCACGAGGTCAAGATCGGCTCGCCGTACTTCATTCCGGGCGCGCGCGGCATGGCGATGATGAAAAAGGCCATCGAGCGCGGCGGCCGCATCACCGTGGTCACCAACTCGCTGGGCGCGACCGACGAGCCGTTGGCCTATGCGGGCTATGAGCGCTACCGCGCCGACATGCTGAAGATCGGCGTGACCATCTACGAGATCGCGCCCACGCTCACCGGGCGCTCGGGCCAGTTCGGCGACTTCGGCAAGTCGATCAGCCGGCTGCACGCCAAGCTCGCGATCGTCGACAACGAGCGCTTTTTCGTCGGCTCGATGAACCTCGACCACCGCTCGGCCGCGGTCAATACCGAAGTCGGCCTCGTGATCGACAGCCCCGAACTCGTGGGCGACTACAACAGGCTCATGAGCGGCGAGCGCATCAACCTCGGCTACCGGCTGCGCCTGGGGCCCGACGGCCGGCGCGTGCAGTGGCTCGAGTACGACGACGCCGGCGGCGACATCGTCCACGAGGACGAGCCCGGCGAATTCCTCTGGCTGCGCTTCAAGAACTGGCTGCTGCTGCCCATCGTGGGCGAAGAACTGCTGTAGCCGTGCCGGCCGGCGGGGCCGACTGTCATCTCCGGATGGGTGACGTACGTTACATTTCTGTTTGAAATGTGTATTTCTGTTACCGAATTCTGGAGACCCCTGACCATGACCGTTCCCGAGCAGCGCGTGCCTTTTGCGCAGCCCACCCCCAGCCGTCGCCGTGTGCTGACCGGCCTGGCCGCCACCGCCGCCGCGGGCCTGGGCATGCCGGCCTTCGCGCAGGGCAAGCCGATCCGCATCGGGACCACCTTCGACAACAGCAGCGTCGAAAAGGCCAACGGCCAGGGGCTGTTCCAGGGTTCGAGCGCTTTTTTCAATGCGCTGAACAAGTCGGGCGGCCTCAACGGCACCAAGGTCGAGCTGGTCATGGCCGACGACACCTTCAAGCCCGATGTGGCCAAGGCCAACGCGCTGGCCTTCGAGAAGGACAGCTCGGTGCTCGCGCTGCTGCACCCGCTGGGCACCCGCCAGACCTCCGAAGTGATGGACGCCGTGCCCGGCATGGCCGTGGTGGGTCCGGTGACCGGCACCGTCTCGCTGCGCAAGAAGACCTCGCCCAACACCTTCTGGGTGCGCGTGAACTACGACCAGGAAGTCGAAAAGCTGGTGACCACGGCGGCCGTGCTGGGCCAGAGCCGCATCGGCCTCGTGCATTCGAACGATCCGCTGGGCCAGTCGGTGCTGGCCGCGTTCAAGGCGGCGCTGGCCAAGGCCAAGCTGGAGCCGGCGGTCATCGCGACCACGCCCAACACCACCAGCATGGAAGTCGGCCCCGCGGCCGAAGCCATTGCCAAGGCCAAGCCGCAGGTCGTGATCATCGGTCTGGCCGGCACGGCGCCGGTCTTCATGAAGGCGCTGCGCGACGCCGGAGGCACCAGCTCGGCCTACGGCCTGTCGATCACCGCGAGCGCGCTGGCCGCCATGGGCGACCTGGCGCGCGGCCTGGGCTTCGTGATCGTGGTGCCGTCGCCGTACTCGACCAAGTTCGAGATCGTGCGCCGCTACCAGGCCGACATGGTGGCCAACGGCACCAAGGATTTCTCGCTCACCAGCCTGGAGGGCTACATCAACGCCGCCGTGCTCGCCGAAGGCCTGCGCCGCGCCGGTGCCGCACCCACGCGCGCGGCGGTGATGGCGGGCCTGGCCAGCATCGAGAACTTCGACCTGGGCGGCCTCAAGATCAGCTACGGCCGCACGAACCGTGAAGGCGGGCACTTCGTGGACGTGGCCGTGATCGGCAGCCGCGGGCAGATGCTGAGCTGAGCTGCGCGGTAGCGTCCACCGGTACTTCGGTGGATGCCGGGGTCGCTTCCGGAAGGCGCGACCTTACAGTGCAGCCATGGTCCTCGACTTCTGCATCTCCTTCGGCCTGGCCGCACCCGTGGCGCTGAGCGTCGTCCTCTTTCAGGTCGGGCACCGCGCCGTCGCGCAAGGGCGCGTGGGCCCGGTGACTGCCAGCCTCGTCTATGGACTGTGCGTGGCGGCGTTGCCGCTGGCCGTGTGGTGGGGCGTCCACGCCCTCACGGAGTTCTACGTCGTCGGCGAGGGCACCTCGTTCTTGAAGTCGGTACTGCAGATCGGGCTGGCCTTCCTCATGTATGCGTACCTCTGCATCTCGTGGGCGCTGAGCTTCGCGGCCGCCTGCCTGGCCGCATGGCGGTTCTCTGTCTGCGCGAAGCGGTTGAAATGAAGCCCGCCGTCCCGATACGATCCGCAGGCACTTCATCAAAACTTCAGGGGGATTCGTGCAGAAAAAATCGCATACCGGCAGGCCCAGGCGGCTCGGCGGAGTTGTCATCTTGTTTGCCGTATTGCTTGCGGGGTGCGCAGCGCCGCGGCAGACATCGACCAAATACGCGTTGACCGAAAAGGATGCGTCCAAGGGCGTCGTCGTCGGAACCGTCTTCGAGCGTTCCGTATTCACGCCGTACGGGGCCTACTTCTACCTGCAGTCCCCGGACAAGGAGCGCATCGTCGTCGCCAGCGGTGGAAATTCCGGCGCTTACACCATCGTCAATGCGCCACCGAAGTTACCCAAGGGCGTGGGCAGCACGTTTGCGCTGCAATTGCCGCCCGGCAAATACCAGGTGACGGGCTGGGCGCTGGACTACGGGCGGGCGAACAAGCGATCCGAGCCCTTTGAACAGCCGATCGAGTTCGAAGTCGTTGCCGGGCAAGTGCAATATCTGGGGCGGTTCGATGCCAACAGATTCATGGAGCTTGCCTCCATCGGCGACAACTTCGCCGAGGACCTGCCGCTGTTGAAGAAGATCCCAGCGCTTTCCACCGCGGAAATCACCAACAGGTCGCTTGGCGTGAAGGGCTGGTGGCTGCCCAATCCCGCCGGCAGAGAAATGCTGCAGCGCCTCAATGGCGGCAGCACCAAGTGCGAGCAGTGCTGACCGGCTGCATCGGCTGACGCAACTCAGCCTGCCGCGGCCTCGGCGATCCCCACGCCCAGCAGTCCTTCGAGCAGCCCCTTGTCGGCGGCAAGCCCCGCGCTCGGGCCGGCGTGCACCACGGTGCCGCGCTCCAGCACGATGGCCTGGTGCGTCATCTCCAGCGCCAGCACCGGGTGCTGCTCGACCACGATCGATGCCAGGCCTTCCGACTCGCAAAGGCGACGGATCGCTGCGGCCAGCTCCTCCACGATGATCGGCGCGAGGCCTTCCATGGGCTCGTCGAGCAGCAGCAGTTTCGGGTTGGTCATCAGCGCACGGCCGATGGCCAGCATCTGCTGTTCGCCGCCCGAGAGCTGGCTGCCGTAGTTGCCGCGGCGCTCGCGCAGGCGCGGAAAGAATTCGTAGACGCGATTCAGGTTCCAGCCGCCCGGCCGCGCAATCACCGTGAGGTTTTCTTCGACGGTGAGCGAGGGGAACACCTCGCGCTCCTGCGGCACCCAGCCCAGGCCCGCGCGCACGCGCCGGTACGAGGGCCAGCGCGTGATGTCCGCGCCTTGCCAGCGGATCGCGCCCTGCATCACGCGGGTGTTGCCCATCAGCGTTTCGAGCAGCGTGGTCTTGCCCACGCCGTTGCGCCCGAGGATGGCCAGGCTCTCGCCCTGCCGCAGCGAAAAGGCCAGGCGGTCGAGCACCACGGCGTTGCCGTAGCCGGCGGTGACGTGGTCGAAGACCAGCGCTTCTTCGTTTCTTGCTTCAGGCATGGCGATGCGAACTCCCCAGGTACACCTCGCGCACGCGCGGGTCGGCGCCGATCTCGGCGGGCGTGCCTTCGGTGAGGATGCGCCCGCCCACCAGCACGGAGATGCGGCGGGAGAACCGGAACACGAGCTTCATGTCGTGCTCGATGAAGAGCACGCTGATGTCGTCGGGCAGCGCCGCGATGGCTTCGAAGAGCTCGCCGCTTTCGTCCTCGGGCACGCCGGCAGCCGGTTCGTCGAGCAGCAGGATGCGGGGCTTGGCGGCGAGCGCGAGCGCGATTTCAAGCAGCCTTTGCTTGCCATAGGCCAGTTCCGAGACCGGCACGTCGGCCAGGCTGTCGAGCTTGAGCTTGGCGAGCAGCGCATGCGCCTCGTCGAACACCGCGGTGCAGCCCTTGAGCGGCCGCCACCAGGTGGCGCCCAGCCCTTCGCGCTCGCTGATCGCCAGCACCACCGACAAGAGCGGGGTGAGGCTGGGGAACAGCGTGTTGATCTGGAAGGTGCGCGCCAGGCCCATGCGGGCGCGCTTGTCACCCGACAGGCGCGTGATGTCGCGCCCGCCCATGTGGATCGATCCGCTCGTGGGCTTGAACACGCCGGTGAGCAGGTTGATGAGCGTGGTCTTGCCCGCGCCGTTGGGGCCGATCAGCGCCTGCCGCGCGCCGGGCACCAGTGAGAGGTTCACTTCGCTCACTGCCTGGAAGGCGCCGAAGCGGATGCCCAGGTCGCGGGTGCACAGGGTGTGCGTGGTCGTCGTGGAAGTCATCGCGCCTTCCCCGTCCGCACGAAGCGCGCGAGCGCGCCCATGATCCCGCCGCGCCCCAGCATGACCGCCGCGATCAAGAAGATGCCGAGCCAGAACATCCAGTACTGCGGGTTCATGTCCGCGAACCAGTCGTGCACCAGCATGTAGACGATGGCGCCGATCATCCCGCCGTACAGGCGCCCGGTGCCGCCCAGCACCAGGATGATCAGCACCTCGGCCGAGCGGTTGAAGCCTATGGATTCGATGCCGACGAACTGCGTGGTCTGCGCCAGCAGCGCTCCTGCCACGCCGGCCACCGCGGCCGAGAAGGCGTAGGCCATGCGCAGGCGCGCTTCCACCGGCGAGCCGATGGCCGTCATGCGCTTGCGGCTGTCGTGGATGCCGCGCAACGCCAGGCCGAAGGGCGAGCGCAGCACCAGCCGCACGAGCAGGAACATCGCGAGCACCACGCCGAAGGCATAGCAGAAGGCGGTCTTGCCGTAGAGGTCGAAGTCGAAGAAGCCGAGCACCGGCGCAATGACCACGCCCTGCAGCCCGTCGGTGCCGCCGGTGATGCCCGAGAGCCGGTTCGCCAGTTCGTACAGCAGCACGCACACGCCGATGGTGATCATCAACCGCGTGAGGTCGGCGCCGCGCACCACCAGATAGCTCAGCGCGTAGCCCAGCAGGCCGCTCACGACCAGCGCGAACGCGAGGCCCGTGAAGGGCTCGCTCCAGCCGTACTTGGCGAGCAGGCCGGCCGCATAGGCGCCCGCGCCGAAGAAGGCCGCATGGCCGACGGTGAGGATGCCCGCGTAGCCGAGCGCCATGTCGAGCGACACGGCGAACAGGCCGAAGATCATGATCTGGCTCATCAGCGTGAGCTTGTCGGGCAAGAGGAAGAAGCTGGACGCGAGCGCGAGCCAGAAGGCGACTTCGGCGATGCGCAACTGCGCCGGAGAGACGGTGAGCGCTTTCATGCGAGCCCCTTCTTCGCCACGATGCCGTTCGGCCGCACCAGCAGCATGACGATCATGAAAACGTAGATGAGAAAGGCGCCCGCTTCGGGCCAGTAGTACTTGCCTGCCACATCGACGATGCCCACCAGCAGCGCCGCGATGAACGGCCCGGTGACGGTGCCCGCGCCGCCCACGCACACCACCATCAGAAAGTAGACGAGGTACTTGAGCGGGAACGAAGGCTCCAGTCCCAGCATGCCCAGGCTCAGCGCGCCGCCGAGGCCCGCCAGGCCGCAGCCCAGCGAGAAGGTGAGAAAGAAAAGACGCTGCACATGGATGCCGGTGCCGCCCGCCACGCGCTGGTTATCCACCGCCGCGCGCACCATGGCGCCGTAACGCGTCTTGCCCAGCACCAGCAGCAGCGCGGCCAGCACGGCCACGCCGCAGACGATCAGGAAGAGGCGGTAGCGGCCCACTTCGAGCCCGCCGATGGCCACCTGTCCGTCGAGCGCCGGCGGCAGGGTGAAAGGCTGCATCGTCGGCCCGAAGAACCAGGTGAACGCCGCGATCGACACGAACACCACGCCGATCGACAGCAGCACCTGGTCCAGCGGATGCGCGCGGTACAGCCTCCGGTAGAACACGAACTCCAGCACCGCGCCCACCAGCGCCGCGGACACAAAAGCCGCCGCGAGAGAGAGCCCGAAGCCCAGCCCCCAGTGGTTCATCAACACGCTCGCCGCATAGCCGCCCACCATCGCGAAACTGCCGTGCGCGAGGTTGACGAAGTTCATCAAGCCCATGGTGATGGACAGGCCCACGCCGATGAGGAACAGGAGCATGCCGTAGGCCACCCCGTCGAAGATCACGATGCCCATGGGCCTCCTGTTGCTGGCTGCGCTGCTTGCTGGCGTGCCGATGTGCTTGTTACTTCGAGCTTTCCTTGGCCGGGTCCTTCACGCGGTCGAACTTGTCGAACTCCACGTTCACCAGCTGGCCATTCACGCGCTCGGTCTTGCGGATGTAGACCGTCTGCACGATGTCGCGGGTGAGCGGGTCCACCTCGATCGGGCCGCGCGGGCTTTCGAAGCGCAGGCCGCGCAGGGCGTCCATGAACTTGTCGCCGGCGGTGTCGCCCTTGGTCTTGGCGAGCGAAAGGTCGATGGCGGCCATGGCGTCGTAGGCGGTCACGGCGAAGTAGCTGGGGCGCAGCTTGGCGCCGTTGTCGGCGGCGAAGTCTTTCACGAACTTCTGGTTCTTCGGCGAGTTGTGCGCGAACGAGTAGTGGTGGCTGGTGACCAGGCCCAGCGCCACGTCGCCGGTGGCGTCCAGGTAGCTGTCGTCGGTGGCTTCGCCGGTCGCGTAGAGCTTGATGCCGGCCTGCTCCATGCCGCGCTCCTTCCACACCTTGAGGAAGGCCGGCGGCATCACGCCCGAGGGAAAGAAGAAGAACACGGCCTGGGGCTTGGCGTCCTTGATGCGCTGCACGTAGGCCGAGAAGTCGGGGTTGTTCATCGGCGTGCGCACTTCGCCCGAGACCTTGCCGCCGCCAGCGGTGAAGGTCTTCTTGAAGGCGGTTTCCGCATCCACGCCCGAGGCGTAGTCGGCGACCACGGTGTAGGCGTCCTTGATGCCTTCCTTGAGCATGAAGCGCGCCATCGGGTCGGTGACCTGCTGCACGGTGAACGACAGGCGCGCCACGTAGGGCGAGGCGTTGGTGATGGCCGACGATGCCGCGTTCATCACGATGGTCGGGATCTTGGCCTGCGTGGCGATGGCGGCCACGGCGTAGGCGTTGGGGCTGAAGTCCAGGCCGGTGAGGATGCTCACCTTGTCGCGCACGATCAGCTCCTGCGCGATGCGCTTGGCGGCGTCGGGCGCGGGGCCGGCGGTGTCTTTCTTGATGATCTCGACGGTGCGCCCGCCCAGCTTGCCGCCGTGCTCCTTGAGGTACAGCGCGATGCCGGCGTCGAACTGGCGGCCGTAGTCTGCGTAGGGGCCGGAGTAGGTGGCAATGAGACCGATGCGCAGCGGCTCGTCGGCGGCCTGTGCGGCCACGGTGCCCAGCATGCCGAAACCGGCGAGCAGGAGGGTCGAGAGAACGGTTCTTTTCGTCATCGTCGTCATGGAAAAACGCCTTTCAGGTGGAATGGATGCGGAGCGGGCGAGTGAGTGTGCGTGAGACCCGTCAGACCTGCGTCTGTGGAACACGCACGGTGAGGCCGTCGAAGGCCGCGGTCACGTTGAGCTGGCAGCTCAGCCGCGAATTGGGTTGGCGCTCGGCCGCGACGGCGTCGAGCAGCGCGCTCTCCATGTCGTCGGGCGGTGGCAGCAGGCCGGCGAAGGCCTCGTCGACGTAGACGTGGCAAGTGGCGCAGGAGCAGCAGCCGCCGCATTCGGCATCGATGCCGCGCACGTTGCCGCGGATGGCGGTTTCCATGACGCTGGCGCCGATCTTGGCGTCGACCGCGCGCGTGGTGCCGTCGTTGAGGATGTAGTGGATCGTGGGCATGTGGAGCAGGGGGTCAGAACATGTCGAAGTACTCGCGGTGTTCCCACTCGCTGACTTCGAGGTTGAAACGGGCGATTTCCGCTTCCTTGATGTGGCAGAGGTAGTCGATGAAGACCTTGCCCATCTGCGTGTTGAGCATCTCGTCGCGGCGCAGGCACGCGAGGGCGTCGCTCAAAGAACGGGGTAGGTGCTCTGCCGGCGTTTCGTACGGCGCATCGGCCGAGGGACCGGGGTCCGTCTTGTGGCGGATGCCGTCGAGCCCCGAGAACAGCTGCGATGCGAGGTACAGGTACGGATTGGCCGTCGGCTCGCCCACGCGGTTCTCGATGCGCGAGGCGCTCTGGCCCACGCCGCCGAGCACGCGCAGCATCGCGCCGCGGTTGTCCCGCGCCCAGATCGCGCGGTCGGGCGCGAGCGAGAAGGGGCGATAGCGCCGGTAGCCGTTGATCGTGGGGCTCGCGAGCGCGGCCGCGCCGCAGGCGTGCGCCTTCAGGCCGCCCAGGTAGTGCATGCCGATCTCGCTCAGGTCCTGGCCTTCGGTCTCGGGCATGAACGCGTTGACGCCGTCGCTCTTGCGCCGCAGCGACTGGTGCAGATGCCAGCCGCTGGACATCACGTTCGGGATCTTCGGCCGGCACATGAAGCTGGCGTGCAGCCCGTTGCGCTGGCAGATCTGCTTGATCGCGCTGCGCAGCAGCACCATGGTGTCGGCGGGCATCACGCCGGCCGTGGGGCCGAAGGTCAGCTCGAACTGGCTCGGTCCGAATTCGATTTCGAGCGAGCGCAGCGGCAAGCCCAGTGCGATGAGGTTGGAGCGCAGCAACTCCATCAGGCCGTCGACGCGGTCGTAGCGCAGCTCGGTGAGGTACTGGTGGCCGTGCGAGAGCAGCGACACGCGCGGCGGTTCGCCGGGCTGGCCCGAGTCGGCCAGGCCCATGCGCGCATCGTCGAGCTTGAAAACGTGGAACTCCACCTCGAGGCCGGCGATGAAGTCCAGCCCCAGTTCGTCGAGCTGGCGCACCGCGCGCTGCAGGATCTGCCGCGTCGCGAAGGGGCAGGGCTTGCCGTCGGCCATGTAGGCGTCGCACAGGATCCAGCCGGTGCGCGGCGCCCACGGCAGCACCTTGAAGGTGGCGGGGTCGGCCACGATGGTGAAGTCCGCGCCGCCCTGCAGGCCCTCGATGGCGAAGCCGCCGTTGGTGGTGAAGACCGGGAACACGGTCTTGTGCGAGGTGTCCTTGGCGAGCAGCGTGGAGGTGAGGTTCACGCCCTCCCACAACGCCGAGCGCGCCTCGGTGGCGACCAGCGTCTTGCCGCGCAGGATGCCGTGCTGGTCGGGCCAGGCGAAGCGGACCAGGTCGACCTCGCCGCTGTCGATGCGGCGCACCAGCTCGCGCGCCTGTGCATGCTGGTCGTCGGACCAGAGGCCGAAGCGGTCGACGAACGAGTTCTTGTTGTTGCTGCTGCTCATGGCGCGCGTGCTCAGGCGGCCAGCCGTGCGGAGGCCCAGTCGGACTTCAGGCGGCGCGCGCGGTCGGCCTCCTGCCAGTAGGTCTCGGTGGCGGCTTCGTCCACCACCTGGCCGATGCCGTCGATGGAGGGCGGGCCGGTCATGGCGCTCGCCTGTGCGGCGTCGATGAGCATCGGCGCGGTCTCGCCGGCCAGCGTGGCTTCGATGGCCTTCACCAGCACGCGGCGGTAGGCAATGATTCCCTTGTCGGTGCTGCCCAGGTGCTCGCGCGTGCGGTCCTGGATGGCGCCCTGCGATTCCACCGCCCACTGGTCGTGCACGTTGATGTCGTCGCCCATGCCGGTGTAGGTTTCGGTCAGCTGTTCGTCGATGCTGTAGCCGTAGTTGTTGCGCTTGTTCTTGCGCGAGGTGTAGTCGGGCAGCTCGTAGAGCTTCAGGCGCTGGTCGCGCATCTGCTGCTTGTCGACCGGGCCGGTGAAGCTGGTGAAGATGGCGTACCAGTAGCAGTGCGTGTCATCCACCGGCACATGCCATTGCGAGATGGTCATCTCCGCGCTCATCGGGATCACGAAGGCCTGCGGGAACACCACGTTGGTCACGCGCACGTGGGTGGTGTCTTCGGACAGCTTGCGCAGCGCCTTCAGGCGGAAGCCGTAATCCGTGGGCTCCACGCTGATCTCGGGCCGGTCGTATTCGCGAAGCACCTTGGTGATCGGCATGTCGGAGTCGGCCGAGGCGCCGCGGAACTGCTTGCCGTAGCTCTCGGAGGTGTCTTCGTCTTCGAAGAAGCGGTGCAGGTAAGAGGCGTGCGCGGGGTCGATGCCCACTTCGAGCGCCTGCAGCCAGTTGCATTCGAACAGGCCCTTGAACGCGAAGGTGTGGGTGTCGGGGGCGACGAAGCAGTCGAAATCGGGGAAGGCCGGGGGCTCGCCCTCGCCGATGTACGCGAAGACCACGCCGGCCTTCTCGACCACCGGGTAGGCCGACTGCTTGATGCGGCTGCACAGCTTGCTGGTGGCGGGTTCGGCGGGGGTTTCCAGGCAGTTGCCCTTGGCGTCGAACAGCCAGCCGTGGAAGGCGCAGCGGATGCCGCCGTTTTCCAGCCGACCGAAGGCGAGGTCGGCGCCGCGGTGCGGGCAGTCGCGGTCGAGCATGCCTAGCTGGCCGTTTTCGTCTCGGAACAGCACGAAGTCTTGCCCCATGAGCTTCACAGGCTTGACGGGGCGCGGGCCCGCCAGTTCGTCGGCCAGGGCCACCGGCTGCCAGTAGCGGCGCAGCAGCTTGCCGGCGGGGGCGTCGCGTCCGACGCGGGTGATGAAATCATTCTGCTCGGCGCTGATCATCGTGCGGGCTCCATCGTGGGTGCTTCGGGAAGAGGTCTGCAGGCATTGCATGCAACTGTATGCATTGTCTTGGTGATCCTCGATCCCGGTCAAACTTTCGTCGGCTCATTTGCCCTGATTTGGTGCTTTTGAAGCTTTTAACCAGGGTTAATGCTGAGTATGGCGTGTGTTTTTGACACTTCTTGTGACTCAATGCATGCAACAAGCGAGCCAGGGTAAATATGCTGCGTGCAATCGCCGTTGCCTCTCCTAGAATCCGCTCATTTCCTGCCCAGGCCCCCTTGATGGACTCTCAACAATCCCGCGTGCTCGTGCAACTGCGCGACATGATCCTCAAGGGCGAATTCGTGCCCGGAGAGCGGCTGGCCGAGATACCGCTCGCCGAGAAGCTCGAAGCCTCCCGCACCCCGGTGCGCCTTGCCTTGGCCAGCCTCGAGCACGAGGGCCTGATCGAACAATCGCCCAGCGGCGGCTACCAGATGCGCCGCTTCACCTCGCAGGAAGTGGCCGACGCCATCCGCGTGCGCGGTGTGATCGAAGGTTTTGCGGCACGTTTGCTGGCCGAAGACGGTGCGCCGCGCCAGCTGCTGCGGGACCTGAAGGATTGCCTGGACGCCGGCGACAGGGCGGTGAACAAGCCAACGATGGAAATCGACGACTACGCCGCCTACGTCGAGATGAACGACCGCTTCCACAAGCTCATCCTCGAAGGCTGCGGCAACCTCGCCCTCAAGCGGGTGATGGACATGCTCGGCGGCCAGCCTTTTGCCGCGCCCAGTGCAATGCTCCCGATGCAGTCGTCGATGGAAGAAGGGCAGCAGTGGATGCGCCAGGCGCACCGCACGCACCATGCGATGGTGCAGGCGATCGAGCGCGGGCAGGGCTCGCGGGCCCAGGCGCTGGGCGAGGAGCACGTCGAGATTGCGCGCATGAATCTCGATTACGCGCTGGAGCGGCCCGAGCTGGCGGCCGAGCTGATGCCGGGAATCCGTCTGGTTTCCAAGGGCCGCAACGCCTGACTGGAACTGCCCGGTCTGCAAAAGACTGGACGGTATTTCCGCGCGCACCCTGTTTGGTTGGCGACGGGCGCGACTAGAATTTCTGCATGAACACCGCCGCCCCCGCCAAGACTTCGTTCAAGGAACAGATGCTGCAGGCGCGCGAAGAAGCCATCGTGCAAACCGCGAACCGCCTGCTGGCCGAAAAGGGCTTCGAGCTGATGACGGTGGACGAGGTGGCTGCCTCCGTCGGGATTGCCAAGGCCAGTCTCTACAAGCACTTTCCCAGCAAGGAAGACCTGGCCGCCGCCGCCATGGTGCGGCTGATGCAGCGCACGCAGGACTTTCTTGTTTCGGTGCCCGTCGACGGCATGCCCATCGACAAGCTGCGCGCCGTCGTGCGTTGGTCCATGCAAGTGCAACTGGCCGGCGAGATGCCTTCGCTGCCGCATCAAAACTCCAGCCTGCGCGCCGCATTGATGAACAACCGCGGCTACCTCGATCGGCTGGTGGCCATCAGCGATGTGCTCGGAGGCTGGATCCAGGCAGCCCAGAAGGACGGCACGCTCAACCCCAAGCTCCCGGCGATTGCCGTGCTTTACACGCTGTTCGCGCGTGCTTGCGATCCGGTGCTGGGTTTTCTGCAGGCCGGCGGGCTGCAGAGCGACGAGCAGATCGTCGACTTGGTGCTCGCTACCTGCTTCGACGGGCTCGCGTCGCGCTGAACGGCTTGGGTCAGCACACCTCGATCAGCAGGTCGGGGCGATAGCCTTCCTGCTCGCCGTTGCGCTTGTAGCCCAGCGGATTGGCGACCACGCGGCAGCCGTCCTTCACATAGTCGAAGGGACAGTGCAGATGGCCGTGCAGCCACAGGTCGGCATGCGGCAGCAACGCGTCGAGCGAGTTGCAGAAACCGGCCGTGCCGGGCGTCAGTCCGTAGCGCGGGTCAGCGCTCGCGAGCGTCGGGGCGAAGTGGGTGATGGCAACCGTGGTGCCGTCGAAGGGCTCGGCCAGCGCCTGCTGCAACCAGGCCTGGCACAGCAGCGCGTGCTCGCGCATCGGGGCGGCCAGGAAGATCTCGCCGTTGCGCAGGGTGGCGGCCTTCTCCAGATAGAAATCGGCTGCGCGCATCGCCTTGCCGCGCTTCTTGAGGGCCTCGGCCAGGCCGTCGGTGGGCTCGACCAGCGCGTCGAAGTCGGCCCAGAGGGTGGTGCCGATGAAGCGGATGCCGTCGATGACCAGGGTTTCGCGCTCCAGCCACTGGATGTCGAGTTCCTTGCAGAGCCGCTGCAGCCGCTCGTGCGTTTCGTCGAAGTCGGCGCTGTCGTATTCGTGGTTGCCCGGCACATAGAGCACGGGCGTCGGCCAGCCGTTGCGGGGGGAGAAGCGGCCGAGTCCGAAGTCGGTGTCGGTGAGGCGCGAGCCCTGCTGGTAGGAGCCGATGTCGCCTGCCAGCACCAGCAGATCGGCGCCCGGAACGGGGTCGGCGTGGAAGCGGGGGTGGGACTCCAGATGCAGGTCGGAGAGCAGTTGCAACTTCATCGTCGGGGCAGTCTAGGCGAATTACCCTATGCGCGAAGTGCATAAGGTTGGGGTTGTTTTACTAGGGATAACCCTTAATCTTGGAGCATCAACCACTCAGAGCACGGCCACAAGCCGCGCAACACCATGTTCAGCCTCATCGCCCAAGTGGCACGTTTCTTCCGCTCCTCCACCGTCAACGCCCCCGCCAGCCATGCGTCGGCCCTGATGGAAAGCGCCGACATCCGCGCCGGTCGCGGAGCTCACCACGCACAGGAGCTGCGCGCCGCCGCCAGCGCCTGGCTCAGCGTCGTTCGCTGACTGACTCACAGACAGAGATAGCGTCGGTCAGTCGGGCACCTTCTGCCCGAGGACCGACCCCGCGAAGGCCGCCGCGGCCGATCGCAACAGCGCGTCTCGCAGCCACTCGTGCGAATGCGCATGCTGGGCGCGCCGGTGCCATATGGCATCCACGTGCACCGGCGGCTGGTCGAAGGGCAGGTCGCGCAGCACCAACTGGTCGTCGATGCCGGTCACCGTCACGAAGTGGCGCGGCAGCACGGTCAGCAGGTCTGAATTGGCGACCACCCGGCCCGCCGTGAAGAACTGGTTCACCGTGATCACGATGCGCCGCTCGCGCCCCATGGCGCCGAGCGTCTGGTCGATGAAGCCGTACGGCCTTCCTGAAAAGCTCACCAGCAGGTGCCGCGCCGCGCAGTAGTCGTCGAGCGTGAGCGGCGCATCGGCCAAGGGATGGCCGCGTCGCATCACGCATACATATTGGCCCAAATAGAGCCGCTGGGTCTCGAACGGCACGCCCACGCCGGACTGCCCGCGTGCCGCAAGGCTGGCGATGACGGCCGGGAAGTAGCCGATGGCCATGTCGACCTCTTCGTTTTCCAGCATGCGGCGCGGATCGCGCGTGGTCAGCGGCAGCACGCGCAGCGAAATGGCGGGGGCCTCTTGTTCGGCGATCTGCACCAGGCCCGGGATCAGCTCCGCAGCGGTGGCGTCGGCCATGGCCAGCAGGAAAGTCGTGTCGGCAACTGCCGCGTCGAACTCGCCGGGCGCGAGCGTGTGCTGGAGCTGCCGCAGCGCGTCGCGCACCGTGGGCCAGAGCGCCAGCGCCCGCGGCGTGGGTTCCACGCCGGCGCCGGCGCGCCGCACCAGTTCGTCACCCAACACTTCGCGCAGGCGCCGCAGCGCGTTGCTGACCGCAGGCTGGGTGATCGACAGGTTGCGGGCCGCGCGCGTGAGGTTGCGCTCCGCCATCACCTCGTCGAAGACGCGGAGCAGGTTGAGGTCGAGCGTGCGAAAGTTGACATCCATAAGTACTGTGAATGATAAACATCAGAAAGATAAAGTGGCAAAGCACTAGGGTAACCCCTAATATCACGGCATCGGCACTCGTTGCCATTCATCCCCGAAGGGATCGCACCATGACCAGCTTTGTCCACGTTGACCAACCCACCGTCCATCCCGGCGTCCGTCGCGCCGAAGTTCTTTTCGGCCAGATCGAGGCCGCACGCACCGGCGCCGAAGGCGGCCGTCCGCTGATCGCCCTGTTCATCGTGGCCATCGCCTCCGCCGTGCTGGTGGTGGCCGATACGCTGGTGACCAACTGGACCGAAGGCTCGCTGCTCGCCGCATGGATGATCTTCTGCCTTGTCGCGATCGGTCTTTTCGCGCTGTTTGCCGGTTCGGTTCGTGAAAGCCGTCTCGCTACTCTTTGGCAAGCCGCAGCAAAGCGCCGTGCCGCAGCCAGCGCCGACGCTCGTTTCATGGAAACCGCGAAGAACGACCCCCGCGTGATGCAGGAACTGCAAGCCGCTGTGTGGCGCCAGCAATCCGAAGGCACCGTGACGCCCGCTGCGGTCGCGAAGATTGACGCCCTGGCCAAGATGAGCAGCCGCTCGAATGAAGCGCGCATGCCCACGCTGTACGAAGCGATGCGCCGCATGAACAGCTCGCGCTACTATTGATTTGGGTAGCGGCCCGATTTGATGTGAAGCCGCCTTCGGGCGGCTTTTTCTTTGGCTGTCGCAACCCCTGGTGCCCAAGTGACCGCGCGGATCCCATCTGTATATCTAAGTAGGGCTCTGGTTCCCTCCCGGCCTTCAAAGGCATGCAGGGGACATGCAACGAGCGGCGCCTGGATGGAAGCAAAAACTTCAGATCCGTAATGCGGAGTGAAAAAACCGTTGTATACTCGTGGGCTCGACTGACAACGCAGCGATGCGTAGTTCAGGTGATGTGTCCTTTGGGGCTGATTGCTTGAACGGGTTGGTTGAAAAAACTTCCTTCGAAGTTGACCGGATTGCAAAAAACGGTGCATAATCGAAGGCTGCGCTGAAACA